>CAVRHC010000006.1:0-298902 GCA_963720835.1 uncultured Pseudomonadota bacterium | reverse complement strand
GTATCGGGCGGCGGCTCAAACTCAACTACATCACGCAAGCCAAGACGCGGCCGCCGAGTTTCGTTTTGTCTGGATCGGCGGCGCGCTGACGCCGTGCCCGACGCCTACAAGCGCTATCTCGTCAATTCACTGCGCGAGACGTTCGACCTGCCCGGCACGCCCATCCGCCTGACGCTGCGTGAGAAGGACAATCCGTTCAGGGGGAGGGCGAAGCGGAAAAAGTGAGGCATTTTAATTCTCTCTCACCAAGTTCGCCGGGGCGCGCGCTGCCAAATCGCGTATTCACAAGTCGGGTTTCTCGAGCGCGGCTTCGCCAATGTCCGCTTCGCTCTGAAAGTAACCGAATTGTTGCATGGCCACGAAATGGCGAGATGGGCCAAATCCAGCCACGTGCGCTGTCAATCAAAAAGCGAAAAGGTTGGCGCATTTGGACTAACAACGCGGCACCCAGGTCTGTCTGCAAGGCGCAGTTTCGTGCTTAATAATTATCGGCCACCACACACGGGGGTGCCTGCTATACCTTTCGGTCGCCACGTTTCTTGCAGTTGCGTTCTTTGTTGTAATTTCCTCGAAAGCAGAAGCGGCGTCTTGCTTCTGCCACTGGAACAACGGACATAGTGAGTGCTTTGACTTTGGCCCAATAGACTGCGGCAGACTTAGTGATCAAGTTAAAGTTGAAGGCGCTTACTGCGAGTATGGCTGGTTCCAATCGTGTGGCTCTCTGAAAAGCACACGAATGCAACGTTCATGGCGGCGCCTGCAGAAATTGGACGCTACCCGGCGCTAACGGTCGCCCTGCGTCTTGATAAAGGTCATTTGCACTTAATCAGCGGCTTTTGCTCCCGTGCCTAAGCCGCTCTTCGCCTCAAAAGCCGGCTTGGTGCCGCCACATCCAATTGCGTGCGAATAAACGCGTGCGTCACGACGGCGCGTGAAACTCTAGAAACTTGCCTTGACGGTAGTCGTAAACCTTGCCGTTCTCGGTGCAGGAGGCAAGGCACAGCGGCACGATGGCTTTGGAAACGTCTTCCGGCGGCGGCAACGTCTCCTGATCGAGACCGGGAAACGCCACCCGCATCATGCGCGTGCGGGTCGGCCCCGGGCTGAACAGGTTGGCCCGCACCTTTGTGCTTTCGCACTCGCCGGCATAGGTGCGCACCAGCGTTTCGAGCGCGGACTTCGACGCCGCGTAAGCGGCGAAATAGGGGCGCGCGTCCCAGGCGACTGCCGACGTTATGAACACGGCGCGCCCGGCATCGGCGGCCTGCAAAAGCGGATCGCAGGCCCGCAGCAGATGCCAGTTGGCGGTGAGGTTGATCGCCATGGCGTCATCCCAAGCCTTCGGCTCGATATGGCCGACGGGCGAGGGCACCGGCAGAAACCCGGCATTGCCGATCAATATGTCGAGCCGGCCGTAACGTTGAATTCAGCGCGGGCGCAATGCGAGCAATGCCTTCGACGTCTTTCATGTCGAGCGGCACCAAGGTTGCGGTGCCGCCTATGGCCTTGATCTTGTCGTCGAGCTCTTCCAGCCCGCCGACGGTGCGCGCCACCGCCACCACATGCGCGCCGGCTTCGGCCAGATGCAGCGCCAGCGCCGCGCCGATGCCGCGCGAGGCGCCGGTGACGAGCGCGATGCGGTCGGCGAGGGGTTTACTCATTTGGAGACGCCAACGAGGGGAAACTCAGCTCGCTTCCGACAGAAGCGACAATTGCCGTGGGCTTGCTTCCTGCGCGGCGAGGTCGGTGAGCGGCGTCGGATAATCGCCGGTAAAGCAGTGGTCGGTGAATTGCGGGCGGACCGGATCGCGCGCCTCACAACCCATGGCGCGATAGATGCCGTCGACCGACAGGAATGCCAGCGAGTCGGCGCCGATAAACTGCCGCATCTGTTCGAGATCGTGCGTGGCCGCCAGCAGCTTGTCGCGCTCGGGCGTGTCGATGCCGTAATAATCCGGGTGCGTGATCGGCGGCGAGGAAATGCGGAAATGCACTTCCTTGGCGCCGGCGTCGCGCATCATCTGCACGATCTTGCGCGAGGTGGTGCCGCGCACGATGGAGTTGTCGACCAGCACGATGCGCTTGCCCGCGACCACCGCGCGATTGGCGGAATGCTTCATGCGCACACCCTGATCGCGGATCGCCTGCGTCGGCTGGATGAAAGTGCGGCCGACATAGTGATTGCGGATGATGCCGAGCTCGTATGGGATGCCGGCGACTTGCGAAAAGCCGATCGCGGCCGGCACGCCGGAGTCCGGAACCGGCACGATCACGTCGGCATTCGCGGGCGCTTCGCGCGCGAGCTCGGCGCCCATGGCCTTGCGCACGTCATAGACGGCACGGCCGCCAATGATCGAATCCGGCCGCGAGAAGTAGATGTATTCGAAGATGCAAGGCCGCGGCACCATCGGCGGGAACGGCTTGTGCGATTGCGCGCCATCCTCGTCGAAGATCACGACTTCGCCGTTTTCCACGTCGCGCACGTATTGCGCGCCGATGATGTCGAGCGCGCAAGTTTCCGACGCCAGGATCGGGCAGCCGTCGAGCTTGCCGATCACCAGCGGGCGGATGCCGAGCGGATCGCGCGCGCCGACCAGTTTCTTGTTGGTCAGCCCGACGAAGGCGTAGGCGCCTTCGAGCTGGCGCAGACCCTCGACGAAGCGGTCGACGAAACGATTGCGCTTGGCGCGCGCGACCAGATGCAGGATCACTTCGGTGTCGCTGGTCGACTGCATCATGGCGCCTTCGTGCACCAGCGCACGCCGCAGCGAGATGCCGTTGGTCAAATTGCCGTTATGGCCGATGGCAAAGCCGCCACCTTCGAGTTCCGCAAACAGCGGCTGCACGTTGCGCAGGATGGTTTCGCCGGTGGTCGAATAGCGCACGTGGCCGATGGCCATGGTGCCGGGCAGGCGGTCGATCACTTCGCGGCGTGAGAAGGTGTCGCCGACGAGGCCGAGGCGGCGCTCGGAATGAAAGCGCTTGCCGTCGAAGGAGACGATGCCGGCGGCTTCCTGGCCGCGGTGCTGGAGCGCGTGCAGGCCGAGCGCGGTGATGGCGGCGGCGTCGGGATGGCCGAAGACGCCGAACACGCCGCATTCCTCGCGGAGCCGGTCGGCGTCTGGGTCGAACTCCGCTTCCGGCTGCGCGGGATTGGGCGTGTTGTGTTTCATGCCTATCGCGTTCCGCTTGGCGAGCGCAGGTCGGTACGCTGATCTGCGCCCGTTTCCGGCGGTTCCTGGTCTTCCGGCTTGGGTCGCTTCAACTTTTGCAAAATGGTCTTTTCAGGGTCGTCCGGCAACATGGAGATAAGCCATTGTCCCGTACTTTGAAGGACCACTTTCGATTTAGCGCCGCGCACCCATTCCGGCTGGCTGCGGTCAGGCACCAGCCATGCAAAAAACAGGAAGGCGACCACGACGATGATCAGCCCGCGGCCGAGCCCGAACAGAAAACCGAGCGTGCGGTCGAGCGCGCCGACGCGGCTGTCGAGGATCATGTCAGAGATCCGCACCGTGATGATCGACACGATCAGCAACGTCAGCAGGAAAACGCCGCCGACGGCAACGCCGGTCGCGACCATCTTGCTGCTGATATAGCTCTGTGCGATCGGCATGACGCGCGGAAAGCTGTAGAGCGTCACCAGCGCCGCCATGATCCAGGCGCCGATCGACAGGACTTCGCGCATGAAGCCGCGGATCATGGCGAGCATGCCGGAAATCAGCATGACGACCAGAAGCAGAATATCGAGCAAGGTGATCGGCATGTTTCGGCTTACGCGCTCCGCGGCTGGACACTCACGACGGGCCGCGCGGCACATTGCCGGCTGCGCGAATCCGCGCCGCTCATAGCGGCTCTCGCGAAAGGCGGCAATGTCAGACTTAAGATATTGATTTTATGCTCATTTCTGCCCCGGCACGCCGACTGCTGGCTTGGCCGTGACCGGATAGGGATGATGGTGCGCGTGCTCAGTGTATAGCCGGGCGCTCCCGCGCCGTCATCCGTCTTGTCGTGTACCTTTGGCGGCGCGGCCGCGCGCGGCGATCGATGAAACAAGGTTAACCAGGCTTGAGACATCCTCGATCTTGAGGCCCGGATCGCCGGTATCCGCGCGCGCAGCGTCCGGGACGATCGCTCTGGCAAAGCCGAGCTTGGCGGCTTCCTTCAGACGCGCCGGCGTCTGCGCCACCGGGCGTACCGCGCCAGACAACGAGATCTCGCCGAAATAGACAGCATCTGCGGGAAGTGGCGCGCCGGCAAGCGAGGACACAAGCGCCGCGGCCGCGGCGAGATCGGCCGCCGGCTCGTTGATACGCAGGCCGCCGGCGACATTGAGATAGACGTCATGGCCGCCGAGGCGCACGCCGCAATGCGCTTCCAGCACGGCGAGCACCATCGACAGCCGGCTCGGATCCCAGCCGACCACCGCGCGGCGTGGCGTGCCAAGCGAGGAGGGCGCCACCAGCGCCTGCATCTCGACCAGCAGCGGCCGCGTGCCTTCGATGCCGGCGAACACGGCGGTGCCGGGCTGGCCGAGATCGCGCTCGGACAGGAACAGTTCGGACGGGTTGGCGATTTCGCACAAGCCGGAGCCGGTCATCTCGAACACGCCGATCTCGTCGGTCGGGCCGAAGCGGTTCTTCACCGCGCGCAAGATGCGAAACTGATGCGAGCCTTCGCCTTCGAACGAGAGCACGGCGTCGACCATGTGCTCGACCACGCGGGGCCCCGCGATCTGTCCGTCCTTGGTGACGTGGCCGACGAGGATGACCGCGGCGCCGCGAGCGCTTGGCAAAACGAATGAGCGCCTGCGCGCTCGCACGCACCTGCGTGACCGTGCCGGGCGCGCTCTCCACCGTGTCGGTCCACATGGTCTGGATGGAGTCGATGACGATCAGCCGCGGGACCGCGCCCTCCGACAGCGTGGCGATGATGTCCTCGACCGCCGTTTCCGCCGCCAGTTCCACCGGAGCATCGCGCAACGACAGCCGCTCGGCGCGTAACCGCACTTGAGCGACAGCCTCTTCGCCGGAGATGTAGACGGAGCGGTGGCCGGCGCGCGCCATGGCGCCCGCGGCCTGGATCAACAACGTCGATTTGCCGATACCGGGATCGCCGCCGACCAACAGCACCGAGCCGCGCACGAAGCCGCCGCCGGTGACGCGGTCGAGTTCGGCAATGCCGGAGGCGATGCGCGGGGCGTCGTTCGCTTCGCCGGCGAGCGGCTCGAGCGCGAACTGCCGGCCCTTGCCGGGCTTGCGCCCGGGACCGGCGGCGCGTTCGCCGCCTTCCTCGGCCAGCGTGTTCCAGCCGCCGCAGCCCTCGCATTTGCCCTGCCAGCGCGGATGCGCCGTGCCGCAGGTCTGGCAGATGAAGGTGAAGCCGCGCTTGGACATCAGAATCAGCCCCGCAATGGTCCCCGGCACGCTAAGGCCGCCTTGAGAACATTACAAGAACATTGTTTAAAAAAGTGCTGATTTCCGGGGATTAAGCCGCGCCGGCCGCCTAGCCGCGATAAACCCGGTGGTACCGCCGCCCGAGGCTGGTGAGCACCTCGTAGCCGATGGTGCCGGCCACCGTCGCCACATCGTCGACGCTGATCTCGTCGCCGATGAGAGTGACGTAATCGCCGCGGCGCACGGCATTGTCCTCAAGATCGGTGATGTCGACGGTCGTCAGGTCCATGGAAATGCGCCCGACGATCGGGCAGCGCGTGCCGGCGACGATGGCGTCGCCACCGGGGCGCTCGTCGGACGCGCTCATCGCGCGCGAATAGCCGTCCGCATAGCCGACCGAGATGACGGCGAGGCGGGTCGCGCGCTTGGCGGTCCAGGTCGCGTCATAGCCGACGGTCTCGCCGCGCGGCAGGTTGCGCACTTGCACGATGCGCGCCTTCACCTCGACCACGGACCGCATCGGGTTGTTGCGTCCCGGTGTCGGGTTGATGCCGAAGAGCGCCGCGCCCGGCCGCACCATGTCGCAGTAGGCGGACGAGCCGAGAAAGATGCCGGATGAATTGGCGAGCGCCGAGGGGATGCCGCGGTAGAGCAGGCGCACTTCGCGGAAGGTCGCGATTTGGCGCTGGTTGAGCGGATGCTCCGGCAACTCCGAGCAGGCGAGGTGGCTCATCAGCAGCGTGATGCCGTGGTTCTCGCTGCGAATGCGCGGCGCGATCGCGGCAGCCTCGTTGACCGACACGCCGAGCCGGCTCATGCCGGTATCGACCTGCAATGCCGCGCCGCCTTTCCATTCATTGGCTTTGCAAAAGGCGTCCCATTCGGCGAGTTCGACCAGGCTGCCGATCACCGGGCGCGCGCGGACGTCGGCGAAAGCCTGGGCCGAGTTGGGCGGCAGTCCATAGAGCACGTAGATGGCCGGTTCCGATGCGACGGCGCGCACGCGCCGCGCCTCATCGAGATCGGCAACGAAGAATGTCTTGCAGCCGGCCTGCGTCAGGCGCGCCGCCACCTGTTCAAGCCCGCAGCCATAGCCGTCGGCCTTGATGACGCCTGCGCATTCCGACGGCGTGGCGCGGCGTGTCAGCGCGCGCCAGTTGGCTTCGATGGCGCCGAGATCGATGGTGAGAATGCCACCGGCATCCCCGGCCGGCGGGCCGGCCGTGAGCGGAAGCTCCGGCTTGGGCGCCAGCGGTTCACTCGCCGTTTCTTCGATGACGGTTTCGCCCTCGGTCATGGTCCAAGGTCATAGCGGGCCGCACGCTGCCCGTCCATGCGGGGGTCAGCGTTGGCGAACCGCTTCGACGCCGTCAGGCGTCACCACAACGACGGCGGCGCACGGCGACGGGCCGTTCTTGCGGTAGCTGTGCGGAAATCCGGAATCGAAATACATGGAATCGCCTTCGGACAGCATGACGTCTTCACCGTCGAGGTTCACCACCAGTTGCCCGCGCACGACGAAAACGATTTCGGCGCCAGGATGCTCGTGCGAATCCGAGGGCTGGTCCTGAGCTTCCACTTCGACATAATAACCGTTCAATTTGCTTTCATTCGCCGGATAGTCGAGTGACTCGAAATAGTAGGCCGGCTGCTTCTTGCTCGGCTTGTCGGGCAGGCGAATCCGGTCGGCTTTGCGCGCGATGGCATGGACCGGCCGATCGGTGTCCTCTTTAAAAAAGTGATCGAGCCCGACGCCGAACACCATGGCGATGCGCTGCAATGTCGGCAACGTCGGGAAGAGTTGACCGCGTTCGATCTTCGACAAAAGCGCCGGCGACAACCCCGTATGCTCGCCGAGCTGCACGAGCCCAAGTTTCCGCCGCAGCCGCAACCGCCGGACTTTCGCGCCGATCGCGTAGCCCTCGAGCGCGGTGGTGAGGGTCTCAGACAGCATCCTGTTCGCTCCATTTCACTCCGGTTCAAATGTGGATAACACATTTTGAATACTAAGAAAAATAGCTATCATGTCACGATATTGTGAGTATCAAGAGAACAGATTTTATTGTTAGTAAAAAACATCGGGAAACGCAAACGAGCGTCGACCGCGCCGCGCGCCGGATCGCTTCAAGCCGGCGCGCGCCTCAAACTTCACAGCGTCAGTCAGGAGATAAAAATGAAAAGCAGATTTCCAGGGATCGCGTCGGTTGCCGCGATTGTCATCACCGCAGCCGCAATCGCTCTCGGCAGCACGTTCGCGCGCGCGAGCAAACAGGACATCGTCGACACCGCCGTTGCCGCCGGCCAATTCAAGACGCTGGCTGCGGCGCTGAAGGCCGCCGATCTGGTCGACACCCTCAAAGGCGCAGGCCCCTTCACGGTGTTCGCGCCGACCGATGCGGCCTTCGCGAAGCTGCCGCCCGGCACAGTCGAGAATCTCTTGAAGCCGGAGAACAAGCAGAAGCTGGCTGCCATCCTCACCTATCACGTCGTACCGGGCGCGGTGATGGCCGGCCAGGTGACCAAGCTCACCGAAGCCAAGACCGTGAATGGTGCGGACGTGAAGGTGTCCGTCCACGGCGGCAAGGTCATGATCAACAATGCGGACGTCGTGACGGCCGACATTGCGGCCACCAATGGCGTGATCCACGTCATCGACGCCGTGCTTCTCCCGCCAACCGATTGATCGGCTCGTCCCCCGCCGATCG
Source organism: uncultured Pseudomonadota bacterium (assembly GCA_963720835.1). Lineage (GTDB taxonomy): Bacteria > Pseudomonadota > Alphaproteobacteria > Rhizobiales > Xanthobacteraceae > Pseudolabrys. Next base: position 290,801 of record CAVRHC010000006.1, on the reverse strand, counting down.
AATGCCGGCTCGCCTCAGCTTCCCGTGGGGCGGGCCGGCCCATCCCTCGAAACGAAAGAGTTCGTCATGAACGCGATCGCGAAATTCCTGCCGGGGCGCGGGGCCGCGTACGAAAAGCCAAGCCGTGAAGAGGCGGAAGCTGCTTTCCGTACCATCATCCGCTGGGCGGGCGACGATCCCTCCCGCGACGGTCTGGCCAAAACGCCGGCGCGCGTGACCCGCGCTTTCGAAGAATACTTCGCCGGTTACGCGATCGATGCGCGGGCCGTTCTCTCGACCACATTCGCGGAGACGGACGGCTATGACGAGATGATCGTGCTTCGCGGCATTCCATTCGAAAGCCATTGCGAGCATCACATGGCGCCGATCATCGGGCGCGCCTGGGTCGCCTACGTACCGACCGGCCGTGTGGTGGGAATTTCCAAACTCGCCAGAGTCGTGGAAGCCTACGCAAAGAGGCTGCAGATCCAGGAAAAGATGACGGCGCAGATCGCCAACACCATTCAGGAGGTGCTTCAGCCGCAAGGCGTCGGCGTCGTGATCAAGGCAACCCATCACTGCCTGTCGAGTCGCGGCGTCCACAAGCACGACACCGACTTGGTGACCAGCCGCATGCTCGGCTGCTTCCGCGATAGCGCGATGACACGCCAGGAATTCCTTGCATTGGTCTCCTGACTCGCACGCCGAAAGGATGGGAGGAGGCGATGTGGCAGACTGTTTCCTATTACGCCGTGTTGGCGCTTGAAGCGCTCTGCGGTGTGTTCGGCCTTCGCCTCTATGAAGAGCCGCGGTACCAGGTGATCGATCGTGTCGGGGTTCATGTTGAAGTCCGTCACTACGGGACGCGGCTCGCGGCCGAAATCGAATTGCCGCTCGCCGGCCGCGATCGAGCCTTCCGCGTGCTATTTGCCTATATCGCTGGCGACAACAGGGCATTGGCGCAGTCTTCCCGGATCGCAATGACGGTGCCCGTGCAAGTCGCGAACGTAGCGCCAATTGCGATGACGGTGCCGGTCCAGGCGTCGGAAACGCCCGACAAAATCCGCATGCGGTTTTTCCTGCCAGCCAGCTATACGCTCGCCAGCGCCCCGACGCCGACCGACAGCCGAGTCAAAATCAAGCAAATCGCCGACGAAACGGTGGCCGTGCTCCGGTTTTCTGGAAACGGGCGCGACGTTGCGGATCGGCAAGCCGAACTGATCGCAAGCCTTGCGGGCTCGCGCTGGCAACCAGCCGGGAAACCTTATGCGCTCTTTTACGATGCGCCGTTCACGGTGCCGTTTCTTCGCCGCAACGAAGCCGCGGTTGCGGTTGTCGCAGCGCGATAGTTCGCACGTGCAGGGCGGCTAGATGCGCTCGGGCAGGTGGTCGTCCTTTGCCAGCGAGGAGAAGCGGGTGAGCGCGCCTTCGAATTGCAGCTCGACGGTCCCGGTCGGGCCGTGACGCTGCTTGCCGATGATGACTTCCGCCTTGCCGTGCACCTTGTCCGCTTCCGCCAGCCACTCGGCGAATTTTTCGCGGTTGCTCTCCAGCGGCTTGCGCATCGCGTGATAGTATTCCTCGCGATAGACGAACAGCACCACGTCGGCGTCCTGCTCGATCGAGCCCGATTCACGCAAATCAGAGAGCTGCGGGCGCTTGTCGTCGCGGCTTTCCACCTGACGCGACAATTGCGACAGCGCCAGGATCGGCACGTTGAGTTCCTTCGCCAGCGCTTTCAGCTTGGTGGTGATCTCGGTGATCTCCTGCACGCGGTTTTCCGACGACCGCTTGGTCGACCCTTGCAGCAATTGCAGGTAGTCGACGATCAGCAGGTCGAGCCCGCGCTGGCGCTTGAGCCGGCGCGCGCGCGCGGCGAGCTGCGCCACCGACAGGCCGCCGGTCTCATCCACGTAGAACTTCAAATTTTGCAATTCGATGGAATAGTCCTTGATCTTCTCGAAGTCGGCTTCGCTGATGCCGCCGCGCCTGATCAGGTTGGACGGGATGCCGGTCTGCTCGGCGATGATACGGGTGGCGAGCTGCTCGGCCGACATTTCCAGCGAGAAGAAGCCGACGATGCCGCCATTGACCGTGACCGTGTGTCCGTCGGCGCGCACCTCGCCCTGCCAAGCCTTGGCGACGTTGTAGCCGATATTGGTGGCGAGCGCGCTTTTGCCCATGCCGGGACGGCCGGCGAGGATGATGAGGTCGGAGGGCTGCAGGCCGCCCATCATGCGGTCGAGATCGTCGAGGCCGCTGGCGAGCCCGGAAAGCTTTCCGTCGCGCTGGAAGGCGTGCGCCGCCATGTCGATCGCGGTGGTCAGCGAGCTCGAAAAGAGCTGGAAGCCGCCGTCGTAGCGGCCGGTTTCCGCGAGCTCGTAGAGCCTGCGCTCGGCGTCCTCGATCTGCTGGCGCGGGGCGAAATCGACCGGCGCGTCATAGGCGACATTGACCATGTCCTCGCCGACCTGGATCAGGTCGCGCCGGACCGACAGGTCGTAAATGGTACGGCCGTAGTCTTCCGCGTTGATGATGGTGGTGGCTTCGGCCGCGAGCCGCGCCAGATATTGGCTGACATTGAGGCCGCCAATATCGATGGTGACGTCGAGAAACGTCTTCAGGGTCACCGGCGTTGCGATCTTGCCGGCGCGGATCAGGTCGTGTGAGAGCTGATAGATGTTCTGATGGATCGGCTCGAAGAAATGTTTGGACTCGAGAAAGTCCGAGACCCGGTAGAAAGCCTCGTTGTTGACCAGGATCGCACCCAGCAACGCCTGCTCCGCCTCGATATTGTGCGGTGCGGTGCGATATTGAGCGGCAGGCTCTGCGGCCTGCTTGCGGACGACTGATTCGAGCGGAGCCATTTAAATCCCTGTTCCGTCAATGGGACGAAACTTTGTTCGACCATGGCTTACACCGCTTCTGGAGCGACACGGCGGCAAAGCGGTAACGATCGCACACTTTCCACGTAACTCACCGCGGGTAAAAAATAGGCTTCGCTTGTCAAGCAGCCGTGCTTGACGCCCGTAGCGGCGAAGCCTTATTGGCGCCCGCGTTACTCGCCGGCGAGCCGCAGCGGCGGATACTGGCGGTGTTCGGCGGCACGCAGGCGCTGCTCTTCGTGCGCGATATAGTCGCGCGTCATCGGCACGATGCCTTGCCGCTTGGTGAGTTGGATCTGGAACACCATCATGTTCTGCTCGCGGAACGCCATTTCCGACGCCGCCAGGTAGAACTCCCACATCCGCTCGAAGCGCTCATCGTAGATGCGCTCGACTTCGTCGCGGTGGGCAAGGAAGCGCTCGCGCCAGGCCTTCAGCGTCTCGGCGTAGTGCAAGCGCAGAATTTCGATGTCGGTTACCAGCAAGCCGGAGGTTTCAATTCGCGGCAGCACTTCCGACAATGACGGGATATAGCCGCCGGGGAAGATGTATTTCGAGATCCACGGACTGGTTCTGCTTGGGCCTTCCGAACGGCCTATCGAGTGCAGCACCATGACGCCGTCGTCGGTCAGCAGTTGCGCGCATTTGCGGAAGAACGTGGCGTAGTGATTGACGCCGACATGCTCGAACATGCCGACCGAAACGATACGGTCGAACGGGCCGGCGACGTCGCGATAGTCCTTCAGATCGAAGCGGGCCCGCTTGGTGAGGCCCTTTTCGGCCGACCGCTCATTGGCGATGGCGTGCTGTTCCTGCGAGAGCGTGACGCCCGTGACGTCGGCGCCACCCGTCTCGGCGAGATAAAGCCCTAACCCGCCCCAGCCGCAACCGATATCGAGGACGCGCAAGTCTTTGCCGGGCCGCTTGCTGTTGAGCACGAGCTTCGCGGCGAGATGGCGTTTTTTCGCGAGCTGGGCGTCGTCGAGCGACTGCCCGGGACTCTCGAAATAGCCGCAGCTATATTGCCGGTCGGCGTCAAGAAATAAGGAATAAAGCCGGCCGTCGAGGTCGTAATGGTGGGCGACGTTGCGGCGCGCGCGTTGGCGCGGATTGAATTGGCGCAGACGCCGGGCGAGGTAGCGCAACAGGCCCTGCAGCCTTGCCCAGTGCGGCACATCGGTATTCTGCCCGAGCATGATGGCGAGCACGTCTGCGATCGTGCCCTGTTCGACGACGAAAGTGCCGTTCATGTAGGCTTCGCCGAATTTGAGTTCGGGATCGAGCAAAATGCCCCATTCGGCGGCCCGGCTGGTAAAGCGGACCGCGACCGGCTTGCCCGTGCCATCGCCGAAGGTAAAAGTGGTTCCCCGCGAGGTTGTTACCTTAAAGGTTCCTCGCCGGACAAAAGTCGTCAGCAATATTCGAAGCAACCGGTCCATCGACCGCCTCCATCCCCTTGCGCCGGTTGAGGGTCGCTCCGACACCCCAAGAAATGAACGCAGTGGAATAAAGTTCGTTTCGAACCTTGTGATTAAACCAAAGTTCTACCGACCCAGCAATGCCGCAATGGCAATCCTGGCTACAAACCTAGCGAGGGCCACATTCGCGCGATAAAAAGCTGTTACAGGCCGAATTGACTCGCGGCAGGACAAGGGATTTGTGCGCTATGGCGAATTTGGTTCGGGTGGTGGCGGTGTGGGCAGCGGCGGCGATTCTGTCGGCCGTTGGGCCGGCCGCTGCGCAGGAAAATCTGGACGCCGGCAAAAGCGCCGCCCAGCTTTATGCCTCCGATTGCGCGATTTGCCACAAGTCCGTGCAAGGCTTTGCCAAAGGCTTGAAGGTGAGGGGCTTGGACGGGTTCTTGCGCCAGCACTACACCGCGAGCCGCGAGTCCGCCGCCGCGATCAGCGCTTATCTCAGCGACATCGCAAAGGGTGAGCCCGGACCCAAGGGGCGCGACGCGTCCAAACGCAAGCCCCAAGCCAAGGCCGCGCTGCCGCCGCGCCGGCCAGCCGGGCCCAAATCCTCCTCCGGCAGCAAGCCGTCCGAGGCCAAAGCCTCGGACGTCAAAAAACCGGAGCCAAAGCCCGCCGCGGCGGAGGATCAATCCTCCGCGGGCGAGCGGGCGGAGGCGAAAGCCGCCGACGCAAGCCTGGAGAGACAAAGCCGGCGGAAAAGAAGCCGGCCGAGGCAAAGTCGGCCCCGGACAAGACCGAGGCAAAGCCCGCCGAGCCGGCGTCCGAGACCAAACCAGACAAGGCCGACTAGGCTTCCGCCTTCGGCGCTTCGCCCTCGGCCGCGGTCTCCTCGCCGTCCTCCACCGTTTCACCTGCGCCCGGCTCGAAGAAGGACTCTGCCTTCGCCAGCGCGGCGGCGGCGTCTTCCTCGGCCTCAGTGCGCGGCACGGTGACGTCCTCGCCACGCCCGATGCGGTCGGCCTCATCCTGGCTGCGCGCGATAATGACGCTAACCGCCACCTCGATCTCCGGGTGCAGCGCGAGCGGCACCTTGTACTGGCCGATCGATTTGATCGGCGCATTGAGCGAGACTTGCGCGCGCGCGATTTCGGCGCCGTCGGCTTTGAGAAGGTTTGCGATGTCGCGGGTGGTCACGGAGCCGAACAACTGGCCGGATTCGCTGGCCTGGCGGATCACCGTATAGCTCTTGCCGTCGATCTTGCTGGCGAGTTTGCCGGCGTCGCCCTTGAGCTCGAGATTGCGCTTTTCCAGTTCGGCCCGCATGCCTTCAAAGCGGGTCTTGTTTTCGGCAGTCGCGCGCAGCGCCTTGCCGCGCGGCAGCAGGAAATTGCGGGCAAAGCCGTCCTTCACGCGCACGATGTCGCCCATCTGGCCGTGCTTGCCGACACGTTCGAGCAGGATCACTTCCATTGTCGTTACTCCTTGAATTGCAGTCTCTTGGGTTCAGGCGAATTGAATTCGTTCAGGTTCGCATTGGCGGTGGCCCGCGGCTGCGCGCGATGCGCGCGCGCAGGTCGATCGCCAACTCGATCAGCCCGAGCAGGCAGAGCGCCAGCACCGGCCAGCCGAACACCATCACGGCCGCATAAACGCCGCCGAGCAAAAAGCCGCGGCCGTTCATGCCTTGCGTGATCGTGTGCAGCACCGCAAAGCCGAGCACGCCGTAGGCCATCAACAGACCGGCGGCCGCAACGCCTGCAAGAATGCCGATGAGGCCGCCGAAAAAATTGACGGCGATCGCGACCGCGAACGCCGCCATCAGTCCGCGCGGAAACGTCATCGCGGGGATCTGTGGCCAAGGCCGCGCCAATCGGCCGGAAAATTTGACCGTTCGCCCCGCCAGCCACAGATTGAACAGATTGATGACGGTGGCGAGCACGGCGGCCGCCGGCGGCAAAGATGCGACCAGAAAGTTGAGCAACCGCTCCGGATCGCTGATGCCGGGAAGGCTCGACGGTGTCGCGGCCGGCGCCTCGGCATTTATGCCGAACAATTTCGCGAGCGCGTCGTGCAACCCGGTACGAAAGCTTTCAGCATCGGCGCCGAAAACCGGGATGGCGGCCGCCACGACGACCACCGCCAGGATCGCCGCCCACATCACCAGCCGGCCGGGTGGATACCATTCGAACGTCGGCGCGGCGCCATTGCCGCCGGCCGCGGCAGGGCGGGCGAGCATGGCGAGATAGGACAACCACCAGGCCGGCAAGCCGGCGCAGGCAAGGAACCAGACGAAAAAGACCCAACCGAAAATGCCTGCGATCGCGGCCGCGCCGAACCCGGCGGCGATCAGCGCCGCCCAATGGCTCCAGCCGAGGCCCGCGATCATCATCGGCAGCGGCGCGAGATAAAACAACACGACCGCCAACAACGATCCCGACGTCACCGAGGCAAACAGCAACGCTGCGGCGGCGCCGGCACCTATTCCGATCAATCCGAACTGCATCATCACGAGCTGTCCCGCTCCATCTGGAAGCGGTTAGAGGCGGATCGCATCCGTCCCAACCATCGGCCCCCGCGGTGCCCGCGGCGGCCTCGTTTGAAGAACTATCGTATCACATAAGGCAGCAGGCCGAGAAAGCGCGCGCGCTTGATCGCCTGCGCGAGTTCACGCTGCTTCTTGGCCGACACGGCGGTGATGCGGCTGGGCACGATCTTGCCGCGCTCCGACACGTAACGTTGCAGCAGCTTGACGTCCTTGTAGTCGATCGCCGGCGCATTGGCGCCGGAGAACGGACAGGTCTTGCGGCGGCGGAAGAAGGGGCGGCGCGCGCCGCCTTGCGCTGAAAATGCCATGACCTATTCCTCCACCGCTGCAGATAGGGGCGTTGCTTCCTCTTCGCCTTCCTCGCGCCGCGGACGGCGTTCGCCGCGATCACGTCCGCCGCGATCACCGCGATCACCGCGTCGCGATCGCCGCGGTCGCCACGATCGTCGCGGTCGACTTTGCGCATCATCGCGGAGGGGCCTTCCTCATGCGCCTCAACGCGGATGGTGAGATAGCGCAGTACGTCTTCGTTCAACCGTTCCTGGCGCTCGATTTCGTTCAACGCCGCCGGCGGCGCATCCACGTTCAGCAACGTCATGTGCGCCTTGCGGTTCTTCTGCATCCGGTAGGTGAGCGACTTCAGGCCCCAGTATTCGGTCTTGGTGATCGTGCCGCCCATTTGTCCGATGACGCCGGACAGTTGCGTGGTCAATTCCTCGACCTGCTGCGTCGAGAGGTCCTGGCGCGCCAGATAGACGTGTTCGTAGAGGGGCATGGAATGCCTTTCCCTTGTTGGTCCCAACTGTCCTCGACCCTGGCGCCTAGCCCCTCGAGCCCTTCGGGAAAGGCTCGAATGCTCTGAAGGCGGGAACACGGGACGACGGACCCAAGAAGGTCCTGCCGCTTTTCGGGCCAAAAGGCCGAAAAAAGGCCGTCCGTTCAGCTCCCAACCAGGATCGACGGAGCGCGGGTTATAGGGTTTTTTGCGGAAAAGGCAAGGCGGGGCGCGCCATTCCGGACAGCGCCAACCGGTTTTCGGTCAAAGATGAAGCCGTCTTAGGCCGCCCGTGGGCCCGGAACTCCATAGCGCTGCAGCCGGTCGGCGAGTTGAACCGCAAGATCGACGCCTTCGCGCATCTGGCGGGCAGCATCCGGGTTGGGAGAATTGGCGCGGCGCATCACGTTGAGCGCTTTGATCAACCGCTCGAGCCCAGCCGCCAGCAATTGCTGGCGGAACGCCGGGTCGCGGCGTGCGCGTGCGAGATCGTCCTCACTGAACAGGGCGCTCATGCCGAAAGTCTCGAATTGTTAACGCGCAGTTTAGCGCAGAGAGCTTGTCGCTTCGTTACCGCCGACGGCGCAACTTGACAGATCGGCGGGGCCCGTGTCTTTCGGCCCAAATTTCCGCGTGTGGGCGGCGAAAACCGCGACGCGCCAAGCAAATGACGAGAAGCGGCGAGGGATGGCAAACGCGTTCGTATTCCCGGGGCAAGGCAGCCAGACGGTCGGCATGGGCAAGGCGTTGGCGGCAAGCTTCGCGCCGGCCCGGCATGTTTTCGACGAAGTCGACGAAGCGCTCGGCCAGACATTGAGCGCCATCGTGTTCGACGGGCCGGCCGACGCGCTGACGCTGACCGAAAACGCCCAACCAGCCTTGATGGCGGTCTCGCTCGCGGTCATGCGGGTGCTGGAAGCGGAAGCCGGCCTCGATCTCAAACGCGACGCGCAATTCGTTGCCGGCCATTCGCTCGGCGAATATTCCGCGCTTGCCGCCGCCGGCGCTTTCACGGTCGCGGACACCGCGCGGCTGTTGCGCACGCGCGGACTGGCCATGCAGAAGGCTGTGCCGGTCGGCGTCGGCGCCATGGCGGCGCTCATCGGTCTCGAATTCGACGCCGCATCGACGGTCGCGCGCGAAGCCGCCCAGGGTCAGGTCTGTCAGGCCGCCAACGACAATGGCGGCGGGCAGGTGGTGGTCTCGGGCGACAAGGCGGCGGTCGAGCGCGCCGTCGAGATCGCCAAAGGCAAGGGCGCCAAGCGGGCGATGCTGTTGCCGGTCTCGGCTCCCTTCCATTGCACGCTGATGCAGCCCGCCGCCGAGGTGATGGCGGAGGCGTTGTCGGCGGTGGCCGTCAAAGCGCCGGTGGTGCCGGTCGTCAGCAATGTGTTGGCCAAGCCGGTCAGCGAGCCGGCCGAGATCGTCAAGGCGCTTGTGTCGCAAGTCACCGGCACCGTGCGCTGGCGCAAGTCGGTTGCCTACATGGCGCAAGCCGGTGCCAGGCAATTCTACGAGATCGGCGCCGGCAAGGTGCTAAGCGGTCTTATCAAGCGCATCGCCGACGGCGCGAGCGCAAGCGCGGTCGGCACGCCCGACGACATTGCCGCCTTCAAGGCGGCGCGCGCATGATCGCGAAGTCATGCGCAGCGGTTCAGGAGTCTCGTAATGTTTGACTTGAACGGCAAGACCGCGTTGGTCACGGGTGCAAGCGGCGCTATCGGCGGCGCGATTGCGCGCGCGCTGCACGCGCAGGGCGCGACCGTCGCCATCTCCGGCACGCGCAAGGACGCACTCGATACGCTTGCCGGTGAGATGAAGGATCGCGTGCATGTGTTGCCCTGCGATCTCGCCGACAAGGATGCGGTCGAGAAACTGGTTCCGGATGCCGAAGCGGCCATGGAAAAGCTCGACATCCTGGTGGCCAATGCCGGCGTCAATCAGGACAATTTGTTCGTGAGCTTGACCGATGAGGCCTGGGACAAAGTCATCGCGGTCAATCTCACCGCCACGTTCCGCCTCACGCGCGCGGCGGTGAAGACGATGATGCGCCGCCGCTTCGGCCGCATCATTGGCATATCCTCGGTGGTCGGCTTTACGGGCAATCCCGGGCAGGGCAACTACACGGCATCCAAGGCGGGCATGGTCGGTATGATGAAGTCGGTCGCCGCCGAATACGCCAAGCGCAACGTGACCGCCAACTGTATCGCACCGGGTCTCGTCGCGTCGGCGATGACCGACAAGCTCAACGACAAGCAGCGGGACGCGATCCTTGCCCGGGTGCCGGCCGGAAAGTTCGGCATGCCCGCGGACATCGCGGCCGCCGCAGTCTATTTGGCCTCCGACGAGGCCCAATACGTCACCGGCCAGACCCTGCACGTCAATGGCGGCATGGCCATGATCTAGAACATGATCCGCGAAAATTGGGGACCGGTATTGAGACCGGTTCATGCAAGGCATAATTGGAAACGCTTGGTTTTTCAGGGGCTCGGGGCTACGCTGACACTGCTAGTCAACGGATTTGAAGTGTGGTAACCGAAATTCGGCCCGGCTGGGGCGGCCGAGAGCGGAAGTCGTCAAACGACGTTCTGCGATCGAACTCGTCTCACCAGCGTCAGCCACGACGAGGCCATATCGCGATGGTTGCGATCCCTAATCCCGATCGCAGCACAATCTAAAAAGCACGAGGTTGGAACGATGAGTGACATCGGCGAGCGGGTAAAGAAGATCGTCGTGGAACACTTGGGCGTCGAGCCCGACAAGGTGACGGAGCAAGCGAGCTTCATCGATGATCTTGGCGCCGATAGTCTCGATACCGTCGAACTCGTGATGGCTTTCGAGGAAGAGTTCGGCTGCGAAATCCCTGACGATGCCGCAGAAACCATTCTCACCGTCGGCGACGCGGTCAAGTTTCTCGAAAAGAACGCAAAGAGCTGAGCGGAACTCGCGCAGCCTTTTCGATTACACCACAAAGCGTTGGCTTGCCGGCTGTGCCCGTTTAGCGGAGCATAGGTGCAGGGACTTGTCCGGGATGTTGCGATGAGGCGGGTGGTCGTCACCGGTATGGGTATGCTGACGCCGCTGGGCTGCGGCGTCGAGGCGACATGGTCGCGCCTGATCAAGGGCGAGAGCGGCGCGCGCAAGGTCGACCGCTTTCCCGTCTCCGACATCGCCTGCCAGATCGCCTGCATGATCCCGCGCGGTGACGGCTCGGACGGCACCTACAATCCCGATCAATGGATGGAGCCGAAGGAGCAGCGCAAGGTCGACGATTTCATCGTCTATGCCATGTGCGCGGCGCGCCAGGCGCTCGACGATGCCGGCTGGAAGCCGCAGAGCCCGGACGATCAGGCCGCGAGCGGCGTGCTGATCGGCTCCGGCATTGGCGGCATCGAAGGGATCGCCGAGACTGCCATCACCTTGCACGAGAAAGGCCCGCGCCGGGTCTCACCGTTCTTCATCCCCGGTCGCATCATCAATCTCGCCGCCGGTTATGTCTCGATCGAGTTCGGCCTGAAGGGGCCGAACAGCGCGGTGGTCACCGCCTGTTCCACCGGCGCCCACGCCATTGGTGACGCGGCAAGGCTGGTCGCGCTCGGTGACGCCGACGTGATGGTGGCGGGCGGCACTGAATCTCCCGTCAACCGCATGGCGCTCGCCGGCTTCTCGGCTTTGCGCGCGCTCTCGACCAACTTCAACGACGATCCGGCGCGCGCTTCGCGCCCCTATGACCGGGACCGCGACGGCTTCGTGATGGGTGAGGGCGCCGGCGTCGTCGTTTTGGAAGAGCTTGAGCACGCCAAGGCGCGCGGCGCAAAAATCTATGCCGAGCTGGTCGGCTATGGTCTGTCGGGCGACGCCTATCACATCACGGCACCGGCGCCGGACGGCGACGGCGCTTATCGCTGCATGAGCATGGCGATGAAACGCGCCGGCATCACGGCCGGCGACATCGACTACATCAACGCGCACGGCACATCGACGCCGATGGGTGACGAGATCGAGCTCGGCGCGGTGCAGAAGCTGGTCGGCAACGCGGCCGGCCGTATCGCCATGTCCTCGACCAAGTCCTGCATCGGCCACCTGCTCGGCGCCGCCGGTGCGGTCGAAGCGATCTTTTCCATTCTCGCCATCCGCGACGGTGTTGCGCCACCGACCATCAATCTGGACAACCCGTCGGTGGAGACGCCGATCGACCTCGTTCCCCATAAGGCGAGCAAGCGCGAGATCGGCACGGCGCTGTCGAACTCCTTCGGCTTTGGCGGCACGAATGCGTCGCTCATCTTTCGACGCTGTGCGGAATAGCGCATGGTGCGCCCGGTCCACCGCCGCGCATCGTCCGATGCGTCCCCAGCTTTCGCCATATTTCCTTCTAACCTACGACCATCACGGATATTTCCGCCTGACAGGAGTACGACCGTGAGCTTGGCCATAGTCGCGGGAGCTGGCGCGTGAGTTCCGAGTCCCCACCAGGCAGCGACGATCCGAAAGCGCCGTCCGGTCTCGGCGGCCGTCCATCGCGACCCGGTCCCAGTCCGGTGCCGCCGCCGCCCAGCGACAGGCCGACGATCCTGCGCAGTCCGCGCGCCGCGCTCGAGCCCGAGAGGGTGCCGGTGCCCAACCGCCGTTCGAAACGGGTGCGCCATCCGCTGGTGATCGCCGGCAACGCGATATTCACGTTCCTGGTCATCGGTTTTCTGGCGGTCGGCGCAGCGCTCTATGTCGGCAAGCAACGCTTCGAGGCGCCCGGACCGCTGGCCGAAAACAAAATGGTCAATATTCCGCGCGGGCTCGGTATCCGCGATATTGCGTCGCTGTTGGAACGCGCGGGCGTGATCGATCAGCCTTACGTTTTCATCGGTGGCGTGATGGTGATGAAGGCGCGCGGCGGCCTCAAGCACGGCGAATACGAGTTCACCAAAAACGCGAGCATGTCCGACGTCGTCGACACCATGATCGATGGAAAGGTGGTGCAGCACGCGCTCACCATTCCGGAAGGGCTGACGTCCGAGCAGATCGTCGCCAGGCTTCTCGAGAACAAGGCCTTGACCGGCCAGATCAAGGAAATCCCGCGCGAGGGCTCGCTGCTGCCGGAAACCTACAAGTTCACGCGTGGCGCCACGCGCGCGCAGATCATCGAGCGCATGCAAAAGGCCGAGCAACGCGAGGTCAAGGAGATCTGGACGCATCGCATCCCTGATCTTCCGATCAGCACGCCGGACGAGTTGGTCACGCTTGCTTCGATTGTCGAGAAGGAAACCGGCAAGCCGGAGGAGCGTTCGCGCGTGGCCGCCGTCTTCCTCAACCGCCTCAAGAACAAAATGAAGCTGCAATCCGATCCGACCATTATCTACGGTCTTACCGGCGGCAAAGGTTCGCTCGGCCGGCCGATTTTGAAGAGTGAGATTGACCAGCCGACGCCTTACAATACCTACGTGATCAACGGCCTGCCGCCGGGCCCGATCGCCAATCCGGGCAAGGCCTCGCTCGAAGCGGTGGCCAATCCGGCGCGCACCAAGGACCTCTTCTTTGTCGCCAACGGCACCGGCGGCCATGTATTCTCGGAAACCTACGATCAGCATCAGAAAAATGTCGCCAAGCTGCGCGCACACGAGCGCAGTCAGTCGAAGCCGGCCGCCGAGCCGGCACCCGCGACGCCTGAGAAGACGCCCGAGAAAAAGAACGACGACAAGCCCTGAACGGCTCGCGGTCCTTGTGAGATGCAAGCCGCGCCGCTAGGTTCGCGGCGCATGAGTTGTTCCGCAGACCGGCCTGCGACGGTCGCACATTCGAGACGGTAATCCATGGCCCTGTCGAGCATGACCGGCTTTGCGCGCGGCCATGGCGTATCCGGCGCCTATGCGTGGAGCTGGGAAATCAAGTCGGTCAACGCCAAGGGCTTCGATCTGCGTTTGCGCCTGCCGCCGGGCTGGGACGCGGTCGAGGTGCCGGCGCGCAAGCGCGCGGGCGAGACGCTCGCGCGCGGCACGGTCTATGCCAACCTCACCGTCGAGCGCAAAGGCGTCGCGCCGACGGTAAAGGTCAACGAACAGGTGCTCAACGCCGTGCTGGCGACGCTCGCCCGCCTCGAAGGCAAGGTGAAAGCGCAGCCGGCGCGGCTCGACGGCATTCTCGGCCTCAAGGGCGTGATGGAAATCACGGAAGACGACGAAAGCGAGGAGGCGCGCCGCGCCGCCGAAGCCGCCGTCATCGCCGGCTTCGACAAGACGCTTGCCGATCTTGCCGGCATGCGCCGCGAGGAAGGCGCAACGCTCGGCCGCCTGTTGACGACACGGCTCGACGAAATCGCAGCGCTTAGTGAACGCGCGGAGAAGGCGCCGGGCCGCAAGCCGGAAGCGATCAAGGCGCGGCTGGCCGAACAGGTGGCGGCCTTGCTCGACGCCTCGCAGCGTTTCGATTCCGACCGCCTCCATCAGGAGGCGGTTATGCTCGCGTCCAAAGCGGACATTCGCGAGGAACTCGACCGGCTCGCCTCTCACGTCGCGCAGGCCAAGAAGCTGTTGTCGGGTGGCGGGGCGGTCGGCCGGCGGCTCGATTTTCTGGCGCAGGAACTGCATCGCGAATCGAATACCCTCACGGCCAAGGCCAACGACACCGAACTCGCCAATATCGGGCTCGAACTGAAAACGGTGGTCGAGCAATTTCGCGAGCAGGTGCAGAACCTCGAATGAGCCGGGCCCCGCGATGACCCAAGAGGTGATCCAAGATCGCGAGATCAATCGACGCGGCATCATGCTGGTGCTGTCCTCGCCTTCCGGTGCCGGCAAGACCACGCTCACCCGCAGTCTGCTCGGCGAGGAAAACAAGGAAGATCCCGGCAAACTCGAACTTTCGGTCTCGGTGACGACGCGTGAGCGCCGGCCAAGCGAGATCGAGGGCGTGCATTATTACTTCGTCACGAAACGCCGCTTCGAAACCATGCGGGACCATGATGAACTCCTGGAATGGGCGGAAGTGCACGGCAATTATTACGGTACGCCGCGCGACCCGGTGGAAAAGGCGCTGAGCGAAGGCCGCGACGTCTTGTTCGACATCGACTGGCAGGGCACGCGGCAATTACTGGAAAAAATGCGCGACGACGTGGTCACCGTCTTCGTGCTGCCGCCGTCGGCGGATGAATTGAAGGCGCGGCTGGAACGCCGCGCCGAAGACAGCCAAGCCATCATCGCGCGCCGTCTGCACAATGCGTTCGAGGAGATCTCGCACTGGCGCGAATACGATTACATCCTGATCAACCGCGATCTCACCAAGAGCCATATGCGGATGCGATCGATCCTCACGGCCGAGCGGCTCAAGCGCGTGAAGATGCTCGACATCGAGAATTTCATCGACCTGCTGCTGGCCGATCTGAAGAAGATCATGCCGTAACGCTTACGCCGTCAGCACCACGCGGCCGACGATTTTTCCCGCACGCAATTCGTCGAGCGTCTTGGAGGCCTGGTCGAGCGGACGCTCGGCAATCGGCGGCGGCGCAATGTTCATTGCGCGCACGAGGTCGATCAGTTCGCGCGCCTCGGCAAGCGTGCCGGTCTGGATGCCTTCGATGGCCATGGCCTTGAGCGCGAACATGGCCACCGCGGTCGCAAAACCGCCGCCGATCAGGCCGGTGACGACGATCTTGCCGCCTTTGGCCAGGACGCCGGTCGCGAAATTGAGCGACTTGTCGGAGCCGGCGAAATCGACGGCCGCGTAGACGCCGCCGCTTGCCTTCAGCAGCGCCTTGCGCGCATTGGGATCGGACGGATCGAAGGCTTCGCGCGCGCCGGCCTTGAGGGCGGCCTCGCGCTTGGCCGCATCGATATCCACGACGAAAGGCGCTTCGCCATACATCGCGCGCGTGAGCGCGAGACCCATCAAGCCGACGCCACCGAGACCCACCAGCAGAAGCGGCGCGCGTCCGGCGCGATCGGCCAGCCGTTTGAGCGCGGCGTAAGCGGTGAGCCCCGAGCACATCAGCGCGCCGGCATAGGACGCCGAGAGCGGCGCGTAGTCGATCAGATAGCGTGGATGCGGCACCAGCACATGGGTGGCATAGCCGCCGTCGACGGTGATGCCGAGATGACGCGGCTTGGCGCAAATGTTCTCGTCGCCGTGCAAGCAGGCCGGACAGGTGCCGCAGCCGATCCACGGATAGACAGCAACCGCCGCGCCGGCCGCGATATCCGCCTCCGCGCCTGCACTCTCCACCGAGCCCGCAATCTCATGGCCGAGCGTAAAAGGCAGCGTGCGACCGCCGCGCACGTCGAGCTCCTTGCCATCGCCGAGCGCAAAGAAGCCGTCTTGCATGTGCAGGTCGGAATGGCAGACGCCGCAGCGATGAATACGCACCAATACTTGCGTGCCTTGCGGTTGCGGCGCTTCCACCACGGTCTCGCACAGCGGCGCGCCGTAGGCGGTGAGCGATTGGCGGTGCATCAGGGTCATTGTCACACTCGGTTGTCATCATCCGCGAAAGCGGGTGATCCAGTATTCACAGTTGCTGCGATAAATCTCAAGCGGCGGAGTTACTGGATGCCCGCTTTCGCGGGCATGACGGCGGCGTAAGCCCGCGCCAACGCGACGAAGCCCTCGACCGGGATTTCCTCCGCGCGCGCCGTCGGTTCGATGCCGGCTTTCTCCAGCAAGGCGCTTGCATCGACGCCCAGCGTCTTCAGGCTTTGCCGCAGCATTTTGCGGCGCTGGCCGAAGGCGGCTTCGGTCACGCGTTGCAGCGCCACCGCATCGCAAGCAAGCGGCACCGGGCGCGGATCGAGCCGCACCACCGATGACGTCACATTCGGCGGCGGCACGAAGGCGGTGCGCGCCACATCGAATAGAATTCTCGCTTCGCAGCGCCAGCCTGCCAGCACCGACAGCCGGCCGTAGGTCTTGCTTCCGGGCCGCGCCACGATGCGCTCGGCCACCTCGCGCTGGAACATGAGGATGAGCGCGTCGTACCAGGGCGGCCAGGGTTCCGCCGTCAGCCAGCCGACCAGCAACGCGGTGGCGATGTTGTAGGGAAGGTTGGCGACGATACGCGCGCGCTCGGGTCCGAGAAGCTCGCGGATGTCGATGGCGAGCGCGTCGCCCGACACGATCTCGAGCCGGCCGGGATAGCGCGCGGCGATTTCCTCCAATGCCGGGATCGCGCGCGCATCGCGCTCGATGGCGACGACACGGCGGGCACCGAGCGCCAGCAGCGCGCGTGTCAGCCCGCCCGGACCGGGGCCGATCTCCACCGCGGTGATGTTTTCGAGCGGCTCGGCTGCGCGCGCAATGCGCGCCGTCAGATTGAGATCGAGCAGGAAATTCTGGCCGAGCGATTTCTTGGCGGCGAGCCCGTGCCGCCTGATCACATCCCGCAGCGGCGGCAGGTCGTCGATCGTGGCCATCAACCGGCCGGCGTCAGCACGGATGCATTGGCGCTAAGCCGCGCGGCGAGTTTGAGCGCCGCCACCAGGCTCGACGGGTCGGCCTTGCCGGAGCCGGCCAGGTCGAAAGCGGTGCCGTGATCGGGCGAGGTGCGCACGAAGGGCAGGCCGAGAGTCACGTTGACGCCGTGGTCGAAGGCGAGCGTCTTGATCGGGATCAGCGCCTGGTCGTGGTACATGCACAGCGCCACGTCGTAAGTTGCGCGCGCGCGTTCGTGAAACAGTGTGTCGGCCGCCAGCGGTCCACGCGCATCGATGCCGTCGGCCTTGAGTTGCGCCACCGCCGGCGCAACGATCGCCAGGTCTTCCTCGCCCAAGGTGCCGTCTTCGCCGGCATGCGGATTGAGTCCGGCGACGGCAAGCCGCGGACGCGCAATGCCGAAACGCGATGTCAAATCGCGTGCAACGATGCGGCCTGTTTCCACGATCAGGTCGGTGGTCAGCGCCGAGAGCACCTCGCGCAGCGGCACGTGAATCGTGACCGGCACCACCGCGAGCTCGGGCGACCACAGCATCATCACCGCCCGCACCGATTGGCCGGTCGCTTCCGACGCAAGGCGGGCGAGGAATTCTGTGTGGCCGGGATCGGTGAAGCCCGCGCGATAGAGCACGGCCTTGGCGACCGGGTTGGTCACCACGGCCGCCGCGCGGCCGGCAAGCACGTCGGCGACGGCGCGGCGGATCGAAGCGATGGCGGCTGGCGCGCTGGTTTGATCGGGCTTGCCGGGTGCGGCCGTTACCGGGCCATCGAGCATTGCCACCGGCAGCGCGCGCGAAAAGGCATCTGCGGCCTGCGCCGGCGCGACGGTTTCGATCGGTACGTCGAGGCCGAGCGCGCGCGCGCGGCGGCTCAGAAAATCCGCATCGCCGATGAGATAGAAGACCGGCACTTCGAGCTCGCGCCGCCGCCGCCAGACCATGAGCGCGAGGTCGGGGCCGATGCCCGCCGGCTCGCCGATGGTCAGGACAAGAGCAGGGCTGCCGGCGGTGCTCATTTGTATTCGATCATCGCCGAGCGACGGATGTCCTCCAGGAATTGCTGCGATTCCTGGTCGAAGCGTTTGGCGAAAATCTTGCTGCGCAATTCCCGCTCGAGCGGGGATTCGGTCTTGCTCGCCTTCTTGTCGCAGACGGCAAACATTTGCAGGCCTTGCGCCGTCACCTCAGGGCTTGTGAGGTGACCAAGCTCGATCTTGTCGAGGATTTCGCGCAGTTGCGGCGCCAGATCGGCCGAAGATCGCGTGATCGGCTCGCGCACTGCCACGTCGCGCAACGCACGCGCGTAAGCCAGGCCCTGCTTGCAAGTGGCAAAGCGTGTTCGCAGGTCTTCCGCTTCCTTTTTCTTGGCGGCGATGACGCCCTCATTTGACCCCGAAGGCACCACGACCGTCACCGGATAAAGCGTATAGATGTAGCCGACCGTCGCGGCCTGCTCGCTTTTTTCGCGCATGGCGGACGCGATGTCGGATTCGCCAACTTGAAGCGAGGCGGAAAACTTCGAGCGGACCAGTTGGTTCCAGGTCAATTCGGCGCGGATTTTTGCCTTGATCGTTTCTGGCGCAATTCCCGAGCGCGTCAGAAGACCGACGAATTGCTTGACCGAAATATGCTGGCGCTCCGCCATGCCGACGAAGGCGTTGTTGACTTCCGCGTCGCCGATTTCATAGCCGTACGATTTGGCCTTGGAGATCTTGAGCCGGTCGTCGATCAGCTCCTGGAGGACCTCCTGGCGCGTCGGTTTCTTGCGCGTGGACGTTTGTATCAACTTGGTGCGCTGCTCGATGTCGTAGGCTGTAATCGGCGAGCCGTTGGCGACGACCACCACTTGCGCTTGCGCGAGCCCGGGCATCGCCGCGATGGCGCCCGCGAGGAGCGCGGCAAACAACCAGCCACGTGCCGGTTTTGAAGTGCCCAAAATTCTTGGCATGGCTGTATCCAATGCATCAGGTTTGGCCGGCGGTCAGCCCTGCCGTCGGCTCGTTTGGGTTAGAGGCCGCCCAGCCCGCCGACCGATTGACTCACCGCGGTGCCGCCGATGGTACGCAAACTCAGCTGCAACATGATCGCGTGATTGATTTCCGGGTTTCCACTGTAAGTGTAACTCGTAATGTAATTCAGCGCCAAGATGAGGCAATCGTCGACATATCCGATGCCGAGGCGCGTTTGATCGAACTTCTCGGCATTCAGGTCATAGCGGGCGGCGCCCAGCAAAACCCAGTTGGCGTTGAGCTTGTACGATCCGGATCCCAGGATGCCTTGGCGCGCGTCGAGGAATCCGATCTGTTGCTGCGCCGCGTAATTGCCGTAGAGCAGATCAACCGACCAGCGGTCGAAGCTGGCGCGGGTTTCGATCTCGGAACGTTTTACCGTGAAGTCGTCTTTGTCGAAGCGGAACCGTGAGGTGAATGTGAACGTGTTGTTGGGCTGATAGGACACGCGCGCGACGTAGTCTGACTGGCGCGTGTCGAGGCCGCTGCCGAGCCCGGTATTGGTGGTGCCGCCCTGGGCAAAGGAGTTTGTGCCGAACAACTGGTAAGACTGGCCGAACAGCGCATTTACGAAGCCGCCTTGGTTGAACTGCATCGTGTATTCGATGCCGTAATTAGCGCGCCCGCCACCTTCGACGCGGTCCCAACCGCTGAATTTGTCGATGCGGAACAGGTTGGTGTCGTCGAAGATCAGGCTCTGGGCGTCTTCATTCGGCCATTGACCGATCTGCGGCTCATCGGGCCGCGCGATCACTTGCGCGACCGGTGAAATCGTCTGCGTGCCCCAGGACTGCACGTTGATGAACGGATAGCGGTACTCGATGCCGACCGTCGGCATGGCGCGAACGAGATCGTTGTCGCCCGTATTGATGAAGTTCGAAACGCCGGTCTGGGACTTGATTTCCGAGGCGGAGGCATCGACGCGCACCGATGCGAACGGCGTCCATACCTGGCCAATCGTGTCGGTGATGCTGCGCTTCCAATTGGTTACCGCCGAGAAACGGCTGTAGGTGCCCGGAATTCCGCGCAAGAGACAGTTCGCCGACGTCTTGATCGCGGGGTTGGCGGTTTGCGTGCAGCTTCCGGCGTTCAATGCTGCTTGCGTGATGGCATTGAAATCGGCGTTTTGGCGCGTCAGGTTGGTGAAGTTGACGTCGTAGCTGAGCGAGCCGCCGAGGATCGGACGGTCGAAGGTGTAGCTGTAGTCGATCACCGGAAGGATGACCGGTATCTGGCTCTGCGTATCCGCTTCCGAAAAACCGAGGAAGTAGATTGAACGCGCGTCGAAATAACTGCGGTTGCCCTTGCCGGTGAGGTAAGCCTGCGAGATGCCCTCGCTCGCGCCGGACTGGAAGGCGTCGACGGTGTGGTAACGCGACAGGTGCGGGTTGTAGTCCTGCAGGAACGTGCGATCCGACATCAGCAACGCGTCCCAGCCCCAAACCCATTTGGTGTTGAGCGCGAACTGGCCGGAGGTCTCCACATCGCCGCGCCAATCGCGGTAGCCCGGCGTCGGTGAGCCGTCGCTGTGGACGAAATAGTCTTTGTCGAGCTGGTAGATGCCGGCAGCGCGAATTTCGTAAGCGCCATTGAGCAGGCGCTGACGGAATTCGCCTTGCAGGAGCGGGCCCTGCTTGGTGGTGATCATGGGCGCGAAGGTCGCGTCGTAGTCCGGCGCCAAAGCCATGTAGTAGGGGATTTCGGCGGCGACGCCGTATTTCGAGTTCGACGAAATGGTCGGTATCAGGAAGCCGGTCTTGCGCTTCACGGTCGGGTCGGGGATCGCGAAGTACGGCATGTAGGCGATCGGCGCGCCAAAGAATTCCAGGCGCGCGTTTTCGAAATAGATCATCTTTTCGTTTTGATCGTGGATGATGCGCGCGGCCTTGACCTGCCACAGCGGCGGCTTCAGCGGGTTGTCCTTACACGGCGCGCAGGCGGTGTAGACGCCGCTATGGAAGACCGTGTAGTTGCCGGCCGTGCGCTCCGCGCGTGCCGCCGCCATGCGCGTCTGATCGGGCGTATCGAGACGCAGCGAGTCCGACGAAGCCGTCGCGGTAGTCGTCCGACAGATCGATGATCTGGCCGTAGGTGATCTTGCCGTCCGCTTCGGTGAGGCGGACATTGCCTTCGGCGTGCAGGCGCTTGGTGGTCTGGTCGTAGATGACCTTGTCGGCTTCCAGCGTGGAGGTGCCGTAATAGATCTGCACGTTGCCGACGGCGGCGACGCGATGGTTGGTGTAGTCGTAATCGATCTCGTGCGCCTGCACGAGCATCTGCTTCTGGCCGGCGCGTGCGATGGACGCCTTGGATTTTTTCAGCGGCGGCGGCTGCTGCGGAAAGGCGAGCTGTTGCGCGGAGGCGGCCTGCGAGACGAGCAACAGCGCAGCCGACAGCATCGCGACGGCGGCGACGAGCCGACCGGCGCGGCGGCGATACGCGCGGGAATGCGATGGACGAGCGCGCGCCGGCCCCGCCATCACCCGTCCTCCTGGTACAACAACGCGACGAACCCCGTCAGCCCGCCCACAAGCACGGGCACCCAAGCCGCTGCCATGGGATGCATCAGCTCGGCCTTGCTCATATCCTCAGTCACTTTCGACAAAATATAGAGCAGAAAGCCAGCCAAAACGCCACTTAAAACCATTTTTTGGACCCCGCCGAAGCGGAAGAACCGTAAACTGACGGCGGCGGCAAGGAAAACCATGGCCACCAGCAAAAACGGCCGGGCCAGAAGCTTCTGGAACTGCAATCTATACCCTGAGCCTACAAGTCCTGCGTGTTCTGCGATCTGGATATACAGTGGAAGGTCCCAGAACGGCACGGTTTCGGGCGTGGCAAAGCTTTCGCGGACCTGCTCCGGCGTCAGGCTGGTCTTGAGATGGTAGACCGGTTCCTCGACCGGCTTCTTGCCGAGGGTGTAGATGCGGGCATCGAGCAGCCGCCAGGCTCCGGTCTCCAGGATCGCCGCCCGCGCCTCGATGCGCTCGCGGAAATGGTTGTCCTTGTCGAAGGTGAAGGCGGTGACGCCCGACAGCGCGACGCCCTGGTCGCGGCTCGATTTGGCGTTGATGATGGCCTGGCCCTCGGCGGTGCGCTGGCTGGTCCAGAAGGGGCCGCCGCCGCTGAGCAATTGCGCGCGGTTGTTGCCGAACAGTTCCGCCTCGTAGCGCTTCGAGCGCTCCTGCAGGATGGCGGCCATCGGGTTGTAAAGGGTCGTCGCCACGATGCCGAGCAGGAACGCCACGATCAGGGCGGGCGCAATGAATTGCCAGGCCGACATGCCGGCCGAGCGCGCGACCACCAACTCGTTGCGGCGCGACAGATCGAGATAGCAGGACATGGCGCCGATCAGCACGCAGAACGGCAGGATGCGTTCGGTGATCTGCGGCACGCGAAAGAGCGAGGTCTTCGCCACCAGAAACGCCGACACGTTCGGAATGTCGCTCGAACGGCGCATCATCTCGATGTAGTCGAGCAAAGCGACCAGCAGGAAAATGCCGAGGAACGCCAGCAGCACCGCGCTCAGGAAGCGCAGACCGAAATAACGTGCCAGTTGTCCACTCAGCGTTGTCATGGTCGATTACGGCGTGGCGAAACGTTGCGTGATGCGCGCGGCGAGCGCGTTGAGCCAGTCGGTCAGGAAAGCCGGCGGCTCGATGATGAGGCCGCGGCGGATGACCCACACGCCGCCGATCAGCGCGAAAGCCATCGCGACATATTGCAGCGACAGCATCCACGGCTGGGTGGCGCCGAAGACGGTCGAGGCAAAGCCGACCACGCGCAGGAGCCCGACGCCGCCGATGGCGCCGAGGATCGACAGCGTGCGGCTTTGCCGGGTGGTGCGCGGCGCGCCGAGATAGGCAAACGCGATCACCACGAAGGCAATCGGGTAAAGCGGTGCCATCAGCCGGTCGTGCAGTTCGGCGCGGAATTGTCCGGGCTGCTCGATGTAGAACTGATCCTTCGGGTCGGGCGCGAGGAGTTGCCAGAGATAGCGCTCGCGGATCGAATATTTGACCGCCTGCGGGCCGCCGGCGAATTGCGACAGATCGAATGCGTAGCGGTCGAACACCACCATGGCCGGGTCGCGCTGGTCGACGGCGTGGCGCTGCACGATGCCTTTTTGCAGGATCAGGAACGTGCCCTTTTCGTTGTCGACCAGTTCGCCTGCCTCCGCCAGCACCGTCAGGCGCTCCTTCGGATTGCGCGCGTCGTCGAGAAAGATGCCGGCCAACTGCCCGTTCTGGCGCCGCTCGCGAATATGAATGGTGACGCCGTTTTCGATCGACGTGAAACGGCCGGGCTGGACGATGGTGCTCACCACATTGGCGCGCACTTCGGTGAGCCAGTCGCGCAACATGCGCAGACCCTTGGGCGCGAAATAGGTGCTGATCGCCGCCACCAGGATCGCCACCACGAGCGCGACCGCCATGAAGGCGCGAAACAGAATCCACGGCGACATGCCGGCCGCGTTCATGACGATGATTTCGGAATTGGTGGACAGCTTGTTGAGCACGTGCGCGACCGCGATCAGCAGCGCGATCGGAGCGATCACCAGCACCAACAGCGGAATGATCAGGCCGGTAATGCCCATGAACACCAGGATCGTCTGACCCTGGCTGGTGACGATATCGAAGTCGTGCAACGCCTGCGTCACCCAGATCACGGCGGTCAGACTGACCAGCACGATCAGGAATGCACCGAAAGTCGTGCGGAAAATATATCGGTTGATCGACCCCATCCGCAGCGCGCGTCCCCAATGCAACAAGCCACGCCCCCGCGCGCGGTGTCCCGCCGCGCGCCAGGCGCAGAATCCCCTAACCCAGCCCCCAAAGACATACCCTTGATCGCGCCACAAAGTGGCCAGCCAAAGGCAAAGCCGTTGAACATGAACAACAAATTCTTAAAGCCGGGGCCCTCAAGACGTGGCCGGGAAGGCCGATTTTGGCAAGCAAATAGCGGGTACAGACCCGGCCTTGGCGATGCCCGCCGGCCCTGTGAAAAAGCCTGTAAATCGAGCGGTTTGGCCTTTGCAGCGGGGGTGCGGTACGCCATATGGGGCCGAGAGTGGCCGATAAGGCCGGATGCTTTCCCATCTTGAGGACCCAACCATGCCCGACGCCCTGAAGCTCGGTTTTGGCCCCTTTGCCACGCCGGCGCGCGGCGTTCTGGTCGTGTTCTGCGACGACGGCCTCAAATTCGGTCCCGCGACCCGCAAGGCGCTGGGGTCGGCCGCCGATCTGGTCGCCCGTGCCGCCAAGTCGGAGGCGTTCACGGGAAAGTCCGGCTCGGCGCTGGAATTGATCGTGCCTGAGGGTCTGAAGGTCTCCCGCCTGGTGGTGGTCGGCGTCGGCAAGCCGGCCGATCTGAAGGGATACGGTTTCGTCAAGCTCGGCGGCACCGTCATGGGCAAGTTGCCGGCGGCTGCTGCCGAGGCGAGCGTGTTTGCCGAACTGCCGGGCGGCGCCAAAGACGGCGCTATGCGCGCCGACGATGCCGCCGATCTCGCGCAAGGCGTGATGCTGCGCGCCTACACATTCGACCGCTACAAAACCAGGACCAAGGACGACGACAAAAAACCCGCAAGCCGCAAGGTGACGGTGGCGGTCGGCGACGTGGCGGCGGCGCGACGCGCCTTTGCTGCGCGCGAAGCGGTCGCCGACGGCGTGGTGATGGCGCGCGATCTCGTCAACGAACCCGCCAATGTGCTGTTCCCGGCGGAATTCGCCCGCCGTGCCAGCGCGCTCAGGAAAGTCGGCGTGCAAGTCGAAGTGCTCGACGTTCCAAAGCTAACCAAGCTCGGCATGCGCGCGTTGCTCGGTGTCGGCCAGGGATCGGCGCACGACAGCCGCGTCGTGGTGATGCGCTGGAACGGGGCGAAGAAAGGCGAGGCGCCCGTTGCGTTCATTGGCAAGGGCGTGTGCTTCGACACCGGCGGCATCTCGATCAAGCCGGCCGCCGGCATGGAGGACATGAAAGGCGACATGGCGGGCGCGGCCTGCGTCACCGGCCTGATGCATGCGCTCGCCGCGCGCAAGGCGAAAGTCAACGCCGTCGGCGTCATCGGCCTGGTCGAGAACATGCCGGACGGCAAGGCGCAGCGCCCCGGCGATATCGTTAAGTCGATGTCGGGTCAGACCATCGAAATCATCAACACCGACGCCGAAGGCCGTCTCGTGCTCGGCGATGTCATCTGGTACGCCGCGCAGCGCTTCAAGCCGAAATTCATGATCGATCTCGCGACGCTCACCGGCGCCATCATCGTCGCGCTCGGGCACGAATATGCCGGCCTGTTTGCCAATAACGACCAACTTGCGGAGCGTTTGGCGAAAGCAGGAGAGGCGACCGGCGAACTGGTGTGGCGCATGCCGCTGTCGAAGGACTACGACAAGCAGATCGATTTAAAATTCGCCGACATGAAGAACACCGGCGGGCGCATGGGCGGCGCCATCACCGCCGCGCAATTCATCAAGCGTTTCGTCGACGACAAGACGCCGTGGGCGCATCTCGACATCGCCGGCACCGGCTTCGACTTGCGCCAGGGCGAGATCAACAAGAGCTGGGGCTCGGGCTGGGGCGTGCGGCTGCTCGATCAACTGGTGGCGGATTATTACGAGAAATAGGATCACGCGCCGTGACCGAGCTTTTGTTCTACCACCTGCAAGGTCAAAAGCCTGAGAGTGTGTTGCAGACGCTTCTTGAGAAATCGCTTGAACGCGGCTGGCGCGTGGTGGTGCAAGGGTCTTCCGAAGAGCGCATCGAAGCGCTCGACGCGCACCTTTGGACCTATCGCGACGACGGCTTCCTGCCGCATGGCACCTGGCGCGAGCCGGAGGCCGCCCAGCAGCCGGTTCTGCTCACGCTCACCGAAACAAATCCCAACGCCGCCACCGTGCGCTTCCTGATCGACGGCGCGCCCGTGCCCGCCGATGCCGAGAGCTACAGCCGCATCGTGCTGCTGTTCGACGGCGAGGATGAGGAGGCGGTGGCCGCCGCGCGTGAGCAGTGGAGCGACGCCAAAGCCAAAGGCTTCGAGACGACCTACTGGCAGCCGGACGCGCAGGGGCGGTGGGTGAAAAAGGCGTAGGCGCCTCGCAACGCCTCTTGACTTTATTCCTATGAGTATATATTCCTACCTGCATCCCGTTCCGTTACCGAGGGGTGTCTGTCAGCATCTCGAGACATGGGGCGGGGAGCGGTGGCCGGGGAATGGCGCGCAATCGGAGATGCGGTTGCGCGGCCCGGCGGTCCAAGCCGCATCGTCCCGGCGCGCATCGCCGCGCGCCAAGGGGCCCCGTGATGGCGGGAGGGCCGCGCCGGTCACAGCGAGGCTTTCCCGGCCTGGGGCCAAAACGGTGGAGAGGCGGCCTCCCAATTCGATAAGGAGAGGCGGGGTTGCCTGAAAGGTCAGTCCACCGGGGGCACTGCGGAGCAAACCTACAAACACCGCGCGCGGGACGCCTTGGGTTTGGCGGACTTGCGGTTTTACGGACTTCGACACGCCTCGATGTCGCGAGGCGTCGAGGCCCGTGGGTCCGAGCATTTTGGTTTGCGCGACTGACGCAAGCTCGAATGCGCCCTGGACCCTTGGCGTCCCGCGCGCCCTCGGTTCTTTTCGGGGCGGGCGGATGGGAATACGGCCTGCCCGGGGCCGACCAAAGAATACGGGCGATGGCGCGTGTCCATTGGCCTAGTCGGCCTTTGGCTGCTGCCCGACGAGGGCGATGACCTGCCAACGCAGTGGCCGATAACCCTGGCAAACGAGTGCTTGCCGGCCGCCATTGTGATGACGCAAAATCCGGCTTAAGGGACAAGCAGATAGATCAGCCGGGGGTGGCCCTTTTGCCGTTTCGCGTCCGCATCGCGTTTGTTGTCGCCGCAGGCCTCGCGGCGGCCGTCGGCGGCTGCTCGAATGGGACAGCGGTCTTGGACGAGATCAAGGAAGGCAATTACCTCCAAAAACCGGTGGTTCACTTGCCGGATTGGGCGAGCCGGGAACGCACTGTGGAACTGGGGCCCAGCGGGCCGGTCGGTCCCGAGGATCTGGTCAACGCCGCCGGCGAATGCGCACCCGCTGTGCAGGCAGCCAAACCGGCCGCGCCGGAAGCCGCGCCCGCCCAGGCCGCATCCGCGCCAGCCGAGCCGCAAGCGCCGCCGCCCGCCGGCAAGCCGCAATTCGGTTCGCTCGCCGGCGATCTCGCCGGCGCACCGATGGCGCAAGCGCCCGCGCCGGCCGCGCCACCGCCGCGGCTCGCCATCGCCACGCCGGGCGATCGTTTGCAGCCGGAAGGCTT
Source organism: uncultured Pseudomonadota bacterium (assembly GCA_963720835.1). Classification (GTDB taxonomy): domain Bacteria; phylum Pseudomonadota; class Alphaproteobacteria; order Rhizobiales; family Xanthobacteraceae; genus Pseudolabrys. Next base: position 263,483 of record CAVRHC010000006.1, on the reverse strand, counting down.
TCCGAGTGCCGCGCCCGTGCTCGGTGGCATCGCGCTCGGCATGACCGAATGCCAGGCGGTGCGCCGCGCCGGACGGCCGACCCAGGTCGCCATCGGTTCCGCGGATGGCGAGCGCAAAACCGTTGTCACTTATCTGTCGGGGCCGTGGCCCGGCATCTACACGTTCGTCGCCGGCCGGTTGAAAGTGGTCGACGCCGCCCCGGCGCCGCCCAAGCCCACCAAGCCGCAAAAGAAAAAGCGGCGAGCCCCCGCCCACACCGCCGCATCGGACCGCGTCTCGGTTCGCTAGCGCTTGGCCCCAAAAGTCGGGACCGATTTCCGCAAAAGATGATGCGCAGTAGAGGCTTCAGGCGGTTTCGATCGCGCTGCTCGCCGCCAGCCATTCCTCTTCCGCCGCCGCAATGGCCGCGACGACGCCGGCGCGTGTTTTCGACACCTCGGCCGCGCGCGCCGGATCGCGCGCAAACAGGTCGCCATCCGCGAGCGTGACGTCGAGTTCCTGAAGCTTTCGGTTCAACTGCGCGATGTCGCGCTCGGCTTTCGCCACGCGCTGGCGCAGCGGCGCGATCTGCGCGCGCTTCTCGGCCGACGTTCGTCGAACTTCGTCGCGATCGGGCTGCGGCGTGCGCACTTTTGTCGCCTTGGCGTCGCGCCCGCTGCGGTTGGTCAGAACGCTGCGCCGGTAGTCGTCGAGATCGCCGTCGAACGGGGTGACGCAACCGTCCGCCACCAGCCAGAGCCGGTCGGCGCAGGCTTCGATCAGATAGCGGTCGTGCGACACCAGGATCACCGCGCCCGGAAAATCGTTGACGGCTTCGATCAGCGCTGCGCGGCTGTCGATGTCGAGATGGTTGGTCGGCTCGTCGAGAATGACGAGATGTGGCGCGGCAAAGGTCGCAAGGCCAAGCAGCAGGCGTGCTTTCTCGCCGCCGGACAAGGTTTTTACCAGGCTGTCGCCGGCCGCGCCTGAAAAGCCGATCGCGCCGACGCGCGCGCGCACTTTTGCTTCGGGCTCGTCCGGCATCAGCCGGCGCAGGTGATCGTAGGGGCTTGCCGTTTCGTCGAGCTCGTCGAGCTGATGCTGCGCGAAATAGCCGACCTTCAACGTTGCCGCGCGCGTCACCGTACCTTGCGCGGGCTGCAGGCGGTTCGCCAACAGCTTGACGAATGTGGACTTGCCGTTGCCGTTGGCACCCAAGAGCGCGATGCGGTCGTCATTGTCGATGCGCAGCGTCAGACCGGACAGGACCGGACGCCCTGGCTCGTAGCCGACATCGACGCCGTCGGTTGCGATGATCGGAGGCGACAGCAGCTTGTCAGGTGCGGGAATGTGGATGGGGCGCACCTCTTCGGTCATCAGCGAGACGACCGGCTCCATCTTCGCCAGCATCTTCAGGCGCGATTGCGCCTGCCGCGCCTTGGTGGCCTTGGCACGGAAGCGGTCGACAAACGCCTGCAAATGCTTGCGCTGAACCTCTTGCTTCTTGATGAGCTTGGCATCGAGCGTTTGCCGCTCGCGCCGTTGCCGCTCGAAGTTCTCATAGCCGCCGCGATAAAGCGTGAGCGTCTTCGCTTCCAGCGACAGAATATGACCGACGGCATTATCCAAGAGGTCGCGGTCATGGCTGATCACGATCATGGTGTGCGGGTAACGCGCCAGATGATCCTGCAGCCACAAGGTGCCTTCGAGATCGAGATAGTTGGTGGGCTCGTCGAGCAGCAGCAGGTCGGGCTGCGAGAAGAGCGTGGCCGCGAGCGCCACGCGCATGCGCCATCCGCCGGAAAACTCCGCGCAAGGGCGAGCCTGGTCGGCGGTCGAAAAGCCGAGACCTGACAGGATCGAGGCCGCGCGGGAAGGAGCCGCGTGCGCACCGATGTCAGCGAGCCGGGTCTGGATTTCGGCGATACGATGCGGGTCCTGCGCGCTTTCCGCTTCCGTAAGCAGCGCGCTGCGTTCTTTGTCGGCCTGGAGCACGACGTCGAGCAGGCTGTCTGGACCGTTGGGCGCCTCCTGCGCCAGTCGGCCGATGCGCCAGCGCGGCGGCAACGTGACGCTGCCGTGTTCCGCCGACACGTCGCCGGCGATGACGTTGAATAACGTCGTCTTGCCGGAGCCGTTACGGCCGACGAGCCCGACGCGGGCCCCGGGGGTGATGCGCGCGGAGGCGCCTTCGAGCAGCGCCCGGCCGGCGATGCGAACGGTGAGATCGTCGATGATCAACATGGCCGGCGCGTTGTGACCGAGCGCGGCGGTGCAGGCAAGTCCGCAAGCAAGTCCGCAAAAGTCCGGGGGCGTCAGCGGCTTTCGCGCAAGGCCCCGTCGCCGGTTTGGCGCTGGTAGATGATCAGGTCGAAGCTCGGCGTGCGGTCGTTACCGGCGATGCTGGAGAGCAAGGCGTGCACCTGACCGCGATGATGGGTCTGGTGGTTGAAGAAATGATCGAGCGCAGGCGAGAGCTGTTGTTCGATGGTGGCCGGTTTCGTAAACGTCCGGTAGCGCAGCATTCCGGCAAGGTCGGCGGTGCTCAAAGTCCCGATATAGCCGCAGATGGCGGCGTCCTCGGCGCGGCGAGCGGCGCGCAAGGCGGCAAAGTCGTCATAGAGGATGGTATCCAGGCTCTTCGGCAGCTCGCCCTGGCCGGTAAAGCGGTTCATCCAGATGCGGTCGCCGACCAGCAGGTGGTTGAGCGTGCCGTGCAGCGACTTGAAAAAGGCGCCGCGGTCGGCGCGGTACTCGGCATCGCTGACGAGGGCGACCGCGTCATAGAGCCGCTCATTGCACCAGGCGTTGTATCCGGCAAACATTGTATAGCGGGAAATTGATGTCATTGGGGGTGCTCCTTCGCGCCATCCAGCGTGGAACCGGTCGCGCTTGCCGCCCGAAAGGGCCCCCGCTATAAGCCGCGCGGCGCCCAGGCGTCCAATCAAACCCGGTTACCCTCCGATCAAGCCCAGTGAAGGACTATCAAGATGGCGGTCGAGCGCACTTTTTCGATCCTCAAACCCGACGCGACCGAGCGCAATTTGACCGGCGCCATCAACGCCATGATCGAGCAGGCCGGATTGCGCATCGTCGCGCAAAAACGCGTGCTCATCACCCGTGCGCAGGCGGAGAAGTTCTACGGCGTGCATAAGGAGCGGCCCTTCTTCGGCGAGCTGGTCGAGTTCATGACGTCGGGTCCGGTGGTGGTGCAGGTGCTGGAAGGCGAAGGTGCGATCGCCAAATACCGCGACGTCATGGGCGCGACTGATCCGTCCAAGGCTGCTGCCGGCACGATCCGCAAGGTGCACGCCAAATCGATCGGCGAAAACTCCGTGCACGGTTCCGACGCGCGCGAGACCGCCGCACGCGAGATCGCACAGTTCTTTTCGGAAAACGAAATCGTCGGATGAAGCCGGCCTAGCACGCGAAGGAGGCGGCGCCCGTGGAGGCAATCTGGGCTGACCTCGGGCTCGCTTCGTTCTGGGTCGGTGTCGGCAAGATCGTCGGCATCAACGTCGTCCTGTCGGGCGACAACGCGGTGGTCATTGCGCTGGCCTGCCGCCTGTTGGCGCCGCGCCAGCGTTTCTGGGGCATGGTGCTCGGCGCCGGTGTCGCCGTTCTGCTGCGCGTCCTGTTCACTTTGGTCGTCGCGCAGGCGATGGAATATCCTTATCTCAAGCTCGTCGGCGGCGTTCTGCTGTTCTGGGTCGCGATCAAGCTGGTCGTGCCGGAAAACGCGGAAGGCGACGGCAGGATCGAGGCCGCCAGCAATCTGTGGCGGGCGGTGCGCATCGTCGCCATCGCAGACATCGTCATGAGCCTCGACAATGTCATTGCCATCGCCGCCGCCGCCGAGACGGCGGCGGCGGCGGTCAACCCTGCGAACGCCGCCTTGATCAAGGCGACGCTCATTGTCATCGGGCTTGCGACCAGCGTTCCAATGATCGTTGCCGGTAGCGCGCTCTTGATGCTTTTGCTCGAACGCTACCCCGTCCTCGTTTGGGCGGGCGCTGGCTTGCTTGGCTGGGTCGCCGGCGACATCATGATCAAGGACGATGCGCTGTCGCAGTGGTTTCCGGCCGAAACCATTGCAGCCATTCGGCACTTTCCGATCACAAACGCAATGTCTCTCAACATCGCCGCCACGGCGGGAGCAGTCTTCGTAATCGCAATGGGTTATGTCATAGTTCGTTGGCGCCATGAGGAATCTGGAAAGCGGCGACGTTTAATCGGGACAGGCGATGAACCAGAGCGTTCGGATCGACGGCCTCAAACGGATCGGCTATTCCGCCTGTCCGCACGACTGCCCATCGACCTGCGCGCTGGAAGTCGAACTTCTCGACGAGCGCACCATCGGCCGCGTGCGCGGCTCCAAGGACAACGACTACACCGCCGGCGTCATCTGCGCGAAAGTCGCCCGCTACGCCGAACGCGAGCACCACGCAGAGCGGCTGCTCCATCCGCTGCAACGCGTCGGAAGCAAAGGTTCAGGCGAGTGGCGCCGAATTTCGTGGGACGAGGCGCTCGATCTGGTGGCGGAAAACTTTCTGCAGGCCGAGCAGCGCCACGGCGCCGGAAGCCGTGTGGCCCTACTACTATGCCGGCACCATGGGTCTGGTGCAGCGCGACGGCATCAATCGTCTGCGCCACGCCAAGAAATATTCCGGCTTCCATTCCACGATCTGCGTCAATCCGGCCTATGCCGGCTTTGCCGCCGGCGCCGGCAAGATCGCGGGCGCCGATCCGCGCGAGATGGCGAAATCCGATCTGGTCGTGATCTGGGGCACCAATGCCGTCAACACGCAGGTCAATGTGATGACGCATGCGATACGTGCGCGCAAAGAGCGCGGCGCCAAGATCGCGGCGGTCGATATCTACATGAACGGCACGATGGAGCAGGCCGATCTGCCGGTGCTGGTGAAACCGGGCACCGATGCGGCGCTCGCCTGCGCGGTGATGCATTGCCTCTTCCGCGACGGCAGGGCGGATTGGGATTACCTCGCCAAATACACCGACGCGCCGCGCGAACTGGAAGCGCATTTGCGCACCCGCGACCCGCACTGGGCGTCCGCGATCACCGGCACGCCGGTCGAAACCATTGAAGAGTTTGCCAAGCTGATCGGCGAGCGCAAGCGCGCCTTCTTTCGCCTCGGCTACGGCTTTTCCCGTTCGCGCAACGGTCCGGTGAACATGCACGCGGCCTTGTGTATTCCGGCGGTGACCGGCGCCTGGCAATTGGAGGGCGGTGGCGCCTTCCATATCAACGCCGACATCTACACGCTCGACAAGACTCTGATCGAAGGTCTCGACGTCTGCGACCGCTCGGTGCGCATGCTCGATCAATCGCGCATTGGCGCCGTCCTCACCGGCGAACGCGAGGCGCTCTCCGGCGGGCCGCCGGTGACCGCGCTGATCGTGCAAAACACCAATCCGGTTTCGGTCGCGCCCGATCAGAACAAGGTCAAGCAAGGCTTCGCGCGCGACGATCTGTTCGTGTGCGTGCACGAGCAGTTCATGACCGAAACGGCGCGCATGGCCGATATCGTGCTGCCCGCCACCACGTTTCTCGAGCATGACGACATATATCGTGGCGGTGGCCATCAATATCTCATTCTCGGGCCGAAATTGGTCGAGCCGCCCGGCGAGTGCCGCAACAATCACGACGTGATCGCCGATCTGGCGAAACGGGTAGGGGCGCAACATCCGGGCTTTGCCATGAGCCCGCGCGAATTGATCGATGAAATGTTGCAAGTGTCGAAATTCGGCTCGCTTGCCGAAATCGAGGCCAGCCGTTGGCGCGATTGTCAGCCGCCATTCGAAGAGGCGCACTACCTGAACGGCTTCAATTGGCCGGACGGCAAGTTTCGTTTCAAGCCCGATTGGAACAATGTGCCGTTCCGCAGCCCATGCAAGAGCGGGCCGATCGCCGAGATGCCGGCAATGCCGGATCATTGGACCGCGATCGAGGAGGCCGACGCCGCGCATCCGTTCCGGCTCGCGACGTCGCCGGCGCGCGGTTTCCTCAACTCGACCTTCAACGAAACACCGACCTCGCGCGCCAACGAGAAGCGGCCGACGGTGATGATCCACCCGGACGACGCGCGCGCGCACGGCGTCGGCGACGGCGACATTGTCGTGCTCGGCAATACGCGCGGCCAGGTGCGCTTACACGCAAAGGTCTTTGACGGTGTGCGCCACGGCGTGCTGATCGCGGAATTGATCTGGCCGAACTCGGCTTATGAAGACGGTTGCGGCATCAACACACTCACCGGCGCCGACTCGATTGCGCCCTATGGCGGCGCGGCCTTCCACGACAACAAGGTGTGGCTCCGCAAGGCGGTCTAGGTGTCGGACGGCACCAAGTCGACTGCGTCGGGCACCGGTTTACCGTCAATGAAGCAACGGCCGTTCTCGACACGCACGCGGCCTTCCGCCACCAGCTTCAGCGCCAGCGGATAGATCTTGTGTTCGACCGCGAGCACACGGGCCGCGAGCGACGCCTCCGTGTCATCCGCGCGCACCGTCACCGCGCCTTGCGCGATGATGGGCCCGGCATCCATTTCCGGTACGACGAAATGCACCGTCGCGCCATGCGTCTTTGCGCCGGCCTCCAAAGCGCGCTTGTGCGTGTCGAGACCTTTGAATGCGGGCAACAAGGCCGGATGAATATTGAGCAAGCGGTCTTGCCATTGCTCGACGAACCGGGACGTCAACAGCCGCATGAAGCCGGCAAGGCAAATGATGTCGATGCGGTGCGTTTCCAGTACGGATTGCAGCGCGCGCTCGAAAGCTTCGCGATCCTTGCCATATTGCGTGTGATCGACGACGGACGTGGCGATGCCGGCCGCGCGTGCCGTTTGCAGGCCGCCGGCATCCGGCCTGTTCGAGGCCACCAGCACAATCTCGGCCGGGTAGTCGTTCGCCTTGGCGGCCTCGATCAATGCCGCCATGTTTGAGCCGCGGCCGGAAATCAGGACGGCGACGCGTTTGCGGCTCATCACCAAGTGAGATCCAGTTGCCCGTCGTAAGTGACACGGTGTTCGCCGCTTGCGCGCTCGACGGTGCCCACGGTCACCACTTGCTCGCCGGCCTGTGCGAAAGCCCGGCTGACTGCGACCGCATCTTTGGGTGAAACAACCGCGATCATGCCGAGCCCGCAATTGAACGTGCGCAGCAATTCGCTTTGCGCGATGCCGCCTTCGCTCGCCAGCCATTTGAACACCGGCAGCACCGGCACCTTGGCAAGCTCGATGCGCGCGCCCAGGCCTTTCGGCAGCACGCGCGGAATGTTCTCGGTGAAACCGCCGCCAGTAATGTGCGCCAGCCCTTTCACAGCTTTGGTGCTGCGGATCGCGGCAAGGCACGATTTCACATAGATGCGCGTCGGTGTCAGCATCGCCTCGCCGAGACTCACGTCCAGCACAAACGGCGCAGGCTCCGACCAGGTCATGCGCGTCTTGTCCACCACCTTGCGCACCAGCGAATAGCCGTTGGAATGCACGCCTGACGAAGCCAATCCGATGATGACGTCGCCTTCGGCGATGTCGGCACGCGGCAACAAAGCGCCGCGCTCGACCGCGCCGACGGCAAATCCGGCGAGATCGTAATCGTCACCGCGATAAAGTCCGGGCATTTCCGCGGTCTCGCCGCCGATCAGCGCGCAGCCGGATTCCCGGCAACCCAAGCTGATGCCGGCTACGACAGCCGCGCCGATTTCGGGACCCAGTTTTCCACACGCGTAATAGTCGAGGAAGAAAAGCGGTTCCGCCCCTTGCACGACAAGATCGTTGACGCTCATCGCAACGAGATCGATGCCGATGGTTTCATGGCGGCCGGTCTCGATGGCGATCTTGACCTTGGTGCCGACGCCGTCGGTGGCGGCGACCAAGAGCGGATCCGTATAGCCTGCGCGCTTGAGGTCGAACACGCCGCCAAACCCGCCGATCTCGGCGTCGGCGCCGGCACGTGCCGTGCCACGCACCAGCGGCTTGATCAGTTCCACCATGCGATTTCCGGCGTCGATATCCACACCGGCTTGCGCGTAGTTAAGGCCGCGCTCCTTTTCTGCCATGATGGCCCTCGTCGGCGCGTGATCCTGCAAGGGGTTATCCGAAAAGGTCGTGCGCCTGCAAATTGTTACGCCGGGTCCTACGTTGGAATCGCAAGTCGCGCAATGGTCCGCCCGCCGTTATACTCATCCGTTGGAATTGGTGCGTTGCCGGCGGCGGCGCGCCCGCACGCCGGGGCTTCCTTGAGTATTCCGAACCTCATCACGCTGGGGCGCATTTTGCTGGTGCCGGTCGTCGTCTGGGCGATCGCGTCGCACGCCATGCTGTCCGCTTTCATCCTGTTTGTGGCGGCGGGCATCAGCGATGCCGTCGACGGCTTCCTGGCCAAGCGCTTCGGCATGACGACCGTGCTCGGAGCCTATCTCGACCCGCTCGCCGACAAGGCGCTGATTGTGTCGATCTATGTTACGCTCGGGATCAACGGGGAGATCCCCGGCTGGCTGGTCATCCTCGTGGTGTCGCGCGATATCATGATCGTCGGCGCGGTCATGTTGTCCTGGCTGGTCGGCAGTCCGATCAAGGTCAAGCCGCTGCTGGTGTCGAAGCTCAATACCGTGGCGCAAATCGTGTTTGCCTGCGTCGTGCTCGGTTCGCTCGGCTTTGGGATCGAAGCGCACGTGCTGACCCTCGTTCTGATGGTGCTGGTTGCTGCTTTGACGCTGATGTCGGTCGCGGCCTACGTCGCCGAATGGATCAAACACATGAATTCGGCAGGCGCCAGACTGTGAGCACGCGCCCGCAACCGAAGCGGCGCCGCGTCGAGGCGTCCGACGGCATCGGGCTGCGGCAACAGGTTTATTTCTGGCTTGGTGCGCTCGGTGTCGTCGTACTGGCGCTGTGGCTGCTGAGCCCGATCTTGCTGCCGTTCGTCGCAGGTGCTGCGATTGCTTATTTGCTGACGCCGGTCACCGACCGGCTCGAGCGGCTCGGCGTCAACCGGCTGTTGGCCGCGTTGATCATCATCACGGTCGTGGTACTCGCCTTCATTTTCGTGATCTTGTTGGTGGCGCCGATTATCAGCGCTCAACTGACGTCGTTCATCGTCGCCATTCCGGGTTATGTCGGCAAGCTGCAGGCGCTGCTGAACGACCAGAACCGGGCCTGGGTGCAGAAGCTATTGGGTGCCGGCTTCAATCCGGACAAGTCGTTCTCCGATCTGGTGTCGCAAGGCGTCGGCTGGCTCAGCACCTTCCTGCAATCGCTGTGGTCGGGCGGGCGCGCGCTGGTGTCACTGTTCTCGTTGGTGGTAATCACGCCGGTGGTTGCGTTCTATTTGATCTGCGATTGGCACCGCATCATCGACAACGTCGACAGTTGGATTCCCCGGCAGCAGCGCGAGACCGTGCACGAGCTTGTCCGCGAAATCGACAATGCGATTGCCGGCTTTGTGCGCGGGCAGACTGCGGTCTGCCTCATCCTCGGCTCGTTCTACGCGCTTGCGCTCACCGTGACGGGGCTCAACTTCGGTCTGCTGATAGGTCTGATTTCCGGCCTCATCACCTTCATTCCCTATGTCGGATCGATGACGGGACTGGTGCTGAGCCTGGGCGTGGCCGTCGCGCAATTCTGGCCGGAATGGACGCCGATCGTCACCGTGCTCGCGATTTTCATGTTCGGCCAGTTCGTCGAAGGCTATCTTTTGGCGCCCAAGCTGGTCGGGGAAAACGTTGGGCTGCATCCGGTCTGGATCATCTTTGCGTTGCTTGCCTTCGGCTATTTGTTCGGCTTCGTCGGCCTCCTGGTGGCGGTGCCGCTGGCCGCGACCATCGGTGTCCTCACGCGATTTGCAGTGCGCCGCTATCTGCAAAGCCCGCTCTATACCGGGAGGACGCCGACTTGAGTGTGGCGGGAAGGATTGTCGCGCCGCGCCAGCTCGTGCTTGCGCTCGATCACGCCGAGAGCTTTGCACGCGAGGATTTTCTCGGCGGCCCTTCGAATGCGGCGGCATTGTCTTTGATCGAACGCTGGCCGGATTGGCCGAACCGCGCCATGGCGTTGGTTGGCCCGCAAGGATCCGGCAAGACGCATCTCGCATCGATTTGGGCCGAAACGTCCGGTGCACGCGTCTTGTCCGCGAAATTGCTCGGTGAGTGCGATCTACCGGCGGCGTTGGCGACGGGCGCTCTGGTGTTGGAAGATCTTTCGCCCGAAGGGCTCGATGAGCCGGCGCTCTTTCATTTGCTCAATCTCGCGCGCGAGGAGGGTGCTTACCTGCTGATGACGGCACGGGCAGCGCCGGCCGGCTTTGCCGTTGCCCTTCGTGATCTGGCGTCGCGTCTGCGCAGCGTTCCGGCAGTAACTTTAGCGCCACCCGACGACGCGCTTTTGCGTGCGCTCATCGTCAAGCTCGCCGCCGACCGCCAAATGAACGTCGACGAGCCGGTGGTGAATTATCTCGCCAACCGTATCGAGCGCTCCTTTGCGTCCGCGCGTGCGGCCGTCATGCGGATGGACGAGGAAGCTCTGCGCCAGCACCGGCCGGTCACCCGTGCGCTTGCCGCTGAACTGTTCCGCTAGACCGCCGCCGTTAAAATGTTAAGCCCGCTTTGCTAGACGTAATGGCAAGCCGTCGCACCGGCTTGACGGCCGGGTCCGTTCTGGCGCGAACTGTCATGCAGCCGCCATTTTCGGTGACTAAACAGATATCTTTGGACTTTTCGGATGGCCGATCGCAGACAAGCCGTTGCCGCGGTTGAGGAAAACGTCGCCGCCAAAGGGCGCGAGACGGCGCCTTCGCTTGCCCCCTCAGGCGAAATCGAGCTGAGGAACAGCCCGCAACGGTTTATCAACCGTGAACTGTCCTGGCTGCACTTCAATCGCCGGGTGCTGGAAGAAGCGGCCAACGAGCACCACCCCCTGCTCGAGCGGGTGCGCTTCCTGTCGATTTCGGCAAACAACCTTGATGAATTCTTCATGGTGCGCGTCGCGGGTCTCAAAGGCCAGTTGCGCGAAGGCGTCACCATTCACAGCCCAGATGGCTTGAGCCCCTCCGAACAATTGATCCGCATCGGCGAAGCGGTGGTGCAACTTTCCCACGACCAGCAGCAGCGCTGGATCGAATTGCGTAGCGATCTTGCCGCGGCCGGCGTCACGCTGATCGACGGGTCCGAACTGAAAAAGCCAGAGCGCGTCTGGCTGGAAGACCATTTCCTCAGCCAGATCTTCCCGCTGCTCACGCCGCTGGCGATCGATCCAGCGCATCCGTTTCCGTTCATTCCCAATCTCGGCTTCTCGCTTGCGCTCCAGCTTGCGCGCGAGAAAGACGGCAAGGCGATGAACGCGCTCATCCGCATGCCGCAGAAGATCGACCGCTTCATCAAACTGCCCACCGGCACTGATCCGAACCACATCCGGTTGATTACGCTCGAAGAGGCGACGGTGCTGTTCATCGGCCGACTTTTTCCCGGCTATACGGTGAAAGGGCAGGGCGGCTTCCGCGCCATCCGCGACTTCGAAGTCGAAATCGAGGAAGAGGCGGAAGACCTCGTGCGTCTCTACGAGACGGCACTCAAGCAACGCCGGCGCGGTTCGGTGATCCGGCTTGAGCTCGATACCAAGATGCCCGTCGAGCTGCGCGGCTTTGTGCAGCGGGCGTTGGCGGTTGCCGACGACGAAGTGTTCCTGGTCGACGGTGTGCTCGCACTCAACGACTTGAATCAGCTTACCCGCCTCGACCGGCCCGACCTTGAATTCGTTCCTTACAATCCGCGCTATCCCGAGCGCATCCGCGATCATGGCGGCGATTGTTTTCGCCGCCATCCGCCAGAAGGACCTCGTCGTCCACCATCCGTATGAATTGTTCGATGTGGTGGTGCAGTTCCTGCAGCAGGCCGCGCGCGATCCCAACGTCGTCGCCATCAAGCAGACGCTTTACCGCACGTCGGCGGAATCGCCGATCGTCAAGACGCTCGTCGAGGCTGCGGAAGCCGGCAAGTCCGTCACCGCGTTGGTTGAATTAAAGGCGCGCTTTGACGAGGAAGCCAATATCCGCTGGGCGCGCGATCTCGAGCGCGCCGGTGCGCAAGTCGTCTACGGCTTCATCGAATTGAAGACCCACGCCAAGCTGTCGCTGGTCGTGCGGCGCGAGGGCGGGGCGCTCGCCACTTACGTTCATGTCGGCACCGGCAACTATCATCCGGTGACGGCGCGCATCTATACCGATTTGTCGTTCTTCACGTCCGACACCGTGATCGGCCGTGATGTGGCGCGCATCTTCAACTACATCACCGGTTATGCCGAGCCGGCCGAGCTCGAGCGCATGGCGATCTCGCCGATCTCCTTGCGCAAGCGCATCCTCGATCACATCGCGCAGGAGATCGCCAATGCCAAGGCCGGCAAGCCGGCCTTCATCTGGATGAAGATGAATTCGCTGGTCGATCCCGGCATCATCGACGCGCTCTACGATGCGTCATGCGCCGGCGTGCGCGTCGACCTGGTGGTGCGCGGCATCTGCTGCCTGCGGCCCGGCCTGCCGGGCCTGTCCGAGAATATCCGGGTCAAATCCATCGTCGGCCGCTTCCTCGAGCACAGCCGCATCTACTGCTTCGGAATGGGTAGCCCGTTGCCGCATCCGAAAGCTGCCGTCTATATCGGCTCCGCCGACATGATGCCGCGCAATCTCGACCGCCGGGTCGAATCCTTGTGCCCGATCACCAATCCAACTGTGCATGAACAGATTTTGGACCAGATTATGGTCGCGAATCTGATGGATAACGAGCAGAGTTGGACGGTCATGCCGGATGGCAGTTCCACCCGCATCAAGGCCGAACGGGGCGAGGAACCATTTAATGCCCACAAGTATTTTATGACGAATCCGAGCTTGTCGGGCCGTGGCAAATCACTCAAAGAATCCGCACCGCGCAGTCTTATACGCCGCCTCCTCAAGGGCGCGTAAGCGATCGTCTCCCATCGTGCACCATCCCAAGGGCCGGCTCGATCATGGGCCACCGATCGCCGTCATCGATATCGGCTCCAACTCGGTGCGTCTCGTCATCTATGAAGGGCTGACGCGGGCGCCGACGCCGATCTTCAACGAAAAGGTCCTGGCCGGCCTCGGCCGCCAGGTGCAGACCACCGGACTATTGGCGCAAGAAGCGATCGACACGGCGCTGGAAGCGCTCGAGCGCTTCCGCGCACTCTGCGATATTCTGAAGGTCAAGCGCATCTGGGCGATCGCCACGGCGGCCTGCCGCGACGCGCGCAACGGGCAAATCTTCATCCGTGAAGCCGAGCGCATTTGCCGCGCGCCGATTACCATCTTGTCCGGCAAGCGGGAAGCCACGCTGACCGCGTTTGGCGTCATTTCCGGCATGTACAAGCCGGACGGCATTGTCGGCGATCTCGGCGGCGGCTCGCTCGAACTGGTGGATGTGCACGGCACGCGCGTGCGTTCAGGGCTGACCTTGCCGCTCGGCGGCCTCGCATTGCAGGACATCGCCGGCAAGTCGGTCAAGAAGGCCGAGAAGATCGTCGCCGACACGTTCGAAGATCTCGACATGCTGCACGAAGGCGAGGGCCGCACCTTCTATGCCGTCGGCGGCACCTGGCGTGCGCTGGCGCGGCTGCATATGTGGCAGACCGGCTATCCATTCCACGTCATGCATAACTATCGCATTTCCGCACGCGAGGCATTGGAGTTCTCGCGGCTGGTGCACCGGGTCGACACCGAGACCCTGTCGAAGATCGAGGTCGTGTCCTCCGCCCGCCGTCCGCTGCTCGTCTATGCCGCGCTGGTGATGGAGCATCTGGTCGACACGATCAAACCCAAGGACGTGGTGATTTCCGTCCTTGGTGTGCGCGAGGGCTTGCTCTATTCGTTGCTCAAAGAGAAAGAGCGCGCCTACGATCCACTGTTGCAGGCCGCCGCCGATCTCAACGTGTTGCGCTCGCGCTCGCCGCGCCATGGCGAGGAGTTGATCGCCTGGACCGACCGTTTCATGGCCACGACCGGCATTGCCGAAAGCGCCGACGAGCGCCGCCTGCGCCATGCCGCTTGTTTGCTCGGCGATATCGGTTGGCGCGCGCATCCGGACTATCGCGGCGAGCAGTCGATGAACATCATCGCCAACGGTGCCTTCATCGCGGTCGATCATCCCAGCCGCGCCTTTCTCGCGCTTGCGGTCTATTTCCGCCACGCCGGTTTGAGCGAAGAGGAATTATCGCCGCGGCTGCGTGAACTCGCCACCACGCGCATCCTCGATCATGCGCGCATTCTCGGCGCCGCCATGCGCGTCGCCTATATTCTCACGGCGGGACAGAGCGGCGTTCTGCCGAAGACGCCGATGCAGGTCAAACGCGGCAAGCTCGTGCTGAAGTTGACCGGCCGCTATGCCAAGCTCGCGCATGAACGGCTGTCGAATCGCCTGCGCGCGCTCGGGCGGTTGATCGGCCGCGAGTCGATGATCGACGTATAGCGTTCAGTCCTTTTCCACCGTCACCACGCGGCCGCGCTCGACCGCCAGCGCAAGCTTGCCGTGCTTGAGCGCCAGCGCTTTCTCGCCGAACAATTCGCGCCGCCAGCCCTTCATGGCCGGCACGTCGGCCTCGTCGCTGGCGGCGATGCGCTCGAGTTCGTCGACGGTGGCGATCACCTTGGCGGCGACGCCGTGCTGCTCCGCCGTCATGCGCAGGAGAACCTTCAGCAGTTCGAGCGTGGCCGCGGTCTTTGGCGGCGGGCGGAAGCGGTCGAGCGCCGGCAGCGTTTTCGGATCGCGCGCGAGCCCGCGCTTGACCGCATCGACGATGGTCTCGCCCCAGCGCGAGCGCTCGAATCCTTTGGGTAGCGAGCGCAGGCTTCCGAGACGGTCGATCGAGGTCGGCGCCTGCACGGAAATGTCGGCAATGGTCTCGTCCTTGAGCACGCGCGAGCGCGGCACATCGCGCTCCTGCGCCTCGCGCTCGCGCCAGGCGGCGATCTCGATCAGCACCGCCAGTTCCTTCGGCTTGCGCACGCGGTTCTTTAGCCGCTCCCAGGCACGCTCGGGCTCCATGCGGTAGGTATCGGGCGAGGTGAGGATGTTCATCTCCGCTTCGACCCAGTTGACGCGGCCCTGCTTGGCGAGATCGGCCGACAGCTTTTCGTAGACCGCGCGCAAATGCGTCACGTCGGAGAGCGCATAGGCGATCTGCGCGTCGCTCAACGGGCGCCGTGTCCAGTCGGTGAAACGGTGCGACTTGTCGAGCGTGTCGCCGGTGATGCGCTGGACCAGTTGGTCGTAGGAGATCGAATCGCCGTAACCCAGCACCATGGCGGCGACCTGGGTGTCGAAGATCGGATGCGGGATCGTCTCCGCCATGTTCCAGACGATTTCGATGTCCTGGCGCGCGGCGTGGAAGACTTTGACCACCTTCTCGTTCGCCAGCAGCGCGAAAAAGGACGAGAGGTCGATGCCGTCGGCGAGCGCATCGATGACGAAGGCGTCGTCAGGGCTCGCGATCTGTGCGACGCAGAGCAGGGGATAGTAGGTGGTCTCGCGCAGAAACTCGGTGTCGACCGTGACGAAGGGGTGTTGCGCCATGCGCGAGCAGGCGCGCTCAAGGTCGGCGGTGGTGGTGATGACGTCCATTGCAGCCGGCAACCTAACCTGATCGGGCTTGCTCATGGCAAACCTTTTCGGCCGCGCGCCGGCGGCATGTGGATGAACTCCCAGGGGCTCGGAAACGGTCCGACCGGAACTTCGATCACCGCCGGCTCGCGGCGCGCGAAGCTCTCGCGCAAGGCGGTTCGCAATTCCTCCGGCGTTCGCGCCCGCAAGCCGCGGGCGCCGAAACTCTCGGCGTATTTGACGAAGTCGGGATTGGCGAGGTCGGAGGCGATCAGGCGATTGCCGAAATGCTCTTCCTGGATGCGCCGCACATTGCCGAAGGAGTTGTCGGTAAACACGACGGCGACCAGTGGAATGCGGTGGCGCATGGCGGTGGCGATCTCGTTTGAGGTGTAGAGAAAGCCGCCGTCGCCGTTGATGGAGAGAACGGGCACATCGGGCCGCGCGTGCTGGGCGCCGAGCGCGGTGGCGTAGCCCCAGCCGAGATTATCCTGATAGCCGGGGGAGAGGAACGTGCGCGGCTTGTAGACCGGAAAGGCAAGCCGCGCGGCAAAGCCGATCTGCGTGACCTCGTCCACATAGATGCCTTCCTCCGGCAATGCGGCGCGCATGGCGTCGAGGAAAGCGAGTTGCGGCCCGATCTTGTCCTGCATGTGCCGGCGCATCTTCGCCTGGCGATCCTGCATCTCGTCGCGGCGCGGCGCACGGCGCAGATTATATCTGGCGAGTTCGTCGATCAGCTTGCGCAGCACCGCCGTTGCATCGCCGGTCAGCGCGATAGAAGGTTTGGTGAGGCGCGCATGCGCATTCTTGTCGGCATCCACGCTGACAATCTTCAACCCGCGATCGATGCCCCATTGCGTGATGGGATAGAACAGCCGCGTCCCGACAGCCAGCACGGCATCGGCTTCGCCCCACAATTCGCGCCCGAGCGGCAAATTCACGCTGAAGGGGTCGCGGTCGTCGAGCACGCCGCGCCCGCGCCGGTAAGAATTGACCGGCGCCTGCAACATGCTGGAGAGCAGCGTGACTTCTTGCGAAGCGTCGAGCGCGCCGCCGCCGGCGACGATCACCACGCGCTTTGCGTTGCCGAGCAGCTTGGCGGCGCGGCGCACGGCGTCGTCGTCGATACGATGCGCACGCGGCGGTTTCGGTGGCGCAAGCGCGGGAATGCGCGCGCGTTGTCCCCATACGTCGATCGCGCATTCGAGCGCGGCCGGGCCCGGCCGGCCTTGCCGCATGGCGCGGATGGCTTTCGCCGTTTTTTCCGCCGCATCGCGCGGTCCGTGGATCAGGGCGCAGTGGTCGACCAGCCGGGCGACGATGCCGTGCTGGTCGGGGATCTCATGCAGGTGGCCGATGGAGCGGCCGATCGCGGCATGCGGAATCTGCCCGATCATCGCCAGCACCGGCGCGTTCATGCCGTAGGCCGTAAGCAGCGCCGCGCCTGAATTCAGCAGTCCCGGGCCGGGCACCACCGCATAGGCCTGCTCCCGTCCGGTCGCCAACGCGGCCCCCAGCGCCATATAGGCCGCGCCCTGCTCGTGGCGGGCGTGCACGACCGCAAGCCGGTCGCCGGCGCGCTGCAAGGCGTCGAACAGGTGGTCGTTGTGGACGCCGGGCAGCGCATAGACGGTCTTGAGCCCATGGGCGATCAGCGTCTCGACCGTGGCTTCGGCCGCCGACATGTCGGCTGCGGCATGCCCGGTGGTGTCGTTGCCAGCCTTCTTGCGGCCCGCCTTTTTGGACGTTTTGCGAGTCATGGGCGCCCTGCATAGCGCAGCCGGGGCGGCCTGTCTCCGCCGAGAGCGGAATCTGACTGCAAAGCTCCTATGCCGGCGCCATTTCAGACGGCCCTGTGACCGTGATCACAGTTCGGTCGATTGTGCCGTTGCTCCCCGAACGCCGATAGGCCGCGCCGCGACATATGGGCGAACGACGCTTCGTCCTTCCGACGAAGTCTAACAGTGAAGGGAAAGACCATGAGCAAAAATAAGATTGCAATTCTTGCGGCAGCCGGGCTGGTGGCCGCGGCTTTCGTCTCCGATACGGCGAGCGCCAAGTCCCGCTCCGGCGGCAATGGAGGCGCGTCCAACACCTCGACAGCGCAGGTCAATGCCGGGGTCCCCAAGCCCCTCAAGTTCAAATTGATCAGGTGCCACACATACACGCGTATCGCCCCCGACGGCACCGATCATTCCGCGACAGTCTGCTCGTAAGGCGGCGCGCTGCCAAACACACCGTGCCAACCAGATCGCCAAGGCCCGGGCGCCTCGCGTCGCCCGGGCGCTGGCGCATGCGGCGTGTGCCGGCCGGTCAAAAGGCGGCGGCTTGACAAGCACAAGCCGCCCATGCGGTTGTGCGCCCTCTTTGAGCCTGCGAATCTGCGGGTTTTGAGCCTATTCGACGGTTAATCAATGCATCGCTATCGTTCACACACCTGCGCCGCGCTTCGCGAGGGCGATATCGGTAAAACGGTGCGCCTCTCGGGCTGGTGCCACCGCATCCGCGACCACGGCGGCGTCCTGTTCATCGATCTGCGTGACCACTACGGCATCACGCAAGTTGTAGCCGACCCCGACAGTCCGGCGTTCAAGCTTGCCGAGACGTTGCGCTCGGAATGGGTGGTGCGAATCGATGGCAAGGTGAGGCGGCGGCCCGAGGGCACCCTCAACCCCGACCTGCCGACCGGCGAGATCGAAGTCTATATCGACGAGATCGAGGTACTCGGTGCGGCCGCCGAACTGCCGATGCCGGTATTCGGCGAACAAGATTACCCGGAGGACATCCGGCTCAAATACCGTTTCCTCGATCTGCGCCGCGAGCATCTGCACAACAATATCATGTTGCGCGGGCGCGTGATCGAACTCGATCCGCAACCGCATGAAGCAGGCCGGCTTCTTCGAATTCCAGACGCCGATCCTGACCGCCTCGTCGCCGGAAGGCGCGCGCGATTTTCTCGTGCCTTCGCGCCTGCATCCGGGAAAATTCTACGCGCTGCCGCAGGCGCCGCAACAATTCAAGCAGCTCATCATGGTGGCGGGCTTCGACCGCTATTTCCAGATCGCGCCCTGCTTCCGTGACGAGGACGCGCGCGCCGATCGTTCGCCCGGCGAATTCTACCAGCTCGATCTGGAAATGAGCTTCGTCACGCAACAAGACGTGTTCGAGGCGGTCGAGCCGGTGATCCGCGGCGTGTTCGAGGAGTTTGCGGGCGGCAAGCCGGTGACGCCGAAGTTTCCGCTCATTCCTTATGCCGACGCGCTGCGCAAATACGGCACCGACAAGCCCGACCTGCGCAACCCGATCGAGATGCAGGATGTGAGCGAAGCCTTCCGCGGTTCCGGCTTTAAAATCTTCGCGAAGATTCTGGAAACGGCCGGCAACGCGGTGTGGGCGATTCCCGCCAAGAGCGGCGGCAACCGCGCTTTCTGTGACCGCATGAATTCGTGGGCGCAAGGCGAAGGCCAGCCGGGGCTCGGCTACATTTTCTGGCGCGAGGGCGAGGAGGGCGGCGCCGGACCGCTCGCAAAAAATATCGGTCCCGATCGCACCAAGCAGATCGCTGATCAGCTTGGCCTCAAGGTCGGCGACGCCTGTTTCTTTGTCGCCGGCAAGCCGAAGGATTTCGTGAAGTTCGCCGGCTCGGCGCGCACCAAGGTCGGCGAGGAGCTCGGCCTTATCGCGCAAGGGCGCTTTGAGTTCTGCTGGGTGGTCGACTACCCGATGTACGAATGGAACGAAGAAGAGAAGAAGATCGATTTCTCGCACAATCCGTTCTCCATGCCGAACATGCCGGTCGAGGAATTCCTCGCGCTCGATCCGAACGACCACGAGAAGCTGCAGTCGATCCTGGCGATCCAATACGACATCGTCTGCAACGGCATCGAATTGTCCTCGGGCGCGATCCGGAACCACCGGCCCGAAGTGATGAAGAAGGCGTTCGCGATAGCCGGCTACGGCGAGGACGTGCTGGAAGCGAAATTCGGCGGCATGCTGCACGCGCTCTCGCTCGGCGCGCCGCCGCATGGCGGGATCGCGCCCGGCATCGACCGCATCGTCATGCTGCTCGCCGGCGAGGAGAACCTGCGCGAGGTGGTGTTGTTCCCGATGAACCAGCGCGCCGAAGACTTGCTCATGGGCGCGCCGTCGGAAGTCACAGCCCGGCAGCTCAAAGAGCTGAACATCCGGCTGGATTTGCCGAAGAAGTAGCCGACTAGCCCTTGGCGCGTTTCCTGTCGGGCAGGCCCGCGTGTTTTGCGTGCGCTTCGAGGTCTTTGAGGTCGTCCGCTTCGGCGATATTGCGCCGGCCCGCCGCCAGAACCATTTGAGATGACGCGCCAGCGCGGGGCGTTGCGTGTCGTCGGCCAGATTGAGCAATTGGCCGATGCATTCAGCAAGGCGTATCAGCACGGCCGGGACATTTGACGCCTGTTGGCGTATTTGATTGAAAGCGGCATCGACTATGCCGTCGAACGTAGATACTTCCGCGATGACGCGCGTCTTGCCGCTCTCGTCGTGCCAGGCATTTTTTTGCGGCCCGAGGTCCATGACCTTGCGCAGTGATTGTGTCAGCCGGTCGATGACGGTATTGGCGGTATAAGGATCGTTGATGCCGGGCGACAGTGCGCGCAGTGCAATCTCCACAAGTTGGCGAACCGAAAATTCCAGATCTTGCACCGAGGTGCGTTCGGAGCCCACGACGATCGACTTCTGAATGGCAAGGCATAATTCGTCGGTTGCGGACCTCTCTGGCAAGATACGAGCGGCCACCACGCCAGGCACGGCATGGTGTCCGGGGCGAATGTCGTAAGTGACCGAGGCTTCGGAATCGGCGGCTGCTTCGACGGCCGCGCCGTAGTCGATCGCTTGGACATAACCGCCATAGAGGAGCGGAACGGGAGCACCAGTCTTTGTCTGTGCGGAGTTAGTTTGGCTCCGGGCCTGCTCATTTTTGTCTGGCAACAACCGCGCGATGTTGGCGTCGAGCTGGTTGCCGATGCGGTAGATGACGTTGTCGGCGATGATCGAGCTGGCGAGATGATGGACGAAGAAGAGCAGCGTTGCCACGCTGATGAGCACCAACGCCGTGCCGAGGGTGACCGCGAGGTTGGAGACGGCCTCATGCTGGCCGTACGCGCTGCGCAAGACCAGCAGCAGGTAGACGACGGTTGACACGAACAGCCCGAGCGAAATCTGCGTGCGCCGGTCGGCCATGAAACTGCGAATGAGCCGCGGTCCAAGCTGCTGTGCGGCCAGCGTCAAGACGACCATGGTGATCGAAATGGCGAGCGTCGCCATCGTGATCATCGAACTCACCAGATTGGAGAGAAATTGCGGCGTCTCCTTTGCGCCGCCGCTATAGAGGTACCAGACCGGATCGCTGCCGACGCCGATGCCGATGCTCAGCGCCACGGACGCGAATGCGCATGCCGCCAGCACCATCACAAGCGGCAGCGCCCACAGGCTCGAGCGAATACCGTCCCAGAATGTGATCAGGCGCGTAAACATGCAGGTTCTAATAGAATGAACCCGCCAGTGTGGCTAGTGTTCCGGCAGCGGAATGAACTCGATTTCGTCGCCCGGCACCTTGTCGAAATGGCCGGCCTTCCAGTCGGCCTTGGCCTGCTCGATACGGTCTTTCCGCGACGATACGAAGTTCCACCAGATATGACGCGGACCGTCCATCGGCGCGCCGCCGAGGATGACGAAGTGGCTGTCGCGCAGCGCCGTCACCGTGATCGGGTCGCCCGGTTTGAACACCAGGAGCCGTCCGGCTTCGAACAGATCGCCGGCAATGTCGATGGCACCGGCGATCACATAGATCGCGCGCTCTTCGTGGTCGGCATCGAGCGGCAGTTGCGAGTCCGCGCTCAAATGTACGTCGCCAAAGATCGTCTCATGCACCACCGGCACCGGCGACGATGCGCCGTAGAGTGAGCCGACGACAATGCGCGCGCTCGAACCGTTCTCCTGAACCATCGGAAATTCAGCCACCGCGTGATGGGCAAAGCCTGCCTCCATCTCTTCCTTTGCGGCCGGCAGCGCGACCCACATTTGCAGTCCGTGAATGGGGCTGCCGGTCGTGCGCTGCTCGGCGTCGGTGCGTTCGGAATGCACAATGCCGCGCCCGGCTGTCATCCAGTTCACCTCGCCGGGCTTGATCGGCGCCGCGGTGCCGAGACTGTCGCGGTGCATGATCTCGCCGTCGAAGAGATAGGTGACGGTGGCAAGCCCGATATGCGGATGCGGCCGCACGTCGAGGCCGGTGCCGGCGCGAAATTCGGCGGGACCGAAATGGTCGAAGAAGATGAACGGCCCCACCATGCGGCTGCGCGCAGACGGCAGCGCACGCCGCACCGAAAAGCCGTCGCCGAGATCGACCGAGCGCGGCACGATCACCTGCGCGATGGCATCGCAGGCATAGACGTCGCCAGCCTGCGGATCATTGCCGGGGGAAAAGCTCATGCGAGGGTCTCCTTTGCGGCGTCAGCTTTCATGCAGTCTAGCGTGCCATTGGTGAACGCCCAATGGCAGCGAACGAATGGCAGGATTGCGCCATAATTGCGGATACAGCCAAGCACGCGACGATGTTACCGCGCTTTTACAAAATCTTCTTGATCCGAGAGTAGCTTGCCCCTATGTGGACGGCTTGCGTCGTGACGTTTGCATGACGACAAATTCACTCCGCGAGCCGGCACGCCGGTCTCTCGGGCTTCGATCTCTGGTTGGGGAGAGCGGCATGTTGAAAAACGCCCTCTTGCGATCGGGGAAGGGCTTGGAGACTCCAGGTACCACCCGAAAAAAAGAAAACTCGGTGGATGCGCCGGCGACGAATGTCGAAGCGCGCGACGACCACTTCGTGGTGAGGAATGGCATCGCTTGCGCCGGTGCGCACCTCATCGTCGATCTATATCAGGCGAACCGCCTCGACGATCTCGATCACATCGAGGACACATTGCGCCGCTGCGTGAACGCGGCCGGCGCCACGCTGCTGCACATCCATTTGCATCACTTCGAACCCAATGGTGGTATTTCCGGCGTGGCGGTGCTGGCCGAAAGTCACATCTCCATCCATTCCTGGCCGGAACGCGCCTATGCCGCGCTTGATATTTTCATGTGCGGGAGCGCCAACCCGGATGCCTGTGTTCCGGTGCTACGTGAAGCCTTCAACCCGAAAAAGATCGCGGTGAGCGAACTCTTGCGCGGGCAGGGCGCGGCCTGACCGCGGGGCTTGTCCCATTCCTCTGTATGATTAGAAACTCCGCGGCGGCTGTCACAACAGTTCGCTTTTGAAGGAGTGGCCGGTGGCCAAGAAACGCTGGATTGCGGAAACCCTGTTCGAGCCGCTCGGCTTTCGCATGAGCTATGCGGCCGATCGCGTGATTTATGAAGCAAGGACGGCGCATCAGCATCTTGTTCTGTTCAAGAACAAGTTCTTCGGAAAAATGCTGATGCTGGACGGCGCGACTCAGATCACAAGCCGCGACGAATACGTCTATCAGGAAATGATGAGCCACGTTCCGTTGTTTGCGCACGGGCGCGCGAAGACGGTGCTGATTGTCGGCGGCGGCGACTGCGGTATTGCCGAGGAAGTGCTTAAGCACCGAGCGGTCAAACATCTCACTCAGGTTGAAATCGACGCCTCGGTGGTGACGTTCGCCAAGCGGCATTTTCCGGAATTCACCAGGCCGGTCTTTGCCGACAAACGCTTCGAGCTCATTATCGGCGACGGCATGGACTACGTCGCGCAGACGGAGCGGCGCTTCGATGTCATCATTATCGACTCGACCGATCCGCAAGGGCCGGGCGCCGTGCTGTTCACGAAGCGCTTTTACGCCGCCTGCAAGCGCCGCCTGAACAAAGGCGGCGTTTTGGTCACGCAGAATGGCGTGCCGTTCTTGCAGGCGAGCGAGCTGAAGACCAGCATCCGACACTTCCGCGCATTGTTTGCGGATGCGTCCTGCTACATCGCCGCCGTGCCGACTTATGTCGGCGGCCATATGGCGATGGGGTTTGCCAGCGACGACAGACGATTGCGCCATGTCTCGTCGACGGTAATCGCGGAACGCTACCGCAAAGCGGGTCGTTTCCCGACGCGCTATTGGACACCAGAGCTGCACGTCGGCGCGTTCGCGCTGCCGCGGTTCATCGCAGAACTTCTGGGCACCGTCACAACGAACGGCTCGCGGTAACCATCCCTTAACCATGGCCGCGCGCATTGCGGCAACCTGCAGCGTTATCGGGCGCGCGGCCTTGGAGCTTAAGTACGTTTTTACGGCACCAAGGCTCAAATGGTGGCGACACCAGGAGGGGGTCGCGGCCAGGGCAGGATGGGACGGTTTTTTCGCGCGGTTTCGCGCCGGAAATTCATTGCCGTGGTGGTCGGGGTGCTGCTCGCCAGCACGCCCCTCATCGTGTTCGATTTCTGGCTCAGCGGGATCATCGACCGGCGCGGGCAGGAGGAAGTCGACACTTCGGCCAAACGAGCCATCTCGCTCGCCGAGTCCCGTGTTTCTCATGTGATCGAAGCGCTTGACACTCTGGCGGCGCAAGGCGTGGATTTATGCAGTCCCGCTCATATCGACGCCATGCGCACGGCCGTATTTCAGACGACGCCGGTCAAGGAGTTCGCGCTGGTCGATTTCGGCGGCCGCACGCTTTGCACCGACTTTGGCTCGCCGGTGGGCCACCGCAAGATCATTGCGTCGGAACCCCTCCGCGGCACCAAGGGCTATACGCTCGATGTGATCAGGTTGGCTAACGGCCGGCCGATGGTACGTTTGCGCCGCAAGGCCGGCGATCAGGCGATTGCAGCGTTGGTGCCTTCCATTCTGTTTCTTCCCCAGGTGGCTGGCCACGGCGGACCGTTCAGCGCCTATGCGCATGTCGCGACCGACCGCGGCATCCAGATTGGCGAAATTGGCAAACTGCCGGCGCGGATGACAGGCTATGTGTACGTGGCAAAGGTGCGCTCGGATCGGTTCGGCTTTCAGGCCGAAATCGTGACGCCGCGCGGACAAATCGCGGGGAGCCATGAGGAATTGAAATGGCTCGGCATCGTCGCAAGCGCTGGCGTCATATTGATCGTGGCGGCCGTGACGCTATTGCTGCCGTCGCCTTCGCCGGGCAATCCGATCGTCGATATCGAACGCGCTTTGGCAAATGGCGAGTTCGTGCCGTACTACCAGCCCATCGTTGACATCCGTTCCGGGCAGTTGCGCGGAGCCGAAGTGCTCGTGCGATGGAAAAGGCCGGACGGGACGATCGGGCTCCCGGGCGCGTTCATTCCGCTCGCCGAGTCCAGCGGTCTCATCCACGACATGACGCGCGATTTGATGCAACGGGTCTGCGCCGAGGCAGGCAAAGCCATCGGCAGCCGGCCTTCACTCAAGATCAGTTTCAATTTTGCCGGAAAGCTGTTCGGCGACGAAAATATCATCAAGGATGTCCGAAAAGTGTTTGCCGGATCGCCGATCAAGCTCTCGCAAGTCGTCCTTGAAGTGACCGAGCGCGACCAGATCGAGAATTTCACGCAGGCCCGGCAAATCATTGCCGCGCTGCAGGAGCTCGGTATCCGCATCGCCATAGACGATGTCGGTACCGGCCACAGCGGCTTGTCCTACATGCTCAAGCTCGGCGTCGACATCATCAAGATCGACAAGATGTTCGTCGATGCCATCGGCACCGACCGCAACTCCACCACCATCGTCGAAACGCTGATCGACCTCGCCAACAACATGCGCATGGACGTGGTGGCGGAAGGCGTGGAGACGTTCGAGCAGGTCAGCGTCTTGCGCGAACTCGGCATCCGCTCGGCGCAGGGTTACGTATTTGCCCCGCCGCTGCCCGGTAGCGCGTTCCTGGCGCTGGTCGAGGCCATCGATCCCGTCACGGCCGCGTCGACCACCCCCTTTGTTGAAGACGAGGCCCTCCCGAGCGCCTATGCGGCCTGACCCGGCCTCGTCCGCTGCGCAGCAAAAAAGGGCGGCCTTGCGGCCGCCCAGTCTAAACGCCACGCGGGAGGAACTCGGTAACCGGGTCGGCGATCCAACGCTGCCGGCCCCCGTGACTAAATTTCAGTCATCAAACCATCACGAGGCAGATGATTTGTCGATTGGCGCACGGCCTCGTCAAGTCCATATCCTTTGCAGTGTGCCTGCGCGGCAACACAACCATCCGGTACCGGCGCGCTGTTCCGCGTTCGCATTGCAGCAAAAAAGGCCGCTGTGGCGGCGATTTGGCGCAGCGCTTGCGACAACATGGCGTGCGCCGCCGCAGGCGCGCGGCGTAAGATTGCGGTGTCACGACGAGCAAGGGGAGCGAACCCATGTCAATCGTCGAACGCAGCGCAAATCGCCTGGTGGTCGAAGTGGGCGGGGGTCTGAGCGCTTTTTCGCTCGCGCTTGACAAGAGCGAGGGCAAAGCCCGCATCGAGCGCAGCACCTTGATGTGGAAACGCAAGCCGGTCGAACTGCCGCTTGCCGATATCAAAGAACTCGATGTGGCGACGTTCAAGGATCCGGCGTCGGGCGTCGAGGTGCGCAAACTGGTGCTGCGCACGCAAGGCCACGACTTCATTGAAGTGCCGGTCGCCAGCGGCACCATCGAGGAAACCGCCGCGACCTTGCGCGACTTCCTCGGTCTCGCGGCGTAACGGATCAGCGCCTGTGTGGAAAACCGCGGTGCCGCGTCGCTGCGGCCGCCGTCGCGTTGGTAATTGCGGCGCTGCAAGGAGCCGGCATTCGGCGGGATCGCCCCGGGGACATGTTTGTCGGTGTGCGGGCGCGTGCGCTTAAAGCCGGCTCCTTGCCTCCGCGTCGCGTGATCGCTTAACCCGGCGTCCTTCTCGCGCCTGTCTTACGGATGATCACGCGCTTGCCGTTTCTTCGCGAACGAAACGGTGGTTTCAAACGCATAGCCGCAGACTTCGCAGGCCCACAAATGGCGGATGCGGCCGCCGTCGCGATATTCGGTCCATTGCGGCACGTAGATGCGGTCGCCGCATTGGCGGCATTCAATCACCGGACGCGATCGCGCAAAGCCTCCGGCGTCGCTGACGAGTTCCATCTGGGCCTCCTCCCTCGCGTGGCAGATCGGCCCCGACCCCTCTTGATGCGAGTAAAGCGTATCGCGCGCCGCGCGCCTTTGAAGCAGCAGGGCTGACGTAAACGTCACTTTTTGTCAAAGCACGGTGCCGAATTTATCGAGCACCCAGACGGTAGCGAGGTACAGCACGATCGTCAGCGCGCTTCCGATCGCCAGTGTGGGCCAAAAATTCAGCCCGTGCCGCAGCAGCACCGGCATCACAAGGAACATCGGCAAGGTCGGCAATACGAACCAGAACGTCGACTGCGCAAGCGCCGCGCTGCGTTCGGTATCGCCGGTCTCGTACCAGAGCCAGACCAGCGCGAGCAGCGAAGTCAGCGGCAGCGAAACGATCAGCGCACCCAACGCCGGTGCACGGCGCGCGGCTTCGGATGCGGTAGTGATGATGATAGCGGAGAGAGCGGTTTTGATCGTCAGGTAGAGCATTAGCTTTGGCTCCGTTGGCGCTTGTGCGCCGGGATCGCTCGAGCCAGCGATGCCGGCGCACTGCGACATGGCGTCCCATGCGTTTTCGCAGGGAAAGACGACATCATGCGCGCAACTGCCGATTTTGCCCATTGACCTTTTCCGGTTCCCCCGGCCAATAGCCGCTGTCATCCAACCCGAGAGCCCTTCCCATGCCCCTGCAAGATCGCCTGACCGACCTGTCGCCCTACGTGCTGAGCATCGTGCGCATCATGGTGGCGCTGCTGTTCTTTTCGCACGGCTTGTCGAAAATGTTCGGCTTTCCCTCGCCGAAAATGCCCGATCCGTTGACGCTCGCCTGGTTTGCCGGCGCGATCGAATTCATCGGCGGCGGGTTGCTGGCGGTCGGCTATCTCTCGCGCCTCGCGGCCTTCATCATGTCGGGCGAGATGGCGGTCGGTTACTTCATGAGCCACGCGCCGCGCGGCTTCTTCCCGCAGCTCAACGGCGGCGATGCCGCGATCCTCTTCTGCTTCATTTTTCTTTATTTCGTATTCGCGGGGCCGGGTCCGTGGAGCATCGACGCCATGGTCGGCAAGGGCGGCCGGCGGGGGCGGCAAGGCTCCATCGGCCGCGCATAGACGCCTCGACGGTCGTGGCTTTCGCCATCCCGTTCGCGCGGGGACGACAGCCAAAATCCGTTGACCTATAATCGGTGCGGGCCGGGCATTTCCCGAGGACGCCGCCGATGAGTGGGCAGACCGTCGTCAAGCCGCGCACCAAGAGCAAGCCGCAGACGCAGCGCCCCAAGCTGTGGAAGGTGATCCTGCTCAACGACGACTACACGCCGCGCGAATTCGTCGTCGAGGTGCTCAAGGCCGTGTTCCGCATGAACGAGAGCGAGGCCTACCGCGTCATGATGACGGCGCACCAGAAGGGCGCCTGCGTCATCGCGGTGTTCACCAGGGACGTCGCCGACACCAAGGCCAAGGAAGCCACCGAGCTCGGCAAGCAGGCGGGCTTTCCGCTTTATTTCACCACCGAGCCGGAGGAATAGGGCGCGCTACTTCGGTGCCGTCTGCGCCGCCGGCGTGATCGAGCCGGTGATGCCGCCGTCATTCGACGGCAATTGATAGTAGTAGATGCCGAGCCCGATCAGCGCGACCGCGATCACCGCCGCGATCACGTTCAACGGATCGACTTCGCCACCGATATGTTCGGGCTCGGTCGGGGCGGCGGCGCCCTTGCGCCTGGCGGCGGCCGGCGCTTTCGGTTTCGCTTTGGCGCGGGTGGTCCGCTTCACATTGCGTTTCTTCGCCATGATGCCGTCCCCTTATCGCAGTGTCCGCGCAGAGTGCTGCCAATCTGCGCGATGCCGTCGCGGCACGACCGGCGCCGCTTGCGCTCCATATCGTCCTTGCCGCGCGCACACATAACCGCACGCACAGGCTATTGAGCCCGTCGTCAGACGGGAATGCAATGCCAGATTCGCGCGCGCGCGGCTACCGGGGGCCATGCGGCGGCCCACCGGCGGCGGTCCCGCGCAGCGATGCGGCCGGCGCTCAGCGCTTTTTCTTGGCGGCGGATTTCGGTTTGGCGGGGGTCTTCGCCGGAGCCTTGCTCACGGTCTTCGTCACAGTCTTCGTTACCGTCTTGGCCACCGGCTTCGCCGTCTTGGCCACCGGTTTGGCCACCGTCTTAGGCTGAGCCTTGCTCGGAATTTTCGTCGGAACCTTGGCCGGCGCGTTGCGCTCGGCGGCCTCCTTCGCGAGCCGCAGCGCGCGCAGCTTCGCGGTCTTCTCGCGCGTGGCGATGGTGGCGGCCTGATATTCGGCCATGGCGAGCACGCCCTCGCGCGCCTGCTCCTGCTTGCGCTTGAAGCTGGCCTCGGCCTTGGCCTTGGCGTCTTTGTCGGAGTTTGCCAGGACAACGTTCCTTGTTAGGCCCGGCCGCCCGGTTGCGGGCGGAGGGCCGGATAAACTTACACTGAGTTGGGTCCCTTGCGGGATACGGGCGGTGCGGACGGCCGGCGTGCTACGGTTAGGGCGGGCAGAGGAAACATCATGGGGTGGTCATTCGTTTGCGCAGGTTTTGCTGCGCTCGCGCTCTCTCTGTCCGGCGCCGCGCCCGGCATGGCGCAGCCGCCGGCCAGGCCCGAGAAGACCTATACGGTCACCCTCGATGCCGAGAAGGACTACTTCGCCGCAGGCACTGTCAGGGTTTTCGCCAGGTCGTTCGCGCCGGGCGATACGCTGGTCGGCGAAATGGACGTGACCATCCGGCGCACCAAGACCATCACGGTGCCGGCCGACACGCGCGATTTGATCTTCCGCGCCGGCGGGAACGTCACCGCGCGCCTGCGTCTCAGCGCCGCCACCGGCGCCATCACCGTGCGGCCTTTGTCGGACGCCACGTCGGCGTCCGGGATTGCGTGGATGCTCGGCCGCCGCAACGGCATTGCGATCGACCGGCTGGTGGTGGAGTTTAAGGGGAAGTGATGGCGCGTAGGGCGCAATAGCGAAGCGTATTGCGCCGGTGGCTATCAGTGTGGCGGATTACGCCTCGCTAATCCGCCCTACGGACAACTGACTTACCTACGTCGAGTTGACGTTTAATATTAACGGTTGAGGCGGTATTCGCCTGTCGACTTCGACATAAAATCTTTGATCGCGAGGAGCCGACCTGTACACTTTGCCGTCGACCGTGTTCACGATCGTCGGGGTTGCCGAGTATATTGCGCCACTTCCGGTCAGGGTGCCGGTCGACGATTGTACGGTGATGGTCGCGCCGGTTATTTGACCGACGACACTAGCCGACGGGGCCTTCACGCCCTGCGCCAGACACAAGCAGACCAACCCAACGGTCGAGCAGCGACGACATCTCATCACGAACACCCAGTCGTGCTCCCACACGTATCGCACTTCATGCAGGTGCCGTTCCGCACGAGCGTGAAGTTGCCGCACTCGCCACACGCTTCGCCCTCGTAGCCCTTGGCGCGGGCTTCGGCGCGCTTTTCGGAGGCCGCGTGCTTGGCGTGCAGGCGGGCGTCGTGGTCGTTGATCGCTTCGAGCGCCTGCGTCGGCGAGAGTTTTGCTTCCGGCTCGGCTTTCAGCGCGGTGGCGCCGGCCAATTCCGTGCGGGCTGCCCCGGCGGAGAAGGCCGTGACGTTGCCGCCGGCGACCGCCGGCGTCGTGTCGCCTTGATCGGACGAGCCTTGCACCACCGACAAACGATCGGTGCGCGAGCGCGTCAGCCCCTTGGAGACGTATTGCGCCGCCGAGGTCGGCTTGCCTTCCTCCACGCCCTTGCCGAGCGCATCGAAGCCCGACTCCGACGGGTCGACATGGGCGAGATCGAAGCGCTCCTGATACGACACCGCCAGCTCGCGGAACACGTAATCGAGGATCGAGGTGGCGAATTTAATCGTGTCGTTGCCCTGCACCGGGCCCGACGGCTCGAAGCGGGTGAAGGTGAAGGCGTCGACATATTCCTCGAGCGGCACGCCGTATTGCAGGCCGAGCGAGATGGCGATGGCGAAGTTGTTGATGAGCGAGCGAAGCGCCGCGCCCTCCTTGTGCATGTCGATGAAGATCTCGCCCAGCCGCCCGTCGTCGTATTCGCCGGTGCGCAGGTAAACCTTGTGGCCGCCGACCACGGCTTTCTGCGTGTAGCCTTTGCGCCGGTCGGGCAGCTTCTCGCGCTCGCGCAGCACGGTGACGCGCTCGACGATCTTCTCGACCACCTTTTCGGCAAGGCCGGCGGCGCGGGCAGGGACGGTCTTCTCCAGGAAAGTCTCCACCGCCTCGTCCTCGTCGTCGTCATCGGCGATGAGTTGCGAATTGAGCGGCTGCGAGAGTTTGGAGCCGTCGCGGTAGAGCGCGTTGGCCTTCAAGGCGAGTTTCCAGGACAACAGGTAAGCCGACTTGCAGTCCTCGACCGTGGCGTCGTTCGGCATGTTGATGGTCTTGGAGATGGCGCCGGAAATGAACGGCTGCGCCGCCGCCATCATCTTGATGTGGCTCTCGACCGAGAGATAGCGCTTGCCCGTGCGCCCGCACGGATTGGCGCAGTCGAACACCGGATAGTGCTCGGGCTTCAGGTGCGGCGCGCCTTCCACCGTCATGGCGCCGCAGACATGGATGTTGGCGGCGTCGATCTCGCGCTTGGAGAAGCCGAGCGCGCCGAGCAGGTCGAACGTCGGGGAGGCGAGGTCGTCGGCGGCGATGCCGAGCGTGTCGCGGCAGAAGTCTTCGCCCAAGGTCCACTTGTTGAACACGAACTTGATGTCGAAGGCGGTCGGCAGCGCCTTTTCCACCTTGGCGATGGCGTCGTCGGTGAAGCCTTTTGCCTTCAGCGTGGTCGGGTTGATCGCCGGCGCCTGGCCGAGCGTGCCGTGGCCGACGGCGTAGGCCTCGATCTCGGCGATCTGGCTTTCCGTGTATCGAAGCGTGCGCAGCGCCTCCGGCACCGCGCGGTTGATGATCTTGAAGTAGCCGCCGCCGGCGAGCTTCTTGAACTTCACCAGCGCGAAGTCGGGCTCGATGCCGGTGGTGTCGCAATCCATCACCAGGCCGATGGTGCCGGTGGGCGCGATCACGGAGCTTTGCGCGTTGCGGTAGCCGTGCTCTTCGCCGAGCGCGAGCGCGCGGTCCCAGGCGGCTTTGGCGTGCGCGATCAGGTTTTGATCGGGGCAGGCGGCGTGGTCGAGCGGCACCGGCGGCATCGCCAGTTTCTCGTAGCCGGTGTGCTCGCCGTAAGCCGCGCGGCGGTGATTGCGCATCACGCGCAGCATCGCCTCGCGGTTCTTCTTGAAGCCGGGGAAGGCGCCGAGCTGCGCCGCCATCTCGGCCGAGGTCGCATAGGACACGCCGGTCATGATGGCGGTGAGCGCGCCGCACAGCGCGCGGCCGGCATTGGAGTCATACGGGATGCCGCTGGTCATCAAGCAGGCCGCCGATATTGGCGTAGCCGAGGCCGAGCGTGCGGTACTGGAAGGACAGTTCGGCAATCTGCTTGGACGGGAACTGCGCCATCATGACGGAGATTTCCAGCACGATGGTCCACAGCCGCACGGCGTGCTCGTAGGACTCGACCTGGAAGGCGCCCGTTTTCTCGTCGCGGAAGGTGAGCAGGTTGAGAGAAGCGAGATTGCAGGCGGTGTCGTCGAGGAACATGTATTCCGAGCACGGATTCGACGCGCGGATCTCGCCCGAGGCCGGGCAGGTGTGCCAGTCATTGACCGTGGTGTGGTATTGCAGGCCCGGATCGGCGCTGGCCCAGGCGGCGTAGCCGATCTTCTCCCACAGGTCGTTCGCCTTCAGCGTCTTCGCGATCTTGTTGTTCTTCCGATAGGTGAGGTCCCAGCTGCCGTCGGCCTCGACCGCTTTCAGGAAGCCGTCGGTCACGCGCACCGAATTGTTGGAGTTCTGGCCGGAGACGGTGAGGTAGGCCTCCGAATCCCAGTCGGTGTCGTAGGTCGGGAAGGTGATGTCCTTGTAGCCCTGCTTGGCGAACTGGATCACCCGCTTGATGACGTTGTCCGCAACGAACGATTTGCGCGCGAGCTTGATCTCGCGCTTGAGCGCGGGGTTTTTGTCCGGCGAGAAGCAGTCGTCGCCCGAGCCCTCGCAGTTCACGCACGCCTTCATGATGGCGCGCAGGTGTTTCTGGTTGAGCTTGGAGCCGGTGACCAGCGCCGCCACCTTCTGTTCTTCCTGCACCTTCCAGTCGATATAGGTCTCGATGTCGGGATGATCGACGTCGACGATCACCATCTTGGCGGCGCGACGCGTCGTGCCGCCCGACTTGATGGCGCCGGCGGCGCGGTCGCCGATCTTGAGGAAGCTCATCAGGCCGGAGGACTTGCCGCCGCCGGAGAGCTTCTCGCCTTCGCCACGCAGTGCGGAGAAATTGGAGCCGGTGCCGGAGCCGTATTTGAACAGGCGCGCCTCGCGCACCCACAAATCCATGATGCCGCCTTCGTTCACCAGGTCGTCATTGATGCCCTGGATGAAGCAGGCGTGCGGCTGCGGATGCTCGTAGGAGGATTTCGATTTGGTCAGCTTGCCGGTGAAGGGATCGACGTAATAGTGGCCCTGGCTCGGCCCGTCGATGCCATAGGCCCAGTGCAGGCCGGTGTTGAACCACTGCGGGCTATTCGGCGCGCACATTTGCGCGGCCAGCATGTAGCGCATCTCATCGAAGAAGGCGCGCGCGTCATCTTCCAAATCGAAATAGCCGCCCTTCCAGCCCCAATAGGTCCAGGTGCCGGCCAGACGATCGAACACCTGCTTGGAGCTGGTCTCGCCGATGACGCGTTCCTTCTCGGGCAGCGCAGCGAGCGCCTCCTCGTCGGCGACCGAGCGCCACAGGAACGAGGGCACGGAATTCTCTTCGACCTTCTTCAGGCGCGCGGGCACGCCCGCCTTGCGGAAATATTTTTGCGCGAGAACGTCAGACGCGACCTGCGACCAGAATTCCGGCACCTCGACATTGTCGAGTTTGAACACGACCGAGCCGTCCGGATTGCGGATCTCGCTCGGGACATGACGGAAGGTCATGTTTTCGTAGGCCGATTGTCCGTCTTTGGTGTACCGCCGTTCGATCCGCATTTCTTGTCTTGCCCCTAATTTCCCGGGCAGCTGGCAAGCCACCCGATTATTCCCTGACGGACCTGTCCTGTCCGCCCCTTCTGCTCGTCACTCCACACAACCCCATCCCCTTATTTCGTCGCCGGCTCATGGCCGGACAACCGGTTAACCCGGTTTTCGACGCTCCGGACACAGCATGCCCCCGGCCCGGAATCACCATTTCTGGCGCGGGCGAGCCTTTACGACCTGGGGTCTCTGGAGGTCCGGAGGGAACTTTAAAACTCACCCGCACCGAACACACGAAAGCTAGGTGGAACTCGCTGCCGCCGTCAACAACAGATAGCGGGTAAACCTGAATCAAACACTAAATCTTGTGGTAAAGGACCACGCGCGACGACGCCAAAACAGCGAAACCGCGGTCAGTATTGAGCCATCCGCCGCCTCCGGAAAGCATTTTCTCAGGCCCTCGGCGTAGGTTTTTATGCCTCCGCTCATGACAGAAAAGTGACGCAAAACCGGGCCTGCTGGTCTCCATAAACCGCAGTCTCGAAGCATGGCCAACGGGGACAGAGCTTGGAAAAATGCTCGAATCCCCTCTTGGGAGTCTCTGATTCTCGTTTTTTCTTCAGACGGTTAGGCCAAATTCCAAAGCGGTGGCGGTGCATGCGAACGCTGCGCACCGCTGTGAATTGGCTTTTGCTGCCGCAGCGCGCGCATGAAAAAGGCGGGCTCAGAGAGAGCCCGCCTTTTGACCCGGCACCGTCATTCGCGAGGGTCAGCGCCTAGAAGGCGCTGATTAATTGCTGGGCACCATAGCCACTTCTCTCGGCAGATTGCAACTGGCTGGAACAGCAAACGCCAATAAGAGCGTTGGCACCGTTTTCGTCGCCTCTTCGACGTCGGCGCCGTTCCAGAAGGTCGAAGCATGCCGCGCGAGTGTCGCCGATGATAACGATCGCCTGTTGCACGCCGGCAAGCGGATCGCTCCGTAGCGAGGATGATGTGACGGGGTGAACCGATTCCATGTCGGTCTCATGCACCCTCATTGCAGGGAGGGCGGCTGGACAGGGGCTTGAGGCGGTGGCACAACGCCGCGTCTCACCTGCACGAGTGCGCAACGGCGATGAAAAATTTTGTGCTCAAGCTGTTCACTTGGTGGAATTCGCAGACCTTCGGCACCCAATTCTGGACTTGGTTGTACGGCGAAACGGTCGGCGAGGACGAATTCGGAAATCGCTACTACCGCACGAAGGGCGGTAAGATTGATCGCACACTCGGATTTGAGCGGCGTTGGGTCATCTACAATGGCTATGCTGAGGCCTCGCGCGTACCGCCGTCGTGGCACGGCTGGCTGCATCACACGGTCGATGTGCCGCCGACGCAAGAAATCTACCAGCCGCGCCCGTGGCAGAAACCGCACCGTCCCAATCTGACCGGTACGCCGGCTGCCTATCGGCCTCCCGGTTCCACGCTCGCCAGTGGCCGCCGCCCGCGTGCGACCGGCGACTACAAAGCGTGGGCACCGGAAGAGCCGTAGAGGCGCCCTTCCGCCGCCGCATTCCCCGTGTTAACCGGGCGCGAGCCTGGTGAAGCCGACGTCGGGGCGTCGGCCGAGGTGGACAACCCGTATTTCATGGCGCGACGCTCACTTTCTTCCGGTTTCCTTGCGATGGCCGTGTTGATGCTGGCTTGGCCGGCGGCTGCGCAATTTGGCTCGATCTTTGGTGATCGACCGCCGCGGCCGCCCGGCAACGTGCCGAGCGCACCGCCGATCGACGACCGCGGCGCGCCGCCGCCGCGCTACTATCCGGGCGGCAATCCGCCGCCGATCAATACTGACGAGCCGCCGGCCGCCCCGCAGCCACCGCCGATGGCGCTGCCCCCGCAGAACAGACCCGGCGCCGTGCAATCGCAGCCGCTGGCGCCGCCGCCGGGCACAGCGCCGCCAGCACAGCAAGCCGACCAGCCGCCGCCGAGCGGGCCGCCGCGGCAGACGGAAGGGCCGCCACGCGCGCCGGACGGCACGCAGCAGCAACAGCAACAGCAGCAGCAGCCGCCGGTCGACGCCAACGCGCCGGTGGCAAAAGAAGTGGTGGAGGAGCCGCCGCCGCAACGCATCACCAATCCGACCGCGGTGTTTGCCGGACTCGACAAGATCACCGGCCGCATCACCTCCTTCGACGTCGCCATCGACGAGACGGTGCAGTTCGGCGCGCTGCAGGTGACGCCGCGCGTGTGCTATTCGCGCCCGCCGACGGAGACGCCGCAGACCGACTCGTTCGTCGAAGTCGACGAGGTGACGCTCAAAGGCGAGATCAAGCGCATCTTCACCGGCTGGATGTTTGCGGCCAGCCCGGGCCTGCACGCGGTCGAACATCCGATCTACGACGTGTGGCTGACCGATTGCAAAGGCGGCAAGCTGCCAGCGGTGGCGGAAGCCCCGCAGGACGACCAACAGGCTGCGCCACCGACACCGCCGCCTACGCCGCGCCGCGCGCCGCGGCGCCAGCAGCAACCGCTGCGCGGCGGTTTCGTCCGCTGACCGCTCAGCGCTCGAGTGAAAAACGATCGTCGTGCAGGATCGCCAGCGCTTGCGCGCCGGTGACGGGCGTGCGCATCGGCAGCGCGGCGAAATCGGCTTCGCCGTTGAGAGCATCCTCGAGCAGGCGGTGATAGCGCCGCTTGGGCACTTCGATGGCGCCGAAGGTGCGCAAGTGATCGGTGACGAATTGTGTGTCGAGCAGCTTGTAGCCGCCCGCGCGCAGCCGCGCGATCAGATGCACGAGCGCGATCTTGGAGGCGTCGCGCGCGTGATGGAACATGCTTTCGCCGAAGAAGGCGCGCCCGAGCGAAACGCCATAGAGGCCGCCGACGAGATCCTCGCCGTCATAGACCTCGACGCTGTGGCAATGACCGTGGGCGTGCAGCGCGCGGTAGATGCGGCGGATGCGCCCGTTGATCCAGGTGCGGGCGCGGTCGCGCTTGGGTTCGGCGCAGCCTGCCACCACGGCCTCGAAGTTGCGGTTGACGCAGACCGTTAAGGGCGTCGCCCGCACCGTGCGGGCAAGCCGGGCCGGAATATGAAACGTATCGAGCGGGATGATGCCGCGCATCTCCGGCTCGATCCAATAGAGCGCCGGATCGTCGGCGCTTTCCGCCATCGGGAAGATGCCACAGGCGTAGGCCTTGAGCAGAACGTCGGGGGTGATCTCGATGAATGCGCTTTCGCGGCTGGCCATGGTTCGACTTTTTGCACTCACTTGCGGTTCTAACGGAACCCCGACGTCATCCCGTGGTAATCCATTGCAGCATTGCCGCGACGGTTAATCAACAGCTTACCATAACCCCGGCAAGTTTCCGAAAAAGTGAACCGCTTGTGGCGGCAAGCGTTGTGCTGTCGAGGGAAAGCGATTTGCAAGTGGGGTATCATGGCGCAGCCTATCGCACAGCCGACCGTGCTTTTGGTCGAAGATGAACCGCTGATTAGCCAACTCGTCGCCGACTGGCTGAGCGAGCGTGGCTTCGCCGTGCGGGAAGCTGCCAGCGGCGACGAGGCGCTCGATTATCTCGACCGCGGCGGCGAGGCCGACGTGCTGTTCACCGACATCAACCTGCCGGGCAAGATCAACGGCACAGAACTGGCCAAGCACGCGCGCGGACTGCGCCCCGACTTGCCGATCGTCTACGCCTCCGGCCGCTACCGCTATTGCGATCTCGATCCGGTGGTGTCGCGCTCGGTATTCGTGGCGAAGCCCTACAATCCGGCCGACGTATGCACGCTGTTGCAACGGCTGACAGCAGAGTGACGGCGCGCGCGCCGATGTCAATCGGCGCCGAATTGCTCGGCGATCCAGCCGGACCAGGTCCGGGAGACGTAACAGCCAGCCTGGTTGGGGAAGGGATGTTCGCTACTGCAAGCGGCCGCAACGATTGAATAGTCGTAGCCTTTGGTCGCCATGCAGCCGATGAGGAAACGTCCGGCAGGATTGTTCGGATCGGTGGCGCGAAAGCTTTCGTAGAAGCGCGAAGCTTCCTTCTGGCACTCGGCCATGTCCTTGGCGCGCTCGGGCAGGCAGCCGGCCAAGGCCAGCATCAGCGACAAGACAATTGCGCCGCGGAACACCGGCTGCTGCGGCAAAGGTGACATGCTGTCCTATCATATCGATGATCCACGATAGTGTATCGGTCCGTTTCGCTTCTGGCGACAAAGCAGTCGAGCAAATCGGGATGATGGTTACTTTGATGAGGGCGCCTCAAAATCGCGCATATGTATTTCTGTAAGCAGCCGCACCGCAAGTCGGACCAACTGTGCTTGTGTCCGCGTGCCTGTCTGGCTCAACGCCGCGCGCAAATGGAAACGGGCCGTGTGAATTGTAATATTCTCGCGCTCGGCATGCCTCTTAAGATCGTCGTCGGCGGCAAGGGCGGCGACGAGCTTGGCCGCGCCTTTCGACAATCCGAAAGCGTGTTGA
Source organism: uncultured Pseudomonadota bacterium (assembly GCA_963720835.1). Classification (GTDB taxonomy): domain Bacteria; phylum Pseudomonadota; class Alphaproteobacteria; order Rhizobiales; family Xanthobacteraceae; genus Pseudolabrys. The sequence continues at coordinate 225,311 of CAVRHC010000006.1, read as the reverse complement.
AGAATTTCAGGATCGGGGCGCGGGCGGCGTTCGGGATCATGAACGACCAGGAGCGCCCCGGAAAGGGCGTTCCGGTGTCCGGACATTTCGAGCAGGGATGAGGGAGCCGGCGAAACGAGAACAGAGTATGGCCGGAGGCCCGACGGGCGCGGAATGCGCATGATTCCACCGGCACCGCCGGTTGTGACCGATTTCAGGAGTGTACCGAGATGGCGACGTGCATCGAGGTTCGCGACTATCGGCCATCCCGTCCGATCGAGCGACAATCCGTCATTGCGCGCAGCCATTTCGCGAATAGCCCGATTTACAAACAGCGCGCCGCCGCTTGGCTGGACTAGTAAAATACCCGCTTCGGATGATCCGTCCAATGCCGTCTGCAATCCTGCGGTCTTAGTTTGCAGGCCCATGAATTCCCGGCGCAGACGGAGCGCGCGCGCAATATGCGGCATCAGACGCTCGATGTTCGCGATCTCGTCGTCGTCAAAAGGTGGACGGTCATCGCCGCGATGCAGGCCGATCAATGCGAAGTTTGCTTTCTCGGCGTGCAAATGGCCGCCAAGTGTTTCGGCGAAACCGTGCGGACGATAGAATTCATTTACGAAAACGCCGTTGCTCAGTTGCTCCGGCGACAAGATACGGCTGGTGGTGGAGGCCGTTCCGCGTGCCAGACGAGCAAAGGCTGCGGGCGCAGGATCGTGTTGCGCGAATTCGGCATACTGGCGCGCGACCGGCCCTCCAAACGCGCCTGTCGCCAAAACAAGGCTCGCGGCCGGTGCTTGAGCGTCAAGTGATATGAGAACCGCCGATAGGCAGCCGACCAAGTGCGAAAGCAAAACGAGCGCGCGCTCGAGTTCCGAGCTGTCTACCGCGCCGCTGTAAAGCGCATCGAGCAGACTTTGGTCGAACTCGATCATGGGGCCATAGGGGTTCTCGGGCCGGCAATAAGTAAGCTATCCGGGTCCTATTCATTTGGATAGTACCGGCCTCCTAATTCCTCGTCAGGTTACGAGCAGGGTCATGTTGCGAGCGCCGCAGCGTGGCAGGCGGGGATGCTCTTGCGGACGAATTTGGGCCTTGAATTTGTCGCGCGCTGCGCCGGGGACGATCCCTTGCCCGTTGCAATTGCAGACTTCCAGCGCTCGATTGCAAAATTTGGTTTTACCGCTTCGGCTTGCGGCGCTTGGGTCGGAACTGGAGACCAGCGTAAAACGCGGTTCTTCTTTCTCGACTGGCCGCAGGACTGGCACGAACTTTATATGTCGCGGGGCTGGATGGCGCAGGATTTCGTCATTGCCGAAGCGGCCCGCAGAATAAGCCCTTTCCTGTGGCGAAGACATCTGCGCGGAGCGTCAACTGACAAAAGAGGAAGAGCAAGTCTATGGCGCCGCCCGTAAATACGGCTGGGTGGAGCGGCTGGCTCGTCCCGATCCACGGTCCCGCCGGTTACCAGGCGGTGGTGACAATGACTACAAAGGCGGATTGCGCCTTAGAGTCCGGTGGAGCGCGCGGTGTTGCAAACGATGGCGCTGAACATCCACGAGCGGTGCCGGTCGTCCGTCGATCAGCCAAATGGCGACAGCGTCAAGCTGAGCAAACGCGAGATCGAATGCCTGCGTTGGGTGTCAGCCGGCAAGACGGATTGGGAAATCGGCCAGCTTCTCGATTTGGCGACGCCAACCGTGCATTTTCACGTCGAGCGCGCGAAAAAGAAGCTGAATGCCGCCACGCGCGCGCAGGCGGTTGCGTTATCTGTGCTGCATGGGCTGCTCTGATATTCGCCGCCGGTGCCGCCTGCATTCTTCTCGACGGTTTCCGCAAAACCCATCTGTTTGGATAGTAGAAAACAGCCCTGCCCAACGGCCACATTAAGTCCGTGGCGAGAACTGATTACGCCGCGCAATGCAAGGCGCAATCGAATTATTTATGGGGCTCCCAATGCACTCCCATCGTTTTTCCGTTGCAGCATACGTATTGGCTGCGACCGCGGCGCTTGGTTTAGTCAATGCGGCAAACGCGGCGACGTTCACCAATGGCGATTTTGAGACGCCGATCGCTAATAGTTCAGGTAGCTTGTACGGAAACGGGGACACGGGCATCACCGGTTGGACAGTAATTGCCCCGGGCGGAAACATCGCGCTGTTCCCGGATACTTTCAATAGCCCAGCATATCCAGCGGAAAGCGGCCACCAATGGATCGACTTGACTGGCAGCGGTGGCTCAAACCAAGGCCTGCAGCAGGCTTTCGACACCCAGAGCGGCCACACCTATTCGGTGACATTTGGCATAGGCGCCGCGACGAGAGATGGCAGCACGACCAGTATCGTCGATCCGTATATCAACGGCCTGCTCGTTGCGGGGACCTACCAATATACAAATGCGGGCACCACGCTCGCATGGCAGGACTTCAGTTTTACGTTCATCGCGGCCGGCGTTTCGACGACGATCGGTTTTTTCAACGGCGATCCAACTGGCAGTCTCAACGGGCTGGATAACGTGCGGATTAGTGATTTAGACAGCGCGACGCCACTGCCAGCCACATTGCCGATGTTTGCCGGCGGCGCCGGATTGTTCGGGTTCATCGCCAGCCGCCGCAAGCGCAAGGCCGCCTAAGCGCGTCGCCTTGAAAAACAGAGCATTTGGGGAAAATCCTTCAATGACAATTCGGTTAGATATCGCGCGGAGCGCGTTCATTGCCTGCACGGTTTTTGGTTTGAGCTCCGTGGCCAATGCCGCGCCTTTCACCAACGGCGACTTTGAAACTCCCGACACCGCGACTTTTTACAATGTCATTTATAACCCTGGCAACGACATTGGCGGCTGGAGCGTTGTCGGCGGCGCTGGCAGCAACGTCGAAGTTTTCGGCACCGGCGGGGGCGCAGAAGCCGCCCAGAGTGGTGCGCAATGGCTCGACCTGAGCGGGAGTTCTGGTACGGGCCAGGGTGTGACGCAGACATTCGATACCGTTGTCGGCCACACCTATGAGGTGACATTTGGCATCGGCGCCAGGACCGACAAAACTACTATCGTTGATCCGACAATCAACGCCCTGGCGGTGCTTGGCGTGTTTCAGCTAAGCAACGCGGATAGCACAATCGCTTGGCAGGATTTCACCTTTGATTTCGTGGCAGGCTTCGCCACGACCGCGCTTGGCTTCTTTAACGGCGACGCGGCCGGCAGTTTCACCGGCGGTATTGATAATGTTCGCATCGCCGACCTTGGCGCAGTCGGCGCAACTCCGGTGCCGGCCGCATTGCCGATGTTTGCCGGCGGGGTGGGGCTGATCGGTTTTCTCGCGCGACGTCGGAAAAGGAAAACCGCCGCTTGACAGCGGATGCGCGGCAGCCAAAAAAGACCGCCGTAAGGCGGTCTTACTTTTTCGTGACATGCGTGCAATTAGCTTTAGCTCGCGACACCGCCCTTGGCGAGAAACTGCTCGAGCCAGTGGATGTGATAATTGCCGTCGATGATGTCCTTCTCGCGCACCAGCGTGCGGAAGAGCGGAAGCGTCGTCTCGATGCCGTCGACCACCACCTCGTCGAGCGCGCGCGATAGCCGCATCAGGCATTCAGTGCGCGTCTTGCCGTGCACGATCAGCTTGCCGACGAGCGAGTCATAGAACGGCGGGATGGTGTAGCCCTGATACACGGCTGAATCGATACGCACGCCGAGCCCGCCGGGCGGATGATAATGCAGAATGGTGCCGGGCGAGGGGCGGAATGTGACCGGATCCTCGGCATTGATGCGGCATTCGATGGCGTGGCCGCGGTACTGCACGTCGCTCTGCGTCAGCGTGAGCTCGTGGCCGGCGGCGACCCGGATCTGTTCGAAAATCAGATCGATGTCGGTGATCATCTCGGTCACCGGATGTTCGACCTGAATGCGGGTGTTCATCTCGATAAAATAGAATTGGCCGTTCTCGTAGAGAAATTCGACCGTGCCGACGCCCTGGTAAGAAATCTCGCGCATCGCCTTGGCCACGGTCTCGCCGATCACGTCGCGCATCTGTGTGTTGAGTGCGGGCGAGGGGCTCTCCTCCAACACCTTCTGATGCCGGCGTTGCAGCGAGCAATCGCGCTCGCCGAGATGGATGGCTTTGCCTTTGCCGTCGCCGAGCACCTGGATTTCGATGTGGCGGGGCTTTTCGAGGTACTTTTCGATGTAGACCGCGTCGTCGCCGAAGGCTGCTTTTGCTTCCGCGCGTGCGGTCGACAAAGCGCGCGCGAGCGCGTGCGGCTCGTGCGCCACCTTCATGCCGCGGCCGCCGCCACCGGCCGCCGCTTTGATCAGCACCGGATACCCGATCTCGTCGGCGATCTTTGCCGCTTCCTCGTCGGATGTAACGCCACCTTCCGAGCCCGGCACCACCGGAATCCCCAAGCGCTTGGCTGTGCGCTTGGCCTCGATCTTGTCGCCCATGATGCGGATGTGTTCGGCCTTCGGCCCGATGAACTGCAGCCCGTGCTCGGTGAGAATTTCGGCGAAGCGCGCATTTTCCGACAGGAACCCGTAACCGGGATGCACCGCATCGGCGCCGGTGATCTCGCAGGCGGCGAGGATGTTTGGAATATTGAGATAGCTGTCTTTCGCCGCCGGCGGTCCGATGCACACGCTTTCGTCGGCAAAGCGCACGTGCATGGCGTCGGCATCGGCAGTCGAATGCACCGCCACGGTCGGGATGCCGAGTTCCTTGCAGGCGCGCAGGACACGCAGTGCGATTTCGCCGCGATTGGCGATAAGGATCTTATCGAACATGTCTCGGCTCGGCCGACGGATGTGCCGTCACTCGATAATCACCAGCGGCTCGCCGAATTCGACTGGCTGGCCGTCCTCGAACAGAATCTGCGTCACGGTGCCGCCGCGCGGGGCCGGAATCTGGTTCATGGTCTTCATCGCTTCCACGATCAGCAGCGTGTCGCCAGTCTTCACCTGGCTGCCGATGTCGATGAACGGCTTGGCGCCGGGCTCCGGCGCGCCATACGCCGTGCCCACCATGGGCGAGATCACCACGCCCGGATGCTTGGAGAGATCGGGCGCCGCAGCGGCGGTCGCCAGTTGCGCTGGCGATTCCCCACGGGCGGGTGCAGGCGCCACTACCGTCGTCGCGGTGACGTTGCGGGCGACGCGCACGCGCTGGCCGTTCTGCTCGACTTCAATTTCGGTGAGGCCGGTCTCTTCGAGAAGCTTGGTGAGCTCCCGGATGAGGTCGTGATCGACCAGCGGCCCTTTCGGTTGTTTTGCGATCATGCGAGCGTTCTAGCGTTTTTCTGTCGCGCCGACGAGACCGGCCAACCCGGCAATCGCGAGCGCATAGCCTTGCGTGCCGAAGCCTGCGATTACCGCTTTGGCCGCCTTCGATACGTAAGAGTTCTGGCGGAAGCTTTCGCGCGCGTGGATATTCGTGATGTGGATTTCGATCACCGGCATGGTCACCGCGAGCAGGGCGTCGAGAATGGCGATCGACGTCGTGGTATAGCCGGCCGGGTTGATGACGATGCCGGCGGCTTTCCTCGCTTGCGCTTCCTGGATCCAGTCGACCAGTTGACCTTCGCTGTTTGACTGCCGGAATACGATCTCCAGTCCGAAACGCTTAGCGGCCTCGCCGCACAGCTTTTCCACGTCGGCGAGTGTCGCGTGGCCGTATTTCTCCGGCTCCCGGGTACCGAGCAGATTCATATTGGGGCCGTTGAGAACGTAGATCTGGTTCATAAAAGTGGAAACCGGCTGATGGCGCGAGGCGCCTGAGACGTGTGACGCTTTTATAGGTGGACCCGGTGGCGAGGGGAAGCCCGTAACATCAGCTTATGTCATTTCGGGACAGGGTATCCGCGCGCGACCGGTCGGCAATGGTGACGCTGCCTTGATTGTGGCGGTAACCCGATCGACGCTCGCCTGGATGCCGTTAACCGTCTCTTATCCGCCGCTTAAGACGATATCGATTTGACGATGGTGGTTGTTGCGCTCCGCCAAGTTCGCCTGTGACGCAAAAACGGCCGCCGGGCGATAACGCCGGGCGGCCGTGTCGTCGTGGGTGGACGATGCGGCGAAGCGTCAGCAGGTTACCTTGCCGCAGCGAGCGGTGTTGATCTTCTCTTTCAGGCCCTGCAGGCCGATGGCGCCGACGATCACCTCGTCGCCGATGACATAGCTCGGCGTGCCGTTCAGGCCCAAAGCTTCGGCGAGCTTGAAGTCTTGCTTGAGGGTTTTGTCGACCTCGGGGCCGCTCATGTCCTTTTCCAGTTGCGCCATGTCAACGCCGACGTCTTTGGCCACCGCCAAAGCGCGCGCCTTGTCGGCATGGCCGCGCCCGCCCAGAAGCTTTTGGTGAAAATCAAGATACTTCTTGCCGGTCTTGTCCTGCATACGCACCGCGACAGCCACGCGCGCTGCCTCCACCGAGCCGGGGCCCAGCACTGGAAATTCCTTCAGCACGACTTTGAGCTTCGCGTCACCTTTCATCAGCGTGAGCATGTCGCTCATCGCGCGCTTGCAGTAGCCGCAGTTGTAATCGAAGAATTCGACGAAGGTGACGTTGCCGTACGGGTTGCCCAGGGTCACCTGGTCGGGCGAGTTGAACAGCGCCTGTGCGTGCTGCTTGACCGCGGCCTTGTGTTTTTCGGCTTCGGCTGCCTGTTGGCGCTTTTCCAGCTCGCCCATCGCCTCCTGCAAGACCTCCGGATGCGAGATCAGATAGTCGTGCACGATATTTTCGATCGCGCTGCGTTGGGTCTTGGAAAAATCGTCAGCGCGGGCGCTGCCGGGTACGGCGGCGGCGATCAGAAACGCGGCACAGACGGGGCCAATCAGGCGCGTTATTGAAAACATCGGTTTTGTCCTTGCTGTGATCGTCAGTTTTTGCGGTTGGGAGATTTCACGCTCACGATATCGTCGGCGCGCACCCAGGCGGGCGAGCCGACCGGCAGGCGGTGCTTGGCGCGTTCGGCCAGGAGGCGTGCCGTTTTGGGGTCGCCGCGCGCGAAGGCGGCTTGCGCCGATGCAAGGTCGGCATGGGCGAGGTCGCCTTTGCGGCCATAGGCCATGGCGAGCTGCGTGTAGGCTGCCGACATATCGGGTTCCTTGCGCAGCGCAGAATTGAGCATCTTGATGGCTTCGTCTGCCACGGCCTTGTTGTTGGTGGCGACCAAAGCCTGGCCGAGCAGCAGCTCGATCAGCGGTGCGTCATGCGAATACTGGACGGCGCGGCGCAACGGCGCAACCGCTTCGGCTGGGCGGCCGCCCTCGAGCAGCGCCTGGCCTTTGAGTTCCTCGAAATAAGGATTGTTCGGTTCGCTGTGGATCAGCCCGTCGATTTGCGCGATCGCCGAGCGCAGGTCGCCGTGCCGGTAGGTGGAGATGGCGCGGGCGTAGCGTGCCGGCAGACTAGTGTTGCTGGGCGGGTACCGGCGCAGCACGGTGCCCGGCGCCTCGAGAAAGCCGGACAGCTTGGCGCGCATCAGATCGTGGCGCAGTTGCAGGGAGGGCGGATCCTTCTGGTTATAGTAAGGGCTCGCTTTGGCGAGCGCTTCTAGCGTTGCAGCGCGGTCGGCCGGGAATGGATGCGTCTGCATGTAGGGATCGCTCGATTGCGTCTGGAATAGCATTTCATTGGCCAGGCGTTTGAAAAGGTTGACCATCCCTTTGGCGGACTGGTGGGTTGCGTTGAGAAATTTCACGCCGGCATGGTCTGCCTGGTCTTCCTGTGTGCGCGCATAGGCGAGCAGCGAGCGTTGTAGCGCCGACTGCGGCGCCATGATCGCCGCCGGTCCGATCTGGTTTGCGCCGGTGCCGCCGGCGCGCGAGCCGGCCACCATGGCGCCGATGCCGGCCAACAGGGCGATGATCGACATCGTCTGCGCCTGCGCCAGTTTCTCGCGCAGGCGCATCATGTGACCGCCGGCCAAGTGGCCGGTTTCGTGCGCCAGCACGCCAATCACCTCGTTCGGGTCCTTGGCGTCAAACAGCGCGCCGGCAAACACGAAAATATGCCGGCCATCCATGACGAAGGCGTTGAAGGCGCGGTCGTTGATCACCACCACCTTGACGTTCTGCTTGGCAAGGCCGGCCGCCTTGAGGATCGGGCGCGCATAGTCGCGCAACAGGTTCTCGATCTCGGTGTCGCGGATGATCGGCATGCGCCCTTGCGCGTGTGCCGGCGCGGCCAGTGGTCCGGCCGCGACCGCCGCCGCGGTCAAAAACGCCAACGCGCGGACCGCTGGCGTGCGCCGCCGCGCCCTGATAGGTGTCGGGGTCTCGATCATGCCGCTCCAGGTCACTGGGTCGTTTAAAGCTAGTGACGCGCCCTAATGCGGTCAACGCAGGGCCAGACCCGATCGTCTCGGGTCGAAACGCCCGTCCCGGCGCAAGCAAACCGGGGAATGCGGCAACAGCGGGGCGGGGCCGCGGCCAATCGCCGACCTGGGTGCAATCAAGATGCTCGACGTGGCAAAACAGCTGTTAACGCCTTCCCGCCGCAGCAATGTGCCGCCATTCATCGTCATGGATGTGATGGCCGCCGCCGCCCAGCGCGAAGCGCAAGGCGCGCGCGTCGTTCACATGGAAGTCGGTCAGCCGGCGGCGCCCGCGCCCAAGACGGCGATCGCCGCGGCGCAGGCGGCGCTCGCCAAGGGGCGCCTCGGCTACACCGAGTCGCTCGGCATCCCGGCTTTGCGCGCGCGGATTGCCCGCCACTACGCCGACACCTATGGGCTCGCGCTCGACCCCGGCCGGGTGGCGGTGACGACTGGGTCTTCCGGCGGCTTCATTCTGGCGTTCTTGTCCCTGTTCGAGCCCGGCGACCGAGTGGCGCTCGCCAATCCCGGCTATCCGCCGTACCGGCACATCCTCACCGCGCTCGGCTGCGAGCCGGTGCTGATCGAAACGGGACCCGAGACGCGTTGGGCTTTGTCGGCCGAGGCGCTGATGGCCGAGCACAAACGCAACTCGCTACAAGGCGTGGTGATCGCAAGTCCCGCCAACCCGACCGGCACCATGATGGCGGCCGACACGCTTGCGCGATTGATTGCGGCGGCGGAAGCGGACGGCATCCGTGTCATTTCCGACGAGATCTATCACGGTCTCGACTATGCGTTCGCCGCCGAAACCGCGGCCAAGCTCTCCGAGCGCACGCTCGTGATCAATTCCTTCTCGAAATACTTTTGCATGACCGGCTGGCGCATCGGCTGGATGGTGGTACCGGAGCCGCTCGTGCGCACGATTGACAGGCTACACGGCAACCTCGCCATCTCGGTGCCGACCTTGGCGCAAGTGGCGGCGCAAGCCGCCTTCGACGGCCGCGACGAGATGGACGCGGTCAAGCACGGCTACGAGGAAAACCGCCGCATCCTGACCGAAGGTTTGCCGAAAGCGGGTCTCGATAAATTCCTGCCCGTCGATGGTGCCTTTTACCTCTACGCCGACATTACGCGCTTCTCGAACGACAGCCTCGACTTCGCCAAGCGCATGTTGAACGAAGCGGGCGTGGCGGCAACGCCCGGTATCGATTTCGATCCGGTCAACGGGCACAACTTTTTGCGCTTCTGTTACGCCGGTTCCGCTGCCGAGATGCGTGAGGCGGTTGAAAGAATTGGCGCCTGGTTGAAGCCGTAACGCGCCGCAGGTTCCGATGGAACCGCCAAGTCCGACGCGGCAGCCAGCGTCCGCGTTAAGGTTTATTCCTCACCGTTAATTCGGCCTCCAATTGAAAGCGCGCGCGCGCCATCTAGGGTGCCGGCCGGACGGTCGATGCGCGGCGTTCCGCACCATCGCATTCAGAAATAACGCTTCTCGGCTTCCCGGTGAGGAAGCCTTGCATCTGCATCCACGGACCGCCTGTCAAAGGGCGGTGTATTTGCGTCGGCGAAATGATGAAGTTGAATATCGCGAGACGGCATGGCCGCTTTTCATACACAGCACGGCGCCGCAAGAATGGCGATCGATGGCATGCATGGGACTATTTGTCATTTGGTGCGCTTGCTATCGCAAGCGTCGGCGCGCTTGCGATATTGATGGCGGACACCGGTCAACGACATCGCAACGTCGTTGCGTCGCGGGAGATGCCAAGCAGCCGCGAGGAGCGGGTGGAAAACCCCAATGATGTGGTGGTTGCTATTCCCCGCAAGAAGCCGGTGCTTCCTACGAAAGCCAATCCACCAGGGGTCGTCAGATCATCGAAGACCGGAGCGCGGGCACGGGTTGGCAGCCGCTATGCCGCCCGGTTTCAAGCTTATATCGATGACCTGGAGCACAATTACGGGGCGCGGGTGCTATTCATGGGAGGGATCCGGCCCGGTCCCTGCTCAACACGCAGTGAACATCCGTGCGGTAAGGCCTTGGATGTCTGCCAACTCAGCCGCGGCGTCGTTGACCGGCGCTGCCATTTGCCCGGCCGCGTCACGCTGGGTCGGATCGCGGCAGCGCATGGCTTGTTCGAAGGCGGGCGCTGGTGCAATTCCGATTACGGTCACGCGCAAGTCGATGTGACCGCGGCCGGTTGCGGCTCCCATCGCATTCGTGCCGCTCGTCAAAATAATGCGGTGACGTCACGGCGAGCGGAGCTTGCGCCCGGTGCCATACCCGTATGGTAGGGGCGTCCATCGTCCCCTAGGCCTGATCAGTTTCGATTAAAATTCGACGTCGAGCTCGACGACTTCGTCCGGCTCGGCCTTGGCGCCTTCCAACCATTCCTGCATCGCCGGCAATGCCATGATCGCCTTGCAATAGGCGGCGCAGTCGGAATCGAGTTGAACGTCGTAGGTCAAGAAGCGCGTAACCACCGGTGCGAACATGGCGTCGGCCATACCGGGGCGGTCTCCGAACAGGAACGGACCGCCGCTTTTAGCCAGGCAGTCGCGCCAGATCGATAAGATCCGATCAATATCGGCCTGCGCACCGGCCCACACCTTGAAGCCGGGATAATGTGCCTTCAGGTTCATCGGCAGCGCGGAGCGCATATTCGAAAAGCCCGAATGCATCTCGCCGCAGATCGAACGGCAATAGGCCCGAGCGACTTTTTCCGTCGGCAACAAGCCGGCATCCGGCATCGTCTCATTGAGGTACTGGGCAATCGCCAATGTATCCCAGACCTTGATGTTGTCGTGGGTCAAGCAGGGCACCAGGAAGGAAGGCGACAGCAGCAGGAGTTCCGCGCGCGTCGAGGGATCGTCGCTGGCGACCGGCTGCTCATCGAATTCGAGCCCGGCCAGCTTGCACAGCAACCAGCCGCGCAGCGACCAGGAGCCATAGTTCTTGCTGGCGATCGTCAGGGAAGCCTTGGCCATGGGCGACAATTGTCCTCAACGTTAACTTTGACCCGGCCCGGCAATTACCAGCATAGCCGAAAGTAATGGCGGATCAATACTTTCCCGTCGTGCGGAAATGCATGGCAGTTGCCTTTTCCCCAGGCAGTCCAGCCCCTAATTTTATCTCGCAGCGCAACATCAAATGCTTTACGTTTGCCTGCGGTCAAAGGGGACTGCCGGGGACCGGGATGCTTTATCAGGCCTATCAGGCTCACTCCGATATTATGGGGCCAATTCGCGCCCTCGCGGGCGTGGCCTTGGAGCACACGCGCACCCGCATGAACGGTGCGGCGAAGCCCTCGGTCATGAGCAACCTGACCGCGGCCTACGAGCTGATCGCGCGCGCCGGACTGACGCATGTGCGCCCCGCCTATGGCATCGAGAGCATCACCGTCGGCAACCGCGAGGTGGCGGTCACTGAAGATCCGGTCGAGCGCACGCCGTTCGGCACGCTGCTGCGCTTCAAGAAGGACATCGACATGGCGCAGCCGCGCGTGTTGGTGATCGCGCCGCTATCGGGCCACTTCGCGACGCTGTTGCGCGCCACCGTGCGTACCATGCTGCCCGAACATGACGTCTTTATTACCGACTGGCACAACGCCCGTGACGTGCCGCTCGATGCCGGCCGCTTCGGCTTCGACGATTATGTCGCGCACATCGTTCGCTTTCTGGAGAAGATCGGGCCGGGCGCGCATATGGTCGCGGTCTGCCAGCCCTGCGTTCAGGCGCTGGTGGCGGCGGCCGTGATGGCGCAGGACAACAATCCGGCGCAGCCGCGCTCGATGACGCTGATGGCGGGGCCGATCGACACCCGCGTCAACCCGACCAAGGTGAACGAGCTTGCGAAAGGGAAAGATATCGCCTGGTTCGAAAAGAACCTGATCGCGCGCGTGCCGGGCCGCTACGACGGCGGCGGGCGCAAGGTCTATCCGGGCTTCGTGCAACTCGCCGCCTTCATGAGCATGAACATCGACCGTCACCTGAAGGCGCACCAGGAACTCTACGAGAATCTGCGCAAGGGCGACGACGAGAAGGCCGCCCAGACCAAGGCCTTCTATGACGAATATTTCGCGGTGCTCGATCTGACCGCCGAGTTCTATCTGGAAACCGTGAAGATCGTTTTTCAGGACCATGTCCTGCCGCTCGGCGAACTGACCTATCGCGACAGCAAGATCGAGCCGAAGGCGATCAAGCGCACCATGCTGTTCACGGTGGAAGGCGAAAAGGACGACATTTGCGCGGTCGGGCAGACCTTGGCCGCGCACGATCTATGCACGTCGCTGCGGCCCTACCGCAAGCGCCACCACATGCAGGCCGGCGTCGGCCATTACGGCGTGTTCGCCGGACGGACCTGGCAGAACCAGATCTATCCGATGGTGAAGAACGTCATCTTGCAGAGCGATTGAGTCCCTCGTAAGGGAAGCCTTGGCTGCTTTGTCCTGCGCCGGAGCATTTCTTCCTTTCCCTGACATAGGCCGTGTCGCAATGACCGTCATCGACGTTCACACCCACATGCTCACGCTCGACTTTCTCGACCTCATGCGGCGTGCGAGCGATGGCAAATACGAGATCAAGAAGACGCGCGCGGGGCAGGACACGATCTACCACGATGGCGCGCCGTTCATGACGCTGTTCTCCGGAATGTGGGACTACGAGGAGCGTATTAAGGCGATGGACGACGCGCGCGTCGATCTCGCCATCGTGTCGCTCACCTCGCCCAATGTTTACTGGGGCGATCGCGCCACGAGCCTGAAAGCCGCGCAGATGGTCAACGATTTCATGGCCGCCCAGCGCGACGCGCGGCCGGGACGTATTGGCTGGCTATGCTCGTTGCCCTGGCAGTTTGCCGATGATGCCAAGGCGGAGCTTGCCCGCTGCGTCGGAAAAGGCGCCGTCGGCGTCATGGTGCTCGCCAATATCGACGGGCGCGATCTGACCGATCCGGGATTTGCGCCGGTCTGGGCGGAGATCGACCGGCTCGCGCTGCCGGTGCTGGTGCATCCGACCGCGCCGCAGGGCGTGCGCGACCTGCACATGCACGAATTCGGCCTGGTGCCGCCGGTCGGCTTCATGGTCGACACCACGCTGGCCTTCGCGCGCATGATCTATGCCGGCTTCATCGACCGCTACCCGAAGGTGAAGCTGATCGCCGCCCACGGCGGTGCGACGCTGCCTTATATCGCCGGCCGTCTCGATCGCTGCCACGAGATGATTCCGGCCTGCGCCGAAGTGATCAAGGAAAAGCCGAGCAGCTACCTGCAGCGCATCTGGTACGACGCCGTGGTCTACGACCAGCGCGCGCTCGATTTGTGCCTGTCGGTTGCGGGCTCGGACGAACGCGTGCTTTACGGATCGGACTATCCCCACAATATCGGCGACATGACCGGCTGCCTTGCGCGCGTCAACGCGCTCAAGCCCGATACGGCCCGGCGCGTCGCCGGAAAAAATGCCGAAAAGCTATTCGCGCTGTAGGACCGTTGCCGCGTTACGATCGCTTCCACGGCGGCATCGTCGCGAGATCGGGCGTGAGATCGGTGGTCCTGACATAGCCGTCGAGCTTGCCGTCTTCGTCTATATCCACGCGGGACCAGTCTCCGGATTGTGCGAGGATCCGAACATTGCCGTTTTTCGGGATGCGATTGCCTGAACTGCAATGTTTCCGGTCGATCAATCCGCCGCGCCCGCCGCTTTGCTGAAAGACGGGCGTCGCACGGATTGCGAAGCGGCGTTGGCCGAAAATTTTCTGGTTTCGGTTTTGATCGACGTGTCCCGCGCCCCACGCGCCGATATCGGATACCCTGGGGTTCTGCAGGTTGGTATCGACGTCGAGGCCGATTGAGCATTTGCTCCCGAACCAGCGAAGGTCAACCTGGTTCTGATAAAGATGCCAGTTCTCGCTGTTGTAGAAATCGACGCTTTCGTGGTGCGACCGCGAGACGGACAGCCAATTATACGCGACGAGCTTTTCCTCGCGGAGGACGCGGTTGACGTATCCATTGCCGTAGACGCCGATCGCATGGTGGTTGCCAACGGTTTGATTGACGTGCCGGAAGTACGCGAGGACGGCGTCGACGAGTTTTCGATCAGACGGCATCAGATTGAAGTCGATTCCAAAATAGATCGCCGAACCTTCCGGTTGCCCGACCAGCTTGGCCTGATCCATCGCAGCCTTTGTATCGGCCGCGACCTCGGCTTTCGCCGACCCGGTATCTTCCAATCCCTTGAAGAATTTTTCAGGCAGGTTGTTTCGATACTGGTAGAGGGAAACGATCGAAAAGCCGTTCCGGATCAGCAAGGTCGGCTCGCGGGTTCCGTTGATGATATTGGCGTCGGACGCCATGTTCTTTTCGCGCAGATAACCGGGCTGGGGCTTTCTTGCGAAAAAGCGCACGACCACTTTGACGTCCTGCGCGGACAACTGCGAGGCGACTTTTGCGGCATTATACGGGGTATCGATAATGGCGACGGTTGCCGGGTCGGCCGATTTCCCAAGCGCCGAAGTGGCCGGCACGAAGGCGCTGGCCAGCAGACCTCCGGTGAATGCTCTTCGCGATACGGTTGTCATTGTTCCTCTACAGAAACCTTGCCTGACGCTTAGCCTTTTTTCGTGGCTTTGATCTCGTCAAATTTCGACAGCGCTCGCTTAAATGAATCGTTGAAGAGCCACATCGCGTCCAGAATCTCGCGCATGGTCGCTGATCTCTTTGCCCGGTCCGCTTTGCCAAAGGCAAACATGCTGTTGTTGCGCAGATAACCCATGATTCTCGGTTCGGAAATCTTGTAGTCGAGCAGGTGGCCTGAATTGAGCGCGGATTTGGCCGGACTGGGAATGATCTGGATCAGCTCGAAAAACCGCATCTGATCGATCGGGTTCGGCAGCGCTTTCATGATCGCGGGGATGCGCGGGAAAAGCTCGGCATGTGCGTTCATGAGGCCGTCTCGCACGGCGGTCCAGTGATTGTAGCGATGATCTGATTTGCCGACGCGGGCTTCTTCCTTGTCGTCGCGCGCGTTCAATTTGGGATCAAGTGCCGCGATGGACTTCTTGATGCCCGCCCA
Source organism: uncultured Pseudomonadota bacterium (assembly GCA_963720835.1). Lineage (GTDB taxonomy): Bacteria > Pseudomonadota > Alphaproteobacteria > Rhizobiales > Xanthobacteraceae > Pseudolabrys. Next base: position 209,958 of record CAVRHC010000006.1, on the reverse strand, counting down.
TTTCTTTCGACCAATTCTGTCTTCGTCGACGCCGGTCTGAAAGCTTCCTTTGTACGCATTCGAGCGCGCGTTGCCGATGTTTTGATGGCCGCCGGTCTCGGCAAAGAAAACGGCCAGGCTGATGCGGCCTGCAACGTCGGCATGCGCGGCGTCGAGGCCCTTGATGCGCGCAATCGCGGTGCCCAGGTCGACAACGTCTTTAAACGGCGTATTGGATTTCTGTGCTGTGGCGGGCGGCGCCTGCATGACCGCGAATAAAGCCTTGTACTCGTCGATCAGCGGTTCGGTGTCGGCATCGAAATAGGCCGGAGGAATTCCATATTTGTTGGGCCTGCCGATTCTGGACGGCAGCGCGTCGGTCAGGTCCTTGTAGGCGCTCATCATGGCGACACGCGCAAGATAGAGTGCCTGTCCCGGCCGATCAGGCAGTTTTTGTTTCGAATCGATCTGCGCGCGCCGCTCCTTCAAGACAGCCTTAAAGCCCTGTAGCGCTTTGTTGTAGGTCTCGAGTGCTTCCGACTGTGCTTTCGTAAGTGTTGCGGGCTGAGCCAGAGCGAACGAAGCAAAATTGATATTGCCGATGGCGCTCGGCCGTCCAAGTAGCGACGCGAGACCGAAAATGCCGACTGCTGCTGATAAACAAAAATACCGCACGATTCGCACGAGGACTCCTGTCGGTAAGAATCAATTGAAAGACTAACGAGAAGTGCACGTCAAATGTAAGATCATAGGATAGTAAAATAGTGCTTCGGCTGGGGAGGCTGCAGTGTTTACTGCTTATCGCCCGGCTTTTTCGGCGTCGTCGGCCATCTGATGGTAGGCCTTGGCCGATTCCAAATGGAACTGCTTTGCCTCGGCCGTCTCGGCGATTTCCGCCGCATGTTCGGCGTCCTTCGCCTTGCGCCGATAGTGGGCGGCCTCGCTCATGCCTGGTCGATTGTCGGTGCTCATGGCGCGAAACCCTTGCGCTGACTTTGTCGACGCCCGTTTGGTTCCCATGGTAAGCAATGATGCACTCGCTTTGAAGGCCGTTGGCACTGATGTCGGAGCGGAGTGGTGGAAGGCGCCTGTGCGACATTTCATCGCGCGATCGCGACCATAAAACGCGGGCCTATTTGCCGCGTTCCCGCGCCGCCTTGAAGCCGGCAACGAAGCGGGCGAGCGTGTCGGAGGTTTCGCCGCGCCGCAGCATCACTTCGACCAGCGAGAATTGGCCGCGGCGCTGATAGGCGGCTTCAAGCGCTTCGCCGAGCTCACGCCGCGTCGACGCGCGCGTGCCGTGGCCGCCGAGGGACGGTGCGATATCGGCGAAATGCCAGTCGTCGAGATCGTTGAAACGCGACTCCGGCTGGAACACGCGCAACATCTCCCAGCTCGTATTGTTGAACAGCACGACGATCGGATCGAGCCCGTAGCGGCGGCAGTTGCCGAGCTCCCAGCCCGTCATTTGGAAGGCGCCGTCGCCCACGAGGATAAGCGGGCGTTGGCCGGTCGCGACCGCGACGCCGATGCCGGCCGGCACGCCAAAGCCCATGCCGGCGTAATAGCCGGGCGCGACCAACGCGGTGTTGTCGATCTCCATGGCGGTGAACAGGCAGTCGCCCATGTCGGCGGCCATCGGCATCTTGCCGTGCCGATCGAACAGGTCGTTGATGGCGGCCGCGATGTCGGAGGGCTTGACCGGCGTATCGTCGGTCTTGAGCGCACGTGGATAGACGGGACGGCTATGCGGCGAGGGCGCGCTTGACTTGATCGCCGCCGCTCGTTCGCCGAGCGCGGTCACCAGCGCGTTGATCGGCATATCGTTGTAGACGTGATGGCCGATCTGCACGCTGCGGCCCATCGCGGCGATCGTGCGGCGCGGGTCGAGCTTGCGCTCGGAGAGGGCGAAATTGGTGTCCGACAGGATCACGCCGAGCAGCAACAGCGCGTCCGCGTCTTCGACCAGTTTGCTGATGGCCGCGTCGCCGGCGGCGCCGAGATATGTGCCGGCCAGCACGTCGGGCGCGTCTTGCAGCAGTCCGCGGCCCATGAAAGTGGTCACGACCGGCAGTCCGAGCTTGCGCGCAAGCGCCGCCGTCTCACGTTCGATACCGTAGCGGCGGATTTCGACGCCGACCAAGATCACCGGCGCGCGGGCGGCCTTCAGTCTGGTGAGAATTTCGTCGGCGCATTCGGCGAGCGCATCAGGTTCGGCCGGGCGGGGCGCGTTGACCGGGACTTGTCCCATCGGGGCACCAACGAGGTCGCGCGGCACTTCGATATAGACCGGCAGCGATTGCTCGCGCGCGCTGCGCAGGCACCGGGCAATCTGGTCGGGCGCACGCGCGGGATCGTCGAGCACGGCCTGGTCGCAGGTGATCTCGCGATAGACGGCGAGCTGGGAGTCAATCGTGCGCGCCTGATGATGCAGCAGGAAGCCGGCCGCGCGTTCGCGCAGGCCCGGCGCGCCAGCGATGACCGCAACAGGCGAGCGCTCGGCATAGGCGCCGGCGATCGGGTTGACCAGATTGAAAGCGCCGGCGCCATAGGTAACGACCGCGACGCCGAGCTCCTGATGAAAGCGCGCGGCGGCGTCGGCGGCAAAGCCGACGGCCGGCTCATGGCTGAGCGTATAGTGCGGCAGGATCTTCGACTCTTCGATCACCTTGTAGAACGGCAGGACGAAGTCGCCGGGGATGCCGAAGATTTCGCGGGCGCCATAGTCTTTCAGCGCTTGCAACAAACCGGTGGCGAGTGTGGTCATGGACTGATCGCCGGCTTGTTCAGCCAGTTGACGATGCGCGCGAACATGGACTGCGTTTTTTTCGCGGCTGAATCCAGTAGCCCGGAAGGTGCAGCGTCATTGTCGTCCGGCTTCATGCACAGCTCGTAGAAATAGGCGAGGAATTTGGTGTCGCTGGACTTCGTGACGGTGAACGACTTGCCGTCCATGAACACGGTATATTCGATCGGATGGCCGGTCGGACGCCAGGCGATCGTGAGGGCCGCCGTTTGGGCGCGATCCTTGGCGATGACGAAGGCGCTCGGGTCGAGCCCTATTTCGCGCATCGCTTTTTCGACCTCGGGGAGTTTTTCGAGGAACTCCTTGCTGAAGGGACCGCAGGAGGTTTGCAGCGTGATGTGCGGGGTATCCAAAGGTCGCTCCCGGGGGCTCAGGCGACGCTGGTTTTGCGAAGCTGGTGGCAATCCTACATCTTTGGCGGGCGGCCGGAGAGGGAGATGTTGCCATGCCAAATCGGTCATTGTTCTGGCTGATCGCCGCGCTTGGTGCTGTGACGGCCGTCACGGCGGGAACGGCGCAAGCCTTCAGCGCGCGCTTTTCCTGGGCCGGCATTGCCGCCTGTGAGGCGGTCTCGCCGGCTTTCGACTTAAGCGGCGTGCCGGCGGGCACCAAAAAGCTTCGCTTCACCATGACGGATTTGAACGTGCCGAGTTTTCACCACGGCGGCGCGACCGTTGACTATCAGGGTGGGCATGTGAAAAAGGGCGCAATCCCCTACATCGGCCCATGCCCGCCGCGTGGCGAGCATCACCGTTATCAATGGACCATCGAGGCACGCGATGCGGCGGGGAAAGTCACAGCGACGGCCAAGGCGACCCAGACGTTTCCGCCTTGAGTAACGGCTGACCGGAGTGACGCGCTTTATTACTGCTTCGGCGGCGGCGGCGGAGCGGTCGTTGCCGCCGGCTTGGGCGCTGCCGCGGCGGCTTTCGGTTTTTTCTTCGCGGCCTTGATGACCTCTTTGCGCGCCTCCGGCTGGTAGTTGCTGCGGCCCATGCACTTCTTGATGAAGGCGTTGCGCTCGGCTCCGGTCAGCTTCTGGTCGTCGGCGCCGAATTTGCAGGTTTCCATCTTCTGCTTTGAGGTGAGCGCCGAAGCCGGGCTCGCCAGGAGCAGGAGGGAGAGGCCGACGAGGCCGATGGTGCGCCGCATGGTTGTTCTCCTTGGTCGTTCCTCGAGACAAAGCCTAGCACGTTTGGCGTTTTTCATCGCGCACGATCTTGTCCGAAAACCGGTTCCCACTTTTCGGGATCGTGCGCTAACGCAGCGCCGCCGCGATGTTGCCGCCGTCGACGGTGGTCACGTCGGCGGTGGTTTTCAGCGCCAGCGCCTGGGCGAGGAAGGCTTGCGCGACATCCTCGGCGGTGACTTCGCGATGCAGCAGGTTGCCGGACATGTAGTCCTTTTCTGTGACGCCGCGTGCCTTGGCGCGTTCTTTCACAAAATCCTCGGTCAACAGCCCCGAGCGGATGCGGTCGGCATTGACCGCATTGGCGCGGATACCGTCCGCGCCGTAGTCGAGCGCGTATTGGCGCACCAGGAAGAGGGTCGCGGCCTTGGGCAGACCGTAGGGGCCGAAATTGGGTCCTGGGTTGACCGCCTGCTTCGACACGTTGAACAGAAGACAGCCGCCGGTCCCTTGCGCCAACATGACCTTGACGGCGGCTTGCGCGACTTTCTGGTGGGCGAAGAAGTTCAGTTCGAAACTCTCGCGCAGCACCGCTTCGTCGACTTCGCCGATCTTTCCCTGCCAGGCGGCACCGGCATTGGAGACGACGATATCGAGCCCGCCGAAGGCGGCTGCGACCTGATCGAAGGCGGCGGCGACCGAGACCGCATTGGTGACGTCGCAGGACACCGCGATGGTGCCGCTGCCGATGGTTTCTGCTTGTTCGATCGCCTTGCCGAAATCGAGATCGAGCAGCGCGACCGCGGCGCCGGCGTCGGCAAACGCGCGCGCCGTCGCTGCTCCAATCGCACCGGCGCCACCGGTGACGACCGCGACCTGGCCTTCCAGCGGCATGCGCTTGCGTGCCCCGAGCTTTGCGAGCTCAAGCGGCCAATATTCGCAATCGAACATGTCGGCTTCCGACACAGGTTTGAAACGTCCAATCGCTTCGGCCTCGCCGATGCCTTCGACGGCGGCTTCAGCAATGTCGGCAGCGACGCGTGCCTCTTTCACGCTCGCCCCCAGGCCGAACAGGCCGAGGCCGGGCACCAGAACGACACGTGGGCTCGGATCGTGCATCGCGCCTTGGGTGCGCGGCTTGTTGCGTTCGTAGTAGGCCTTGTAGTCGTCCGCGTAATTTTGCGCGGCGGCAAGCACCGCCTTCTTGAAAGCGTCGAACTTGCCGGCTTCCGGAGCCGGCACGATCAACGGCCAGGGTTTGACGCGGATGACATGATCCGGCGTGATCACGCCTTGCCGCGCGTAACGCGCGAGCTCCTTGCCGTTGACGAATGACAGGATCGCATCGCTGGTGCGGAAATTCAGCACCGGCCGCCGGTGCGCGCCGTCGCCATCGGCATTGCGCAACGTACAGGCCCCGCGCAGGATCGGCGCGATTTCGCTCGCGCGCGCGATGGACGCAGGCAAGCGCGCGGCGACGCAAGTCTTGCGGTTTTTCTGCAGCCGCGCTTCCGCAAGCGACACCATCTCGATCATGCGCTCGTAGGCTTCGCGCGCGCTCTCGCCAAACGTGAAAATCCCGTGCTTGTCGAGGATCAGGCCCTCGACCTTGCGGTCGCGCTCGAAGACGGCGGCGGCTTCCTTGGCGAGTCCGAAGCCCGGCATGATGTAGCGCACGAAGCCCATACGGCCGTTGTAGATCTCCTCGCATATCGCTTCGCTGTCGTCCTGATCGACGATGCCGAGCACGGCGGTCGCGTGCGTGTGATCGACGAATTTGTGCGGCAGGAAGGCGTGCAGCAACGTTTCAACAGACGGATTGGGCGCCATTGGATCGATCAGATTGGCGCGTTGCAGCCGCACCATGTCTTCATCGAAAAGCGTATTGCGCGTACGCAAGGTTAGAAGCGGCGCGAGTTTCACCGCCGGCAGGCCGGGCGGCTCGATCGCGCCCATGTCCCAGCCCGAGCCTTTGACGCAAAGCACCTCGACCTCGTTGCCCATGAGGTCGCGTTGCACCGTCTTGACCGAGGTGTTGCCGCCACCGTGCAATACGAGCTTCGGATCGCCGCCGAGCAGCCGTGTCGTATAGACGCGCAAAGCAAGATCGGCGCCGATGCCGGCCTTGCCGTAGCGCTCGACCGCGCCCATGTGCGTCGCGCTCAACCCAGGCGGATTTCATCGCACGCGGTGCGCGTCAGACCCCGCAAGGTGCCCCCCGGGACGCATGCGCTAGTCCTTGTCGCCCATCAGACGCTTGGCCCACCAGCCGCGCCGAGGGGCGGAGCTTGCATCGGCCGCGGTGCTCGAAATAACCGGCTCAGATTGCGTCACCGTGGGCGAGGGCGGTGCGCCCTCGCTGGAGAAGGCAGCCGGCTCGCGCACGGTCGAACGGCGGCGTGGCGCCTCGGACGGAGCCTCCGCCTCCGGCGGCGCCGCATGCGCCGCCGGCACTGAAGGTTCACGATCGAACGGCGGCGCTATCGCGTCGGCGTCCTCTTCACTGACCGGCGGGAAATCCGTTCCTGTGTGCAGCGGCTGCGTCACTCCGCCGCCTTCGATAGGGCGGCCGCTCGAATCCTCGCGACGGCATGCTGCAGCTCGGGTTCGGCCTCGGAATCGTTGAGGTGTGCCGGCGTCTCGGCCTGATCGTCCATGTGGCCGTTGCCATTGGTGCGGCGGCGATTGCGCCGTCCGCCGCGTCGTCCGCGCCGTCGCCGTCGTGCACTGTCGCGCTTCTGTTCGCTGCCTTCCGCGCCCATGACGCCTTCAAGGTCGCCATGGTCAGCACCGGCGTCCTCCTCGGGCGAGCCGGCGTCATGGTCCTCGTGCGCGACGAGGTGTTCGGCAGCGGTTTCGTCTGTGAAGCTTTGTTCGCCATCGCCGCGCTCGGCGCGTCCGCGCCCTCCGCGTCCGCGCCGGCGCCGCCTGCGGGGGCCGCTTTCACGGTCGCCCTCGGCAGTCTCTTCTTTTGGCGCGGCTTAGCTGCGGTTTCCACCGCTTCCTCGGTCTCTTCGGTTTCTTCGGCCGCGACCTCCTCGATCGACATTTCGGCGCGCGCCGCCGCCGCCAGACTCTTGGCTGTTTCGACCGAATGCATCTGCTCGCCGCGGTCGATGACATAAGACACCTGACCGGTCACCGTTGCATCGGCGGAGATGGTGATGACGACGCGGAAGCGCTCCTCCAGCGTGCGCAAATGCGCGCGCTTGTGGTTGAGCACGTAGAGCGCGACCTCCGAGCGCGTGCGCACGATGAGATTATGCGTCGCACCCTTGATCAGCATTTCCTCGAGCGCGCGCAGCAATTGCAGCGCCACCGACGACACCGAGCGCACGTGGCCGGAGCCGCCGCAGAGCGGACATTTCTCGGTCGAGGATTCCAGCACCGAGGAGCGGATGCGCTGGCGCGACATTTCCAGCAGGCCGAAATGCGAGATGCGGCCGACCTGGATGCGGGCGCGGTCGTGCTTGAGCGCCTCCTTCAGGCGCCGCTCGACCGTGCGATTGTTGCGGGTCTCGTCCATGTCGATGAAGTCGATGACGATGAGGCCAGCAAGATCGCGCAATCTGAGCTGGCGAGCGATTTCCTCGGCCGCCTCGCCATTGGTCTTGAGCGCGGTGTCCTCGATGTGATGCTCACGCGTCGCGCGGCCTGAGTTCACGTCGATGGCGACCAGAGCTTCCGCCTGATTGATGACGATGTAGCCGCCGGATCGTAACTGCACGACCGGCGAGAACATGGCGTCGAGTTGGCTCTCGATGCCGTAGCGCGTGAAGATCGGCTGCGTGTCCTTGTAGAGCTTCACGTTCTTGACGTGGCTCGGCATCAGCATGCGCATGAAGTCGCGCGCTTCTTGGTAACCGTTCTCGCCGGCAACGACGATCTCGTCGATATCCTTGCCGTAAAGATCGCGGATCGAGCGCTTGACCAGCGAGCCTTCCTCGTAGACGAGCATAGGCGCGGTCGATTTCAGCGTCAGGTCGCGCACCGTCTCCCATAGCCGCAAGCAGATATTCGAAGTCGCGCTTGACTTCCGTCTTGGTGCGCGAGGCGCCGGCGGTGCGCAGGATGACGCCCATGCCTTCCGGCACGTCCAGTTCCTGCGCGATTTCTTTCAGCCGGCTGCGGTCCTCGGCGGAGGTGATCTTGCGCGAGATGCCGCCGCCGCGCGCGGTGTTGGGCATCAGCACCGAATAGCGGCCGGCGAGGGAAAGATAGGTGGTGAGTGCCGCGCCCTTGGTGCCGCGTTCTTCCTTGACCACCTGCACCAGCATGACCTGCCGGCGCTTGATCACTTCTTGGATTTTGTACTGGCGGCGGTAGCGGGGCAGGCGCTCCTGCACTTCTTCCAGTGCGTCGGCGCCGCCGACGGATTCGATGGCTTCGTCTTCAGCGTGGTCTTCGCCGTTGCCGTTGCGTGTCGGCGTCTGTCGGCCTCACTTCCGCGACGCGTCGGCTCGCCAGCGAATATCGGCGGGTTCGCCGTCTGCGCTTTCCTCATCGCCTGTCAGCGTCTTCGCGCTTCGGCATCGTCGCTATCGTGCTGGTCGGCGTCGTCCGCTTCGGCGCTGGCTGAGCTGGCTCGCCGTCCTCGTTTGCGGCTTCAAGGCACCGGCGCCGGCTCGGTCATTCTTCGCCGTGCGGCGCGTCGCTGGCTTCGAACTTGGCCTTCGGCTTCGGTGGCCGGCATTCCGAGTCGCCTCCGTCGGCTCGACGCCAGCGTCGGCAAACTCCGCAGGTTCGCTCGGTCGCGTCTCGCCGCCGAAAGCTCGGCTGCCGCTTGCAGCGCTTCGTCTTCGTTGAGCGGCTCGCTGCGCTTGACCTCGGTGCGCCGGCGCTGCGCCGCGATGGCGGTGACGACCGGCTGCGCCGTCCGGCGCGATTGTCGGCGTCGGCATCGGCCTCGCTTTGCGCGCGCGCTTCCTCGGCGATCAGCGCCTGCCGGTCGGCGACCGGGATCTGGTAATAATCGGGATGGATTTCGGAAAACGCCAGAAATCCGTGCCGGTTGCCGCCATAGTCAACGAAGGCGGCCTGCAGCGACGGCTCAACGCGCGTGACCTTGGCAAGATAGATGTTACCGCGAAGCTGTTTGCGGTTGGCGCTCTCGAAGTCGAATTCTTCGACACGGTTGCCGCGTAAGACCACGACCCGGGTCTCTTCCGGGTGGGCCGCATCGATTAGCATTTTGTTGGCCATTGGAAAATCTCACTGGGGCGGACGCTGTCGCGAGTTCGCGCGCTAGCGACGGCGCAAGACCGCGCGTCAGGCAGTCCGCCGGATTGGTGTTGAAGGAATTGGCCGCGCTTTCACGCACAAGCGTGGGCAGGCCCGTAGCTAACCGAGCCGTCACGATGGTATCGTGAAAGCGGTGAGCCTTGATTTGCCCTTGCTGCGTTATCGGCAGCATGAAATTGCAACCCGTAGCGCTGTGGCCGCGCTAATCGGAGCGCGAGCCCAGGTTTCTCGAAGCCAACGATCGGTACTACGCGGATGACGCAGAGCGCCACACGCTGATCCGACTGTCCTTCACTGAAGGGTTTCGGCCGATTTCGCTCGTTCGTCCGCCGGCTTCCTCGCAGGCGCAATCCTTAAACAGCGTGCCGGGCACCCGAACGCGGCACAATCGGAACTTAATCGTCAGCGAACACTACATACGGCCCTAACCCCTTGATGGCAAGGAGCCAGTGCAGCCTGGCCACACAGTGGTGACGAACCGCCCGGCCGGTTAAGTTCCGTTAACCGAAGCGGCCCTAATGGAGTAAAAAGGGCCGGAAAGGGGTCCAGATTTCGTGAAATTGCGCGCGTCTCGCCATCGTTGGCGTCACAGCAATAGGCCTGCTTGTTCGACCGGCCGTCGCGGCCGAGCCGGGGATCGCTACCCGTGCGCTCGCGCCCCCGGCAGAATCGGCACTGGCCGCGACCGCCGTGCGGCTGGGCGGCGACGCCAAGCAAACGCGCTTCGTGCTCGATCTCAACCGCAAGATCGACATCGCCACCTTCACGCTCGCCGACCCCTATCGGGTGGTCGTCGACTTGCCGCAGGTCGCCTTCAAGCTTCCCGCGCATATCGGCGAGCAGGGGCGGGGCTGGTGAAAGCCTTCCGCTACGGTCTCATCATGCAAGGTGGTTCCCGCATCGTGCTCGACACCACCGGGCCGGTCCGGGTCGAGAAATCTTTCGTGCTTGCCGCCGTCGACGGCCAGCCGGCCCGGCTGGTGCTCGCTCTGGCGCCGACCGACCGCGACGGCTTCCTGCGCAATATCGAAGTCAATGCGCGGCCACGCCGGATCGCCACGCGGCAAAGCGATGTGTCGCGTCACACGGACAACGATCCGCGTCCGCTCATCGTGATCGATCCCGGCCATGGCGGCATCGACAGCGGCACCAAATCCTATGACGGAAAGGTCGACGAGAAGGACGTCGTGCTCGCCTTCGGACTCAAACTGCGCGAGGTGCTGGAGAAAAGCCGCAAGTACCGGGTGGCAATGACGCGCAGCGACGACACATTCATTCCATTGGCGGAACGGGTGCAGTTTGCACGCCAGCGCAACGCGGCGTTGTTCATCTCGGTCCACGCCGACTCGCTTCCGCGCAGCGAAGGCCGGGCAGAAGGCGCCAGCGTCTATACCTTGTCGGAGCATGCGTCCGACGCCGAGGCCGCCAAGCTCGCCGAAAAGGAAAACAAGTCGGACATCATCGCCGGCGTCGACCTGAGCACGGAGCCCAACGACGTCGCCAATATCCTGATCGATCTCGCCCAGCGCGAGACCAAGACCTTTTCGATGCAGTTCGCGCGCATGCTGGTGCAGGACATCAAACGCACCGCCGGCCTGCATCAGCATCCGGTCAAGTCGGCAGGTTTCATCGTGCTCAAGGCCCCCGACGTGCCCTCGGTCCTGGTGGAACTTGGCTACATGTCGACGAAAGGCGACCTGAAGAACCTGGTCTCGGTGGACTGGCGCGCCCAGACGGCGGCGGCGATGGCGAAAGCCGTGGACGCCTTCTTTGCTCAGCGGCTAACGGGCGCCAGCGTGGGGGCGCGGTGATGGGCTACCAGCCTCAGTTTCAACATAAAAACCGGCCACGAGGGGGCTTCATTGTGATCGCCGCCCGGAACCGAATTGGGACCGTTTGGTCATGAAATTCATCCTGCGCTTTTTCGGCTTCCTGTTCGCCGCCGGCACCATTTTGTTCGTGGTCGGCGTGGCGGCGGTGGCCGGCATGATGTGGCATTTCTCCAAGGACCTGCCGGACTATTCCCAGTTGCAGGACTATGAGCCGCCGGTCACCACGCGGGTGCATGCCGCCGACGGATCGCTGGTCGCCGAATACGCCAAGGAGCGGCGGCTCTATATTCCGATCCAGGCGGTGCCGAAGCGGGTGATCAATGCCTTCCTCGCCGCCGAGGATAAGAACTTCTACGAACATGGCGGGCTCGATTTCACCGGCATTGCGCGCGCCGCATTCAATTATTTGCAGACCTACGGTTCCAACCGCCACCCGCAAGGCGCTTCAACCATCACGCAACAAGTCGCCAAGAACTTCTTGTTAACAAACGAAGTTTCTTTTACGCGCAAGATCAAGGAGGCGTTGCTGGCGCTGAAGATCGAGCGCACTTATTCGAAGGACAAGATCCTCGAGCTTTACTTAAACGAGATTTACTTAGGGCTTGGCGCCTATGGAATTGCCTCGGCTTCGCTCGCCTATTTCGACAAATCGGTGAACGAATTGACGGTGGCGCAAGCGGCTTATCTCGCCGCGTTGCCGAAGGCCCCGAACAATTATCATCCGTTCCGCCAGCATGAGCGCGCACTTGAACGGCGCAACTGGGTGATCGAGCAGATGGCGCAGGCCGGCTTCATCTCTGACGCGGAGGCGGCGAGCGCCAGGCGTGCTCCACTGGGCGTGACGCAAAAACCGACCGGCGCGCATATGTTCTCGGCGGAATATTTTGCGGAAGAAGTTCGCCGCGAACTCTACGAGCGCTATGGCGAGAAGAAACTCTACGAAGGCGGTCTGTCGGTGCGCACCACGCTCGACACCAAGCTGCAGGTGCTGGCGCGCAAGACGTTGGTCGCCGGCCTCGTGCAATACGACGAGGCGCATGGTTATCGCGGGCCGGTCAGCACGGTCGACGTGAGTGCGGACTGGGGCCCCAAACTTGCCGAGGTCAAAGGACTATCCGATATCACGCCATGGCGGTTGGCGGTGGTGCTGGAGGTGAGCGACCGTTCGGCGCGTATCGGCTTGCAGCCCGGCCGCGAGCCCGGCGGCTACGTGAGCAAGGAACGCGAAGTCGGTATCGTTCCGCTCGACGGCGTGAAGTGGGCGAAGGTCAAAGGCCGCGCGCCGACGAAAGTCAGCCAGGTGCTGAACCCCGGCGACGTGATCTATGTCGAGCCGACCAACGATACCGGGCAATACCAGTTGCGTCAGGTGCCGCTGGTCTCCGGCGCCATGGTTGTCGAGGACCCGTGGACGGGCCGTGTGCTCGCAATGGTCGGCGGCTTCTCCTACGACCAGAGTCAGTTCAACCGCGCAACGCAGGCGCTGCGCCAGCCCGGCTCCTCGTTCAAGCCGATCGTCTATTCAGCCGCGCTCGACAACGGCTACACGCCGTCCTCGCTCATCCTCGATGGTCCCATCGAGATCGATCAAGGCCCGGGCCTCGGCACCTGGAAACCTGAAAACTACGAAAACAATTTCTACGGTCCATCGACCTTGCGTTTCGGCATCGAGCATTCGCGCAACGTGATGACGGTGCGGCTCGCGCAGGACATCGGCATGCCGCTGATCGCCGAATATGCCAAGCGCCTGGGCGTCTACGACAGCCTGCCGCCTTACCTGTCATTCTCTCTCGGCGCCGGTGAGACGACGCTTCTGCGCATGGTCACGGCCTACGGCATGATCGACAACGGCGGCCGCCGTATTAAGCCGACCCTGATCGACCGCATCCAGGACCGCTACGGTCACACCGTCTACAAGCACGACCAGCGCGAATGCATCGGTTGCGACGCGACGAAATGGGCCGACCAGCCCGAGCCTTCACTGGTCGACCGCCGCGAACAGGTGCTCGATCCGATGACCGCCTATCAGATGACCTCGATCATGGAAGGCGTCGTCCAACGCGGCACCGCCACGAGATTGCGCGCGCTCAATCGGCCGGTTGCCGGCAAAACCGGTACGACGAACGACTACAAGGACGCCTGGTTCATCGGCTTCACGCCTGACATCGTTTGCGGCGTTTACATCGGCTTCGACAAGCCGAAAACGCTCGGCCGCGGACAAACCGGCGGCCACGTGTCCGCGCCCGTGGTGCGCGATTTCCTGAAAGATGCGCTTTCCGGCAAACCGCCGGTGCCGTTCCGCGTACCACCTGGCATCAAGCTCGTGCGCGTCGATCTGAAGACCGGCATGCGCGCAGGACCGGGCAGCACCCGTGTGATCCTGGAAGCCTTCAAGCCCGGCACCGCGCCGTCCGACGACTATTCCGTCGTCGGCTATGGCGACGATCAACGCGGCGGCGGACAGCCTTATTACGGCACGGTACCGCCCGATTCCGGCCGGTCGGTACGCTCGGGGACGGGCGGGCTGTATTAGGCTTGAATGTTGCACCGGCGGGCCGCCGACGTTACATCCCTGACCCACGAGAATTCGAAAAGTTGCCTGCGGGCAAAGGACCGTGAATGCGCGCGGAAACGCAAAAACTTGTCGACGACATCAAGCAGTCGCTCGGGCTGCTGAGGAGGCATCTTTGACGTCGATGCCGCCAAACGCCGCCTCGCCGAGCTGAACAAAGAGGCGGAAGATCCGACCCTCTGGAACGATCAAGCGCGCGCGCAACGTGTGATGCGTGAGCGCGATGCGTTGGAGGACCAGCTCAACGCTATCGGCCGCATCGAGCAGGAACTCGACGACCAACTCACCCTGATCGAGCTCGGCGAATCCGAAAGCGACGAGGCGACTGTTGCCGAGGCGGAAGCGGCCCTCAAGCGGCTGAAGGCCGAGGTATCGCGGCGCGAACTCGAGGCATTGCTGTCAGGCGAAGCCGACAGCAACGACTGCTATCTGGAGGTCCACGCCGGTGCCGGCGGTACCGAGAGCCAGGACTGGGCTGGCATGCTGATGCGCATGTATGTGCGCTGGGCCGAGGCGCACGACTACAAGGTCGAGTGGGTGGAAGAGACCGAAGGCGAGGGCGCCGGCCTCAAGTCGGCGACGGTGCAGATCAAGGGCCATAACGCTTATGGCTGGCTTAAGAGCGAGAACGGGGTGCATCGGCTCGTGCGCATCTCACCCTTTGACGCCAACGCGCGGCGGCACACCTCGTTCGCCAGCGTCAACGTCTTTCCGGTGCTCGACGACTCCATCAAGATTGATATCGACGAAAAGGACGTGCGCGTCGACGTGATGCGCGCCGGCGGCGCCGGCGGCCAGCACGTCAACAAGACCGAGTTGGCGGTTCGCCTGACGCACATCCCGACCAACATCGTGGTGAAGTGCCAGAACGACCGCTCGCAGCACCGCAATCGGGCGCAGGCTTGGGACATGTTGCGCGCCAAGCTATTCGAGCGTGAGGTGCAGAAGCGCGAGGAGAAGGCCGCCGTCGAACAGGCCGCCAAGACCGACATCGGCTGGGGCCATCAGATTCGCTCTTACGTCTTGCAGCCCTATCAGATGGTGAAAGACCTGCGCACCGGCGTGTCGACGTCAAATACCGGCGCGGTGCTCGACGGCGATCTCGACGAATTCATGCAGGCCGCGCTCGCGCAAAAGGCGTTCGGCGGTGAACCGGTCGAAGTCGAGGATGTCGAGTAACGGTACCGGATTCAGACGTGGCCGAGCCGCAGGCCGGCGCGCAGGAATTTCTGCGGATTGACCGGCTCATTGTTGATGCGCGTCTCGTAATGCAGATGCGGTCCGGTGGAGCGGCCGGTGGAGCCAATTTTACCGATGACCTGGCCGATTTTTACTTGCTGGCCGAGCTTGACGTCGATTGCCGACAAGTGGCCGTACCGCGTTGAGAAACCATTGCCGTGGTCGACTTCGATCATGCGGCCGTAGCCGCCTTCCCAGCCGGCAATGGTGACCTTGCCGTTGGCGGTGGCATGTACCGGTTCGCCCATGTCGCCGCGCAGATCGATACCGGTATGCATGGCCGGCCGGCCGAGAAACGGATCCGAACGGACGCCGAAGGGTGAGCTCATATCGACTTCGCCAGCGACCGGCTTGCGCACCGGCACCGCGAGCAACCTGTGCCGGTAGCGGTCGATGTGGGCGCGGGCGACGTTGATGCGGTAGAGTTGGCGGTCGAAGGCGCTCGCGCCCGCCTTGGGTGGCTTGACCGGCACAAAAGGCCCGCCTTCGGCAGCACCCATGGTCTTCCCAACATTGACTCCGAGATCGGCGAGCACGCTGCGGATCTTTCGCGCTTTGCTGTCGACGTGTTCTTCGAGATCGGTCAAGGCGGCGGTCTGGCGTTGCGCGATCCTGTCGAGAGACGTGGATACGCGTGAGAGCACGTCGCCAAGCCCGCCGGCATTGTTGTACGCAAGCCGTGTTGCACTCACTGCCAGTTCGCGCGATTTAAGTCGCGCCTCGCGGTCGGGCGGAGCGACGAGAATGACCGTGTCATTGATCGGTGAGGGCTTCAGCGGCTTTTCAACCGGCGCTTTCGGTGGCGAGCTTCGACGGGCAGCGCCGATCGAGCCGGTGGTCAGCGCGTCACCAGCCAAGGCGTCGGTACGTTGCTCGAGCGTCGTCTGGCGCTGCATAAGCGCTTTGAGCTTTGTTTCGAATTGCTCTTGATCGAGGAGTTGGCGGCTGGTGATGCGGTCGATCTGAGCGCGTAACTCGGCAATGCGATCCTCATAGGCGAACTGCATCTTCGCCTGGCGGCCGATCAACCGGGTCAGGACGTCCTCACGAAAGGCAAAATAAGTTCCGGTCCCAATCGACCAGACCCCCATGATTACCAACGTGCCGACGACGATCCAGAACGCGACGGGCCCGACGCGAATCTGACGGCCGGCATGTGTGAGCGTGTAGCCCGCAAAGGCGCGCTGGACATGCCGCGACATTGCGGCGGCCGACTGAGCCCGCGTTTGCCGGGGGCGCGCGGTCTGGTCGGCGCTTGGATAATACGACGTAGACGACATCACGACTCCCGCCGGACGGCCACGAACGGCGGACCGGCGAGCGCGATATCAACCCGGATATGGTTAAGGAACCGGTAATCTGCGTGCGGATTTTGGCAAATTCCGCTGCAAAAGCATATGATTACAGTTCACGGGCCGCTTCGAGAACCTCCTCGGCATGGCCCGTCACGCTGACTTTCGGCCAGATGCGGACGATGCGTCCGGCGCCGTCGATCAGGAAAGTCTTGCGAAGGATTCCCATGAATTTGCGTCCATACAGCGATTTTTCGCCCCAGGCCCCGTAGGCCTCCAGCATCTTATGCGTCTCGTCGGAAGCGAGAGCGATTTTCAGTTTATGCTTGGCTTTGAACTTATCCTGCCGCGCGATCGAATTGGCCGAAACACCCAGAACGTCGGTACCGGTCTTGGCAAATGCGGCACGAAGGCCGGAGAATGCGATGGCTTCCTTTGTGCAGCCCGGTGTATCGGCTTTTGGGTAGAAATAGAGAACCAGGTTGCGACCCTTGAAGTCCTTCAGCGAAACCTTCGTGCCGCCATCGCGGGGCAAAGAGAAAGTTGGCGCCTTCGCACCAGCGGCTAGTTCGCGCGCCATATGCCTTCCTTTCGTCGTTTTCCGCCCGTCAAACTCGCCATTGCCACTTGTGTCGGGTGGGCGCAAGCGGTTCCACGGATTGCTTTATGGGCGGCTTTGGCCGACAGCCGGCGGCATTCGACGCGCGCAAGGCCACATGAGGGGCGCCCTATAGGGCATGACACGTAACGACCACACCAAGCACAGGATTCCGGGCCACCAGGCGGGGGCGCACGGTCACGTGGCGCGCCATCCCCTGCATCCGCATGCAGCCCGCGCATGCGCAGCACGCCCAACATCAACATCACGCATCGAAACATGCCGCGCATTCGGGCGCGGCTCGCCGCCGCTGGGGTGGTTTGCGTCGCGGAGTCGTGCGGTTCCTGCGCCGGCCGATCCTGCGGAGGCTTTTTTGGGGTGCAACGATCACAGCGGCGCTGCTTGTCGCGAGCTTTCTCGGATTGTGGTGGCGGCTGGCGAGCGGTCCGATCGAGTTCGACTTGGCGACGCCATGGCTTAAATCGGCAATCGAAGAGAATTTTGGCGGCTCACACACCGTCTCGGTCGGCGGTACCCAACTCGAACGTGATGAAGACGGTAGCCCTTCGTTGCGGTTGCGCGACATCGTCGTGCGGGCCCCCGACGGCACCGTGGTCGCGAGCGCGCCGAAAGCGGAAGTCGGAATTTCCGGGTCAGCGTTGCTGCACTGGCAATTGCGCGCACGCAGTCTCAGTTTGGTCGGCGCCGAAATGTCGGTCCGCATCGAAACGGACGGCGCCGTCACCGTCTTCGCCGGCGCCAACAATCATCCGATCGCTACCGCCGCGCCGCCCCCCACGATCGCGCCGGGCGAGGGCGCCAGCGAGCAAGCCGACAACAAAGAGGCGCCCGGCGCTGCCGGCGCGGGCCTGGAAGACGTTGCCGGCATTCTCGCCTGGATCGACGGGCTCGGCGCCACCGGCCTCGATGGTCACGATTTACGCGAGCTCGGCCTGAAGAACGGCAATCTGACAGTCGACGATCAGCGTAGCGGTAAGCATTGGACCTTCAGCCGGATTAACATCAGTTTGATGCGTCCGCGGCAGGGTGGCTTGACGTTCCGCCTGGCTTCCGAAAACCCTAAACAGCCGTGGGTGATCAGCGCCGCGATGCGGCCGCTGGAAGGCGGCGTGCGTGCGGTCGGGTTGGAGGCGCGCAATGTTTCGGCCGCCGATATTCTCCTGGCATTGCGGCTCAACGAAAACGAGATCGAGGCGGACTTGCCGTTGTCCGCCAGCGTGCGGGCCGAAGTCGCCGCCAACGGCGTTCTGCGACACTTGCAAGGCCAGGTGATTTCCGCCGGCGGCAAAATCATCGATCACCAAGAAGACAACATTGTCGTGCCGATAGACCGCGCCGACATCCGCTTTAACTGGGAGCCACAGCAGCGCACGTTGTTCGTGCCGTTTCAGCTTCGCTCCGGCGGTAACCAGTTCACCGTGCGCGCCGCGCTCAAGGCCGACACCAACAACAAAGGGGTCTGGCTGTTCAACATTGTGCGCGGTGACAGCGTCATCGATCCGGTCATCCTGGGCGGGCCGAACGACAATGACGAAGAAGGGTTCGCTTTCAATCGGATGGCGATGCGCGGCCGCATCGACACCGAAAGGCGGCGCATCGATCTGGTACAGGGCGATTTGAGCCGGGTCGATACCAGGCCTTTGTACAATGTCGGTGTCGCGCTGACCGGCAGTCTGGATTTTTCGAGTGACGTTCCGCATCTGGCTTTCGGCGTCGCCGGCACGCGCATGCCGGGTAACGTGCTCAAGCGGTTATGGCCGATCTTTGCCACTTATCCCGTGCGCACCTGGGTCGATGAGCACATGCACGGCGGTATCGTCGAACGCCTGGTCATTGCCGGTAATGCAAAGATGTCGGAATTCCGCGCCGGCGGCCCGCCCATGCCTGACGACGGCTTTTCCGTCGATATCGAAACCAGCGGCACTACGGTTCAGCCGCTGCCGACGCTGCCGCCCATCCACGATGCCGATCTGACCGTGCGCATTGTCGGCCGTCATGCAAAGGTCAGCCTCGGGCGCGGCACTGTGGACGTTGCCGGCGGGCGCAAGCTCAACGTCGCGAACGGCATATTCGACGTGCCCGATGTTCATCCAAAGCCAGCGGCGGGAACCACGCAATTCCGCGTCGACGGCGCAACGCCGGCGGTTGCCGCGCTGCTGACGAGTGATGCCTTGCGTGAGAATATCGGCGCGCTCACGCTCGATCCCGATACGACGCACGGCACGGTTGCTGCCAAGGTCGCCGTCAACATGCTGATCGGGCGCAACGTGAGTAAGGATGCCGCCACCTACGCGATCACCGCGGACCTGACCAATTTCGCCGCCGACAAGATGCTGGCGGGCGACAAAGTCGAAGCTTCGTCGCTAAAGGTGACGGCAAGCAACGACGGCTATGAAATCAAGGGCAACGTCAAGGTCAATAACATGCCGAGCACGATCGTGCTCGAGAAGAAAAAGGGTGACCGAAACGCACAGCTGAAATTGCAGGCCAAGCTCGACGAGGCCGCTCGCCGCAAGTTTGGCATCGATGCCGGCGACGCGATCACCGGCACGATACCGATCAAAATTACCGGTGAGATCACCGACGATCCGAAGGACAGTAAATTCAAGGTCGATGCCGATTTTACATCGGTGAAGCTCGACAACCTGTTGCCCGGCTGGAAAAAAGCGTCGGGAAAGCCGGCTTACGCAACGTTTCTGTTGACCAAGACCGCCAAGTCGGTGCGGCTCGACGATTTGGCCATCGAAGGATCCGGCGCGAACGTCAAGGGTTCGCTCGAACTCGACAATACTGGCGAGATTCAATCGGCTAGTTTCCCGGTCTTCGCGCTCTCCAGTGGAGACAAGGCTTCGATCAAAGCCGACCGCGGACCCGATGATGTGCTGCATGTCGTAATGCGCGGCGACGTTTATGACGGCCGTAGCTTCGTGAAATCGTCGATGTCCGGCGACAAAAAACCCGAGCCGAAGGGCAAGAAGGAGACCGATCTCGATCTCGATATCAAGATCGGCACCGTCGCCGGTCACAATGGCGAAACCTTGCGCGGCCTTAATTTCCGGCTGTCGCGCCGCAACGGGCGCATCCGCAGCTTCTCGATGAAATCCAAGATCGGACGCGACACGCCGCTCAACGGCGATTTGCGCTTGCGCGCCAGCGATAATCACGAGGTCGTCTATTTTGAGACCGACGACGCCGGCGCGCTGTTTCGTTTTACCGACATGTATCCGCGTATGTTTGGCGGAAAAATGTGGGTCGCCATGGATCCACCGGCGCAGAATCAAAAGCAGCAGATCGGCACGCTCTACATCACCAACTTTACTGTGCGCGGCGAGCCGGCTTTGCAGCGGGTCGTTGCCGGCGCGCCGGGACAGCCACAAGGCAGCGTGCAGTTTTCCGAGATGCGGGCCGACTTCACGCGGTTTCCCGGCAAGATGTCGATCCGCAACGGCATTGTGCGGGGGCCGGCGGTCGGCGTGACGGTCGAAGGCAATATCGACTATGTCCGGAACGACGTGCATCTGCGCGGCACGTTCGTGCCGTTCTACGGCCTCAACAACATCTTCGGTCAGATCCCGATCGTCGGGCTTTTCCTCGGCGGCGGTAGCAATGAAGGCCTGCTCGGCATTACTTATGAAGCGACCGGCCCGCCGAGCGCCCCCAATATCCTGGTCAACCCGGTAAGTGCGATCGCGCCGGGCCTGTTGCGCAAATTTATTCCGTCGCCGGGCTCGTTCGATCCGAAATTCATACCGGCTCAGCCGTAACAGCGCGCGAGCTAAAATACCTGACGTCCGGCGCGGACCTTTTGCGGGGCGGCGGCGAACAAAGCGTTGATCGCCTGACCGCTGCGCCCGACCACGACCACGCCGTCGCCGGGCTCGACGCGCAGCGTCTTCGGCGGCGTGGTGATGGCGTCGCCGCCGCGGCGATTGATTTGCACGATGAAAAACGTGCCTTGCGCGCGCGCTTCGATCTCCTCGATCGTCAGATTGGTCAGCGCGCCTTTCTCCGGCACCACGACCACCTCGATCACCAGGCCGAGATTGCGCAAGGTGCGCTCTAATTCCCGCATGCGCTCGGATTCGCGGATGAAGCGCGACGTTTCCGGAAACAAAATGATTTCGGCGATCCGTTCGGCGCCGATATGGGTCGGCAGCACCACCTTGTTGGCGCCGGCGTGCAAAAGCTTGCGCTCAGTGGACACGGCATCGCCACGCGCGATGATCTCGATGTCGCGATTAAGGTTGCGCGCGCTCAGTGTGATGAACACGTTGGCGGCGTCATTCGGCAGCACGGTTGCCAGTGCGCGGGCCCGCGTGACGCCGACATGATCGAGGGTTTCCTCGTTGGTGGCGTCGCCCTGGAAGCAGAGATAGCCGGAAGCGCGCGCCTCCGCGACGCGGCGCTCGTTCTGTTCGACCACCACGAAAGGGCTGCCGCCGTCTTTCAGCGCCCGCGCGAGCTCGATGCCGATGCGGCCGAAGCCGCAGACGATGACGTGACCGGATAATTTCTCGATGACACCCTGCACGCGCCGATCACCCAGAAGTGCTTGTAGCGGACTCAGTGTGAAGAACTGCACCAGCGCGCCGGTGAAGAAGATCATGCCGGTGCATCCGAGAACCATCGTTCCCATGGTGAGCGCATGCAGGTAGGGCGTGTCGATCGGATGCACTTCTCCGTAGCCGACGGTGAACACCGTCAACGTGACCATGTAGATGGCGTCCTGAAAACTCCATCCAGCCTCCTCATAGCCGAGCGTTGCTGCCGCGCAGACGATCACCATGAAGCCTGCGACGCGGACCAGATTGCGCGATGGATGAGCAAGCAAATTGTCCACCGCGCGGCCCCCGCCCGCTGCGCCCGCCGGGTCGCGCGCGCAAACAACGATCAAAGGTTAGCTGGAAAGACTGTGCGGGTCACGAAACGCGCTTAGGCATGTCTGCTTAACATTTGGGCAGATGGGGAAGATGAGGAAGGAGACGACGTCACTCCGGCCGCAAGAGGACGTGACGTTTCTTGCCGAGCGAGAGTTTGATCACGCCTTCCGGCGTCAAGTCGCCCGCGCCGATGACGTGCTTGTCGTTGGTGATGCGTTTGTCGTTGACGGCGATGGCGTTGTTGGCAATGGCGCGGCGGACTTCGCCGTTGGAAGCGGCAAGGCCCGCAGTGACAAAGGCGTTGAGCACGCCGACACCGGTCTCGATGTGCTGGCGTGGTACCGACACCGTCGGAAGCGTTTCGGCGAGGGCGCCTTCCTCGAAGGTCTTGCGTGCCGTCTCGGATGCGGCCTCCGCCGCTTCGCGCCCGTGTACGAGGGCGGTCGCTTCGGTGGCGAGCACTTTCTTGGCCTCGTTGATCTCGGCGTCTTTCAGAGCAGCGAGCTTGGCGATCTCGTCGAGCGGCAGCACTGTGAACAGCTTGAGGAAGCGCACGACATCGCCGTCCTCGGTGTTGCGCCAATATTGCCAGTAGTCGTAGGGGCTCAACAGGTCGGCGTTGAGCCAGACGGCGCCCGCCGCAGTCTTGCCCATTTTGGCGCCGGACGACGTCGTGATCAGCGGAGAGGTCAGCGCGAACAGTTGTGCGTTCATCATGCGGCGGCCGAGGTCGATGCCGTTGACGATGTTGCCCCACTGGTCGGAACCGCCCATCTGCACAATACATTTGTGCCGCTTGTGCAATTCGACGAAGTCGTAGGCTTGCAGCACCATGTAGTTGAATTCCAGAAACGACAATTCCTGCTGGCGGTCGAGCCGCAGCTTCACGGAATCGAACGACAGCATGCGGTTGACCGAGAAATGGCGTCCGACGTCGCGCAGGAAGTCGATGTAATTAAGCGTGTTCAGCCAGTCGGCGTTGTTGGCCATGATGGCGTTACCGCCGTCGCTTTCGAAGGAAAGGAACTTGGCGAACACCGCGCGGATGCCCTTCAAGTTCTGCTCGATCGCTTCTTCGCTCAAGATTCTCCGGCTTTCATCCTTGCCGCTCGGGTCGCCGACGCGCGTCGTGCCGCCGCCCATTAACGCAATCGGGATATGGCCGGTCTGCTGCATCCAGTAGAGCAGCATGATCGGGAGCAGCGAGCCGACGTGCAGCGAGGACGCCGTGCAATCGAATCCGATATAGCCGGTGATGGGACCGGCCTTGGCGAGCGCATCGAGCGCATCCGGCTCCGAAACCTGGTGGATGAAGCCGCGCTCGGCCAGAATATTAAGAAATTCGGATTTATAGGCGCTCATTAACGGTCTCAGTGCGGGCTTGTCGCTTACTTGTGGCGCGTGGTGTAACAGGTCCGGCGAAGAATTGAAGGGGCTGCCGTTTGGGGGTTGTGCGGGCGATTGGGCTGATGAGCGGGACCTCGCTCGACGGCGTGGACGTGGCCCTGATCGAGACGGACGGCGAGCGCGTCGCGGCCTATGGCCCGACCGGCTACCGGGCCTATAGCGAGGACGAGCGCGCTTTGCTGCGACAGGCGCTGGCGGAAGGCGTCCATCTCACCGACCGGGTGTCGCGGCCGGGCGTGCTGGCGGAAGCCGATACATTTGTCACCGCCGTGCACGCCGAGGTGGTCGAAAATTTCATCGCGACCAACACAATCGATCCCACGAGCATCGCCGTGGTCGGGTTCCACGGTCAGACCGTGGTGCACAAGCCGGACGTTCAACTGACGGTGCAAATCGGTGATGGGGCCGCACTTGCGCGCCGGCTGAAAATTCCGGTCGCCTACGATTTTCGCTACGCCGACATCAAGGCCGGGGGGCAGGGCGCGCCGATGGTGCCGGTCTTTCACCAGGCTCTGGCGCACAGTTTGAACCGCCCGCATCCGGTGGCTGTGCTCAATATTGGCGGGGTTGCCAACGTCACTTTCGTCGACGGCGGCGATCCGATCGCTTGCGACACCGGGCCTGGTAACGCGCTCATCGACGATTTCATGCGCGCACGCACCGGCGAGCCTTACGATAATTTCGGTGACGTGGCAGCGACCGGCACGCCGGACCAGGGCTTCATCGACGATGTCCTGGCCGACAAGTTCTTCGAGTTGAAGCCGCCGAAGTCGCTCGACCGCAACAGCTTTGCCTTCGCCAATATCGGCCTGCCGAAATATACTGTGGCAGACGGCGCAGCGACCCTGTCGGCGCTGACGGTGCAGGCCGTCGGCCGCATCGTTCCTTTCTTGCCGGCGGTTCCGAAAGCCTGGATCGTCGGTGGCGGTGGCGCGCGCAACCTCACTTTGATGACAATGCTGAAAGAGCGGCTCGCGCCGGCGACGGTGGAAACGGCCGATGAGGCGGGCCTGTCGGCGGACGCGCTGGAAGCGCAAGCGTTTGCTTACTTGGCGGTGCGCGCACTCAACGGCCTTCCGATCACTTTTCCAACCACGACCGGTGCACCCAAGCCGATGACGGGCGGCGTTATCGCACGGCCTTAAGCTGCCGCTGAAGCGGCGCTAGCCGTGGTGGTGGCCGTTCAATCTGCGCGCGCCATTTTTGCCCGCTTTGGTGCCGTTGCCTTCCTTTAGGAAAGCCGCGCAATAGGAATGCTCGAAAGCGCGATAGTCGTTGGTGATCTCGTCGCCTTTGCGGATGTTGCGGCGGGCCAGGACGTAACCGTCCTTGTAATAGGTGTTCGGATCGTCCGAATGATTTATGAAGGTGTCGTTGTCCATCGACAGAAGAATCTCGTTCTTCCATTGATAGCCGTGCAGCTTGAGAAATTCTTTCGCGGGCTTCGGCAGTTTGGCGACGGCTTTGCGCGAATAGTAGCGGTCGAATCCGATGACGAAGCGCCAGATCCTTTGGTCCTTGCGGATGAATTCCCCGGCAAAGACCCCGATGCCGTGGATGTGGCTTTTATCGAGGTAGGTCTTTATGAGCAGCATGGGAGTAGTTCGATAGTCAACGACATGCGAATCACGTTGACTAAAGATAGCCGATTCCAAACGGAAGTCAGCGGCTATTGAAAGTTATCAAGCCGCACTTGGTTTGCGGTCGGTTTTCAGCCGCTTGTCGAGATAAGCGCCGATCGATGTGAGCAGCGGCTCGACCTTGCCGTCGAAGAAATGGTTGGCTCCCGGGATAACCTTCTGTTCGATAATGATGCCCTTCTGGGTCTTGAGCTTGTCGACCAGCGTGGTGACGTCCTTGTAGGGAACCACCGCATCCTTATCGCCGTGGATGATCAGGCCGGACGACGGGCAGGGGGCGAGGAACGAGAAGTCGTAAAGATTGGCCGGCGGGCAGATCGAGATGAAGCCTTCGATTTCCGGGCGGCGCATCAACAATTGCATGCCGATCCAGGCGCCGAAGGAAAAGCCGGCGATCCAGCAGCTCTTGGCTTCCGGGTTGATGGTCTGCGCCCAGTCGAGCGCGGCTGCGGCATCCGACAACTCGCCTTGGCCGTGATCGAACGAGCCCTGGCTGCGGCCGACGCCGCGGAAATTGAAACGCAGGGCCGAGAAGCCGCGGTGCACGAAGGCGTAGTAGAGCTGGTAGATGATCGGATGGTTCATCGTGCCCCCGAATTGCGGGTGCGGGTGCAGGACGATGGCGATCGGCGCGTTCTTCTGGCGGGCGGGGTGGTACCGGCCCTCGATGCGTCCTGCCGGACCGGTGAAAATAACCTCAGGCATCGTGCTTACCCTCGAACAGGCGTTCAGCCGACTTGATCGTCGCGGCACGTTGATTTGTCGCTTGGGAAGCGAAAAAGGTTAGGCCGGACGATAGGTTAGAATAATTCTAATTCTACGATTTCCGCTGTGCAGCAGCGCGACACGCGCTATAAGCATGCCGAACAGGCGTCGGGCTTCTAACACGACCCGCAGGGCAAAATGCAAGCATTTTGGCCGCGTCTGCCATCAAACGGTAGTGAAATACCTACGAAAATCATGAGCGACCGCATTTACTTCGACTGGAATGCTACGGCTCCCTTGCGCCCCCAGGCGCGGGAGGCAGCGTCGTGCGCGCTCGATGCGACCGGAAATGCCTCTTCGGTCCATTCGGAAGGCCGGGCGGCCCGCCAAACCATTGAAGCGGCGCGGGAAAAGGTCGCGGCGTTGGTCGGCGCGGAAGCCAAGGACGTGATTTTCACCAGCGGCGCCAGCGAAGCCAATATGCTCGCGCTTACGCCTACACTTGAGCATTCAGGTACAAAGGACTGGCGAGACACGCTTTTTATGTCAGCCATCGAGCACCCTTCGGTGGCCGCGGGCGGTCGATTCCGGCCGGAAAACCGGGAGGCTTTGCCGGTTGATTCCGACGGAATCGTCGATGTCCATGGTCTGAGAATGGCCATTGCTCGGGCCGCGAGCCCGCTGATCTCGGTCATGCTCGCCAACAACGAGACCGGCGTCATCCAGCCAATCGCAGAGATCGCAGCGGCCGTGCACGAGGCCGGCGGGCTGCTGCATGTCGACGCCGTCCAGGGGCCGGGCCGCATTGACTGCGACATCGGCCGGCTTGGCGCCGACCTGATGACCCTCTCGTCGCACAAGCTGGGCGGCCCGCAGGGCGCCGGCGCGCTCATCCGGCGTGGTGACATCCATATCGCCGAGCCGCTGATCCGTGGCGGCGGCCAGGAGCGGTCTTTGCGCGCCGGTACTGAGAACGTCGCCGCGATTGCCGGCTTCGGCGCAGCCGCCGCGGTTGCGCAGGCGGCCAGCGAGGGCGACGCTGTGCACATGGCGGCTCTGCGCGAGCGGCTGGAGGCAGGCGTCAAGACGATTACGCCGCAGGCGGTGATTTTCGGCGCGGGCGCCGAGCGGCTGCCCAATACGAGCCTATTTGCGGTTCCCGGTTTGAAGGCGGAAACCGCCATAATTGCCTTCGACCTCAACGGGATAGCGGTATCGTCAGGCGCCGCCTGCTCGTCGGGCAGGGTCACATCTTCGGCCGTGCTTGCCGCCATGGGCGTGTCGCCCGCGCTTGCGCGCGGCGCTGTGCGCGTCAGCCTCGGTTGGAGCAGCACGCCTGCGGAAGTAGACCGGTTCCTGGAAACTTGGAATATGCTTGTCGGATCATTAGCTAAGGAGAGGCGCGGGATCGCCGCGTAGGCGGCGGCCGCTATCACCAATCACCCAAGGGAATGAGCTTAGCAAACAGCGCTCAGCACCATAACCGACTTAATCCAACCCGCGGTCCTTGCAACCGTGAGCGGAGGGAAGAATGCCGGCCGTAAGTGAGACCGTCGAGCAGGTCAAACGCATCGACGTTGATCAATACAAATATGGGTTCGTCACCGACATCGAATCCGAAAAGGCCCCCAAGGGCCTCGATGAAAGCACCATTCGTTTCATCTCCGCCAAGAAGAACGAGCCGGAGTGGATGCTGGCGTGGCGGCTCGAGGCCTTCAAGCGCTGGCTGACCATGCGCGAGCCGAACTGGGCGCGCGTGTCCTATCCCAAGATCGACTATCAGGATCTCTATTACTATTCGGCGCCCAAGCGCAAAACGCTCGCCTCGCTCGACGAGGTCGACCCCGAGATTCTGCGCACGTACGAGAAGCTCGGCATTCCGCTCGAAGAGCAGGAGATTCTCGCCGGCGTGCGCCGCCAGGGCGAGCCGAGCGAACTCGACGAAGAGATGACCGGCGGCGAGAGGCTTTCCGGCCGGGTCGCCGTCGACGCCGTGTTCGATTCGGTCTCGGTCGCCACCACCTTCAAGGCCGAGCTGAAGAAGGCGGGCGTGATCTTCATGCCGATCTCGGAAGCGATCCGCGAGCATCCCGAACTGGTGAAGAAGTATCTCGGCTCGGTGGTGCCGACCTCCGACAACTTCTTCGCGACGCTTGAATTCGGCGGTGTTCTCCGACGGCTCGTTCGTCTACGTGCCGGAGGGCGTGCGCTGCCCGATGGAGCTGTCGACCTACTTCCGCATCAACGAGCAGAACACCGGCCAGTTCGAGCGCACGCTGATCATCGCCGACAAGGGCGCTTACGTCAGCTACCTCGAAGGCTGCACCGCGCCGATGCGCGACGAAAACCAGTTGCATGCGGCGGTGGTGGAGCTGGTCACGCTCGACGATGCCGAGATCAAGTATTCGACGGTGCAGAACTGGTATCCGGGCGACGCCGAGGGCAAAGGCGGCATCTTCAACTTCGTCACCAAGCGCGGCGACTGCCGCGGCAAGAACTCGAAGATTTCCTGGACGCAGGTCGAGACCGGCTCGGCCATTACCTGGAAATATCCGAGCTGCATTCTGCGCGGCGACGGCTCGCGCGGCGAGTTTTATTCGATCGCGATTTCGAACGGCCGCCAGCAGGTCGACTTCGGCACCAAGATGATCCATCTCGGCAAGAACACCGTGAGCCGGATCATCTCCAAGGGCATCGCGGCAGGCAAATCCGACAACACCTATCGCGGCTTGGTCAGCGCGCATCGCAAGGCGACCGGCGCGCGCAACTTCACCAATTGCGACTCGCTGCTGATCGGCGATCAGTGCGGCGCGCATACCGTGCCTTACATCGAGGCGAAGAATTCGTCCGCCGTGTTCGAGCACGAGGCCACCACCTCGAAGATTTCGGAAGACATGTTGTTCTACTGCCAGAGCCGCGGCATGTCGGCGGAGGAGGCGACCGCACTGGTTGTCAACGGCTTCGTGCGCGACGTGCTGCAGCAGCTGCCGATGGAGTTCGCGGTCGAGGCACAGAAGCTGATTTCGATTTCGCTGGAGGGGAGCGTCGGCTGATCATGGCGCGCTATTGGTTCAAGCCCCGGCGCTATGGCTACGGCGCGACACCGGCCACCTGGCAAGGCTGGGCGGTAACGCTCGCCGTCATCGCCATCGTCATCGGCTTGATCGTCGGGATGGGAATGCTGCTCGACCGATCCGACTTCAAAGCCCAGATGATCTTGGCTGGGGCAATCGGCGCTATTTCTTTTTGGTACGCGCGCTTCGCGCGCAATCGCACCGACGGCGAATGGCGCTGGCGTTGGGGCGGACGTGCCGGAACGACAACTGACTTGAAATTGTAAAGGACGAAAACGTGTCGTTACTTGAAGTCAAAAACCTGCACGTCGAAATCGACGGCAAAAAGATTTTGAATGGCCTCGACCTGACGGTCGAGAAGGGCCAGGTCGCGGCCATCATGGGCCCGAACGGCTCCGGCAAGTCGACGCTCGCTTACGTGCTCGCGGGCAAGCCGGACTACGAGGTCATCGAGGGCGACGTGCTGCTTAACGGCGAGAGCATCCTCGCGATGAGCCCGGATGAGCGCGCGGCCAAGGGCGTGTTCCTTGCCTTCCAATATCCGGTGGAGGTGCCGGGCGTCGCCACCATGACCTTCCTGCGCACCGCGCTCAATGCGCAGCGCAAGACGCGCGGGCAGGGCGAAGTGTCCACGCCGGAATTCATGAAGTTGGTGCGCGACACGGCGAAAGATCTTGGCATCAGCCAGGATATGTTGCGCCGTCCCGTCAATGTCGGCTTCTCCGGCGGTGAAAAGAAGCGGCAGGAAATCCTGCAGATGTCGGTGCTGCAGCCGAGCCTGGCCGTGCTCGACGAAACCGATTCCGGTCTCGACATCGACGCGCTCAAGATCGTCGCCGACGGCGTCAACGCGCCTGCGGTCACCCGAGCGCGCCATGATCGTTATCACCCACTATCAGCGGTTGCTGAATTACATCGTTCCCGACGTTGTGCACGTCTTGGCCAAGGGCAAAGTGGTGAAGACCGGCGGCAAGGAACTGGCGCTCGAGCTCGAGGCCAAGGGCTACGCGCGAATATACCGGTGAGGCGGCTTAAAGATGGCTGACGTGACGCCCATCAAGACCCCGGCCGAGCAGGCGCTGAGCGCGGCCTACGAAGCCGCGCGCGAAACGCTGCCCGGCAAGGGCGCGGTGGCGACGTTGCGCGCAGGCGCCTTCAAGCAATTCGAAGCGACCGGCCTGCCGCATCGCCGCGTCGAGGAATGGAAATACACCGACCTGCGCGCGCTGATGCGCGATGCCTATCCGCTGGCCGCTCCGCCGGATGCGGCGGCCAAGGCGCGCGCCAAGGATGCCGGCCAGCTTTTGGCCAATGTCGACTGCCGCCGGCTGGTGTTCGTCGACGGCGCGTTCGTGCCCGAACTGTCCGACCTGACGGCGGAAGATGGCCTGACGATCGGTTCTATGGCGGAGGCGCTGGCCAAAGGCGACAAGATGGTCGCCGCGCATGTCGGCCAGGTGTTCCAGACCGACGACACTGCGGTTGCGCTCAACACCGCGCTGATGGGCGATGGCGCCGTCATCCAGGTTGCCAAGGGCGCGGACATCAAGCGGCCGATCCATCTGGTTTTCGCCACCGGCGGCAAGCCGAGCTCGGCTTTCATCCGCTCGCTGTTCGTGGTCGGCGAAGGCGCCACGGCGACCTTCATCGAAGACCACGACGGTGGTGTCGGGCAGGTCAATGCCGCGCTCGAACTGGTCGTCGGCGACGCGGCGCAGGTCGACTATTTCAAGCTCACGCGCGGCGATGGCTTGCATATCGCGAGCCTGCTCGCCTCGATTGGCGCCAAAGCCAAGGTCAACACGTTCGCCTTCACAGCCGACATCAACGTGGTGCGCAACCAGAATTTCATCCGCTTTGCGGGTGAGAACACGCATGCCGGCATTCGCGGCGTGACGTTGCTGCGCGGCAAACAGCATGCCGACACCACGCTGCTGATCGAGCACGCATGCGGCCATTGCGAGAGCCGTGAGCAGTTTCGCGCCGTGCTCGACGAACAGGCGCATGGCGTGTTCCAGGGCAAGATCGTGGTCAAGCAGCATGCCCAGAAGACCGACGCCAAGATGATGACGCGTTCGCTGCTGCTGTCCGACGAAGCGGAAGCCGACAACAAGCCGGAGCTGGAAATCTTCGCCGACGACGTCGTCTGCGGCCACGGCGCCACCACGTCGGCGCCGAACGAGCAGCTCAAGTTTTATCTGATGTCGCGCGGCATTCCGGAGAAGGAAGCCGAGGCGCTGTTGATCCAGGCCTTCATCGGCGAAACGATGGATGAGATCGCGCATGAGGGTATCCGCGAGGCGCTGATGAACGCGGCGCTCGCATGGCTGGGGGCGCGTCGCTGACCATGCATCCGGCGGTGACCAACGGCTCTTACGATGTCGCCCGCATCCGCGCGGATTTTCCCGCGCTGGCGATGCAGGTTTATGGCAAGCCGCTGGTCTATCTCGACAACGCCGCCTCCGCGCAGAAGCCGCAAGCCGTGCTCGATCGCTTGAACAAGGCCTACACCGAGCAATACGCCAACGTGCATCGCGGCTTGCACTACCTCGCCAACGAGGCGACGGAAGCCTATGAAGGCGCGCGCGCCACCGTGCAGACATTTCTCAACGCCGGGCGGCCTGAAGAGATCATCTTCACGCGCAACGCCACCGAAGCGATCAACCTCGTCGCCTATACCTTCGGGCGCGAGCGCATCGGCGAGGGCGACGAAATCGTGCTCTCGATCATGGAGCATCATTCCAACATCGTGCCCTGGCATTTCCTGCGCGAGCGGCAGGGCGCGGTGATCAAATGGGCGCCGGTCGACGACGAGGGCAATTTCCTCATCGACGAATTCGAGAAGCTGCTCGGCCCGCGCACCAAGCTGGTGGCCATCACGCAGATGTCGAATGCGCTCGGCACCGTGGTGCCGGTCAAGGAGGTGACGCGCATCGCGCATGCGCGCGGCATTCCGGTGCTGGTCGACGGTTCGCAGGCGGCGGTGCACCTGGATGTGGACGTGCGCGACATCGGCTGCGATTTCTACGTTTTCACCGGCCACAAGCTCTACGGCCCGACCGGTATCGGCGTGCTGTACGGAAAATACGAGCATCTCAGCGTCATGCCGCCGTTCAACGGCGGCGGCGAGATGATCCAGGACGTGTTCGAGGACCGCATCACCTATGGCGAACCGCCATACCGCTTCGAGGCCGGGACGCCGCCGATCGTGCAGGCGATCGGGCTCGGCGCGGCGATCGATTACGTCAATTCGATCGGCAAAGCGCGCGTCCGCGCGCATGAAAGCGCGCTGGTCAAATACGCGCATGAGAACTCGGCGCGATCAATTCGCTGCGCATCATCGGCAATGCCAGGGACAAGGGCCCGGTGGTCTCGTTCGAGATGAAAGGCGCCCATCCGCACGATGTTGCGACCGTGATCGACCGCCAGGGCGTCGCGGTGCGCGCCGGCACCCATTGCGTGATGCCGCTGCTCGCCCGATATGGGCTGACCGCCACTTGCCGGGCATCGTTTGCCCTCTACAACACCAAGGACGAGGTCGACGCACTGGTTGCCTCGCTCGCCAAGGCGCAGGACATGTTCGCATGACCGACGAAACCGAAACCACGCCGCCGGTTGCGGAGGCGCCGCAAGAGCGGCCGAAGGAAAACGCCGCCGTCAACGGCTCCTCGGCGCTGCCCGAAGACGAACTCAACAAGCTCACCGACGACATCATCTCCGCGCTCAAGACCGTGTACGACCCGGAAATCCCGGCCGACATTTACGAACTCGGGCTGATCTACAAGGTCGACATTGGCGACGACCGCGCCGTGAACGTCGATATGTCGCTGACCTCGCCCAATTGTCCGGCGGCGCAGGACCTGCCCATTCAGGTCGAGAACGCGGTCGCCAGCGTCCCGGGCGTGAAGGAGGCGAAGGTCGCGGTGGTATGGGAACCGCCCTGGGACCCGAGCCGCATGTCGGACGAGGCCCGGCTCGTGCTCAACATGTGGTAATCTTTAAACGGCACACTAGATTGAAATTACAGAGGACCGCCATGGCTCAAGTTCAACCCCGACCGCGCCCGCAAGTGATGCGGCTCACCGAAGCGGCCGCGCAGCGCATCAAGGACGTGATGGCGCAGGCCGACAAACCGGTGGCGGGATTGCGCGTCGGCGTCAAGAACGGCGGCTGCGCCGGCATGGAATACACCATGGACTATGCCGAGCGGATCGAGCCGACCGACGAGGTGATCGAGGACAAGGGCGTCAAGCTGCTGATCGACCCGAAAGCGGTCCTGTTCCTGCTCGGCACCGAGATGGACTACAAGCGCGAGAAATTGTCCGCGCAGTTCGTTTTCAACAACCCGAACCAGACCAGCGCCTGCGGTTGCGGCGAAAGCGTGCAGCTCACGCCGGCGGCGTTGCAGACGGACGAAAGCGCCTCACACTAGGGCGGGCGCCCGGGGCAAAGCCCGTGGATCGCGACGACATCGCCGAGCTGTTCGCTGCCTTCGGCCCGGTCAGCGTCCGGCGCATGTTCTCCGGGTTCGGCCTTTATGCCGACGACGTCTGTTTTTCCCTGTTCCTGCGCGGCGAACTCTATTTCAAGGTGGACGAGACCACCGTGCCGCGCTTTGCCGAGGAAGGCTCGCGGCCGTTTCGCTACACCCAGCCGGCGAGTGGAAAAGTGGTTACGGTCAATTCGTTCTGGCAGCTGCCGGAGCGGCTCTACGACGATCCCGATGAACTGGCCGAATGGACGCGCGCGGCAGTCGCTGCGGCGCATCGCCAAAAGTTCGGCAAGCGCGCGCGCGGAAAAAGGCGGCGCGCGGGCCGTCGCGCGCCAGGACGCTCAAAGCGGCGAAAACGAAACGAGCGAAGAAGACACGCTAAGAACTCACAATCCGAATCAGACGGGCGCCTACGCCTGCGGCATGAGCGTGTAGTTGACACCGCCAAAACTGCGGACGCACGAAAGCATCGCGCGTTAAACTCGCCGCCTGGCAACGCCGCACAAAAATATGCCTATTTTGATTTGTCGCGCTTCCAAGTGATGACGATGCGCACGCGTTTTTTCGGATCGCCGGGATATGGCTCCGTCGGCATGATGTACTCCAAGACGTCGTCGGTCTCGAACTTGAAATCGATGATCTGCTCCGTACCGACCCAGGCTTCGTTCGATGCCACATCAAGCATCGTGCTGATCTTGCCCTTACCAAGGGTGTAACGCCCGCTATAGGCAACAAGCGTGCGAAAATTCTGCAGCCGTTCGGCGTCGTTCTTTGGAACTGACCGTTTCTCCGTCGCCACGATGGCAATCCAGCGTCCGTCGGGTGTTAAAATTTGATAGCCGCGAGGATTTACCCCGAGGACGTGGCCGCGGTCCTTGCTTTGCAAGACTTCATAGTCGACCGAGGAAAGCTTCCAGGTGCCGACAATCTTGTCTTTGTCGGCGGCGAAGCTTGGCGAAGCAGCGAGAATCATGAAACACAGCAGGAGAGGGCGCATTGCGTTTTCCTCGAAAGCTGCCGGAAGCGTTGCTAGTGGAGCCGATCGATTTTCGAGTGTCAAGCAGCCATGGCCGGGACGACACAATGCCTTTATTCGGCGCCTCTACTGGACGCTTTACCCAATTGATTGCTTTTTGAAGCGAATTCGCCGAATTGCATGCCAGTTTGCGAATACTGATGGATTAATCGCGGTGGACGCCTGCAGACCGCAAGTCTATCATTCTAAGATGTTGTCATATCAAGGCTGACCGCTGTCTCGACAAATAGCGAAAGGGGGCTTTCATGCGTCCGTTTCGTGTCGCTGTTTTTGGTCTCCTATCAGCCGCATTGATAGCGCCATACCCCGTTCGAGCTTGGTTCGGCTCAGACCTTTGGGATGCCGGCAAAGACATCGTCGAAGGCGGCGTTAACGCCGCAGGCGACGCCGCGAATGCCATCGGCGGCCTATTTTCCGGTGATGGTACAAACTATGATGTCGCCTGCCGTCGATATGCCGCGCAGGCCGTCGCAGAAGTGCAAAAGGGAAATGACCAGCATTGCGGTTTTGCCAACACCGGCCGCTTCTCGGGCGACTACGCGGCGCATTTGAATTGGTGCACGGCGAGAGCGAACGACGGCGATTTCGACACCGTGATGAACGAGCAGAACACGCGTAATCGGGCTGTCTCCGAATGCTCGTCCTGTAAAAGTTACGCCGACAGAGCGGTTTCGCAGGCGCGCGACAACGAAATGTATCACTGCGGCGGGATCGGGCCCCAATGGTCCACGAGCTTCCAAGATCAACTACATCGGTGCATCGGCTCAGACGGAGGATTTGCACAGCTGCGCTCCCGCATTCGCTTTGCGTCGGCATCGCCGGTGAATTCATCGCCGATCAGGTTGGCATTCGGAGAGTTGCTGCCGCCGCCAAACGCTGAATCAGAACTGAATAGTCGGCAAAACTTCGTCGATGCCTGCAAGGGCAGATATCCGCCCGAAGATGTCGTTTATTGCAAGGCTTATGCGGAACGGGCGGTCAAGAACGCGACGATCTACGAATCCAGGCAGTGCGATCCGAACCAGCCACCAACAGGCCGGTTCTCCGAAGACTACGCATTTCATTTTGCCTGGTGCATCCTGGCGCAAAATGAAGGCTTGCGCGACGGGGAAGATCAAGCCCGCATTCAAGCCGTTGAGGCGTGCGAGTTGACGCATCCGCCGCGTGACTGCAAATCCTGCCATTCCACGGTGAGCGGCGGCGCCTCGTCTGCGCAAATGCCTGTCAGTGATCACACGCTGTTCAGCAACATCTCCGCCGCCGTGCAGGCGGCCTTGGTCAGCGGCGGCGGATTCGATACCACGAAATCGCCCTCCAAGGTGGTGCCTCCCGTGACGAAGAAGCAGCCCGCGGTCAGACGGGCCCATACGAAAAAGCCGCCCTCGGGAGGTTTCGATAAATCCACGTCGCCTAAGCGCCGCGCACCAGTGGCCAGCCGCGGCAATTCAGCAATGGATCGGCTTGGAGGCAGCAGTTCAATTGACAACGTGTCGGGCAATAGGGGGGGGCCTGACGCGGGAACTCGGCGGGCTCCCTGTCCGACGTGCGGCACCGTGAAGTCCGGTACGAAGACCCAGCCTCGATCCAAATCGCCGCCCAAAGCGTCCGACACACCTATCGATTACGGCGGGATGAGCGGACGGCCGCCACCGGACAATCTGCGCTAAGGCATCGATTATTGCGTGTCGGGATGTGCCGGCCTAGGCCACCTGCGCGGTGGCGCCGGCGGCGTTCACTTCCGGATCGGATTCCGACATCACGCGGTTGCGGCCGTGCCGCTTGGCGGCGTAGAGGCAGTTGTCGGTGCGCTCGATCAGGCTCTGCACGGTGTCGTTTTTGCGCAAGGTGGCGACGCCGATCGAGATCGTGACGCGGCCGAGATGCTCGCCGGTCGAGCGCTTCATCAGTTCCTTGGTCATCACGGCGCGGCGGATATGGTCGGCGACGGTGATGGCCGAGCGCAGCACCGTGTTTGGCAGGATGATTGCGAATTCTTCCCCGCCGTAGCGGGCGGCCGTGTCCTGGCCCTTGACGTTGCTCTTCACCGAAGCGGCCACGAGGCGAAGCACCTGGTCGCCGGTCAAATGGCCGTAGCTGTCGTTGAACTTCTTGAAATGGTCGATGTCGGTCATCATCAGCGACAGCGCCTCGTTGTTGGCGCGCGCTTCGGCGATGGCTTCTTCCAGCGTGGTATCGAAGAATTTGCGGTTGGCGAGTTGGGTGAGCGGATCGGTCAGGCTCTCGGTGCGGACCGCCTCGAGGTTGACCTGCAACTCGTTGATTTCCAGCTTCGAAGCGTTGAGCCGTTCCTCCAGATGCCGGTTGGAGGCTTCCATTTCCTTGGTGGTGTGCACCAGAGTCTCGACGATGGTGCGCAGCGTCTCGCGGTCGCGCGAATCGGACAACTTCGCGCCCATATCGACGAGGCTTTCGGTGTAGTGATTCGCAGAGCCGGTGGCGGCATCGATCATCGCCATCACTTGCTCGATTTCGTCGACCACCTGATTGCCGACATTGTCGATTTTTTCGGATAGCCGAACGGGCGAGAGATGCGCTTCGTATAGCTGGTCGAGCTCGGCTTCGGTGAGCGAGCCCTTCTGCTTAAGCGTATCGTTGATTTGCTGGTTGAGGGACGGCTTGTAGCCGGTCGCGTAGGCGTACCAGATTTCGTAGTTGCGCGGCGTCGCCGGCTGGCCCAACGCCCTGATCTGCTCAAGCGCGATCTCGGCGAACGCCAGGGTTCTTTGGTGTTCGTCGCTCGACACAGTCATGGCACGTCCTTGCCTTCACACGGCCGTTCTGGCCGCGCGTCCCAATGGAACCGTAAACGAGGGAGATGAATGCAGGGTAAATACCGGCCCTGTGACGTATTGCTGCACGCTATGGCCGAACAGGCCGTGCCGTTGCAGGCACTCAGACTTTGGCGGTGACCGGACGCAGCAGAAAGGCGGGCAAATGGCCGGTGTCACCGGTCTCGACGGCCACGCGCGGGGTGGGCGCCGCAGGACGGTCGCCGGTACGGACCGGACCGTCGTTTTGGCGCTGCGGACGTCGGCCGCCGCCACGGTGGCGGCTGGGACGGCTGCCACGCTTATCATCGCTAGCCGCACTGTCGTGCAATTCGACCGGCACAGGCTGGCGATTGGCCCAGGGAATGGTCTGCCCCATCAGCCGCTCAATCGAGCTGACCGCCTTGTTGTCGATGGGCGCAACGATGGTGATGGCCGTGCCGGTCAAGCCGGCGCGGCCGGTGCGGCCGATGCGGTGGACGTAATCGTCGGGGTGATGTGGTACGTCGAAATTGAAGATATGGCTGACCGCCGGGATATCGAGACCGCGCGCGGCGACGTCAGATGCCACCAGCAGCGTGACCTCGCCCTTGCGGAACAATTCGAGCGCGGCGGTGCGCGCCGCCTGGTCCATGTCGCCATGCAGCGCGGCGGCGTTGAACTTGTGGCGCAGCAACGAGCGGTGCAATTGGGCAACCTCGCGCTTGCGATTGCAGAAAACGATGGCGTTCTTAAAATTATCGGCGGAGCGGATCAGATTGCGCAGCGTCTCGCGCTTTTCGTGCGGATCGCGGCCGGTCGCCACCAGCAACTGAGTGATCGTGGTGGCGGCGGTGGCGGGCTTTGAAACTTCCACGCGTACCGGATTATGCAAGAAAGTGTCGGCGATACGCTGGATTTCCGGCGGCATGGTAGCCGTGAAGAACAACGTCTGCCGGGTGAAGGGCACCAGTTTGCCGATGCGCTCGATGTCGGGGATGAAGCCCATGTCCAGCATGCGGTCGGCTTCGTCGATGATCAGCAACTCGCAGCCGGACAGCAGCAGCTTGCCGCGCTCGGAATGGTCGAGCAGGCGGCCGGGCGTTGCGATCAGCACATCGACGCCGCGTAACAGCTTGGCGTTCTGATCATCGAAGGAAACGCCGCCAATGATAAGGGCGACGTTGAGCTTGTGATTCTTGCCGTATTTTTCGAAGCTTTCCGCGACCTGCGCCGCGAGTTCGCGCGTCGGCTCAAGAATGAGCGTACGCGGCATGCGTGCCCGCGCGCGACCTTTTTCCAGCATGGTCAGCATCGGCAACACGAAGGCGGCAGTCTTGCCGGTGCCGGTCTGCGCAATTCCGAGCACGTCGCGCCGTTGCAGCACGTGCGGAATGGCTTGTTCCTGGATGGGGGTGGGGGTCTTGTAGCCGGCTGCGTCGATCGCGCCGAGCACTTTGTCGGACAGGCCGAGATGAGAAAAGGGCATAAAACCTCAAAGTCCGGCCCCGCGCCGGACAGAAAATCTGGTTACTTTGGGCGGGGGATAGGATCGAATCTTTGCGACGATCCGTTGCCGGGAAGATAGGCTCGAACGCTGCAAAGTCAATGCTGCGGCAGCGCAATAAGTCATATTAATGATTAAACTTTTCGCATCCGGGAGCTGAAATGTCACCTTTGCCGCTCGTCCTGGTCCCAGGACTCCTGTGCAGCGCCAGGCTTTATGCGCCGCAGGTCGCAGCACTATGGCCATACGGCCAAGTCACGGTGGCCGACCACCGGCGCGACGACTCCATCGATGCCATCGCTGCGCGCATTCTTGCCAATGCACCACCGCGCTTCGCGCTCGTTGGTCTATCGATGGGCGGCTTCATTGCCATGGCAGTGGAGCGGCTTGCGCCCGAGCGCGTCGACCGCCTGGCGCTGCTCGATACGTCGGCGCGTGCCGACTTGCCCGAGCAGAGCGCCGCTCGCGAAAAGCTCGTCGCGCTGGCGCAGGAGGGGCGGCTCTCCGATGTGGTTGAAACGCTAATTCCGCGGTTTCTGCACAAGAGCCGGCTTGGCGACGAGGCGCTCAAACGCGTCGTTCATGAAATGGCAGCCGACACCGGTGTCGAAGCGTTTGCCCGCCAGCAAAAGGCGCTGATCGGGCGCATCGACTCGCGGGCGTCGCTGGCGAATATCAAATGCCCGACTTTGGTGCTGGTCGGCGACGGCGACATACTCACGCCGCCAAATCTGTCGCAGGAAATCGCCGCGGCCATTCCCGGCGCGCGGCTGGTCACGGTCCCCAATTGCGGACACCTGTCCACGCTCGAGCAGCCCGATGCGGTGAACGCGGCGCTTGCCGAATGGTTGACTGTCTGAGCGGCGGCGCGCGGTTCGACGATGTTGAGGTGGATGACCAATGACTGAGGCACGCGATAACGCCGGCGTCATCGCACCGCCGCCCTTGCTGGCGGCCGTTGCGATTGTGCTCGGCCTGTTGCTCGACTGGTTGGTGCCGGCCTATGTGCTGACGGTGCTGCTGTCGTGGCCGGCACGCGTGTTCCTCGCCGCGATCCTGTGGGCTGGTTCGGCGGCGTTCGCCATTCCGGCGATGCTCGCTTTCCGCCGCGCCGGTACGCATATCGAGCCGTGGCAGCCCTCGACCGCGCTCGTCACCGACGGCGTGTTCGCTTGGCTGCGCAATCCGATTTATGTCGGTCTTGTCCTCGGCTTGGTCGGGCTGTCGATCCTGCTCGCCTCGGACTGGATGCTGGTGATGACCGTGGTCTTCGTCATTGCGCTGCACCACGGCGTGGTGCGGCGCGAGGAACGCTATCTCGAAGCCAAATTCGGCGACACCTACCGCGCCTACCGGGCGCGCGTGCCGCGCTACGGTTGGCCGTCCGATTGAGAACGAGCAAATTGTTCCAGTGTTTCCGGGCGTCGTCCCTTTTGCCCGTGTGCCGGAGAGCCTTTATAGCAGGCACTGGTTGATCCGCTGGGAGACCCGTGATGCGCACTCAAGTCGGCATTGTCGGCGCCGGTCCTGCCGGCCTGATGCTCGCCCATCTGCTCAAGCTGGCCGGAATTGAATCGATCATCGTCGAGGATCGCAGCCGCGCCTATTGCGAGGCGCGCGTGCGCGCCGGCCTGATGGAGAACTGGGTCGCCGACATGCTGATCCAGACTGGCGTCGGTGCGCGGCTTCAGCGTGAAGCCATGGTGCATGACGGCATCTTTCTCGGCTTCAACGGCGAGGCGCACAAGCTCGACTTCAGCAAATTGATCGGCAAGCACGTCTACATCTACGACCAGAAGGAAGTCGTCACCGACCTGATCGCGCACAGGCTCGGGCAGGGCGGGCAGATCCTGTTCGAAGTGACCGATACGAGCGTGCACGATTTCACCAGCGAGCGGCCGAAGATCCGCTTCAAGCACGGCGGCAAGCGCCAAGAGATCGAATGCGATTTTATCGCCGGCTGCGACGGCTTTCATGGCGTCACCCGGCCGAGCCTGCCGGAAGGCTCGTGGTCCGGTTATGACCGCGTCTATCCTTATGGCTGGCTCGGCATTCTCTCGGAATCGCCGCCGCCGGAGAAGGAACTCATCTATTCGTTTCACGAACGCGGCTTCTCGCTGTTTTCCATGCGCGGGCCAGAGCTGTCGCGGCTTTATCTTCAGGTCGCGCCCGACGAAGACATCGCGCAATGGTCCGACGATCGCATCTGGGACGAACTGACCACGCGGCTGAACGGCGTGCGCCCGCTCCAGCAGGGCAAGATTTTGCAGAAGGGCGTGACGCCGATGCGCAGCTTCGTCACCGAGCCGATGCGGCACGGCCGTTTGTTCCTGGCCGGCGACAGCGCACACATCGTGCCGCCGACCGGCGCCAAGGGCATGAATCTGGCGATGGCGGACGTCGTCTATCTCTCGCGCGCGCTCGATCGCTTCTACACGAAGCAACTGAACGACGGTCTGGAGAATTATTCGAAGACCTGCCTGCGTCGCGTCTGGAAGGGCCAGCGTTTCTCGTGGTGGATGACGCAGATGCTGCATCGACAGGTCGGCGGCGACTACGCCGATTTCGACATGAAGCGGCAGTTGGCAGAGCTCGATTACGTGTCGAGCTCGCACGCGGCCTCGGTGTCACTGGCGGAGAACTATGCCGGGCTGCCGCTCGATTGACGCGTTGCGGCCGACGTCCGAGGACTTTTGGCGATCCGCTCGGCTGAGCGCGCTATTTGCCGTCGATTTAAGGGAGCGGACGGAGGCGGATGCAGGATCGCCATTCGGCGAGCGGTTCGTTATTTTGCGTGCCGGCGTCCAGCCATAGCACTTGTTGGTCTTGTCACTACAGTTGATGCCGCAAGCGTCGCTTTCGCGGTTCTGGTCACCGCAATTCGAAACGCAGCCATACTGACCCTGGCCTTCGACATATTGGCCATGACTGCTGCTGCACAGTTCCTTCATGTAATCCTTTGAGCGAGTCCCGGGCAGGT
This sequence comes from uncultured Pseudomonadota bacterium, assembly GCA_963720835.1. Taxonomy (GTDB): domain Bacteria; phylum Pseudomonadota; class Alphaproteobacteria; order Rhizobiales; family Xanthobacteraceae; genus Pseudolabrys. The sequence goes on along the minus strand of CAVRHC010000006.1, from coordinate 168,760 downwards.
TGGTTTTTTTGAATGCCAGCGATGGTGAGATCGAGATTGCGATAATGGTGAGGCCGAACAGAATCGCGCGCAGTGGAGTCCATAACATCTGAACCTCCCTATTTGCGCGGGCGGTCATCGTGTGGCCGCCGCGCCATGATCCTCATTCGATAAGCCTTGGCATCTTGCTGGCTGCTTTCGAGTGGGCGGCGAACACAACTCTCATTTTAATAAGACAGGCTTTAATCCTTCAGCACCGCAGCGAGCGGCCGCTGCATCAGTGCGATCGCGACGCCGCCGGCGGCCGAGAGCGACGCAAGCAGCAAAAAGAAAACGTCCTTGCTCATGCTCGACCAGAAAGTGCCGAGGTAGCCGGCGAGAAAGCCGGCGATGAAGTTGGTCGCCAGCCACACACCCATCAACATCGACAAGAGATGAAGCGGCGCCACCTTGGTGACGAGCGAAAGACTGGTCGGCGACAGATAAAGCTCGCCGGTGGTGAGCACCGCAAAGAAGGCGAACAGCCACAGCCAGCTTGCTTGGCCGGAGCCGGCGGCATGCGCGGCGGCAAACATGATCAGCCAGGACGCCGCGTTGAGAAACAAGCCGATCGCGAGCTTCACGACCGTTGAGGGTTCGCGCGGGCCCTGCCAGCGCCACAGCGCCACGACGAAGGGCGTGAAGGCGAAGATCATGAACGGATTGAGCGCCAGAAACCAGGTGACCGGAATTTCGAAACCGCCGAAAAGATGACGGTCGGTGAAATCTCGCGCCCATAAGACGACGGTGTTGCCCTGCTGCTCGTAGGTGGCCCAGAACAGACTGACCGGCAGCATCAGCACGAGGATGGCGAGAATTGCTTGTCCGTCGCGGCGTGTGAGGGGTGCGTGTGCCGCGCGGCGCGCAAAGGCATCTCTTGGCAGCGCCGGTGCCGCGACGAGATAGATGATGAGGCCGGCGGTCATGCCCACGCCGGCGGCCGCAAAGCCGTAATGCCAGCCGATTTCTTCGCCCAATGTGCCGCAGACCAGTGGCGCCAGAAACGCGCCGAGATTGATGCCGACATAAAAGATCGAGAAGGCGCGGTCGCGGCGGCGGTCGCCAGGCGCATAAAGCTGGCCGACTTGCGTCGAGATGTTCGGCTTGAAGCAGCCATTGCCGAGAATGAGCACGGCGAGCGCGAACAGAAAGAGATGCTCGAACGCCATCATGAAATGGCCGACCGCCATCAAGGCGGCGCCGATTATGACGGTGCGGCGCTGGCCGAGCAGGCGGTCGGCCAGAAGCCCGCCAAAGATCGGCGTCAAATAGACGAGCCCCGTATAGAAGCCAAAAATCTGCGAGGCCAAAGGCTGCGTGTCGAGCCGGCCGAACACGGCTTCCAGCGTGCGATGGAAGGCGCCGAGGCCAATCACGCTGTCGGCGCGCGGCGGCTTGAGCAGGTACTCGACCATATAGAGGACGAGCAGCGAACGCATGCCATAATAGGAAAAGCGCTCCCACATTTCCGTGGCGAACAGGAAGGCGAGTCCGCGCGGGTGGCCGAACAAGTCGCCGGGCGTACCGGTCGTTTGGTCTGGGAGTGTCGCGCTCATGCTGTCGCCTGGACGCCTCGCGGGGCGTGAGAACGGTAGCACGTGCGCGCCCGCGCATTGCCGTTGCGCGAACCGCTGCTATGCTGGCGCGGGGCGTCGGTGAATGCTGAGGAGCAGGCCATTATGCGCATCGTGGCGGTTCTTGTCGTTTTGCTTGCAACCGCCATGCCAGCCGCCGCTGCATCGGGTGAAGGGCCGTCGCCCGACCAGTTGTTCAAGCAGTTCGGCCTGTTCGGCACCTGGGCCATCGATTGCGCGTCGCCGGCATCGCCCGGCAATCCGCATGTTGCGATCAGCGAACCCGCGCCCGGCGTCATCCTCGAGGATCAACACCTCGGCAGCGATTATCGGCTCAATCGCTACAGCGTGCTGGCGGCCGACAAGTTGTCCGATACGGAGCTGTCCGTGATCGTGTTGCTCCATCCCGGCGAGGCCGACGAGGACCGCCAGAAGCTCATTTTCAGGATCCAGGATAACACGCGGCGCACTTTGTTCACCCAGTCCGTCGGCGGGCCGGTCAGGGTCAAGAATGGCATCGTGGTGATGAGAGGAAGCCCGACGCCGCTGCTGAAGAAGTGCCAATAGGACTTAGACGTCGAGCAGTTCTTCTTTGGCAAACGCGGCGTGTTCCTGGATGAAGGCAAAGCGCGTTTCCGCCTTGTTGCCCATCAGGTGCTCGACCGCCTTGGCGGTCGGCTTACGCTCTTTCTCCGCCAGGATCACGCGCAACAAGGTGCGCTTCGACGGATCCATGGTGGTCTCCTTCAGCTGCGCCGCCATCATTTCGCCGAGGCCCTTGAAGCGGGAGATTTCCACTTTTGCGTTGGCGTGGAATTCCTTCTTCAGCAGCTCGTCCTTGTGCTTGTCGTTGCGCGCATAGACGATCTTGCCCCCGTGCGAGAGCCGGTAAAGCGGCGGCACCGCGAGATAAAGTTTGCCGGCGTCGATCAGCTTTGGCATTTGCCGGTAGAAGAATGTGATCAACAACGAGGCGATATGCGCGCCGTCGACGTCGGCGTCGGTCATGATGATGACCTTCTCGTAACGCAAATCTTTCTCGTTGTAGTGCGTGCCGGTGCCGACGCCGAGCGCCTGGATGAGATCGCCGAGCTGGGCGTTCTGCGCGAGCTTATCTTTGCCGGCGGAGGCGACGTTCAGAATCTTGCCGCGCAGCGGAAGGATGGCCTGGGTGCGGCGGTCGCGCGCCTGCTTGGCCGAGCCGCCGGCGCTGTCGCCCTCAACGATGAAAATCTCCGAGCCTTCCGAGGCGGACGAGGTGCAGTCGGCGAGCTTGCCGGGCAGGCGCAGCTTGCGCACCGCGGTTTTGCGGGCAATGTCTTTTTCTTGGCGCCGGCGGATGCGCTCCTCGGCGCGTTCGATGACGAAATCGAGCAACTTGTTCGCCGCCATCGGATTGCCGGCAAGCCAGTGATCGAACGGATCCTTGATCGCCTGCTCGACGATGCGCTGGGCTTCCGCCGTGGCGAGGCGGTCCTTGGTCTGGCCCTGGAATTCCGGCTCGCGCACGAATACCGACAGCATGCAGCCGGCGCCGATCATGATGTCGTCCGAGGTCATCGGCGAAGCGCGCTTTTCCTGATTGACGCGCGCGGCATGGTCCTTCAGCCCGCGCAGCAAAGCCGTGCGCAAGCCCGATTTATGCGTGCCACCGTCCGGCGTCGGAATGGTGTTGCAGTATGAGTTGAGGAAGCCGTCGGCGTCGGCCGTCCAAGCCACCGCCCATTGCACGGCACCATGCGCGCCGACCTTGCCGTGGGTGCCGGAAAAAATCTCCGGATGAACCAGCGTCGCGCCGCTGAGCGTCTCGGACAGATAGTCCTTCAGGCCCTGCTCGAAATGAAACGTCGCGGTCTCCGGCACATCCTCGACGCCCTTGAGCAGCGCCTTATCGCAGTGCCAGCGGATCTCGACGCCGCCGAACAAGTAGGCCTTCGAGCGCGTCATCTTGAAGACACGCTCGGGCTTGAAGGCGGCCTTCGGCCCAAAGATGGTGGCGTCGGGCTTGAAGCGCACTTTGGTGCCGCGCTTGTTGGGCGCGCGGCCGAGTTTCTCCAGCTTGCCTTTCGGCTTGCCGCGTTCGAAAGCCATGCGGTAGTGCGTCTGCTCGCGCCAGACCTCGACCTCGAGGCGTTCGGACAGGGCATTGGCGACCGACACGCCGACGCCGTGCAAGCCGCCCGAGGTTTCGTAAACCGTCGAGTTGAATTTGCCGCCGGCGTGCAGCGTGCACATGATCACTTCCAGCGCCGACTTCGACTTGAATTTCGGATGCGGATCGACCGGAATGCCGCGGCCATTGTCGGTGACGGAGATGAAACCGCTCGCCTCCATCTCGACGTCGATCCAGTCGGCATGGCCGGCGAGCGCCTCGTCCATGGCGTTGTCGATCACTTCCGCGAACAGGTGATGCAGCGCCTTTTCGTCGGTGCCGCCGATATACATGCCGGGGCGGCGGCGGACGGGCTCGAGCCCCTCCAGCACCTCGATGTGCTTGGCGGTATAGGAACTGTCGCCGACCGCGCGCCTGGACGATTTGGCGGGCTTGGACGGTTTGGCGGGTTTGCCGCGCGCTGGCTTGCGGGCGGCGGAACCACGCGCGCGCGCTTTCGGTGCCCGCTTCGGGGCGTCGAACAGGTCGCGCTGCGCTGGAGGTTTTTTCTTGGTCGCGGACTTGGCCATTGGAGACGTCTAGATAGGAATGCAGCGATTCGTCTGCCAGTCACTATGCCATGGCTGCGGCATGAAGGTGGCGGCATTCGCCGCGAAAGGCTGCCGAAAAAGGCGGTTTTCAGGCGCGATCGGCGCTGCGCGCGCCGGAGTTGCCGCACTAGCGGTACGCCGGCGGTTGGGCTAGAGGTGAAGCTGGCCCGCGGCGGCTGGGTGAGTGCGTGAGAAGAGCCGCCGGTTTACCTCCCAATGCATCTTCAAGACATCGTCCACCAAGTCGCAAATTTTGTGCACGAGCACGAGGTATGGGCGGGTCCCGTCGTCTTCTTGCTGGCCTTCGGTGAATCGCTCGCGTTCATTTCACTGTTGATTCCGGCCTGGGGCGCGCTGGTGGCGATCGGGGCGATGATCGGCCCGAGCGGCATCAATTTCTGGCCGGTCTGGATTGGCGGCGCGCTCGGCGCGGCCTGCGGTGACTGGCTGTCCTACTGGATCGGGCTCAAGCTTGAATATTCGGTCGCGCGTATGTGGCCGCTGTCGCGCCATCCGACATTGATTCCGCGCGGGGAGGCATTCGTGAAGAACTGGGGCATTCCCGGTATCTTTATCGGCCGCTTTTTTGGGCCGTTGCGGGCCTCGGTCCCGCTGGTTGCCGGCATTTTCGAGATGCCCTACTGGCGCTTTCAGTTCGCCAATTTCACGTCGGCCTTTGTCTGGGCGGCGGTGCTGCTCACATTGGGCGACGGCATCGCGTTCGGCCTGCGCTATATCTGGTGACACCCCACTTGCGGCGTCTTTGACAGCGCAGGATGATTGTCCTGCCGGGTCTGTTCCGACGCGGCCCGCTTTGGACTAAGGCGGGTGCGGCCGAGGAATAAACCAACATCACAGGTTTTATCTGTCTGGCAGGACTGCGCGCGCCGAATGGGCATCGCGCAGTCGGGGCAGGACACACAGTGGAGGACTTTCAATGACGCAAATGACACGCCGCACTTTGTTCGCGACCGCCGCGGCGGCGACGGCTGCATCGGCACTTTCACCGCTGACGGGCACCGCGCGTGCCGCCGCGTCCGCCGGCAAAGGCACGGGCGTCTATCGCTACAAAATGGGCGACTTCGAAATCATCCAGCTTATGGATGGCGCGCGCACGTTCCCCATGCCTGACAAGTTCGTGGTCAATGTCAGCAAGGATGAAGCGATCAAGGCCGCGGTCGCGGCCTATATGCCGGAAGGGAAGGTGACCATTCCGTTCAGCCCGATGATCGTCAACACCGGCTCTAAACTGGTTGCCATCGACACCGGCAACGGACTTGGCGCGAACGCGGCGAGCAAAGGCGCGGTCGGCCAGGCACGCCTCAACATGGAAGCGGCCGGTATCGATCCCAAGCAGATCGACATCGTCATCATCTCGCATTTCCACGGCGATCATGTTGGCGGCTTGAAGAATGCCGACGGCAGCCCGGCCTTTCCGAATGCTGAGATCAAAGTGCCGGCGGTGGAAGCCGCGTTCTGGGGTGACGACGCCAATGCCTCGAAGGCGAACGGCTTTAACCAAAAGCAATTCCCGAACGTAAAGAAGATGATGGCGGGCCTGAAAGTGACACCCTACGACGCCGATAAAGAAGTGGCGCCGGGCATCACCTCGATCGCCACGCCAGGCCATACGCCGGGACACATGTCATTTGCGCTGTCTTCGGGTTCGAAGAAGATGCTGGTGCAATCAGACGTGACGAACGTGCCATCGCTGTTCGTCAAGAACCCGACCTGGCAGGCAATCTTCGACAATGACGGCAATCAGGCGGTCGCGACCCGCAAGAAATTCTACGAGATGGCGGCGGCGGAAAAGATGATCGTATCCGGTTATCACTTTCCGTATCCGTGTGTCGGCCATATCGAGAAGACGGCGAACGGTTACCAGATGGTGCCGGTGGCCTGGGACCCGAACGGTTAAGGCCGGGTTCGATCGTAGCAGAAGGCCGCCGTGAGGGCGGCCTTCTTGGCTATCGGTCAGCTTGACCGGGCAGCGCGGCGGGCCTATATCGCCCGCCCATGACGACGTCTGTTGCAGCAATGAAGCTTCGCCGCCGCCGTGCCACCCCGGCACGGGCGCGCCGCTAGCCGTCGTTTCCCCCGTGCCGCCGGATCAGGGTCCGCGGCACATTGTTTTCCTGACAATCCGCGCTGTTGGCCCCGGTCCAGTCGTCCGTTAAGACATTGGATGAAGGAAAAGGGCCATGGCGAGAAAAGCAAAGATCGGCGTTCTGGGCGCGTCCGGCTATACGGGCTCCGAGCTCGTGCGCATGCTGCTGCGCCATCCGCGTGCCGACATTACGCTGCTGACCGCCGAGCGCAGCGCCGGCAAGGCCATGCGCGAGGTGTTTCCGCAATTCTCGCCGTTTGATCTGCCGACCTTGGTCGCGCTCGACGGCCTCGACTGGGCGGGCGCCGGTCTCGACGTCGCTTTCTGTGCCCTGCCGCATGCGACCACGCAGAAGGTGCTCAAGGCGCTGCTGGCGGCGTCGCCGTCGACCAAGGTGATCGATCTGTCGGCCGACTTCCGTCTCGCCGATACATCCGCCTATGCGAAGTGGTACGGCCATGAGCACCACGCGCCCGAATTGCAGACCGAAGCGGTCTACGGTCTTGCCGAAATTCATCGGCGCGAAATCAAAAAGGCGCGGCTCGTCGCCAATCCCGGCTGCTACACCACCTGCGCGCAGCTGCCGCTCATCCCGCTCATCAAGAACAAGGCTATCGAACTCGACGAGATCGTGATCGACGCCAAGTCCGGCATGACCGGGGCGGGCCGGGCGGCGAAGGAAGCGATGCTGTTCTCGGAAGTCTCGGAAGGCTTCAACGCCTATGGCGTCGGGCGCCACCGGCACATGGCCGAACTCGACCAGGAGTTTTCGCTCGCCGCCGGTCGCGAGGTGATCGTGACCTTCACCCCGCATCTGGTGCCGATGAACCGCGGCATCTTTTCGACGATCTATGTGCGGGGCCGGCGCGGGCGGACCCCGCAGGATCTTCATGAAATACTTTTAAGGTCCTACATGAAGGAGCCCTTCGTGCATGTTCTGCCATTTGGCGAGACGCCGCAGACGCGGCATGTGCGCGGCTCCAACATGACCTTTATCGGCGTCGTCGCCGACCGCATTCCCGGCCGCGCCATCGTTATTTCGGCGCTCGATAATCTGGTCAAAGGCGCCTCCGGCCAGGCGATCCAGAACATGAACCTGGTCATGGGCTGGCCGGAAACGACGGGGCTGGAACAGGTCGCGCTGTTTCCCTGATTCGGCTGCTAGACTGGCCTCCCTTGCCGGAGGCCATCCATGTTCGAGGTCGCCAACCAGCCGCCGCCGCTCGAACCCTATAACCTGTTCGCCAGCGACGCGGTTTTGCGCGCCGCGGTCACGCGCGACGGCGCGGCGTGGGCGCAAGACGGCCTGACCACGCTCGGCGCCACACTCGGCAAACCGGACACTGTGAAGCTTGGCTTCGACGCCAACAAACATCCGCCGGTGCTGCGCTCGTTCGACCGCTATGGCCACCGCGTCGACGAGGTCGAATTCCACCCGGCCTGGCATGAACTGATGGCCGTTGCGCTTCGTGCCGGCCTCCATGCGAGCCCCTGGTCCGAGCCGAAGCCCGGCGCGCATGTCGCGCGCGCCGCCGGCACCTACATGCTCACGCAGGTCGAGAGCGGCGTCTATTGCCCCGTCGCCATGACCTACGGCGCGGTGCCGACGTTGCGCCAGGCGCCCGATGTCGCCAAACAATGGCTGCCGAAAATCTACGCGCGCGACTATGACGCGCGTTTCGTGCCGATCGCCGAGAAAAAGTCGGCGCTGATCGGCATGGGCATGACCGAGAACCAGGGCGGCTCGGATCTGCGCACCAATGTCACGCGCGCGGAACCCGCCGGCGACGGCACGTTTCGCCTGCATGGGCACAAATGGTTCATGTCGGCGCCGATGTGCGATGCTTTTCTTGTTTTGGCGCAAGGGCCGAAAGGCTTGAGCTGCTTTTTCATGCCGCGGTTTTGCCCGGACGGGACCCGCAACGCGCTGCACATCAACCGGCTGAAGGACAAGCTCGGCAACAAGTCGAACGCCTCTAGTGAAGTGGAATTTCACGGCGCCTATGCGCAACTGGTCGGCGAGGAGGGGCGCGGCATCCCGACCATCATCGAGATGGGCAATTATACGCGGCTCGATTGCTGCATCGGTTCGTCCGGCCTGATGCGGCAGGCGGTCGCCCAGGCGCTTCATCATGCGCGTCATCGCACGGCGTTCCAGAAAAAGCTGATCGACCAGCCGCTGATGGAGAACGTACTGGCCGACATGGCGCTCGAATCGGAAGCCGCCACCGCGCTGACCTTCCGGCTGGCGCGCGCCTATGACGAGGACGACGAGGCGGCGCTGGTCTATCGCCGCGTGGTGACGCCGGCGGCGAAGTTCTGGATCTGCAAGCGCGCGCCGGCACTCACTTACGAAGCGATGGAGGTGCTTGGCGGCGCAGGCTACATCGAAGACAGCATCATGCCGCGGCTTTACCGCGAGGCGCCGGTCAATTCCATTTGGGAAGGCTCCGGTAACGTCATGTGCCTCGACGTGCTACGCGCGCTTTCGCGCACGCCGAACGCTGCTGATGTTCTGCGCCGCGAGTTCGATACCGGCGATGCGCGGCTGAAATCCTTTGCGGGCAAATTTCTCGATAGGCTGGCCGCGCCCGAGCGCAACGACGAGCGGCAGGCGCGCGCGCTGACGCGCGATCTGGTGCTGGGCTTGCAGGCGGCGCTGCTGATCAAGCACGCGCCTGCCGCGGTGGCGGATGCCTTCTGCGCCGGGCGGCTCGACGGTGACAGCGCCGCTTTCGGCCTGCTGCCGCGCGGGCTCGACCTGCGCGCGCTTGTCGCGCGCGCAGCGCCGGTCTCGGTCTAGAGCTTCCCGAACACCGCCAGTACCAGCGCGGCCTGTGCCAGGAAACCGACCGCGAAGGCAAGCGTGCGCAGCACCGGCACGCCCATGGCATAGACGATCACATGCGCGAGCCGCGCCCAGAAATAGACCGCGCAGGCAAGCGCCGTGCTCTGCGTCCAATGGCTTTGCGCGTCGAGGATCAGCACCAGCGGCGCAAAAATTATCAGGTTCTCGACCGCATTGGTGTGCGCGAAATAAAGCCGCTGCGCCCAGGCCGCTTGCGGCTTGTCGTTGCGCGTGGGGTTTGCCATCGCGCCTATCAGCCCGCGCACCATGACGCGGTCGATGATATACGGCACCCACAACAGCCCGGTGAGAATGACCGTAAGCGTCAGCCAGAACAGTTCCGTCGACATCGTTGCTTCCCCAGCATGAGGTGTTGCCCGCGACGGAGCTTAGTTCAAACGCGCGCCAATGTCGTGGGGCGCCGCGCAAAAAGGCGATGAGTTACTCCCAGCTTCGCACCTTCACGTAAGAGCCCGGCGCATCCTCGATCGGCTTGTGCTTGCCGGCGCCGATGACGCGCGCTTCAACCGTCTCGGCGTTCTGCGTCTTGATCCATTCGAGCCAGTCCGGCCACCAGGAGCCGGGATGCTCCTTGGCCGTTTTCATCCAGGCCGCGAGGTCGGCGCCGGACGGGGCGCCGCCCAGCCAATACTGGTATTTCTTCTTGTCGGGCGGATTCACGACGCCGGCGATATGGCCGGAGCCCGCCAGCACGTATTTCACCGGTCCGCCGAAATACTGCGAGCCGTAGAGCACGGATCTTGCCGGCGCGATGTGGTCCTCGCGGGTCGCGAGATTGTACACCGGCACCTTCACCTTGCGTAGGTCGAGCGTTTCGCCGGCGATTTCCATCTTGCCCTTGGTCAGCCGGTTTTCGAGATAACAGTTGCGCAGATAGAACGAGTGATTGGCCGCCGGCATGCGCGTGGCGTCGGAATTCCAATAGAGAATGTCGAACGGGTAGGGCGCCTTGCCGCGCAGATAATTGTTGACGACGTAAGGCCAGATCAGGTCGTTCGAGCGCAACAGGTTAAAGGCATTGGCCATATGGGAGGCGTCCAGATAGCCTTGCTCCTTCATGCGCTCTTCGAGGTTTTTGATCTGCTCCTCGTCGACAAAGACCATCAGATCGCCGGCGTATGTGAAATCGATCTGGGCTGCGAAAAGCGTCGCCGAGACCGCGCGCTCCTGCTTCTTGGCGGCGAGATAGGCAAGCGTGATCGCCAGTAGCGTGCCGCCGACGCAATAGCCGACGGTATGGACCTTGCGCTCGCCGGTGATTTCTTCGATCACATCGAACGCGGTGATGACGCCCTCGCGCATATATTGCTCGAAACTTTTCTGCGACAGCTTGGCGTCCGGATTGACCCAGGAGATGACGAAAACGGTGATGCCCTGCTCGACGCACCATTTGATGAAGGATTTCTCCGGCGTCAGATCGAGGATGTAGAACTTGTTGATCCAGGGTGGCACGATCAGCAGCGGCACCTTCAGGACGTCCGGCGTCGTCGCTTCGTATTGGATGAGCTGGATCAGATCGTTCTGGAAGATCACCTTGCCGGGCGTGAGCGCCAGATTGCGGCCGACCTCGAACAGCGACGGGTCCGACTGGCGAATGCGCAAGTTGCCATGCCCCGCCTTGATGTCCTCGCTCAGCATGTGCATGCCGCGCACCAGGTTTTCGGCGTTCGACGTGAGCGTCTCGCGCAGCAATTCCGGATTGGTCAATACGAAATTCGACGGCGAAATCGCGTTGCCGATCTGCCTGACGTAAAATTCCGCCTTTTGCCGCGTGTGCGGGTCGAGACCGTTGGCGTCCTTGACCAGACGGTCGGCCCATTCGGTGGTGAGCAAATAGGCTTGCTTGAGGAAGTCGAAGAACTGGTTCTGCGACCACTCCGGATCGGCAAAGCGCTTATCCTTGTCGTCCGGCTTGACGACGGGCTCGGCTGCTTCGCCGGCAAGGCGCTTCGCCATGCTCGCCCAGAGGTCGAGATAGGCGCGGCCGAGCTTCTGTTGCACTTCGTTCGCCCGCTCCGGGTCGGACAGCCAATAGTCCAGCACCCGGACGATGGTCTTGATGACCTCGCCGATCTCGTCGAAGTCGCTTTTGATCCGGCCTTCCTCGCGCGGCTTCATGTAGGCGGCGAGCGCCTTGCCGCCTTCCTCGATCATGCGCGCGAGGTTGTGCGAGAAGGCCTCGACGTCGAGACTGGTGATCGTGGCCGGCTCGGTTGTGGTCGACTTCTGCATGCTCACCGGGTCGTTTCCTGTCCCCACAAGTGGCCCGGACTGCCACCGCCCGCAAGCCAATCCTTGCGGGCCGGCCGCCGCGGCCTTTTTCGGCGTCCTCGGCGGCCCCGGCAGCCGCCGACTTCATGCCGCCATAATAGCCGTTTAGCGCGCCTGTGTTATAATTCATTGAGTCTGCATCAATTTCCGGGGCAGACCTACAGGCTTTGTGACCATGACGCGTCGCCACGGATGTCTGCTGTTGGCTGTCTTGAGCCTGGCAGTCTTGACCGGCTGTTCCGCAAGCCAGATAGCCGATGAAATGCCGCCCGCGGTCGCCCTGCCGGCGGATGCTCCGGCACGTCCGGCGACACCCTATGTCTACCCCGCCGTGCACGATATGCCGCCACCGCGCTCGACCGAGCCGATGTCGGCGGAAGATCAGCTCAAGATGGAAAAGGAGCTTGCTGCGGCGCGGGATCGGCAGGCGGGACGCAAGCCAGCGGACGAAAAGACGTCCCCGTCCGCCAAAAAGACCGTTAAAAAGAAACCGGCGGGCATCGAAAACGGCGAGACCGCTGGCGCCAACACTGGCGCCAGGACCAACCCGTGATAAAAGCCGGCCCTGGGGTCACGCGGGCCTTTGAGAGGGTGGCCGGCCTTTAAGGTTCTAAACCGATGGAAGAATTTTACCGCATCCGCCGCTTGCCGCCTTACGTGTTCGAAGAGGTGAACAAGGCCAAGGCGCGTGCCCGCAATGCGGGAGCCGACATCATCGATCTCGGCATGGGCAATCCCGACCTGCCGGCGCCGGCGCACGTCATCGACAAGCTGAAGGATACGCTCGGCAAGCCGCGCACCGATCGCTACTCGTCCTCGCGCGGCATTCCGGGCCTGCGCCGCGCGCAAGCCGCCTATTACGAGCGCCGCTTCGGCGTGAAGCTCAATCCGGAAACGCAGATCGTCACCACGCTCGGCTCGAAGGAGGGTTTTGCCAACGTTGCGCAGGCGATCACCGCCCCGGGCGACGTCGTGCTGGTGCCGAACCCCAGCTATCCGATCCACGCCTTCGGCTTCCTGATGGCGGGCGGTGCCATCCGCGGATTGCCGTCGGACCCGACGCCGAATTTTTTCCATACGCTCGAGCGTGCGATCGTCCATTCGATCCCGAAGCCGACGGCGGTCGTGGTCTGCTACCCGGCCAATCCGACCGCCTATGTGGCGAGCCTCGATTTCTACAAAGACCTCGTCGCTTTCGCGAAGAAGCACGAGATTCTCATTCTGTCCGATCTTGCCTATGCGGAGGTCTATTTCGACAACAATCCGCCGCCCTCGGTGTTGCAGGTGCCGGGCGCCATGGATGTCACGGTCGAATTTACCTCGATGTCGAAGACCTTCTCGATGCCGGGTTGGCGTATCGGTTTTGCCGTCGGCAACGAGCGCATCATCGCTGCGCTCACCCGGGTGAAATCCTATCTCGACTACGGCGCCTTCACGCCGGTGCAGGTTGCGGCGACCGCCGCGCTCAACGGGCCGGAAGACTGCATCAAGGAGATGCGAGAGATCTATCGCCGCCGGCGTGACGTGCTGGTCGACAGTTTCGGCCGCGCCGGCTGGCATGTGCCGAGCCCGCGCGCGTCGATGTTTGCCTGGGCGCAGGTGCCGGAGCCGTTCAAGGAAATGGGCAGCGTGGAATTCTCCAAGCTGCTGGTCGAGAAGGCCGACATCGCGGTGTCGCCCGGCATCGGCTTCGGCGAATACGGCGAAGGTCATGTGCGCATCGCGCTCGTGGAGAACGAGCAGCGCATCCGTCAGGCCGCGCGCAATGTACGTCGCTTCCTCGAAACCGCGCCCGAGCAGCTTCACAACGTCGTCCCGCTGGCGACGCGGCGCTGATTAATCGGTTCATGTCGCAGCCACTCAAAGTTGGCGTTGCCGGTTTGGGCACAGTCGGCGCCGCGTTGATTGCCCAGATCGCTCAACAGCGCGAGGCGCTCGCCGCGCGCTGCGGTCGCGCGATCGAGGTCGTCGCCGTCTGTGCGCGTTCGAAGAATAAAGATCGCGGCGTCAGCCTGAAAAAGATGGCGTGGTTTTCCGATCCCGTCGCGCTGGCAAAGGCACCTGAGATCGACGTGTTCGTCGAATTGATCGGCGGCGCCGGCGGGCCGGCGAAGGCGTCGGTCGAAGCGGCATTGGCTTCGGGAAAATCGGCCGTCACCGCCAACAAGGCGCTGCTCGCCAAGCACGGCATCACGCTCGCCGCGCTCGCCGAGAAGCATCACGCCGCGCTCAATTTCGAAGCTGCGGTCGGCGGCGCCATTCCGATCGTGAAGACGCTACGCGAGGGCCTTGCCGGCAATTCCTTTGCCCGCGTCTACGGCATTCTCAACGGCACCTGCAATTACATCTTGAGCCGCATGGAGCAGGAGAACCTGACCTTTGCCGATTGCTTGGCCGAGGCGCAGCGGCTTGGCTACGCGGAAGCCGATCCGACCTTCGACGTCGAAGGTCACGACACGGCGCAGAAATTGGCCATCGTCGCGAGCCTGGCCTTCGGCACCCGCGTCGACGAGAGCGCGGTTTATGTGGAAGGCATTTCGTCGATCCAGCCGGCCGATCTGATCGCCGCGGGCGAACTCGGCTATCGCGTCAAGCTGCTCGGCGTTGCGGTGAAAACGCCAAAAGGTGTCGAGCAGCGCGTGCACCCGACCATGGTGCGCAAGGATAGCGCCATCGCCCAAGTGATGGGCGTGACCAACGCCGTGACCATCGACGCCGTCGGCATCAATCCGCTGACGTTGGTCGGTCCCGGCGCCGGCGGGGCGGCGACCGCTTCGGCGGTGCTTGCCGATATCGGCGATGTCGCGCGCGGCGTGCGCACCGCGCCATTCGGGCGGCCGACGGCGGGACTCGCCAAGGTGCACAAGGCGCCGATGCAGCGCCACGAGGGCGGCTATTACATCCGGCTGCTGGCGCGCGACAAGCCAGGCACCGCGGCGACCATCGCCACGCGGCTTGCCGAGCAGGATATTTCGCTGGAATCGATCGTGCAGCGCCATATCGGCCCGAGCGGGGAAGTCAAAAACGGCTCCGTCCCCGTTATCCTCATCACCTATGCCACCACCGAGGATGCGGTCCGCAAGGCCCTTGCCGCGGTGGGGCGCGATAGAGTGATCTCGGGCCGGCCGCAGGTGATCCGGATCGAGAAGAACTAGGCGCGCGTGATCCCGAAAAGTAGCTGCCAATTTTCGGATAAGATCATGCGCAGAACAAAAGGTCGGGGGGAGCGTAACGTCATGGCGTCTATCACCATCCAGCCGGACATGCTGCTGGAGCGCATTCTCACGCTGGAGATCGTGCGCGTGACCGAGCGTGCGGCGGTGTCGGCGGCGCGGCTGCGCGGCCACGGCAAGGAGAAGGCGTCCGATCAGGCCGCAGTCGATGCCATGCGGCGCGAGCTCAACCGGCTGCCGATCGACGGCACGGTGGTGATCGGCGAAGGCGAGCTCGACGAAGCGCCGATGCTGTTCATCGGCGAGAAAGTCGGCACCAAGCAGGGCCCGAAGGTCGACATCGCAGTCGATCCCCTGGAAGGCACGACGCTTTGCGCCAAGAACATGCCGGGCTCGATCGCCACGCTCGCGATGGCCGACGGCGGTACGCTGTTGCACGCCGCCGACGTCTACATGGACAAGATCGCCATCGGCCCCGGCTATCCGAAGGGCGTGGTCGATCTCGACGCGCCGGCTGAAGAAAACATCCTCGCTCTCGCCAAAGCCAAGGGCGTCAAGCCTGACGGCATCACGGCGATCTTGCTCGACCGGCCGCGCCATGCCGACATGATCGCGGCGGTGCGCAAGACCGGCGCTTCGGTGACGTTGATCACCGATGGCGACGTCGCCGGCGTTATCCATTGCGCCGAGTTGGAAAAGACCGGCATCGACATCTATCTCGGCATTGGCGGGGCGCCGGAAGGCGTGCTGGCGGCGGCCGCGCTGCGCTGCATCGGCGGGCAGATGCAGACGCGGCTGGTGCTCGACACCGAGGAGCGGCGCGAACGCGCGCTCAAGATGGGCATTACGGACTTCAAGAAAAAATACGAAATCGAGGACATGGTGAAAGGCGACTGCCTGTTCGCCGCCACCGGCGTTACCACCGGACCGATGCTGGAAGGCGTCAGATTTGGCAAAGACGTGATCGAGACCGAGACCGTGGTGATGCGCTCGGTCACCGGCACCGTGCGCCGCGTCAAGGCCGAGCACCGGCAGTTCGAGAAGTTCTATCTCGACTAAAACACCCACGCGGACCGGCGCGGGCGTTTGTACGATTGCGTATCAAACAGTCGATTCGATTGCGCGTTCGCGCGCGTGGGTCTGGTGATGGCATTGGCGGCGGCAGCTTTGAATTCGGACGAGCGCTTTTTTCTTGGCGTCGCGCAATCGGCGTCCGGTCGTGCCTGGCGCGACCGGTTGGACGCGCGCGGGCAAGCGCGCGCGCTTGCCATCGCGCAACGTCACGGTCTGCCGGAACTGTTGGCGCGCGTGCTCGCGGGCCGCGGCGTCGAGCCCGACGCGGTCGAGGCTTTTCTCGACCCCACCCTCAAGCGGCTGATGCCGGACCCGCACACGCTCACCGACATGGAGGCGGCGGCAACGCGTATCGCCAATGCCGTTCAGCGCGGCGAGCCGGTCGCCATTTTCGGCGACTACGACGTCGATGGCGCGACGGCGTCGGCGTTGCTTGCACGCTACCTGCGCCACTGCGGGCTCGACCCGCTGGTGCACATTCCCGATCGCATCTTCGAAGGCTACGGTCCCAATGTCGACGCCATCCGCTCGTTCGCCGAGAAAGGCGTGACGCTGCTCATCACGGTCGATTGCGGCACCACCAGTGCCGAGCCGCTGGCGGAAGCGAAAAATCACGGCCTCGACGTGGTGGTGATCGACCATCACCAGGCGGACGAGGCGCTGCCGAACGCACATGCCATCGTCAATCCGAACCGCGCCGACGATCTCTCGGGATTGGGGCATCTCGCCGCGGTCGGTCTCGTCTTTCTCACGCTCGTTGCGGTGTCGCGCATCTTGCGGGCGCGCAATTTCTGGTCCGGGATACACAGCGAGCCCGACCTGCTGTCGCTCCTCCATCTGGTCGCGCTCGGCACCGTCGCCGACGTGGTGCCGCTCATCGGTCTCAACCGCGCCTTCGTATCCAAGGGCCTAATTGGGCTGCGGCGGCGCGACGACATCGGCACCACCGCGCTGATGGATGTGTCACGGTTATCCGGCCCGCCGGAAGCCTGGCATCTCGGCTTTTTGCTCGGGCCGCGCATTAATGCCGGTGGCCGCATCGGCCGCGCCGATCTCGGCGTGCGCCTGCTCATGGAGGAGGATCCGGTTGAAGCCGCCCGCATCGCCGCCGAGCTCGACCGGCTTAATCAGGAGCGGCGCGCGATCGAAGCGGCGACCGTGGAACAGGCGGAAGCCGAAGCGCTGGCCGCGCTCGGGTTTGAGGAAAAAGGCGCGGTCGTCGTCACCGCGCAGGACGGCTGGCATGCCGGCGTCGTCGGGTTGGTGGCGGCGCGGCTGAAGGAACGCTACGGCCGTCCGGCCTTCGCCATCGCGCTCGAACGCGGCGGCATTGGCACTGGCTCAGGCCGCTCGATCGCCGGCGTCGATCTCGGCCGTGCGGTACGCCAGGCTGTGCGCGAAGGCTTGTTGCTGAAGGGCGGCGGTCACGCCATGGCGGCAGGCGTCACCGTGAAGAAAGACGCGCTGGCTTCTTTCCGGGCGTTTCTCGAAGCGACGCTGGCGCCGTCGGTGGAGGCCGCGCGGCGCGATCGCGCACTGCTGATCGACGGCGCGGTGAGCGGCGGTGGCGTTACGCTCGCGCTCGCCGATCTCGTGGCGCGGGCAGGGCCCTATGGCGCCGGCAACCCGGAGCCGATGCTGGCGCTGCCCTCGCAAATTGTTGCCTATGCCGATCCGGTCGGGGAAAGTCATATTCGTGTCCGGCTGAAATCGGGCGACGGCAAATTCGTCAATGCAATTGCCTTTCGTGCTGTCGGCACGCCGCTTGGCAAGGCGTTACTCGACAATCGCGGCCGCGCCGTGCATGCAGCCGGCACCGTTGCGATCGACCGCTGGCAAGGCGAGGAGCGGGTGCAGTTCAGATTGGCGGATATCGCGTCGACGGGCGTGTAGCGGAGGAGGTGGCGATTGGCGGGCTGGCATGGCGGAGCGCGGGGAATGGCCGCGGGCTGTCTCGTCCTGCTCGCGTGCCAAAGTTTCTCTGCCGGCGGCGCCGCCGGCGAGCCGAGCAATGTCGGTCGCTGTCTTTCCATCGCGGCAGATCTCGATCTTGGCGCGCCGCTCAAGCGGACCCGCGCGCGGCTGAAAGCCGGTGGGCCGATCACAATCGTCGCCCTTGGCTCATCCTCGACCAGCGGTGTCGGCACATTCGGGCCCGGCTATCCGGAGGCGATGAAGGCCGAACTACTGCGCCGCCACCCTTCGCTTCGCATCAAGGTCATCAACAGCGGCCGTATGCTGGACACGCTGGAAGGCAACTTGCTGAGGCTCAATGACGACGTGCTGCGCTACAAACCCGACTTGGTGGTGTGGCAGCTCGGCACCAACGACGTGGTCTTGCGGGGGATCATGCCCGGTGCGAAGCGCTCGCTTGTTGAAGGCATCAGAAAGCTCAAGCACGCGAATGCCGACGTCATCCTGATGGACATCCAATTCGCGCCCATGGTGCGCGCCAGGCCAGTACGCACCGCCAAGATGGAAGCGCTAATTGCCAGCGTGGCGCGAGAGGAAGAAACGGGCCTGTTTCCGCGTTTTCTTTTAATGCAGCGTGCGAAGAAAAACGAAGTAGGCGGCCTCGTGGCGTTCGACGGCCTGCACAATTCCGGGGACGGCTATCGCTGCATCGGCCAAGCGCTCGCGCGCATGATCAACGACGAGTGATGCGACGCCGACCGCAATGCGGCCTTAGCGCTTGCGGGCCTTGTGGCAGAACACGTCGTAGATCGCACCGATGATGGTGCGCGCGTCGTCGCTGGCGACCGTGTAATATATCGTCTTGCCGTCGCGCCGGGTCGCGACCAGTCCGTCGGCACGCAGGCGCGCGAGTTGTTGCGACACCGTCGGTTGACGCAAACCCAGTTCCTGTTCGAGTTCGCTCACCGACTTTTCGCCCTCGGCGAGAATGCATAACATCATCAGGCGACTTTCGTGCGCCAGTGCCTTGAGGAAATCGCTCGCCCTCTTGGCATTGTCCGTCATGCGTTCGAGATCGGTCGGTCGCGTTGCAACATCCATGCGGTGCAGTTCCATTTCCATCGGATCACCAAACTCGCAGCCGGCAACGTAGAATAAAGGAAATCAGCCGTTTCCGCGCAATATTTTTTCGCGTTGGGCGCGTTCGTTGCTCTTGCGGGCCTTGTCGAGCTTCTCCATCAGCATAAACATCTGCGTCCAGAACGATTCTCGTCCGCCGTAGCCGCGAATACGCCCGATTTCGTGGCCTTTGTCGACAAGCACGAACAGCGGCGTCATTCTTTCGACTTGGATAAATGAAAGTTCAGGCGGCAGCGGTCGAGCAATATCTACACGGCGCAGCGGGGCGCGCAAACCATCTTCGGTTTTATCGTAACTGACGCCGATCTCGCGATCGAAAGCTTCGCACCAGGAGCAGCCGGCCTGTTCGAACATCACGAGTTCGGCGGCGCGCGCGTGAGTTGCCGCCAACGCTAAAAACATTGCGCCGAAGAGCGCAATGCGAGAAAAATATTTTCGAATGAGCGGTTTGGTCGCCAACTTCGTTCTCCGTCGCGACGAGGGCCCGGAAACCGGCAAAGATGTGCCCGATGACAGGGCCCTTGAATCGAAACCCAATATATCACAAGGAATGAATGTGTCGATGCGCCGGAGCTGGGGATGAATTTGGACGTCACCGTAGGTGGGGCCTTTTTGGCCGGCCTGTTGTCGTTTGTCTCGCCCTGCGTTCTGCCGCTGGTGCCACCTTATCTCGCCTATATGGGCGGAGTTTCCATCGAAGAACTCAACGAGAGCGGGAAACGCCGGGTCCGGCTCGCCGTCATGCTGGCGGCTTTGTGTTTTGTTGCAGGTTTCAGCACCGTTTTCGTGATCCTCGGCGCCACCGCCTCCTGGATCGGGCAGGCGGTCAGCGCCCATCTGGCGGTGCTCGGTTATGTCGCCGGCGGCCTCATTTGTCTGATGGGCCTGCATTTCCTGCACTTGATTCGCATCCCGTTCCTCGACCGTACGGTACGCATTGGAGTCGCAGAGAAGCCGGCCGGCTTGATTGGTGCCTACGTGATCGGGCTTGCGTTCGGTTTCGGCTGGAGCCCGTGCGTCGGCCCCGTGCTGGCCGCCATTCTGCTAATGGCCGGTGCACAGGACAGCGCCGGCGAAGGCGCGCGGCTGTTGTTCGTCTATTCGCTCGGCATCGGCGTGCCGTTTCTGGTGGCGGCAGCTTTCGCTTCGAACTTCATGCGCTGGAGTGCGCGTTTCCGATCAAAGCTCGGCACGATCGAAAAGGTGATGGGCGTGTTGCTGATCGCGACCGGAGCGCTGATCTTCACCGGGCAGATGGCGACGATTGCGAATTGGCTGATCGACGTATTTCCGGCGCTTGGCCGGATCGGGTAATCATCCGAAGCGGAAGGCGAGCAAATTGTCGATCGCGCGCAGCGAGCCGACGATGCGATGCAACTGCGCGCTGTCGTGGTTCTTGGCCGCCTGCTTCACTTTTGCAAGTTCGGTCTGCGCCTCGTCGATCAGCCGTCGAAACTCCGGATCATTGCGCAGTGCTTCGCTCGCCAGACCGTTGCAACGCGTTAGGATGTCCTTATAGGCCACAGCGCTGTCGGCGACGGCTTGCCCCGATTTGCTCCAATCGAGTCCGGGCGCGTCATAGGCCATGAAGGTCGCCGCCGCCTTGTTTGAATCATAGATGCAATCGGCCAGCACGACGACGCCGGCGGACTTGCGCAAGGCATAGAGATCGCCGCGCACAGCCTCAAGACCTTCGCGTGCATTGTCGAGACGGCCGGTGTTCAGCATCAGATCGACGGCGACGAGGCGCGCGCTGATGCCGACCAGCGTCTTGCCGTAGAGGTTATTCCCGTCGAAGGCCTTTGGACGATGGCCGGAGAAGCGTTGTACGAGTTGGCTCCAATCCTTGCGCAATCGATCGATTTCGAGCGAGGCAAGGTCGGCATTGCCGGTGCGTAAATAGCCGATTGCTGTCCGGGTATGGACGGCAGCCGCTTCGACCGCGACGTTAAAATCGGCCAGATCGTCGGCCTCGGCGGGGACAGTGGCCGCCATCATGAGTGCAAGGCAGACGGGTAGAACGAAACGGGTCAGCATGGTCATTCACCGGCTTGTGACGACGTGATATAGCAAAAATCTAATATAACCGCAGGCCGAAACTCCGGCGAGGGCTAATCGGGCGGCTTGCGACTCTCAAGGGCGGAAAACCAGGGCGAAAAACCCATGACGACACGACGGCAGCTTTTGGTCGGAACAGTTTCGCTGGCAGCGTTTGCCGCCGCGCCCGCATGGGCGGCGGAAGGGGACAACGGCCACCCACTCAGCCCGGAAGGGCTTTTGACCGAGCCATGGTTCCTGGAAAGTTTCCTCGATCTTTCCGACGATCTCGCAGGTGCACATAAGCAGGGCAAGCGGCTGGCGATCATGTGGGAACTGCGCGGTTGCCCCTATTGCCGCGAAACGCATCTCGTCAATTTCGCTCAGCCGCGCATCCGCGACTACATCAAGGCGAATTTTGAAGTTCTGCAACTCAACACCATCGGCGACCGCAAGGTGAAGGATTTCGACGGCACCGAACTGTCGGAAAAGGACCTGGCCAAGAAATACGCGGTGCGGTTTACACCGACCTTCCAGTTCTTTCCGGAGACGCCGGCGGGCCTGAACGATCTCGCACCGCAAAAGCGGGAAGTGGCGCGCGCGCCGGGCTATCTGCGGCCGGATGATTTTCTAGCCTTCTTCCGTTTCGTGCGCGAGAAGGCCTACGAGAAGGGCAGTTTCCGCGACTTCCTGAAGAGCCAGCCGAGCTGAGACGTTTTGTCTTGATTTTTGCTTTGGCGGCTCGTTTCGCCTAAAACTCGCGCCCGACAATCATCCAGCCGGGCTTTTCCATGGCGAAACTTCAGCTCTCCGTTGCCGTCGGTCCCTATGACCGCACGCGCGCACTGGTCGACGGCAGTGTGCAGATCGACGGCGTCAACGCAGCCTGCATGACGTTGTCGCCGGAAGAAATCTTCTTCCGCGCCTTCCGTCACGCCGATTTCGATATCTGCGAATTGTCATTGTCGAGCTTCACGGTGAAGACCGCGCAAGGCGATTGCCCTTATGTCGGCGTGCCGGCTTTCGTGTCGCGCGCCTTCCGTCACACTTCGATTTATGTGCGCACCGACCGCATCAAGAAGCCGGAAGACCTCAAAGGCAAGAAGGTTGGCCTGCCCGAATACCAGTTGACCGCGAATGTGTGGGCACGCGCGATCCTACAGGACGACTACGGCGTCAAGCCGTCCGACATTCACTGGATCCGCGGCGGCATCGAGGATGCCGACCGTCCGGAAAAGATCAGCATCAAATTGCCGGCGGACGTGAAGCTGGAAAACGGTCCGCCGGGAAAGTCGATTTCGATGCTGCTGAAGGAGGGCGCGATCGATGGCTTTATCGCGCCGCGCCCGCCTTCGGTGGCGAAAGGGACGCCGAATATCGGTTGGCTGTTTGCCGATCCGGTGGCCGCCGCCAAGGATTACTATAAGCGAACCGGGATTTTTCCGATCATGCACCTGGTCGGCGTGCGGCGCACGCTCGCCGAACAACATCCCTGGCTGCCGGGGGCGGTGTTCAAGGCTTTCGAGCAGGCCAAGTCCGTGGCGCTTGAGCAGTTAAGCGATACCTCGGCCACCAAAGTGACGTTGCCGTTCATCGAGGAGCGGCTGGCCGAAGCGCGTGCGCTGATGGGCGAGGATTATTGGTCCTATGGCGTGTCAGCCAACCGCAAGGCGCTGGAGACGTTCCTCAACCATCACCACGCGCAAGGCCTGTCGCCACGGCAGGTGACGCCGGAGGAACTGTTTCATCCCGGCACGCTGGAGGCGTTCAAGCTTTAGCGGCTTGCGTATCAGTTCATCGGGCGCGGCCGAAAACTCAGATTCGTTTGATGGAATCGAGGCCGCCCAGGCGGCCGATCAGCGCGTTGGCGCCGATCGCCACCACGAACAGTACGATCAGCATCGCATACATGCGCGGCATATCGAACGTGTCGTAGGCGCGCATGATGAGAAAGCCGACGCCCTTGTTGGACAACCGCGTTTCGGCGAGCAGCACGCCGATCAGCGCAAAACCGAAGCCGAGCCGCACGCCGTTGATGATCGGGTGGCGCATCGCCGGCAGGTAGATCTTCCAGACCATCTGCAAGGTCGTGGCGCGGAAGCTCTCGCCGACCCGGATCAGCACCTTGTCGATCTGGCGCATGCCGGCGGCAACCGATAGCGCGATCGGGAAAAACGACGAAAAGGTGCCGAGCGCGATTTTGGATGGCGTGTCGACGCCGAACCACATGATAAAGATCGGCAGGAAGATGATCTTGGGCGTGGGCCCGAGATAGTAGAGATACGGCTCGTAGGCTTTCGACAGGAAGCGGTTGCCGCCGAGCGCGAGCCCGACAATGACCCCGGAGCTACCGCCGATTGCGAGTGCGACTGCGATCTCGCCGGCGGTGACGCCGAGATTGAAATAAAAGTCCCCGTTGGACAGCAGGAAGGCGAGCGCCTCGCCGATCCGCAGCACGGACGGCATCACGTCACGGTAGAGCCAGCCGGAATGGGCGAGGAATTCCCATATCGCCAGCAACGCCAAAATGATGGCGGTGCGCAACAGCATCACCGGCCCGATAAGCGGGGCGGCGGATACGGGTTGTCTCAGTCGACCGGTCTCAGCCATCGCTCGATTTTCTCCAGGGCGAGGAAGGCGAGCACGCTCACCAGGATGACGAAGCAGATTGCGGCATAGGTGCCCGCGAGATCGTAGCGCTCGGCAAGGTCGGTGATGAGCGCGCCAAGTCCGCCGTAATTGATCAGGAATTCGGTGCCGACCACGTTGATCAGCGCGAAGATCAATCCCAGCCGCACGCCCACGAAAATGGTCGGCAGCGCCGCCGGAAAGAGGATTTTCCAGAATTGTTGCGTCGGCGTGAGGTTGAAGCTGCGGCCGACATTGACCAGCACCTTGCGGGTGGAGGAAATGCCCTCGATGGTTTTCAAAATCACCGGCGGCAGACCGGAGATGAATCCCATCATGATGATGGTCAAAGCGTTGCGGCCGAAGATCACCAGGAACAGCGGATACATGATGACCAGCGGCGCGGCGGCGAGCGAAGCAACCCATGTTTCGCAAGCCCGCTGCAACAGCTTGTAGCGTTGCATTGCCACGCCGCCGGCGATCCCGACGACCGTCAACATGGCGCCGGCGGCCAAGCATTCACTCGCGGTCGCAAGAAAGCGGCGGAATACATGCTCCTCGGTAACGATGCGATAGAGCGCTTCGCCCACTTCGGACGGCGGCGGCACGATGAAGCGGTTGATGATGCCGATCTGGATCGCGAGTTCGGCCGAGAGCAAAGCGACGATGACGGTTGCGAGCCCGACCAGACGCGGTACCAGGTCGGCGCGGGCAGGGCGCGCGATGGTGGCCGTCGTGTCGGTCATGCGCCGGACCCGTGATGATGCAGCACATGCGATTCCTCGTCGCGCATGCCGCGGCTTGCTTCTTCGCGCAGATCGCTCCAGATCTGCGCCACGTAGCGCCCGAAGGCTTCGCTGCCGACGACTTCCGAGGTGCGCGGGCGCGGCAGGTCGATGTCGACGATGCGTTTCACCTGTCCGGGCCGGTAGGTCATCACCAGGATGCGGTCGGACATCTGCACAGCTTCGGTGATGTTGTGGGTGATGAGCAGCGTCGTTTGCTTCAGCGTCTGCTGGATTTGCAGCACCTTGTCGCCGAGGAGCAACCGTGTCTGCTCGTCGAGGGCGGCGAACGGCTCGTCCATCAGCAGGATTTTCGGCTCGGAGGCGAGCGTGCGGGCGAGCGAGACGCGCTGGCGCATGCCGCCGGAAAGTTCGCCGGGAAAGCGGTTTTCGAAGCCGTCGAGACCGACCAGCGATATGAAATGACGCGCCCGTTCGATGCGCTTGTCACGCGGCATGCCGACGAGCTCGAGCGGGAAAGCGACATTGTCGGTGACGTTGCGCCAGGGAAAGGTCGATTCCTCCTGGAACACCATGCCGATCGACTTGTGTGGACCGGTGATGGTCTCGCCGGCGACGTTGACGACACCCTGGTGATTGCTGAGCAGCCCGCCAATGACGTTGAACAAGGTCGACTTGCCGCAGCCGGAGGGGCCGATGACGGAAAGAAACTCGCCCGGCTGCACGTGGAACGACACATCATCGACGGCCGTAATCGGGCCATCCGGCGTTTCGAAATGCACGGTGATGTCGTCGACCACCAGGATGGCTTTGTCGGCTGCGCTCATGGTCAGTCGCCTTTGCGGGTCATGACCGCGGTCATGGCAGCACTGTAACCCGGCTCGACGCGCACATCGACTACGGCGACGGCGCCGGCTTCGACGGCGGCGATCGCTTTTTCGAAGGTGGACGCGAGATCGCCGATGGCGGTAACGGGCCCAAAGCCTTGCGCCCCTTGCGCGCGCGCCATGGCGGCCAAATCGATGTCGGGCTCGGAAATGCGTTGACCGACCCAGCGGTTTTCGACGGGCCGCCCGCGCATGCGCGCGACGCGCTCCTGGTGTAGTTCGTCATTGAAGAAGGAGCGGTTGTTGGCGATCACGATCAAAAGCGGGATCTTGTAGTGCGCGGCCGTCCACAGCGCGGTGACGCCCATGAGGAAATCGCCGTCGCCGCAAACAGCCACCGGCAGACGCCCGGAGCCTTTCAGCGCCAGTGCGGCGCCGACCGAAATGCCCGGTCCGCCACCCACGCCCCCGCCGCCATCGCTGCCGAGATAATCAAGCGGATGATCGAACGGCCAGTTCGCGCCGTTCCATGACAGCGACACGTGCGTGAGCGAGCAGGGCCGCTTGCCGACCGCTTTGCGTAACGCGTCAGCCAAATGATCGACGGTGAGCTTGTCGCCTTGCGGCGTTGGCAGTTCCTTCATACGCGTCTCATGCACGCGCGAAGGGCCGGGACCGAGCGTCTCCAGCAGGGCCGGCACGGCGACATCGGGCGTGCAGGCCAGCATCACATCGACCGGCGGTAATCCTTGGTAGTCCATGCTCCAGCCGTTGTGCAGGTGGTGATCGACCGAGACCTGAATGACCTTTGCGCTTGTCGTTCCGACCTGCTTGAGCGTGCCGGCAAGATCCACCCAATCGAGACTGAGGATGACATCGGCAGCGCGGATCGCCTCCAGCGCATCGGAGGTCGGTGCGATCATGCTCGGCGCGCCCGTATGGCGCGCGTGGTAGGTGGGAAAGGCGGCGCCGACTTTCAGATCGGTGACGACGCTGGCACCGAGCCGTTCGGCGAGTGCTATACGCGCATTCCAAGCGGCTTCATCACGCGACACGCGCCCCGCCAGGATCACCGGCGTTTTCGCATCGCGCAACAAGCGCGCCGCCTGCGCAAGCGCTTCGGCGGCGGGAGCGTTGGTAATCGGCGGCATGAAGCGATCCGTCTCGATCTGCGCAACCGGTTCGCTCAGCTTTTCTTCCTGCATGCCAGCGTCGAGATTGACGTATGTCGGTCCGCACGGCTCGGTATTGGCGATCCAGGCGGCGCGCAACACCGCTTCGCGCGCGGCGGCCGGCGATGACGGCTGGTCGTCCCATTTGGTGTAGCCGCGCACCAATGCGCCTTGGTCGCGCGCGGTGTGGATCCAGTCGATCCACGGGCGACGTTTAACCGCATCGACCGGACCGGTTGCGCCAAGGATCAAGACCGGCATGCGGTCGCACCAGGCGTTGAACACGGCCATGGTGGCATGCATCAAGCCGACATTGGAGTGCACCGCCACCGCCATCGCCTTGCCGGTGACCTTCGCGTAGCCTTGCGCGATGGCGACGGCGCTTTCTTCATGCAGGCAGAGCAGCATTTGCGGCCGCTGGTTGCCGAGGTAATTGACCAAACTGTCGTGAAAGCCGCGATAGCTCGCGCCGGGATTGAGCGCGATGTAGTCGATGCCGGTCGCGCGCAACGCGTCGGCGACGATGTCGCTGCCGAAAGCCGGCGCATTCACGCCGGCTGGGACGGGACGATCGACTGCGGCGAGACCTGCGTCAGGAGGTTTTGTATCTGCGCGCTGGCGATGATTGTCCGACACTGGCTGGAACCCCGGTTCGGCGGGCATCCAACCGGATTACGAGCCTTGACGCAATCTCTCGAGTACTTTGAGCCCGACATAGCCGTCCGCGGGCTTCATGCCGACTTTTTTCTGGAAAGCAAGAACTGCCCGGATCGTATCGCTGCCGGAGCGCCCGTCGACGCCGTCGGTCTTGAAGCCGCGGTCGTTGAGCCTCTTTTGGATTTCCTCGACCTCGGCCATGGTTGGAATACGCTCGCCGCCGGGAAACTGCTGATGGAACTGCGGCCGGCCAGCAATAAGATCGCCGAGATGGCAGAGCGCGAGCGTATAGGCTTTGGAGGGATTGTAGGAATAGACCGCGTGGAAATTTTGCCCGACCAGGAAGGCCGGACCGCCGCGCTGCGGCAGCCATAATTTCACCCTGTGATGGGGGTGAGCGAAGGCTTTGCCGTCGGCGCGTTTGATGCCGAGCTTTTGCCAATCGGCGTAGCTGCGCCAATGGCGGTTATCGGCGAGCCGCGTCCTTTTTGCCGGCACCGTCACCTCGCAACCCCAGGCTTCGCCGCGCTTGTAATGGCCGCGCTCGACGAGATAACGCGCGGTTCCGGCAAAGGCGTCGGCCGGCGCCCCGAACGGATTGGCGCGGCCGTCATGGTCGTAGTCGACGCCCATGTGCAGCCAGACTTCCGGCATCCATTGCGTGTGGCCCATGGCGCCGGCCCAGGAGCCGATCATGTCGGCCGGCTTTGCCCAGCCGCGCTCGACGATCCGCAGCGCATTCACAAGCTCAGCCTGCCAGTAGCGGCGCCGGCGCGGTTCGCGCCAGGACAATGTCGCCAGCGCCGGAATGACGGGACGCATGTATTTCGAATTCGTCGTCACGGTGCCGAAGGACGATTCCATCCCCCACAAACCGAGCATGATATAGCGGTCGACGCCGTAATCTTTTTCGATGCGCGTCAACAGGCCGGCATATTCCTTGGCGCGCTCCTTGCCGGTGATGACGCGCCATTCCGAGCAGCGGCGGTTGATGTACTGCCACATCTTCTCGGTGAATTCCGGCTGCGCGCGTATTTGCTTCAGCACGTCGAGGTCGGGTTTCACCGCGCCCATCACGTGCTCGTAGGTCGCCGGCGAAATGCCACGCTTGACCGCATGCGCGCGAAACTCAACGACCCACTGCGAAAACGACGTCGCGTGATGATGACGCGATTTCGCGAAGGCGGGCGCGCCGACCGCGCATTGCGCGGCAAAGCCGAGTGCGCTCGACATCAGGGTGCGGCGATTGATCAAAAGCGCGGGCGCGCGGGTGCTGAAGATTCGCATGTGCGCATTCTAGGATTAGCCTTTGCACAGACAATGCACGGCAGACAAAGTTTCCTGGTGATGGTTGACACCGGGTGCCGCGACACACCGACGCGGGGCAAGCGAAACGGCTGTTAATCTTGCGCGGTGTTGCGGTGTCGCCGTTTGCGCACGTGCCGCCGTTTGCGCCGCGGCTCCGCTTTGGTCTTGGTTTCTTCCGCAGGCGTCGCCTTCGGCTTGTCTGCATCGGGCGCCGTCGTTTTTGGCTTGCTGTCGTCTGCGGACGCAGGCTGTGGCTTGTCCTCGTCGGCCTTCTGATCGGGTTCCGGTGCGCCCGTCGCCTGCGTCGCGGTGGTTTCCGGTGCGCCCGGCGGGAGCGGCGGAACCGGGACCGGCTCGGGATGTGCGATCAAGGGCTTTTTGTCGGGTATCGGCGGCACCGGATCGCCCGGCTTGATTTCGGTGCCGTGGCCACCGATCTGGTGCTCATAGGCGAGCACCAGCGACATGTAAGGATTGACCCACACCCAGCCGACCTTGCTGAACACCTGCATGTTGAAATGGATGTGGTAGGAGGTGCCCTTCTCGAAATCGCCCCAGGTCGCCACCTTGCCGATGATCTCGCCTTCGCTCACCTCGCGCCCGCTGAGGAGACCGTCATCGTCCATGAAATGCGGATTCATGTGCAGATAGCGGAAGCGCACGAAATCGTTCTTGGTGTTGACCACGATGTAGGCGGCGAGATTGCCGCGTGTGCGCCAGATCAAGCCATCGCGCACGGCGGCGACGGTGTGCTGATAGGGCAGGCAGCGGTCGCCGCCTTCGTTGTAGATCGTGCAGCTTCCCGGACGGATGTCCTCGCCCTGATGGCCGTAGCCGCCCGGGCACTGGCCGACCAGGAAGTCGCGCTGTTCGCAAAAATTGTCGCGCCACGGATAGGTGAAGTTCACCGCCGCTGATTCGTCGAACACCAGCGGAAGGCCGTTCACCTTGCAGCTATACTCCGCGCCTTTGCGCCCGATGCGGCCGCTGCGCCCGGTTCGGTAGCAGTCGCCCCACGGCATGAAGGATTGCGATTTCACGTAGGACGGCGCATCCGCGATCGGCGAGCGCATGCGCGCATAGACGTGATAGTCGGCGCGCCCCGGCATCTTGCGCCAGCCGGAGCTGGGAATGAGGAAGCCGGGGCTGTAATAGGTGAAGTCGGATTTTGCTTCGGGCCGCGTCAAATCGATCTGCGGCTGCGCAATCTCCTGCGGCGTGCCGCCGACGGTGCGCAGCAGCGACAAGAATTTCACCGCGACCGGGTCGGCTTGCTTGCACGACAAATAGCGCGATGAGACGCGCCGGTCGTAGCATTGGATGGCGACGACGTAGGGCACACCGAAGCGTTCAAACACGTAGCGCACATGCGCTTCGCGCAAGATGCGCTTGATGCCAGGAAACTGGTCTTGCAACTCCTTGGCGGCGGGGAATTCCTCCTGATGGCTGGGCCCATCGAGGTCGACGATGTAGCCCGCGCCGGTAATGCTGATCTCGACCGGCTTGGAATAGCTCACGTCGAGCCCGGCCTCGCCCTTGTTGAGGTAGTAGGTCGCCATGAAGCCGGCAGGTCCCGGCAGGAAGAAACCCGACGGACGGAACGGCCCAAAATATTTATTGGAGCTCGCGGCATCGCTATTGCCGGCGGCGAGATCGGCGCGATAGGCGTCGAGATCGAACGGCAGCAGCACCGGTACGCTGCTTTTCGCGATGCCCGGAAAGCGCTTGTCCGTTTGCGGGTTGATCTCGGCGAATTCGTCTTCCGGCGGGCCTTTGATGTCCCTCGGCAACGAAATTGCAGCCCGCGCCCAGTCGACCTGGGTGATGATGAAGCGGGGCGCTTCCATGTCGTCGGCGGCAGCGGCAAAGGCGAAAAGCGACGCCGTGACGCCGGCCACAATCGGAAGTCTCAAAATTGCACGCCCCTTGACTGACCCTGGCCCACCCGGGGAGAACCGGACTTGGCTCTGGAGTGCAAGACTAGCGGCAGAGCACCGCGCCGGACAAGGTCACGCCTGAGGCTTGCTGTGCGGTCAGTGCGCGCGGGCGACAATGGGACGCGGGGCGCGCGTGAAGGCTCCCGCCGCGTCAGTCCTTGGCGCGCTCGACATAGGAGCCATCGGCGGTGTTCACCACCACGCGGGTGCCGGTGACGATATGCGTCGGCACCATGGTGCGCACGCCGTTCGACAGCATGGCCGGCTTGAACGAGCCGGAGGCGGTCTGGCCTTTCATCGCCGGCTCGGTGTCGGTGATCTCCAGCGTCACCTTCTGCGGGATATCGATCGAGACCGCGACGCCTTCATGGAGGGCGAGGTTCACCACCATGCCTTCCTGCAGGAACTTCTCGGCGTCGCCGACCACGTCGGCCGGGACCTGGATCTGGTCGTAGGTTTCCTGGTTCATGAAGTGGAAACCGTCGCCGTCACGGTAGAGATATGAGAATTCGTGGTCCTCGACATGAGCGCGTTCGACCGGGTCGGTGGTCTTGTAGCGCTGTGAGGTCTTCACGCCGTCCGAAATCCGGCGCATATCGACCTGGGTGGTAGGCGTACCCTTGCCAGGATGGAAATTTTCCGCGGTGAGGACGACATAAAGCTTGCCGTCGATATCGACGATATTGCCCTTGCGGAGCTGGCTGGCGATGACCTTCACGTGTGCCGTCCTTGCGTGCGAAGCGGCGTTCCGCCGCAGTGTCGGGGCGCAACATACTCATCCTGCGGCCGGACGCCAGCCCTCCGCGTCCGCCCACAGGGCGGCGTGACGGTGCGCGCAAACCCGCCATTCTGGCTGCCGGGTGTCCATGCAACCCGCCGCCCATTCCTGATCAAACGCGGCCGAATCGCGGCGGCGGTGCGGGCCTGGTTTGCGGCGCACGATTTCGTCGAAGTCGAAACGGCCGCTTTGCAGGTCTCGCCCGGCAACGAGACCCATCTGCATGCCTTCGCCACCGATCTGATTTCGCCTGGCGGTGAGCACCACCCGCTTTACTTGCGCACCTCGCCGGAATTCGCTTGCAAGAAATTGTTGGCGGCGGGCGAGACGCGCATCGTCGATTTCGCCCGCGTGTTCCGAAACCGCGAACGCGGGCCCTTGCATCATCCCGAGTTCACATTGCTCGAATGGTACCGGGCGAACGCGCCCTACGAAACCTTGATGGACGACTGCACGGCGCTGTTGGCGGAAGCCGCGCGTGCGGCCGGCGCAACGCGCTTTACGTTTCGCGACAAGACAATCGATCCGTTTGCCGCGCCGGAGCGGCTGACGGTCGCCGATGCCTTTGCGCGCCATGCCGGCGTCGATCTGCTGGCGACGGTGCGCAACGGGCAGGGCGACCGCGCCCAGCTTGCGGAAGCGGCGCAGACGGCGGGCGTAACAACCGCCGCCGACGACACCTGGGGCGACATCTTCAGCCGCATTTTGGCGGAGCGGGTCGAACCGCATCTGGGGATCGGCCGCGCCACACTTCTTTATGAGTATCCGCTGCCGCTCGCGGCGCTCGCCCGCGCCAAGCCGGCAAGCGACCAGGTGGCGGAACGCTTTGAGCTCTATGCCTGCGGCGTGGAGCTCGCCAATGCGTTCTGCGAGCTCACCAACGTCGACGAGCAGCGCGCGCGTTTTGAAGTGGCCATGACGGAGAAAGAGCGCATCTACGGCGAGCGCTATCCGGTCGACGAAGATTTCCTGCATGCGCTCGGGACGATGCCGCCGGCGTCCGGCATTGCGCTCGGTTTCGATCGCCTGGTCATGCTGGCGACCGGTGCAGCCCATATCGATCAGGTGATCTGGGCGCCGGTCGCCGAATTCTGATTTTGGAGAAACTCATGAGCAAAACGCTTCGCACGCCTGCGCAATTGGCGGATGCCGGTTTGGTGGCGCCCGAGCGATGCGCGGACCTCGACGCGGTTGCCGCGCGCTATGCCGTGGCGCTGCCGCCAGCGCTCGCCGATTTGATCGTCGATCCAAACGACGCCATCGCACGCCAGTTCGTGCCTGACGCCGCCGAACTCGATCAGCGGCCCGAAGAATGCGCCGACCCAATCGGCGACGACGCCCACAGCCCGGTTGAGGGCGTCGTGCATCGGTATCCCGACCGCGTGCTGCTGAAGCTCACGCATGTCTGCGCTGTCTATTGCCGCTTCTGTTTCCGCCGCGAGCGGGTCGGGCCCGACAAAGCCGAAGCGCTTAGCGGCGCGGCGCTCGATCGCGCCTTCGATTACATCCGCAACGATCCGGCGATCTGGGAGGTGATCCTTACCGGCGGCGATCCGCTGGTGTTGTCGGCGCGCCGCCTGAGCGCGGTAATGACGGCGCTTTCGACCATCGAACACGTCAAGGTCGTTCGCATCCACACCCGCGTGCCGGTGGCCGCGCCCGAACGCATCACGGCCGACCTCGTGCATGCGCTGAAGGCGAAGGGCAAGGCGGTTTACGTGGCCGTTCACGTCAATCATGCGCGCGAGCTGACGCAAGCCGCGCGCGCAAAGCTAGCGCATATGGCGGACGCCGGCCTCGTGCTGGTCGGGCAAACGGTTCTGCTCAAGGGTGTCAACGATACGCCCGCAGCGATGAGCGAATCTGATGCGCGCCTGCGTCGAATGCCGGATCAAGCCGTACTACCTGCATCACGGCGATCTCGCCCCGGGCACGTCGCATTTGCGCACCGACGTGACAACCGGGCAGGCCTTGATGCGGGACTTGCGCGGCCGGATGTCGGGCCTGTGCCAGCCGACCTACGTGCTCGACATTCCCGGCGGCCACGGCAAGTCGCCGGTCGGGCCGAACTACATTGTGAATATGATGGTCAATGGCAGCGAGACGCTCGTAATCGAGGATTACAATGGGCAGGCGCACGCTTATCCGCCGTCGCGCTGAATTCGCCGATGGTTTGTTAGTTGCGGATTGCCAACAGATCGAGCAATGCCGCCGCGACGGCGAGACCCGCAAAGCCGATAAAGATGATCGCGATCACCGCGTGCCAAACGAAGTACGCATCGCGCCGCAATGCCGCTACTACGTTTTTGCCTCTGGTCATGGCCCGATGCTCCTAAGGAGCTTAAAGTCGCCCGACAGCACTATGTAGCTGTCCGGAACTCATCCGGCCCATAATTTCTACATTAAATCGTTCGTGAAATGCGACGTATCTTCGCATAGGTGGCATGAGCACGCGACAGATTGGCGCGCCCAATCGAACGAGTTTCGAACCGGAAAAGACTTGGGCCGCCAATTTACCAGGAATGGCGCGCCCAAGGGGATTCGAACCCCTGTTACCGCCGTGAAAGGGCGGTGTCCTAGGCCTCTAGACGATGGGCGCGCGGCCGGGGCGAAAACGGCCCAGGCAACGCGGCGAGGTATAATCAGCTTCGCCGCAAGCGGCAAGCTTACCAGTGCCCGGTATTGGGCATCGATTTCCAGGGTTCCTGTGGTGGCTTAGCGGCGCCTTTTTGCAGCAATTCGATCGACTGGTTATCCGGCGACCGCACGAAGGCCATGATACCGTCGCGCGGCGGGCGGTTGATGGTGACGCCGGCCTTCATCAGGCGGTCGCAGGTGGCATAGATGTCGTCCACCTCGTAGGCGAGGTGACCGAAATAGCGCGCTTCACCATAGTCTTCATTGCCGTCCCAGTTATGCGTGAGCTCGACCTCGAGCCCGGGGCGGCCGAGCTTTTTCGTCTGCTCGATCAACGTCTCGTCGTCGGATGCCGCCAAAAACACCAGAGTGTAGCGGCCTTTCTCGTCCACCCTGCGCCGGGTTTCCTTCAGTCCGAGCTTGTTAACGAAGAAATCGAGCGCAGCATCGAGATTGCGGACGCGCAGCATGGTGTGCAGATATCGCATAAGAAACCTCTTGAACGACGGTGACGAGCCAGCCCAACGCAATATAATAAAAGTAGACGCATGATTGCTCGTAGCCCTGACACCGAAATTTTCCGCCTCGGCGACCTGATCGCGCGCGCGCAGCGCATCGTGCCGTTCACCGGGGCGGGGATTTCGACCGAATGCGGCATTCCCGACTTCCGCTCACCCGGCGGCTTATGGACCAAGAACCAGCCGATCCCGTTCGATGCATTTCTGTCGAGCGCAGATATAAGGGATAAATCCTGGCGCCGGCGTTTCGCCCTGGAAAACAGCTTCGCAAACGCGAAGCCGGGGCGCGGACATCGGGCGCTCGCCAGTCTCTATCGCGCCGGCAAAGTCCCAGGGCTCGTCACCCAGAACATCGACAACCTGCATCAAGCATCCGGCATCGCGGCCGCCGACGTCGTTGAACTGCACGGCAATACCACTTATGCGGTGTGCCTCGACTGCGGCGAGCGCTACGAGCTCGCCTGGGTGCGTGACACATTCGAGGCCGGCGGTCATGCACCCGATTGCGCTTGCGGCGGCCATATCAAGACCGCAACCATTTCCTTCGGGCAGTCCATGCCGGCTGACGCGATGGCGCGGGCGGAGCGGTTGGCGAAGACTTGCGATCTCTTCCTCGCTATCGGTTCGTCTCTGGTGGTGTGGCCCGCAGCCGGCTTTCCCTTGATGGCCAAACGCAACGGCGCCGCGCTCGTCATCATCAACCGCGAGCCGACCGACTTCGACGACATCGCCGATCTCGTGCTGCACGCCGACATCGGCGACGCGCTGGCGCCCTTTATCGCCCACTGATTCGCTGCGGCTGCGCTGTGCACAGAACTGTGCGCAAGCACATTTTACTCTTTGCCATTGGAAGGCCGGTGTTATCTTCGATTTAGCAAAAAGATTTGTTCAAGCGCCCGGGCAAGAGGCGCCAACAGAAACGGCAGCGTGCGGCGTCATGGCGTCGGACCGGATTGAATCGAAAATGTCAGGAACCAGTCTCCGGCCCGAGTCGGCCCGAGAGCTCGCCGACGATACCGCCGCCAACCTCATCGAAATGGCTGGCGTGATCAAATGGTTCGACGTCTCCAAGGGCTTTGGTTTTATTATTCCCGACAACGGCATGCCCGACGTGCTCTTGCACGTGAGCTGCCTGCGGCGCGATGGCTACCAGACCGCCTATGAGGGTGCCCGCATTGTCTGCGAGGTGCTGAACCGTTCCAAGGGCTTGCAGGCGTTCCGAATTCTTTCGATGGATGAATCCACCGCAGTGCACCCGGCGCAAATGCCGCCGCGCACCCACGTTACCGTCACCCCGACCAGCGGGCTGGAGCGCGCGCAGGTGAAATGGTTCAACCGCTTGCGCGGCTTCGGATTCCTGACGCGCGGCGAGGGTACGCCTGACATCTTCGTCCATATGGAGACGTTGCGGCGGTACGGTATCGCCGAACTGCGGCCGGGTCAGACGGTGCTGGTCCGGTTTGGGCCTGGGCCGAAGGGGCTGATGGCCGCCGAAGTCCGGCCCGACGGTGGGCCGCTCGGGCTCGCCTCGCACTAATCCCGACCATTTTTCCGATTGCGAGGCGGCATTGCTCCGCGTAAAGGCGATTGCATGCGCACTTTACGCCTGACCGGACTCTTATGTCTTGGGTTTTTGCTCGCCCTCGCGCCAGCCCGGCCGGCCGAGCTGCCGACGCTCGAGATCGCCAGCAAGACCGGGGTGCACGTTTTTGCCGTCGAGATTGCCGATACCGATCAAGCGCGCGCGAAGGGCTTGATGTTCCGAAAGGAAATGCCGGAAGGACGCGGCATGTTGTTCGACTTCCACCGTGACCAGGAGGTCAGCTTCTGGATGGAAAATACCTATATCCCGCTCGACATGATCTTCATCCGTGGCGACGGCAAAATCCTGCGCATCGCTGAAAACACCGAGCCGCTGTCGACCAAGCTCATACCCTCGGGCGGGCCGATCCGCGCCGTGCTGGAAGTCATCGGGGGAACGGCGCGCAAACTCGGCATCGCGCCCGGCGATCGCGTTGCCTTCCCGATTTTTAAACAGAACTAACGCGATTGCCGAGGTGAGACGGAGCGTGTACGTACCGGCCCAACTGCCCGGCGGGGTATAGCGCAGTCTGGTAGCGCGTCTGCTTTGGGAGCAGAAGGTCGCAGGTTCGAATCCTGCTGCCCCGACCACTATCAAGTAATTACGGACTATTTCTAAGTATACATATAGTATTATTTAAATATATTCAGCCAATAATTCTATCCTATTTTCGCTATATACTTTTTAAGTTCGGTTTGTCGGGGCCGTTTTACGGCTTCGTCAAAAACATCGGAACACATCACGAACTTCTACTATCGCATTGTATTTCCATCATAAAATATCAGATACATAATCTAGCAATTAAAGATCATAAAATACGATTTTGTCTTGCCATCGCTACCTAGATACCGGAATATTTACAAAACGTTAACGACAAAATCTTGGTTATCTATAAGCATTCGGCGCGTTACGCGCGGATGCTGGGGGAACGATAAAGCGTCAAATAGTGGCCGCGTAGGATGCCAACCGTAGCGTTGTGCGCCCGTTTCGTTCAGGCAAGCTGCCTGCGAACCGGGGCGTAAGAAGATCGACTACTTTGACGCTGCTCAGCGTGGCTTCCTGCTGGAGGTCCGCTGCTCGGGCGGCAAGACTTACTATCAACGCTATACCGACGATCGCGGCCGCGAGCGGCAATACAAGATCGGGCCGGCGGACGTGCTCAGCCTGGATCAGGCCCGGCGCAAGGCGCGCCAGATCGTCGCCGAGGCGCTCTTGGGCGTCGACCCCCAGCAGAAGCGGCGTGAGATGCGCGCGGTGCCTCAACTGAAGGACTTCGTCGCCGAGCGCTATCTGCCCTATGTGCGCACCTACAAGGAAAGCTGGCAGACCGACGAGACGGTGCTGCGCATACACGTCCTGCCGACACTGGGGACGCTCGCGCTCGACGAGGTCAAGACCGACGCAATTTCGGACTTGATCAACCGCATGCGCGAGGAGGGCTATGCCGCCGGCACGATGAACCGCGTCATCGTGATCCTGCGTTACATCTACAACCTCGCTCGCAAGTGGAAGGTGCCCGGCGTCACCGAGAATCCGGCCTCAGGTCTCACGGCCGGTCCCGACGTGCAGCGCAACCGCTTTCTCAGCGAAGTGGAGGCGGAGGCGTTGGTGCGTTCGCTCCACGTCGACGAGAACCAGACTGCGGCGCGCGCGATCATGTTGCTTCTGCTCACCGGCGGGCGACGCAACGAGATTACACAAGCCAAGTGGGACTACGTCGACTGGAAGAACAAGACGCTTCTGGTGCCGAAATCGAAATCCGGCCGCGCCCGCGTCATCGCCTTGAACCAGTCGGCGATCGCGCTGTTAACGGCGATGCCGCGCATCGAAGGCAATCCTTACATTTTTCCGTCGCCGATCAGCGGACGGCCCAGTCCTTCGCTCTGGTTTCCCTGGGACCGCATTCGAAGTCGCGCCGGTCTAGACGATGTGCGGTTGCACGATCTGCGACACTCTTTTGCAAGCTTCCTGGTTAACCGTGGCGTATCGCTTTACGTGGTGCAGGGCCTGCTCGGCCATTTGCATGCGCGCACGACGCAACGCTATGCGCACCTCACGCAAGAAACGCTGATGGGCGCCGCCGATTTGATTCAGGAAGTGGTCGCGTTCAATCAACGCGATTTTGCCGGCTCGAATTAAGACCGGCCATCGCGCCTGCATCTGCGCGCTCTCCCATTTTGATTGATGCACCCGCGGTGGGAACCGCCGGGCACGCGTCGAATTTATCCAAAATGAACGTAAGTCACGAGACAATCGGGGTCCAACCAGATTCGTCCGGCCGAAGCATTTTTCAGTGCGTAGGGAAGACATCCCAGACTATACCGAGTGCGTGTTTAAGGAGATGAGGCGGTCCAGCCGACAAGTTTTGTGCGTGGCCAAGTCCTTGATTTGGGTTTCGACCTATAGCATCCCGAGCGGCCAACCACGGTATGATCGAGCACAAAACAAGATCGAAAAAATTATAACCCCGCCGTTGCTAAACTTTTTGCAGGAGCAAACGCCCAATCCGTAGCATACGTGAAGATTTGTAGCCTGTACGGTGTTGGCTTCTATTACGTGCCTGGCACCGATATGTGCTTGAAGCTCGGCGGCTGGGCCCGTTACGAGCAGGGTTATGGCTACAACAGCAGCTTCACGACCGAGTTCTTCAACAACAACCTGAATAACCGGTCGACGAACGACAATAACTGGCGCGTGAAGGGCGTGATCTCCGTCGACGCCCGCGACCAGACCCCGTTCGGCACCGTGCGCAGCTACGTCGCGATCGGTACTTCGAACAACAACACCGGCAGTGGCGATGCCGGCGTGTACATCCCGCGCTGGTTCATCCAGTGGGCGGGCTGGACCTTCGGCAATGCGACGTCGTTCTACGACTTCTACAGCATTGGCGCCAACCAGTACGGCTTCATCACCGCCAGCTCGGATACCGGCGACGGCGGCTGGAACGTGCTCGGTTATACCTGGCAGTTCGGCAACGGCGTGTCGGCCACTCTGTCGGCCGAAGTGCAACACAAGACCTATATCGAGAACCAGAACACCGGCTTCCTCGTGTTCCGGGCAGCGGACGCAACGAGCGTCAACTATCGTGGCCACGACTATCCGGATCTGGTCGCCAATATCCACGTCGACCAGGCTTGGGGCTCGGCGCAGATCATGGGCGCCCTGCACCAGGTGTCGGCCAGCTACTATTCGGATCCGTCGCGAGGCGGCGCGATTGACGAATGGGGCGGCCATCCGGGTGACAAGATGGGCTTCGCGGTCGGCGGCGGCATGACGCTGAAACTGCCGATGCTGGGCCAGGGTGATAACCTGACTTTCGAAGCCGACTACACCCAGGGCGCGCTGCGTTACACTAACAACACGGCGGTCATCTTCGACTTCGCCAAGTATGACGGCGACACCGTCGGCTACGGCAAGAACGCCGACGCCGTCTACGGTGGTACCGTCACTGGCGGCACGGCCTCGGCGCTCGAACTGACCACGGCCTGGAACGTCAACGCGGCGATCACGCACTACTGGAATCCGCAGTGGCGCAGCACGCTGTGGGGCTCCTATCGTGAAGTGAGCTTCAACGGCGCGGCGAACGCCATGCTGTGCGCGGGCGAAGGCTCCGGTACCGGTACTGGCTTGACCGCGGTTGCCAACCCGGGCTGCAGCAACGACTGGACGGCCTGGGGTCTCGGCCTCAAGACCGAGTGGCTGGTCAGCAAGAACTTCCTGATGGGTCTGGAAGTTCTCTACGGCGAGCTCAACTCGGCCACGACGTCGACGGGCACGATCGCCCTGGCTGCCAACGGCACCAAGCCGGCGCAGACCTACGTCATCTCCGATCAGGACCAGTGGGCGGTGCGCTTCCGCGTCAACCGCAACTTCTTCCCCTGATCTCGCGATCACAACGAACGACAGCAGCCCCGGTGGGAAACCACCGGGGCTGTTTTTTTGGCGGGGCTGTGATCGCGCCGTCGCGGCGCGCTAGCGGCCGTGGGCGGCGTCGCAGCGTCCGGCAAAGGCCGCCAGACGGCCGATCACGTCGTCTTCCACCAGCAGCGGGGTATGGCCCTGATCGAGCACTTCCAGCGTCTCCATGGACGGATGGTGGGAGCGCATCGCATCGACGGTGGCCGAAGTGAGAATGTCGGAATGCTCGCCGCGTACGACCAGCAAGGGCGTTCCGGCCAGCGCGTCGAATTCCTTCCACAGCGGAGGCAGGGGGCGCTCGAAATCGACGCCTTCCATGCTTTTGGCGAGGCGAACGTCGTAGGTCGGCACCAGCCGGCCTTTCTCGTCCGCCTTGAAGGTGCGCCGCGCGGCGGCGAGCCAGTCCGCCTGGCCGAGCTTAGGAAACTGCGCGCTGAACAGGCGGCGCAGGATCTCGGCGGCTTCCTCGAAGCTGCGTGGCTCCGGCAGCCGCCCGACATAGCCCTTGATGCGCACAAGGCCCTTCGGCTCGATCACCGGGCCGATATCGTTCAATACAGCGCCGGCCATGATGGAGGGACGCAGCGCCGCCAGCATCATGGTCAGGATGCCGCCGCGCGAGGTGCCGATGAAAATCGCCGGCGCGACAATCGAGCGCCGCAATCACGGCCAGAACGTCGCCGAGTTCGACATGAAAATTGTAGTTGGACGGATCCCGGTCGTACTCGGACTGACCCCGGCCGCGGTAATCGAGAGCGAGCACCCGCCGCGGGCGTTCGCTGTCCTGCGACAACGCACCTGCCAGCGCCTCGAAGTCGGCCGCGGTGCGCGCCAGGCCCGGCAGGCAGATCACCGGCAAAGCCGGCCAGGACGCCTTGCCATAGCTCACGACGTGCAGCCGCAGGCCGTCGGGCGCCGAGACGATTAAGCGATTGGGGGCCGGAAGCGAGCATGCCGCTCGCCTAGCACCCGGCGCGATTGGCGTTAAGGGGAATTTGGCGTTGAGGCTTGGTGCCTGAGGTCGGCCTCGATCACCAGCTTGCTGCTGCCGCCAAAACGGGCGCGATAGACCTGCATATTTTCCATGAGGCGCTGCACGTAATTGCGCGTTTCCGCAATCGGAATGCGCTCGGCCCAATCGACCGGATCTACGTTGGGATCGCGTGGATCGCCGTAAGCGGCGATCCATTGCTTCACGCGGCCCATACCAGCGTTATAGCCGGCATAAACGAGCAGATAGCACTTGTAGTATCGCAGCAGGTTCGCCAACTCGCCTGCGCCCATTTGCATGTTGTAGACGGGGTCGACAGCAGGCGCTTTTGGTCGTATTTCACCTTGAAGCGCCTTGCGGTGTCGCGCGCGGCTTCTGGCGTCACCTGCATCAACCCCATGGCGTGGGCGGACGACACGACCTGTTGATTGAAATAGCTTTCCTGGCGAGAGATCGCATAGGCCAGCGCCCAGCCGATGTCCGGCGCGATGGGTTTGTAGTTCGGTAAACCAACCGTCGGGTACGCGTAGTAGTCCATCGGCAGGCCGCGCCCGTGCGCAGACTTGCCGATCAGCAGCATGGCGCGGCCGTCTTTGTACTTGCCGGCAAGCTCCGCCAGCATCGACATGCCGGCGACGTCGCTGCCGCTTTGGCCGAGCTCGGCGTAGATCGACGCGAGCATGTTGCGTTCGTTGAGCGTATAGAGAATTTCGGCGGCGCGGACGATCTCGAGTCTTTTCAGGACGGAGCGCTCTTGCGGCGTCAGATCGGGCGGCCCCTTCAGGCCGAGATCCTTCAGGCCGAGCCGCGCGCGCGCGAGTTGGCCATAATAGGTCAGCGTGTATTTGGCGGCGGTCTTGTAGAAGGCGATCGCCTGATCGCGCTTGCCCATCGCTTCGGCGGCGCGGCCTTGCCAGTAGCCGGCGCGTCCGAGCGCGGTCGGATTGTCGGTGCCTTCCGCGATATGGGAAAAATGCGCGGCGGCGGCTTTCGGATTGTGCAGAAAGCGCAAGGCGATCCAGCCGGCGGTGAAGTGCTTGTCGACGCGCCAGTTGTCCTGCTGCGGCGTGGCTGAAATCGCGCGCGACACGGTAGGCGAGCTCGGCTTTGCCGTCGTCCAATAGGTCACGCACGAGCACGCGGCGCATGACCCACCACTGATCGGGGTCGATCACGGACGCATCATCGTGCGGCGCGCTGAGGATCAGCTTGCCGGCTTCCTCGGTCTTGTTGTTCTGACGCAGCCATTGCACGCGCGCGAAGATATAACCGGGGTCGTGGCGTGCGGCGGCGGGCACCGCGTTGAGAAAGCTTTCGGCGTTTTTCAAACGCTTGATGACCGCGATGCGCGCTTGCGCGATGGCAAGCTCGTCGCCGCCGAGACGTTTCGCCGCGCGCAAGCCCGCCTCGGTGTCGTCCTCGTAAAGACGTTCCTGCATGCGCACGCGATGATCTTCTGGCGTGAGCAGGCTGCCGAACAGGCTAAGCACTTTGTCTTCGACCGCGCTGCTGGCATCCTGCCAGCGCCAGGCGTGTTGGACGAGCTTGGTTGCTCCGACGCGATCGCCACGGGCGAGCAACACCCGCGCCAGCACATACCGGCCCTTGGCCGTAGTCGGTTGATGGTGAGCGAAAAAAGCGAACACCCTGGCATCGTCGATCCCATCGTTCCACAGCGCGTTTTCGGCGCGGCGGCGGAACAACGGGACGTGCGGCCAGTCGGGGTTGTCGCGCACGAAAGCGGCGTAGCGCTCGAAGGAAGGGTTGGTGTTGTCCGAGCGCAGGATCACCCATTCGGCGAGCTTGCGGGCGACCGGGTCGGAAATGGTTTGCTCGGCCGCATTGGCGTCGGCGTCGCGGCCTTTGCGTGCGGCCGCGATGACGGTTTTCACCGCTGCGACGTCGGCATCCGAGGTGGCAATCGTCGGCGCGATGGCGAAGGGGCCGGAAACGGGCCGCACCATGCGTTTGAAGGTGGCGCGACTCGCAAAGAGAGCGCCGTGCAGGCCGACATTGGCCTGAGCGAAGGCCGACATGCCGGTCTGGCCGTTCTGCGGCCGCTTGCGCGGGAGCGGCAGATTGCGGACAACAGGGAGCCGCGCTGCCTTGGCGCCTGGGTGAGCGGCCGGGCGGGCTTGCGGAACCGGAATCGTCTTGTGTTTGGGCGACGCCAAGGCCGGTCCGGCCGCCAAGACGCCCGCGGCCGACAATGCCAGGCAAAGGCCCAGAGACCTGCGTTTGAAATCGAGAATGCCCATTCAACCCCTGATCCAGGCTCGCAAAACGCGACTCGACGCCCTCCGTCTTCAGGGCCCCCTATTAGGCCAAGAACGGGGCGGGAGGGATACCCGGAAACGACCGATCTGCAACGATAGGCGCGATCAGGGTAAATAGGTAACTCGGGCGGCGCTTTTGTGGCGCGCCGAGAGGACTTTCGCTCGCTGCCGCGACCCGATATCTATGGGGCCAATCCCGGCCCCCTGTGGAGAAGTTGTGCCATGACCGCCAAGACGAGCTTTCGAGGCTCCTTCACCGCGCTCGTCACGCCGTTCAAAAACGGCTCGCTCGACGAAAAGGCGTTCCGTGACCTTGTCGAATGGCAGATCGGGGAGGGCACCAATGGGCTCGTTCCGGTCGGCACGACCGGCGAAAGCCCCACTTTGTCGCACGACGAGCACAAGCTCGTCGTGGAATGGTGCATCGACCAGGCCAAGGGGCGGGTTCCGGTCGTTGCGGGCGCCGGTTCCAACGCGACCAAGGAAGCGGTCGAATTGTCGCAGCACGCCGAACAGGCTGGCGCCGATGCGGTGCTGGTGGTGACGCCTTACTACAACAAGCCGACGCAGGATGGCCTCTATCAGCACTACAAGGCGATCAACGACGCCATCGGCATTCCGATCATCATCTACAACATCCCCGGCCGCTCCGTGATCGACATGTCGGTCGACACCATGAAGCGCCTGTGGGGCGACTGCAAAAACATCGCGGGCGTGAAGGATGCGACCGCCAGCATGGTGCGCGTGTCGGACCAGCGCGCGGCGATGGGCGAAGATTTCAATCAGATGTCGGGCGAGGACGGCACGGCGCTCGGCTTCATGGCGCATGGTGGCCACGGCTGCATCTCGGTGACCTCGAACGTCGCACCGCGGCTGTGCGCCGAGTTCCAGAGCGCCTGTCTGAAAGGCGACTATCGCGCCGCGCTCACGCTGCAGGACAAGCTGATGCCGCTGCATCACGCGCTGTTCATCGAGACCAATCCGGCGCCGGCAAAGTATGCCTTGTCAGTGCTTGGCAAGTGCGCCGACACGGTGCGGTTGCCGATGGTGCCCGTATCGGACAAGACCAAAACGGCCGTGCGCAGCGCCATGGTGCATGCCGGCTTGCTTAACTGAGCAAAAGCGCGGGGAAGCGATGCTCGAGGATTTCAAGAAATTTGCCCTGCGCGGCAATGTCGTCGACCTTGCCGTTGGCGTGATCATCGGCGCGGCCTTCGGCGCCATCGTGAACTCGCTGGTGGGCGACATCATCATGCCGATGGTCGGCGCGGTCACCGGTGGCGTCGATTTTTCGAACTACTTCCTGCCGCTGTCGTCCAAGGTCACTGCGGTCTCGCTCGTCGAGGCAAAAAAGCAAGGTGCCGTATTGGCTTGGGGGAGTTTTATAACGCTCACCCTTAACTTCATCATTATCGCTTTCGTACTCTTTCTGGTCATTCGAGCGATGAATCACATGGTCAAGAAAGAGGCTGAAAAGCCTCCGGCACCATCAAAATCTGAAGAGCTGCTGACCGAAATCCGCGATCTGCTCAAATCGCGCTAAAGACATTCCATGGCTAGCAAACCGGAGCGCCGCTTCAAGGTGGTCGCCGACAACCGCCGCGCGCGTTTCAACTATGAGATCGGCGAGACGTTCGAGGCCGGCATCGTGCTCACCGGCAGCGAAGTGAAATCGCTGCGCTCAGGCAAAGCGACGATCGCGAAATCGTATGCCGATACGCGCGACGGCGAGATCTGGCTGATCAATTCCAATATTCCGGAATACAAGCAGGCCGGCCGCTTCAACCACGCGCCCAAGCGGCCACGTAAATTGCTGTTGCACCAGCGTCAGATCAACCGGCTCGCCGGCGCGGTCGACCGCGAGGGTATGACGGTCGTTCCGCTCAAACTTTACTTCAATGAAAAAGGCCGCGCCAAAGTCGAGGTCGCGCTCGCCAAGGGCAAGAAGCTGCACGACAAACGCGAGACGCTGAAGAAGCGCTCTTGGGAGCGCGAGAAGGGCCGGCTGATGCGAGAGAAGGGATAGTGCATGGTCCCGAAAAGCGGAAACCGG
The DNA here is from genome assembly GCA_963720835.1 of uncultured Pseudomonadota bacterium. Classification (GTDB taxonomy): domain Bacteria; phylum Pseudomonadota; class Alphaproteobacteria; order Rhizobiales; family Xanthobacteraceae; genus Pseudolabrys. Next base: position 123,852 of record CAVRHC010000006.1, on the reverse strand, counting down.
TTTTCGGACAAGATCATGCGCAGGAGAAACTGATGATGAGACGCATCGGCATGCTGATCTTTCCGCGCCTCACTCAGCTCGACATGACCGGCCCTTACGAAGTGCTGGCGCGGCTGCCGGACACCGACGTTGAATTGATCGCGCACACGCGCGAACCGGTGGCGACCGATCGCGGCATGCAGATCGTACCGACAACGTCGTTTGCCGAATGCGCGCAGCTTGATGTGGTGATGGTCCCTGGCGGCCCTGGCCAGCAGGACCTGATGGAAGACGAAGAGGTGCTAGGCTTCCTGCGCCGGCAAGCAGCCGGTGCCAAATACGTCACATCCGTCTGCACCGGCTCGCTCGTGCTGGCAGCCGCCGGTTTGCTCAAAGGCAAACGCGCGACCAGCCATTGGGCGGCGATCGACAATCTGGCGCTGATGGGTGCCGTTCCGGTGCGCGAACGTGTCGTGGTCGACGGCAACATCGTCACCGGCGCCGGCGTGGCGTCCGGAATTGATTTCGCGTTGAAATTGGCCGCCATTCTAGAAAGCGAACAGGTGGCGCGCGAAATCCAATTGCAGATCGAATATGACCCCGATCCGCCGTTCGATTCCGGCTCACCCAAGAGCGCGAGCCCGGAGATTGTCGCGGTCTTGCGGAGCCGGCTTGCGAAGCTCGGCGACGAGCGCCGCGCCGTTGCGCGGCGCGTTGGTGCAAAGCTTGGCATCGCGCCGGCCGCGGATAGTTAGCTGCGACCGGACGCGACGTTGCGTTACTGGATCACACCGCAGGCGATGCGGGCGCCGGCATTGCCGGCCGGATCGCTCGTATAGTCATCCTTGCCGGCGTGAATGACGATGGCCGAGCCGTCGGCATCGAACACCGAATTCGGCTTGCCCTTCGCGAGCGTGATGGTGTCGTTCATCACTTCCACGGTCAGCACGCCGTCCGAGGGGACGTGCAGGTTCGGCATATCGCCGGCGTGATGGCCGCCGGCCGCCATGAGGCCGTGCTTCTTGCCGCCGGGATTGAAGTGGCCGCCGGCCGAGGTGAACGGCGGCTCGCATTTGCCGACTGCGTGGACGTGAAAGGCATGTTCGCCGGCTGGCAGGCCCTTGACCGACAGGGTCAGCAGTACGCCGCCCGGCACTTCGGCCAGCTTGACCGAGCCGACGTCGGCGCCTTTGGCGTCCTTGAGGGCGGCATTGGCGGTTTGCGCGGCGGCCGGCAGCGATGCCGCCAGTAATATGGATCCGGCAAGTGTACTGGATGTGAGGAAATTCGCTTTCATGGTGTGTCGCTCCCTAGGGTGTTCGTCTTCAATCTTGGCTAGACTGCGGATACGTGCGCTGGCTCGCTAGTCTTGTAGCTGCGGAGCCTAGCACCTCTTCGCCTTCAGAAGGTGACATTGATGCCGGACATCAAACTCGATCATTGCGTCATCCACGTCTCGGACTGGACGCGTTCTAACGTCTTTTACCAAGACGTCATGGGGGCCGAGCTGGTGGAACGTCCGGCCGGGTGGGCCTACCGCTTCGGCGACAAGCAGCTCAACGTGCACGGGCCGGGCGTCAAACCGGCGGAAGTTGCGCGGCTGCCGGTGCAGCCCGGCAATTCCGACCTCTGTTTCGAATGGGCCGGTCCGATCGACGACGCGATCGCACATCTCAAAGCGCATGGCATTGCGGTCGAACGCGGGCCGATGCAACGTTTCGGCGCCAAGGGGCCGGGCACCAGCGTCTATTTTCGCGATCCCGACGGCTCGTTGATGGAGTTCATGTCCTATGCGTTGTAACACGACAATGTCGGTGGCGATGGGTTTGATTGCGGTTGCCTTCGCGCAAGCCGCGGCGGCGGCCAATATCGACTGGGGGTTGGATAAACAGAAAGGCCGGCCGTATCTGTTCGGCATGCCGGCCATATCGGAATCCGACACGATTTTCTGGGCCCGGTGCGCCGGCAAGCAGGCGATCGAGCTCGGTATTGGCGGAAACAACGATGTCGGGAAAGGCAAGGGTGAGGCCGTTTCGATCACGCTCAAGAGCGGGGCGGTTTCGACAACGATTGCCGGGCGCTCGCGTAAAAGCGCCAATGTTGAGATGACCGGCACCAGCGAATTGCGCGCCAAGGTTTCGGCTGGGCACGATGTGTTCAAGGTGCTCGCGACTGGCAAGCCCATCGCTGTCAGTGGATCGATCGAAGCCGAAACCTGGCCGGTCAAAGGCCTGCAAAGCAAGGTCGCGGCGTTTCTGAAATCCTGCAAGTGACAGGCGAAGTGAAGGGCGACACCATGTCCGAAGCGCCAGGAACGCATAATCCGCAATTCTTGCCGCCGGACATTCCTGTGCCGCAAGACGACGGCGCCGCGTGCCACCTCGAAGGTCTGCGGCTTCCCGATGTCACGCTGGCGGCCACCGACGGCACAGCCGTCAACCTGGCCACGCTCACCGGCCGTACCGTCGTCTATATCTATCCCCGCACCGGCGTGCCGGGCGTTGATCCACCCGACGGGTGGGACATGATCCCCGGCGCGCGCGGCTGTACGCCGCAATCCTGCTCGTTCCGCGATCTCTTTGCCGAACTGAAGGCACTTGGCGTTGCGCGCGTGTTCGGATTGTCGACGCAGGACCTTCCCTATCAGCAGGAGGCGGCGAGCCGCTTGCATCTGCCGTTCCCGTTGCTGTCCGATGAACAACTCGGCTTCGCCAAGGCGCTCAAACTGCCGACCTTCACGGTGGCTGGGATGGTCCTGTTAAAGCGCATGGCGTTGGTGATCGACGACGGTGTCATCACCAAAGTATTCTATCCGGTGTTTCCGCCCGACCGGAGTGCGGCGGACGTGATCGCCTGGATTCAGGCGTCCAAATAATCGCGCACGTTTGCAAAAACTTTGCGAAACATTTCCGGCGTCAAAACGCCGGTATTGGTGTTGTAGCGAGAGCAGTGATAGCTGGAAAACAGCGTGACGTTCTCGAACGCGTATTTGCCGCCATGCTTGAACGGCGAAGCTGATTTTTTCTGTGCCAATGCCGACAAAACGCTGTCATGCGCGATGCGGCCGAGTACGACGATCGCGCGCAGCATTTTCATTTCTGTGATCGTCGGCACGAGGAAGTCACGGCAGGTTTTGATTTCGGCCGGTACCGGCTTGTTTTCCGGCGGCACGCAGCGCACGGCATTGGTGATGCGGCAATCGGCGAGCGTAAGGCCGTCGTCGGGATGGGCCGCGTATTCGCCGCGCGCAAATTTGTATTTGAGCAACGTTTCGTAGAGCAGCACGCCGGCGTAGTCGCCGGTAAATGGGCGACCGGTGCGGTTGGCGCCTTGCAGACCCGGCGCCAAGCCGACGATCAGGAGCCTTGCATCGACCGGCCCGAAGGAGGGCACTGGCGCGTTGAACCAGCCCGGTTCCTGCTTGCGCCATTTTTTGCGGAATTCGACCAGCCGCGGACAGCGCGGGCAGTCACGCCCGGGCTTGGCTGCCACCGCCGGCATGAACCATCAGTCCTCGAATTCGTCGTCGTCGTCGACTGGGTCGCCGGCGCCGGCACCGGCGCGTTGCGGCGCTGGGCGTTGCAGGAACGCGGGGTGCTGACTCGGGCTGCCTTCGCGATCCTCGCGCGGCCCCCGCGGCTCGCGCGCCGCGCGTTCGGCCGGATCGCGGCCGATCTTGCCCTGCAGGGTGACGATGTCGGTGAAGATGTCGGCCTGGCGGCGCAATTCGTCGGCAATCATCGGCGGCTGCGTCGAGATGGTGGAGATCACGGTCACACGCACGCCGCGCTTTTGCACGGCTTCCACCAGCGAGCGGAAGTCGCCGTCGCCGGAGAACAGCACCATGTGATCGATGGTGCCGGCGATTTCCATGGCATCGACCGCGAGCTCGATGTCCATATTGCCCTTGATCTTGCGCCGGCCGGTCTGGTCGACGAATTCCTTGGTCGCCTTGGTGACCACCGAATAGCCGTTGTAGTCGAGCCAGTCGATCAGCGGGCGGATCGAGGAGTATTCCTGATCCTCGATCACCGCGGTGTAATAGAACGCGCGCAACAAATAGCCGCGCGATTGGAATTCCTTCAGCAGCTTTTTGTAGTCGATGTCGAAACCCAGCGACTTGGCGGTGGCGTAAAGATTGGCTCCATCAATAAACAAGGCGATTTTTTCACCGGGCACGGTCATGGTCGTCTCACAATCCTTGCAATGAAATTCCGAAATTTGACGCCGAAACCATGCTCACGCGCGACGGGCATCGAGCGTGCAGTCTGGCATCAAGGTTGGCGGTTGGCGGCACCTTCGATTAATTCAGCCGGTACCCTGCAGTCATGCCAAAACCGAAAATATCCAGTCGGTTCAGCCTGCTTGCAGGGCGTTCGGTAACAGACGGTTGCGGCCAAACCAAGACAAAAGTGCTTGAAAATTCTGCATACAGGGGATACCTACCGGACGAATTCTGGACAAAGCCCCATTTGAAGGAGTGCCGAGCCGATGGCCCGTGTCACCGTTGAAGACTGTATTGATAAGGTTGAAAACCGCTTCGAACTCGTCCTTTTGGCGAGCCACCGTGCGCGCATGATTTCGTCGGGGTCACAGATTACCGTGGACCGCGACAACGACAAAAATCCGGTCGTTTCGCTGCGCGAAATTGCCGAGACCACCGTGTCGCCGGGCGACCTGAAGGAAGACCTTATTCATTCCTTGCAGAAATACGTCGAAGTTGACGAGCCGGAGCCGGAAGTGCCGCTTATTGGTTCGGGTGCAGGTGTTGATTCCGACGATACCGAAGTCACCGGCGACCGGATGACCGAGGAAGAGCTGCTCAAGGGCCTGGAAGGCCTGGCGCCGCCGGAAGAGGTGCCGGAAGAGGACATCGAGTAAGTCCGTCCGTTTTTCGCAAAAACCCCACGTTAACGGCCCGGCCCCCAGCCGGGCCGTCGTCATTTCGGCAACTACGATCGCAAGGCCTTGCGGCTCAGCAAGTTCGGCGTGATATCTAGGGAAGAACGGTCGCTGGCGCCGATTTGAGCCCGAATTCGGCGGCCCTAGAGGTATTGGATGGCGCAGGTGCGCTCGGACCTTCCGCGGATGCAGAAGCAGTCGCCCACCCGGGCGCCGCTGACCCGCGCTTCGCCCGCCGCCCAACACGTCATCGAAAAACCGGCGCCTGCCGCGCAAGCCGCAACAGATCATGCGGCAATACGATCTGATCGAGCGGGTGCGCCGCTACAATCCGGATACGAACGAGGCTCTGCTCAACCGCGCCTATGTCTATGCCATGAAAGCGCATGGCGAGCAGCGGCGTGCTTCGGGCGACCCCTATTTCTCCCATCCGATCGAGGTCGCCGCCATCCTCACCGACCTCAAGCTCGACGATGCAACCATCGCCGCAGCGCTGTTGCACGACACGATCGAGGATACCGAAGCGACCCGTGCCGAGATCGACAGCCTGTTCGGCGCCGACATCGGCTCGCTGGTCGAAGGCCTCACCAAGCTGAAAAAGCTCGACCTCGTTACCAAGGAAGCCAAGCAGGCGGAAAACCTGCGCAAGCTTCTGCTCGCGATCGCGGCGGACGTGCGCGTGCTCCTGGTCAAGCTCGCCGACCGCCTGCACAACATGCGTACGCTCGACTATATGCGGCCGGACTCGCGCCGCCGTTCCGCCGAGGAAACGCTCGAAATCTACGCGCCGCTTGCCGGGCGTATGGGCATGCACGAGATGCGCGAGGAGCTCGAGGACCTTTCGTTCCGCGAGCTCTACCCTGACGCATACGACGTGTTGAGCGCGCGCCTTGGCGCGCTTGCCGAACGCAACCAGCATCTCATCACCGAGATCGAACAGCAGCTCACCAAGAAACTCTCCGACCGCGGCATTGCCGCGGTCGTGCAGGGCAGGCGCAAACGCGCTTATTCCGTATGGCGCAAGATGGAACGCAAGTCGGTGGGCTTCGAGCAGCTCTCCGACATCTTCGGTTTCCGCGTTCTCGTAAAAACGCTGGCGGATTGCTATCAGGCGCTCGGCATCGTGCACACGACCTGGCCGGTGGTGCCGGGACGCTTCAAGGACTACATCTCGACGCCCAAGGCCAACGATTACCGCTCGCTCCACACCACGGTGATCGGCCCCGGCCAGCAACGCGTCGAACTGCAGATCCGGACGACGGAAATGCACGAGCTTGCAGAGTACGGCATCGCGGCGCACGCGCTCTACAAAGACAATGTCGGCTCGCCGACCGAACTGTTGTCGCGTGAATCGGGCGCTTATGCCTGGCTGCGCCGCACGATCGAATTGCTGGCGGAGGGCTCCAACCCGGAAGAATTTCTCGAGCATACCAAGCTCGAACTGTTCCACGACCAGGTGTTCTGCTTCTCGCCCAAAGGCAAGCTGATCGCATTACCGCGCAACGCGACGCCGATCGATTTCGCTTACGCCGTGCATACCGATGTCGGCAACATGGCGGTTGGCTGCAAGATCAACGGCCAGATCGCGCCGCTGACGTCAGAGCTCGTCAATGGCGACGAAGTCGAGATCATCGTGTCGAAAGCGCAGGACGCTCCGCCGGCTGCCTGGGAGTCGATCGTGGTGACCGGCAAGGCGCGCGCCTCCATCCGGCGCGCAACACGCACCGCGGTGCGCTCGCAATATGAAGGCCTCGGCCGGCGCATCGTCGAGCGCCTGTTCCAGCGCGCAAAAATCGCCTATTCGGACGAGAAGCTGACCGGTGCTCTGCCGCGGCTTGCGCGCGCCTCGGTGGAAGAAGTGATGTCCGCCGTCGGCCGCAGCGAGTTGAAGGCGTCCGACGTCGCCCGCGCGATGTATCCCGACTACAAGGAAGAGCGCGCCGCCGCCATGGCGGCGAACCCGAAAGCCGAAAGCGGCTGGTTCGGCTTGAAGAAGCTGAGCTCGGTCAAGTTTAAGGTGCCGGACACGCAAGGCCCGGCCATTCCGATCCGCGGCATCAATGGCGACCTGCCGGTGCGCTTTGCGCCTGAGGGCGGCGCCGTGCCCGGCGACCGCATCGTCGGCATTTTGACGCCGGGCGAGGGAATTACCATCTATCCGATCCAGTCGCCGTCGCTCAGCGCCTTCGAAGATACGCCCGAGCGCTGGCTCGATGTGCGCTGGGACGGCGAGGAAACGGTGCCGCGGCGTTTTCCGGCCCGCATCGAGTTACAGGCCGTCAACGAGCCGGGCTCGCTTGCGCAGATTGCGCAAGTCATTGCCGAGCACGACGGCAACATCGACAATATCCGCATGACGCGCCGTGCGCCCGATTTCACCGATGTGCTGATCGACCTCGAAGTCTACGACCTCAAGCACTTGACCGCGATCATCTCGCAATTGCGCGCCAAGCCGACTGTGGCCAAGGCCGAGCGCGTCAACGGGTAGCGCATGATCCCGACAAGTGGAAACCGGTTTTCGAACAAGATCGTGCGTCAGCTAAAATGACTTCTGGCCGCATCCGACTCGGCGTCAACGTCGATCACGTCGCCACCATCCGCAACGCGCGCGGCGGGCGCCATCCTGATCCGGTGCGCGCGGCCAAGCTTGCGATTGCCGCGGGCGCCGACGGCATTACCGCGCATTTGCGTGAGGACCGCCGCCACATCTTTGACGACGACATTGCGCGCCTGAAGGCTGAGATCGACAAGCCGCTCAATTTCGAAATGGCGGCGACCGAGGAAATGCTCGCCATCGCGCTCAAGACAAAACCGCATGCGGTCTGTCTCGTGCCCGAAAAGCGTACCGAGCGCACAACCGAAGGCGGGCTTGACGCCGCCGGCCAGCACAACCACTTGGCGCCGTTCGTTGCGAAGCTGAAACACGCCGGCATCCGCGTGTCACTGTTTGTCGCAGCCGACCAGCGCCAATTCGAAGCCGCGGCGCAATCGGGCGCGCCGGTGGTCGAGATTCACGTCGGCGCTTGGTGCGACGCACTGGCCGAAAACAATCGCAAGGCCGCCGAGGTGGAATGGCGGCGCATCGTCGAAGGCGCCGCATTCGCAAGCAGTCTGGGGCTGGAGGTGCACGCCGGCCACGGGCTCGATTACGGGACCGCCGAGATGATCGCTACGCTGCCGGAAATCGTGGAGCTCAATATTGGCCATTTCCTCGTCGGGGAGGCGGTGTTCGAAGGGCTCGCCGAAACCGTCCGCTTCATGCGCGCGGCCATGGACCGTGGCCGCCGACAGGTGCGTAGCGCATGATCCCGAAAAACATGTCCTCAACTCCGATCGGGGAGGAGAACCGGTTTTCGGATAAGATCATGCGTCAGGGAAAATGCTCATGATCATCGGCCTCGGCTCCGACATCATCGACGCGCGGCGCATTGGCCGCGTTATCGATAAATACGGCGAGCGATTTCTCGACCGGATCTACACGCCGGCCGAGCGCGCCAAAGCCGACGGCCGCAAGAACCGCGTGGAAACCTATGCCAAGCGCTACGCTGCAAAAGAGGCTTGCGCCAAGGCGTTAGGCACCGGCTTCCGGCGTGGAGTGTTCTGGCGCGATCTCGGCGTCGTCAATTTGCCGGGCGGCAAGCCGACCATGAAGCTCACCGGTGGGGCGCTCAAACGCCTGGAGACCATCACGCCTGTGGGCTGCAAGGCCACTATCGAAGTCTCCCTTACCGACGAGGGGCCGACTGCGCAGGCCATCGTCATCATTTCGGCCGTGCCGCTGTCGTCAGCGGAATCGCCCGTCTGAAGCACCGAATCACAGCACCGCCAAATGCTTAGGCAATCCCTGTTCTTGATTGCGTGTGCGATTTCCAACCGCTACAAGGTCGCCCGGGGAGCGCGCGCCTTGACCGGCGGGACCAGAGGCCGATGAGCGTGACATCCGGAACAAAAAAACGAAATGAAGGCGGCATTGGGGAAACCGCGCGCGTCATCTTTCACGCGCTGATCATCGCATTGGTGATCCGGACATTTCTCTTTCAGCCATTCAATATTCCATCCGGCTCGATGAAGGCGACGCTGTTGGTCGGCGATTATCTGTTCGTCTCGAAATATACCTACGGCTACAGCCATTTCTCGATCCCGTTCTCGCCGCCACTCTTCTCGGGCCGCATCCCGAATGATTGGTTGCCGCAACGTGGCGATGTCGTGGTGTTCCGGCTGCCGAAGGACACCTCAACCGACTACATCAAGCGCGTCATCGGCCTGCCGGGCGATAAGATTCAGGTGATCGACGGTGTGGTCAATATCAACGGCGTGCCGGTCAAGCATGAGAAGGCTCCGGATTTCATCGAGACGGAAGAGGGTACGCACGCGGCGCCCGTCAAGCGCTGGAAGGACACACTGCCCAATGGCGTGAGCTTTTATACGCTCGACCTGGTCGACAACGGCTTTGCCGATAACACGCAGGTCTACACCGTTCCGCCGGGCCACTATTTCATGATGGGCGACAACCGCGACAACTCCACCGACAGCCGCTTCAGCCAGGTCGGCGTCGTGCCGTTCGAGAATATCGTCGGCAAGGCGCAGATCATCTTCTTTTCGGTCTACCAGGGCGAGCGCGCCTGGGAATTCTGGCGCTGGCCGGTGTCGGTACGCTGGAGCAGGTTGTTCACGATCGTGCGATGAGGCGTAACAGGGCCAAAGACCGGGCCGCGCTCGAAGCCCGCATCGGCCATAAATTTTCCGACGACGCGCTGCTCGAACGCGCGCTGACGCATATTTCCGCTTTGCCCGGCGGCAGTCGGGTCAACAGTTATCAACGTCTCGAGTTTCTCGGCGACCACGTGCTCGGTCTCGTCATTTCCGACATGCTCTATCGTGCCTTTCCCAAAGCGAACGAAGGCGAGCTGTCGCGCCGGCTTGCCGATCTGGTGCGCAAGGAAACATGCGCGGAGGTGGCGAAAGCCATGGACCTCGGCCCGGCGCTCAAACTCGGCTCGTCGGAATCGAATGCCGGCGGGCGCCTGCGCGTCACCATCCTGGGCGATGCGTGCGAGGCGCTGGTCGGTGCCGTTTTCCTCGATGGCGGCTACAAGGCGGCGGCCGGGATCGTGAAACGGTTCTGGGAAGAGCGCATGCTCAAACCGCCGCGGCCGCTGCGCGATCCCAAGACGATGTTGCAGGAATGGGCGCAAGCGCGCGCCCTGCCGACACCGGCCTATCAGGAGCTCGAGCGCACCGGACCGCACCATAAGCCCAAATTCAGCGTCGCCGTCGCACTGCCCGGCCGGGCGCCGGCTGAAGGCACCGGTACATCGAAGCGCGCGGCCGAGCAGGCCGCCGCCGCCGCCATGCTGGCGCGTGAAGGCGTGGCGGTGGACAAAGTCGATGACTGACGGCACCACGCCAGACAATATGACGCCGGACGAAGCGACGCATTGCGGCTTCATCGCGCTCATCGGCGCACCCAATGCCGGCAAATCGACGCTGCTCAATACGCTGGTCGGCTCCAAGGTCACCATCGTCTCGCGCAAGGTGCAGACGACGCGCGCGCTCATCCGCGGGATCGCCATCGACGGCAAGTCGCAACTGATCTTCGTCGACACGCCCGGCATCTTTTCGCCAAAGCGCCGGCTCGACCGCGCTATGGTGACAAGCGCCTGGAGCGGCGCGCATGACGCCGATCTCGTCGGCGTGCTGATCGATGCGCGCAAAGGACTTGATGAAGAAGCCGAGGCGATCCTCGACAAGCTCGCCGAAGTCAAACAGCCGAAGGTGCTGATCCTCAACAAGGTCGATGTCGTCGCCAAGGAGAAACTGTTGACGCTGGCGCAGGCTGCCAACGGCAAGGCAGCGTTTGAAACCACGTTTATGATATCGGCGCTGAGCGGCGACGGCGTCACCGACTTGAAACACTGGCTTGCGCAGCGCGTGCCCGCCGGGCCGTGGCTCTATCCAGCGGACCAGATGTCGGATGCGCCGTTGCGGCAACTTGCCGCCGAGATCACGCGCGAGAAAGTATTCGAGCGGCTGCACCAGGAATTGCCATATCAGTCCACCGTCGAGACAGAGTTGTGGAAGGAATTGCGCAAGGGCGACATCCGTATCGAGCAGACGATCTATGTCGGCCGCGAAAGCCAGCGCAAGATTGTGCTCGGCAAAGGCGGGCAGTCCATCAAGGCGATCGGAGAAGCGGCGCGCAAGGAAATCGCCGAACTGGTCGAGGCCAAGGTGCACCTGTTTCTGTTCGTCAAGGTGCGCGAAGGCTGGAGCGACGACCCGGAACGTTATCGTGCCATGGGGCTGGAGTTTCCCAAGGACAAATGAGTGGCGTGATTTCGTCCGATTCCCGGCGTATGAATAGTCATGCAATGGACCGATGACGGAATTCGTGCTCGGCGTCAAACGCCACGGCGAGACGAGCGGCATCCTCGAGCTGATGACGCGCGGCCACGGCCGCCATCTCGGTCTGGTGCGCGGCGCCTTTTCCTCGCGGCTGAAGCCGATCCTGCAACCGGGCAACAGCGTGCAGGCGTCCTGGCGGGCGCGGCTCGACGAGCATCTCGGCAACTACACGGTCGAAGGCTCGGCGTTGCGGGCCGCGAGCTACTTTGCCAGTTCGCACGCGATCTACGGTGTCAGCCATCTCGCCGCGTTGATGCGCTTGCTGCCGGAACGCGACCCGCACGAGGGGCTCTATGACGCGCTGAACGCGATCCTCGACCGGCTCGATGACGCTAAGTTTGCCGCGCCAATGGTGGCGCGTTTCGAATTGCAGGTACTGACCGACCTCGGCTTCGGCCTCGATCTGACGGAATGCGTAGCGACAGGCTCCCGCGACGACCTGAGTTTCGTCTCGCCGAAATCGGGCCGCGCGGTCTCGCGCATGGCGGGGGAACCGTGGGCCGACAAGATGTTGAGGCTGCCGGCGTTCCTGCGCGAGGCGGACGCCGCGCCCGCAGATGGCGACGTCGCCGACGGCTTCGCGCTGACCGGCTTTTTTCTCGCACGCTACGTGCTGGAACCGCGGGGCCTGATGCTCGCCGACGAGCGCGCGCACTTTCTCGCGGCGCTCACCCGCGCGCTGCCGAGCGTGGCTTGACGGCGCCGATTGCGCCGAATCGCGCCCCTTTCGCTTGTTCGCCGCCGCGCAAGGCATTAGCTAGGGGGCCATGAACAAACGACTGATTCCCCCCGAAAAGGGCGAAGTCGAAGAAGTCGCGCTGCGCGAGGCGCTGGAAGAGCGCTATCTCGCCTACGCGCTTTCCACCATCACGAACCGCGCGCTGCCGGATGCGCGCGACGGCCTCAAGCCTGTGCACCGGCGCATCCTCTACGGTATGCGCGTGCTGCGGCTCGACCCCAATTCCGCCTTCAAAAAGTCGGCCAAAGTGGTCGGCGACGTGATGGGTAATTTCCACCCGCACGGCGACCAGGCGATCTATGACGCGCTGGTGCGCTTGGCGCAGGATTTCGCGCAGCGTTATCCGCTGATCGATGGGCAGGGCAACTTCGGCAATATCGACGGCGATAACGCCGCCGCCATGCGCTACACCGAAGCGCGCCTGACCGAAGTCGCGCGGCTGCTGCTCGACGGCATCGACGAGGGCGCGGTCGATTTCCGCCCGACCTATGACGGCGCCGGTGAAGAGCCGGTGGTGTTGCCGGCGGGCTTTCCCAATCTGCTGGCCAACGGCGCCCAGGGCATCGCCGTCGGCATGGCGACCGCCATTCCGCCGCACAACGTCGCGGAGTTGTGCGACGCCGCGCTTTATCTGATCGAGAACCCGAAGGCGCGCACCCGCACGCTGCTCAAATGGGTGAAGGGCCCCGACTTTCCCGTCGGCGGCGTGATTGTCGATCCGCCGGCGGTGATCGCGGAGGCCTACAACACCGGTCGCGGCTCCTTCCGCGTGCGCGCGCGTTGGGAAAAGGAAGAGGGCGGCCGCGGCACTTACGTTATTGTCATCACCGAAATCCCGTGGCTGGTGCAGAAGTCGCGTCTCGTCGAGAAGCTCGCCGAACTGCTCAACGATCGCAAGCTGCCATTGGTTGCCGACGTGCGCGATGAATTGGCCGAAGACATTCGCCTCGTCATCGAGCCGAAGTCGCGCACGGTCGATGCCGAGCTTCTGATGGAGTTGCTGTTCAAGCTGACCGAGCTCGAAGCGCGCGTGCCGCTTAATATGAATATGCTGATCAAGGGCCGCATCCCGATGGTGGTGGGCCTCGCCGAAGCCCTGCGCGAATGGCTCGATCATCGCCGTGAAGTGCTGGTGCGGCGCTCCAAGCACCGCCAGGCGCAGATCGAGCATCGGCTGGAAGTGCTCGGCGGTTATCTCATCGCCTATCTGAACCTCGACAAAGTCATCAAGATCATCCGCACCCAGGACGAGCCCAAGCCCGTCCTGATGAAGACCTTCAAGCTTTCGGACGTGCAGGCCGACGCCATCCTCAACATGCGCCTGCGCAATTTGCGCAAGCTGGAGGAGATGGAAATCCGCGCCGAGGACAAAGACCTGCGCGCGGAACTCAAGGCGCTCAAGGCTCTGCTCGGCTCGACCGACAAGCAATGGAAGACGGTCGCCGGCCAGATCAAGGAACTGAAGGAGACGTTCGGTCCGAAGACCGATCTCGGCAAGCGCCGTACCTCGTTCGCGCTGGCGCCCGAGCACGACGAGGCCGCAATCGAGGAAGCGATGGCGGTGCGCGAGCCGATCACAGTGGTGGTATCGGACAAAGGCTGGATCCGCGCGCTGCGCGGCCATGTCAGCGACCTCAAGGGCGTCACCTTCAAGACCGGCGACGACCTCAAGTTTGCTTTCGCGACCGAAACGACCGCCAAGGTTCTGATCTTCGGCAGCGATGGGCGTTTCTACACCATTGAGGCATCGAAACTGCCGGGCGGGCGCGGCCATGGCGAGCCGTTGCGGCTGATGATCGACCTCGACCAGAACGCCGACGTCGTGGCGGCGCTGGCCTACCAGGGCGGGCGCAAGTTCCTGATCGCGAGCTATGACGGCAACGGCTTCGTCGTGCCGGAAGACGAAGTGCTCGGCACGACGCGCAAGGGCAAGCAGGTGCTCAACCTGAAGGCGCCCGACAAGGCGGCTGCGCTCACCACCGTCGACGGCGAACAGGCCGCCATAGTCGGCTTGAACCGCAAGATGGTGATTTTCAAGCTTGACCAGGTGCCCGAGATGACGCGTGGGCGCGGCGTGCGGCTGCAGCGTTATAGAGAAAAGGGACTTTCGGACGTCGCGACCTTCAAGGGCGCCGACGGGCTGACCTGGGTCGACACCGCCGGCCGCAGCTTCACGATGACGCTGAAAGAATTGTCGAACTGGCGCGGCAACCGTGGCGATGCCGGCCGCATCCGGCCGGACCGGTTCCTCACCAACAACAAGTTCAAGACGGTCGTCGGCGGCGGTAAATCCAGCGCGGACGAGGCCGAGTAGCCCGTCCGGCAATACCCGAACCGAGCGACGGCGTTACTTCCGCATCACCTCGTAGCGCGCGGTCATGCCCGCATCGATGTGATCATTGACGTGGCAATGAAACATCCAGAGGCCGGGATCGTCCGGGACCATATCGGCAACTTCGGTCGTCGCCGGCAACAGACTGACGGTGTCGCGCCGGTGGCCGCCGACGATGACGGTGTTGCCATGCCAATGTGGGGTATGCAGGTCGACCTCATTGCCGAGCGCGAACAGATACCAGCGCACATGTTCGCCAATCTTCATTTTCGGGACGGGCATGCTGCCGTAGACGTAGCCGTTGATCGAATGCATCTTGTTGGATTCGATGAAGTCGGCACTGTCGCGGTCGAACTTGGCCGGCTTGTCGGGCAGGGCGGTGATATTGTCGTCGAGATACCACGACACGTTCTCATCGAATATTTCGAATAAAGTGACGAATTCGCGGTCGACGTCGGCGGGTGTGCCGTCAGGTTTGGCGGCATCTTTGCGCGTCACGATGATGGCGCCGATCAGGCCGGAATTGCTGTCGCGCACGGAATCGGTATGGCTATGATAAGGCCAGATCACCGAGCTGGGATCGTCGGGACCGGGACCCGCGCGTGGCGGCACATCCCATTGGTAGGTGTAAGTCGCGCCTGGTGGCACCGCGTCGTCGGCGCGATCTGCGCCTGATGTCCCATCATTGGTCGGCGCGCCTTCGTTGGCCTTGGTGTAGAACACGCCGTGGGGATGGATCGAATAAGGCCGCGACGCCTTGTTGCGGAACACGACGCGGATCGTGTCGCCCACTTCGGCGCGGATGATCGGGCCGAGAATGCCGAGATAATGCGATTGCGGCGGGCGCGGCTTACGTTGCGTGAAGCTGGCATCGGCATATTCGACGTAGCGCACCTTCTTGTATTTCGATCCGATGCGGTCGGGCCCGCGCGCCACGAACACTTTGGCCTTTTCGCCGAAATCCATACCCATCATGAGGTCTCGGCCGGCAGGCGCGTAGTCCCAGCTCGTTTCTTCGGCTGCGATATAGTAGGTGCGCGTCTTTCCAGCGGACCATGCGCGGTCGCAAGCGCCGATGATTACGATTACGGCCAAAACCGCTGTCGCCGTGGCGGCAAGTCGATTCATTGTATGAAGCCTCCGAAGCGACGCGCGTCGACGGCGCGCAAAGGCGGCCGATAAGAAATGCCCACGTCTGGTTTGGAGGATTACCTTGTCGGCTTCGTGAAAGGCAACAGGACGCGCGAACATTATAATTTTTATGATTTAAAACTAGGTTTCGTTAGCGCGGGCATTCGATGCGGCTGCGCCGTTTTACGAAACGCAAAAATCTTGGTTGCGCGCCCTGGTCAACTCGCAACGAACAGCAGCGAGGGCTCGGATTCCTTCAGCAGCGCGGCGGCGGTGTCGCCGAAAAACAGCTGCTCACCCGGCCTGCGGCCGACGCCCATGACCACGAGATTATGCTTGCGGCGCGCGGCCTCCTTCAGGATGGCGTCTTCCGGCTCGACATCCGCGCGCACCGCAGTTCGCAAGGTGAGATCGTAGCTGTCGCCGATCGCGACAATGTCTTTCAAGATCGCCTCTTCGTATTGACGCGCGATGCGTTTGCCCGGGCTCACATAAAGCGCGGTGATCGGGGCGTTGGTCACGCGCGCGAGCGCGATGGCGACTTCGGCCGCGCGGCGCGACACGTCGGTGCCGTTGACCGGCACCAGGATGCTGAGCTTGGCTTCCGCCGGCTTGTCGCGATGCGTCGCGCGCGCGTCCACCACCGCCAACGGGCCTTCGAAGCCGGCGGCGATGCTGGCGACGTCGTCGGAAAAGGCGTTCTTGCGCGCGACCATTTTGTCGAGGCCGATGATCAGGAGGTCGTAGCCTTTCTTTGCTTCGTCGGCGATCGCTTCGGCTTTCGGCTTTTCGACCATGGTGCTGACGGCGAGTTTGCTCTCGGCTTTTTCTTCCTGGTCCTTTTTGGCTTCGGCACTTTTTTCTTCGGCGCTTTTCTTCGTCTCGGACTCGGCGGCGACGCTGGCCTTGCCGGCGAACTCCTTCACCGTTTCGCCGGCTTCGGCCGCCATTTCCTTGGCGTGCGCGGCCGCCGCTTTGCTGCGCTTGTTGTCGGTCTTGATGTGCATGACCGTGGTCGGCATGCCGCCCGAACCTGCGATCAAGCCCGCGACGCGGGCTGCAAATTTTCCGTTGGCGCTTTCATCGACGGCGAGCAGCAGGCGCTCGAGCTTGGGTACGAAGCCCTTGGCTTCCATCTCCTCGCGCTCAAGCCGCTGCTTTTCGTCCTTGCGTATGGGAATGCGCGACAGTGCCCAACGTAACGTCGGCGGCATGGCCATGGTGGTTGCCACAGCCATGGCGACGATCATGGTGAAGAGATTTTGATTGAGCGCGCCCATCG
Source organism: uncultured Pseudomonadota bacterium (assembly GCA_963720835.1). Taxonomy (GTDB): domain Bacteria; phylum Pseudomonadota; class Alphaproteobacteria; order Rhizobiales; family Xanthobacteraceae; genus Pseudolabrys. The sequence goes on along the minus strand of CAVRHC010000006.1, from coordinate 107,082 downwards.
ACAAGCCGACGGTGGCGATAATCACTTCGGTCGAGCCGCGCGCGTTCATGCCGCAGGCGAGCGCGAAGCCCTCGCGCCTGGTCAGGCCGCCGATCTCCGCGCCAATGAAAGCGCCGCCGAATTTTCCGAGGCTGGCGATCGCAATGAGCCCGGCCGTCAGCAGCAGCATTTTCGGGTCCGACAGGATGGTGAGATCGGCGCTTAAGCCGGCGAGGCCGAAAAAGACCGGAGCGAAAAAGGCGGTGATCAGGCCGCGCAATTGTTCGTCGATATGGCGGGTGAGAATGGGGGACTCGCCGATCAGGATGCCGGCGACGAAGGCCCCCAGCACCGAATGCACGCCGATCAAATGCGTGGTCAGCGCCATTGCCCCCATGATGACCAAGATCGCCGTGATCACCGCGAATTCGCTGACGAAGTTGTCGTTCACCCAGCGAATGGCGAAGAACACCGCGCGGCGGCCCACGGTGAAGCTCACGGCCATGAACACGATTGTGCCGATGACGCTTTGCGCCAGCGAAGCCGGCTCGATGGCGCCGTGCAGGGCAAGGCTGAAAATGATCGACACGATGATCCAGCCGACGCTGTCGTCGATGATGGCGGAGGCGAGGATCACTTGCCCGACGACCCGGCGCATGAAGTTCATCTCGCGCACCACCATGGCGACGATTTTCACCGAGGCGATCGATAAGGCGGTGCCGAGAAACAGCGAGGTGATCAGCCGCTTGTCGGGGTCGGGTAGCATGGAATCGGGCAGCATTTCGCCGAGCGCGACTCCGCAGGCGAACGGAACCACGATGCCCATCAGCGAGGCGTAGATCGACGCGCGCCCGGTCTGCCGCACCAGCTTGAGATCGGTCTCCATGCCGGTCAGCAGCAACAAGAGCAGGATGCCGAATTGCGAAATGGCATCGAGCATCGCCCTTTGTTCAGGGTTTTTGGGAAAGAGCGCGTGCTGAAGGTCGGGCAGCAATAGCCCGAACAGGGAAGGGCCGAGCAGCAGCCCCGCGATCAACTGGCCCATGACGGCCGGCTGGCCGATCAACAGCATGGCTTCGCCGAGCAGGCGGCCGACCACCATCAAAGCCAGGATTTCGGCGATGAAGATGACCTCGGAAGGACCCGCTTGCGCGTGACCTGTGGCCGCGACGGCGGCGGCGGTCAGGACGATTAGCAGGGCGGCGGCCCCCAGGCCGCGGGCGCGGATCGACGGCATTGGCAGATTGCGCCCCTTTTTGTCTCACGCGTGCGAGGTCCGGCTCCGGCGACCCACCGCGGCCGTTCCGGCCACATTTCCTGGCAAGCAGCCCCAATTCCGCATGGCAAGCCTCCAACAACAAGGCCGGCATCTTCAAGTTCCTTACTTGCTATTGCAAATCAGTTGCAATAAGAAGTAGGGGAGATGCTCGGGACTGGATCCGGAGCGCGGGCTAATTGGGCCTCGGAAAGGGCACTGGATGGCGCTCAGGATCGAATCAGCGGACGGCAGCGTGGAGGCCGGCGCCGAGGCTAATGTCGGCTGGCAATTCGGCCGCAAGGGTCCGACTGAAGAAACGCTCTCGGAGGTCTTTTCCACGATTCCGGTGCCCGTTGGCGGCTCCTGGCTGCGGCGGCTGATCGCCTTTTCCGGCCCCGGCTATCTGGTGTCGGTCGGCTACATGGATCCCGGCAACTGGGCGACCGACATCGCGGGCGGCTCGAAGTTCGCCTACACGCTGTTGTCGGTCATCATGCTCTCCAACCTGATGGCCATCCTGCTGCAGGCCCTGGCCGCGCGGCTCGGCATCGCCGGCGGGCGCGACCTGGCCCAGGCCTGCCGCGACGCCTATCCGCGGCCGGTCGGGATCGCGCTATGGCTTATCTGCGAGTTTGCCATCATCGCCTGCGACCTCGCCGAGGTGATCGGCACGGCGATCGCGCTCAAGCTTTTGTTCGGCATTCCGCTGGTTGGTGGCGCGCTGATCACCGCGCTCGATGCTTTCCTGGTGCTGATGCTGATGAACAAGGGCTTCCGGTTGATCGAAGCCTTCATCGTCGCGCTGCTGGTCGTGATCGCTGGCTGCTTCCTCGTTCAGATCGTGCTGGCACAGCCGCCGGTCGCTGAATTGTTCGGTGGCTTCATCCCGTCGACGGAGATCGTGACCAACCCCGAAATGCTCTACATCGCCATCGGCATCCTCGGCGCGACCGTCATGCCGCACAATCTCTATCTGCATTCCTCGATCGTGCAGACGCGCCAGTTCACGCGCGACGACGAAGGCAAGCGTCACGCCATCCGATGGGCGACTGCCGACAGCACCATCGCGTTGATGTTGGCGCTGTTCGTCAACGCCGCCATCCTCATCGTTGCTGCGGCGGTTTTTCATGCACACGGCAAGACCAATGTCGAGGAAATCGAGCAAGCCTACACGCTGCTCTCGCCACTGCTCGGCGCCGGCATTGCGTCGATTTTGTTTGCCGTTGCACTGCTGGCGTCGGGGCTGAACTCGACGGTGACGGCGACCTTGGCCGGGCAGATCGTGATGGAAGGTTTCTTGCGCTTGCGTATTCCGCACTGGGCGCGCCGCCTGTTGACGCGCGGTATTGCCATCGTGCCGGTCGTTGTCGTGACCGCACTCTATGGCGAGCAGGGTACGGCGAAGCTGCTGATCCTCAGTCAGGTGATCCTGTCGATGCAATTGCCGTTCGCGGTAATCCCGTTGGTACAGTTCGTATCCGACCGCAAGAAGATGGGGAAGTTTGCCATTTCGCGGCCCTTGGCGGTACTGGCTTGGACGGTTGCCGGCCTCATTGTGATCCTGAACGTCAAGCTGCTCGCCGACACGGTGTTCGGCATGGGCTGAGCCGCGCCGCGTCAGTGGAAGCCGACAAGGTGCGGCAGGAACAACACGATCTGCGGCACAAAAGACGTCACAAATAACGCAGCCAGCAGGGCGCCGATAAACGGCCAGACTTCGGCGACCACTTCGTTGATCGGCACGTTGCCGAGTTTGGCCAACGTAAACAGCAGCATGCCGAAGGGGGGCGTCACCAGCCCGATCATGATGTTGATCGTAATGACGACGCCGAAATGGACGAGGTCGATCCCGAGCGTGCGGATCGTCGGCAGGAGTAACGGCACCAGGATGAGGATCAGCGTGCCGGTATCGATCAAACAGCCGAGCGCGATAAACACGATGTTGATCATCAGCATGAATTCGGTGGGGCCGAGCTTGGCTTCGACGATCCAGGCGGCGAGCGCCTGATCGAGGCGTTCGGCGGTCACGGCGTAGTTGATCAAAAAGGCGCCGGCGATCAGCAGCATCACCACCGCCGAAGAGCGCATCGATTTCAACGAGCACGGACCATAACGTGCGCCAGTTATAGGCCCGGTAAACCACGGCCGAGATCAAAAGCGCATAGAGCGCGGCGACCGTGGCGGATTCGGTCGGTGTGAAGACGCCGGTCCAGATGCCGCCGAGCAGGGCGACCGGGATGGTCATCGGAATGAGCGCGCCGGCGAATGCCTTGCGCAGAGCCGGCCAGCCGACCCACGGCCGCCGCTCGAGCCCGGTGCGGCGCGCAACGATCGTCACGGTGGCCATCAATGCGAGCGCCATCAACAGGCCCGGAACCACGCCGCCAAGGAACAACGCGCCCACCGAAGCATCCGAGTTCAACGCATAAAGCACCAGCGGGATCGAGGGCGGGATGATCGGGGCGATGGTGGAGGCGGCGGCGGTGAGGGCGGCCGCAAATCCCGCACGGAAGCCGCCGACTTCGCGCATCATTTTCAGCGCCACCAGCCCGGGGCCGGCGGCGTCCGCCAACGCGCTGCCGCTCATGGAAGAAAACGCGACCGACACCAGCACGGTGACATGGCCGAGGCCGCCATTGAGATGGCCGACGGCGGCGTCGGCCGCGCGCCACAGCCGCGTGCTGATGGTGCCGGCATTCATGATATTGGCGGCGAGGATGAACATCGGCACCGCCAGCAGGACGTAGTTGTTGTAGAGCGAATTCATGATCTGGTCGGTGGCGATGCCGAGATCCTGATGCGACGCCATCAGGTAGACGAAGCCGCCGACGATCATGGATATCGCCAGCGGCACGCGCGCGAGCGCCAAACCGACAAAGACGACAAGCAGCAGAATGAACGGCGCGCTCACGACACGCCTTGTCGGACGTCGTCTGGGTGCTCGGGGAAGCCGCGGCCAAAGGCGAGCGTTGCCGCGCGCGCGATCAACGTCACAGCCATCGCAGCCTGAAAAATGACGAAGCAGGCATAAACCTGGCTGAGCGGGAGTTCGAGCGATGGGGTCTTTTCGCGCCAGAGGAACTGAACGTATTCGAGTGTGGTCGGCAAGGCGTAAAGCAGAACGGCGCCGGCGATTGCCGCGCCGATGCCTTCGACCGCGCGGCCGGCGCGCGCGGGCAGGCGGTCGACCAGCAATTCGAAGCTGATGTGGCTATGCAGCGAGACGGCGAGAGAGCCGCCGATCATCACCGCCCACAGATAAAAGACGATGCTCAATTCGCCCGCGACATCGCTCGGATTATTCAGGACGTAGCGCGCGAAAACGCCATAGGCAAAGGCGATGACAACCGCGGAAAAAGCGAGCGTGGCGAAAACCGTCGCCACGCGGCAGATCAATACGGTGATCCGATGCAGGACTTGCATCGCGGTGTTGCGATTACTGCTTCATGGCCTGCGCCATGAGCTTGGCATCCCACTTTTTGGCGAGATCGGATGCGGCGTAGATCTTGTCGGCATTGGCGCGGAAGGCCGCGAGGTCGGGCGTCTCGATCTTGAGGCCCTTGGTCTTGAGCAGGTCGGCGACCTGCTTCTCGTTGGCGTAGCGGCCTTTGTTGTTCTGATCCGCGGCCTTGATCGCGGCGTCCTTCACGACCTTCTTCTGGGCGTCCGTCATCTTGTCCCAGACCGGCTTGGCCAGGGCAAAGAAGACCGGCTGCACGAGGTGAGACGTGAGCACCACCTGTTGGGTGACCTCGAAAAATTTTGCCGCGTACATGATGGTGAGCGGGTTTTCCTGGCCGTCGACGGTGCCGGTCTGCAGCGCCACGTAAACCTCCGCCATGCCCATCGGCGTCGGCTCGACGTCGAGCGTGCGGCCGAGCAGCAGCCACTCCGGCGAAGCCGGCATGCGCATCTTCACACCCTTGAGGTCGTCGGGCGTCTTCACGGGGCGCGCTTTGCGCAGGTTGACCTGGCGCGTGCCGAGATAGGCCGTCGACAGGATTTCGATGCCCATGGTCTTGGCGACGGCATCGTGCAGCGCGTTGCCGACCGGTCCCTGCATGACCATCATCATGTGGTCGTAGTCTTTGAACAGGTAGGCACGGTTGAGGAAGCCGAAAGCCGGGATCTGCTGCGAGATCTCGAAAGTATTCATCGTGCTCATTTCGAGATTGCCGCGCTGAATGGCGGGGACCTCGGTGCCCTGGCGGAACAGCTTGGAGGAGGGGTAGACCTCGACTTTAATTCCAACGCCGGCCTTCTCGATGTCGGCCTTGAAGCTTTCCATCGACTTGGCAAGGAAGTCGGCCGGCGGGCCAGCCGTCGAGAAGCGAAGCGTGAGATCGGCGGCCTGCGCCGCACCCGCGGTGAGCAGCGTCGCCATTGTCAGCGCTGCGAAACCCCGCGCAATAGTCCTGAGCATCTGCATATCGCGTCTCCTTCGGTTCAACCGTCGTAGCGTCAGGCTCGGATCGTCACCGTGAGGCGGCCGATCCCTTCGATGTCCGCATCCAGCCGGTCGCCCGGCTTCAAAAAGGTGCCTTTCGGAACGCCAACGCCGGCGGGGGTTCCGGTCAGGATCACATCGCCCGGATCGAGCGTCATGATTTCGGAGGCGCGCGCGATCTGCTCGGCGACCGAGTAGATCATCTGCCGCGTGCTGCTGTCCTGTTTCGTTGCGCCGTTGACGGCGAGCTTCAGTCCGATGTTTTGTGGATCGGGAAAGGCGCGTGCCGGCACGATGACAGGCCCGAGCGGACAGCCGGTATCGGTTGCCTTTCCCGCCACCCAATCGAATTTGTAGAATTGGTCGGGCGCCATGTTGAAGTCGCGCGCCGACATGTCGATCGCGATGGTGTAGCCGGCGATGTGGTTGAGCGCATCGGCGACCGAAACGTAGCGCGCGGTCTTGCCGATCACCGCCGCAAGCTCGATCTCCCAATCATATTTCTGGGTGCCGCGCGGCATCACCACGGTGTTGCCGCAACCGACCACCGCATTGCGGGGCGGCTTGAAGAAAAAGAACAGACGCTGCGTTTCCTTCTTCGTGTCGGGGAAACCCATCTCCGCCATGTGGTCGTAATAGTTGGCGCCGGCGCAGAGGATTTTTCCCGGATAGAGTAGCGGCGCGAGGAATGTCTCGGGCGTGTCTGCGCCGGGCACCGAAGCGGGCTTGAGCGTGCCGCTCGCGACTTGGGCCGCGAGCTCGTCGAGCTGCGCTTGCGACCGGTCCCAGTTGTCAAAGAGGGCGCGCACGCTTGCCGGCAATTCGGCGCTAAGCGCCGAAAACGCATACCAGGCGCCGCCGATCCGCAAACACGGCACGGGTTGGCCGCCGATCTGACGCGTCGCCAAAGCCCACATGCCTCACCCCTTCAGTCCTGCAAAAGAACGGTCGGCCATGACGGGGAGGGAGTCAATATATTTTGGAAAATATTTTAATTATTGGAATCTTGACGGAGATTCCAATTTGCCCCAAAGCTCTGCCATGACGATTCTCAACCTGGAACCGAAAGCGGGTGGTGGCACGCTGGCCACGCGCATCTACGAGCAGATCAAGGTCGATCTGCTTGGCGGGGCGTTCGCACCCGGAGCCGCGCTGCTGACCCGCGAATTATTGGCTCGTTATGGCTGCGGCATCAGCCCCCTGCGCGAGGCGCTGGCGCGCCTGGTCGGCGAAGGCTTTCTGGTTGCCAACGGCCATCGCAGCCTGCGTGTGCCGCAACCGTCTTGCGACGATCTCGATGATCTCTACCGCATTCGCCTCCTGCTCGAATGCGAGGCGCTCGAGCTTGCCATGGCCCATGGCGACGACCGCTGGGAGGCCGCGGCACTGGCCGCTTGCCATCGCCTCGAGCGCGCGCCGCTGCCGGGAGCCGCGCCGGAAGAAGAACGTGCGACACGCGCCATGGAATGGGAGGCGCGTCATCTCGAGTTTCACGCCGCCTTGCTCGCGGCGGCGCCGGCGCCGCGGCTTCTGCGTCTCGTCAGGCAATTGGGCGAGCAGACCGAGCGCTATCGCGTCCTGCGTCTGCTGCACAGCCCGGCCGAAATGTTGACGCGGGACATCGTTGCCGAGCATCGGGCGCTGTTGAACGCCACGGTGGCACGCGATCCGAACGCGACGACATTGCTGCGCGATCACCTGACCCGAACCTGGATTTTTGCCGCGGAACTTTTTGGCCGCCGCGGCCTGCCATCGCGCTGACGATCAGCGCTCGACGCGCGTCCAGCCCGATGGCATCAGCCGCTCCTGCGGCAGGAAGCGGCCCTTGTAATCCATCTTGCGCGAGCCCGGCACCCAATAGCCGAGATAGACAAAGGGCAAGCCCATGTCGCGGGCGCGCGCGATGTGATCGAGGATCATCAGCGTGCCGAGCGAGCGCTCGCCTTCTTCCGGATCGAAGAAGGAATAGACCATCGACAGACCGTCGCTGAGCACATCGGTGAGCGCGACCGCGAGCAGCTTGCCGGTGCCGCGGCCGTTGATGCCGGTGTCCGGCCCGCGCCGGCGGTATTCGATGAGCCGCGTGTCGACGTGGCTGTCCTCGATCATCATGGCGTAGTCGAGCACGGTCATGTCGGCCATGCCGCCGGTGCGGTGGCGGGCGTCGAGATACGAACGGAACACCGAATATTGTTCGGAGGTCGGATTGGGCGAGCGCAATTCACCCACCAGATCCTCGCTGCGTTCTGCAATGCGGCGCATGCTGCGCGAGGGTGCGAAGTCATTGACCAGCACCCGGACCGACACGCAGGCGCGACAACGCTCGCACGCCGGCCGGTAGGCGATCGACTGGCTGCGGCGGAAGCCGCCATGGGTCAACAGGTCGTTGAGTTCGCCGGCCCGCTCGCCGACCAGATGGGTAAAGACCTTGCGCTCTTCCTGGCCTTGCAGGTAAGGGCAGGGCGACGGCGCCGTCAGATAGAACTGCGGGGTGTCGCGGGAGTGCTGGGTCACCGACGTCGAGCCGTTATTCCGATCGATTTCTGAGTCCGACAGCTAGCATCGCCTGCCACGCGGCATTCGTCAAAGGCCTGAGCGGGCGGCAAAAACCACCGACTAGCCGGGTGCGCCGGCCATGCCGGTGCGCAGCATCGCGGCCCGGCGGGCATTGTTAACGACGGTCGTGCCCAGGACGATGTCGTGCAGCAGGCGTCGGCGGTCGTTGAAGAAGGCGACCAGCAGGATGAACGGCGTCAGCGCCGAAACCGACACCCAGAAGGCGATGGCATGCACGGCGCCGAGCACGAAATAGGCCGGCGCCCCGTACCAGGTGCGCAATTCCAGATCCATCACCCGCATACCGATGGTGGCGGAGGCCGGGCTGCCTAGCGTCATGCCGAAATAGACGATGGCCCAGACCACCGAGGCCGGCGACAGGAGCCAGTACAGCGCCCAGCCGAGACCCAGCGTCACGATGCCGAAGGCGAAGATGAACATCGCTGCCAGCACGATGGGGATGGCGATAATGACAAAGTCGATGACGAAGGCGACGACCCGGCGCGGCAGCACGCCGTCGAAAAATTCCGGCTGCGTCGCCGGGTCGTAGGCATGGGGTTTGATGTCGATGGACATGGCCGGCCCCTCGGGAACGCCCTGGATACTATCGACATGGAGAAAGAATCGACCTGGCGCAAGGGGCAGAAGCGTCGCGGGCGCGGCGGCTGGAAGCCCGCCCGTCCTTGCGGCATGGTGCGGCCGATCTGCCGGAGGCCGCCCCTGTGAGCGTGACCATTGCCGATATCGAGGCCGCCCGCCGCGTCATCGCCGGCGCGGTGCTGCGCACGCCCATGCTGCCGGCGCCCAAGCTGTCGGCACTGACCGGCGCCGAGGTCTACGTCAAATACGAAAACCTCCAGGTCACCAATTCGTTCAAGGACCGCGGCGCGCTGGTCAAACTGGCCTCGCTGTCCGAGATCGAACGCAAGCGCGGCGTCATCGCCATGTCGGCCGGCAACCACGCGCAGGCGGTCGCCTATCACGCCGCGCGTTTAGGCATTCCGGCCACCATCGTCATGCCGGTGACGACGCCGTTCGTGAAGGTCGCCGCCACGCGCTCGCACGGCGCCGAGGTCGTACTTGACGGCGAGTCGATCGCCGAGGCGCAGGCGCGCTGCGAACGCATTCTGGCCGAACGCGGCCTCACGCTGGTGCATCCTTACGACGATGCCCGCATCATCGCGGGGCAGGGCACCATCGCGCTGGAAATGCTGGAGGAGGTCGAAGATCTGGATACGCTGGTGATCCCGGTCGGTGGCGGCGGATTGATCGCGGGCAACGCGATTGCCGCCACCGCGGTCAATCCGCACATCGAGATCGTCGGCGCGGAGGCCGCGCTTTATCCCTCGTTCTGGAATGCGATCAGCGGCGAAACGCGCCCCATCGGTGGCGCGACATTGGCCGAAGGCATTGCGGTGAAAAACGTCGGCAAGCTCACGCTGCCCATCGTGCGCGAACGGGTCGCCGAGATCGTGCTGGTCGATGAGGCCCATCTCGAGCGCGCGGTCAACGCCTACCTGACGCTGCAAAAGACGATGGCGGAAGGCGCGGGCGCCGCCGGGCTCGCCGCCATGCTCGCCAAGCCGCAACGGTTCCGCGGCAAGAAGGTCGGCCTGGTCCTGTGCGGCGGCAATATCGATCCGCGCATTCTCGCGTCCATCATGGTGCGCGAGCTCGAGCGCGAAAGCCGCATCGTGTCCTTCCGCCTTACCATTCCCGACCGCCCCGGCGTGCTCGGGCTGATCGCGACGCGGCTTGGCGAACTTGGCGCCAATATCCTGGAAGTCGAACATCGCCGGCTGCTGCTCGACGTGCCGGCCAAGGGCGCCAAGCTCGACGTCACGGTGGAAACGCGCGACGCCGCCCATGCCGCGGAAATCATGTCGGCGCTCACTGCGGAGGGCTATGCGCCGATCCGCATCGCGACCGGCGGCACGGTGGAGTGAAGCCGGCTCAGGCTGCCGACGGCTGTGCCGGCTGTTGCTCCGGGATTTGCAATTCGTTGATCGTCGGATCGCTGCGGTGGATCGCCATCAGGTTCATGCCGGCATCGACGACGCGATAGCCGCGCTCATCGAGCCAGGCGCGCAGCGGCTCGGTACCGACCTTGCAAGAGTCGACGATGATGATCGGCCGGCAGGTTTCGATCAATTGGCGCGCGCCGTCGAGCGCTTCCAGCTCCATGCCTTCGACGTCGAGCTTGATCAGGTCGACGCGCGACAAGTTCATGGCGTCGAGCGATATCTGTTGCACGGCGACGGTCGTGTCGTCGGAATAGTCGATGGCCTGGCCGATGAACTCGGTATCGGCGCGCGGCTTCAATTCGAGGCCGCCGAAGTTTGACGGCGTCAGATAATCAGGGCTGGGAATATTTATGATCCCGGGCGCTGCGGCGACCGCGGCGTGCATGGCGATCGCGTTGAAGCAGTTGTTGATCGCGATATTGCCGGCGAGCGCATAGTAGATGCGCTCCTGCGCCTCGATGGCGATCACCGAGCCCCAGCCGGTCGTGGCGATTGCCCATTCGACGGCGTGCACGCCGATATTGGCGCCGCAGTCGATTGCCACCACGCCTTCGCCGTGAAAGCGGCGGCGCGCTTCGATGAGATGCAGCGTGAGCTCCACGGCCACCGGATCGTGGGCGCCGCCCTCGAGCAATTGATGGCCGACCCCGGCGCCGTTGCCGGGCTGCGGTTTCCCGGGAATCGAACCGGTTGACGATCATGGTGCCGTGATTGGTGGCGGCGAGCACGAAGGCGAGCTTGCGTCCGACATTGCGCATGGAAGTCTCCTGGGGCAGGACGCAATACGGACCGGGGGGCGAATCAACGCCAGTATAGAGGCCTAATGCTACCCCTGCATCGCGCAATGGATACTGAGCCGTCTTGGCATCTCGATACGCTGCGTGCCGCCGCGGTCGGGCCCGCCCGCGCGGGGAGCGCGATGGGACCCATCTGTTCAGCGCACCGGTTGCGGAACGCGTTTCTGCGGCGGCGGGCCAGCTTGAAAACTTCATTTTCTCGGTTTTAAAATTCCACGGCAGCGGGCAGCGTCGGCTTGTCAACGGGCCGCCGCGCACAACTCGTATGAGGCTGATGAATTTCCTTGATCGCAAACAATATGGGCTCCAGTTAGAAGCGCCTTCATATCAAGAGTTCCTGTTTCTCATCGGCTTGGGATTTCGTGCCAGCGAATGCACGGGGATTAATCACCTATGCCACCATCGAAGTCATCGTGCACATTCGCCGCACCGCGTCTGCCTTCTTGGCGAACGGCGCCGCGCGGAATGCTATCAACGATGCGGAGGAGTTGTCGATGTTAAAAAAAGCAGTTTACACAGCTAGGTAACAAAGCTATTTTATATTGGTAGATGCGCATTCGAAACTGAAAAAATTCAGGCTGCTTAGTTGGCCGCGCACTGTGATTCACAGGAGCATGACCCTGGACCAGATCGCCCTACGCGGTTTGCGCAATTCAGCCCTCATGATGGTGGTGTCGCCTCTCGTGGCGCTATCGATCTGGCAATTGCTCGTCTATGCCGGCGTGATTTCGCTCGACAGCTTCACATCACCGGTGCAGGTCTTCCACGCCCTGGTCGAAATCGTGACCGAGTCAAACCCGGCACTGCGCGGAAGCCTCTGGAGCCACATCTGGGCGAGCTTTCAAGAAGTCGCATTGGGTTTTGCCTGCGCTGCCGCCGTCGGGGTGCCGATGGGGTTGCTCATGGGCTGGAGCCCCATTGCCCGCAACATCCTTGATCCGATCGTCGAGTTGCTTCGGCCCATTCCGCCAACCGCTTGGGTTGCAATATCATTGCTCTTGCTGGGCCTGGGTCTTCAGCAGAAAGTCTTCGTCGTATTTGTCGGCACCGTCAGCCCGATATTGATCACGACGCTCGATGGTGTCTTTGGGTTAGACCAAATTCTGCTGAAGGTCGCGCGAACGCACAATGCGACTCAGTTTGCGACTATCCGAAAAGTGTTTTTGCCCGCTCTTTTGCCTGCCATCCTGACGAGTTTCCGGGTCGGTATCGGCATGGGGTGGATGGTCGTTGTCGCGGCCGAACTGATTGCCGCCGAAGCGGGCTTGGGTTTTCTGCTCATTCAGGCGTACCGCATTTTCCGCATGGATATCATGATTGCGGTGATGCTGATCATTGGGCTTATCGCATTCATCATGGACCGAGGCCTACGAGAATTGCAGCGGCGGCTGCTTCGTTGGCAAGAGCGTGCCGGCTAACACTGTGTAGAGGAGATTGGTTATGACGGTCGTACGAAATTGTCTGATGGCACTTATGCTGCTGGCAGGCGGATTAACCGGTTCGGCATGGGCGCAATCGGACATCCGTGTAGGCTATATGCCGATTGCGGAAGAATTGCCGAAAATGGTGGCGAACGAACAGGGTCTGTTCAAGAAGCATGGGCTGAATGCCGAGATGGTTCGCTTTGAGAGCGGACCGGATATGGGCACGGCGCTTCTTGGCGGGTCGATCCAGATCGGCATGATCGGCACGCCCGGGCTCGTGAACGCGGCAGTCGCAGGACGCCCGCTTGTCGCCATAGTTGACAACGGCAGCAATGTGGTCGGGTCGGTCGGCTACGAATACTACACCGGCCTCGTCGTTCTGGATAAGTCGCCGATCAAAAATATCGGCGATCTCAAGGGCAAGAAGGTTGCGGTCAATGTCCTCAAGGCAAATTCCGAAACGCAAACCGTGCTTCAGGTGCTGCGCTGGAACAAAGAGCACCCGGACAAGAAAATCGACATCACCAAGGACATTCAGTTCATCACGATTCCGTTCGGCTCAATGCCGGCCGCATTGACGCAGGGGCGTGTCGACGCGGCTAGCATGATCGAGCCGTTCATGACCCAATTGAGCGGGAAGAGCAAGGTGCGCGTCATCGCGCCGGTCAGCTACGCGATGTCGAACTGGCCGGTCAGCTTCGGCATCGTCCGCCTCGACTACGGCGAGAAAAACGTCGACGTCCTCAAGAAGTATCGCGCCGCATGGTATGAAGCGGTGGACTGGATTCAGGCCAATCCGGACCAGGCGCGAGCGATCATTCCCAAATACACCGGTGTTCCGCTCGACGTCGCCAAGAAGATCGTCCTGCCGCACTGGTCCAAGGACATCAAAACCACGGAACGCAAGACCGAGACAATGATGGATGGCATGGTGGCCGGCGGGATGATTAAGAAGAAGGCTAACCTTAACAAGATCATTGTCGACGACCTCTCGACCCTGCAGAAATAGTGTGAATGTATCGGTATCTCGACGTTGACGCGGTAACGATCAAATTCCCGCGCGGGCCAACCATCGCAGAAGCGGTCCGCGCGGTTTCGTTCAGTGTAAAGTCACAAGAGTTTGTCGTTCTGGTCGGTCCGTCAGGCTGCGGCAAGACGACTCTGTTGCATGCTATTGGCGGGCTGGTGCCGGTGACCTCGGGGGAGATCCGCATTGCGGGTCAAGCTGTGATCGGTCCGGCAGCAAACCGCGTGATGGTGTTCCAGGAATATTCACTGTTCCGCTGGCGTACCGTTCGTCGCAACATCGAGTTTGCGCTCGAGTGCAACGGCGTGCCGCGGGGAAAGCGAACCGCAATTATCGACGGATCTGTTGCGGCGCGTCGGCCTGGAGGGCCACGCCGACGTCTACCCGGATCGCCTGTCGGGCGGCATGAAGCAACGCGTTGCGATTGCCCGGGCGCTTGCGTATGACGCGGACATGCTGCTGATGGACGAGCCTTTCGGCGCGCTCGACGCGCAAACGCGACTGGTCATGCAGGGCCTCCTGCTCGAGGTTTGGGAGGGGTCAGGCAAGACGGTGCTTTTCGTGACGCACGATATCGACGAGGCCATCTATCTCGCGGACAGGATCATCATCATGAGCGCTGGGCCGGGTACAATCAAAGCGGAATATCAGGTCAACGCTCCGCGCCCCCGGCCGGCAGATTTCACGATCACCGAAGAATTTCTAGCACTGAAGCGGCAGATTTACGGTGCAATACGCGCCGAAGATTTCCGAACGGTGACCGGATCATAAAGTTAGAATCATCATGATGCGTCTGTGAGGTGCCATGACTTTCCGATCACGATGGCATGCGGTTTGTATGACCGCACGTTGGGTTTATATGACGGCACGGTTCCGGTCGAAGGCGTCGATCTGAATTTCCTTCCGATGATGCCGGTGGAGACCTTCCGCCGCCAGGCGCGGCACGCGGAGTTCGATGCATCGGAATTCTCGCTGTCGACCTTTATGATCCTGCAACTCACGTGGCGATCAGCGCTTCGTCGGCATTCCCGTATTCCCATCCCGGCGGTTCCGGCACGAGCATATGTGGGTCAACACGCATGCGGGTATCCGTTCGCCTGCCGATCTCAAAGGTAAGCGTGTCGGCGTACAGGAATTCGTGCAGACCGCGGCGCTCTGGATTCGCGGTTTCCTGCAGGACGACTACGGCGTGACCACGAAAGACGTCGAATGGCATTTCGGCGGATACAATGAGCCGGACCCGTATTACAAACCCCGTATAGAAATGGAGATGGCGCCAGGCGTCAAGGCGCGGCATCGTCGACAAGAATACGTGCATTGACGCGATGCTGGACAAGGGAGATCTCGACGCAGTCTTTCCGGCCTTGCCGCGGTCATTTCAGCGCGGTTCGCCGAACGTGGCTCGGATGGTTCCGAATTTTCGCGCGGTCGAGGAAGACTACTTCCGCCGTACGCGGATATTCCCGATCATGCATGTCGTCGTGGTGCGTCGGGAGATCTACGAAAAGAACCGTTGGGTTGCGGTGGCGCTATACAAGGCATTCGTTAAAGCGAAAGATCTCGCCATGCGGCGGCTCACGACGTATCCGCCGCTGCCGGCGATGCTGCCTTGGCTGACGGAACAAATCGAGGCGACCCGCGCCGTCATGGGCGATGATTATTGGTCCTATGGCATGCAAGAAAACCGTCACGTGCTCGAAACGGCGGCGCGCTATGCTTGGGAACAGCGCATGCTGGAAAAGCCGCATCGAACGGATCGAGGACCTGTTCGCGCCGGAAACCCACGCCGGCGTTCTCGACCTGCCGTTCTGAAGTCGTGTCCGCCGCTATTCGGTCGGACGCATCCCGCATGAGCGAGCGCCGCCAGCGCATCGTGTAAGACACGACAAAGACCGCGACGACGCCGACGATCACGACGATTGCAATCGGGTGGCCGAGAATGATCGCCGGGTCGCCGCGTGAGATGATGATTGTCTGGCGGAAGGACGCCTCGAACATCGGCCCGAGCACGAGTCCGAGCGCCAGTGGCGCCAGTTCGAAGCCGAGTAGCCGCAGACCGAAGCCGCCGACACCGAAGGAGAGCGCGCACACGACATCGAGCAGATTGTTGTTGATGCTGTACGAGCCGACCATCGTCACCAGCAAGATGCCAGGAAACATGATCGGGTAGGGGATCTTCAGGAACTGGACGAAGATACCGATCAAGGGAAGATTCAGCACGAGCAGCATCACATTGCCGATGTACATGCTCGCGATCACGCCCCAGAAAATTTCAGGGTGCTCCGTGATCAGCAGTGGTCCAGGGCGGATACCCTGGATGAGAAGGGCCGCGAGAATTAGCGCGGCGACCGCGTTGAACGGAATACCCAATGTCAACAAAGGCACGAAGGCGGCGGATGCTGCCGAATTGTTGGCGGCCTCGGGGCCGGCGACACCCTCAATCGCACCGGTGCCGAAGCGTTCGGGATGGCGGGATACGCGCTTTTCCAGTGCGTAGGACAAAAACGACGCAAGGACGGCACCGCCGCCCGGCAGCAGGCCCAGAAAAAATCCAAGGAGCGAGCCGCGCGCGATGGCCGGCGTGGCCTCACGCCAATCCTTGCGGTTTGGCAACAAATCGACCAGCCGCGTGGATGCTTGCACCAGGCGCCGTTGCTCGGCGCCCTCATAGATCGTCGAAAGCACTTCCGTGATGCCGAATATGCCCATCACCACGACGACGAATTTTACACCGTCGAGCAGATAGATCGTGTCGAAGGTGAACCGCTGTGAGCCGAAAATCGGGTCGATGCCGATGGTGCCGAGCCCCAGCCCGCACAGCAGCATGATGAAGCTCTTGAGCTGCGATCCGGAGCCGAGAAAAGCCGCGCCGCCAAGACCGACGCCGAGCAGAACGGTGTATTCGATCGGTCCGAAATCCAGTGCGATCTTTTGCAGCAGCGGCGCGCCGAGGCTCAGCAGGATGACGCCAGCGGTCCCCGCTATGAAAGATGCGAATGTGCACATGCCGAGCGCGACGCCGGCGCGGCCATTGCGCGCCATCGCGTATCCGTCGAGCCCCGTGACGACGGACGCCGCTTCACCGGGAATGTTTACGAGGATCGACGTCGTGGAGCCGCCGTACATCGTGCCGTAGTAGATGCCGGCCACGGTGACCATGGCGACGACGGGATCGAGGCCGAACGTAACCGGAAGCAGCAGCGCGATGGCCCCCGGCGCGCCCAGGCCGGGAAGGACGCCGACGGCGGTGCCGATGAACACGCCGATGAAGGCGAACAGCAAATTGATCGGCTGAAAGGCGATTTGGAATCCGTAGAGGAGATCACCGAACATGCTCACGTTCAGGCTCCCGTCAGCAATTGGCTCAACAAATTGTCGGGCAGCGGAATGCCGATCAAGCGGCAGGTGATGTCAGCGCCCACGCCAAACAGCAGCGACAAGACGATCAGACGCGGCAGGCTGCGCATCTTGCCGACCAAGAACAGGACGGCCATCAGCAGGACTGCCGACACCGCAAAGCTGATTACGGGAATCAATGCGACGAATGCGCCCAAAGCGACGATAACGATCAACGTCGCGCCGACGCGCCCGGACGGCAAGGAAACCAGTTCGGAGCGATGGCGGAGCGCGTTGACGGCAAGCAGGATCGACAAAATGGCGCCTCCCACGGCGAGCAGGAACGGGTACATGCCGGCGTCCGGCGCCGATACGGTTCCGATACCAAGGCTCCAGGCGCCGAATATCGCAACGATGGAAATTCCGAGAAAGACAACACTGGCGGCGAGATCGCTTTTCATAAAACCGCGATCACTTCTTTTTCGCCAAACCGAGCTCTTTCACGAGGGCGTTGAAGGTCGCGGATTCGGCCCGAACCTCCTTTTCGAAGACGTCGGCGGGACGCGTAATCCACGTTGATGCCGAGTTTCTTGGCGGCGCGCAGGTAGTCAGCGTTCTTGGTGACCGCAGCCAAATGGTCGCGCAGATATTTTAAGCGATCGGCCGGCAAGCCTTTTGGTGCAACCAAGCCGACCCAAAGCGCAAACGGCGCTTCAATTCCGAGTTCGGAAAATGCGGGCACATCGGGATGGTCCGGCAGCCGCTCCGATCCGGTCACGGCGAGCATCCGCAAGGTGCCGGCGCTGAGATGCGACTCGATCGAGGTGACCGGTGCAATGGCGGCGGCGACATGGCCGCCAAGAACGGCCGTCACGTAGGGGCCGGACCCGCTATAGGGGACAATCGTGACCTTGAGGCCGGAGCGATCGATCACGGCGCGTGCCGCGAGAAACGCACCGCCCCGCGGCGTGGTGCCCATCAAAATCTTGCCCGGGTCGGCAAGGGCGGCTGCCTTGAATGCCTTGAAATCCTTCCAAGGGGCATCCTTGCGCACGACGAAGCCGTAAGGCTTCGAGGAAATCTGGCCGATATAGTCAAAAGAATTGAGACTGTAGGTCGTTTTGGTGAGGTTCGGGCCTGCGGTCAGTTCACCCGACGTCACGATCAGGAGCTTGTAGCCGTCCGGAGTGGAGTGGGCGACTTCCGTCGTTCCGCTGATGCCGCCGCCGCCGGGCTTGAAGGTCTGAACAATCGACTGGCCGAAGGCCTTGTCGCCGACGCTTTGCAATGCGCGCAGGTTGAGATCGTTCGTTCCGCCGGGCGAAAACGAATTGATGATTTCGATCGGCTTGTCGGGATAACTCTGCGCAAATGCCAGACCGCTGGTCGCCAAGGTGACCGGCAGCGCTAGCAACATCCAGCGGCGAGTGTGATCAATGGCGCTGACGATGTGGTTACTGGGTTTCATTGGCCTGCTCCTGACGATTGAACCGGCACCGCCCGCATCGCGCGCGCGACAGAGTGTAAAAAATATATCATAAACATACCGAAGTAAATTAGCTAGTCAACAATTAGGGATGCCAAATTTTGCGGCAATTCAATGCCGCAACCGGCGTCAGTCGCGGGCTGGTGCGACAGGCACGCTTAGATGGGGTCGCCAATATTGCGATATGCGCCGCGATAGAAGACCAGCGGTGCGGCATCAACGTCTTCGGCGGCGAAATGCACCACCTTGCCGATCATGATGTAATGATCGCCTGCTCCATGGCAGGCGAATTTCTCGCATTCGAAGGTTGCTAGGTTCGGTGAGAGGATCGGGCAGGACGTGCGGCCGGCGAAGCAGTCGGCATGTATCCATTTGTCGGTGCGCGCGCGCGCAAAACCGTTTGACACCCGGTCCTGGTTGTCGCGCAGCAGATTTACCGCGAAGACATCGGCGCGCAGCCAATCGTCTATGCTGTGCAGGTTCTTGGCGAGATTGAACGACACCAGCGGCGGATCAAGCGAAACGGACGTAAATGAATTCACCGTCAGACCAACCTTGCGGAGGTCGGACGTCATGGTGGTGATGACGGCCACGCCAGTCGGAAACAAGCCGAGCGCATTGCGAAACGCTTTCGCGGATGGTGCAGGCCGGGACTTGTCAGGCGCCGGATCGAGGTCCGGCGGCATCGTGCCATGACGTTCCATCATCTAATAATAGCGAAGTAACATAGCAAAGTAAATAAGTAATTATTGCGGCGCTCCGGCTAGGCGCTTTGCAGGTTCCATTTGCGCACCGTGCGCTTTTCGATGGCCTTGAACACCAGACTATCCACCGTCAGGCCGATGAGGATGACGGTGAACAGTCCGGCGAATACCGTGGGAATTTCGAGGGAGTTCTTGTTTTCGTAGATGAACCAGCCAAGGCCGCCGGAGCCGGAAGCGACTCCAAAGACCAACTCGGCGGCAATCAAGGTCCGCCACGCGAATGCCCATCCGATTTTCAGGCCGGCCAGAATATTGGGGAATGCGGCGGGAATCAGAATCTTGGTGAGGTACGCGATGGGCGACAAGTCGTAGTTGCGCCCGATCATGCGTAAGGTCTGCGATACCGATTGAAACCCGGTATGCGTGTTGAGTGCCACCGCCCAAAGAACGGAGTGGATCAGCACAAACACAATGCTGGCATCGCCTAGGCCGAACCAAATCAATGACAGGGGCAACAACGCGATCGATGGCAACGGATTGAACATTGCGGTCAGCGTTTCCAGCAGATCTGAGCCGATCCGACTTGCATTCGCAAACGCGGTCAAGAGACCTGCGAGCAGCAGGCCGGCCGCGTACCCCTGGAGCAGTACTTTTAGGGAAAACCAAACCCGCAGCGGCAGACTTCCATCGGCGATGTGTGCCGCCAGCGCGGACAGCGTCGCGATGAACGTTGGAAACAGCAGGGGATCGTTGAGATGGCGCGCGTACAGTTCCCACACCACAGCCAGCAGGACAAGCAGGACGGCTTTGCGCAGTGTGCCATTGTTGTAGAGGCTCTCCCAAACGGTCGTCGGCCGTTCGCTGACGCCGAAGGTCGTTTCGGTGTCGCGCATAACTTCGGGCCGAAAGGCGGGGCGTTGGTGTGGCGCTTGCTGGTCAGCCATTGGCTTCCACTTCGTCTGCGAACAATGTTTCGTGAATGAACTCGGACATCCGCTTTCCGTCGGCCAAGGTGCGATCGGTTCCGTCGCTGTTCAACTCGGCCTTCACCTGGCCGGGATGCGGCGACATCAGCAGGATGCGGCTACCGATCAGCACGGCTTCCGGAATCGAATGGGTGACGAAAAGGACGGTGAATTGGACGTCGTCCCAAAGTTGAAGCAGCTCGTCCTGCATCTTGCGGCGTGTCAACGCATCGAGCGCCGCAAACGGTTCGTCCATCAGCAGGATGTTCGGTTCGATCGCCATTCCCCGTGCGATGGCCACCCGCTGTTTCATGCCACCGGAGAGCATGTGCGGGTAGCTGTCGGCAAACTTGCTGAGATTGACCTTGTCGATGTAGTGCATCGCTTTGTCTTCGGCCGCCTTGCCGCGCAGCTTTCCTGTGCAAAGCAGCGGAAACATCACGTTCTCTTTGACGGTTTTCCAGGGCAGGAGTTGATCAAACTCCTGAAACACCATCATCCGGTCCGGGCCCGGGCGCTGGATGCTTTTTCCGTTGAGCTGAATACGGCCCTCAGTCGGCGGAAGATAGCCGCCGACCGCTTTGAGCAGGGTTGACTTGCCGCAGCCGGATGGACCGAGGATCACGAAACGGTCCGATTGAAACACCTCGAAGGTGACTCGGTAGGTCGCCGTGATCAGCAAGTCCGTGGTCTTGTACTGGAGGGTCAGCCCATCGACAAAAAGAAGTGGTGATGCGCTTGTTCCTGCGATAGAGGACATACGGCCGTCGTCTCCACCTGAAAGATTGCGGATGCGTCAGCTTCCTTTGAGCTTGTATGCGATCGGCCAGAAATAGTCCTTCCAGCTCTCCGGCATCTTCTTGATCCGGCCGACCTTATGCAGGAAGGCAGCAACCTTCATCGTGGCCAGCGGGTCGGGTTCATAACCGGTTAGGCTCTTGTCGGCGATAATCGCTTTGATGTCCGCAACGTCCAGCGTCGATTTGCTCGCGGTCTTAAACAGTTGGGCAGCTTCGTCGGGTTTCGCATTGATCCAATTTTCGGCTTCGACGAAGGCGTCGAACACGGCCTGCACGAGCTTCGGATTGGCCTCCTCCCACTTTCGCATCGCGTAGAGCACCGTATTGTTATGTGGGCCTCCGAACACGTCGTAGGACCTCAGTACGGTATGAATCTTCGTGCCTTTGAGGTGCAGTTCCAAGTATGAATAGGGCAGGCTGGCAAAGTGGCTTTTGATTTCCGTCTTGCCCGTCTTGAGCGCAATAAAGGCGTCCGGGTGCCGCATCGAAACCGTCATCGGATCGAACACGTCTTGTTTGCCTGGGCCAAAGAGTTTTTCCGCTTCCATTGCCAGCACGATCGCGTGCGCTCCGACCTTCACGGCCGGTAATGCGATTTTGTGATTCTCGGCATGAAGGTAATCTTTGACGGTTTTGACTGACGGGTCATTGGTGTTGAGCAGGAAGCACATATCGTTGACTGCCAGCAGGCCTCGGACGCTGCCGTTCGTCTTGTCCCAAAGCTGCAGCAAACCGCCGACGCCGCCTGTTGCGAGATCGATGCTGCCGGACAGAAGGGCGTCGTTGGTGGTAGCGGCGCCGTTGATCTGGCGTCCGGTCACGGTGACGTCACCGAGCCCAAGCATCTTGGCGTGCTTCTCGATCAGTTTGTGGTTGAGCACGACGACGACCGGATAGAATCCAAGGCCGTATTGATAGGATAGGCGGACTTCCTGCGAAACGGCGAAGGCTTTGTGGGTCGAAGCCGAAATCAAAGCAATCACGAATAGGGTGGCAGAGAAATATCGCTTGCGCATGTTCAGTCTCTATTCCGTGGAAAGGTGTCAGGCCGTTTCGCCCCCAATTCGATTTTGTCCGGCAATGATGCGGTCCAGTCGCATTCGTGTTCGCTCCAGCACATCGCGCGGCGGCGCCGATGTGATACCTCGGAAATGGGCTTTCTTCGTCGCATCGACAAAGAGCTTGGAAATGATTCCAAACTCGTAGCTCGCTGGGTCGATGGGGCCGCCCCCGGTTTCTGGCACGAGGAATGTGTCGCGCGCCGGGTCAACCCGGGTGGATATCGCCCAGAAGACGTCGGTTGTATTGAAGATGTCGATATCGTCGTCGACTGCGACGACATATTTCAATCGCGGCATAAGAAAGGTCGTCGCGAGCATGGCATTGCGGACGCCGCCCGGCCGAATTTTCTTGCGGTCGACCTGGACGATCCCCCAGAAGTCGCGCGCGAGTTCGGCCGGTCGTGCGACGGCCGTAATGAATGGAAATCGCCGCTGAAGCGCCTCCAGGGCGGTCGCGTCCTCGAGCTCGCGCCAGAATGTGATGTTTTCGTTCGGCGGCTTGCCGGCGAAGGCCATGTGCATGATCGGATCTTTGCGCATGGTAATAGCTTTGACTCGCCAGATAGGCGCGTTGCGGCGCTCGCTCTGATAGCCGGTGAATTCGTTGAATGGGCCTTCTTCGTCGACCTCGCCGGTATATTCGGTTTCGATCACGATTTCCGCGTCGGCCGGGATTTCGACGTCGATCGTATGCGCTTTGCACGAGGCGAGGGGTTGGCCGCGAAGTGCACCTGCGACATCCATCTCAAAATCACCCAACGGAAAATCGGAGCCGGCGGCGAGATAGAGCAGGGGGTCGGCGCCGAGGACGATCGCCATCGGGCAGCCTCTACCGACGTCCTCATAAAAAAGTCGCTGCTGATGGTCTGGCGCAATCTGGGCGAAGATCTCGTTTCTGCTCCGGATCATGTTGCGATAGATGCCGGCGTTTCGGCCCCATTTCGGGTGCGCACCTATATTCAATCCAGCGGTGATGTAGTTGCCTCCATCGCCAACGTTCCAGAACGGCGCCGGTATGCGCGTTAAGTCTGCATCTTCACCGGTGAGGATGATTTCCTGGCAGCGTGCCGAGCCTTCCGCGACAGGGACGGGTGGGATGCGGGTCCTCAAACGCTCATTAATAAATCGTATCATGTTTTCTGGCGATACACCGAGCGCCATCGCTATGCGTTCGCGAGTGCCGAACAAATTTGCGAGTGCAGGCATGTCGTAGCCTTTGATGCGCTCGAACAATATGGCGGGACCGTCGTCGTCGGCGGCGTGGCGACAAAACGCGCAGATCTCGTAAAGCGGGTCTACCTCTTCTTGAATGTGGAGTAACTGTCCGGCCTGTTTCAGGACGGCGAGAAAATCTCGCAACGGGTCAGGATGGTTTGCGGCGGCAGTCGCGTTCATTGCCGAAGCACAGCTTTGCTCGTGAGTTGGCACTTGTTTTGAGAGTCGCGATCGATGTGGCGCTTCATTGCTCGGATCACCAAGCGGGCAAATATCGTGACAACACTAATTACAATAGCGAACTATACAAGGCATAATTTCGGAGAGAGACTGAGATGATGCGTGAGCGAGATTTTTATCGCCGGCAATATTTACGGTTGCGTGTCGATCGATGGCAGTGTCGTGGTCTGCGGACGGATCGGAGCGAAGCCTCGGAGTCGGCAAGTGTTTCGCGCTTTACATAGCTTATATACTTAGCTATTAAACTAAGCAGTGCCGGGGACTTGCTGATCGTTAGGCCTGCAATTTGTGGGCCCGTTGCGATGCGCACATGTAGGAGGGGTTCATGAAGTTCCGAGCCGTTTCGCTGCTTCTAACCGCGGTTTTTCTCTCGTTCAATTTTGGTAACGCATCTCGAGCCGAGACGCCGACCCTGAAGGTCGGGTTGGCATCGCTGTCGATGTTTACAGTCATGTACCATGTCGCCCAGGACAAGGGGTTCTTCGAGAAGGAAGGCGTAAAGGTCGAAGTCAGTCATTTCGAAAGCGGCTCGATCAACATGAAGGCGCTTCTTGCGCGCGCCGTCGATATTTCCGACGTCGAGACGGGGCTCATTCTAGGTGCCGTCGCGAACGGAGCCGATTTGCGCGTGTTCGGAACGCAGAGCAAGAAGCTGCATTTCGCTCTCTACGCGAAAAAGGACATTAAGAGCCTGAAGGATTGCTATGGCCGCACCTTCGGAATTTCCGGTATCGGCGGACTGCCGCATCTGGTCGCACTCGCGCTGCTCGAGCAACAGAAGCTTGATCCGAACCAGATGAAGTTTGTCACTGTCGGCGGTACCGGGGCGCGCTTGCGGGCCCTGGCCGGCGGCAAGATCGACGCGACGCTCGGTGGCTTCAGTCCGAAAATCGAAAAAGAACCAAGCTTGCACAGGCTGTTGATCGTGTCGCCGGAGCTGCCGCTCTACATGGCGCAGGGGCTTGTAGCCTACGCCGATACGCTCGAGGCGAAGAAGGACGCGATTTCACGGTTCATGCGCGGAATCGTGAAGGCGACGCGATGGGCCTACGATAACA
This sequence comes from uncultured Pseudomonadota bacterium, assembly GCA_963720835.1. Lineage (GTDB taxonomy): Bacteria > Pseudomonadota > Alphaproteobacteria > Rhizobiales > Xanthobacteraceae > Pseudolabrys. The sequence continues at coordinate 82,705 of CAVRHC010000006.1, read as the reverse complement.
AAGCAGAGATGTTGGCGGTTGCGGGCAAACACGTGCCGCTCAATAGCAGCGATATCAGCCAAGTTTACGATTTCTACGTGAAAGCCCGTGTCTGGTCGATCAACGGAGACATCGACCGTAGTCTTCTAGCATACATGCAGGACCTCGGCTTGAAGACCAAGACGCAAAGTAAGGCAGTCGATCTCGACAAGCTGGTCTACGTCGACTTGTATAAAAAGATGATGGCGGAACTGAAACCCCGCGAATACCCCAAAGCACAATAAATAAAGGCGTAGGCGGCATTCGTGATAAAAGCCGAGAATCTGTCCGTCACCTATAGCCGGACGGCCGCTGACGGAACGATCAGCTCGATCGAAGTCCTGCGCGACTTGAATTTCGAAATCGGGGACTCGGAGTTCTGTGTCATTGTCGGCCCCAGTGGGGCCGGCAAGACCACCTTCCTTCGGATTGTGCAAGGTCTGTTGAAACCTACCACGGGCTCACTGAGCGTCGGCGGAACGGCCGTCACCGGGCCACGGAAGGACTGCGGGTTCGTGTTTCAGAACTTTGGGCTATTGCCCTGGCGATCTGTGCAGAGCAACGTCGAATTGGGACTACAAATCCGCCACATGCCGCGCGAGCGGCGCAAAGAGATTGCGACCCATTACATCAATATGGTCGGCTTGGATGGCTTCCAGCACCACCACCCGCACGAATTGTCCGGTGGCATGCAGCAGCGGGTCGGTTTGGCGCGCGCCTTTGCGATTGACCCCCAAGTGTTGCTGATGGACGAGCCGTTTGCGGCGCTCGATGCGCAGACCCGCGAAACGATGCAGGCCGAGCTTCTGCGGATTCAGCAGCGTGAAAAGAAGACAGCCGTCTTCGTGACGCACAGTATCGACGAGGCTGTCTATCTCGGAGATCGTATCGTCGTCTTTACGCATCGGCCCTCGCGGATCCTTGAGATTATCGACAACCCATTGCCGCATCCACGCTGGGAGAATGTCGAAGAACTGCGTGCGCAACCGGAATACTCACGACTGCGGTTGCACATTGCGCGCTTGCTCAAGAACATGGCTAAGGATGTGTAATGACGCGAAAACTCAACCCGACCGTCGTCAAGCTTATAACGTTCGTGGTCGTCATTACGGCGTGGGAAATCGGCGGACGCTTCATCAATCCGCTCTTTCTATCGTCACCTTCCGCCATCTTCACGGCATTCATCGAACTGTTTAAGTCCGGCGAACTCCTCACCGCACTGGCATCGAGCGCCGGGGCTTTCTTGGTCGGTATCGTCCTCTCATGTGTGATCGGCATTGCCATCGGCGTCGCGATGGGACGCTACAGGCTGGTCGAGTATATTCTGGAACCGTATGTCACGGCGCTCTATTCGACGCCGTCGATCGCATTGATCCCGCTCTTTATCCTTTGGTTCGGCGTCGGAACAGTCGCGAAGGTATTTGTCATATTCTTCCTGTCGGTCTTCATCGTGATCATCAACACGTTCACCGGCGTAAAGAACCTGAGCCAGTCGATCATTGATGTGGGCATCGCTTTCGGCGCTAACCAGCGGCAGACGTTTTGGATGATCGTGCTGCCGGCGGCGTTGCCGTTTATTATGACGGGTTTAAGGCTTGCGGTTGGGCGCGGCATCCTTGCGATGATTGTCGCCGAATTCTTTACGTCGATCTCGGGTCTTGGCGGCATGATTGTGAAATACGGAAACTTTTTCGAGACGGCCAAAATGTTCGTTCCAATCATCATCGTCTCGTTGCTTGGCGTCATCGCGGTAGAAATTCTCAAGCGAGTCGAGATCAAGCTGGCGCCGTGGAAGGAAACGGAGAGGGCATCGAGCCTGTAGGATTGTTGGAACAAATGGGTCAGCAAGGAAGGCGCAAAGATGCGAGTCCGCGATTTTGTGGAGAGACTTGAGGCCGAAGACGATCTCGCGATCGTCGATTTCGAGGTGGCCCGCGAGCAGATTCCACTCATGATTAAAGCCGAAGAGAAGGCCCGTAATCGCGCAATTCTGTTCCGCAAAGTGCGCGACCATGACGTTCCGGTTGTTGCTAATCTCTACGGCAGCTACGAGCGCTACGCGATGGCGGCTGGATCCACAAAGAAGGAGATGTGGGAACACATCGACCGCGCCGTCGCAAATCCGGTCGCATCAGAGAAAACGACGGACGCGCCATGCTTCGAAGTCGTACATAATGATCCCGATATCACGAAGATTCTGCCGTTGATGCAGTATCATTCACTTGATGCCGGTCCTTACATCACCTCTGGCATCTTATTTATGAAGGATCCACTGACCGGACGGCGCAATGTCTCCTTCATGCGCCACATGGTGAAAGGCCCTCGCAAGCTCGGCTTCAATCCGAAATCGCATCACAACAAGGCCTACTATCAAAAAATTGCGCTGGCCGGAAAGAGAATGGAGGTTGCGATATGTCTGGGCGCCCCGACCGAAATGGTGGTCGCTGCAGCGCAATGGATTCCTGACGAATGGGACGAGGTCGATGTTGCGACCGCGTTGGCAGCGCCGGAACATCGGCGAGAACTGGCGATGGTCAAATGTCAGACGGTCGATATCGAAGTTCCGGCCGGTTGCGAGGTCGTCATTGAAGGCGTTGTGTCAACCGAACTTGAGCCGGAAGGACCGTTCGGCGATTGGACCGGCGCGTATGCGCGGCCGCAGATGAAGCCAACATTGACGGTTACTTCAGTGTCGCACCGCCGCGATCCGGTCTACCAGACGATCATGCCGGCCGATTCGATGGAGCAGATCATTTTGACGATTGTCCGCTACAGTCCGGAAATAGAAAAGATTCGTAAAGCTTTCCCAGAAATTGTGCGCGCCGTAGTTCCGGAATATGCGCTCGGCCGTCTTATAGTCGTCTCAGTTGAAAAGAGTGACCGAATCCCTGAGATTGAGCGCAGAATCCTGGAAATGCAGTTTGTCAATCGCGTCGTCGTCGTCAACACTGATGTCGACGTGGATAGCGCCGAAGACGTTCTGTGGGCGATTTCGAATCGGATTCTTGAGCCCGACAAAGTTATCAAAGAGCGTTGTGTCGACGAATGGTGGAATCACGTCAAACTCGGCATTGACACGACCGTTGATACGACCGATATCCGCCACAGGCGACCAACTTTGATGCCGTTTCAAGGCCGCAGGACTTGACCACGAGGGCCGGCAATGGCGTGTGTGGCGTGTGGCATGGCGTAAATTCAACCTCTAGACATTGCTAGATTTCTTATGAAATAAGAGCAAATGAACTCGCAAACGTAACGCCTCTAAAGTGCCGCATAGCTCCAAAACACCGATTAAGGTGCTAAGTCCGCCTCACAGGCCATTAACGGTCGGACGCTCCGAATTGCTGGTTGATGGATCCGATAAGAATTTCAGGCGGTTGGTCAATGGGCTGTTGCCGTTTTTAACGTTGCATAGCGCTATCCGCAATGACTATGCGGAATTGCTGGGCTTGAACGGTCCCGCTTATTCTATCCTGCTGTGCGTGCGCACATTGGGGGATGATGGTCCCGTTAACATCCGCACGATCGCGGGGCAGCTTCGGTTGAGCGGTTCATTCATAACCGCGGAGACAAACTCGCTTGAGCGCGCCGGCTTGGTTACCAAGCGACGCAGCCAGAACGACAAGCGTCTCGTATCGGTTGCTTTGTCTCCGAAAGCGGTCGCGCTTCTGGATAGCATTGCGCCGCTGCGGCAGCGTGTGAATGACGTGCAATTTGGCTGCTTATCACGGGACGAATTCAACTTTCTGGTTCCGCTCATTGAGCGGTTGGTGCAAAGCGGCGAGCGCGCGTTGGCATTGTTGACCTATCTCAAGCAGCAAGAAAACGACTGGATCGAAACGGTCGCAACCAAGCCGAAAGGCAGGCGCCGCAGCGCCAGTGCCAGCTAGACTCAGTACTTATTATTTCAAAAAAAGTTTGTGCCGCACGGCGTCAGCGCGCCCTCCGGCAGTGTGCCCGGTCATCGTCGCGTCGGGCTATTTTGTTATTTACAAAGCGATCTTACAAAGCTAATTATTGTCTGCGTGTCGTCCATCGCAGGGACCTCCGAATGCGGAATGGTGCTGAATACCTTGAAGCGCTCTCCAAGCGCCAAGGTGAAATTTATATTGGCAGTGAGCGTGTCGACGACGTGACGTCGCATCCGGCTTTTGCCAATGCGACGCGTGCTGTCGCGAAGCTTTATGACATCACAGCCGATGTCGCCAACAATGATCGGCTAACGTTCGTCGATGAGGAGACCGGCAAACGGCACAGCAATATATTCTTAAAACCGCGCAGTCTTGCGGATATCGAAGCGCGCAATCGCGTGCATGAAGCATGGGCGAAGGCGACCTGGGGCTTGTTTGGCCGGTCGCCGGACCATGTCGCCGGTTGGGTGACCGGAATGGCTTGTTATCCGGAAATATTCGACAAATACCGCGAAGGCTTTGGAAGGAACATTTTGGACTATTACCGCTATGTTCGCGACAATGATCTGTTCGTCGGCTACGCAATTGTTCCGCCGGCCGGAGCCAAGAGTGCCGACGTTACGTCGATTTCGAAATCGACCGCAGCACCGGATGCCAAGTGGGGTGCGAACGCGGGCTTGCGGGTCGTGAAAGAAGACGATCGCGGCGTCACACTGTGGGGCTTCAAAATTCTCGCGACAGCAGCCGTATTTGCGGACGAGCTTCTGATCGGCAACTACCAGCCACTCGCGCAAGGCCAGGAGGCGTTCGCGATCACCTGCGCGCTTCCGATCAATGCGCCGGGATTGAAGCTGTTGTCCCGCCGTTCCTTTGAGCAGTGTGCGATCAGCAGGCTCGATGATCCATTGGCATTCAGTTTTGACGAGAACGATGCGGTTGTTTTTTGCGACAACGTTCATGTTCCGTGGCATCGGGTGTTCGCCCACAACAATACGGAAAGCGTGCGCGCGGTATTTAACGATACACCCGCACATGTCCTCGGCAATGCGCAGGCGCATATTCGACATCTCGCTAAGCTCCGGCTCATCCTCGGGACAATGAAGAAAGTCCTGGAGATGAATGGGATCGCCAATCTGCCGCCGGTCAAAGATACGTTGGGGATGTTGGCCACGCGTGTCGCCATGGTTGAATCCTTGGTGTTGGCGGAATCCACGGCATTAGAGCAGTGGCCGAATGGCTTCGTCGCGCAAGACCGTCAGACCATGTACTCAACCATGGCTTATACGATGGAATATTATCCCGAGTTTATTCAGGTCATGCGGGAGTTGCTTGGCAGTCATCCGTTCCAACAGCCGGCGGATGTGAGCGTATTTGAGAATCCCGTCACGTCGGACATCTACAGCAAGTTCGCCATGGCGGAGCCGGACGTCGCGATCAACCGCTACAAATTGATGCGTCTTGCCTGGGATCTGATCGGTTCGGAGTTTGCGAGCCGCCACACCCAATACGAAATGTTCTACAACGGCGCCAAACATGTGGCTCGCGGGCGCGCGTATCAAGCCTTCCGTTGGGACGTCGTTGACGGCGAAGCCGAGCGGGCGCTCGAAAGTCTCGGCGGCTACAACGAGCTGGTTGCTGACCGGAAGCGCAAAGGTGCTGGAGGAGGTCGGTGAACGGGGGTGAGGCTGTCGTTAAGTCGCTGCGGGTGGCCGGTGTAAGCCACGTTTTCGGGCTGCTTGGGTCGACGACAATGGAAGTTTACGATGCCCTCTACGATTGCAAAGACATCAAGTATGTAGGTGTACGCGACGAACGCGCTGGCGTGCACATGACAGATGCGTTTGGTCGTGTATCGCGGCGCGCGGGGGTTTTCCTGGCGGGGCAGGCAGGCCCAGGCGCGGCGAACATGGTCACCGGGCTTGCGCAGGCGAAAATCGCATACTCTCCCGTGGTGGCTATCACCGGGCTTGCGGCCTCAGGTCACCTTGGTCGCGATGCATTCCAGGAAATCGATCAGCAGGCTTTATTTGCACCGGTGACCAAACGCACCATGACGGTGCCGCGCGCCGATCGAATTCCAGAATTCATAAAGGAAGCGTTCCGAATTGCCGAGTCGGGGCGGTGCGGCCCGGTTGTCGTGCAGATATCGCGCGACCTTTTTGCCCAAACCGTCGAAAGTAAAATCCAGAAGCCGTCGGATTATCCGGTTCGCTCGAAAGGCATGGTCAACCGGAGCGAAGTTGCCCGCATCGCCGATATGCTCCGCAAGGCGAAATCGCCGGTGGTCATCGCAGGCGCAGGCATCAAGTGGGGCGACGGAACGAAAGCGCTCTGCGAATTTTCCCGGCGGCTCGGCGTGCCGGTCGTAAGTTCAGCTGGACACGGCGACGTTATGCCATTCGACCACCCAATGTTTTTTGGTCAGGTAGGCCCGCGCGGAAATCCGGTGGCCAGCGGTCTGGCGCGCGACGCTGACGTGGTTATCGCGCTTGGAACGCGGCTGGGGTTTAATACGACATTCTATACGTACAATGACTTGGCGAAGAATGCGCCGATTGTGCAGGTGGACATCGAGCCTGAAGCGATCGGACGATATTTTCCCGTTGCGCTCGGGCTAGTCAGCGATGCCGGCGCGACTGTCGCATTGCTCGATGAATTGACGAGCGACCTACAGGCAGGTGCGGTCGGTTGGCGCGATTGGACGGCGAAAGCTGCGCAAGAACGCGAAGCGCTTTGGCGCGAACGTGACAAGGAGGGAGAATCTACGCGGACGCCGTTGACGGCTGCGCGTGTTTTCAAGGAAATCCGGGATACGTTGCCGCACGATGCCATCGTCACGCTCGATGCAGGTACGATGTGTCTACAGGCCACGGATCAGCTTCGGTACTTTACGAGCCCGGGATTATTGTCACCGCTCGATTTTGGCCTCGTCGGTTTTTCCTATGCAGCCGGCCTCGGCGCCAAGGCCGCTGCGCCGGACCGTCCGGTTGTGACATTGATGGGAGATGGTGGCTTCGCCATGACAATGGCCGAGATCACAACTGCGGTTGCCAATGATCTGGCGACAGTCGCCGTCGTGCTCGACAACGGCTGCTGGGGTGCGGAGAAAGCCTATCAGCGGGATTTCTACAATGGCCGCTATATCGGCGCCGATATCGCCAGCCCGCCGTACGACAAGGTCGCTGAACTTTCCGGCGCGCGCGGTTTCGCCGTGAGCGAACCCGGTCAACTCTCGGAAGCCTTGAGCGAAGCGCTTAAGGCGAACGTACCGGCGGTTATTCACGTCAAGGTCGATCCTAACGCCATGATCAGTTTCCGCCGGGATTCGTTTACGCATCGTCGCACGATGTAGCGCCATGACCGCTCCCCATATTCAGTCAGTCGGCATGATCGGCACTGGCGAAATCGGTTGGCGGATGGGAAAGCTGCTACTGGCGGCGGGATACAACGTCATCGCCTATGACAATCGCGCAGAAGCATTGCGGCGGCCGAATGAAAGCGGATTTAAGATCGCTGGCAGCATCGCCGAGCTCTGCAAGTGCTCAGATGTCGTAATCACCTGCGTCACAGATGGTGCCGGCTTGCGGGATGTTGTGGCCGGGAAGGGCGGTGTCGCCGAACATCTTCCGAGCGGGCGCCTATTGCTCGATACGACGTCAGCAGAGCCTTGGATTACGCAAGAGTTGGCCCCGCTCGTCGCATCGAAGGGCATTCTTTATCTGGACGCGCCCGTGAGCGGCGGTGTACCGGCAGCGGAGACCGGGCGTCTGAATTTCATGATCGGCGGCCAGGCGGCGGTGGTCGAACAAGCTCGTCCGTTGCTTGAATTGCTGGGACCGGTCATCACGCGTGTCGGTGAGATCGGCACCGGCCACACCATGAAAGCAATCAACATGCTTGCGCTTGCAGCCAGCATGTTGGCAACTGCCGAGCTGATCGGCATTGGGCTGAGCGCTGGGCTGTCTCTGGAGAAATTGATTGCGCGGCTTGATGGAGGGGTGGGCGCCAGTTTTAGCACGCGTGTTCATTTCCCTCGCTTTATCGCAACCCGCAGCTATGATTCGGGTTTCACGTTCGATCTGATGCTCAAGGACCTCGCAATCGGGATCGCCTTGGCCGATCGCAGCAACATTCCACTCTTTCTGCAACGCAATGCGTTCGAGTTCTACCGGGCTTCGGCCAATCTCGGCCTTCGCGGCAAGGACAACACGCGGATTGTCGAGCCGTGGATGTCATATGGCGTCGGCGCGGGTCTTTGCGGGCATGAGAGCCTCCTCGACCGGCTGGAAATCATGGCGGCTTTTTGCAATTCCGTGATCGCAGCCGAAACCTTCTGTTTGGGCGTCGCGTGTGGCTTGCCGCTTGCTTCGGTTATCGAAGTCATCTCGGCGAGCAGTGGTGACAGTCGTGCGCTCTCGCACCAACTTCCGGCGTATCTCCGTGGTGAATCGGATGGTACGGTGCCGATGGCGTCCGAAGTTTGGAGCGTTGCTGTCGATACGATTGCCGACGCGACGGCCGGGGTTGTTTCAACCCCATTGGTTAGTCAAGCCGTGGCAACCTTGGCGACCCTCATTCGGAGCAAGCGGCATGCCGACAGCAGGAGCGTGGTCGATTTGATCAGCGCGGGGACTGGGCGACGCCTCGCATTAGGGTAGAGGAGACGCTACGTGAATATTCGTAAACTTGTCACCGCCGTTGAAGATACTTTTATCGACGAAGGACGAAAGGCGCCTAAGCCTTTGCGCAAAGTAGCGGTGACGGCAATCTGCAACAATCCCTGCGCCGGCGCCTATGTCGAAGATCTGAATGATTTGATTGCGGAAAGTAAAGCGGTCGGAGTTAAAATTGCAACGCTCGCTGCCGACTATATGAAGCCATTTGCCATCGAAAGTTACGGCAAGGCTGCCGTCGTTGGATTAAACGGTGCGCTGGAGCACGCTGAAGCGGTGCTTACCACGATATTCGGCGATACGCTGCGTGTTGCCGCCGGCGGCGGCAAGGCCTGGATCTGCCACATGGCCAAACGCGGCGGCCCGAACACCGTGATCGATATACCTCTTGCGCATAAGGACGCGCTCACCGTGCGATCCCATTACGATGCCATGACGATATCGATTCCGGACGCGCCGTTTGCGGACGAGATCGCGATTACATGCGTCTTCACCAGCGGGGGGCGTTTGAACCACAGGATCGGTGGTCATAGTGTCGATGAAATCGTTGGAAAAGACGGCCTTAGGTAAAGTCGTTTCTGTCGGAGCGTGTGATGAGAATTGCCGTCATCAATATTGACACGATTGTAAGCGGCGATTGGCGAAATCCATTCGTCGATGGCGATACGATTGTCATGTCGGATGGTCGTTTTCAAGCGGTCGGGCGAGCCGATGCCGCCGAGATCGAGCAGTGCGACGTCGTTATCGACGCGAATGGAACGACCGCATGCCCGGGCCTCATCGACAGTCACGTGCACAATTCTTTTGGCGACTATACGCCGAAACAACAGGCGGTCGGCTTTTTACAAAGTTATCTGCATGGAGGCACGACGACGTGCATATCCGCGAGCGAGGTTCACGTCGCAGGTCGGCCGAAGAGCAGGGACGGCGTTAAAGCGCTCGCCGTCGCTGCGTTCGAGTGCTTCGAAAATTATCGGCCCGGCGGTATGCGGGTGCACGGCGGTTCGGTGATTCTGGAGCCGACACTCAAATCGGAAGACTTTACCGAACTGCGTCAGAAGGGATTGTGGCTCGCTAAAGCAGGCTTCGGTTCGGTCAAAAGCCCGCTCGATTATGTTCCCCTCGTGAAGGCTGCGCGGGATGCAGGGTTTGTCGTCAATGTGCATACCGGCGGTGCGTCGATCTCCCTGGCAAACTCGATCAACGGCGACCACTTGCTGGCGATGAAGCCGAACGTTTCCTACCACATCAATGGCGGACCCATCGCGATGCCTGATGAGGATTTCATCAGGGTGATCAAGGAGAGCGACATCGCTCTTCAAATCTGTCAGGCCGGCAATATTCGGACGTCGTTGTTGTGTCTCGATCTTGCCGTGGAGAACAAAGCGTTCGACCGGTTTTTGATTGCAACTGATACGCCTACGGGTACCGGAATGATGCCGCTGGGTATGATTAAATCCATTACGGAAATGGCAACGTTGAGCGATTATCCTCCTGAATGGATGATTGCAGCGGCAACGGGCAATGCGGCCAAGGTGTATGGGCTCGAAACCGGGTTTCTGGAGACTGGCAAGATTGCCGATCTTTTACTGGTCGATGCACCGATGGGCGGTACCCAGCGGACGTGCCTTTCCGCGATCAAGCATGGCGACGTGTGGTCATTGGTAGCCTCGATTACGGAGGGCGTTCCGCGGTTCATCGGCCGCAGCCGGAACACGCCACCGCCGCTTCGCACGCCGAAAGTCATTCGCAGCCGCATCGTGCAAGATTTTGGAATGACCCAGCAGTTTTCGTAGCCGCCAACTGCGTTATCGCCACGCCGGCAGCGCAATAGTTTCACGCAGATTACTGGTGGAATGATCGCTCCGCCAAGCGCGCGCTTGCGATTAATCGGCGCATCGCGCCCTTCTTTGGGGGCGCCCGTAAGTACTTCACATATAACGAGATATTGTTGGAAATGGCCGAAGTCCGCTTGCTATGAACCGGCAAAAGCCCGCGCTCATCCGTCCAGCTTTCCAGCATGTCGTGTTCGATCCGTTCGGCTGAGAGCTCAAGCGCTTTGATTTTGGCGCGGAACACCGCGACCGACTTTCGCTCTTTGAATTCTGGATCGTCGGCATACGTTTTGCTGCCCCGGCGCGCATTGCGCAGTGATTTCACGATCGTGACGTGCCAAGGCCGACTAAAGGCAATGATCGCCTCGATGTCATTCTTCTTGAGTTCTATTCCGCGCGCGCCAAGGAAGGCACAGAACAGCAGCACGTTGACGTCCGCGCCATATTTGTCTTGCAGCGTTAGGCATTCGCCGGCGACGCCTTCTGCCGAATAGATTTTCAGCGAGAAGTCCCAGAACTGGTGGCCGGAGGGCACTTCACGTCGGCGCTTCATTGGAACGCCAGCGTTTCACGAGACCGGCTTCAATATCGAATAGGTCAAGACAGCGTCCAACGGTCTGGTTGACGATGTCGTCGACAGTCTGTGGTCGGTGATAGAATGCGGGCACCGGCGGCATGACGATCGCGCCGTTCTCCGTCGCTGCAAGGATCGCTCGAATATGGCCGTGATGTAGCGGCGTTTCGCGGACCAAGAGAACTAGCTTGCGGCGTTCTTTGAGGATCACATCGGCGGCACGGCTGAGCAGATTGCCAGTCGTGCCGTAGGCGATCTCCGACAGGGTGCGGATGGAGCAAGGCGCTATAATCATGCCCCGGGTCTTGAAGGAGCCGCTTGAGACCGCCGCGCCGATATCCGTATTTAAATAATGGGCGGTCGCAAGCTGTCGAATGCTGTCGACGCTCAGATCGGTTTCTTCTTTCAGCGTCAGCGCGGCTGATTTAGATACGATCAGGTGGGTAGGAATTCCGATGGTGCGTAGCGCTTCAAGCATACGCACGCCATAAATTGCTCCGGACGCACCGGTGATACCAATGATGAGAGGGTCACTCATTTCGGAAGAAGTAATAGTTGGAAATACGTCTTTCGGCAATGGTCGCAGACGCGCCCGTCGTTAACCGCGTCACGCGCCGCTGAGGTCTAGCGGGACTGTTCGGCTGGGGTTTGCATCGCCCGCCAGATGCGCTCCGGCGTCGCCGGCATTTCGATGTGGCGCACGCCGAATTCGGAAAGCGCGTCGACCACCGCATTCGTCACCGCCGGCAGCGCGCCGACGCAGCCGGCCTCGCCTGCGCCCTTGACGCCGAGCGGGTTGGTTTTGGTCGGCACGGGGTTACTTTCGACTGTCATCGCGCTGAGGTCGTGCGCTCGGGGCATTGCGTAGTCCATAAACGAGGCGGTGACCATCTGACCTTCGGCATCGAAATGGATATTTTCCATAAGGGCCTGGCCCGCGCCTTGCGCAATGCCACCGTAAATCTGACCGTGAAGCAAGTGCGGATTGATCACGGTTCCGACGTCGTCTACGACGGTGTATCGGACGATCTCGACCCTTCCGGACTCGCGGTCGATTTCAAGTTCGCAGATGTGGCAGCCGTTCGGAAAGTTGGAATCGGTCGAACGATAGATGACGCTGGCGGCGAGGCCGAGCTCCATGCCCTGTGGCAGTTTGTTCGGATCGAAGGCGTCGTTCGCAATGTCGGCGATCGTTAGTGTGCGGTTGGTGCTGAGTGTCGAGAAGACACCGTCGGCGAAATTGACGTCAACAACGCCGACCTTCAGCTGATGCGCGGCAATCGCGCGGGCTTTGGCCAAGATCTTGTCCATTGCGCCAGTGAGCGCGGAGCCGACCATTGTGAGACTGCGTGAGCCGTTCGTGCCTTCGCTGTAGAACAACTGGTCGCTGTCGCCTTGGAGGAAGTGGATGTTGTCCGGTTCGATGCCTAGCCGGTCGCAGACGATTTGCTTGAACGTCGTCTCGTGACCTTGGCCGGCGGCGATTGCGCCGGACAGAAGATGTAGCGCGCCGGAGCGGTCGAAGCGCAGTTCGGCGCCTTCCGCGCTGGCGGCTGCGGCACGCTCGATCGTGCTCGATAAGCCGAAACCGAGGAGTTTGCCGCGCCTCCTTGCCTCAACCTTGCGCGCTTTAAGATTTTTCACGTCGGCGAGCGCCAGAGCGATGTCCATCGACTTTTCGAATTCGCCACTGTCGTATGTAAAGGTTAGGCCGGTCTTGAATGGCATCTGCGTCGGCGCGATGAAATTGCGCCGACGCAACTCTGCGGGGTCAATGTTCATTTCGTCCGCCGCGATATCGACCAGCCGCTCCATCACGAACGCAAATTCAGGCCGTCCGTTGCCGCGGTAGGGCCGAACCGGGTTGGTGTTCGTGAATATGCCGGACGCCTCGACGCATAGCGCCGGTGTCCGATAACAGCCGGCAAGAGAGCCCGCATTCATGACGAAGGCCGGCATGCCGTTCTGCATGTAGGCGCCGATCGCGGCGGATATCGTCGCGCGCGCCGCCAGAAACGTCCCGTGCCTGTCGAGCGCAAGTTCGGCGTATGTCACGTGATCGCGTCCCTGCGGGTCGCTGAGAAAGGCTTCGGTGCGCGTACTGACCCATTTGACCGGCCGCCCGATTAGCTTCGCCGCGATCAGCACGAGCGCGACTTCGTTGATCAGTGGTGATTTCATGCCGAAGCTGCCGCCGACGTCGGGCACGATGACGCGGACTTTGCTTTCGGGAACCTTGAGCACAAGGCGGGCAAGATCGGCGCGAATGACATGGGTGTGTTGAAGCGCGGCGGTGAGCGTGTAGCGGCCGTCCGAGCCGTATTCACCCAGTGCGGCGCGCGGCTCCATGCTGGCCGCAGTTACGCGATTGATGACCATGTGTTGCCGCGTCACGTGATCGGCGCCGGCAAAGGCGGCGTCGACGGCGTTCTTGTCGCCGATCAGGTTGCTAAATCCGACATTGTCCGGACAGTCGTCCCAAACCCGCGGTGCGCCCGGCTTGGCCGCCGCCGCCGTCGAGGTGACAGACGGAAGCACCTCGTAGTCGATAGTGATGAGCTCGGCCGCGTCGTCCGCGAGGGCAACAGACTCTGCAACGACAAACGCAACGCAATCGCCGACCCAACGCACGCGATCGAATGCGAGGATGGGGTAGCTCGGCCGATAACCCGGAGAGCCGTCGCGGAGCTTTGTCGGGGGCACCGGCAGGTCGCCAAAACCGCCCGCTTGGATATCTGTAGCGGTCAATACCGCGAGCACGCCGGGCGCTGCTTTCGCCGCTTTCGTGTCGATCGACTTGATCGCGGCGTGCGCATGCGGGGAGCGCAGCACCACGCCGTGCGCCATGCCGGGAAGCTTGATGTCATCGGTGTAGTGGCCGCCGCCGCGTAAGAGGCGCGGGTCCTCGAAACGCGACACGCCCTGACCTATGGCGAATTCACCCATCGCAGACTTCCAAATGTGTTGCGTGCCGCGTGAAAAGGAGGGACGGATTATTTTGCCAGCAATTTTTCCGCAACGCGCGGCGCGAAGTAAGTGAGCACGCCGTCGCAGCCGGCGCGCTTGAAGGCCGTGAGGCTTTCGACCATCGCGCGTTCGCCGTCGAGCCAGCCGTTCTGCGCCGCCGCCATGACCATCGCGTATTCGCCGGAGACTTGATAAGCGAAGGTCGGCATGCCGAAAGTCTCTTTCACGCGCGCGGCGATATCGAGATAGGGCAGGCCGGGCTTGACCATGATCATGTCGGCGCCTTCCTCGATGTCGAGCGCAACCTCGCGCAGGGCCTCATCCGTGTTGCCCGGATCCATCTGGTAGGTGCGCTTGTCGCCGGTGAGCGTTTTCGAGGACCCGACGGCGTCGCGGAACGGGCCGTAGAAGGCGGAAGCGTATTTCGCCGCGTAGGACATGATCGCCACATCGGAGAAATTCTCGCGGTCGAGCGCGCGGCGGATGGCGCCGATGCGGCCGTCCATCATGTCGGAGGGCGCGATGATGTCGCAGCCGGCGTCCGCCTGCACGAGCGCCTGTTTGACCAGCACCGCGACCGTCTCGTCGTTGAGGATGACGCCGTCGTCGCGCAGCAGGCCGTCATGGCCGTGGCTGGTGAAGGGATCGAGCGCGACGTCGCAGAGAATGCCGACCTCCGGCACCTCTTTCTTGATGGCGCGGATGGCGCGGCAGACGAGATTATTGGGATTGAGCGCTTCGCTGCCGTCTTCGTCGCGTAAGCCCGGATCGGTGTAGGGAAACAGTGCGATGCAGGGGATGGTGAGCTTGGCCGCGCGTTCGGCCTCGCGCACCGCCTGATCGACGCTCAAGCGTTCGACGCCCGGCATCGACGGCACCGGGACGCGCGCCTTCTCGCCGTCCATCACAAACAGCGGCCAGATCAGGTCGTCGGTGGTGAGCTGATGCTCGCGCACCATGCGCCGCAGCCATTCGGTGCGGCGGTTGCGGCGCATGCGTACCGTCAGGTCGAGCGGGTTGCGGGCAACCTCGCTGCCGTCCGCCTCGACCGGCACGAAGCCGATCTTGCGCTCCAGGGGGCGGCCGAATTTGATCGCCATAATCTTGTCTCCAGCGGACATCCTTTTAGCGGGTCCCAGACGGGCCTGCCAGCCGGTCATGTTAGCCTGTCTTGCGTCGGGCTTGACCCCGGCAGGCATCCCGGAGACGTTTCCGGCCGCACCGGGTCTCACAGCATGGACTTCTCCCTCACCGACGAGCAGCGCGCCTTCCAGGCCACCGCGCGCCAATTTGCGCGCGAGGAGATGATGCCGCACGCGCGCGACTGGGACGAGGGCGAGGTGTTTCCGGTCGAAGCGCTGCGCAAGGCGGCGGCACTGGGCTTTGCCGGTATCTACATCAAGGATGATGTCGGCGGCTCGGGGCTCAGCCGGCTCGATGCGGCGCTGATCTTCGAGGAACTGGCGCAAGGCTGTACCTCGACCACCGCCTATATCTCCATCCACAACATGGCGGCGTGGATGATCGACACCTTCGGCGGGCCCGAGCAGCGCGAGAAATTCCTGCCCAAACTGTGCAGCATGGAGCATTTCGCGAGCTATTGCCTGACCGAGCCGGGCGCAGGTTCCGATGCGGCGAGCCTGAAGACCAAAGCCGTGCGCGAGGGCGATTATTATGTGCTCGACGGCGCCAAGGCCTTCATCTCCGGCGGCGGTTCATCCGACATTTACGTGGTGATGGCGCGCACGGGGGAAGCGGGTCCGCGCGGCATTTCCTGTATCGCGGTGGAGAAGGGAACGCCGGGCCTTTCGTTTGGCGCGCAGGAGAAAAAGCTTGGCTGGAAATCGCAACCCACCGCCGCCGTCATCTTCGAGAACTGCCGCGTGCCGCTCGCCAACCGCATTGGCAAAGAAGGCGAGGGCTTCAAGATCGCCATGGCCGGTCTCGATGGCGGGCGCCTGAACATCGGCGCCTGTTCGATCGGCGGCGCGCAATTCTGTCTCGATCGCACCATCGATTACATGAAGGACCGCAGGCAATTCGGATCGCGGCTTGCCGATTTCCAGGCGCTGCAATTCCGCATTGCCGATTACGCGACCGACCTGGAAGCCGCGCGCCTGTTGTTGCATCGCGCCGCGGTCGCGGTCGGCGAGCACGAGCCGGCGGCGACGCGTCTCGCCGCGCAAGCCAAGCGGCTTGCCACCGACGTTGGCTTCGAGGTGGTCAATGGCTGCCTGCAATTGCACGGCGGCTACGGTTATCTCCGCGATCACCCGATCGAGCGTGTGTTGCGCGACCTGCGCGTGCATCAAATTCTGGAAGGCACCAACGAGATCATGCGGGTGATTATCGCGCGGGCGCTGTTGGGAAATTGACTGCGGGAGGAAAAGCCATGGAACAATTGCCGAGGAAGTATCTGTCGCGCGACGAGATGATGAAGCGGGTCGCCCGCTTCAAAGACCTTCAAGGCTCCGACGGGGGGCTGCCCGACAGCAAGATGCCGGGCTGCGAGCGCACACTTTTCAATGTGATTGGTTTCCAGCCGCCGGAGAATGTGGGCGAGAACGCGACATCTCCCGTCGGTGACCATGCTGCGCGTATGGCCGCCATAAAAATCCGTGAGGGTTTCAATCTCGGCTACTGCAAGGCCAAGCCCGGGCGTGGGCCCGAAATGCACAATCACGATACCAACGAGACGTTC
The DNA here is from genome assembly GCA_963720835.1 of uncultured Pseudomonadota bacterium. Classification (GTDB taxonomy): domain Bacteria; phylum Pseudomonadota; class Alphaproteobacteria; order Rhizobiales; family Xanthobacteraceae; genus Pseudolabrys. The sequence goes on along the minus strand of CAVRHC010000006.1, from coordinate 66,026 downwards.
ATCCCGATGACCGGTACATGGCGCGCAAGCTGGGAGGACGAAAAAGGCAATATCGAATACGTCGATCTCGGTCCGCTCGATGTGGTGTCGTTCCCGCCTGGCATGATCCGCCGTTTCGAGAACGTCACCAAAGGTGATCCGAACGAGGAATCGATCCTGATGTTCGTGATCGGCGGCGATGCGCCGCAGGCCGAATTCTCTGATGAGGCGATGGGCCGGTTGGAAGCGGCCGGCGCTTGGCCGCAACGCTGAACAACGCAAGCCGGTTGCGATGACGAACGACATCCTCTTCGAGCGCCGCGGCGCGGCCGGTGTCGTCACGCTCAACCGGCCGAAGGCGCTCAACGCCGTCACGCATGCCATGGTGCGCGCGCTGCGCCGCCAACTCGATCACTGGGCCGACGATCCCGCGATCACGCGCGTGGTGATCACCGCGGCCGGTGAGAAAGCGTTTTCCGTCGGCGGCGATATTCGCGTGCTCTACGACCTCGGCACCAGCGGGCCGGCGCGCGGAGGCGCTCCAATTCTGGCGCGACGAATATCCGCTCAACGTGGCCATCAAGAATTTCCGCAAACCGTACGTCGCTCTGATCGACGGCATGGTGATGGGCGGCGGCGTCGGTGTGTCTATTCATGGCTCGCACCGCGTGGCCGGCGACCGCTTTCAGTTCGCCATGCCCGAGGTCGGCATCGGTTTCTTTCCGGATGTGGGCGCGACCTGGTTTTTGCCGCGCATGCCGGGTGAACTCGGCGCCTATTGCGGGCTCACGGGCGAGCGTTTCAACGCGGCCGATGCCATTGCCGCCGGCATTGCCACGCAGCGGGTACCCTCGGCGCGATTTCCGGCGCTGCTCGAAGGCCTCGCCGGCACGGTCTCGGTCGATGCCGTGCTGGCGGCGTTCGCGGAGCCGGCCGGAGAGGGACCGGTCATTGCGCGGCGTGCGGCGATCGACCGGCTATTTGCCGGCAACAGCGTCGAGGACATTCTCGCCGCGCTCGACAATGAAGCGTCGTCCGGCAGCGCCGGCGCCGAATGGGCGGCCAAGACGGCCGCCACCATACGAACCAAAGCGCCGACCAGCCTGAAACTCGCGCTCGAACAGGTGCGCCGCGGCAAGGCTTGGGACTTCGAGACGTGCATGCGCGCGGAATTCCGCATAGTGTCGCGCGTCATCGAAGGCCACGATTTCTACGAGGGCGTGCGTGCCGTGATCGTCGACAAGGACAACAAGCCGCGCTGGCAACCCGACACGCTCGCGGCCGTGGCGGCGGCCGATGTCGAGCGCTACTTCGCGCCGCGCGCGGGCGACGAGTTGGTCTTGCCATGAGCAAACCCGTCTATCACGAGGACGCCCATACGCTCGAGCCGGTGCACGAGCACACGGGCGACCCGCGGGAAGGACGCTGGACCAGGCGGCTGGTCTTTTTCCTGCGCGTCATGGCCGCGGCTTCGATGATCAAGGGTCTGTATCACTGGTCGCGCGTCACCGGCGTCGGCGTCAGCGACATCGACCTGTTCGCCTATCAGCCGATTGCCTGGCAGGTCGCCACGGTGTTCTTTGCGGTGATCGATCTGGTTGCCGCCGTGGGATTGTGGCTGGCGGCGGCGTGGGGCGCGGTGATCTGGTTGATGTCGATCGCCAGCATGCTGGCGGTGGAAATATTTTTCCCGCAGGTGTTCGCGATCGGCCTGCCGGTCGGCATTGCGGAAGGCGCGCTGTTGGCGGTCTATCTGGTGCTGGCCGTGAAATCGGCTCAGGAACATCCGCAAGGATAATGAACATCTACAAGAGCAAGAAAAAATGAGCGCATGATTCCGAAAAGCGGCTATCGGTTTTCGGAAACGATCATGCGCCAACGTAATTAGGGAGGGTGCAATGGCACGGATAGGATTTATCGGTCTCGGCAATATGGGTCTGCCGATGGCGCAGAACCTGATCAAAGCCGGCCATCAGGTCGAGGGTGTGGACGTCAGCGCGGCGGCGGTTGAAAAGCTGAAGGCGGCGGGCGGCAGCGGCGCGGAATTCGCCAAGGTGGCCGCATCGCGCGCCGACGTCGTCATCACCATGCTGCCGGCGGGTCAGCACGTGCGCGAGGTCTATTTGGGCGCGGGCGGCGTCATCGAGAACGCCAATCCCGGTACGCTGCTGATCGATTGCTCGACCATCGATGTCGAAACGGCGCGCGCGGTTGCCGCCGAAGCCGAGAAGAAAGGCCTCATGATGCTCGACGCGCCGGTGTCGGGCGGCGTCGGTGGCGCGACCGCAGCGACGCTCACTTTCATGGTCGGCGGCTCGACGCAAGCCTTCGTGCGCGCGGAATCCATTCTACAAAAGATGGGCAAAACCATCGTGCACGCCGGCGGACCCGGCAACGGGCAGGCGGCGAAAATTTGCAACAACATGATCCTCGGCATTTCGATGATCGCGGTCTCGGAAGCCTTTGTGCTGGCCGAGCAACTCGGTCTCGATCATCAGAAGCTGTTCGACATTTCCTCGAAGTCGTCCGGCCAATGCTGGTCGCTTACCAGCTATTGCCCGGTGCCGGGCCCGGTGCCGGCGTCCCCCGCCAACCGCGACTACCAGGCGGGCTTTACCGCGGCGATGATGCTGAAAGATCTCAAGCTGTCGCAGGCGGCCGCCAAGGCCGCCGGCGCGCATACGCAACTCGGGGCCGCTGCTGCCGACATGTATCAGCGCTATGCCGACAGCGGCGAAGCGGGGAGGGATTTCTCCGGTATCATCCGCTTCATTCGCGGTTGAAACTCTGCGCCAATTTGGGACGTGGTCGGCGCCGCGCGACCGACGCGCGCAAGCTCTGCGTATTTTCAGCGCCGCTTGTGGTGAACGAGCGGTAACGATCGCAGGTGCAATTGTATTATCAACGAAACGTTCACTGCTGCAAATAAACCTAATCTTTATGGTGTTATTTAAGCCGATTTTAGACTGCCCCTTATAGGTTGCGTTATCTGGAACGGGGAAGACAGGGCCTTGTATCCGGCGAAGACGTACAAAAACGCAAGGGGCGTTGAACATGAAAGCCGTTGCGAAGACGGTCGAGCCTGCCGAGCGCGAGGCACGTTTCGACCATATCCGGCCACTCTATCTTGAGGCATTGACGTTGGTCGAACGGCTGCACCGCCGTTTGCTTGACGTCATCAAGGACGAATTCGACCGCCGCGGTCGCGCCGACATCAACTCGGTGCAGGCGCTGCTGCTGTACAATATCGGGGACAAGGAACTGACCGCCGGTGAGCTGCGCACGCGCGGCTACTATCTCGGTTCCAACGTGTCTTACAATTTGAAGAAGCTGGTGGAGATGAACTTCCTCGATCACCAGCGCAGCCGCGTCGATCGCCGGTCGGTGCGCATCAAGCTGACCGACAAGGGCCGCGAGGTGCGCGACATCGTCGAGGCGCTCTATCAGAAGCATGTGCGCACCGTCGAGCAGGTCGGCGGCATCAATGCCGACGAATTCTCGACGCTCAACAAGTCGCTGCACCGGCTTGAGCGCTTCTGGACCGATCAGATTTTGTACCGCCTGTAAGCCTCCCTTACTGGCGGAATGCCTTGCCCCGGCCGCTTGCGGCCGGGGCTTCTTTGCGTTGGGCCGCCGGTCGCGCCTTAAAAGCCGCCGATTGCCCCCAATATGTTGGGGCAAAGCCCGCAGGCGTCCCTAGGCTTGGCGGTTGCCGGGTGATGTGATATTTCCAGTCCAAATCCCGGACTTGGCCCTTTTCGTTCAGCGCCGGCTCGTTTGCCGCGCCCAGGCTACCGTAATTTGGAGACCGTCATGGCGACGTCGCGCCCGCAAGCCGCAAGTGAAGTGGAAACCCTGTTCACGGCTCCTTTAAGCGAGACCGATCCCGAGATCGCCGAGGCCATCAAGCTCGAGCTCGGCCGCCAGCGCGACGAGATCGAACTGATCGCGTCGGAAAATATCGTTTCGCGCGCGGTGCTGGAAGCGCAAGGCTCCGTGCTGACCAACAAATATGCCGAGGGCCTGCCGGGCAAACGCTATTACGGCGGCTGCCAGTTCGTCGACATCGCCGAGCGGCTGGCGATCGAGCGCGTGACCAAATTGTTCGCCTGCAAGTTCGCCAACGTGCAGCCGCATTCCGGCGCGTCCGCCAACGCCGCGGTGTTCTTCGCGCTGATGCAGCCGGGCGACACCTTCATGGGCCTCAATCTCGCCGCCGGTGGCCATCTCAGCCACGGCATGGCGATCAACATGTCCGGCAAGTGGTTCAAGCCGGTGCCGTACAATGTGCGCCGCGACGACCATCGCATCGACATGGATGAGGTCCGTCAGCTTGCGCACGAACACAAACCGAAACTGATCATCGCCGGCGGCTCGGCCTATCCGCGCGTGATCGACTTCCGCGCCTTCCGCGACATCTGCGACGAGGTCGGCGCATACTTGATGGTCGACATGGCGCATTTCGCGGGGCTCGTCGCCGGCGGCGTACACCCGTCACCGTTTCCGCATGCGCATGTGGTGACGACGACGACGCACAAGACGCTGCGCGGCCCGCGCGGCGGCGTCATTCTGTCGAACGACGAAGATCTCGCCAAGAAACTCAACGCGGCGGTGTTTCCCGGCCTGCAAGGCGGGCCGCTGATGCATGTCATCGCCGCCAAGGCCGTAGCCTTCGGCGAGGCGCTGCGGCCGTCGTTCAAGACCTATGCGCGCAACGTCGTTGAGAACGCCAAGGCGCTGGCCGAGCATTTGAAATCGCACGGACTCGATATCGTCTCCGGCGGCACCGACACGCATCTGATGCTGGTCGATCTGCGGCCGAAGAAACTCACCGGCAAGGTGGCGGAAATCGCGCTCGGCCGCGCCCACATCACCTGCAACAAAAACGGCATTCCTTTCGATCCGGAAAAGCCGGCGGTCACATCCGGGGTCAGGCTCGGCTCGCCGGCCGGCACCACGCGCGGCTTCGGCATCGCCGAATTCCGCGCCGTTGGCGACATGATCGTCGAAGTGCTCGACGTCTTGTCGCAGAAGCAGACGGATGAGGATTCGCTCGTTGAAGCCGCGGTGCGCGAGAAGGTGAAGGCGTTGGTTTCGCGGTTCCCGATCTATCAGGATTGAGGTTCAGGGAGGTCAGATGCGCTGCCCAAGTTGCGGAAGCCTCGATACTCAAGTGAAGGATTTGCGGCCGACGGAAGATTCCGCCGTTATCCGCCGCCGCCGCGTTTGCCTGTCCTGTAATTTCCGCTTTACGACGTTCGAGCGCGTGCAACTGCGCGAGCTGACCGTCATCAAGCGCAATAGCCGACGCGTGCCCTTCGACCGCGACAAGCTGCTGCGTTCGGTGCAAGTCGCTTTGCGCAAGCGCTCGGTCGACCCCGAACGCATCGAAAAATTGGTGTCCAAGATCGTGCGCGAATTGGAAAGCCAGGGCGAAAGCGAGGTCAGTTCCGAGACGATCGGCGAACTGGTAATGGAGAATTTGCGCGAACTCGATGACGTGGCCTATGTGCGCTTTGCGTCCGTTTACCGCAATTTCCGCGAGGCGAAAGATTTCCGCGCCGCGCTCGATGAATTGTCGGCGGAAGACAAGCCCGCGGCCGGCGCGCGCAAATGACCGGGCAGCCCGAGACCGAACAGCCGGTGCCTGCAGCACCCGTGCGGCGACGGCCGCCGACGACGACCGCTTCATGGCATTGGCACTCACGCTCGGCCGCCGCGCGCTTGGCCGGAGCCATCCCAACCCGGCGGTCGGCGCGGTCATCGTCAAGGACGGCGTCATCGTCGGGCGCGGCTTCACGCAGCAGGGCGGCCGCCCGCACGCCGAAGTCGAAGCGCTGCGGCAGGCGAAGAAAGAGGCGAAGGGCGCGACCCTCTATGCCACGCTCGAGCCGTGCTCGCATCACGGCAAGTCGCCGCCTTGCGCCGACGCCATCATCAAGGCCGGCATCGTGCGTGTCGTCTCCGCCATGGACGACCCCAACCCGGACGTCGCCGGGCAGGGCCATGCGCGGCTGCGCGAGAAGGGTATCGCGGTCGAGGTCGGTCTCGGCGCCGACGAAGCCCGCCGCGCGCATGCCGGTCACATCACATTCGTCGGCAAGCGGCGTCCGCATGTGCTGCTCAAGCTCGCCATCTCCGCCGATGGCAAAGTTGGCCACGCCGGGCGCAAAACCGCGGCCATCAGCGGCGAGGCGGCGCGCAATCGCGTCTTCCAGATGCGCGCGCAGTCGGACGCCATTCTGGTCGGGCTCGGCACCGTGCTCGCCGACAATCCGCAATTGACTTGCCGGCTGCCGGGCATGCAGGAGCGTTCGCCCATTCGCGTTGTGCTTGACGCGCAATTGCGTGTGCCGCTGTCGACGTCTGTGATCGCAACGGTGCGCGAAACTCCGACCTGGGTGTTTACTGCGGCGAAGGCATCCGGGATGGCGGAAGAAATCTTGACTTTGAAAGGCTGCAAGGTGTTCCGCGTCGATGGCGAGAACGGCAAGCTCGATCTTGACGCCGTGCTCAAGCGCCTTGCGCGCGAAGGCATCACGCGGCTGATGGTGGAGGGCGGCCCGACCGTTGCCGCCTCCTTTGTTGCCGCCGATCTGGTGGATGAAGCCGTGCTCATCCATTCCGAAAAGCCGATCGGCGAAGACGGCATCGCGCCGCTCGAAGGCATGGCGCTCGATGCGCTCACCGGCCGGCTGCGCGCGCGCGGCGGCGAACAGCTCGGCGCCGATACGCTCGAGCACTTTGAACGCGGTTAGATGTTCACCGGCATTGTCACCGATAGTGGTGAAGTGCGCTCGATCACGCAGCGCGCCAACAATCTGCATCACATCACGATCTTCTGCGGCTATCCGCGCGCCGAACTTGTCGATGGCGCCTCGGTTGCCTGTGCCGGCGTCTGCATGACGGTGGTCGGCACCGGCGAGGAGGAGGGCCGCACTTGGTTTGCGGTCGACGCCGCCGACGAAACGCTTCGGCTGACCACGGTCGGCCGTTGGCGCCAAGGCGGCAAGGTCAATCTCGAACGGCCCTTGAAAGTCGGCGATGAACTGGGTGGCCATCTGGTCGCCGGCCATGTCGACGGTCTTGCGACGATCGTTGCGCGCGAAGATTTAAGCGACATGACGCGCTTTGTGCTGCGCGCGCCGGGTCCGCTTGCGCGTTTCATCGCGGTCAAGGGATCGGTGGCGCTCGATGGCGTGTCGCTCACCGTCAACGCCGTCGAAGGCGACACGTTTTCGGTTCTCATCATACCGCACACCTTGCGCGTGACGACGTTGGGTGCGCTGAGTAAGGGCGACGACGTCAATCTGGAAGTCGACACCATGGCGCGCTACGCGGCACGACTCATGGAGACGCGCTGACTGCCGACCTCTTATTTGCTCGCATAACGGGACCACTTGTTCAGCGCGTGGCCGCTTGCTACCACGCCGGGCAATCAGGGATTTAGGCAATGGCCAAAAAACGGACGGTGGCGGGGCGCGGCGAGGCCCGGCGCGGCGGCGCGCGCATGCTGATCGTGGAGGCGCGTTACTATGAGCACATCGCCGACAAATTGCTGGAGGGCGCCCGCACGGTGCTGAACGAGGCCGGCGTGGAATATGACGTGATCACCGTCCCCGGCGCCCTGGAAATCCCCGCCGCCATCGCGATCGCCCATGACGCAACGCCTTATGCCGGTTTCGTCGCGCTCGGCTGCGTCATCCAAGGCCAGACCTATCATTTCGAAATCGTGGCGCACGGCTCCTCGCGCGGCCTGATGGACCTCGCCGTGCGCGAACGCCTCGCCATCGGCAACGGCATTCTCACAGTCGACAATGAGAAGCAGGCGCTCGAGCGGCTGGGCGGTGGGCACGGGCACAAAGGCGCGGAAGCCGCGCGCGCCGCGCTTCGTCTGGTCGCCCTCAAGCGCGACCTCGTGGGACCCTGATGGCCCGCAACGCGCCAGTAACCGACAAGGACGCGCGCAAGGCCAACAAACGCGGCGCCGCACGGCTCGCGGCCGTGCAGGCGCTTTACCAGATGGATCTCGCCGGCACCGGCGTAAACGACATCCTGGCCGAGTTCGAAAGCCACTGGATGGGCCGCGAGGTCGAAGGCGCGCAGTATCTTCCGGCCGAGGCCGCCTTCTTCCGCGACATCGTCACCGGCGTGGTGCGCGAGCAGCGTGTGCTCGATCCCTTGATCGACACCGCGCTCGCCGAGAGCTGGCCGCTCAAGCGCATCGAAACGGTGCTGCGTGCGGTGCTGCGCGCCGGCGCCTATGAGCTCGACCACCGGCGCGATATTCCGGCGCGCGTGGTCGTGTCCGAATATGCCGACGTCGCCGCCGCCTTCGTCGAACGCGACGAAACCGGCATGGTCAATGCGGTGCTCGATCAGTTGGCCCGCAAATTTCGCGCCGCCGAATTCGGCCAGCCCGCCGGGTGAGGTGATGGCAGCGCACGATCAGACATCGGCCGAGGACAAATTGATCGCGCGCTTTTTCGCGCCGATCGCGATTCATCCCGGCGCGTTGGGGTTGTCGGATGACGCCGCCTTTATCACGCCGCCGCCGGGCTGCGATCTGGTGCTCAAAGCCGACGCGATCGTCGGCGGCGTGCATTTCCTTCCCGACGATGCGGCGCAAACGGTGGCGAGCAAGGCGTTGCGCGTGAACCTGTCAGACCTCGCCGCCAAGGGCGCCAAGCCGCTCGGCTTTCTGCTGTCGCTCGCGCTGCCGGCCGATATCGAGGAGCGTTGGCTGGCGAACTTTGCCGAAGGGCTGCGCGGCGATGCGGTGCTTTATGGTTGTCCATTGTTCGGCGGCGATACCGACCGTACGCCGGGGCCCATGACGGTTTCGATCGCCATGTTCGGCAGCGTGCCGGAAGGCACCATGGTGCGCCGCGCGGGCGCCAGGCCCGGCGATCGCGTCTTCGTCAGCGGGACCATCGGGGATGCCGCGCTTGGGCTGGCGGTGCGCAAGGATAAGACGAAGGCCAAGACGTGGAATTTGAGCGAGCCGCAGCGGCAATTTCTGCTCGCGCGCTATCTGCTGCCGCAGCCGCGCAACGCGCTGGCCGAAGCCGTACGCAAGCACGCATCGGCGGCCATGGATGTGTCGGATGGCCTGGTGGGTGATTTCGCCAAGCTGTGCCGCGCGTCCAAAGTGGGCGCAATGATTGCGGTCGAGCGTGTACCGTTGTCCGACGCGGCCAAGGCAGTGCTCGCCGCCGAGCCGGCGATGCGCGACGTCGCGCTTACCGGCGGCGACGATTATGAAATCGTCTGCACCGTGCCGCCTCACAAGGTCGAGGCTTTCCGCGATGCGGCAAAAGCGGTCAACGTCATGGTCACCGACATCGGTGACATCGGCGAAGGCGAGGGCGCACGTTTCCTGGTGGACGGCCACGAACTGACGTTCGAACACGCCTCATACAGCCACTTCTGAAACGCGTGCGAGCGGTGTAAAACCAAACCATGCACGACATGACGGCCAAGAAAGCGGCGCACACGGCCTACCAGCCGCATCCGAATTTCCAGAAGTGGCACCGCCTGTTTCCGACCAGCGCCTGGATGCGCCGCAAGGCGCCGCGCAGGGTGCCGCGCTTTGCGTTCGAATATAGCGACACCGGCGCCGGCAACGATGTCGGTGTCGCCGACAATTGGGCGGCCTTCGACGCCATCAAGATCACGCCGCGCTACGGCGTGGTGGCGACGCCGCCTCCGGTTGATGTTGAACTGTTCGGCCAGCGCTATTCGGCGCCGATCGGGATTGCACCCATGGGTGGGCCGTCTCTGGTGTGGCCGGGCGCCGATCTGTTGATGGCGAAAGCCGCGCAACGCGCGCGCGTGCCGTACACGCTCTCGGTGGCCGGCGGCGCCACCATCGAGCAGGCCGCGGAAGCGGCGCCGGATGTGTTCTGGCTGCAGCTCTACCGGTTCTGGCACGACGATCACAAAATCGGCTTCGATCTCATGCGCCGCGCGGCGGCGGTCGAGGCAAAGGTGCTCACGCTCACGCTCGACGTGCCGGTGCGCACCACGCGCTCGCGCGAAACCTATGCGCGGCTCGCCAACGAATTCCGCCCCAATGCGCGCATGATCTACGAAATGCTGGTGCGGCCGCGATGGCTGTGGGCGCTGTTGCGCAACGGCTATCCGCGGTTTGCCACCATCTCCGAATACGCACCGCCCGGCGCCAGCACCAACGAGATCATCAATTTCGCCCGCACCCGCATGGGCGGCGCGTTCTCCTGGGAAGAGGTCAAGCGCTACCGCGACACGTGGAAAGGCAAGATGGCGGTCAAGGGCGTGCTGCATCCGGCCGATGCGGAGAAGGCGGTCTCACTCGGCATCGACGGCATCTGGATGTCGAACCATGGCGGCCGCCAGATCGAGGCGTTGAGCCCGTCGATCGATTGCCTGCCCGCGGTCGCCGCGGCGGTCGGCGGCAAGGCGACGGTCCTGATCGACAGCGGCATTCGCTCGGGCCAGGACGTCATGCGCGCGCTCGCGCTTGGTGCGGATGCGGCCTTCGCCGGCAAGTCGTTTCTCTGGGCCGTGGCCGCGCTCGGCGATGACGGGCCGGCGCAATTGATCGACCTCTACATCGATGAGCTGCGGGCCTCGCTCGGCCAGATCGGCGCCCATTCGCCGGCCGAGGCGCGGCAGGCGACGATTCATCATCCCGGCGCCATCGATTTTGGGCCGCAAGCGGCGCCCGCGCCGCGCGCGCGGAGGTCGAAGAAATAGCCTTCGTTTCCATTCATGAAAATGATCGGGCCGGCGCAATAATTCATTGCTGCCCGTAGGTTTCCGGACTGGCGATCCCACGCCTATAGCTGTTAGAGGCGCTTTTTTTCAGGGAGCGCTTGATGTCGGCCGCCGCCGAGCCGATCCACCAGGTGGTCGACGATCATCTGGCCCGCCGCAACGCCATCGTGTTGGCGGCCGGGCAGGCATTGGGCGGCGCCAACAACGTCATCATCTATTCGACCGCGAGCATCATCGGCGCGGTGATCGCGCCCGACAAAGGTCTCGCGACCTTGCCGATCACCTGCATGGTGATCGGTCTGTGGCTCGGCACCTTGCCGGTGGGCGCGCTGGCGCGCCGTTATGGCCGCCGTGTTGCGCTTCAGGTGGGCGCAATCTTCGGCATCGCCTCCGGTCTCATCAACTACGCGGCGGTCTTGACCGGGCATTTTCCGCTGCTGTTGCTCGGCACCTTCTGCGGCGGTCTTTATGCGTCGTCGCAGCAGTCCTACCGCTTCGCCGCCGCCGACACCGCAAGCGACAGCTACCGGCCCAAGGCCGTGTCGTGGGTGCTGGCCGGCGGCGTCTTTGCGGCACTGCTCGGGCCGCAGACGGTCATATTCACCAAGGACCTGCTGCCGCCTTATCTGTTTGCCGCCAGCTATCTGGGGCAGGCCGCGCTCGCGGCCGTTGCCATGGTGGTGCTCACCTTCATGAAAGTGCCGCCGATCGCGACCGGCCGCGGCGCCACGGCGCGCCCGCTCGCCGAGATCGTGCGCGCGCCGCGTTTCATCGTCGCCGTCACCTGCGGGGTGGCGAGCTATTCGATGATGAACCTGGTGATGACGGCGGCGCCGTTGGCCATGGTCGGTTGCGGCCATTCGGTCGCCGACGCGACGCTCGGCATTCAGTGGCACGTGCTCGGCATGTACGCGCCGAGTTTCATCACCGGCAGCCTGATTGCGCGCTACGGTATCGAACGCATCACGGGGATCGGCCTGGCCTTGATCGTGGCGACGGCCGTGATCGCCATCACGGGCCTGAGCGTGGCGCATTTCTGGACCGCGCTGGTTCTGCTCGGCGTCGGCTGGAACATGTCGTTTATCGGCGCCACCGCAATGGTGACGCAATGCCACCGGCCGGAGGAGCGCACCAAGGTGCAATCCTTCAACGATTTCCTGATCTTCGGCTCGATGGCGGTGAGCTCGTTCTCGTCGGGCCAGTTGCTGGACTATTTCGGCTGGAACGCGGTCAACACGGTGATCTTCCCGGTCATTTTTATTGCCGGGGTGTCGCTGGCCTGGCTTGCCTTGCGCACGCGGCGCGAGGCCGCGGTCTAAGCCAAGGCGACGCAGCGCTTTCGGTGTCTTATCCGGCAATGACAGCGGTACGTGCGCCACATCGGCGATGTCCGCTTCGCCCGCGAAAGCGGACTCTCGACCGCGGTCGCGGAATGGTCGCGACGTGCCATGAGCAGACAAGTGCGGGTGCGGTTGGATTGTCCGTCACAGGCAAGCAATCAAACAATTGGAACTGCGGGCAACGTCAATTTGCAACGGTAGTATTTTACAATTCGGATCCGTTACCCACAATTGAGCAATTTCACTGATCAATAGCGCGCAACCATTTTAACGCCATGTAAGTATCAAAAACTCTTTTTGAACGTCTTCAAGTTAAATTCCCACTACAATACCCCGATCTTTAGGTGTTGGGCGGCATCTTTCTTATCGACGATGGGATATTTACGCCATGAACAAATTCGGATTCAAGGCGATGCTACCGACGTATTGAATTGTGGAAGCAATCTCGACATGAGCGCAATTATTCACAGACCAAAATTTCAGCGCGGTGATGACATCTTTTCGGAAAGCCGATGGCGAGAATATCTCGACGAGGTTCGTGTCTACGGCGAAAAAATGGAACAGGAAATACGCTCACTGCGCGAGAACAGTGAACTGCTGCTAACCATCATTAATTTGATACCGGTCGCGTTTTTTGTGAAGGATCACAAAAGCCGCTTTTTTCTAATAAATCGCGCCTGCGAAGAGCAATGGGGAATGTCTTTCGCCGACTTGCGCGGCACCGATGCGAGCCAATTTTTTCCTCCCGAACAGATGGAGCAGTTTCTGGCCACGGATCGATCGATCTTCGAAGGCCGCAAGCCGGTAGAATTCGAGGAGACCTTCTGGAGCGCCGCTAAAAAGGCCGATCGGAGCGGCTACACGTTCAAGCGGCCTATGTATGACGCGAGCGGCAACCCGCAATATCTCGTCTGCGTAACCCTCGACATCACGGAACGCAAACTTGCGCAAGCCGCCTTGCTCGCCAGCGAAAAGGAATTGCTGTTTTTGGCCACGACCGATCCGCTCACAGAACTGCCAAACCGGCGTCAATTCTTTGCCCGGCTCGCAGAAGAATTCGCCAGGGTACGGCGACTTGGCAATCAGCGCTGTTCGATCTTGATGATCGACCTCGACCGTTTCAAACGGATCAACGATACGTACGGTCACGCTATGGGCGACGCGGTGTTGTATCATTTCGCCCAACTTATGCGTAAATCGCTTCGTGACATCGACATGGCGGCACGAGTGGGCGGAGAAGAATTCGCCGTCATCCTGCAGGGTTCCGATTTGACAGCCGCCCGAACATCGGCGGAGCGGCTGCGTGAGATCGTGGCCAAGACCCCGCTCGTTCGCGACGGAAAGACCATCTCGATGACGGTCAGCATTGGTGCTGCCACCATCGTTCCGGACAATTCTGAGGCCGATCAGACCCTCATTCGAGCCGATAGGGCGCTCTACCGCGCGAAAGAAAATGGGCGCAATCAGGTAGAGGTGATGGCAGCCGATCACTCGGATGCACGCCGTTTTGCCTCTTAGATGGCGTCGGGACGGTTTGCGTGTCCGCTGTGGGTCATTCGCGTCCGAGCTCATCAGGTTTGGCGTTCCGGCTTGTCCGCTGTGACCGCATGGCGACCATTCAACGGCTGAGGTCGTTTGTCGGTTAAGTGCCGCCGGTTCAATCGATCGACGCGACACCGCCGTCGGCAAGGTCATGCCCTCACGACAAACTTTCTCTGCTTAGGACCATATTCCTGCCATTATATAGGACTATATACCTCATATCCCGCCCTCGCGACCGAGGGGTGTCTGCAGCATCTCGGACATGGGGCGGGGAGCGGTGGCCGGGCAATGACGTTTCGCCGGAGATGCGGCGAAGCGGCCCGGCGGTCCAAGCCGCATATGTCCCGGCGCGCCAACCGCGCGCCACCGGGCCCCGTGATGGCGGGTGTCGGCGGCCGGTCACAGGCCTTGCCGGATCCGACCTGGGCCTCCAGCGGTGGATAGGCGTGTCTAGCGCAAGAGACCGCCTGAAAGGTCAGTCCACCGGGGGCGATGCGGAGCAAACCTAAAAACACCGCGCGCGGGACGCCTTGGGTTTGGCGGACTTGCGGCATTACGGACTTCGACACGCCTCGCTGCCGCGAGGTGGCGAGGCCCGTGGGTCTTTCAAGACCCTTGGCGTCCCGCGCTCCCTCGGTTCTTTCCGAGAGCGGCGGAAGAGAAGGCGGCCTACCCGGGGCCGCTCAAAGAATGCGGGCGATGAATCATGCCCGCGTAACCCCCGCCGTCCGTCCCCGCGAAAGCGGGGACCTAGGGGCTGCAAATGACGGCTTTCGAAAGAAGGGCTGGATTCCCGCTTGCGCGGGAATGAACGGGAAGGGGCCTCAGCGTAATTTTTCCCGCGAAAGCAGAACGGGCGCGGATTTTCGGCCTTTTCGGCCGTTCCCGCGGCGGCGGTCGATAACACGGGATTTCACAGCAATTGCGCGTTGCACTGGCCCCTCATTTTTGGCTATATCCGCCCGCTTTTCCGGTCGGGGTGAAGCGCCCTTCAAGCGGCCATCCTCGACGCTCCTGGCGCCGGGCGGGAGCGTTTTCCCGCCAGCCCATTCAAAATCGAGGTTATCTCCACCATGAGCAATTTGTGGATGATCGTCGGCTGTGGCGTGCTCGCGATCCTCTATGGAATCTGGGCGACGCGTTCCGTCTTGGCTGCGGATGCCGGCAGCAAGAAGATGCAGGACATTTCCGCTGCCGTGCGCGAGGGCGCGCAGGCCTATCTCAAGCGCCAATATACCACCATCGGCATTGTCGGCGTCGTCATCTTCGTCATCATCGGCTTGTTGCTCGGCTGGCTGGTTGCCGTCGGCTTTGCCATTGGCGCGATCTTGTCGGGCACGACCGGCTTTATCGGCATGAACGTCTCGGTGCGGGCCAACGTGCGCGTCGCGCAGGCCGCCACCAAGTCGCTGGCCGGCGGGCTCGAGCTCGCCTTCAAGGCAGGCGCCATCACCGGCTTGCTGGTCGCGGGCCTCGCGCTGCTCGGCGTCACGCTCTATTTCGGTTTCCTCACCGGCACGCTCAAATATGCGGCGAATGATCGCGTCGTCATCGACGCCATCGTCGCGCTCGGTTTCGGCGCCTCGCTGATCTCGATCTTCGCGCGTCTCGGCGGCGGCATCTTCACCAAGGGCGCCGACGTCGGCGGCGATCTGGTCGGCAAGGTGGAAGCGGGCATTCCGGAAGACGATCCGCGCAATCCGGCGACCATCGCCGATAACGTCGGCGACAATGTCGGCGACTGCGCCGGCATGGCCGCCGACCTGTTCGAGACTTATGCGGTGACCATCGTCGCCACCATGGTGCTGGCGTCGATCTTCTTCGCCGCGACGCCGATGCTGTTCACGATGATGACCTATCCGCTGGCGATCGGCGGCGTCTGCGTCATCACGTCGATCCTCGGTACGTTCTTCGTGCGGCTGCCGTCGAACCAGTCGATCATGGGCGCGCTCTATCGCGGCTTCATTGCGACGGCGGTGCTTTCGCTCGTCGGTATCGCCGGCGTCACCCACTATCTGATCGGCTGGGGTGCGCTCGCCGGCGTGGCCTACACCGGCACGGATCTGTTCATCTGCGCCGTCGTCGGCCTGGTGGTGACCGGTCTCATCATCTGGATCACCGAATACTACACCGGCACCGAGTTCCGCCCGGTGAAGTCGATCGCGGCGGCGTCCGTCACCGGCCATGGCACCAACATCATCCAAGGCCTGGCGATCTCGATGGAAGCGACCGCGCTGCCGGCGCTGGTGATTATCGCCGGCATTCTGGTCGCCTATGGTCAGGCCGGCCTGTTCGGCATCGCCATCGCGGTGAGCGCGATGCTGGCGCTTGCCGGCATGGTGGTGGCGCTCGACGCCTTCGGCCCGGTCACCGACAATGCCGGCGGCATTGCCGAGATGGCTGGCCTGCCGAAGGAAGTGCGCAAATCGACCGACGCGCTCGACGCCGTCGGCAACACCACCAAGGCCATCACCAAAGGCTACGCCATCGGTTCGGCCGGCCTCGGCGCGCTGGTGCTGTTTGCCGCGTACAATCAGGACCTTCAGTTCTTCAGCAAGAACGCGGCCGCCCATCCTTACTTCCAGGGCATCCATCTCGACTTCTCGCTGACCAACCCCTACGTCGTTGTCGGTCTGCTGTTCGGCGGAATGTTGCCGTACCTGTTCGCCGCCATGGGCATGACCGCCGTTGGCCGCGCCGCCGGCGCCATCGTCGAGGAAGTGCGCCGGCAGTTCCGCGAGAAGCCGGGCATCATGAAGGGCAAGGACAAGCCCGACTATGGCCGCGCGGTCGACTTGCTCACCAAGGCCGCGATCAAGGAAATGATCGTGCCGTCGCTGTTGCCGGTGCTGTCGCCGATCGTCGTCTACTTCGTGATCTATCTGGTCGCGGGTGGCGGGCCGGCTGGCAAGTCGGCGGCGTTCTCGGCCGTGGGCGCCATGCTGCTCGGCGTGATCGTCACCGGTCTGTTCGTCGCCATCTCGATGACCTCAGGCGGCGGCGCCTGGGACAACGCCAAGAAGTACATCGAGGACGGTCACTACGGCGGCAAGGGCTCGGAAGCCCACAAGGCCGCGGTGACCGGCGACACCGTCGGCGATCCCTACAAGGACACGGCCGGTCCCGCCGTGAACCCGATGATCAAGATCACCAACATCGTCGCGCTGTTGCTGCTGGCGATTTTGGCGCATTGATCGCACGGCTTGCGAAAACGAGAAGGGCTCGCCGTGCGGCGAGCCCTTTTTCAATGAGGCGGCGGCGATCAGGTCTGGAACGGATTCAAGTTGCGGAAGATGCCGCGCAGATAGTTCAATTCTTGTCCGCCGGTCGGCGTCGTCTTCGAGACGAAGTCGAAGAGCTTGCCATCCTTCAACCCGTAACTGGCCAGCCGGCGCACGCGGCGCTCCTTGTCGAAATAGACGGCGACGACGCGCTGGTCGACGACCTCTTGATGCAGGAATGCGGCGGCCCGCTGCGCCTTCTGCGAGATGTAATAGAAGACTTCGCCGTTGACGGTGGCGACGGTCGAGGGCGTGCCGAGCACAATGAGAACCTGCTCCTGCGAGGCGCCGATCGGAATTTGCTCGAGCGCGCCTTCCTGCATCACGTAACCGCGCTGGAAGGTTTCGGTGAAACCACCACATCCGCTGAGTGCCAGCGCGGCGGCAAGCGCGAGCGCCGGCCGCAGAGGGACGGCGCGCTTTGAGGTGGGTATCCGGCGCAAACGCGGCACGCTCATTTCCGTCTTGCATCGGCGAAGGCGCTGACTTAACCGGCGACAAGCTCCGGCCATCATGCGAACCAATCCGATGATTTTCCCCCGATTTCGGCGCAGCAAATTGCGCGCCACCATTCCCGCCCTGTATGGCACGATCGTGGCGCAGGCGCGAATGCCGAGCTTTTACCGCGATTTCGCGGTCCCTGACACGCTGGAAGGCCGTTTCGAGCTGATCGTGCTGCATTTGGCCTTGCTGCTCGACCGTCTTGCCCAGGACCCGGCGTTGCGCCCTTTGGGCCAGGCGGTTTTCGACCATTTTTGCCAGGACATGGACAACAACCTGCGGGAAATGGGTATTGGCGACCTGGCCGTGCCGAAGCAAATGCGGCGCATGGGCGAGGCTTTCTATGGCAGGGCGCAGGTCTATAAGGCGGCATTGGCAAGCGCCGACGACCTTGCCCTGACCGACGCCCTGGCGCGGAATGTCTACGGCGGTGCATCGCCGCCCTTGGCTCCGGCGCGGCTGGCCGCCTATATGCGGGAGGCTCTGGCTGCCATTGGCGCGCAACAGTCCGCCGCTCTCGCAGCCGGCGTGCTAGAATTTCCAATCCCGGCAAAGCCGGCAAATACAGGCTAAGACATTGAATCAACAACACAAAGAGCAGGGATCCTGGAGCATCCCGGTGGCCGTAGCGGAAGTCCCCGACACCGGTTTGCATTTGGAAATCGAGGCGCCGGCGCCGGTTCGCGCGCAACTGGCGGAGCTTGCCGGTGCGCGCGATCTGCCAGACCTGTCGGCCGTGTTCGATCTCAAACGCCGGGGCGCGGGGGTCCACGTCGCCGGTCTCGTCAAGGCGAAAGTGGGCCAGACTTGCGTCGTGAGCCTCGAGCCGGTTGAAAACGTGGTGGAAGAGGCCGTGGACGTCTTGTTTGTCCCTGGGGCGGCGGCCGAGCCCGGGTCCGAAAACGACGACGTGGCGGAAGAACTGGTCGACGGCAAGGTGGATCTGGGCGCTTTGGCGACCGAATTCCTGCTGCTCGGCATCGACCCTTACCCCCGCAAGCCTGGCGCGGAGTTTGCGCCGCCAAAAAGTGAGGATTCCGGCGAGCATCCTTTTGCGGCCCTTGCCGACCTTAAGAAGCATCTTGGCGGGCGCCAATCGTGAGCCGCTCACGCGGAGCAGTGGAGGGGGACCGCTTACCCGCTTGTCTGGCGCCGCCGAGCGGCTATGGTCGCCGCTTCCGCCGCAAAATAATGTAGCCGGATGATCACCTTACCGGCGGTCCAACTGGTGTCGAAGCCGATCCATGCCCGATAAAGTCCGTATCGCGCTCGATGCCATGGGCGGCGACCATGGGCCGACCGTCGTCTTGCCCGGCGCGGAGATATCGCTCACCCGCCACCCGGACATCGAATATCTGCTGTTCGGCGATCAAGCCCAACTCGCGGCTTTGCTCGACAAGTTTCCGCGGCTGAAGGCCAATGCGCGGGTCGTCCATACCGAGATCGCGATCCGCATGGATGACAAGCCGAGCCAAGCCTTGCGCTACGGCCGCTGGAAGTCGTCGATGTGGCTGGCCATCGACGCCGTCAAGAAAGGCGCGGCCGATGTTGCGATCTCGGCCGGCAACACCGGCGCGCTCATGGCCATGGCGCGTTTCAATCTCAAGACCATTGAAGGCATCGAGCGCCCGGCCATTGCGGCGTTGTGGCCGACGGTCAAAGGTGAATCGATCGTGCTGGATGTCGGCGCGACGATCGGTGGCGATGAAGTTCATCTCATCAATCTCGCCGCCATGGGCGCGGCCATGGCGCGGGTGCTTTTCGATCTGGAGCGGCCGACCGTGGGCTTGCTGAACATCGGCGTCGAAGAGATCAAAGGGCTCGAGCAAGTGCGCGAGGCGGGCCGCATCTTGCGCGAGGGTCATTTCCCGCATTTCGATTATCACGGCTTCGTCGAAGGCGACGATATCGGTAAGGGCACCGTCGACGTGGTGGTGACGGAAGGCTTTGCCGGCAACATCGCGTTAAAG
Organism: uncultured Pseudomonadota bacterium; assembly: GCA_963720835.1. Taxonomy (GTDB): domain Bacteria; phylum Pseudomonadota; class Alphaproteobacteria; order Rhizobiales; family Xanthobacteraceae; genus Pseudolabrys. Next base: position 46,655 of record CAVRHC010000006.1, on the reverse strand, counting down.
ACAGCGGAAGGCACCGCCCGCCAACTCGGTCAATATCTGCGGGCGGCCATGAACAGGACCTGGGCGGCCCGGCTCGGCTATCTGCTTGCCCGTCAGGCCTTCGCGACGTTGCGCGAGAAGATGGACCCGCGCAAAGCGAATGGCGGCGTGTTCCTGGGTCTTAATGGGATCGTGATCAAGAGCCATGGTGGGGCCGACGCGGAAGGTTTCGCATCCGCAATCGACATCGGCTACGACATGGTGCGTTACGAGTTGCTGGCCAAGATCGGCGAGACCATGGCGCGCGATTTGCGGGCGACAGTATCGGCCCGGCACGCAAGCGGAGCGGCCTCGTGACGGCTTTGCGTTCGGTCGTTCTGGGCTGCGGCAGCTATCTCCCGGGACGTATCCTCAGCAATGAAGAACTCGCACGCTCGGTCGAGACCACCGACGATTGGATCGTGCAGCGTACCGGCATCCGGGAACGTCATATCGCGGATGCCGGCGAATTAACCTCGGACCTTGCGCTCCATGCCGCCCGCGCGGCGCTTGCCAATGCGCGGGTCGATGCCGGCTCGATCGATCTGATCGTGCTGGCGACCTCGACTCCCGACCAGACGTTTCCGGCGACCGCAGTTTCGGTGCAGGCAGGTCTCGGCATCACCGGCGGCGCCGCTTTTGACCTGCAGGCGGTCTGCTCCGGTTTCGTCTATGCGCTTTCGGTGGCCGATAGCCTGCTGAGAACCCGCAGTTTCAAGCGGGCCCTGGTGATCGGGGCTGAAACCTTTTCGCGCATTTTGGACTGGGACGACCGCACGACCTGCGTGCTGTTTGGCGATGGAGCCGGTGCGCTGGTGCTGGAGGCGCAGGAGCAGCCCGGGGAGCGCGAGGATCGCGGGATCTCTGACCACGCATCTTCGCTCGGACGGCCGGCACAAGGCCAAGCTCTATGTTGATGGCGGGCCGTCCTCGACCCAGACCGTCGGTCGGTTACGGATGGAAGGTCGCGAGGTCTTCAAGCACGCCGTCGCGATGATCACCGACGTAATTGAAGACGCGTTCAAGGCCACAGGCTATGGCGCCTCTGACATTGACTGGTTCGTGCCCCACCAAGCCAACAAGCGGATCATCGACGGCTCCGCGCACAAGCTCGGGATTGCGCCGGAGAAAGTGGTGATCACGGTCGACCGACACGGCAATACGTCGGCGGCTTCCATTCCGTTGGCGCTGGCTGATGCGGTCGCCGACCGCCGAATCAAGCGCGGGCATCTCATCCTGCTGGAAGCCATGGGCGGCGGCTTCACCTGGGGTTCGGTGCTGCTGCGCTGGTGAGCGATATCGTGGCGCTGCGACCGGACTGCAACGGTGTCCCATAAATGTGACGGCCCCGTTGACCCATGTCGCCGATGCTAATATCGTCGATAATTCAGCGGGATATCTTCGCCGGGGGCAGGGCAGGCGATGACCGGAAAAACTGTGACGCGGGCCGACTTGTGCGAGGCGGTCTACCAGAAGGTAGGCCTTTCGCGCACGGAATCTGCTGCGCTTGTCGAACTGGTGCTTAAGGAAATCACGGATTGCCTCGAACGGGGCGAAACCGTGAAACTGTCCTCTTTCGGCTCCTTCGTTGTGCGGAAAAAGGGCCAGCGCATCGGGCGTAACCCCAAGACGGGCAAGGAAGTGCCGATCTCTCCGCGACGCGTGATGGTGTTCAAGCCATCGGCGATCCTCAAGCAACGCATTAACGGCAGTGGCGAGGAAAGCAGTCCCAATCCACCGGCTTAATGTTTTGCTTTAAGTGACGCGCGTGCGTCTGTAACCTGCGTTTCAGTCGTAGTTAGTCAGAGGAGTGTCGCCGCTTTGGATCACAAGGCGCCGGACGCATTTCGTACCATCAGTGAAGTGGCGGACGATCTCGATCTGCCGCAGCACGTGTTGCGGTTTTGGGAAACGCGTTTTCGCGACATCAAGCCGATGAAACGCGGCGGCGGCCGCCGCTACTACCGGCCCGACGATGTCGATCTCTTGCGCGGCATCCGGCATCTGCTCTACGGCGAGGGTTATACCATCCGCGGCGTGCAGCGGATCCTGCGCGAGCAGGGCGTCAAATTCGTGCAAGCGGTTTGGCAGGATGGCGCGCCGCAGCCGCCGCACGGCGTGCATGAAGGCGAGGATTATGCCGAGGAGGCCGATAGCGCTGCCGAGATGCTCGAAGAGGAAAGTGGATTAGGCGGCCGCATCGGTTCGCTCATCGGGCGTGACTTGAACGAGAGCGACATCGCGCCTGAGCGCCAAGAACCTCCGCTGAAGAGCGCCCCGGTTCCCACGGTCGGGCCGGCCGATCGTGCTGGCGCGATGCCGCAGCCTGCGCCGCGCACGGCGGCCGTACAGCCTGTGTCAGCAGGTTCGAAGGGGCGGCTTTCGCGCGACGATCTGGGCAAGCTGCAGGCGGCGCTTCGTGAACTCGGCGAATGCCGCAAGCTGCTTCACACCGACTTTGCGCCCACGGACGAGCAAGACGGCGTCGCGACGTCGCCACCGAGCGTCTGAGCATCCGCTGCTTCCGCTTGCGGATCGACGCGTGCGTCGGCGCCCGCGCCGGTTTTTCGTCAGTGGGTTTGAACCTGGGCTGGCTGGCGGCGCACTTATAAAGGTATAGTGCCACCTAAGTTCTTGTCGGCGGGGGAATATTCCATGCGGCGCCTTATGGCCGCGCTTATTGTCGTGGCCACGGTGGCCGCCGGTGCCGTTCAGCCGGCGGGCGCGCAGGCCGGGCCTCCGGTCAATCCATTCCTCCCGGCCAGCGGACGCTCTATCCCGACAGGCGGCGGCGGCGCGCGCGGCGTTACCCCACTCGGCTGGTATGCCATGGGATCGGTCTTCTGCGCGGCGGCCGCTCCGATCATCGGCACGATCGTGCTCAATCGTGAGATGACCGCGAACGAAGTCTATCGCTCGACCCTCGGCTGTTTCCTCGGACCGGTTGGATGGCTGTTGGCAAATCAGCTTGTGCCGCCCGGCCCCGGGGAGCCGGGTTATCGCGGCGGCCCGCCGCCGTCGAAGCACCTGACTCAACAGTCCCAAAACCGGAACATCACGCTGCCGCCGGCGGGCGCGACCTTCGTTTCGAATGAGATCGTGCTCGAATTTCGCGCCGGCGTCACCGCGCAGCAGATTGCGCGGGTCGCAAATCAACTGCAATTGACCCTGCTTGAGACGCAGACATTCAACCTGACCGGCCGCACGCTCAACCGCTACGGCTTCACCGGCGGCCAGTCGGTGCGCGCGATCCTGCAGGCGCTGCGGCGGTATAGCGTCGTCATTGCCGCGCAGGCCAACTATTACTTTTTCGGTGTGCAGAATCAGACGGCGCCGGCGCAAAGCAGCGACCTGCAATATGTCGTGTCGAAATTGAACCTGCTGCAAGCCCACAAGATCACCGACGGCGACAATGTGCTGGTGGCGGTGATCGATTCACAAATCGACATGCAGCATCCGGATCTGGTCGGCGCTTTTGTCGACCAAGACAATCTGATCGGTGCTCCCGCAACGCCACACGCGCACGGCACGGCGATGGCCGGTGCGATTGCGGCTCACAGCAAACTGACCGGCGTGGCGCCGAAGGCGCGCATGCTTGCGGTGCGCGCTTTTTCCGGCCAGCACGACACCGCGCAAGGCACCACGTTCAACATTCTGAAGGGCATCGATTGGGCCGCCGGCAAAAGGGCGCGCATCATCAACATGAGCTTCGCCGGGCCGGCCGATCCGATGCTGCGCCAGATGCTGGCGAGCGCCTATGGTCATGGGATCGTATTGATCGCTGCCGTCGGCAATGCCGGCCCGCGGGCACCGCCGCTTTTTCCGGCGGCGGACGCCCACGTCATCGGCGTCACTGCGACCGATACCAACGACAAGCTGCTGCCATTGGCTAACCGCGGGCCGCAAGTGACGGTGGCGGCGCCGGGCGTCGCCATCCTCGCCGATGCGCCAGACGGCGGCTATCAGGTCACGTCAGGCACCTCGGTTGCCGCAGCGCACGTTAGCGGCTCTGCCGCACTATTGCTTGCGCGCGAGCCGCGGCTGACGCCGGCCGAAGTGCGGCATGCGCTCATCGTCTCGGCGCGGAAAATCCCCGGATCGCGCCGCGACGTCGGTGCCGGCGTGATTGACGCATATGCGGCGCTCAAAGTGATCGCACGTACGCATTAGATTTCATTGTTTTGGGAATTTCTGGTCGGGGCGGCGGGATTTGAACCCACGACCTCTTGTCCCCCAGACAAGCGCGCTAACCGGGCTGCGCCACGCCCCGACCGGAACGGCGCGGACTATAAGGTTGGGTCTTTGGCGGCGCAACCGTGGCGCCGGTGCGCTCGGTCAGGCCGAACGCATGGCGGCAATGCGGAAGGGGCGGTACACGACGTAAACAACATAGAGGATTGCGCCCGCGATATAGACGGTGGCGTAGCCGGCGAGGAAGCCGGTGATGTCGAGGCCGAAAGCCACCACAAGTCCTGTCATCGCCGCCATCGCGACGACAAGGAAGCTCGCCACCCGCGCGATCTCGCGGAAGAAGCCGGTGTGCTGCAATAGGCAGCTCGCGACGTTCTGCACCATATTGGCGAGCAACAGCACCACGAGGATATAGACCGCTTCGGGCGGAACGGTCGCCGCGTGGCCGAGCAGTAGCGCAAACAATTTGTCGCCGGCCAACAGCAACACCGCACAGAGTGCAACGGTCGGTAGCGCGACGAGCACGGTTGCGGTCAGCGTTGCTTTTTTCAGCGTCGGTAAATCGCGGTCCGCAAATGCACGCGTCTGTTGCGGGATGAGCGGATCGAGGCCGGCAGCATAGATCAGCGTGGTGCCGCGAAAAACCTTAAACACCGTGTCGAGGATGATCGTGGGCGCGCCAAGCCCGAACAGCAGCGGCACGACCAGATAAGGAAAATTGTAGACCGTCAGTTCGGCGCCGGCATAGGTGCCGCTGCGCAGGATTTCCGGGCGATTGAGGCGCCAGAATTCTTTCAGCGCGGACACGAAACGCGGCAGTCGCGGTGCCAACGCTCCTTTGCGCACAAGGTGCACACTGCAAATGCTGAACACGACAAGCCAGAGCAGATTGGCGAGGATCAGGAAGGCCGGTAACGGCAGGCCAATCAACAAGGCCAACATGAGGCCGATATGGCCGATGCGCCGCACCGCCTCCAGCATTTCGAAATAGAGAAATTCGTCAACGGCATTGCTGACATTGCGGATCGGAAACCATGCCAGATTGAGCGCCGAGAAGCTGAAAAACAGCGCATATTCGACCGCCTGCCATGAGGTCACTGATGGCCGGCCCGCCATGACGGCAAAGCACAGCAACGCTCCCGTCGAGACGATCAGCATGTAAAGCACGACAACCGCGCTTGAATGCATGGCCACCGTCTCGTCGATGCGCTGCCGCAAATGACGTGCGCGCTGGCGCACAAACAGGATTTTCGCAGCGCCAAGGTCGAACAGCCATAGCGACACGCCGAAGGTGCCGATCAGGATGAATATCGAGAAGCGCTCCGGCGTCAGCACGCGCGCGAAAACGAAGGTCTGCACCAGCCCGGCGACGATGGCGGCGCCCGCGGTCGACGCGCGCAGCGCGAAGTAGCGCAGCGACAAGACGCTGGCGAGCAGCCGGAAAGGGCGGCGCAGCGCCGACTTCATGGCCATGACAGAGGCGGTCATGGCGGCAAATTAGCGCAGCACTGCGGATGTTTCGCTTAAAGATCATGGTGAACAAAGTCTGTCGCGAACCGCTTAAATTCGGCTGCAGTCTCTTCGGCGCGCTTAAGGAAAAATTCGTCCAAACACCTCTAAATTGTTGCGGTTTTGCGGACGGTGAGCAGTCGATATGGCAGTGGCGGATAAGACGTCGAACGCGACGGATAGGCAGGCTGCGGGAAAGCCTGCGGTCACCGTTGTGGTTCCCTGCTTTAACGGCGGCCGCTTCCTCGACGGCCTGATGGCGTCGCTCGACGCGCAGATCTTCCGCGATTTCGAGACCGTCATTGTTGACGACGGTTCCGACGACGAAGAGACGTTGAGCAAACTCGCGGCGCTCAAAGGCCGCGTGCGCGTCATCCATCAAAAGAACGCCGGTCTTTCGGCGACGCGCAACACAGGTATTCGCGCCGCGCGCAGCGACATGGTGATGACGCTCGACTGCGACGACACCATCGAGCCGCCGTTTTTGCAAGAAGCGGTGGCCCTGCTGCGCGCTGCGCCGTCCGATGTAGCCGGCGTGATTTGCCACAAGCGGCTGGTCGGCTCGGGCAGCGGCCTGCTGGAGCGGCATTTCAACCGGTTCGATCTTTTGTTTACCAATCCGATGCCTTCGGGGATCCTGTTGCGCACGGCGTGCTGGCAAGCGGTCGGCGGCTATGACGAGACCATGCGTGAGGGCTACGAGGACTGGGAATTCTATGTGCGGCTGATGCGCGCAGGCTATCGGGCCCTCGTCATTCCGAAGCCCTATCTCGCCTATCGCGTTTCCAGCACCGGCATGCTGTTCAGCCAAGCCTCCGGCCACCATGCCGCGCTCTGGCGCGCGATCAGGCGCAAACACGCCGAAACCTATCGTCCGTGGGCATTGATGCGGCTGTGGTGGCAAAGCCGCGACGGCACCGGCCGCGTTTCGCTCGCCAAGGGGCTTGCCGCCTACGCGCTGACCGCGCTGCTGCCGGATGCCTGGTTCAGTCGCCTGATTGCGGGCCTGCGTCGCCGCCATCTGCTGGAGGGCCATCGCGCGCCCTACGAGTCGGGGCCGGCAAATTCGCAAGCGGCCGCGTAACGCGATGTTAAACGCAAAAGCCTAAGTAAATCGGGAAAAATGGGGCAACTGCCCCGATAGGTGCGCCATGTCCTACAGCTCTGCTACTCAAACGCCAGCACCGCCGGTCAAGCGCCTGAGCTTCGACCGGGCGATCCGCAAGCTGTTTCCGTCGACCTCGCTGTTGACCTTCAATCCGCTATTTAGGTTGACGATCAACGCCTTCGATGTTGTGCCGCGCCTCATTTATTCCGAGTTCCGCGATCTGCCGCCGAACCATCTGCGCGTGCGCATCGGCGTCGGCAATCGCATCTTGAACAACCAGGTTCACTTCCTCACGCATGCGCGCGACTTCTGGATGTTCGTGTTCACCGAAGGGCTGGCCGACGCGCATTCCAGCATACTCGATATCGGCTCGGGTTGCGGGCGCTGGGCGCATTGGCTGCGCGACTATAATTTCCGCGGCCGCCGTTTCGACGGGCTTTATGTCGGTGTCGATATCGATGGCGAAGCAATCGCCTGGTGCGAGCAGCACTACGATCCGCAGCGCTTCCGCTTTCATCATTCGACGCATGCGAGCGTGTCCTACCATCAAGAGGGCAAAACGAGCGCGCATTATCGCGTACCGGAGCCCGATGGCACGTTCGAACTGGTCGTCTCCAACTCGCTGTTAACGCACGTCTTGGAAGCCGAACTCGAAAACTACATCAAGGAGAGCTATCGGCTGCTCAAACCAGGCGGCGCGATGATGCATTCGCATTTCAATCTCGACTATCCGCCGGCGAGCTATGGAACCCGCCACACGTTCCAGCACGCGATCGGCAATGCCCGCGTCGAATCGCGGGAACAGCCGGAGGCGGCCGTCGCCTACCGCACCGACTATCTGTTCAACGTCGCCAAGACGGCGGGCTTCAAGGATTGCGAAATCGTGCACATGCCGGGCGGCGCCCAGCATCAGCCCATCCTGCTCTGTAAGAAGTAATGCTCAAGCGGCGGCGTTGACCGCCCGATTTCGCGGTGCCGGCATGGGTGCCGTGCGCACCTGCCGCAAAGTCGCGGCGGCCAGGCCCCAGACCATGCCCAACATCAGAAAAAAGTGACGCCAGTGATCGGTGTCGATCACGAATCCTTCCGCCATCTCGCCGACGAAGGCGGCAAGCGCGGTGATTAGATAGGGTTGCCACGGAGTGCGTACGAGCGCGGTGCGCAAGCCCACCATGACGGTCGTGAGCAGCAACAACAAATAGGCCATGGCGCCGACCCAGCCATAGACCAGGAAGGCCTGTAGATAGACATTGTGTTGCTGCAAGCCGTGCACGCGGGCGAACTCAAATGGCCCCATGCCGTTGGGGAATTGCAACACCGAATTGAGCGCCAACTCCTGCAAGCGGAAGCGGCCACCCTGGCCGACGTCGTAAGATTGGATGAGGTGGGCGCGTTCCTTGAACATGTCGCCGATTGAAGCAAACGACAGCAGGAATAAAACGAATAGCGCCAAGATGCCGACGGCTATAGCCGTGAGCGCGAGGACGCGCAGGCGTTCGCGGGTGGTCGGGGCGCTGATGAAGGCAAGCATCACCATGACGACGGCCGAGACCGTGAAATGGAACCAGGCGCCGCGTGAAAAGCTCAAAAACAGTCCGAACAACAGGATGCCGAGCACGGCCGCATCGATGAGCCGAATGCGACGAGCGACCATGCGATCGAGCAGGAAAAGCGCGGGCCAGATCAGGAAAGGTCCGTAAACATTCGGATCCTTGAAGGCGGCGGAGGCGCGGCCGATCGGCGCAAATAACTTGCCCAGCCCATGCACGTCGAAATAGCCGAGCGCGCCAAGAAACACTGAAATCACCGCGGTGATGATATAGGCGATCCGCATGGTCGCGAGCCGCGGCATGGTCTTCGAATTTTGCGCAAACAGCGCGGCAAAAAGCAGGGCGGCGACGGCGAGATAGATCGATGTAATCGTGTACTGGACGGTCTTTTCCTCGCCGGGCACGTGCAGCAGCGCCATCATGCCGGCCACATTCCAGATCATCAGGAGCAGGAACGGTACCAGCAAAGTCCGCTCCAGACGCGCGCCCGCGATCAGCGCAAAGACGAGCAGGACGCCCATCAAGCCGTCATGCGGCGACGGCTCGATGAAGGCGACCGAGCTTGCAAACACGGTGATGAACAGGACGATCAGCAGCATACGCTCGCGCAAAGCCGCGGCCGGCGTCGCGGGCGTGACCCAAGGCATTGTCGCAACGGCGCTCAATAGGCGCTCTCGGTCTTTAAAAGCGCGATGGGCGTGCGCAGCAGGATCGAGAGATCGAACAGCACCGACCAGTTCTCGATGTATTCGAGATCGTGCTCGACGCGGTTCTGGATTTTTTCCTGGGTGTCGGTTTCGCCGCGCCAGCCGTTGATCTGCGCCCAGCCGGTGATGCCGGGCTTGACGCGGTGACGCGCGAAATAGCCGTCGACCGCCTCGTCATAGAGGCGGGCTTGCGCCTTGGCGTTGACGGCGTGCGGCCGCGGACCGACCAGCGATAGGTTGCCTTTGAACACCACGTTGAACAGTTGCGGCAGTTCGTCGAGGCTTGCCTTGCGGATGATGCGGCCGACGCGGGTCACGCGCGGGTCATCCTTGGTGACGAGTTTTTCGGCGGTGGCGTCGGCGGTGTGGGTATACATCGAGCGAAACTTGTAGACCTCGATCAGGTCGTTGTTAAAGCCGTAGCGCTTTTGCTTAAACAGGACGGGACCGGGGCTGTCGAGCTTGATGGCGATGGCGATGATGGCCATGACGGGCAGGGCGCACAGCAGGATGATGCCGCCGATGATTTTGTCGAACAGCCACTTCATCACAACGTCCCAATCGGCAATCGGCCGATCGACGACGTCGAGCACCGGCACCTTGCCGATGTAGGAATAGGAACGCGGACGGAAGCGCAGCTTGTTGGTGTGGGCGGCAAGCCGGATGTCGACCGGCAGCACCCACAGTTTCTTCAACATCTGGAGGATACGGCCTTCGGCGGAAATCGGCAGCGAGAAGATAACGAGATCGACGCGCGTGCGCCGGCCGAACTCAACCAGGTCGTCGACGGTGCCGAGCTTGCGCTCGCCGGCGCAATCGGCGGCGCTGCGGGCATCGCCGCGGTCGTCGAACAGGCCGATAACCTTGACGCCGGTGTCTTTCTGCTTGCTCAGTTCTTCGATGACGTGGGCGCCATAGTCGCCACCGCCGACAATGACAGTGCGCCGGGTGAGCCGGCCTTCGCTCGTCCATCGGCGCACAAGGAGAAATAACAGACGGCGCGATACGACGAGCGCGAACAAGCCACTGGCGTAATAGCTGCCGAGCCAGACGCGCGAGAACATCTCGCCTGTTTTGGCAAAAAACGAGATACCGATGACGAGGAGAAAGACCACCGACCAGGCGGATGCCATCCGCATGTACTGCTTTTCGTGGCCGCGAAATGCCTGCACCTGGTAAATGTCGGCGACTTGAAAGGCGAGCATTGAAAGAGCAGCGATGCTCAATGTCGCCGCCACATAGCGCCAGATCAGACTGTCGATGTCCGGTAGGTAAACGGCGTAGACGACAAGCCCGACCACGACGATCAAGGCGAACTCGTACATGCGCACGAAGCCGGCGAGCACGATCGGCGAAATCGGCGCGGCCGACGGCATGGCGGCAACGGTAAGCGCCTCTGGCGACAGCGTGCGTGTTTTGGACGAGCGCGGCTTTGCAGGCGCGCGCGCCACACGTGCGGACGCACTCAATGCTTTCGATGCCGGGCGAAGCTTGGTGTCGGTCATTGTAACGCTACCGCAACGCGCAGCTCCCCAGACGCAATGGTGCTTAATGCTTGGATTTTTCTAAAGAAAAACCTTCAAAAAAGGCTTATCCGGATCCTCAAAAATGTCTTAACGAGCAGTGCCGATTTGCAGCTTTTCACAGGCGGCCCGATATCCGGCGAGCACGCCATCGACCATGTTTTCGACGGAAAACGAGGCGGCAACCTGATCACGCAAAAGCCGCGCGGTTTTGGCGGTGGCCGCAGGGTCATCAAGTGCGGCTGCAATTGCGTGCGCGAGCGCCGGGGCGTCTTCCGGGGGAACCAGCCGGTCCGACAGCGGACCGTAAATCTCCGGAATTCCGCCGACGCGGGTGGTAATCAGCGGCCGGCCGCCGGCGGCCGCCTCGAGTACGACATAGGGCAGGGACTCCGCACGCGACGGAACCACCATGATACGGCCAAGCGTGAGGGCTTCGTGGCCCGGCATAGCGGGTTTGAACTGGATGACAGACGACAGCCCGAGGCGCTCGACTTGCGCGACCAGGGTATCGCGGTCGGGTCCGCTTCCGACCAGAGTTGCCGTCACCTTGCGGCCGTCGCGACGCAGCAACGCGATGGCCTCGATCAGGACATCGATGCCTTTGATGGCACGCAGTTCGCCCAGAAACACGATATCGCTGGCATCGCTTTTTGTGGCGATCGGCTCAAATTCGGCGCGTGAGACGCCATTGTGTACGACGCGCACCAGGCCGCGCGGATCGCCGATTTTGCGGCGGAATATTTGTTCGCTGTAGCCGCTTTCGAACAGAAACAGGTCGCCACGCAACATCAACAGGCGTTCGGTCGACAGGTAAAACTTTCCGGCCAGTGTGTCGTGGCCGAACAGGAGGCTTCCGCCGTGTGGCGTGTAGGCGCGAACCGCGCGTTTGCGCCCAAAAGTGAGGCGGGCATAGGCGCCGCCTTTGGCGCCGTGGCCGTGCACGACATCGGCATCGGTCTCCGCCATGCGGCGTAAGACATGGCCGACAGCGAGAAAATCGCCCGGATTGACGTGGCGGCGCATGGGGAAGCGGCTGAAACCGAGCGTGAGCGACGGGGCGAGTTCGCGCAGGATGCGTTCGGCGTTGTCGCCGCCTGTGTGTAAATCGGCAATCAGGCCGACGCGATGGCCGCGCGCGACCTGGCCGCGGGCAAGGTCGAGAACGTGACGGAACAGCCCTCCGACCGGAGCGCGGAACACGTGCAAAATATTCAACGGCTGCATTGCCCCACCGCGCCCGGCGCGAAAACGGCTCCCCTGTCCATGCTGCATTAGGCGGCTGGCCGGTTAACAAAATCTGACAAATGCCGGCATGTGAAGCGGAGTTAACGCGGTAGAAACCATAATCGTTTCAGATCGCGTCAGCTATCCGTAGAGTTGTGAGTGTGGAGTACCGATGGTGTTTTCGTTTCGTAGGAAGTCGAAGCCTGCCGTTGCGCCGGCACCGGCGGTGGTCCCGTTCAGTCCGGACGGCGAACCGGACATGCGCGATCTGGGGCGCGCTCTCTGGCAGAAGCGCACGACGATCCTCGGTACCACGCTGATCGCCGCGGCACTCGCTTTCGTCGTCGTCAACGCGATTACGCCGCGCTATCGATCCGAAGCCCGCCTGTTGTTGGAAGCGCGCGAAAACGTGTTTCTGCGCGCCGCAGCCGACAAGAGCACGACCGACCGCACAACGATCGATCCGGAAGCGGTCGCGAGCCAGACCCAGGTCGTGCTGTCGCGCGATCTTGCGCGCGAAGTCATCGCCAAGGAAAAGCTTACCGAAGTTCCCGAATTCGAACGCGGCGCGCCGGCCTTCGCCAGCGGTCTGTTCTCGCTGCTCGGTATCGGCCGCGACCGCACCAAGACGCTCGAAGAGCGTACGCTTGAGGCCTATTACGACCGCTTAAATGTTCAGGCCGTCGAAAAGTCGCGCGTCATCGCGATTGATTTCAACTCGGCCAATCCCGACCTTGCCGCCCGCGTCGCCAATGCGATCGCCCAAACGTATTTGCGGATGCAGCAGACCGCGCAGCAGGATCAGACCCGCGCCGCCGGCAGTTGGCTTGCTGGCGAAATCGACAAGATGCGCAGGAGGGTGGCGGAGGCCGAAGGCAAGGTCGAGCAATATCGCATCAAGGCCAATCTCTACGTCGGCCCCAACAACACCTCGCTGCCGAGCCAGCAGCTCACCGAGATCAATTCGCAGATCGCCGCGGCGCGCGCGCGCAAGGCGGATCTTTCGGCGAGGGCAAGTCAGTTGCGCAGTCTCATCCGCTCGGGCCAGCCGATCGACACCTCCGACATTGCCAACTCCGAAACGATGCGCCGCCTGATCGAGCAACGCATCGCACTGCGCAATCAACTTGCCGAGCAGTCGACGACCTTGCTCAGCAAGCACCCGCGCATCAAGGAATTGAAAGCGCAGATCGCGGAAGCTGACCGGCAGATCCGCTCGGAAGGCGAGCGTCTGGCGCGCCAGCTGGACAATGACGCCAAGCTTGCCGGCGACCGCATCCAGACGCTAACCGCAAGCCTCAATCAGGTGAAGAAGCTCGCTTCGCAAAGCAATTCGCAGGACGTCGAACTGCGCGCGCTCGAGCGCGAGGCCAAGACGCAGCGCGATCTTCTGGAATCGTATCTCGCCAAATATCGTGAGGCGACCGCGCGCGACAGCATCAACGCGGCGCCCCCCGATGCCCGCATCATTTCGCGCGCCACGCCCGCCATTAAGCCGGCCTATCCGAAAAAGTTGCCGACGATCCTGATCGTCGCGTTCGCAGCCTTTGCACTGTCGGCGGGATTTACCGTCACCGGCGCGCTGCTGGCGGTGCCGGCCGCGCCGCAGCGTTACGCGGGCAACGTCGCGCCGGGACCTGCCTTATCGGCACCGGCCGTCGATCAGCCGCTTGATTCTAAACCCGCGACAAAACCACGCGTCGCGCCTCCTGTTGTTTCGCCTGCGGCTGCCAAGCCGACCGCCGGGCCTGCGCCGATTGCGTCGCAACCGGTCGAACCGCCGGTCGTGGCCGGTGCGCCAGCCATGGCGCCGGCAATGACTTTGACCGCTCCGGTCCTCAACATCGAACAGATGGCGCAAGAGCTGCAGCAAGCCGGCGACGCCGGCCGCCGCGTCACCGTGATCGGCACCATGCGGGATGTCGGCACCACCTATGCCGCGATCACGCTTGCGCGCCGGCTCGCGAATGAACGTGATGTCGTTCTGGTCGATCTTGCATTCAGCGCTCCCAACCTGTCGCTGCTGTCCAACGATCCGAGCGCGCCGGGGATTGCCGAGTTGGTGCGCGGTACAGCCTCCTTCGGTGACATCATCACGCGCGACCAGTATTCGAAGGTTCATCTGGTCGCGACCGGGGAGGTCGGCAGCGACGCTGCCATGCTTGCGGCTTCGCCGATGCTTTTCACCGTGATCGAAGCGCTCGTGTGCAGTTACGATCACGTCGTGATCGACGCCGGTTCGGCCACGGATCCTGCCATCGAGCGGCTGTCGGCGCTTGCGCCCAGCGCGGTGCTGGTGACGCGGGACCCGTCGAGCGCAATGACCTACTCAGCAAGCGAACGGCTGCTGGGCGCTGGCTTTTCCGATATCGTGATACTGCAGGGCGGCGCTCAGGCTGTTGCCGCCGCTTAGCCCACATTTTCCATCAGGCTGACGAAAGTCTTGCGCGCAGGCGGCGCCAGGTGCGTACCGACGACCACAAGGTCGCGTGCTGCTTGATCGTCCGCTTGCCGGCGGAAAGCGCGGCATAAGCACAAGAAAGTAGCCGGCCGCCAGTGCTCAGCGGCAGATAGCTGTCGAACAAAGGCTCTATGTCTTCGCAGAACAAGGCTTTGTAGTTGGCCTGGCCGATACCCAGATCGAAGGTCTGCACGCCGCGCGCGCAGCAGTGTTGCACCAACATGGTGAGCAACTGTTCACCGGGACTTTCGGCGGCGAAACGGTCCTTGACGATCGAATTGAACATGGCGGAAAAGCGACCGCCGATGAGCATGCCGCCGTACGTCGCCACGATGATGTCGTCGACGGACAGCGAATAGATTTCGAGCAACGGCTCGCCGTCGGGAAGCCGTACGGCTGCCGCGGCTTCAATGAAGCGGCGGACGCCCGGAGGCGCGAAAGCATCCTGCACGCCGAGCTGTTTCATGCGCGCGCTTTTCTGCTTGAAAAAGGCATCGAGGGTGCGGCGGATCGCCTGCGGGTCGCGCGTCTGCTCGAAGCTCACTGTGCCGAAATTTGCGAGCGCTCGCTCCTTTTTGCGCATTTTCTTGCGCGTTGCCGAGTTGGTATGCGCGCGCAAGAGCGCCTCGTAGTCAGGGATCAAGGTGCCGCTGAAGCCGAAATTGGCGGAACGCTGATGCGGCAACAGCGCGAAAGGATTGGTCGTACCGCCCCAGGTCAACGGTTGATTGATCAGCTTGATGAGATCGACGCCGTCGGCGAGCTGGCTGACCGTGTCATCCAGGACGTGGGGCTCAATGCCGGCGGCGACGTCGCGCCGCCACAAGCCCATATTGAAGTTGGCATGTTTTCCGCCGAGAAACTCCACCACCCGCAGGCCAGCGACCTTGCGGCTGCCGAACGGCCATAAAAAAAGCGGCTGGCCCCGCATATTGAAGCCGACCACGATAAAGGGGGTCATGCCTTCGGATGCGCCAACATGCCGTTGCCAAAGCGCGAGAAAATCGTAGCGTTGGTAGGGGGTGGCGAGGCTATTTCGCTGCTCCAGCAGCCGCCAATACGGTTCTGCGGCGGCCATGGTGTCGAATATTTCGAGCCGCGCGATGCTGGCATCCGCGGCCGGCAATGACGGTTCCGCGCGGAGCGGGCGTAGTGCAAGGACATTCATGGCGGCGCCGGGGAACGGAATGGTTAACCTTGGTCACAGCATCGCAAAGATTTCTCAATAAAGAGTTGGAATATTAGCCCTAATTTGGCGTGGGTCTCGAGGGCAATGTGACGACCGTGAAGAGCACCATTATCCGCGGCGGGCTGGAAACGCTGTATTTCAGTGGCATGCATCACTTGATGCGACCGCTCGTCGGCGGCGTCGGCATCATCCTGACGCTGCATCACGTTCGCCCGGCACGCGACGACGGCTTCCAGCCAAACCGGCTTCTGGAAGTCACGCCGGAGTTCCTTGAAGAGGTCTTATGCGAAATCAAGGGCGCGGGTCTCGACGTCATCTCGCTCGACGAGATGCACCGCCGCTTTATCACCGGCGAATTCACCCGCCGCTTCGTTTGCCTTACCTTTGACGACGGCTACCGCGATCTCAAGCAATGGGCCTATCCGCTTCTGCGCAAGTACGAAATGCCGTTCGCGATTTATATCGCCACCAGCTTCCCTGACCGGCTTGGCGAGCTGTGGTGGCTCGCGCTCGAAGCGGTGATCGCGCAGAACAGCCGCATTGGTGCGCTCATCGAGGGCAGGGAACAGTTTTTTTCCTGCCGGACGGTTGCCGAAAAGCGCGAGCTTTACGACGCCTTCTACACCTATCTGCGCAGCATGAAATCGGAAAACGATTTGCGCGCGGTCGTGCGCGACCTTTGCGCGCGTTACAGCGTCGACATCGCCGCGTTCTGTAGCGATTTGTGCATGGACTGGCCGGAAATCGTCGAGCTTGCGACCGACCCGCTGGTCACCATCGGCGCCCATACCGTCAATCACGTCATGCTCAAGAAACTGCCGGATGAGCCGGCCGTGCGGGCCGAGATGGAAATGAGCCGTGCCGTGCTGGAAGCAGCATTAGGCAAGCGGCCGAACCATCTCGCTTATCCGGTCGGCGATCCGACCTCGGCCGGTCCGCGTGAGTTTCGCGTCGCCGCCGAGCTCGGTTTCAAGACCGGCGTGACGACGCGCCCCGGCGTGCTGTTCAAGGTTCACCGCGATCACCTGACCGCGCTGCCGCGCCTTTCTGTCAACGGCGAATACCAGCAACACCGCTATCTGAAGGTTCTGATGTCGGGCGCCGCCACCGCCATGTGGAACCACTTCCGCCGCGTCAACGCGGCGTAACGTTTTCACGCCCGCGGCGCGTCTGGTCTGGCCATCCATTTCACCAGAACCATCGCCGGCAGCACCCAGCCCATCCCGACGACGACGTAGTAGATCACGGCGACGAAACCGTTGATGTCGGTCAGCACCGACTGCGCCAACGCCATGGCGAGCAGGCTCCAGAAGATCACCAGTGCGAACAGGCCGAAGACGCCGATCAGTTTGCGGGTGCGGATTCCCATGAGGCTTTCGTTCATTTGCAGTCGAACCGGCCTGACTATATGGTCCGCGCCGATCCCTGCAAGCAGCCCTTTTCATGGCCGATTCGATATCAGCTCCCGATCCTCACTTGCGCGCGGTGCGATTGTGGCTGCTCTGTGTCGCGGCCATGATCTTTCTGACATTGGTGGTGGGAGGCGCGACGCGCCTCACTGAAAGCGGCCTGTCCATCACCGAATGGAAGCCGGTCACCGGCGTGCTGCCACCGCTGTCTGAGCAAGCCTGGCAGGCGGAATTCCAAGCCTATCAGGCAATTCCGCAATATCAGCAGCTCAATCGCGGCATGAGCCTCGAGCAGTTCAAAGTCATCTATTGGTGGGAGTGGTCGCACCGCCTGCTGGCGCGCACTACTGGCGCGGTGTTCCTGCTGCCGTTCTTGTTCTTTCTCTGGCGCGGTTGGATACCACAGCGCTTGCGCGTGCGCTTGTGGACGATCTTCGGCGCCGGTGCGGCTTTAGGCGCGGTCGGCTGGTGGATGGTGTCGTCTGGTCTGGCCGGCTCGGGACGTGTCAGCGTTTCGCAATATCGGCTTGCATTCCATCTCACGCTGGCCTGTGCGATTTATGCCGCCGTGCTGTGGACGGCGCAGCAGTTGACGCCGCAGCCGGCCATCGGCGCGCCGCGGCGTCTGCGCGTGATGGCTCTGGTGCTAGCCATGCTGATGCCGATCCAGATTTATCTCGGCGCATTGGTGGCGGGCACCAATGCCGGCCTGGTCTTTAATACGTGGCCGGCCATCGACGGTTCGTTCATTCCCGACCCGGCACGGCTGTGGTTTTTAAAGCCGCTGTGGCGCAACTTCTTCGAGAACACGCTGACGGTCCAGTTCGATCATCGCATGTTGGCCTATGCGATCTGGCTTGTCGCGATGTTTCATGCCAACGACGCCTGGGACATGCGGCGCGAAACCTTTGGCGCGCTCGTTCTTGCCGGCGCGGTGACGTTGCAGGCCATCCTCGGTATCGCCACGCTGTTGGCGCAGGCGCCGATCGAGCTTGCGCTCCTGCATCAAATGGCGGCCATTCTTGTGTTCACCATCGCGATTGTGCACGCCGAGCGGCTCTGGCATCGTTCGAGTGTGTTGGTGCCGCGAGCCGCGCAGGAGGCACGAGCGTGATCGACATTAGATTGCATGGCGGCATTGCCGTGCTGACTATGCGGCATGGCAAGGTCAACGCGCTCGATATCGAATTCTGCGAGGCGCTGGTCGCACGCTTTGACGAATTGCATGGGCCCGACGTCAAGGCCGTGGTTATCACCGGACACGGCAAGGCGTTTTCGGCCGGCGTCGACCTCAAGCGCCTGAGCGATGCCGGCGCCGACTATATCCGCGCATTCTTGCCGGCGCTGCACAGGCTTTACGAAGCTGTGTTCTTCTTTTCCAAGCCGGTGATCGCCGCCGTTAACGGCCATGCCATCGCCGGCGGCGCGGTGCTCGCCTGTTGCGCCGACCGTCGCATCATGGCGCGGGGAGCGGGGCGTATCGGCGTGACGGAATTGTTGGTCGGCGTGCCGTTTCCCGCGCTCGCTTTCGAAATCGTGCGCTTTGCCGTGCCGGCTCGTCATCTGGCGGAGTTCACGCTCACCGGAGCGACCTACGACACCGATGCCGCACTCGAGCGCGGTTGGGTCGATGAGCTTGCCGAACCGGCGGAACTGATCGAGCGCGCCAATGCTGCGGCTCGGCAGTTGTCTTCGCTGTCGCCGCCCGCATTTGCGCAAACCAAAATGCAAATCCGGCAGGCTGTCAGCGAACGCCTCGCGGCGAGTGGGAATGCGACCGACAAGGCCGTGGCCGAAATATGGACCTCGCCGGCTTCGCTCGCCTATATCCGCGCTTACGTTGCGCGCACGCTCACGAAAGCCTGAGTCCCCCTCTAGGCGGCCGTCAGCGCTTGCTCCAGATCGGCGACGATATCTTCTTTGTCCTCGATTCCGATCGACAGCCGCACCACATCCGGTCCGGCGCCGGCCTGAACCTTCTGCGCGTCGGACAATTGCCGGTGCGTGGTTGAAGCCGGGTGAATGATGAGCGAGCGCGTGTCACCGATATTGGCAAGATGCGAGAACAACTCGACGTTGGACACGAGCTTCACGCCGGCGTCATAGCCGCCCTTGAGGCCGAAGGTGAACACGGCGCCGCAGCCCTTTGGCACATATTTCTTGGCGAGCGCGTGGTACTTGTCGTTTGCCAATCCTGGATAGCTCACCCAAGCCACTTCCGGGCGCTTCGCAAGCCATTCCGCCACATAGAGCGCGTTGTCGGAATGCCGCTGCATGCGCAGCGACAAAGTCTCGATGCCATTGAGAATAAGAAAAGCGTTGAATGGCGATAACGCCGGACCCAGATCGCGCAACCCGAGCACGCGGCAAGCGATGGCGAACGCGAAATTGCCGAAGGTCTCATGCAGTACGATGCCGGAATATTCCGGCCGCGGGTCGCACAGCATTGGGTATTTTTTATCTCGCGACCAGTTGAACGTGCCGCCGTCGACGATGACGCCGCCGATCGAGTTGCCATGGCCACCAAGAAATTTCGTTGCGGAATGCACAATGACGTCGGCGCCGTAGTCGAACGGCTTGCACAGATAGGGCGTCGCCAGCGTGTTGTCGACGACCAGCGGCACGCCGGCCTTGCGCGCGATATTGGCCACCGCCTCGATGTCGGTGATGACACCACCGGGATTGGCGATCAACTCGATAAAGATCGCTTTGGTCTTGTCGGTCACCGCTTTTTCGAAGCTGGCGATGTCGTCGGGATCGGCCCAGGCCACGTTCCAGCCGAAGTTTTTGTAGGAATGATTGAACTGATTGATCGAGCCGCCATAGAGCTTTTTGGAGGCGATGAGTTCGTCGCCCGGCGTCATCAGTGCGTGCATGACGACCACTTGCGCGGCGTGACCGGAGGCGACCGCGAGGCCGGCGGTGCCGCCTTCCAGTGCCGCCACGCGCTCTTCCAGCACCGCACAGGTCGGATTGCCGATACGAGTATAGATGTTGCCGAAGGTCTGCAGCCCGAACAATGCGGCGGCATGATCGACGTCGTCGAACACGAACGAAGTGGTCTGGTATATCGGCGTTGCTCGTGCGCCGGTGGTGGGATCGGGTTTGGCGCCGGCGTGGATCGAAAGCGTCGAAAATCCTGGCATATGTTCGGCGTCGGCCATTCCCCATCCCCTTATGTTGAAGCGGTAGCGATTAAACGGGGCGGGCAGGCGCGCCGTCAAGGCATTGCCGGAAAGGAGGCGTGGCAGGCTAATAGGCGATCGTGCGGCGAAAAGTCATCGCCGTTGCGTGGCAGGCAGCGACTTATTTTTCTTCTGGTCGTGGCAAACTGGAGCCGATGCTCATGCGTTGCACACCCTTGCCGAGGCTTTGTGCGCGTTTTGAGGAGAGCGTGCGGGAGTTGACACCGATCCAGGAAATTTCCGACGACAACCGCCCATATTCGATTTTTGGGCAGCGGTTCATCACCACTTTCAAGCCGGCGGTTTCGGCAAGCTGGGCCGCCTCGTCGTTGCGCACGGTGAGCTGCATCCAGATGACTTGCGGCTTCGGCTTGAGCGTGAGTGCCTCCTGGACGATCGGCAAGACATGTTCGGAAGCGCGGAAGATATCGACCATGTCGATAGGGTCGGGGATGTCGGACAGTTTGGCGTAGACATTTTGCCCGAGCACGTCTTCGCCGGCGCGGCCGGGATTGACAGGGATGACGCGATAGCCGCGTTCCAGCAGATATTTGAATACAAAATAACTCGGCCGGCTTTCCTTCGGGGAGAAGCCGACCATGGCAATAGTCTTCACCGTATTGAGGATACCGCGGATATAACTGTCGGGATAGGAGTTGTGATTCATCGTGCGTTTTCAGCTTGCGCAAGAAGCACACGTAACCGTGCATTCTCGGCCTCGAGCGCCGCGACCCTGTCCCGCACTGCTTTTAACGCCTCCTCGATCTCGGCCTCGGTGAAACGGGGCGTGATGTGTTGTGAGCAATTCACGTCCCAGGCTTCGATGGTGAAAAGGATCGCACGTTCCGGTTTTGCCTTATAGCCTTCATCGAACAGTTTATCGACCAGCGCTGCATCGTTCTCGACCACGCGGGCGCGGCCCCACAGCTTGATGCGTTGCTTGCGTGCTGGATCGAGCAGGAAAAGATAGGCACGATCGTTTTCCGATAAATTGGCGAGTGTGATGTATTGCCGGTTGCCGCGATAGTCGGCGAAGCCGAGCGTGCGTTCGTCGACGACCTTGATAAAGCCCTTCGGGCCGCCGCGATGCTGGATATAGGGCGCGCCGTCGGCGGTTGCGGTGGCCAGAAAAACCGTGTCCTGTTCGGCGATGAATTGCGCAAGCTCAGGCGTTATCGTATCGGGAAAGCCGTCGGTTAGTCGCCGCTCATAGGCCGTGGCGGAGCCGCGCTCGGCCTGGGCCTTCTGAGCCGCCGGCGTGAAAACGATGGCGGAATTGTTCATGGGCGGCCTCGCTTGCAGGTCACGGCAGCGAGCAAGATAGGCTCGCGCCCCCGGCGCCGAAAGAGCCGGCGCGATCACGGCTGCGCGACGGACAAAGCGCGCCGGTTATTTCTTGTTGCTGTCGACCACCTTTTTGCAGGAGTCGCCGAGGTTTTCGTAGTGGCTGGCGAGGCAGCGAATGATGCGGCCGCCGCCGGGAAACGTGCCCTTGCAATACTTGTCGTAGTCGGCCTGGCAGGCGGCGCGTTCGGACGCCGTGATCTCTTGCGCAACTGCGGAGGTCAAGGACGGCAGCATGAACGCCGCGGCGAGAAGAAGAATGCGAGTCATGGGAGGGACCTGTTTCAGGGGTTATTTCGAACCGGCGAACGCCGCGAATGGACCAATCGTCAGGAGGCCGGCGCTAACACAGACTGCGGCCGTCATCGCCACAACGTCGGGGCAGGGCAGGCCGCATTGCGGGATGGTGATTGCAAGTAAACCGGTGATCATAGCAAGGCCCCAGGCGCCGCCGGCGGCAACCAGTCGGGTCAGCGCGTGGCGGTCGATACGGCGGACGATTGCGGCGGCCATTAGCGGTCCTCCCACTTCGGATCGCGCTTTTCGATGAAGGCGCATATGCCTTCCTCGGCGTCGGCCGATAGGAGGTTTTCGACCATCACTTGCGAGGCGTAATTGTAGGCGTCGGCGAGGTCGAGCTCAGCCTGCCGGTAGAATGCTTCCTTGCCGATTTTGACCGTGTGAGACGACTTGCTGGCGATCTGATGCGCGAGCGCCAAAGCTTCGCCGCGTTCTGTGCCCGGCGCGACCACGCGATTGACGAGACCGATCTGCGCGGCTTTTTCGGCGGGCATCATTTCGCCGGTGAGCAACATTTCCATGGCATACTTGCGTGGCACGTTGCGCGAAAGCGCGACCATCGGCGTCGAGCAAAACAATCCGATGTCGACACCGGGCGTGGCGAACTTGGCGGATGAAGACGCAATGGCAAGATCGCAGCTCGCAACCAGTTGGCAGCCGGCGGCGGTGGCCACGCCTTGCACGGCGGCGATCACCGGCTGCGGCAGGGTGACGATCTGCTGCACCATTGTGCTGCACGCCGTCATGATCTGCGTGAAATAGGCGCGGCCGCGGTCGGCATCGCTGCGCCGCGCGGTCAATTCTTTCATGTCGTGGCCTGCGCAGAAGGCAGGCCCGTTGGCCGTCAGGACCACGGCGCGCACGCTGCGGTCGGCCGCGATGTCGGTGAAGGCGTCCGATAGCGCGGCGAGCAGCGCCTCCGACAGGCTGTTGCGGGCTTGCGGGCGGTTGAGCGCCAGCACGGCGACATCCTTATCGCGCTCACGCAGCAGCACCGGTACGGAAGCCTGGACGTTCATTTTGCTGTTCCAACGGCTCAATCCGAGCTGATACTTAACCCGATGCGGAGGCGGTGCAAGACCGGGAACAGGGCCCGGCACCCGCGCATCGAGGCGGATGAAAACGCCATGGCAAAGCGTAAAACTTCAAAGCGCAAAAAATCGCCGCACAATCGTAAGCGTTGGTCGCAGCACGTGACCGAAACCAGCGATGCGCTGACGCTGGAAGAGGGCGTGTTCGCGCTCGATGATCCCAAGGCGATCGCCCTGTCACTGAAGCATTCGGCCGACCTCAGCCGGCGGCGCAAATCCGACCCCTATCGCTCGGCTATGTCCATGCTGGTCTTCTACATCAATCGTGCCGGCAAGGGCCTGCCAAAGGCGCGCAAGGCAAAGCTGGAATTAGCCAAAGACGAGTTGCGTGCGCTCTACGGCAAGGATTGACGCATCTGTCGGCCCGTCTATGACGGGAGCGCCGGGCTGCCGGCGCAACGGGGAAACGTCAATGCCGGCACCGGCCTTGAATGCCGACCAGATCGGCGAATTGCTGCACGAAGTCTTTCCGCAGGCCTTTTATCCGGGTTGCGGGCTGAGCGTCGAACGCGTCGACTACGGCAATGTGCGCGTGCGGCGCGACTTCCACGAGGACCATCTGCGTCCCGGTGGCACGATTTCCGGCCCGACCATGATGGCACTTGCGGACTTCGCGATGTACGTCGCGGTGTTTTCAGCTGTCGGGCGCCAGCCGCTGGCGGTCACGACCAACCTGAATATCAACTTCCTGCGCAAGCCCGGCCAGGCTGACCTTATTGCCGAGGCAAAGCTCCTGAAGGTGGGAAAACGGCTAGCCGTCGGCGAGGTGACGATCTGGTCCGAGGGCTCCGAGGACCCCGTCGCCCACGTCACCTCAACCTATTCGATCCCAAACGATCGATAGTTAGGTGATGGTATAAAAATACCGTTCTTATAAGTTATTGATATTAAGTTAGAATAATGATATAAAGTGCATTGACCGGGCAACCAGGCTCGGGTACAGAACCGGCCAATTCGGCGCGCCTCAGGCGCGCCGCCGTTCTTAGGGACAAGCCATGAAAACCTATTCGGCCAAGCCCGCCGAGATCGAGAAGAAATGGGTGACCATTGACGCCACCGGTCTGGTGGTCGGTCGCTTGGCCTCGATCGTAGCCATGCGGCTGCGCGGCAAGCACAAGCCAAGCTACACGCCCCACGTCGACGATGGTGACAACGTCATCGTCGTCAACGCTGCAAAGGTCGTGCTGACCGGCCGCAAGCGCGACCAGAAGGTCTATTACCACCACACCGGCTACATCGGCGGCATCAAGGAGCGCACGGCCAAGCAGATCATGACCGGCCGTTTCCCTGAGCGCATTGTCGAGAAAGCGGTCGAGCGCATGTTGCCGCGCGGCCCGCTTGGGCGGGTGCAGCTCGGTAACCTGCGCGTCTATCCGGGGCCCGCGCATCCGCATGAAGCGCAGAAGCCCGAGCCACTAAACGTTGCCAGCATGAACCGCAAGAACGTGAGGAGTGCCTGACCGTGGCAGAGACCGTGCAATCGCTGGAAGGATTGGCGAGCCTCAAACCGGCCGCTCCGGAAGCGCCAATTTACGAAAAGAAAGTCGATGCGCAGGGCCGCGCCTACGCGACCGGCAAGCGCAAGAACGCGGTCGCCCGCGTTTGGATCAAGCCCGGCGCCGGCAAGATCGAAGTCAACACGAAGGCGATCGAGGTCTTCTTCGCGAGGCCGGTGCTGCGCATGTTGATTCAGCAACCGCTCGTCGCCACCAATCGAAACGGCCAGTACGACGTCATTTGCACGGTTTCAGGCGGCGGGCTGTCAGGGCAGGCAGGCGCGGTGCGCCATGGCCTTGCCAAGGCACTTACGTATTTCGAGCCAGAACTGCGCACCACGCTCAAGCGCGGCGGCTTCCTCACGCGTGACTCGCGTGTGGTCGAGCGCAAGAAGTACGGCCGGGCCAAGGCGCGGCGTTCCTTCCAGTTCTCTAAGCGCTGATCTCGATCCTTACCGGCTCAAGTCAAAAGGGCGGCCCGCAAGGCCGCCTTTTTTCATGGGCATCTCGCCGGGCCGACATACAGGCATTTTGACTAAAATTTTCGCGAATTTTTCATTCAATCGCGCGCAAACCCACAACGGTTTTCCCACGCAAGTGTGGTTTTTGGATACCCGTACACCGCATTTCGCGCTGGGCTTTGCGCGGCGGACGGGGAAGCGCGATGCCAGTTGCTGCGAGTGTCAATCTTTCTTTCTTGGACGGGCCGACCGTCGCGTTTATCGCGGTCTGTATTGTCGCTCTGCTCGGACTGTTGCTGATTTTGGCTTGGCTGCAGCAGCGCGACGCGCGCGCACTTGCCTGGTGGGGCGCGGCTTATTTGATCGGTGCGTCGTCGCTGGCCTTGTGGGGGGCGCCGACACCATGGGTCGCGCTGCCGCCCGAAATCCCGTTTGCCATGATTTTCGGCGCCTGCGGCATGATCTGGAACGGCGTTCGCCTGTTCCGTGGGCGGCCGCTGCTGCCGGTTGCGGCCTTTGCCGGGGCGATCGTTTGGCTCGCCCTTTGCCAATTGCCATACTTTGCCGATGGCAGTCCGGAGCGCATCGTGCTCGGGGCTGTGGTCGTCTCCGTCTACACGTTCTTCATCGCGTTTGAACTGTCACGCGAACGGCGCCGGTCGCTGCACTCGCGCACGGCAGCGGTGATCGTGCCGTTTTTGCATTCGGCGATCTTTTTGCTGCCGCTGGCAATGCGCTCGTTTACGCCCGAAGTGATCGCCGCAAGCTGGCTCACCGTGTTTGCGCTCGAAACGATCGTCTATGCGGTCGGCCTGGCATTCATCGTCCTGTTGATGGTGAAGGATCAGAATCTCGGCTACTACCGCCGTGCCGCCGCAACCGATTTTCTGACCGGCTTGGCCAATCGACGCGCCTTTCTGGAAGGCGCATTGAAATTGTGTGCGGAAAGCTCCCATCGCAGGCCGGTGACCCTAATGATGTTCGATCTCGACCATTTCAAGAAAATCAACGACCGGTTCGGCCACGCGGTCGGAGACGAGGTGTTGCGCGTTTTCGCGCAGTCGGTGCGGCGCAGCATGCGCATGACCGATATCATCGGCCGGATCGGCGGCGAGGAGTTCGCCGCCATCATCGACGAGCCGATGCACTTGGCGCTGCCTGTCGCCGAACGCGTTCGTTCCAATTTCGAAAAGGCGGGTGTTACGGTGATGGGCTACGACGTCCACGCCACGGTCAGTATCGGCTTGGCCACGTCCGAAGGTCTGGTTACGAATATCGATGCGTTGATTGCTTCAGCCGATGCCGCGCTTTATCGCGCCAAACGCAAGGGCCGCAACCGGGTGCATACGGCCGATACCGCGCCGCCAAAGGCAATCGCACATGAGCAGGCCAGTAACGTGAAGCAGTTATTCCCCGATAACCACGCGGCTTAGGCGGCCGGAACCGGCTACCTGCTCCTGGCAACCATTCATTTACCCTGTTAGGCCAGCATGCGTGTATGCGCCCGATGGCAGGCATGAGCATGGACAGCAGGTTGATCGCGCTCGAGACCTATGCCGAGCGCGCTGGTTTAGCGCTTGCCTGCGCGTATTCGTCTTCGGCCGAATTTGACGCCGCCTTGATCGCCCAGCGGCGCGCGGCTGGCGTCTACGGTCCGCGGCGTCGGCGCAAACGGATGCTGGTCACGGGCGCCGGTATTGCCGCGGCGCTAGCCGTCATTGCCGCCGTGATCTCTCTGACGATCCGAGTTCAGTGCGCGATTCTGCTGCTGCGCCTGATCGCCACGGCTGATGGCTTCGGTGATTGTTTGTTCTTCTAAACTCGTTCGGTTTTTTCAACCGCCTCGTAACCATCGGAACAAGCTTTTGCCTGACTAAGCACGGTGACCGGAATGGGTTACCGCGCCCTTAGGCATTTGCCTACTGCACCATGTTCAACATGGAACGCAAATGGTTTCGGGCGAATGGGAGGGAGCTATTCGCAAAGGCGATTTTAAAAAGGGCCAGCACGTCCGCAAGCCGCGATCTGAGTTGCGGACAACCAGCGGAGTGCCGCAGCCAAGCGAGACAACGCGTTCGCGCCAGGTTGGGGAACACAAAACTGACGAAGAAACGATCCGCGAAACACAACAGGTTATCGCGGCGATCCTGAATGCGGTGCCGGCGCGCATCTTCTGGAAAGACAGGAACCTCGTCTATCTCGGTTGCAATACGTCATTCGCGCGCGACGCGGGATTTTCCCGCCCCGAAGAGATCGTCGGTAAAGACGATTTTCAAATGGGATGGCGCGAGCAGGCGGAAAAGTATCGAGGCGACGATCGCGAAGTCATCGAATCCGGTCGCAGCAAGCTTCTCATCGACGAGCCGCAAACCACACCTGACGGTCAAGTCATCACCTTACTGACGAGCAAGGTGCCGCTGCGCGAAAAAAACGGTGAAGTTTTCGGCGTACTCGGCACGTACATGGACGTCACCGAACGCGCCCGGCTGCAAGATGAACTCGAGACGCGCAATGCGCAATTTTACGCGGCGATGGACAATATGGCGCAAGGCCTTTTGATGTACGACCGCGACGGCAAACTCATCATTTCCAACAAACGGTTTGCGGACGTGTTCAAACTGCCGTGGGAAAAAGTGGAAGGTCGCCTGTCCGGGCAAGACAATTCAAGAGACGATGCAGTTGATCCAAGAATGGACCAAAATTGCCGTAAAAATCCGACACAACTTCTCGCGGAAATCCAGGTGATCCTGGAGCGCGGCAAAGGCGGGCATATTATTTTCGAACGCACGGACGGAAGGACTATCAATTCCTTGACTTCGCCGATGGCCAATAGCGGTTTCGTTGTTACGTTTGAAGATATTTCCGAGCAGCGCCGAAACGAACAGAAAATATCCTACATGGCGCACCACGATGCGCTGACCGACTTGCCGAACAGGACAGTTTTCTACGATGAGATGGAGCAGATTCTAGGACGTGCGGATTCGAACTTTGCGGTGCTCAGCATGGACCTCGATCACTTCAAAAACGTCAATGACACGCTCGGTCATCCGATCGGCGATAAGCTGTTGAAAATCGCTGCCAAACGCATGCGCGCCTGTATTCGCGACACCGACCTCATCGCCCGGCTAGGAGGCGACGAATTTGCGATCATTCAGACGAGTTTCAAGGCGCCGGCCGACGCGACATCGCTTGCGACCCGTTTGATCGATGCGGTAAGCGCGCCTTATGAATTGGATGGTCATCAGGTCGTCGTCGGGGCGAGCATTGGGATCGCAATCGCGCCTGCAGACGGCACTACGCCGGATCAACTCGTGAAAAACGCCGATCTGGCACTTTATCGTTGCAAAGCCGATCGCGGAAATATCTATCGGTTTTTCGAGTCGCAAATGGACGCGCGCATGCAAGAGCGCCGTGCGCTTGAGCTCGATCTTCGCAAAGCGCTGGTCAACAACGAATTCACGCTGAATTACCAGCCAATAGTCAACATAAAGACCGGCAAGATCACGAGCTGCGAGGCGCTGATCCGCTGGCATCAGCCCGAACGTGGCTGGGTGCCGCCTCTGGATTTCATACCGATCGCGGAAGAAACGGGGCTGATCGTGCCGATCGGTGAATGGGTGCTAAATCGGGCTTGTCTGGATGCCGTCGATTGGCCGGGCGAGATCGCGCTGGCAGTCAACGTTTCGCCTGTGCAATTTAGATCAGGTGATTTTTTTCATCTCGTCAAAGCGGCCTTGCGAAAATCCGGCTTTCCCGCGCGCAGGCTGGTGTTGGAGATCACGGAACTGGTTCTGATGCACGAAAATGAGTTGGCCCTAGCGATGCTGAAACAGCTGAAAGACATCGGGGTCGGTGTTGCAATGGACGATTTCGGAACTGGTTATTCGTCGCTTGGCTATCTACGAAGCTTTCCGTTCGATCGCATCAAAATCGACAAGTCGTTCATTGCCGACATATCGGAAAGCAAGCAAAGTCTGGCCATCCTTCGTGCCGTCGTTGGCCTTGGCAGCAGTCTCAACATCGCCACGACCGCTGAAGGGGTCGAAACCGCGCATCAGCTTGAACTCCTGAGGTCCGAAGGATGTACGGAAGTGCAAGGTTATTTCTTCACGCCGGCAATTTCCGCGGCCGAAGTGAAAGAACTGCTTGCTTCGGTCGCCGGTGAGGCGAAGGCGATAGCGTGACGGTTATAGGCCAAGGACAAGGGGCAGGGCAGAGATAGCCGAATTCGACGCTGCATCGTGTCGTACGATCGAAAACGGGCGCCCTTTTTGGAAGGGCGCCCGCCAATGCTTGTAAATAATAGAGCGTTCGTTACGCGGCGGCCGAAGCCTTGGCCCCCGTCGGGATGGACGAGATCGTTTTCAGGATTTGGGAGGCGATCTGGTAGGGGTCCCCTTGCGAATTGGGACGGCGATCTTCCAGATAGCCCTTGTAGCCGTTGTTGGCGAAGGAATGCGGCACGCGGATCGAGGCACCGCGGTCGGCAATACCGTAGCTGAACTGGTGAATCGACTGCGTCTCATGCTTGCCGGTCAGCCGCATGTGGTTGTCGGGACCATAGACCGCGATGTGGTCTTCGCGGGCCTCCTCGAACGCCTTCATCATTTTCTCAAAATACTCCTTGCCGCCGACTTCGCGCATATAGGTGGTCGAGAAGTTGGCATGCATGCCGGAGCCGTTCCAGTCAGTGTCGCCGAGCGGCTTGCAGTGGAACTCGATATCGACGCCGTATTTTTCGGTGAGTCGCAGCAGCAGATATCGCGCCATCCACATTTCGTCGGCGGCCTTCTTGGAACCCTTGCCGAAGATCTGGAATTCCCATTGCCCTTTAGCCACCTCGGCATTGATGCCTTCGTGATTGATGCCGGCCTCAAGGCACTGTTCGAGATGCTCTTCGACCATTTGGCGCGCGATCGAGCCGACGTTCTTGTAGCCGACGCCGGTGTAGTACGGGCCCTGCGGCGCCGGATAGCCGGACTCGGGAAAGCCGAGCGGACGGCCGTCCTTGTAGAAGAAATATTCCTGCTCGAAGCCGAACCAAGCGCCGTCGTCGTCGAGGATGGTGGCGCGTTTGTTGGATGGATGCGGAGTCTTGCCGTCCGGCATCATGACCTCGCACATCACCAGCACGCCGTTCTTGCGCGCCGGATCGGGAAACACGCGAACGGGCTTGAGCACGCAGTCAGAGTTTGAGCCTTCCGCCTGCATGGTCGAACTTCCGTCGAAGCCCCATAAGGGAAGTTGATCGAGTGAAGGAAAGCTGTCGAACTCTTTGATCTGCGTTTTGCCACGAAGATTTGGCACCGGCGTATATCCGTCGAGCCATATGTATTCGAGCTTGTACTTTGTCATTGCGGCTCTCTCTCAGGTCATGACCGAACAGTGAGGAGGTCCTCACGCATGCGTTGCCGCCAAAGACGGAGTCCGCCTTCGGCGACTGCGGCCTTTTCCAAGCATTAAACATGCCAGCATGTCGGCGGAGGCCATTTGCGGGTTCCGGCGGTACCCGATGCCTCCCACCGTGCCGCGAAAAAGGTGCTATTTGGTTGGACAAGTCGGCTCCCGCGTCAAAGCAGCAACCGCTATCGGCAGCAGCAGCGCAAGGCTGCCGCGCAAAGATGCAAATTCGAGATTGCCTATAATGGCGTCAGTTGCCGATTTTGGTGAGGCATTTTGCTCAAACGACATTCAGAATCTGATAGCGCAGCACTATGTTTAATCGCCGCATTATCGCGGCAGCACCAAGATCGGAGAATGACAATGACGATGATAAATTCACCGCAGCGAACGGCAACGATCATCCAGTTTCCCGTAGGGGCGCGTGCGATTGGTGGCGGCCGTCGCGACGAGAGCAAATCCGCCGCGCACTATATGCCGCAGCGCGTAGTGAAGGTCGCGAGCGGTGGCGCTTGGTATCACGAAGAAGCCATCCGCGAAGACGAGCACACGTCCGCCCGCTAGCAACTGCGCGACAGCGATCACAAACAGCGTAAGTGGAACGAACAAGATCGGCTTACAAGTTCAGTCCACCTGCGTATTTGGCGTCCGATGTCCGCTGAATCACGACGAAATAAAAAAGGGCGCCCCGCGAGGGGCGCCCTTTGAGTTACATCGCTTACGGTCGCGATGTCTGGGAGAAACGCTTACGCCGAGTAGTACATTTCAAATTCGACGGGATGCGGGGTGTGTTCGAAGCGGATCACTTCCTGCATCTTCAGGTCGATGTAGGAGTTGATGAAGTCGTCATCGAACACGCCACCGGCCTTCAAGAAAGAGCGATCTTTGTCGAGCTCTTCGAGCGCCTGGCGCAACGAGCCGCACACGGTCGGAATGTTCTTGAGCTCATCTGGCGGCAGGTCGTAGAGATCCTTGTCCATCGCCGGACCCGGATCGAGCTTGTTCTTGATGCCGTCGAGGCCGGCCATGAGCATCGCCGAGAAGGCGAGGTAAGGATTGGCCATCGGGTCGGGGAAGCGTACTTCGACGCGCTTGGCCTTTGGGTTGGTCGAATAGGGGATGCGGCACGAGGCCGACCGATTGCGCGCCGAGTAGGCGAGCAGCACCGGCGCCTCGAAGCCCGGAACCAGCCGCTTGTATGAGTTCGTGGTCGGGTTGGTGAAAGCGTTGATCGCTTTCGCGTGCTTGATGATGCCGGCGATGTAGTGCAGGCACTCGTCCGAAAGATCGGAATATTTGTTGCCGGCGAATATCGGCTTGCCCGCCTTCCAGATCGATTGATGGCAGTGCATTCCCGAGCCATTGTCGCCGTAGACCGGCTTGGGCATGAAGGTCGCCGTTTTGCCGTAGATCTGCGCGACCTGCTGGATGCAATATTTATAGATGATCAGCCGGTCGGCCATTACGGTGAGCGGTGAAAATTTCAGGCCGAGTTCGTGCTGCGCCGAGGCCACTTCGTGGTGATGTTTTTCCACTACGCAGCCCATGCGCGCCATGGCGCCGAGCATCTCGGAGCGCATGTCTTGCGCGCTATCCTGCGGCGGCACAGGGAAATAACCCTTCTTGGTGCCGACATGATGGCCGAGATTGCCGCCTTCATATTCGGTGTAGGAGTTGACCGGCAGTTCGGTTGAATCGAGTTTGAAGCCGGTGTGATAGGGCTCGGCCGCGTATTTGACGTCGTCGAACACGAAGAACTCGGCTTCCGGTCCGAAAAAGACGGCGTCGCCGAGCCCCATCGACTTGACCATGCCCTCGGCCTTTTTGGCGATACCGCGCGGATCGCGGTTATAGGGCTCCCCAGTGGTCGGCTCGAGCACGTCGCAGATCAGCGACAACGTCGTTTCGGCAAAGAAGGGGTCGATGCAGGCGGTGCCCGGATCGGGCATTAGGTTCATGTCCGACTCGTTGATCGCCTTCCAGCCGGCGATCGAAGAGCCGTCGAACATCTGACCTTCGGCGAAGGTGTCTTCCTCAATCATCGATACGTCAAACGTAACGTGTTGCCATTTGCCTCGTGGATCGGTGAAACGGAAATCGACGTATTTAACGTCGTTATCCTTGATCATCTTCATGACATCTTTGGCAGTCGTCATGGCCGGCATTCCCCCTTTTCGATTTTGACGCGGCTTAAGTGCGCGCGATCGCTAGATCGCGTCGATACCAGACTCTCCGGTTCTGATCCGGATCGCCTCTTCGATGTTGGATACGAATATCTTGCCGTCGCCAATTCTGCCAGTCTGGGCAGCGCGACGGATTGCTTCGATCGCTTTGTCCGCCATATCGTCGGCAAGCACGATCTCGATCTTTACCTTAGGTAGAAAA
Source organism: uncultured Pseudomonadota bacterium (assembly GCA_963720835.1). Taxonomy (GTDB): domain Bacteria; phylum Pseudomonadota; class Alphaproteobacteria; order Rhizobiales; family Xanthobacteraceae; genus Pseudolabrys. The sequence continues at coordinate 14,101 of CAVRHC010000006.1, read as the reverse complement.
TCGACGACGTACTCCGCGCCGCGATAAAGCTCGGTGTGTCCCTTTTGCCGGCCAAAGCCCTTGGCTTCGGTCACGGTGATGCCCTGCAAGCCGACCTCTTGAAGGGCTTCCTTCACTTCGTCGAGCTTGAATGGCTTGATGATGGCCTCGATTTTTTTCATTAGCTCTCCTTCTCCCATGACCCGCTACACGCACGGGGCGAGCCGCGCTTCCGGTTAGCAGGTCCCGTGCCAAGCCGATAAGCGTTCAATAGCACCTGTAGAACAAAAGGTTAGGCCGAAATTGATGGGAAGCCCACATAAATTGCCTAATGTTAAGCGCCCAACTATTAATCACTATGTCTAAACAATAGACAGCGGGTGGAACCCGTGGGTGTTTTGATTCTAGGCAGAATTGTTGCTTTTTCCACCGACCGATAGTCTCGCCTTCAATGATCGAACTGCTGACAAACGACGAAATGAGGGAGGCCGACCGGCTGACGATTGCGGGCGGCACGCCGGGCATTGCCTTGATGGAGAACGCCGGCCGCGCGGTCGCCGACGACGCCTGCCAGGTCCTGAACGGCCGGGACGTCGTGGTGGTGGCGGGCCCGGGCAATAATGGCGGCGATGGCTTCGTCGCCGCGCGCATCCTGGCCGAGCGCGGCCACGCGGTGCGCGTTAGCTTTATCGGCGACAAGGCCAAACTTAAGGGTGACGCCGCGCGTGCAGCGGCGCTTTGGATCGGGCCAGTCGAACAGGCCTTGCCCAGGGCAATTACCAGCCGGGAGTTCGTCATCGATGCGCTGTTCGGGGCCGGTCTCGACCGAGACGTTGAAGGCCAAGCACGCGCCACGATCGACGCGATCAATGCCAGCGGCGCGACCGTCCTTGCAATCGACTTGCCGAGCGGCATCAACGGCACCACCGGCGCAGTGATGGGCGTCGCGGTGAAGGCGAACCGCACGGTGACCTTCTTCCGCCGCAAGACTGGCCACCTGTTGCTACCAGGACGGCTGCATTGTGGTCCGGTCACGGTTGCCGATATCGGCATTCCGCCGAAGGTCTTGAGCCACATCGAGCCTGCCGCCTTTGCCAACGAGCCGGCGCTGTGGGCGGGCGCATTGCCGCAGGTCCGGCCGGACGGACACAAATATTCGCGTGGTCATGCCGTGGTCGTATCGGGGGGGCCGTCAACCACCGGCGCCGCGCGTCTCGCCGCACGCGGCGCATTGCGAGCCGGGGCCGGGCTGGTCACCCTCGCGAGCCCCAAGGAAGCGCTGGCGATTAATGCGGCGCCCAATCTGGCCGTAATGGTGCGAGGGGTGGACGGAGCAAGGGAACTGGCCAAATTCCTCGCCGATAAGCGGCGGAACGTCGTTGCGCTGGGACCGGGCGGCGGCGTCGGGCCGGCAATGTGTGAATTGGTGCAGGCTGCGCTCGCGAGCGAGGCTGCTGTCGTCCTCGACGCAGACGCGTTGACCAGCTTTTCGGATGAACCCCTAACTTTGGCCGCAGCAGTCGCCAATCACGCAGGGCGGAGCGTCGTAATGACGCCCCATGAAGGAGAATATGCAAGCCTTTTCAATAAAATAGTAGAAAGCGATAAGCTTTATTTGAAACTTGAAAAAGCGCGCCTAGCGGCCCGATTTTCAGGGGCGATTGTCGTATTAAAAGGTGCGGACACGGTGGTGGCAATACCCGATGGCCGCGCCGCGATTGGTGCCAATGCGCCCCCAACACTGGCGACCGCGGGCTCAGGCGATGTATTGACCGGGATTATCGCCGGTTTGCTGGCGCAGGGCATGCCGGCGTTTGAGGCCGCTTGCGCGGCCGTTTGGCTGCATGGTGAGGCAGCCGCGAGCTTCGGGCCCGGGCTGATTTCAGAGGACTTGCCGGAAGAGCTGCCGCGCGTCTTTCGCCGTTTTCACCCTCTCTTGGCAGAGCGGACCCTCTAGCCGACCTCAAACCACGCCGCCATCCCGGCCGCCATGTGCTCGATCATATGACAGTGCATCATCCACTTTCCGGGGTTGCTGGCGACGAAAGCGATACGTTCGGCGCGGTCCGGGTCAACGATCACCGTATCGAGCCAATAGGGCTTCCAGCCTTCGCTGGCGGCATCGAACTGGCGAAAATGATGACCGTGCACGTGCATGGCATGCGGGAACGCGGTGCGGTTGCCGAAGGTGAGCACCACCGTACGCCCGCGCGCAACCTTGAACATCGGCGGTCCGTCATGGCCGGTCGATGAAATGCCGGCGAGCGCCCAGATGCGCTGCTCGGGCGGGACACCGTAGCCCTCGAAGCGGCCGGGACCCATACCTCTGCCCATACCGCCCCCCATCATCATGGCCATGCCGCCGCCGTCGAGCGGGACATTCATCTTGAAGGCATTGGCCTCGTCGAACGTCGCAGGCAGCGGATTGTTTGGCAGCGGCTTGGGATCGGGTAAGGGCGCAGGGCGCGCCGCTGCACCGGCGTCGTAGACCAGTTGGCCAAGTTTGAGTTCGCCGCCGCGCAAATCGTCGACGTTGATTGGCGCGCGCGAGCCGGGCGTCAGCGTGGCGTCGAGAAACAAATCGACGCGCGAGCCAGGGCCGAGGCGCAGAATGCCGTCGGGGGCAATGTTCGGCGGACACGGCTGGCCGTCGACGGCCATCACGCGCGCCGCATGACGTGCGATGCGGAACTGGAAAATCCGCGAATTGGCGACGTTGACGATGCGCAGCCGCAGCCGCTCGTTGGTCTTTACAGGGATATCGAGCGTGTCCTGACTGTTGAGGGTAATGTATTGGCCGAGCCGGCCCGCCATCATGGCGTCGTGGAAATTGCCGAAGCTCGGCTGAATTTCACCATTGTCCATCAGCCGCCAGTCGTCGATCACCATCATCAGATCGCGGTCGACTTGCGGAGGCTCAGGCTCATCGACGATCAGCACGCCATATAGCCCGCGCGCCAATTGTTCGGATGAGCCGAAATGCGTGTGGTACCAGAACGTACCGGCGTCGGGCGGCGTGAAGTGATAGTCGAAGCTCTGACCCGGCTCGACCGGCTTCTGCGTCAGATGCGGCACACCATCCATGGCGTTAGGAAGCCGCAAGCCGTGCCAATGAATCACCGTCGCCTGATCAAGATTGTTGACCAACCTGACCTTCAGTTCCTCGCCCTGCTTTAGCCGCAGCGTGGGGCCAGGCGACATGCCCTCATAGCCCCAGATCGGCGTCGGTGACGCATCCTTGCCGCGAAGCGCAGCCGTGCCCTTGCGAGCATGCAGGACGCGGTAGCCGTCGTCGGACTTTGCCTGCGCAAAAGTATGCCGCGGCAGCGCGGTCGCGGTTACGGTCGCGCCGAACCCGGCAAGCAGGCGGCGGCGGGTAAAGGGATGAAATCCCGGCATCGTCATCATCTCTCGGTGGTCGCTTTTACCCCCAAATCCACAACTATTCCGGTTCAGAAGCTCCCTTATTGAGGCAGCTCAAAGGCGCCCTAATTTGTTGGTGCGGCCGGGAGTTCGCGTGATATAAGCCGCGCCGCTTGTGGGGCATGGCGGTTCACCTTGCCTCGCCGGGCCGCGGCGTCTAAGCCCTGCCGGATTGCGGCGCCGGAGGCGTCGTTCGATGAGCCCTTTGCGGGCGTGGCGGAACTGGTAGACGCGCGGGATTTAGGTTCCCGTGACGCAAGTCGTGGGGGTTCAAATCCCTCCGCCCGCACCATGCCGAGGGCGAACGGCGGCGGACGCTTGCCCTGAAATCCAACCGCGCGGCGCGCCGGCCGTTTCTGGCGTGACGATCATTGCCAGCAAAGAAGTGTGTGATCCATGGAAGTTACCGAAACGCTCTCCGAAGGCCTCAAGCGCGAATTCAAGGTGGTGGTGCCTGCCGCCGAACTCGACGCCAAGGTCAACGCACGCCTGGAAGAGCTTAAAGGACGCGTTCGTATCGACGGTTTTCGGCCGGGCAAGGTGCCGGTCGCGCATCTCAAGCGCGTCTACGGCCGCTCGGCGATGGCCGAAGTGATCGACGCCACCGTACGCGACACCAACAATCAGATCGTCAGCGAGCGCGGTTTTAAGCTCGCGTCGGAACCGAAAGTGACGCTGCCGGATGACAAGGAGGCCGTCGAGCAACTCATCGCGGGTAAGAGCGATCTCAACTACACGATTGCCGTCGAAATCGTACCGCCGATCGAGCTTACCGATTTCAAGACCATCAAGCTGACCAGGCTAACAAGCGATGTTTCCGATGCCGAGATTGACGAAGGTATCGCGCGCATCGCTGATCAGAACAAGCCATTTACCGCGAAAGGTGAGGGCGAGAAGGCCGCACTTGGTGACCGCGTGGTGATTTCATACGCCGGCACTATTAACGGCGAAGCGTTCGAAGGCGGGACCGGCGACGACGCGCCGGTGCTGCTCGGATCGAATACTTTTATTCCCGGATTTGAGGAACAGCTTGTCGACATAACGGCGGGCGAGACGCGTACCCTTAAGCTCAAATTTCCGGACCACTATCAGGCTGAGCATCTTGCCGGTAAAGACGCCGAATTCGTCGTCACCGCCAAGACGGTGGAAACGCCCGGCGCAGGTCACGATCGATGACGCGTTTGCCAAATCGCTTGGGCTGGAATTGCTCGACAAGTTGCGCGATGCCGTGAAGGACCGCATCGAGCGCGACCATGTTTCGGCTTCACGCCAGAAGCTCAAGCGCGAGCTACTCGATGAACTTGACAAGCGCCACAAGTTCGACCCGCCGCCGACTTTGGTCGAGGAAGAGTTCGACCGCGTCTGGAAGTCGGTGCTGCAGGAACTCGAAAACGAGCGCAAGAGCTTCGCGGACGAAAACACCACCGAGGAGAAGGCAAAAGCCGAATATCGCGCGATTTGCGAACGGCGGGTGCGGCTGGGTCTGGTCCTCGCCGAGATCGGTGAGAAGAACAACATCACCGTGAGCGACGAGGAATTGCAGCGCGCGATCATGGAACAGGCGCGTCAGTTCCCCGGCCAGGAGCAGCGGGTGTGGGACTATTTCCGGCAGAACCCGCAGGCTGTCGCCGGCATCCGCGCCCCAATCTACGAGGAGAAAGTGGTCGATTTCCTGCTCGAGCTTGCCGAAGTGACCGAGAAAAAGGTACCGCGCGAGGAGCTCTTCAAAGAGGAAGGTGAGCAGGACACCTAATAACCCGCCTTGCGCTGCCGGGTTTGCGAAACTAGATCGTTCCACGGCGCGGGGGACTAAACTGCCCGAAATGATTCGCGTCCCGCGATTCGTGTCGCAAGGAGCCGAGATGAAAGATCCCGTAGATACCTACATGCAGCTTGTGCCTATGGTGGTCGAACAGACCAACCGTGGCGAGCGGGCCTACGATATCTTCTCGCGGCTTCTAAAAGAGCGCATCATCTTCATTACCGGCACCATTGAGGATGGAATGGCGACGCTGGTGGTGGCGCAGCTTCTGTTCCTGGAAGCCGAAAATCCGAAAAAAGAAATCTCCATGTACATCAATTCGCCGGGCGGGGTGGTGACCTCCGGCATGGCGATCTATGACACCATGCAGTTCATTCGTCCGCCGGTCTCGACGCTGTGTGTTGGGCAGGCGGCTTCCATGGGCTCGCTCCTATTGGCCGCCGGCGCCAAGGATCAGCGCTTTGCGTTGCCCAATGCCCGCATCATGGTGCACCAGCCGTCCGGCGGGTTCCAGGGCCAGGCAACCGACATTATGTTGCATGCGCAAGAAATTCTGAATTTGAAGAAGCGGCTGAACGAGATCTACGTGCACCACACCGGCCAATCGCTCAAGAAGATCGAGGATGCGCTTGAGCGCGACTACTTTTTGACCGCCGAGGCGGCCCAGGAATTCGGACTTGTCGACAAGGTTATCGACAAGCGAGCGGAGGAAATGGTTCCGAAACCCGCCTAATCCGCCTTTTGGTGCCTTGTCCGGCAGTTTCCCCAGGGCCGCTCTGCCACCGAATGGCCGCTTTTGCTTCGGTGTTTGGCCGGGCATTATCGTTAATAGATTCTTGATTATCCAGTCGTTAGCATGCTTCGCTTATGATGTGGGGGTTAGAAATGGGGGCAGCGGGTCTGCCCGACCAAAGGCCAGTCGGGCTGGAGTTCCGGCGCGAAAATTGCTTGGCTTGTAAAGTTGCCGGCGCAAGGCGTCGCGCCGGCGGCATCGAGTACGGAAGAGCGTGACGGAGAATGGAATGAGCAAAGTCGGCGGCAGCGATTCCAAGAACACCCTTTACTGCTCGTTCTGCGGCAAGAGCCAGCACGAAGTCCGCAAGCTCATCGCAGGGCCGACCGTCTTCATCTGCGACGAATGCGTCGAACTGTGCATGGACATCATCCGCGAGGAGAACAAATCCTCGCTGGTGAAGTCGCGCGACGGCATTCCGACTCCGAAGGAGATCCGTAAGGTTCTAGACGACTACGTCATCGGCCAGGATCACGCCAAGAAGGTGCTCTCGGTCGCGGTCCACAACCATTACAAGCGGCTCAATCATCAGTCGAAGCACAACGACGTCGAGCTCGCGAAGTCGAACATTCTGCTGATCGGGCCGACCGGCTCTGGCAAGACTCTTCTTGCGCAGACCTTGGCGCGTATTCTCGATGTGCCGTTCACGATGGCGGATGCGACCACGCTGACCGAAGCCGGCTATGTCGGCGAGGACGTGGAAAACATCATTCTCAAGCTGCTGCAGTCGGCCGACTACAATGTCGAGCGCGCGCAGCGCGGCATCGTCTACATCGACGAAATCGACAAAATTTCGCGCAAATCCGACAATCCCTCGATCACCCGCGACGTGTCGGGTGAGGGCGTGCAGCAGGCGCTGCTCAAGATCATGGAAGGCACCGTCGCCTCCGTGCCACCGCAGGGTGGCCGCAAGCATCCGCAGCAGGAATTCCTGCAAGTCGACACCACCAACATTCTCTTCGTCTGCGGTGGGGCCTTCGCCGGCCTCGACAAGATCATTTCGGCGCGGGGACGGTCGACGTCGATCGGATTGGCGCAAAAGTGGTGGCGCCGGAAGACCGCAAGCAAGGTGAAATCTTCCGCGAAGTCGAACCCGAGGACCTGCTCAAATACGGTTTAATCCCGGAATTTGTCGGCCGACTGCCGGTGGTTGCGACGTTGGAAGACCTCGACGAGGCCTCGCTCAAGAAGATCCTGGTCGAGCCGAAGAACGCTCTGGTCAAGCAGTACCAGCGGCTGTTCGAGATGGAATCGATCGACCTCACGCTAGCCGAAGAAGCGCTCGGCGCCATCGCCCGCAAGGCAATCGAGCGCAAGACCGGCGCGCGCGGTTTGCGCTCCATCATGGAAGGCATCCTGCTCGACACGATGTTTGATCTGCCGAGCCTGGAGGGGGTCGAAGAGGTGGTGATCTCGAAAGAGGTAGTCGAGGGCACCGCACGGCCACTCTACATCTATGCCGATCGCAGTGATCGTACGGCCGAGCAGGGTGGCGCCAGCGCCTAATGCGGCTCGTTTCTGGGGCTCGTTGCGAACAGAGCCCCAGAATCACGTGGTCCCCGTGTTTATTCGCCGTGGGCAAGGCCGTTTTAACTTGAAACCCACGCCTGACTTGCGGACCCTAGGTTGCCGTCATAGCTATAGTGGCGGAAATGATTTGGCCTACGACAGATCGTAGTACCGCAACGCGTCAGTCTTGCGTAGGCTTCGCCGTAAGATTCTCGGGCACCCCGCCCGTCCGGTCGGCACTGTTCTTGCGAGGCCGCTGAAGTGGATCGCCGGAACGGGGGCGAAACAAAAAGGACACCGCAATGACCAGCAAACCACGACCCACGCTGCAGCCGGGCGAAACCCGGGCCTACCCCGTGTTGCCGCTGCGCGACATCGTGGTGTTCCCGCATATGATCGTTCCGCTCTTCGTCGGCCGTGACAAGTCGATCAAGGCGCTGGAAGAGGTGATGCGGTCGGATACTTTCATTCTTCTGGCCACCCAGAAGAACGCTTCCGACGACGATCCGGCGACCGACGCGATCTTCGAAGTCGGCACGCTGGCGAGCGTGCTCCAGCTGCTCAAGCTGCCCGACGGCACCGTCAAGGTGCTCGTCGAGGGTGTCGAGCGCGCCAAAGTCCTCAAATACACCGATCGCACCGATTACTACGAGGCTGACGCCAGCGTGCTGATCGACGACGTCGGCGAACGCGTGGAGGCCGAAGCGTTGGCGCGTTCAGTCGTCAACGAGTTCGAGAACTACGTGAAGCTCAACAAGAAAGTGTCGCCGGAAGTCGTTGGCGTGGTCCAGCAGATTGAGGACTATGCCAAGCTTGCCGACACGGTAGCTTCGCATCTCGCCGTCAAGATTCCGGACAAGCAGGACATTCTGGAGACGCCGTCCGTCACCGTGCGCTTGGAAAAGGTGCTCGGTCTGATGGAGAGCGAGATTTCCGTCTTGCAGGTCGAAAAGCGCATTCGCACCCGCGTCAAGCGCCAGATGGAGAAGACGCAGCGCGAATACTACCTCAACGAACAGATGAAGGCGATCCAGAAGGAGCTCGGCGACGAGGAAGGTCGCGACGAGCTGCAAGAGCTGGAAGACAAGATCAAGAAGACCAAGCTCTCCAAGGAAGCCCGCGAGAAGGCGACGCACGAGCTCAAAAAGCTGCGGCAGATGTCGCCGATGTCGGCGGAAGCGACAGTCGTGCGCAACTATCTGGATTGGCTGCTGTCGATCCCGTGGAACAAGAAGAGCAAGGTCAAGAAAGATCTCACGCTCGCCGAGCAAATTCTCGATGGCGATCACTTCGGCTTGGAGAAGGTCAAGGAACGCATTGTCGAGTATCTCGCGGTGCAGCAGCGCGCCAACAAGCTGACCGGACCGATCCTGTGTCTGGTCGGGCCGCCCGGCGTCGGCAAGACCTCGCTCGGCAAGTCGATCGCGAAAGCGACCGGCCGTGAGTTCGTGCGCGTGTCGCTCGGCGGCGTGCGTGACGAAGCCGAGATCCGCGGTCACCGCCGCACTTATATCGGCTCGATGCCCGGCAAGATCATCCAGTCGATGCGCAAGGCCAAGACCTCGAACCCGCTGTTCCTCCTGGACGAGGTCGACAAGATGGGCGCCGATTTCCGTGGCGACCCGTCTTCGGCATTGCTTGAGGTGCTCGATCCCGAACAGAACTCGACGTTCGCCGATCACTATCTCGAGGTCGATTACGATCTTTCTAATGTGATGTTCATCACCACGGCGAACACGCTCAACATTCCGCCGCCGCTGATGGACCGCATGGAGATCATCCGCATCGCCGGCTATACCGAGGACGAAAAGGTCGAAATCGCGCGCAAACACCTGATCCCGCATGCGGTGGTCAAGCACGGCCTCAAGCCCGAAGAATGGTCGATCGATGACGAGGCGCTAATCACCCTCATCCGCCGCTATACGCGGGAGGCGGGCGTGCGCAATCTCGAGCGCGAACTCTCCAACCTCGTCCGCAAGGCGGTGAAGGAGTTGATGACCTCGAAGAAGAAGAAAATCGCGGTCAACAAGGACAATCTGTCCGACTTCCTCGGCGTGCCGAAATATCGCTACGGCGAGGTCGAATCGGAAGATCAAATCGGCGTGGTCACGGGTCTTGCCTGGACCGACGTCGGCGGCGAACTACTGACCATCGAAGCCACGCAGATGCCGGGCAAGGGTAGGATGACAGTCACCGGCAACCTGCGCGACGTGATGAAGGAGTTGATTTCGGCTGCGGCCTCTTATGTCCGCTCGCGCGCAGTCGGCTTCGGCATCGAGCCTCCGCTGTTCGACAAGCGTGATATCCATGTGCACGTGCCGGAAGGCGCGACGCCCAAGGACGGCCCGTCTGCCGGCGTTGCCATGGTTACCGCCATCGTCTCGGTCATGACCGGCATCCCGGTGCGCCGAGACGTCGCCATGACCGGCGAAATCACGCTGCGTGGCCGTGTACTGCCGATCGGCGGCCTGAAGGAGAAGATGCTGGCGGCACAGCGCGGGGGCATCAAGACGGTGCTGATCCCGGAAGAGAACGCCAAGGACCTTGTCGAGATCAACGAGAGCATCAAGAAAGGCCTCGACATCATCCCGGTCACCCGGATGGACGAGGTGCTTGAGCGCGCGCTCGTCACCATGCCTCAGCCGATCAACTGGGACGAGGAGGCAGCCAAGCTCGCCGAGGCGGCGGCTGCCGCCGAAAAGCCGGTCGAGGATGACGGCTCCGGCTTGACCGCTCACTGATCGGGTCAAAACGAACACCAAAACGGCGCCGAGAGGCGCCGTTTTCGCATTCAGGCCTGACATCTTGCATCTGCGGCCGAACAGGGGCAAATGGCTGCGCGAAGGGCGGTTAGCTCAGTTGGTAGAGCGCCTGCTTTACACGCAGGATGTCGGCGGTTCGAGTCCGTCACCGCCCACCAAATTTCCGGCTAACGACCTATTCTAACAAGACATTTGAAGCGTAGCCGATGAAGCTACCAACAAAGTAACCAACAAAATAAAATGCGGGCGTAAGTGGCTGCAAGGGGTAGCAACTAATGGGCTTGCGAGCTTGGGACCCTTCCGAGCGGGACGCCGAAGAACAGCGGCGCACATTGCCGTGGCGCGAGCGATATAGCTGGCACAGCATGTTTGTTTTGCATTGATCTTTGTGTTTGCGGTTGCGGTCATTTGGGTCAAACATCGACCATGAGGACACGCGGACCACGGGAAGAGTTACCAAGTCGGGCGCGGCGCTATTGCGGTCCTCCCATGGCCCTCGGCTACGTGCGCGCCAACGGCGCAAAGTAGAAGACAATGGCAACTCGACAATATCGCGTAAACGAGTTCGACCAAGGTCCGCCGCCTTCGGGCAGGCCACTAGAACTCCTGTGCGAGGACCACAGCGGGACTTATCTGCTGCCGTATCTTTGCCATTGGCGCGACGGCGTGTGGCAAAATTCGGCCATTGGAAAAGCCATCGAAGGAAAGGTGATCGGTTGGCGCGTTCCTTCGTAGCAAGGCTGCGGTGCGCGGCCTATTTGGAATGAGAGACACCGGCAAGAGCCGATCACGCGGGCGAGCAGCGTACACTAGCGTTTGTCCGCTCCTGTCGAATAGCGGACACAATGTTGCGATGCCGCGATTGTCCGCTTTGAAACCACCGATTTATGGGCCGGCCTTATTAGGGTGACTATTTCCAGTATCACGCTAAGTACTACAAAAATCAAAATGGACCATTCAACAATCTCGATTCTTGTAGCGTGACATTCTTCCTCTTCCCTCTTTTCTCGTAACCATTCTGCTGCATCATTTTGGCCCCCAACGACGATCATCTGGAGAATATCCGTTGGAAATTGGTTAGACCCCGGCGTCAAAGACCCTAACCCCAAAGCAAGAGAGACTACCTGAACGCTGACCCGCTCAAACTCAGCACGTCGCTTCTCATCGATGTTTGCATGTCTAGATCGGAATTGCATTTTCACCCATCCCTCCGCTTCCTGCGCCAGCCAATCAAACCCAATGCGCCGAGGCCGGCGGCGAAAAGTGGGAAAGCGGAGGGGAGCGGGGTTGGATCGGGTAAAACGGTCCGAGTAGCGGGTCCGGCATCGTTCCAAGCAGTTGATTGGGAGTATGGGTCTAGATGTTGCCACATCTGGATTGTTCGTTGATCCGTAGTAACCCACGGCAGCCATATCTCAGCAAAATTCAGTTGCAAATATATTGCTGCGTAACTCGCTACATTGGGAACAACAAAAGGCGCTATCTTGAACACCACGCTACATTCTGCTGGGCTGCAAGGCAACCCCACTAGGAGCGTTCGCAGCTGTGTAATGCTGGTGACCTGCCACTGAACTTTCATCCAGCGGCGGTTAGAGCCTCGGCCAATGTTACGCCCTTCGGCGCGGTGAGTGTACCGGCATAGGCCGCCGGCGTTTTGTAGCCGAGCGAGGAGTGCGGCCTCGCGGTGTTGTAGTCGGCGACCCAGGCGCCGATGAGCTGGCGGGCCTGATCGAGATCGATGAACAGGCTCTCATTGAGAAGCTCGTCGCGCATCCGGCCATTGAAGGATTCGATGTAGCCGTTCTGCATCGGCCTGCCTGGCGCGATGTAGTGCCATTCGACCCGATGATCCTTTGCCCAGCCCAGGATGGCATTCGAGGTGAACTCGGTGCCGTTGTCGGAGACGATCATCCCAGGCTTGCCGCGCGCATCCGATGAGCGCCGTCAGCTCGCGAGCAACCCGTTTGCCCGAGATCGAGGTGTCGGGGATCGCCGCCAGACATTCGCGCGTCACGTCATCCACGATGTTGAGGATGCGGAAGCGCCGGCCAAGGGCGAACTGGTCATGGACGAAGTCGAGCGACCAGCGCGCATTGACCTTGGCCTCGACCAGGATCGGCGTGCGTGTTCCGATCGGCTCTCCGCCGGGCCTTGCGCTTGCGGACTGTCAGCCCTTCCTCGCGGTAGAGCCGATAGATGCGGTTGATGCCTGACGGCTCGCCCTGTTCCCGCAGCAGGATGAACAGCCGCCGGTAGCCGAACCGGCGGCGCTGGTTGGCGAGATCGCGCAGACGGGTGCGCAGCTCGATGTCGGGCGGCCGGCGTGACCGATAGCGGATCATCTTGCGATCGGCGGCAACGAGGGTGCAGGCCCGGCGCTCGCTCATCTGCAGCACGTTGCGCAGATGAGCGACAGCTTCGCGCTTGGCGGCGGGCCCTACCATTTTTTTGTCAGAAGCTCCTTCAGCGCCGCCTGGTCCAGCATCGACTCCGCCAGCAGCTTCTTCAGCTTGCGGTTCTCGTCTTCCAGCGACCGCAGACGCTTGGCGTCCGACACGTCCATGCCGCCGTACTTGGCCTTCCAGTTGTACAGCGTGGCTTCCGAGATGCCGTGCTTGCGCGCCAGATCGGCCGTCTTCGCGCCAGCCTCGTGCTCGCGCAGCACCGCGATGATCTGCTCTTCCGTGAACCTGATCCGCTTCATCGTCCGTCCCCTTTTTGAGGCCGGACTCTAACTCCGCGTGGAGGAAAAACTCAGTGGCAGGTCACGGGGCCAACCCAGAGCCAGCGTCGATGGTGATGTCCGCAGCGATGACATTGTAGGTCGTCGGATCGACCTCAAAAAATCCGCCCCCATGTGAAGACGTGAAATCGAACCGCCACGTCACCGCCTCCGCGTTCATGCAGAAGAGAGCAAGCAGCACAGCAACGCCTAACAGTCTTGCTTTCATCGCACGCCCTCCAATGCTGTCGAACTAGCAGGGCCACAATTCCCAAATTATCTTCCGTATCGAACGCGCTGTATAGGCACCTATCGGCGGGGTCCCTCCTTGGCCGCGTCGAAAGCGGGTCCGCCGCCTCGCGATATTTTCCCCGCCGATATGAAAATTGAATTTAGCGGGGCGCGAAAATGTATCCACAGGCACAAATAGCGTGAATTTGGTGCCGACCGGACTTGAACCAGTAACCTCCCCTGCGCCATCCTTCGGTTGCTTGCTCAGCAAATGAGGGACGGAGACGCATTGGGGCGCTCTATCCTGTTGAGCTACGGCACGGCGTCGATAATAGCCGAGCATGCGGCGATCAGCAGACGATCAGCCCGTTGATCGCACGCTTTCCACGTTAATCACCGGATATAAAAAATTTTCGGGCCGCAGGGGTTGCCCATAGGCAAGCGCGCGAAACGACTTTGGGCGGCCGCCGCTCAAAGTTAGGTCCATCCGCTCACCTTGCCCGTGCTCCACCGCCGCCAGCAATTGCCCGAGCCGCTAGCGGGCACGTGGTGCTATAATTAACGCCATGGTCACACCACGCGGCCCGCGCGCCGCTTCGCTCGTCAAGGTGAGCAACGAACGCGCCAGATTGGCCCGAGCACAGGCAGAGCTTGCCGAAAAGAAATTAGCGCGCCAGCGGGGCGCCCTGGTTGAATGCCGAGGCCGTTGAGCGCGAGTGGGCGGATATCTTGCGCGGCGTGCGCGCCGGGATGTTGGCGGTGCCGTCGCCGGTGCGCGGCGCGGTTGCCGCATCTGACGGCGCATGACGTGGCGGAGATCGACGCCGAGGTGAGGGCGGTGCTCGCGGAGATCGGCAACGAGGCGCTTTAAGAATAGGTGAAACGTGACGCTGAATTTTGCCAACAAGCTCGATCCAGTG
>CAVRHC010000005.1:0-97833 GCA_963720835.1 uncultured Pseudomonadota bacterium | reverse complement strand
CTGCCAATCCCGAAATCGCGGCAGAATGAGCGGGCGCAAGCGGCGCGCTTTCATTACGAAAAGCAATTCACGCTACTGGAACTGTGCGCGACACGGGTAGTTTAATACCGAGTCAATACGGTTTTTTGACCATCCCCGACAAATACCGGCAGCGGCGAGTACAAAGTTGATGTTCGTGATGTGATCTGTCCCTTCGAACAGTGGGATGTGTCACATGCGAATATCGACTTCGGCTCTGGCAGCGTTTGTTTTTCTCTCAGGATTGCTGACGGCGGATCATGCCGCGTCGGCGCAACCGTTGCGCATGGGCGGTACCGGCAGTTCGATCGGCATGCTGCTGAAGGTCGGTGGCGAATTTGCCGCCGCCACCGGTGGCGGCAAGGTCGATATCATCCCCAGCCTCGGCAGCACCGGCGCTATCCACGCCCTGGCCGACGGCAAGCTCGACATCGCCGTCTCCGCCCGGCCGCTGAAGCCCGCCGAATCGGCACAAGGTCTCCATCAGGTCCTGGTGCTGCGAACCGCCTACGTGCTGGCGACTTCGCATCGCACTCCAAACGAATTGAAGACGGCCGACCTGCCGAAAATCTTCTCAGCCAGCAAGCCGGTCTGGGCCGACGGCACGCCGATCCGACTCATCCTGCGCCCGCGCAGCGAGACCGACACCAAGCTGCTCGGTGATTTGTTTCCCGGTTTGGGTGACGCAATCGAAAACCTGCGCCGCCACGCCGAGGTGCCGATCGCCGCCACCGACCAGGACAATGCCGATATGGCGGAACGGCAGCCGGGTTCGCTGACCGGCACGACGCTCGCTCAGCTCATATCGGAGCATCGCCGCTTGCAGGTCGTGAAGCTCGACGGCGTCGAGCCGACACTGGCGAATTTCGAGAACGGCAGTTACCGGTTCGGGAAGGCCCTCTACTTCATCCTGCGGCCGAATGACGCCGCCGCGGCACAAGAGTTCATCGCTTTCCTGCGCTCGCCGCAGGGCGAGAAAGCGCTGCGTGAAACGGGCACTCTGCCGGGCGCCGAATAATGGATTCGGCACAGGGCCGCACCCTCAGAAGGACAGTCAGCGTGATCGCGCTGGCCGTCGCGATAACGACCGCTGTTGCGGTGCCGGCCGGCTATTTTCTTGTCGGATATACCAACACCGCGGAGGTTCTTGCGTTCAAGGCGCGCTTGAATGCCGCGCGCGTGGCGCAATACATCTACACGCACAATGTAATGTGGCAGTATCAGCAACTGCGGCTGTCTGAGCTCATGCAACTGCCCGAAGGCGGCGAGCAGCCGACCCGTCAGCGGG
This sequence comes from uncultured Pseudomonadota bacterium, assembly GCA_963720835.1. GTDB lineage: Bacteria > Pseudomonadota > Alphaproteobacteria > Rhizobiales > Xanthobacteraceae > Pseudolabrys. The sequence goes on along the minus strand of CAVRHC010000005.1, from coordinate 96,527 downwards.
TCTTCGATAAGGCCAAGCGCCTTGTGCTGGAGGAGGGACCGGAACTATCCGCTCCGGTCATGCGGCGCAGTACCCTGATTGTAGTCGGCGATGCCGCTGTCGGTTCACTCGTTGCCGAGGCGAGTCTGCGAGGCACGCTCTTTCGAACCGGATTTGTCGCGCTGTTGAGCGTGCTGCTGGGGTACGCGATCTATTTTGCCGTGCGCGAATTGCCGATGCGCGTGCTCGACCGAACGCTCCGCGCATTGAGGGATGCGCAGCGCAATTTGGTTGAGCAGAATGAGCGCTTTGAAACGGCGCTAACGAACATGTCGCAGGGCCTTTGCATGTTTGATGCCGAGGGCCGGCTCGTTATATTCAACACGCGCTTCGCGGAAATTTACGGCATATTGCCGGACGCGATTTTGCCGGGCATGACGACGCCAGAACTGATGGAGCTGGCGTCGCACGCGAGCAAAATTACCGATGTGGACGCCGAAGGCACGATGGCCTTGCAGCGGAATTTCATTCATGAACGCAAAGCCGGATCGTTGATCGAGCGGTTGAGCGACGGCCGCAGCGTTGCGATTTCGCACCGGCCCATGCCGGACGGGGGATTTGTCGCCACCTTCGAGGACATCACCAACCGGATTCGCGCCGAGGCGAAGATCAAGCATCTTGCGCATTACGACGCGCTGACCGATCTGCCGAACCGCGGCACTTTCTATGAGCGAATGGCATCGGTGCTCGGGCACTTGCGGCGCTCGGAAACCATTGCGGTGCTCAGTCTCGACCTCGACCGGTTCAAGAACGTCAACGATATGCTCGGCCATCCTATCGGCGACAGGGTGTTGCAGACAGTGGCTGCGCGCATGCGCAGTTGCGTGCGGAGCGAAGATATTGTGGCGCGGCTGGGCGGCGACGAGTTTGCCGTCATGCAAATTCCCTCGCGCGAAGGACCGGACGCCGGCGCGCTGGCCGCGCGTCTCATCGAGGTTGTGGGCGCCCCCTACGACCTTGACGGGCACCAAGTGTCGGTCGGCGTCAGTGTCGGCGTGGCGATGGCGCCCGCCGACGGGAAGCACCCTGACGGCCTGATGAAAAACGCCGATCTCGCGCTCTACCGCGCCAAGGCCGATGGCGGCGGCGTTTACAGGTACTTCGAGGCCGAAATGGACGCCCGCATGCAAGCGCGCCGTCTGCTCGAACTCGACCTGCGCAAGGCGATCGTGAACAACGAGTTCGAGCTCTATTATCAGCCGATCATCAATGTCAGGACCGGCCAGATTACCAGTTGTGAGGCGCTCGTGCGTTGGCATCATCCCGAACGCGGAATGATTGCGCCGCTCGATTTCATTCCGCTGGCCGAAGAAACCGGCACTATCGTGCCGCTGGGGGAATGGGTATTGCGCCAGGCGTGTAACGAGGCGATGCGCTGGCCGAAGCATGTGACCGTCGCAGTCAACTTGTCGCCGGCCCAGTTCAAGAGCCGCAATTTGGTGCAAAGCGTCGCCGATGCGTTAGCCGAACTCGGGCCTTGCGGCCGAGCGGTTGGAGCTTGAAATTACTGAACTTGTGTTGTTGCAGGAGAGCGAGGGCGCATTCGCCATACTTCATCAGTTCCGCGACCTTGGTATCAAGATCGCGATGGATGATTTCGGCACCGGCTATTCGTCGCTCGGCTATCTGCGCAGCTTTCCATTCGACAAGATCAAGATCGACCAGTCCTTCATCCGCGATTTGCCCGCCAAGCAGGACAGCGTCGCAATCGTGCGCGCCGTGGTCGGCTTGAGCAGCAGCCTGGGCATTACGACCACCGCCGAGGGCGTGGAGACCAAGGAGCAGCTTGCGAGCTTGACGGCGGAGGGCTGTATTGAGGTGCAGGGCTTCCTCTTCAGCCAGCCCCGCCCGGCCGCGGAGGTCGCGCATATCCTGCGTGAAATGAGGCCGGAAGGCGAAGCGGTGGCCTGAGAGCCGCCGAGTATCGCTGCTACGGCCGTTGGTGTTTTGCCGGTTTGACTTGCCTCACGGCTGGTTATTCCAGAAATTCAGCGCCGCCGACGATGCCGCGCCCCCGATCACGCACGGAATGCCGATTTCCACCTGGCCCAGCGCGGCGGCGGCGATGCAGCCGCCGGCAATCGCGCTCTGCCCGAGATAGCCCCACCAGGAGGCGTTGCGTTTGTAGGCTGGACCCTTGCGCCTGAGCTCCTCGATCGAGGCGAGTGCTTCCTTGTGGATGGCGGCCGTGTCGACGGTTTCGGCCGCCTCAACCACTTCCTTCAACACCGCCACCGTCGTTGCCGGCTGGTCGTGCGCCTTGATCGAGGCTTTCAGCATCGCGAGCAGAACGTCGTCATGGGCGGCATTGCGGGCCAATGTGTATTTGGCCATGTTGCCGACCGTCAGCCGCTCGACGTCGTCGCGATCGCGCGACCACGGCAATAGTGCGATCAGGTGCATGACCGGACCGTAGCTTTCGGTTGCGAAATAGTAGCCCCATAGGAGATCGAGCACGTCCTGGCTCGGTTCCAGCGCGATTTTCTGCGGCGGATTTGCCAGTTGAAGCTTGTCGCGCAGCCGTTCGATCGGCGTCGGTGCCGGCGGCACGGTGAACTGCGCGAGCGTCGCCGTCTTGCCGTTGATGTAGTTCTCGCTCATCAGCGCGTAACGCGGCAGGCGCGGCGAATAATGGCGCAACAGAGCTTTCCATTGCGGCAGGCCGGACGAAGCGATCGCTCGAACGATCAACCAGCGGTCTGCTTTTCGCATTTTCATCGTCTTGGCGATCAATGTTTCGGCCTTGGACGGGTTGGCGCCGATCACCCCGGCGAGAAAGCCGACATAGACGCCGCAGCGCTCGGGGTCTTTGAAGGCGCCCAGGCGGCTAAGCGCGAGCATCACCGTCGGTACACCGTTCGGGTCGGGCTTGCTGCGGTAGTCGCTGATCCAGCGCACGGCGGCATCGGTCGAGTCGAGGTTGGACGGCCCCGGTGCGGCAGCGGCGGGCGAGGCCGCAAGCAGTGCAAATAGAGCGGCCAGCAGCCAGCGCATGGTTCCTCCCGTGGTCCCCCAAGGTCCCCGCGCAAAGTCGAGCAAGCGCGCGAGACTTTTTCGTGGGCGGCAGTTGGCAAAGTCGTGGCAAACCGGTTGCACAATTGAACCGCCGCGTACGGCTCGCCTGTGCCAAAATGGGAAAGCCATTGACGGATACGGCGCCTGCGGGCATGTGCACGTCACGATGAGCGACGACATCCCTTTCGAAAAATCACTCGATCTTGCGCCCGACACAGTGGACGACGTGGCGCCCGGCGTGCGCCGGGTCATGGCCAACAATCCGGGCCCGTTCACCTTCAAGGGCACGGTCAGCTACATCATCGGCAAGGGAAACGTCGCTATCGTCGATCCCGGGCCCGACGATGAAGCGCATGTCCACGCGCTGCTGAAGGCGGTGAACGGCGAGCGGGTGACACACATCTTTGTCACCCACACCCATCGCGATCATTCGCCGGCGACGCCGGCGTTGAAAGCGGCAACCGGCGCCACGGTCTTTGCCGAAGGCCCGCATCGCGCCGCGCGGCCCTTGCATATTGGTGAGCACAATCCGCTCGACGCCAGCGCCGACCGCGACTTCCGCCCCGATGTGGCGCTCAAGGACGGCGAGATCGTGCAAGGTGATGGCTGGACCGTCGAGGCGGTGACGACGCCCGGCCACACCGCCAACCACATGGCCTTTGCGCTGAAAGAAAAGAACCTGCTCTTTGCCGGCGACCATGTCATGGGCTGGGCGACGTCGATCGTGGCGCCGCCGGACGGCGCCATGAGCGACTACATGGCTTCGCTGGAAAAGCTCAGCAAACGCAGCGAGACGCTTTATCTGCCGGGCCATGGCCCCGCGATCAAGGACGCGCCGCGTTTCGTGAATTACTACATCCTGCACCGCAAGGCGCGCGAAGCGTCGATCCTGCACCGGCTGGGCAAAGGCGAGACCGACATCCCGACCATCGTGCGTGCGATCTATATTGGCATCGACCCGCGGCTGACCGGCGCAGCCGGCCTGTCTGTGCTGGCGCATCTGGAAGACCTGGTCGCGCGCGGGGTTGTCGCCACGGACGGGCAGCCGGCGATCGACGGCGTCTACCGTTTGGCCGGGCGCTTGGACTGAGGCCGTTTGGATTGCGGCCGCTTGCCGGCCGGTTCTTTCGGCTCGACCGGCGGCGCGCTCATCACATCGTCCATCGCTTCGTCGATATCGGCGAGCAGGCTGACGACGCGCCGCGCATTAGTACCGAAATCGTGCGTGCCGTAGCGCGAAGCCGACCGCACGTCGATGCGGACGCCGCCACCGACCGCGTGTACGCGCACCGCAACGTCGTCGCGAAACCCCATGATCAAGGTGCGCGCCACCGCTTCAATGGTGCCATCCCGGCGTGCCGCTGGCGGCACGGCATCGACGATGTGCCAGCCCCGCTTGGTCACGATATCGAGCGCAACCTTGTAGACGGTCGCGATCGGCGCGTCGTATTCGAGCGGCTCCAGATTCGGGTAGCCCTTTTGTTGCAAGGCCGCGACCCGTTCGCCCGGATAGGTGCTTGAGCCGCGCGGGCGCAGGCGTGCCAGCACGTCGAAGCGCGGCGGGTTGACGGTATCGCTGGTGATGTCGGTGACGGCCGGCAGCTTGGTCGCGCGATAGGTGAGGTAGCCGGGATAGGCGAGCAGCATAAGGCCGAGGAGCAGCCCGGTCACCGCACGGCCGAGCCCGCCATGGCCCTGCTGCCAGATGACGACGAAACCGCCGATGGCGAGCAGGATGGCGAGGCCGGCGAATGCCAAAGAAGCGCCGAAGGTGACGAGCGCCGGCACGATCTCGAGGATGCCGGTGCGTACGATGATGATGGAGAATATCGCCACCACCAGCGCGAACCAGCCTAGCCGGCCGGACCACACCGCCATTTGCGACATCGGCACATCGAATACAGGGCCTCGCGCCATTGCTCTCATTTGGCTCTCATTCGCGCACGCACCTCGATGAGGGGATCGCGCCAAGGCATAAAGCCTGGCGGCCGGACAGACAATATCGGACGGCTTTTCAAGGCGTTCCTGCCACGAAAAGCCACCCGCAATGGTTTCTTAACCGGGCTTTACTAAATTCTAAATGGTCCGGTGTGGCTTTGGTGTATTTGTGATGGCGTTGCGCACGGAAATCTGGTGGCTTCGGCGCGACCTGCGGCTGGTCTACGTGCTGCTGGTCTGGACCGCCTTCGCGGTCAGCATCCTCTATTATTTCAGCGGCGACATCAGCTTCCACAGTGTCTCATCTCCGCGGCGGGAGCAGGCGCGCGAGCTCAGCGACGAGGAAATCTACACCGGCTCGATCGTCATGGTGCCGCCCAGGGGCGACCAGTGCTGGCTGATGAAATTCGACAACCGCACCGGCAGGATGTGGGAAACCGGCTACGTCAATTGTTACACCGCGGTCGGCAGCCTGGCGCAAAGCCGGCGCAGCGGCGCGCTCAGCTCGGTGCGCATTCAGTCGATCAGCAATGCTTTCCGTCGCGACGAATGACGACGCCTTCCGCCACGGTTGCGCGCCTCAGTCACCGATAGGGAATCTCATAGATCGTCACTTTGTCGGCGACGCCGCGCAGGTGGGTGTCCTGCGGCGCGGGTGACAGTTTGCAGCCTTGCAGCATCGCGCTGACCTGCGGATTGTCCAGCACCGGTTTGGTGGCGAGGATCGCCTGCGAATCCGCAAGTCCCTGTACCCGCGCGGCGATATTGACCGTCTGGCCGAAATAATCGAGCCGGTCGTTCAGCGTAACCGCGAGACAGGGGCCTTCATGGATGCCGATCTTGATCAAGAGATCATCTTGGATGGCGCCGACTGACTGACGCATGCGCAGCGCGGCGGCAAGCGCGCGGTCGGGGGTCGGAAACGTCGCCATCACCGCATCGCCGATGGTCTTCACCACGGCTCCCGCTTCCGCGGCGACGATCTCGTTGAGCACGCGGAAATGCGCGCTGACGAGCTCGTAGGCAGCAAAATCGCCGACGCGGTCGTATAGCTCGGTCGAACCTTTCAGGTCGGTGAACAAGAAGGTGAGGCTGGTCAGCCTCAAGCCCTGATCGACGTCGAGTGTATCGGTGCGGTAGAGGTCGCGGAAAATCTGGTTGCTCAAAAGCCGCTTGGCAGTGAGGAACGGTTTACGGTTGCCGAGCAGATCGTGCAGCGTCACATCGGCGATCCATACGGTCGGCAGCGTGCGCAGGTCGGTGAGGTTTTCCACCGAAAGCCGCAACGGACCAGGGCGCATTTCCGTGGTAACGGTCCGGGCTTGTACCTTGTTGTAGATGAGCGCGAGCTGCTGCCGATCTTTCGTCGTCTCGCCTTTCACGTCGATGAAATGCGCCGCATGGGTGACGGGCTCGAACACGATGAGAAAGCGCTCGGGCATTTGCATTGACATCTGCGCCTTCTGGCCCGGCGGCAATTCGAGGGAATCGAGAGTGATCTCGTCCATCAGTTCCTCGAAGCCGTCGTCCGGCAAGTTCACACCGTTTCCCCAAAAAATCTGCCGGAAATACTCCCACACGGGCAACATGTGCGGATCGTGTGCGGCGATGTGGCGGATGCGGGGATTGATCGTGAATGCGACCTCGACCATTTCGTCGAGCGTCGGCTCGTAACCGGTGGCGCAGAGCGCGCAGTCATAGGCTTCTTTGCGCACGGACTTGAGCGTTTGCGCGGCATCGAGCACGCCGCCGCAACCGGGGCATAAGACGTTCCATGTCAAATCGAAAATGCCGAGGCGCGCGGCATGCAGGAATGCGCCGATCACCTTTTCCTCGTCGAGCCCGTTCCGGGCGGCAAACGACAGGACATTGATGCGGCACAATTGCCGGTCGGTGCCGTCCGCGATAAGGGTTTCGATGGCGGCCCCGGCCTGGGGGTCGGCGGACTTGCGTAAGGCATCGAAGAGGGCACTTTTGTCGTCCACGGGATGAAGACCTGCACGAATGGCTGCGCGAGACGCGGGGCTCAATGAATTTTACCGTCGCTCCGGGCCGGGCGGGAGTTGCTCTCGCAAGCCCCCGTGACACCGGCGCGTCTTGCGCGCTAAGATATGGTTGCGAACAATGATTGTGGCAAGGGAGTAGAGGTCATGAAGACCATTCAAGCTGCAATTCTTGTTGCCTGTGCCGCCGGCGCGTTGGCGATCGCGCCGGTCGCGACCGCTGCGAAAAGCTTCAGCAATCCGGCCCGCGGGTTTCATTCTCCCGCCCCTGGGCTTGCCAGGACTTTTCCGCGCGCGCGGCCGTTCGGCAATTTTTCACGGTGGCCGCTCTCCGGCTATTCGCAATGGCCGCGCTACGATGGCTTTTACGGCGGTTATATCGCGACATCGTCCGATGGATCGGGGGCCGTCAGCTACGTGATCCCGGAACGGGTCATCTACGTGCCGTTGCCGCCGCAGGCGCTCACCTGCAAGCACAGCGTCGAGAAGGTGAGCGTCCCGGCTGAGGGCGGCGGCATGCGGGAGATCACGGTAACGCGCTGTTAGGTCACTCCGCCGCTTCGGTTGTCGGCAGCCGGTAATCCTTGAACTGCTGGCGCAGCGTGATCTTCTGGATCTTGCCACCGCGATACCGCCGTGCGCATCGGCCCGTCGGGCGCGCAGGCGATATTAGAGCGTCGATTCCTGTCTTAGGCCTCCAGCCAGCGGGCGAGGTCTTCCGGCTTCGGCAGGCCGCCGGCATGCACCACCTTGCCGTCGACGACAATTCCCGGTGTTGAGGCGATGCCATAACCCGCGATGGCCGCGTAGTCTGTCACTTTTTCAATCGAGACCGGAACGCCGAGCTTGTCAGCTTCCGCCTGCACCATCTCGGCGGTGGCGACGCAGCGCTTGCAGCCCGGGCCGAGCACCTTAATGTCCTTCATGAGACGTCTCCATTGACTAAAACAGCGCGTTGAACAGGAAGCCGACCGCCAGGATGCCGGCGCCGACGACGCCGATGAACACCGCGATCAGGCGGAGCGACAGCACCTTGCGCAGGATGATCATCTCGGGGACCGACAGGGCGATTACCGACATCATGAAAGCGAGCACGGTGCCGAGCGCGGCGCCTTTGGCGAGCAGCGCCTGGACCACAGGGATGATGCCGGCGGCATTCGAGTACATCGGGATGCCTATCAGGATCGCGGCCGGGACCGACCACCAGGCTCCTTTGCCCATGATCAAGGCTAGAAAATCCGTCGGCGCATAGCCATGAATGAGCGCGCCGGCGGCGATGCCGGCGATGATCCACGGCCATACCTTGCCGACGATCTCGTGTACGGCTTCGATACCGGCCTTGATGCGATCGACGGCGGTCACGTTTTCCGGCGGTAGCTCGGCCGCGCTCGAACGGATATTGCGAACCCATTCCTCCAGCCAATTCTCGAGGTGTAGGCGGCCGATCGTCCAACCGGCGACGATGGCGACAGCAAGGCCGAAGCCAAGATAGATGAGCGCGATTTTCCAGCCGACGAGTCCGAACAGAAGTCCGAGCGCCACTTCGTTCACCATTGGCGCCGAGATCAGGAACGAAAACGTGACGCCGAGCGGTACGCCGGCGCTGACAAAGCCGATGAACATTGGGACGGCGGAGCACGAACAGAAAGGGGTGAGTACGCCGAGACCGGCCGCCAGTACGTTGCCGGCACCTTCGCGTTTTCCGGCGAGCAGCGCGCGCGTCTTTTCGGGCGAGAAGTAGCTACGCACGACGCCCATGGCGAACACCACAAGCGTGAGCAGCATCAGCACCTTCGGGGTGTCGTAGGCAAAAAAGCTGACAGCCGCGCCGAGATGGCTCTCAGGCTTCATCGGCAGCGAAGTGACGATCCAGTTCGAGAACGGGATCAACTGGCTATAGACAAGCCCCCACAGAATGAGGCCGGCGATGGTCGCGGCGATCCATTTCGCGGGCGATGGAACGGCGCGCGGTGCACGTCCGGTAGCGGACCCGAGGCTCATGCGGCTTGCCTTTCCTGTGTTGTCGGCAGCGCCAGCGCGGCATCGACCAGGGCGACGACCTCTTGCGGCAACTGCGGAGCACGGCGGTAGCGGACCCACTGCGCGTCGCGCCGGTCGGTCACCAGGCCGGCCGCCTTGAGCGTAGCCATATGGCGCGACATGCGGGATTGGCTGGCGCCGAGCTCTTGCATCAATTCGCAGACACAGTGCTCGCGCCCATCCCACACCAGCCGCAGGGCTTCGAGCCGGGTCGGCTCCGCCAGGGCGGAAAGAATTGTGATTGGATTCATAAGGTTACCCTTATTATTCGCTTATGCGTCTAGGCGCATATAGCACGCCTACGATTTTATGCAAGGGCCGCAAGGCTCGAATGCCCCCAGAGCGTTTTTGCAGGCAAGCGCCCGCACGAATCTCGATAGCTTCCCGCTGCCGCCTGGTTGGCTCGTATGATTCAGGCGCTTTGAATGCTTCCGCGAATGGATAGGTTGCGGACGTCTTGCCGCACTCACTCCGCCGCTTCGGTTGTCGGCAGCCGGTAATCCTTGAACTGCTGGCGCAGCGTGATCTTCTGGATCTTGCCGGTCGCCGTGTGCGGAATCTCGTCGACGAAAACGACGTCGTCCGGCATCCACCATTTGGCGATCTTGCCCTGCATGAAGCCGAGAATGTCCTCCTTGGTCGCGCTCTCGCCTTTCTTGAGCACGATGACGAGGAGAGGACGCTCGTCCCATTTCGGATGCACGATGCCGATGACGGCGGCTTCCGCCACTTTCGGATGACCGACCGCGAGGTTTTCCAGATCGATCGACGAAATCCATTCGCCGCCGGACTTGATGACGTCTTTGGCGCGGTCGGTGATCTGCATGTAGCCATGCTTGTCCATGGTGGCGACGTCGCCGGTATCGAACCAGCCGTCCTTGTCGAATGCCGGATCGTTTTCGACTTTGAAGTAGGCTTTCGCCACCGCCGGGCCGCGCACTTTCAGCCGGCCGAAAGTGCGGCCGTCCCACGGCAGGTCTTTGCCGGCGTCGTCGGTGATTTTCATTTCCACGCCGAACGGTGGGTGCCCCTGCTTCTGCTGGATGTCGAGCCGTGCGTCGCCAGAGAGCGATGCATATTCCGGTTTCATGGTGCAGAGCGAGCCGAGCGGGCTCATCTCGGTCATGCCCCAGGCGTGCACCACCTCGACGCCGTATTGTTCCTCGAACGTTTTGGTCATGGCGCGCGGGCAGGCCGAGCCGCCGATCACCACGCGTTTGAGATATGGCAGTTTGCCGCCGGTCTTCTCCAGATCCTGCAGCAGCATCAGCCACACCGTCGGCACCGCGGCGGTGAAGGTGACCTTGTAAGTATTGAGCAGCTCGTAGATCGAGGCGCCGTCCATCTTTGCGCCCGGCAAGATCAGAGTGGCGCCCACCATCGGCGTGGAAAAGGCAAGCGACCAGCCATTGGCGTGAAAGAAAGGCACTACCGGCAGCACCGTGTCGCGCGACGAGATGCCTTTAGAATCGGGCAGCGACGCCATGAGGGCGTGCAGCACGTTGGAGCGATGCGAGTAGAGAACGCCTTTCGGGTGACCCGTGGTGCCGGAGGTGTAGCACATGCCGGCGGCGGTATTCTCGTCGAACTCTTTCCAGGTGAAGTCACCGTCGGCTTCCGCGATCCAGTCTTCATAGGCGACCGCGTTTTTTAGGCTTGTCTGCGGCATGTGCGCGCCGTCCGTGAGCACGACGAAACGCTCGACGGTCTTGAGCCCGGCTGCGTGCTTTTCCAGGATCGGCAGGAAGGTCAGATCGACGAACATCATGCGGTCTTCCGCATGATTGATGATCCAGCAGATCTGATCGGGAAACAGGCGCGGATTAACAGTGTGGTAGATCGCGCCGACGCCAAGAATGCCGTACCAGGTCTCCAGATGCCGCCAAGTGTTCCAGGCCATGGTGGCGACCCGGTCACCGTTCTTGATGCCGTCCTTCTCCAGCCGCTGCGCCACCTTCAGGGCGCGGGCGCGGATCTCGGCATAGTTTGTTTCGTGGATCGGACCCTCGACCGAGCGGCTGATGACTTTGCGCTCGGCATGGAAGATGGCGGCGTGATCGATGATGCGATGGCACAAAAGCGGCCAATCCTGCATCAGCCCAAGCATGGCGTTTCCCCTCTTGCAGCTAGTTCCTGGCGTTTGCGCCATTTTGGGCCGGCATCCCCACCGGCCTTGTATAAGGTTAGCCTGCACACTCGCGCGCGAAAAGCGCGCCGTCCGAGGCCCTAAAATGCCGCAATCGCGGCACACCCACGCTGTCATGCGACTCCCGATCGCAATTTTCTTGTTCTTTTGCATTGCGCAAACGGCGGCGGCCGAGCCGGTGCCCCAGCCCGTGCCTTTGCCGCGCCCGCGTCCGCACATCTGGGTCGAGCCGCGGTCCTTCGCGGAGGCTATTGCGGGCCTCGATTTCGACGCAACCAAAGTGACCAGCAAGCCAACCGCCTGCGACCAGCGGCTTGTCGGCCTCAGCGAACATGTGCCGATGCCGCGGCTGATCGGGCCGGGGGCCTGCGGCGGCAACGACATGGTCGAGCTCAAGGCGGTGCTGCTCACCGACAAGAGCCGCATCACCGTGAATCCGCCGGCTCTGATCACCTGCGCCATGGCGGAATCGCTCGCCGGCTGGCTCCGCGAGGAGGCAGCTCCCCGCGTCGCCAAGCTCGGCAGTACGCTCATCGGCATCGAGAATTACGACGCCTACGAATGCCGCTCACGCAACCGCATCCCGGGCGCCAAGCTCAGCGAGCATGCCCATGGCAAGGCGCTCGACGTGCGCGCCTTCGATCTGGCCGACGGCCGGCGGCTGGCACTGACCGATGTTCATGTCGACAAGCCGTTGCGCGACGGTTTACAGGCGACCGCGTGCCGCCGCTTCGCCACCGTTCTGGGGCCGGGCGATCCCTATCATTCGGGTCACATTCATCTCGATGTGATCGCGCGGCGCGGCGGCTATCGCGTCTGCCAATGGAAGGTGTTGGAACCGCCGCCGCCCGAAAAAGCGCCGGTTCCTTTGCCGCGGCCGCGCCCGTCGATTGCGGATGCCCGTTAAGCATGCCTCCAAAGTGCCATCGGCCGCCCATTGTCCGTTCACAGTTGCTGGCTAGGTCTAGGCCATGCCCAACCGTGCACTGGCGCCACAGTTAACGCGCCGCGGCCTCATCAAAGCCGGACTCGGCCTGACCGGCTTCGCCGGCGTGCTCATGCCCGGCACCACCGCCTATGCCGCCTCCGTTGCAGCCAACGATCTGATCGTCACCGGCTACCGGATTAGCCCTCCTGGATGGCGCAAGGGCCAGCGCCTCAGCATCACCGTCATTGCCGATCTGCATGCCGGCGGGCCCAATATGGGCTTAGCGCGCATCGCGCAGGTGGTCGACGCCAGCAATGCATTGCACAGCGATCTCGTCGTGGTGCTGGGCGATTTCTTTGCCACCCATCCTTTCGTCACCGAACACGTTCCGCATGAAGCCTGGGCGGGTGAACTTGCGCGCCTGCGCGCTCCGCTCGGGGTCTATTGCATTCTCGGAAATCACGACTGGTGGTACGGCGTCGATGCGGTCCGCGAAGCTCTGGCTGCGGTACGGCTGCCCCTGATGGAAAACGATGCGGTCTTGCTCGGCCCCAAAGATCGCCGGTTCTGGCTGGCCGGTCTCGGCGACCAAGTTGCCTTCAGGTTGGGGCCGAATGATTTCCGCGGCGTCGACGATCTGGCGGGCACTTTGAAACAGGTTGCGACCGACGATCCCGTCGTCCTGCTAGTGCACGAGCCAGACATTTTCACGCAAGTGCCGGACCGTGTGGCTCTTACCATCGCCGGCCATACGCATGGCGGCCAAATTCGGGTGCCGTTGATGCCACCGTTCTGGGTCCCGTCGGCCTACGGCGCGCGCTTCGCTTACGGCCACGTCGTCGAACGGGGCCGCCACTTGATCGTCTCCGGCGGGCTCGGTTGCAGCAAGGTGCCGTTGCGCCTCGGCGTGCCGCCCGAGATCGTCCGCATCGAACTCGCCGCTTGAACCGCCCAAAATCAAACGGCGCCGGTTTGCACCGGCGCCGATTGCGTGACCCGTTTCTGCGAAATCAGGGCAGCATGTCGCGGCCGTTGGCCGCCAGCCGCGGATTGAACGGTGAATCGCCTTGGTGCGGCGCCAGTACGACGACCACGGTGCCTTTCTTGACCCGCTTGTAGAGGTCGATGACGTCCTCGTTGGTCATGCGGATGCAGCCCGACGAGATCGCCTGGCCGATATATTCCGGCTGGTTGGTGCCGTGAATGCGGTAGAGCGTGTCTTTGTTGCCCTCGTAAAGATACAGCGCGCGCGCGCCCATTGGGTTTTGTGGGCCGGGCGCGACGAAGTTCGGAACTTCCATGCGCTTCTTGATGTCGGCAGTCGGCGTCCAGGACGGCCATTCCTGCAAGCGCTCGATCTTGGCGACGCCCGACCAAGCCAGCGCTTCATCGCCGACGGTCACCCCGTAGCGGATCGCCTTGCCGCCCGGCAGCACGTAATAGAGGTAGCGCGCGTCGGCATCGACCACGATCGTTCCGGGCTGCTCTTTGCGGTGATAGGTGACGATGTGCCGCTTATAAGGATCGGGGATCACCGACTCCCCATCGGCATAGGGCGCAGCCGCCAGTAGTTTTTTGTCGCGCGGCGTCAGGTTCGCTTGCGAGGCCGGCTCCAGCGTGGACTGCATGCAGCCACCGAGCGCGAGGCCTGTCATCACCAGGACCAGCAACAAACCCTTGTTCGCCATTTTGTCCTCGTTTGCCCCGCGAGCCCCCCAGCCCGTCGACGCGGTATCTAGGGGTCGCAATAAACCGGAGAAGCTGCGCTAAAGCCATGATTTCCGGCGTGTTCACAGGCCCTTCCTGTGAACGTGTTGCAAGAATGCCGCATTTCTGTCGTGGGACTCTGACGCCTCGGGCTGCCCGCCCGATCGAATGCAAGAGTGCGCTGCGGCACGTTAACAGGACGTTGATATTTACCCGCCGTTAGCCTTGCCGCGGGTGGACGCGGACTGATTTCGGCAGGCTTGCCGAAATGTCACGATAGCTCACGAAAGCGAGCGCAATTCCGCCCCAGTTGTCCACAACATACGAAACCTGAGGCATACACGTAAGCCAAGACTGATTCACTGATTTAAGCCCGGCAAGAAAGGACCGTTTGGGACTATGGAAGCGACCAAGGCCACGGAGCAACGCCAAGAAGACTCCAGGCAAAACGCCCCCCGGCTGGATGCCCGCTACGGCAAGATTGGAATTTCGGCAGTGGCTGCGGCCATCCACCACAAAGGCGCGCAGCGCGTACAGCAAGCGACCCGCCTGATCCCCTACGACAGCGACTGACAACGTTGCCGGCACGGCGCGCCGGCCTCCAATTCGCTCCCCTTCATTGAGAGTGGCGAAGCGTGCGGAACATGCTTCCGCGCGCGGCCGGCATTTAATATCTTGCACAAGTCCCGGCGTCGGATCATGACAGCCGCACGGGGGCTGCATGCTTTCGCTCTACGTTCCGCACGGCACGACGCTCGAACGCGTGACGCCTGAGTCCGGCGAAGCGTCGCGCGAGGCCGTTTGGATCGACCTCGTCACTCCGACGGTGCAGGAGGACAGGCTGGTCGAAGGCATGCTCGGCATTGCGGTGCCGAGCCGCGAGGAGATGCAGGAGATCGAAGTCTCCAGCCGCCTTTATGTCGAAAACGGCGCGCGCTACATGACGGCGACGCTGATGTGCCATTCGGACACGGCACCGGTGGCGACGCCGGTGACCTTCATCCTGGCCGGCCATCGCCTGGTCACCGTGCGTTACGACGCGCCGCGCCCGTTCGCGATAGTCGAACACAAGCTCGCGCGGCTCTGTCCGCCCAAGATTTCCGGCGAAAGCGTATTGATGGATCTGCTCGATGCGATCATCGACCGCTCGGCCGATATTCTGGAACGCGTCGGCGGCGAAATCGATCAGATTTCCCGTTCGATCTTCGAACCGGACGAGGCGATAGAGCTTCAGTCCCACAACGACATCCTCAAAGCGCTCGGCCGCAAAGGCGACCTGACGTCGAAGGTGCGCGAAAGCCAGGTTTCGGTCGGCCGGCTGCTGTCGTTCCTGGCGCACGAGTTTGAAGTGCTGAAATGGACGAAGGACTATCGCACGCAATTGCAATCCATGCAGCGTGACGTGATTTCGCTGACCGACCACGCCAGCTATCTCGGCAACAAGATCACCTTCCTGCTCGACGCCATGCTGGGCGTGGTCAATCTGCAGCAGAACGCCATTATCAAGATCTTCTCGGTTGCCGCCGTCGTGCTGATGCCGCCGACCTTGGTCGCCTCGATCTACGGGATGAACTTCAAGCACATGCCGGAGCTTGAATCGCCTTACGGCTATCCGATCGCGCTGCTCGTCATGGTGCTCGCCGCCGTGCTGCCCTATCTTTATTTCAAGTGGCGCAAGTGGCTGTGATACGGGGACGCAACCCCGGCCTCAAGGTTTGCCCCAGAAAAGCGCGCGCAATAGCCCGACAATGATGGCCGCCGCCGCCAGCAGGACTATGATCGGGAGCAGAAAGAAGAACGCGGCGAAAAAGAGGGCGAGGAAAACAGCCGCCAGCATAGCTGCGATCAGGATCATTAGAATGGCGCCAAGCGGTCCCGGCTTGGCGATATAGATCTTTTCCGCGCCTGACGTGTCGAAGAAAACGTGTACGCGCGGCTGGTCGCGCCCCGGCCGGCCACTCTGCTCATGCGGCTGAATGATCTCGGGCTCTGAACGTGGCTCTTCACTGTTCGGCATTTCGTTTGCCTTTCGGTCGTTTACAGCAGGCGAGCATGCCGAACGTTGGCAGATGCTCATTATCGGAGCAACGCCTGCGCGTCGTTCCATAGTTTCTGCACGACATTACCGGCGGTGTCAGTCGTTGCCAGGGCGGCGGATTGACCCGCCCAAGCCTGCATGCGCTCGATATCGTTTTTCTTGGCAGCCTCGTCCCGCATTGCCTGCGTCAGGCCACGTTGCACGGGATAAGGGGCGGGTGGTGGCACGGTGGGTTCGGCCGTGGCACGAACGTACTCAGTTGCGATGCTGCGGCCCAGCCGTCCGGAAAACCAGCGTGTGGTCGCGGTGTCTTCCGGCAGCGCGCGACCGATGGCGTCGGCCCAGGCGCTGGCTACTTTTGCTTCGGGGCAGCGCAGGAAGGCCGTGCCGACCTGGACCGCCGAAGCGCCCAGGATCAGCGCGGCGGCAACTCCGCGTCCGTCGGCGATGCCGCCTGTCGCAATGACAGGAATTTTTACGGCATCGGCGACTGCGGGCACGAGACTGAACAGGCCGACCAGGTTTGCTTCAGCCATTTCCGCATCGAAGGCGCCGCGATGGCCGCCGGCTTCCATGCCTTGCGCAATGACGGCGTCCGCGCCGGCGCTCTCAGCTGCTTTTGCTTCATTGACCGTTGTGACCGTGGCAAGCCACTTCACGCCATTTGCCTTCATTCGTTTCACGACGCGATCCGGATAAAGGCCCATGATCGACGATATCACCGGCACTCCCGTCTCCATCATGGCGTCACATTGCGCCGCGAAGTCCGGCATGGTGACGTCGCCTGCTTCGCGCGGGACATCCGGGCCCCATTGACTGAGAAACTTCCGCACCGCGCCTTCGGCGGCCGCGTCACGTTTGGGCGCAGGATCGGGAATCCAGAGGTTGAATTGAAACGCACCGTTGCTGCCGGCGCGCAGTTCCGCGGCCCATGCCTTGATCGCGTCGGGTTGCATCAGCAGTGCACCGCACCCTCCGAGCCCTCCGGCATTGGCAACTGCAATGGCGAGCGACGCCGGACAGGCACCGGCCATCGGCGCCATTAAGATCGGCACACGGATATTCAGCGACTCGCAAAAAGACTTGGCGCGGGAGAGGGCAGGGTGATCGGGCATGTTTGCCACATCGGCCCGTTCACACGTGCTGGCCGCCGTTGATGTGGATCTCGGCGCCGTTCACGTATGAACTCGTCTCGGTGCACAGCACGTAGATGATCTTGGCGACCTCGTCCGGAGTGCCGAGCCGCTGCATCGGGATCTGCTCGACGATCTTTTCGGTGCCGGGCGACAAAATGGCGGTGTCGATCTCGCCGGGCGCAATCGCGTTGACGCGAATGCCGAGCCGGCCAAAGTCGAAGGCCATTTCGCGCGTGAGCGAGGCAAGTGCCGCTTTCGACGTCGCGTAGGCCGCGCCCGCGAACGGGTGCACGTGCGAGCCGGCAATCGAGGTCACGTTCACGATGGAGCCTTTAGCCGCCTGCAACTGATCCACCAACCCGCGCGCGAGCATGATGGGGCCAAAGAAGTTGACCTGGAACACGTGATGCCAGACGTCCATCGGCGTTTCGATCGAGCCCATGCGCTTGCCGCCCTCGGCTTTCGGCGAAATGGCGGCGTTGTTGACGAGTGCGTGTAGTTCGTTGCTGTCCAGCCGGTTCTTGATCTCCTCGACCGCTTCCAGCGTTTTAGCTTCGTCGGCGAGATCGACCTGGATATGGTCTTCCGGCCCGGCGTCCCACGGGCAGTTTTCCGGAAATGCATGACGCGAACAGGTGATCACGCGCCAGCCGGCGGCCGAAAAGCGCTTGACGGTGGCGTGGCCGATGCCCCGGCTCGCCCCGGTGAGGAGCAGCGTGCGGCGCGGCTGGTTGCTTTGCGAATTGGGCATGGCTTTTAAATGCTAACTCACGGATAGAGCCGCGTCTTGCGCCACGGCGCGCCGGGTTCCCTACGCTCGAAGACAATGCGGTCGTGCAGGCGGAAGGGCCGGTCCTGCCAGAATTCGATCGAACGCGGCACGATGCGGTAGCCCGACCAGTGCGGCGGCCGCGGCACCTCGCCGATGGCGTATTTGGCGGCCGCGAGCGCAACCGCCTTCTCGAAGGCGAGCCGGCTTTCCAGCGGCGCGGACTGTTTGCTCGCCCAGGCGCCGATCTGCGCTTGCTTGGCGCGGCTGGCGAAATAAGCGTCCGCCTCCGCATCGGTGACGCGCTCGACGGCACCACGCACACGCACCTGCCGGTTGATGGACTTCCAGTGAAAAACCAGCGCTGCGACCGGGTTGGCGGCAAGCTCGCGGCCCTTCTGGCTCTCCATGTTGGTGTAGAAGACGAAGCCGCGCTCGTCGGCGCCCTTCAATAATACCATGCGCGCGTCCGGCAGCCCGTCGGCGTCGACGGTGGCGAGCGTCATCGCGGTCGGATCGCGCGGTTCTGACGCGCTCGCAGCCTCCAGCCAGGCCGCAAAAAGCCGCATGGGCTCGTCGGCGGCGGTGAAATCACCACTCGTTAACCAGCTTGGGTGTTCAATCGGTACCGTATCAGACATCGGTGAGGGACGTTTCTGTGGCCGGTGCGTTAGGTCGTCTTTTGCGTCGTTATAATGGATGTGTGCCCGCGCGCCTATGGCGCGACCTGGCCGCCGCCGGGGCATTGGCGCTGGCGCTTTCGAGCGGCGGTTGCAGCATCTCCTATCAGTTGGACACCTTCTTCGGCGGCGACAAGCCCGACACCACCGCCTCGATCGCGCCGGTGCCGGGCGCAAAGCCTATGGGAAAGCTGCCGCCCGACGGCGATCTCGCCTTCGCGCGGGCAGCCGCCAGCGAGGTGCTCAAGCGCGGCAAGAAGGATGCGAGCCTCTCCTGGGAGAACCCGAAGAGCGGCGCGCGTGGCACCGTCACGCCGATTGCCTCGGCCTATACGCAGGACGGCCACACCTGCCGGAATTTCCTGGCGAGCTTCGTCAATGGCAGCGATCAGGCGTGGCTGCAAGGCGAGGCCTGCAGGCAGCGCGAGGGTGCCTGGGAGGTGCGCACGCTCAAGCCCTGGAAGCGGTCTTGAAGCGTCCGCGTTTTGGCGCGCGTTGAAACAAGGCCGCTGAAACCCCACATTTGGTTGTCGAGTTGCCGGCGGAACGCCGGGGCAGGGGATTTCACGGAGAGTTTGCAAGAATGCGCGACCCCTACCAGGTCCTGGGGGTATCGAAGGGTGCGAGCGAGGCGGAGATCAAGAACGCCTATCGCAAGCTCGCCAAGAAGCTGCACCCCGACGCCAACAAACATGACCCCGAGGCGGCCTCGCGTTTTGCCGAGTTGAACGCCGCGTACGAGATCGTCGGCGACGATGACAAACGCAAGGCCTTCGACCGCGGCGAGATCGACGCCGAGGGCAAGCCGCGCTTCCAGGGCTTTGAAGGGCACGGCGCCCATCCCGGCGGCGGGGGCTTCCGCGGCACCGGTCCCGGCGGCGCGCATTTCGAAAGCTTCTCGTTCGGGCCCGACGGCTTCCAGCGCGCGCCCGGCGGCGGCGGTGGCGGCTTCGAGGACATTCTACGCGACATGTTCGGCGGCGCCGCGCAATCGGCACGCGGCAGGCGCACCGGGCCGCAGTTCGAGCCGGAGGATTTCGGCGCGCCTGCGCGCGGCCAGGATCTGCATGCTGCTTTGACGGTCGCGCTGCCGGAAGCGGCCAAGGGCGCCAAGAAGCGCGTGCATCTGCCGACCGGCAAGGACATCGAGGTCAAGATCCCGGCCGGCATCGGAAGTGGCCAGACTATCAGGCTGAAGGGGCAGGGCTGGCCGAGCGCCACCGGCAAAGCGGGCGATGCGCTGATCACCGTCAACGTCGCGCCGCATCCGCTCTTCAAGCCGGACGGTTCAGATCTGAGGCTCGATCTGCCAATCACGCTTTATGAGGCGGCGCTTGGCGGCAAAGTGCGGGTACCGACGCTCGACGGTGCGGTGGAACTGGCGATCCCCGCGGCCACCAATTCGGGCCGCACGTTTCGTCTCAAGGGCAAGGGACTGAAAGCCAAGGGCGGCAGCGGCGACCTGCTCGCCACGGTGCGCATCATGTTGCCGGAGCAGCCCGACGAGTCGTTTAAAAAGCTAATGTCGGTCTGGCGCGACGAGCAGCCTTACAACCCGCGCGAGGACATGGAGTAGCTCACGACTTCTTCGTGCCGCTCTTGTCGACCTGCTCGTAGATCGCCTTGGTGACCGCCTCGAGCCGGCTGCGATCGTCCGCTCCGCTCACCACGAAACCGAAACTGCCGTCGACCCAGGTGAAGGTTGCGAATTGCTGGCCGCCTTTGAAACGCAGCGCGCTCTCCGGCTGCTTGGCCTTGGCACAATAGAGCGTGAAGCGTTCGCCCGACGGTCCTTCGTACATATACATCGCGGCTGCGCCGGTTGGGCCGGGCAGCAAGCGCCCGCCGACGAGCTTCAGCCCGATCGATTGCAGATCGGGAATGCGCTGCGCATAACCGAGTCGCTTTGACAGCCAGGCCGTCATATGCGCGCGCTCGTTGCCCGGCACCTCGACCGGGTGACGCACCTCCACGACATAGAGCTTGTGCGCTTCGAGCGCGTCGGCCGTAAGGGAGCCCGCACTTTCAGGCGCGGCGGCGGAGGCGCCGTGTGCAAACCAACCGGTGGCGCCGCCGATCATGAAGGCTGCGATGGCGGCGGCGGCCGCCAGCGCCGCAAGCGAGCGACGCGATCCGCCTTGCTGCATGATGCGCTCGATCTTGAGCCGCTCCGGCACCGGTTCGTTGGCCACCGTGCCGTAGCGCGCGCGGATGCTTTCGGCCTGCGCGCGCCAGGCAGCGACCGTTGCGGCCTGTTCGGGATGCGCCGCAAGCCACGCTGTGACGGCACCCATACGGTCGGCGGGCAATTCGCCATCCACATAGGCGTGCAGTTCGTCCTCAGTCACGGGTGAAATATTGTCGGTCATCGCTTCACCTTGTCTTTCATTTCACGCGGCGCAGCGCCGGGCGCCCGCCGTCGAGATAGGTTTTGATCTGCGCGCGCGCGCGCGCGAGGCGCGACATTACGGTGCCGATCGG
Organism: uncultured Pseudomonadota bacterium; assembly: GCA_963720835.1. Taxonomy (GTDB): domain Bacteria; phylum Pseudomonadota; class Alphaproteobacteria; order Rhizobiales; family Xanthobacteraceae; genus Pseudolabrys. The sequence continues at coordinate 75,607 of CAVRHC010000005.1, read as the reverse complement.
AACGCCCTGCACCTCGGCGACTTCGCGGTAACTCAGGCCTTCCAACACTACGAGCAGCAACGCCGTGCGCTGTTCCTCGACCAGAAGCGCCAACGCACGCTCGATATCGCGGCCGCCAGCTTCCGGTCCGGCAAATTCGGGCGCGTCGTTGTCGTCGATCGGCACCAGTGCCGGTCGGCGCGCGAGCGCGCGCAGCCGGTTGCGGTTGAGGTTCGTCAGGATCGTGTAGAGCCAACTCCTGATCTCCTCGCCTTCGAACAAGTGCTCGGACCGTAGCGCCCGCACCAACGTGTCCTGCACCAGGTCGTCGGCGATATCGGCATCACGCGTCAGCGCCCGCGCATAACGGCGCAACGCCGGGATCGCCGCCTCGACCTTCTGCTGGAACGTAGCCAAGCCGGCCCTCCTGCCTTCAACCGTTACGAAAACCCCTGGAAGCGGGACATATTCCCATGGGTGAATGGAATTAACAGCGTAACAGGGCCAAATTGGCGCGTTGCTTGATGGCCTAAAAGCCCTATGCCATACGGAGAACGCCGGCGTTCACCCGGCCAAGATAGGGACGGACATGCCGGAAAGCTCGGGTCTGATGCGCGGCAAACGCGGCTTGATCATGGGCGTTGCCAACAATCGCTCGATCGCCTGGGGGATTGCGCGGGCCTGCCGCGACCATGGTGCGGAACTCGCTTTTACCTATCAAGGCGACGCGCTCAAGAAGCGGGTCGAGCCGTTGGCCCAGGACGTCGGCGGCCTGGTGGTCGGCCATTGCGATGTCACCGATCCGAACACGATCGACGCGGTTTTCGCCGAGGTGCAGAAAGCCTGGGGCTCGCTCGACTTCCTGCTGCATGCGATCGCGTTCTCCGACAAGGATCAGCTCGACGGCCGCTATGTCGACACGACCGAGGACAATTTCGTCAAGACCATGCTGATCAGCTGCTATTCGTTTACCGCGCTCGCCCAGCGCGCCGAGAAGCTGATGACCAATGGCGGCTCGATGCTGACGCTCACTTATTACGGCGCCGAAAAATGGATGCCGCATTACAACGTCATGGGGCTGGCCAAGGCGGCGCTGGAATCCTCCGTGCGCTATCTCGCCGCCGACCTCGGCATGAAGAAAATCCGCGTCAACGCGATTTCCGCAGGACCCTTGAGGACGCTCGCCGCCTCCGGCATCGGCGACTTCCGCTATATCCTCAAGTGGAACGAATACAATACGCCCCTGCGGCGCAATCTGACGCTGGAAGAGGTGGGTAATGCCGGTGCCTATCTGTTGTCCGACATGTCGAGCGGGGTGACCGGCGAGATCCACCACGTCGACGCCGGCTATCACATCGTCGGCATCAAGCATCCTGACGCGCCGGATATCGGGCTGGTCGACAAGAGCTGATGCCGCCGCCTGTCATCTACTACCTGCGCCACGGCGAGACGGACTGGAACGTTGAGCGCCGGCTGCAGGGCCACCAAGACATTCCGCTCAACGCGCGCGGGCGCGCGCAGGCGGCGCATTGCGGTGAAATTCTACGCGACCTTTTCGCAAAGGACGGCGTCGATCCCTCGACGCTCGATTTTGTCTCGAGCCCGCTCGGGCGTGCCCGCGAAACCATGGAGTTGGCGCGTTCGGGACTTGGGCTCGATGCGCAAGACTATCGCGTCGAACCGAAGCTGATCGAAATTTGCTTCGGCGATTGGGAAAAATTCACCATTGCACAGCTGCGCACGCGCGATCCGGCCGGGATTGCCGCGCGTGAGCATGACAAATGGCACTTCGTGCCGCCGGGCGGAGAAAGCTACAAGGCGGTCGCCGCGCGCATGCGCGACTGGTACGTGGCCTTGCGCCGGGACACCGTCGTCGTCGCCCATGGCGGTACGGCACGCGGGCTGATGGCCTCGCTCGGCATCGCCCGGCCCGCCGCCGCGCCGCTCGTCGATATCGCGCAAGGCGTGGTTTACGTCTTCGAGGGCGAAAAGCTGACGCGCTATAGTTGATGCCGCGGCGCGAAAGGCATCGTTTCGGAGCCGTTAGGCACTTTCTGGCACTCTATTTGACCCCTGTGATGCCGCGCGGTACCTAACCCGCGCACAGCGATACAGCCCAATCATGTCTTTCAATACCTTCGGCCACATGTTTCGCTTCACCAGCTTCGGCGAAAGCCACGGAGCGGCGATCGGTTGCGTGGTCGATGGCTGTCCGCCGCGCATTCCGCTGACCGTCGAAGACATCCAACGCGAACTTGATCGCCGGCGGCCGGGGCAGTCACGCTTTACCACTCAGCGCCAGGAACCGGACGCGGTGAAGATTCTGTCGGGCGTATTCACCGATGAGAAGACGGGCGCGCAGGTCACCACCGGCACGCCGATCATGCTGATGATCGAGAACGTCGACCAGCGCTCCAAGGACTATTCCGAGATCAAGGACAAGTACCGCCCCGGCCATGCCGGCTACACCTATGATGTCAAATATGGCATCACCGATTATCGCGGCGGCGGCCGAGCGTCGGCGCGCGAGACCGCGGCGCGCGTTGCTGCCGGCGCCATCGCGCGCAAGATCGTGCCGGGTGTCGCCGTGCGCGCCGCGCTGGTGCAGATGGGCCCGCACACGATCGACCGCGCGCGCTGGGACTGGAACGAGGTCGGCAACAATCCGTTCTTTTGTCCCGACGCCGAACAGGCGAAATTTTTCGAGACCTATCTCGACGGCGTGCGCAAGTCTGGCTCGTCGGTGGGCGCGGTGATCGAAGTGGTCGCCGACGGCGTGCCGGCGGGCCTGGGCGCGCCGGTCTACGCCAAGCTCGATGCCGACCTTGCCTCCGCGCTCATGGGCATCAACGCGGTCAAGGGCGTCGAGATCGGTGACGGCTTTGCCACCGCCGCGATGAGCGGCGAGGACAACGCTGACGAGATGCGCAAAGATCCGAAATTGGGCAATGACGGCAAGCCGCTGTTCCTGTCCAATCATGCCGGCGGCATTCTTGGCGGCATCTCCACCGGCCAGCAGATCGTCGCCCGCTTTGCTGTCAAGCCGACTTCGTCGATCCTCACGCCTCGCAAGACGGTCGACCGCACCGGCCAAGACGTTGAGGTGGTGACCAAAGGCCGCCACGATCCTTGTGTCGGCATCCGCGCGGTGCCGATCGGCGAAGCAATGGTGGCGTGCGTGCTCGCCGATCACTATCTGATGCACCGCGGTCAGGTCGGCGAGGGAACGGCGTGGCCGTTCAAGCCATAACGCCATCTTCGAGGGTACAGCGTGTCCAACAGCCATCACCGCGTCGACGTCGCGATCAAAGCCTTTGCCAGGGGCGAGATCGTGGTTGTCACTGACGACGACGACCGCGAGAACGAGGGCGACCTGTTCGTCGCCGCCTCGCTCTGCACGCCGGAAAAAATGGCCTTCATCATCCGCAACACGTCGGGCATCGTCTGCGCCCCGGTCAGCGCCGAGCTTGCGCGCAGGCTGCAACTCGATCCCATGGTGGCGGAGAACGATGCACCGCTTGGCACGGCATTCACCGTAACGGTCGACGTGCGGCATGGGCTGACCACCGGCATTTCGGCGGAGGAGCGCTGCAACACGGTGCGCGCGCTCGCCAACGACAATAGCGGCGGTTCCGACTTCGTTCGGCCCGGCCACGTCTTTCCGCTGGTCGCGCGCCAGGGCGGAGTCTTGATGCGCTCCGGCCATACAGAAGCCTGCGTCGACCTCTGCCGTCTCGCCGGGCTGCCGCCGGTCGGCGTGCTGTCCGAACTCACCAACGACGACGGCACGGTAATGCGCGGGCCGCAAGTGGCGGCTTTTGCCGAAAAGCACAAATTTACACAGGTCTCGATCGCCGAATTGATCGCCTACCGGCAAAACCGAGACAAGCTGGTCGAGCGGGTCGGCGAGTTTCATGTCGCATCCGAGGTCGGGTCGCTGCAAGGCTACGCCTACATCACGCCGTTCGACCGTGTGCACCACATGGCCTTTGTCTATGGCGACATCGGCGACGGCATGAACGTGCCGGCGCGGCTGCACCGCGCCGACGTGATCGGAGACGTGTTCGGCGGTGCAAAAACGATCCATGCTTCGCTTGCGCAATTCAAGGCGGCCGGCCGCGGCGTGATCATTTATCTGCGCGACGGTACAGCCGGCGTGCCGGTTGCGGAAATTCCGCATGAAGATGCCACCGATACCGACGCCGCGCGCTCGCAGCAGTGGCGCGAAGTCGGCCTCGGCGCGCAAATCCTCAAGGACCTCGGCATCGCCTCGATCCGGCTGCTGTCATCGAGCAAGCGCACTTATGTGGGCCTCGGCGGCTTCGGCATTGAAATCGTTGGAACGGAAACGCTCGAAAGTTAACGGCGCGGTTATGCGTGACGGGTGGCGGGTCCCGCGTCGCGAAACCATAATTTCCGAAGTGCCGAAAGCGGCCTTTTTTTTGCCCCCGCTCCGTGCCAGCATTCTTGGATCAGACCGGGGAGTGGCACATGAGTCGCTCAGGGGCGTATTGGGTCGCCGGCGCCGCGACAATCGCAATGGCGGCTTACACGGTTGCCGTTTGGGCGGCGCCCGGCCGTCCGCAATTCGCCGACAAACATCCCGGCGCTCGTCCTGTCGATGTCGAACTCGTGCTCGCGGTCGACGTATCCTACTCAATGGATCCGGACGAGCAGGCCTTGCAGCGTGAAGGCTATGCCACCGCGCTCACCTCGAAAGAATTCATGCAGGCGCTGCGCGAAGGCGCCAACGGCAAAATCGCCGTCACCTATGTCGAATGGGCCGGACAGTACGATCAGCGCGTGGTCGTGCCTTGGCGGCTGATCGAGGGCCCGGAATCGGCCGACGCCGTCGCCGCCGAGATTGCTGCGGCTCCTTATCGCCGCGCTTCGCGCACATCGATTTCAGGCGGATTGCGCTTTGCCCGCGGTTTGTTTGAAAACAGCGGTTATCGCGGCGTGCGCCGCGTCATCGACGTTTCCGGTGACGGCGCCAACAATTCCGGGCCACTGGTTGCGCCGATGCGCGACGAGGTGATTGCCCAAGGTATCACCATCAACGGCCTGCCGATCATGCTCAAGCGCGCCAACCCAGGTACCATGGATATCAAGAACCTCGACGTCTACTACGAGGATTGCGTGGTCGGCGGCCCTGGTGCGTTCGTGGTGCCGATCCGCGAGCGCGCCAAATTCGTCGAAGCGACGCGCACCAAGCTGGTGCTGGAAGTCGCCGGCCGTCAGCCACAGGCGCGCGTCGTGCCGGTTTCGGCGCAGGCGCCGCGCGTGTCCTGCACCATCGGCGAAACCATGTGGCAGGAACGCTGGGGCGGCTTCGATTTCCACTGAGGGCTAGAGCGTAAACCGTTTCGATTAAATCATTGTGCTCCCCTAACATTTAACTTGCGCAATGATCTTTTCTGAAAACCGGTCCCCACTTTTTGGGTCACGCGCTAGCGTGTGAACGTCGCCACCACCTCGACGTGATACGAATAGCGAAACTGATCGACCGGCGTTATGGCGCGCGGCGTGTAACCGCCTTCGACCAGAGTCTTGCAATCGCGCGCGAAGGTCAACGCATCGCACGACACCGCCACCACGACCGGCACCGCGCTCTTGGCGATTTCGCGCGCCTGCGCCTCGGCGCCCTGGCGCGGCGGATCGAATACGACGGCATCGAAGCCTTTCAGTTCGGACGCGGCCATCGGGCGGCGGAACAGGTCGCGTGCTGTAGCATCGACCGGCTTCAGCCCAGGCGTGGCTGCGGCCGCGCGCTTGAGCGCATCGATCGCGTTCTGCTCGCTGTCGGCGGCGGTCACGCGCGCGCGTTCGGCAAGCCGCAGGGCAAAAGGTCCAACGCCGGCAAACAGATCGGCCACGCGTTTGGCGTTGCCGACGTGCTCGACGACGAGGCGCGCCAGGACGGCTTCGCCTTCGGCTGTGGCTTGCAGGAACGCACCCGGCGGCAGCGCGACGCGGGCGCGGCCCATGGCGAGCGTGGGTTGCGCTGATTGCGCTACCAGCTCGCCGTGGCGGGTGAGGCGTGCAAGCTTGTGCTTGGCGGCAGCGCCGGCAAGCGCGGCCGTGGCTTGCGCATCGAGAGGGCCGGAGCCGCGCACGTCGACGTCGAGACCAACGTCGGTTGCGGTCAGCTGAATATCGAGCGGCTTGCGCGCGGGCTTCAGGGTTTCAGCGATCGCCCAGGCCGCCGGGATGGCGCCGTCGAGACCGGGCGACAGCACCGGACAGGTGTCGATGGCGACGATGTGATGTGCGCGTGGCGCGGTAAAGCCGACTTCGAGCACGTCGTGCGTCCCGCGCCGCGCATGCAGCACGGCGCGGCGGCGGCCTTCACCGTGGGCATCGATCAGCGCGGCAACCGGAACCACCAGCCCTGCCTTGGCGAGCGCTTCGACCACCTGTTCGCGCTTCCACAGCTGATATTCGGTGAGCGACCAATGCTGCATCGCGCAGCCGCCGCATTGGCCAAAATGCTTGCAAATCGGGTGTGCCCGCAAGGGGCTTGCCTCATCGACATGGACGAGATGGCGGCGGTCCGGATGGCCCGCAACCGGCTCGACGGTCACCGTCTCGCCCGGCAGCGCGTAAGGCACATAGACCGTCCCGCGCGCGGTGTCCGCCATACCGTCGCCGCGGTGGCCGAGGCCGGTGATCGTGAGTTGCTCAGTCATGCGACGCACCGAGCAGAAATTCGGCGTTGCCATCGCCGCCGGTGATCGGGGAGGGGATCACGCCGAGCACGCGCCAGCCGAGCGAGGCAACGAAGACCGAAATGTCCGCACAGACCGCGGCGTGCACGGCCTGATCGCGCACCACGCCTTTCTTGAGCGCAGCGCGACCGGCCTCGAATTGCGGCTTGATCAGTGCGACGAGTTGCACGGGCGGCTTTGCCAAGGCCAGCGCCGCCGGCAATACATGTTTGAGCGAGATGAAGCTGACGTCGGCGGTGATCAGATCAGGCGCTTCGCTGAGCCGGTCGGACGACAGTGTGCGGATGTCGGTGCCTTCGAGCGAGACCACGTCCGGCCGCGCGCGCAGGCTCTCATGCAATTGCCCGCGGCCGACATCGACGGCGTAGACTTGCCGAGCGCCGCGCTCCAACAGCACTTGCGTGAAGCCGCCGGTTGAAGCGCCGACGTCGAGACAAATGCGGCCCGTGGGAACGATGCCGAAACGATCGAGCGCGGCGGCGAGCTTTACGCCGCCGCGCGAGACGTATGGATGCGCGGGGCTTGCGCGCAACGCGGCGTCGACCGGGATTTCCTCCGAAGCCTTGCACACGGGGACATCGTTGGCGCTGACCAGACCGGCGGCGATGGCCGCCTGCGCTTTGGCGCGGCTCTCGAACAGGCCGCGCTCGACCAGCAAACGATCGGCGCGTTGACGAGGTGCAACCAAGCCCTAGGCCAGCTTCACCGTCTCCGCCGCGACGTCCTTGCCAAGCGCCTCGAAGACCTTGGCGACGATGCCTTTGGTATCGAGGCCGGCGGTCGCATACATGGCGGCGGGTAAATCTTGGTCGATAAAGACGTCCGGCAACACCATGGCGCGAACCTTCAGGCCGCGGTCGAGCATGCCGTGCTCGGCGAGCGACTGCAGCGCCTGCGAGCCGAAGCCGCCGATTGAACCTTCCTCGACGGTAACCAGCACCTCGTGTTCGCGCGCAAGCCGCAAGAGTAGATCGAGATCAAGCGGCTTGGCGAAACGCGCATCGGCGACGGTCGTCGACAGGCCGAGCGCCGCCAGTTCGTCGGCGGCTTTGAGGCATTCGCCGAGACGTGTGCCGAATGACAGCAGCGCGATTTTATGGCCCTCGCGCACGATGCGGCCCTTGCCGATCTCGAGCGGGACGCCCTGATCCGGCATCGGCACGCCCATGCCTTCGCCGCGCGGATATCGCAACGCGCTCGGGCGATCGTCGATCGCAACCTGCGTCGCTACCATATTGACCAGCTCGGCCTCGTCGGCGGCCGCCATGATTACGAATCCCGGCAGGCAACCGAGATAGGCCACGTCGAAGGCGCCGGCATGGGTCGGACCGTCGGCGCCGACGAGTCCGGCGCGGTCCATGGCGAAGCGCACCGGCAGCCGTTGGATCGCAACGTCGTGCACGATCTGATCGTAGCCGCGCTGCAGGAAGGTCGAGTAGATCGTGGCGAACGGCTTGAAGCCTTCCGTCGCCAGACCGGCCGCGAAAGTGACCGCATGCTGTTCGGCAATGCCGACATCGAAGCAGCGTTCGGGGAACTCCTTCTGGAACAGGTCGAGGCCGGTGCCCGACGGCATCGCCGCAGTGATAGCGACGATCTTGTCGTCCTTGCGCGCTTCCTTGATCAGGCTCTGCGCAAACACCTTGGTGTATTGCGGGATGGTCGATTTCGATTTGGCCTGTGTGCCGGTGGCGACGTCGAACTTGACCACGCCGTGATACTTGTCGGCGGAATTTTCCGCCGGCGTGTAACCCTTGCCCTTCTGCGTAATGACGTGCACCAGGATCGGCCCGTTTTCGGCGTCGCGCACGTTGCGTAAGACCGGCAGCAGGTGGTCGAGATTGTGGCCGTCGATCGGGCCGACGTAGAAGAATCCGAGTTCCTCAAACAACGTGCCGCCCGTCACCATGGCGCGGGCAAATTCCTCGGCGCGCGCGGCGCGCTCCTCGAAGAATTTTGGCAGATGATGGGCGAGCTGTTTGCCGAAGTCGCGCAGCGACTGGTAGGTCTTTCCGGATATCAGGCGCGCGAGATAGGCCGACATGGCGCCGACCGGCGGCGCAATCGACATGTCGTTGTCATTCAAGATGACGATCAGCCGCGAATCCATCGCGCCGGCGTTGTTCATGGCCTCATAGGCCATGCCGGCAGACATCGCGCCGTCGCCGATGACGGCGATCACGTTGTTCTTCTTCCCGGCAATGTCGCGTGCGACGGCCATGCCGAGGCCCGCCGAGATCGACGTCGAGGAGTGCGCGGCGCCGAAAGGATCGTATTCGCTCTCCGCGCGCTTGGTGAAGCCGGACAATCCGCCGCCCTGGCGGATGGTGCGGATGCGGTCGCGGCGGCCGGTGAGGATCTTGTGCGGATAGGCTTGGTGGCCGACGTCCCAGATCAGCCGGTCATCGGGCGTGTCGAAGACATAATGCAGCGCGACCGTCAGCTCGACCACGCCCAGGCCGGCGCCGAGGTGGCCGCCGGTCTTGGCGACGGCATCGATGGTTTCCCACCGCAGCTCATCCGCGAGTTGCTTGAGTTGTTCGGGCGATAGGTTTTTTAAGTCGCGCGGAAAATTGACGCGGTCGAGCAGGGGCGTCTGAGAGGCTTTGGTCAAGGATTCCACTCCACGGGTGGCGGCCGGGGCGCCCCGCGAGCCGCCCTGAAGGCACAATTACTTCACGCTTATACTAGTTCCAGCCCCTGAGGCAATTCAGCCGGCAACAGCCTCCTGGGGAGCATTTTGAGGCTTCAGCACAGCCAAAGCTTCGGCCGGTTTAGTTGCGCGCGTGACCAGGTCCGTCGGCCCGCAACAGGTGAGATAGTAGTCGTAGGCCGCTTCCGGCTGCTCATTGGCGCGCAAAAATTGGAAATGGGCCTCAAAAAAGCGCCAACGCCGCCGGTGGAAGCTTCCGGCGGCCCAGAGGTCGCGGAAGCTGATGGGGATTACCAGCGGATTGCGCCGGTCCCCGCCGAGCGAGATGCCGTGGCCGAAAATGGGATCGAACGGCCAAAAGTTCATGATGTCATGACGCGACTGATAGTCGACCCAGACGAGATCAGGCGCCACGGCCAGCCGGCGCAAGCGGTCGCGAAACCATTGTGCTTTCGTGTGGAAGCCGACGATCGGCAGATTGGCCCCGATCGTAAGCAGCCGCAGGCGCGGTCCGTGGCGTCCGAGTTCGGGGTCGATCTGGAAGGCACGATCGACCACATCGACCGCCAGAAATGAGCCCGAGCTGTGACCGACGATCACGGCTTCGTCGGCGTCGCTCGCGCGAACTTCCTCGGCCACCCGGTGTGCGAAGTCATCGAGCCGCGCTTCCCAATCTGGCCGTTGTCCGTGCGCGAATTGAAACGTGGAGATACCATCATCGCAGAGATACAGCAGATAGGTTTGCCGCTCGGTGAACAAGATGGCGGCGACAAACGTTGCGACACCGGCCGCCGCACCGGCAATGGCGGCGATAACCGTGGGCACGCCGAGCATCGTCGCAAGGTATCCGACGAGCACGCCGGTCACGCCGCCGAGCAATAGCCAGAGCGTCGTCAGCGCGAATGGATAGAGCATGAACAGACCAAAGCGCCAGTGCGCTTTGACGATACGCGCGAACATGCCGTCGAGCACCGTAAGCGCGAAGGTGCGGTACATGTGCAGGATCTTCCACCACGCCGGCCGTGCGAAGTCCTTGCGGATGATGTCCTCCCAACGCAGGAACACGTAGCGCGTATCGACTTGCCAACTATCGCCGCGCGTGACGGCACTCCATGCGGTGATGTGGCGTTCAGGATCGCTCTCGGTGGTGCCAACGCTGCCGTTCAATCCATAGAGGTCGCAAGCGCGCCGGTATTCGCGACGGAACGTACGATAATATTCGGCATGTCCGCGCGGGTCGTAGCCCTGGACATAAATGACGAGCCTGCGTTTGACCTGCACGCCGCCTCAATCCACGTCGAGCGGTTCGCTGCCGGTCGGCTTGCCGTTGGCGTCGAGCGTGATCTTTTGGACCCGCGCTTCCGCCTGGCGCAACAAATCCTCGCAGCGTTTCTTGAGCGTCTCACCGCGCTCGTAGATGGTGACCGACTCCTCGAGCGGAACCTTGCCTTCCTCGAGCCGCTTGACGATCAATTCAAGCTCCTCAATCGCCCGCTCAAAGGGCATCTTCGTCACGTCGGCATTATTTTTTTCGGCCATGGCAGCGTCCCGGAGCGCTTGTCGTCTAACCCGCATCCTACTCATTCGGCCACGCGAAGATAGCGTGTTTGTCAGTCGCCGCGGCCGGCGCGGCGCCAGCGCCGCCGCGTCAAGCCGAGCACCCACGAACGTGGCAACAGGCGTGGCAGCAGGCTCATAATGCGGTTTGCGCCGCCCGGCACCACGATGCGATGGCCGCCGAGGAAGCCTTCATAGCCCTCGCGCGCCACCCGTTCCGCCCGGCGTGCCAAATAGGCCGGGAAATAGCTCTGCGGCATTCCGGCGCGGCTGAAGAATTCGGTTTCGACCGGGCCGGGGCAGAGTGCACAGACGCGCACTTCGTCCGCTGCAAGTTCGGCATGCAGGGCTTCCGTCAGCGAAATCACATAAGCCTTGGTGGCGTGATAGACGGCCATGCCGTGGCCGGGCAGGAAGCCGGCGGTGGACGCGACGTTGAGAATGCCACCACGGTGACGCCGGACGCTGTCGATGAAGCGGTGCGAGAGGTCGGTGAGCGCGCGCACGTTGAGATCGATCATGGCCAGTTGCTCGGCCGGATCGAGCGCGGCCGCTTCGCCGAACAGGCCGAAGCCGGCATTGTTGACGACGATCGCCGGCTCAAGACCGCGCGCGGCGAGTTCATCCGCCAGCCGCGCCGGACCATCCGGCGCGCCGAGATCGGCAACGATCGTAACCGGGCGCGCGTGACCGGCGGCGGCGATCTCGTCGGCAAGGCTTTCGAGTTGCGCCGCGCGCCGCGCGGTGAGCACCAGCGGATAACCGGTTTTGGCGAATTGCCGCGCCAGCGCCGCGCCGATGCCGCCGGTTGCGCCGGTAATCAGGCAGACGGGCTGCACGGGTGACATTGCAGGATGAATGCTCGACAATGCAAAAAAAAGCAATTACGGGAACGCGCGTGTCCGACTTGAAGGATAAAATTGTGCTGGTCACCGGAGCGTCCGGAGCCATCGGCGCCGCCGTGGCGACGGCGATCACCAAGGCCGGCGGCCGTGTGATCGCCAGCGACCTCGCCGGCCGACCCGGCATCGATACCGCCCTCGACGTCACGGCGGAAGCCGACTGGCAACGCGCCATCGCCGGGGTTCAAGACAAGCACGGCCGGCTCGACGGCCTGGTGAATGCTGCCGGGATTGCGACCGTCGGCAATGTTGAGAAGACGGACTTCGCCACCTGGAAACGCGTGCTGGCGATCAATCTCGACGGCACGTTTCTCGGCTGCAAATACGCCTTTCCGCTGCTCGCGAAACAAGGCGGGGCGATCGTCAATCTGTCCTCGGTGCTCGGCCTGATCGGCGGCCCCAATCTCACCGCCTACAACGCCTCGAAAGGCGGCGTGTCGCTGCTGACCAAATCGGTGGCGTTGCATGGCGCGCGATTGAAGCCGCCGGTGCGCTGCAATGCCGTGTGCCCGGCCTTCGTCGACGGCCCGATGGTCGACGGTATCGCCGAAGGCACGCGCAATCCGCAAGCCGTGCGACAGAAGCTCGCGCTCGACATTCCGCTCGGCCGGCTCGGTCAGGCCGAGGAGGTGGCCGCGCTGTGCGTCTTCTTGTTGTCGGATGAGTTCGGCTTCATCACCGGCGCCGACGTGCCGATCGACGGCGGCTTGACCGCGCGTTGAATCGCGATCGCGTCGTCCGTCGCGCCACAAAAAGAAAGACCGCCCGAGGGCGGCCTTTCCTGGATGGCAACGCAGCGTTGTGGCATTCGATGCGCGACCGGTCCAACTCTTTAAGACGTTCGATAGCAGCCATTGCGCTTTCAAGAGCGCGTCGTGGCGGAAGACGAATTGATCCGCTTCGTCGCAGAAAGCTTGCCGGATTTTGCAATAGAAAATTTTCCCCGCTGTGACGGGTGCGTGATTTTTCCGTGACAGGAAATCGGTAGACGTCGGCGCGTGTTAGCCGTGCATCAGCGCGGTGACGTGGGCGGCGACCGAGCGGGAGAGGCCCTGCAGGTCGTAGCCGCCTTCCAGCATCGACACGATACGCCCGTTGGCGCTCTGGTCGGCGATCTCCATCAGCTTTTGCGTCACCCAGGCGTAGTCCGCCTCCACCAGATTGAGATTGGCGAGGGGGTCGCGGGTGTGGGCGTCGAAGCCGGCCGAGATCACCAAGAGGTCCGGCTTGAATTCGCGCAGGCGTGGCAGGATCGTCGACTCGACCGCGTTGCGGAACTGCTCGCCGCCGTCGCCCGCGCGCAAGGGTGCGTTGACGATGGTGTTGAACTTGCCGCGTTCGGCGGCCGCGCCGGTGCCGGGATAAAGCGGCATCTCGTGCGTTGAGCAGTACATGACAGTCTGGTCTTCCCAGAAAATGTCCTGCGAACCGTTGCCGTGATGCACGTCGAAATCGACGATGGCTGCGCGCTCGGCGCCGTGTTTCTTCTGCGCGTAGCGCGCGGTGATGGCCGCGTTGTTGAACAGGCAGAAGCCCATCGGCCGCGCCGCCTCGGCATGGTGGCCGGGCGGGCGCACGGCGACGAAGGCATTGGCGGCTTTGCCCGCCATCACTTCGTCGACCGCCAGCATGCCGCCGCCGACCGCGCGTAAGGCCGCCTCGTAGCTGCCGGACGACATCGAGGTGTCGGCATCGAGCCGCACCATGCCTTGCTCGGGCGAGGCTTCGCGGACCGCGTCGACATAGTCCATGGGATGACAGAGCGCGACCGTTTCGAGTGGTGCCAGCGGCGCCCGTTCGCGCGCCAATGTCTGGAATTTCTCCTCTTCCAGTGCCTGCTCGATCGCGCGCAGGCGATCCGGCCGCTCCGGGTGGCCGGACGGCGTCAGGTGATCGAGGCAGGCAGGATGGCTGATGAAGAGCGTGGATGACATCGTTGGTTTCTAACGCGGTATCGCGGTGGAGGGCAAACTGTCCGCGGGACCGAACGGAATCATGCCTTCGGCCCCAAGCTCACACCGTTCGGCGGCGGCACGCTGTCGGGTACGAAGAAATCGACCTGCAAAGGCTGGCTCGGATCGGCCCGGTATTGGTCGAAATCGGTGACGCCCTCGGCGGCGAGGAACGTGTCGTCGATCAGAAAATTTCCGGTGAAGCTCACCGGTTTCTGGAAGATGCGCCAGGCGGCGTCGGCCAGAATCTCCGGCTTGCGCGACATGCGCATCACGGTTTCGCCGCCGAGCAGGTTTTTCACCGCCGCGGTGGCAATGGTCGTGCGCGGCCACAGCGCGTTGACCGCGATCTTGCCGCGCAATTCGCCGGCGAGCCCCAACACCACCAGGCTCATGCCAAACTTGGCCATCGAATAGGCGGTGTGCGGCGCAAACCATTTCTCCGCCATGTCGAGCGGCGGCGACAGCATGAGGATGTGCGGCGGGCTCTTCGACTTCAACAGGTGAGGGATGGCGTGCTTCGACACCACGAACGTGCCGCGCGCATTGATTTGGTGCATCAGGTCGAAACGCTTCATGTCGGTCTGCGCGACCGGCGTGAGCGAAATCGCGCTGGCATTGTTGACCACGATGTCGATGCCGCCGAAGCGGGCCGCGGTTTCGTCAAGTGCCGCTTTCACCGCCGCCTCGTCGCGCACGTCGACCGCGAGCGGCAGGGCCGTGCCGCCGACCTTTTCGATTTCGGCGGCGGCGGTGTGGATGGTGCCTTCGAGCTTGGGATGCGGATCGACTGTCTTGGCGGCGATGGCGACATTGGCGCCGTCGGCGGCGGCTTTCAGCGCGATGGCGAGGCCGATGCCGCGCGAGGCACCGGTGATGAACAGGGTTTTGTTTTTGAGGGACATTTGGTTTGCTCCGCTTCGCGCTTTCGTCGTGGCGACGGCCTTAGCTGCTCGCTAACGTCTCTCTCCGTTCAGTCCCGCGCAAGCGGGAATCCATGACTTTCCTTCGCGCCATTGCTGTTTGAGCCTTGGCTTCCTGCTTGCGTGAAGACGAATGGAAAAGCAGGCGCGCGCCATCGCCCGTATTCTTTGATCGGCCCCGGGCAGGCCGCATTCTCTTCCGCCGCCCCGAAAAGAACCGAGGGCGCGCGGGACGCTAAGGGTCCGAAGGACCCGCGGACCTCGCCACCTCGCGGCAGCGAGGCGTGTCGAAGTCCGAAATTGCCGCAAGTCCGCTCGAGATCCAGAGCGTCCCGCGCGCGGTGTTTGTAGGTTTGCTCCGCAGTACCCCCGGTGGACTGACCTTTCAGGCAACCCCGCCTCTCCTTATCGAATTGGGAGGCCGCCTCTCCACCGCTTCGAGCCCAGACGGAGCGCGACAAGCCTGTGACAGGCCTGCCCGTCCGCCATCACGAGCCCCTTGGCGCGCGGCTGGCGCGCCGGGACGTCTGCGGCTTGGACCGCCGGGCCCCCGCAACCGCATCTCCGATTGCGCGTCATTCCCCGGCCACCGCTGCCCGTTCCATGTCTCAAGATGCTGATCAGACACCCCTCGGTAACGAAACGGGATGTCCGTCAAGATAAGGGCAAAAGAGTAGGCGGGGATAAGTTTTTTTGGCCCGCGACTTTTCAAGCATTGCAGCGGCCCGGCGATATTGCGCCGGGATGATTCAATGTCGGCGATCGATGCCGGATTGAGAAAAAAGGTCCGGCGGCATCTGAAACGTCAGCTCGATTCCTGAACTGATGGTAAGTGTCAGCAAGAGCTCGTGGGCGGACGGCAAAATCTTCCAACTGCTCACCGGGAGGTGAGAATCGGTAACAATCTCGCCAACCTGTGGCGGCGTTGCGCTGTGCAACGAAGCTGCACATGCCAGGATTGCTCGTGCGAGATAAGCACCATCGTCGGGAGTCATATGCAAACGAGAGCCAACCTTGCCCGACCGAAATTCGACGAGCTCTATGCTGTGCTCCGGACCGATTTTTGCGATGATTTCGTTCATAGCCTTCCTCGGGTTAAAAGGCCGTTTTCCATGCGCCGTGCGACGATAGCTCGCTCATTTTGTCGCTGAAAGGCTATTGATGTAGGCGATGATCGTGTCGACCTGATAGGCCGTCAACTGAAACTGCGGCATGTTTTCATGTTGAGCCACGACACCGCGCGCGATTGGTTTCCTGAGCGCGAGAAGCGGGTATCGGCGGCTGAGGTTGCGAAATTCGGGCGCCCTCGGATTGGCGCTGGTGCCGTCCGCTCCAGTAGCATGACAACCGTTGCACTTGTTGGCCGCCAGTTCGCGCCCCTCGCGGACGCGTTCATCGACTTCCGCGGTGATCGACGACAGGCTTCCAAGCGCTCCCAGCGCCTTGCGGGCGTCGACCAAAGAAGGATCGAGCAAGAGCGCTTGTTTCAGGTCGGCAACCGCGGGCTTCTTGTTGCCGCGCGCCACCTGCAGACGGCCGCGGTTAGCATAGGCCAACGCGTAAGCCGGATTTATCGCGATGGCGGCGCTGTAATCCCGATATGCCTTGTCGAATTCCCGCTTCATGCGAAAGGCGAGACCGCGATTGTTGAATGCAACTGCATTCCGCGGATCGCGTTCGATTGCCGTCGTCAAATCACGTATGGAGGCATCCAGATTTCCGAGCAGCAGAGACGCGTGACCGCGTTCGATGTAGAGGTCGGCCTGACTTGGTGAAAGCCGAATAGCATCGCTATAGTCGGCAATGGCGTCGGCATATCGGCCAAGCGAAACGTTCGCCTGTGCGCGGCCGGCGAAAGCCGCAACGTTGTCTGCCTGAAGCTTGATTGAACTCGTCGAAGTCAGCAATCGCCGCCTTGAAGGCTCCCGCGTTGTTGCGGATTTCGCCGCGAAAACGGTAAGCGATCGCTTTCGTATGCGGGTCGAAAGCCGGACTCGTTATGATGTCCGTGCACGCATTCAGCTGGACGTTCGGCCAGGCATTGCCCTGACATTCTTCCAGCCGATCGGCGGCTGCCGTGCCAGCCGGCAGCGCGAGAAACAACAAAAAAACGATTACGCTGCTTTTCATGCGCTCTTCGCCTGTCCACGCAAGCCGCTTTGCGTGGGCGCGAAACCGCGCGCGCGCGAATTGAAACGCGACCCGCAATCAGCGGAGCTCAGCGACCGTAATAATAGCGTACGTAAGTGCGGCGGGGCCCGTGATAGCGGTGATAATGCCGGTAACGGACGTAGTGTCGCGGTGCGTAGTAGTAGTGTCGCGCACGGTAGGCGCGCCGATATCCGTAGTAGCGCGGCGCACGGTAGACGCGCCGATACCCGTAGTAGCGCGGATAATAGCCGCCGTAGTAGTAGACCGGCGCCGGATAGGCATAGCCGTAATAGACCGGCGCGTAGCCGCCGTAGTAGCCATAGCCGTAAGCGCTCCGAGCGATGATCGCGCCGCCGATCAGGCCCGCGGCAATGCCGGCGCCGACCCAGCAACCTCCGCATCTCGCTTCGGCTTTGGTCGAGGTGGTAACGCTCGCCGCGAAAATGCTTGCAGCGAGAACGAGAGCCGTCAGCCCTTTGCGCATAATGTCCTCCTACGTCGTACTCAAAGAGGCAAACTAATCTTACACCCACGCATTCATGTAATGCTATCTCTTATAACATTTTGAAACTAAAGTCATTTTTGCGGAACCTGGCGCGTGCGGCATTTCGCCAGCGCCGAGAGCCGGCCGTCGCTTCAAATTTTTGCGGCGATTGGAGTCTTAACGCGCGCGCCGGTCGGGATCGTCTGCGGCGCCTTGTTGAGACTGTCGATGGCGAAGCCCGCAGCCGCCTTGTAGACCGCCATGAACTCGGCGCGCTCGGCGGGCGGAATGACATCGTCGATGTTATCGAACGTGCCGCCGCAACGCTCGTCGACCATGTTGAGCAATCCGAAAGGCCCGGCGCCGCGGTTGCGCAGAATGAGCTGCGAGATCGGGCCGCAGAGCTTGTCGTCATAGGCGGCAAGCGCGTCCTGCGTCATGCCGTGCTCGAGCATCGCGGCGCCCAGCACACGCGCATCGACGATCGCCTGGCTGCCGCCGTTTGAGCCGGTCGGATACATCGCATGCGCGGCGTCGCCGAGCAGCAGCACCGGACCGTCGCGCCAGGTCGGCACCGGATCGCGGTCGATCATCGGATTTTCAAAGATGCAATCCGCCTGCTTGATCAAAGCGGGCACGTCGAGCCAGTCCCAGATCCAGCTTTCGAAATAATGCGCGAAGTCGGAGGCCGGCACCTGGCGAAACCAGCCGCGCTGCTTCCAGCCTTCCGAGTTGTCCATTGTGACCTCGGCGATCCAGTTGATGACCGAGAGGCCGGTCTTCGGATCGGGCTTTGAGATCGGATAAAACACGACCCGTTCGCGATGCGTGCCGAGACCGACGAAAGACGCGCCGCTGCGGATCGGCTTGCCCCAGGTCGTGCCGCGCCACATCAACGCGCCGCCCCAGTGGATCGGCGGCTGACCGGGATGCATCTGCGCCCTGACGGCCGAGTGGATGCCATCGGCGCCGATCAGCAGCGCGCCTTTTGTTTCGGCGGTCGAGCCGTCGGCGTTTCGACGAAAGCGGTCACGCTGTCGTCGCTGTTCTTTCGGTAGCCGGTCACGCGGCTGCCCAGGCGCACCGCGTCCGCCCCGATCCGCTCCACCACTTTGTCATACAGTAGCAAGTGGAGCTGTCCGCGGTGTACGGCGTATTGCGGCCAGTTGTAGCCGGCGAGCAGACCGCGCGGCTCGGAATAGATGTCGTTGCCGTTGAGCCCGACCAGCGCCCATTCCTTTGCCGGCAAGCCGATGCGGTCGAGATCGTCTTGCGTGAAGCCAAGATCATAAAGTTCGCGCACGGCGTTGGGCTGCAGATTGATGCCGACGCCAAGCGGGCGCATGTCGCGGACCGATTCCAAGACGATGCAGGGAACGCCGATCTGATGCAGCGTCAGCGCCGTCGCCAGCCCGCCGATGCCGCCGCCGGCAATGATCACCGGTTTATCTGTCATGTGTGAGCCCCCGACATGGACGAAGGCTTTGTCGGGGATCAAAGCTTGCGCGTCAAGAACGCCTCGAACGCCGCGCGCGCTTCCGCCGAGCCGAGGCGCTCCTTGAACTGCGTCGCCTCCTCGTCGAGGCGTATCATGATCTCGTCAGCGGTACCGCGCATGAGCCGGCGCGCGGCCAGCGACCGCCCTGCGGCGGCAAGGCGGCGATCTCCTTCGCGGCCTTCATCGCCTCGGCTTCCACCGCGTCCGGCGCAACCACCGTGTTGATCAGGCCTGCGGCCTTGGCGTCCTCGGGGTTCAGCGGTCGGCCCATGACCAGCAGCGCGAAGGCGCGGGCGTGTCCCATCAGCCGCGGCGCGATCAGGCTGGAGGCGGCCTCCGGCACCAGGCCGAGGCGCGCGAACGGCGTCACAAAGCGTGCGTCGGTGCCGGCGACGACATGATCGCAATGCATCAGCATGGTGGTGCCGACGCCGACCGCATTGCCGCGCACGGCGGCGACCAGCGGCAATTCGCAACGCGCCAGCGCATGGAGAAAGCGCAGGATGGGCGCGGCCAGGGCGCCGCCGCCCGTCGCCATGCTGAGAAAATCGCCGAGGTCGTTGCCGGCGCAGAACCCGTTCGGCTGTCCGGCGAGCAGGACGCAACGTAGCGCGGTGGACTTTGCGGCGCTCTCCAGGGCGTCCGCCATCGCCTCGTACATCGGCAGCGTCAACGCGTTCTTCTTGTCCGGGCGGTTCATGCGCACGCTGCGCACCGGGCCGTCGTCGCTGACGATGATGAGATCGCTCACGTTATTGCGCCAACGCGGCTTGCGCCTGCGTGACGCTGTCGCCGCCTTCGGTGACGGCGCGTTCCAGCCCCGAGCCCTGCACCGCGATGTTTTCGGCAAAGAAACGCGCGAGCGCGGTGCGCGCGGCGCCGTCGCCGCCCTGGGGATCTTGGCGTAAAGCCGAAAGCGCCTGGCTTGCCAGCAGGCAGCCGCCGGCGGCGTTGCCGAACAGACGCAAATAGGGCGTGGCGCCGGCGAGCGCCGAAGCCGAGCCTTTCTGCGCGAGCAGATATTGCGTCGCGCGCTCGAGGCAATCGACCGCGTCGGCCATCCGCGCCGCTGTCGCGCCGAAGCCCGGCGCGTTGCTCGCCTTCACGTCGGCGACGATGTCACGCAGTTCGTCGAGATAGAGCGCGATCGTCTTGCCGCCCTGCAGCGGCACCTTGCGCGTCACCAGATCGAGCGCCTGGATGCCGTTGGTGCCCTCGTAGATCGCGGCAATGCGCGCGTCGCGGTAATGCTGGGCGGCGCCGGTTTCCTCGATGAAGCCCATGCCGCCGTGGACCTGCACGCCGAGAGACGCGACCTCGATGCCGATGTCG
Organism: uncultured Pseudomonadota bacterium; assembly: GCA_963720835.1. Taxonomy (GTDB): domain Bacteria; phylum Pseudomonadota; class Alphaproteobacteria; order Rhizobiales; family Xanthobacteraceae; genus Pseudolabrys. The sequence goes on along the minus strand of CAVRHC010000005.1, from coordinate 55,448 downwards.
GTGGAGAAGGCCTTGGCGACCGGCGTCAGCAGTGAGGCGCGCTCGTGTGCGCTTTTGCGTGCCGTCTCGTCTTTCTCACGCAGCGAGCGGTCGAGCGCGACGCCGGTGGCATAGCAGATGGCGCGCGCGGCGCCGGTCAGGCCGCGCATGGTGAGCAGCATGCGCTGTACGTCCGGGTAGTGAATGATCGTGCCGCCTGCACCCTGTTTGCGCTCGCGCGCATACGCAAAAGCCTGTTGCAGCGCGCGCTCGGCGATGGCGACGCCCTGCAAGCCGACGGCGAGCCGCGCCCGGTTCATCATCGTGAACATGCAGGCCATGCCCTTGTGCTCCTCGCCGATGAGGTAGCCGACCGCGCCGCCGGCATCGCCATAGACCATGGTGCAGGTGGGGGAGGCATGGATACCGAGCTTGTGCTCGAGCGAATGCGCGCGCGCGTCGTTGCGCGTGCCATCCGGCAAAAACTTCGGAATCAGGAACAGCGAAATGCCCTTGGTGCCGGGCGGCGCGTCGGGCAGGCGGGCGAGCACGAAATGAATGATGTTGTCGGTGAGGTCGTGCTCGCCATAGGTGATGAAGATTTTCGAACCGGTGATGCGATAGCTGCCATCGCCTGCGCGCTCGGCTTTGGTGCGCAGCGCGCCGACGTCGGAGCCGGCCTGCGGCTCGGTGAGCTGCATGGTGCCCATCCATGCGCCGGTGGTGAGCTTTTCGAGATAGCGCTGTTTCAAATCGTCGGTGCCGTAGGCGGCGAGCGCGTCGACCGCGGCCATGGTCAGCACCGGCCCGATGCCGAAGGCCATCGAGGCCGCATTCCACATCTCGATGCAGGCGGCGTTGACCGCGTGCGGCAGGTCCTGGCCGCCGAAATCGGCAGGGCCGGCCAGGCCGTTCCAGCCGGCGGCGGCCCACGACGTATAGGCCTCCTTCCAGCCCGGCGGCGTGGTGACCCGGCCGTCCTTGAACGGCGTGCCGAATTTGTCGCCGACCGTATTGAGCGGGGCGATCACGTCGGTCGCGAACTTGCCGGCTTCCTCCAGCACCGCCGTCACGGTCGCTTCGTCGAGCTCGCCATAGAGCCCATCCGCCAGCGCGGCTTTGAAGCCGGCGGCGTGCATCAGGGCAAAGGCAATGTCGGCAACCGGCGCGCGGTAGGTCATGGAGCGTTCCCGGGCGGTAATCTAGCTTGGGCGGGCAGCCGGTCAATCGCGGGTGCCAAACTTGTGCCGGCGCGTTATATGACAGCGACGTTGATCGGGCAGGGCGGCGCATATATGGTCCCGCGCGACCCGCAAACCGGTCGGCGCGGTGGTCTTTCCGGAGTAGCGATTGGGGCGTAGCCAAGTGGTAAGGCAGCGGATTTTGATTCCGCCATTCGGAGGTTCGAGTCCTCCCGCCCCAGCCAGTTCACCTGATTGATTGTATTATAATTTTTTCCTCTAACTTTTTTTCTCGTTCAATTCATTCTGAAACGTCATATCGCTGACCTGATGTCGGCTTGACCGGTGAAAGCGGACATCCGTTGATGTAAAAGCGATGTCCGCTAAGGGCGCATTGGCGACAGCGCGTTGCGGCGAATTTTCATTCGATAAGCGGTATTCGCAGCATCCTCATTCATGGCACTTGCGTGCCGCGTGGAGGAGCCGTCCCCAGCATCGACAGAGAACATCGGTGCCCGGCATTTCTGCCAGGCTTTATTCGCCGTTTAACGCGTCATGGTGCGGCTACCAACGCCCGCCTCGCCGGACCAGCCTCACGATCACGAGCAGCAGCACCGCGCCGATGGTGGCAGCAATGATCGAGGCAACGATGCCGGCACCAAGATGAATTCCGAGCTGGGGAAATAACCAACTGGCGATGAAAGCGCCGACGATGCCAATGACGATATCGCCGATCAGACCAAAGCCTGTTCCTTGGACGATTTGGCCGGCCAGCCAACCCGCAATAGCGCCGACGAGTAATATAACGAGCAGACTTTCAGCAGACATATGCATGATGGTTTCCTCCGGTGAGCGCGATTTCGTACGATTGTTGGCTGATGACTTATTTGTGTCAGCAGAAGAAAGACGACCGTATCGGCTTGATCCCCTCCAGGGCGTGCTGCGAAGCGGCTCGCATACGCGCTTTCTACCAGATGCAGGAACTCCGACCGGACACGAGACCTACGCAATAGTCGGCCTTGCCGGCGTTCGCTGGATCTTGCGCATGTCCCCCATGGTGGACGATGACCACCTGATCAATGGCCCGGGCGGTTCGTCATGAGCCGCGGTTAAAACCAATTGACTCCCGCCAATGGCAGCACCCGCTGAAGGATCGCCCCCAAGCAGATCAACACCACGAGCAGTTTAAGAAGATTGGCCAATCGACCGTCTCTAACGAACTTATCGATGGCCCAAAAGCAGATTGCGCCAACAACGATGACGATAAGGACGCTGATCAGGACTGAAAGCATTGCAACCTCCAAAGACTTTGCAAGCAATGGTCAACGGCATTCCGCCCGCGCCCGCGTCAGCCGTTGCGAACCTTAGATTTCCACCATGGGTCAGAAGCCGACATAACCGCGTCGAGTAATGATGCCCGCTTTACCTCTGAAAACAGACATCAGCGAACGAAGCTGGATTGTCCGCTCATTGCCAACAGCGACCAATGCACCCCAGCACGCAGCATCTTCATTCGATCAGCTTGTCGGCACGGGCAGCCAGCGTCTAACCTAAAGAAACGAGGACAATGTCCTGGGGTTTCTGATTGGCAGGCGTTCAATCGGTCTGGGTATCAGCCGGTTGTCCACTCATGGACATGGATGGCGGTAGCCGTCATAGCCGAGATAAGTGCCGCTACCCGGATCATAAGACCTGAACCGCCGCATACAGTAATTCACCGCGTTACCGCCGTAGCCGCGGCCGTAGACGGAGGGGCCGGGCTCGTAGGCGTAGTAGCCGTAGTTCGGCGCGGCAAGCAATCCGCCGATGATGGCGCCGCCGAGCAATCCTGCCCCCACACCCCACCCAGGGCCGTAGTGTCCACGGCCGTAGTATCCTCGCCCGCGGTATCCTCGGCCGCGCCATTGCACGGTCTCGACATTCGTCGGAGCAGCGTTTTTGAGTGCGGAAGCATCGATAACCGGCATCGCAGATGCATTATTCGAAAGCGGCACAATGCTCATTGCAAACAATGCCGCCGCAGCAAGAATAGACATTCTGTTTCTCATGACCTGTTCTTTCACTGTTGGTTCGCCCCCCCCAGCGACAAACAAAATTAAGCCTTCTTTAGGGTGAGGCGTCGCGGCGATGTATTGTCGGCAGCGTCCGCGATTACCAGCGCTGTTTCAGACCCTATCGATTGGCTGAATACGTTTGCTAACACGCGCGGAGCTAACAAGGTTCCAATCATAATGCCTGCTGTGGGTCATTCGCTGAGTGGCCATCGAACCCCAGCGCTGCCCTTTGTCCGTTGTTAGTCCTCGCGGCGTTCCTAGTTGGAACCTCGGCCGCCCGGCCGGAGTTGATAACCATGACCTATCAGAGCGACATCCGCAGGGACAAACGAGACGACGAATTCTGCACATCGCGGATCATCGGCGGCGGCATTGTGCTCGCTGTCTTCATTGCAGCCCTTGTATTCACAAGCACGGGGAACCCCCCCGACCTCGGCGTGCCCCAAATAACCACAACAGTTCCTGCTCCTGGGTCTTGAAGTCTCTTGCTGGAACTCGGTCTAGTATAAAAAGAAAGCCCGGCTGGGGTGGACCGGGCTTTCTCGGATCACGCTGCGTGCGCGACCGAAGCATAGGCTGGAACCGGGGGATCGCGGCCTACGCTAACAATCAGCATCGACATATCTTCGATGTCAAAAGGTATTAATGCATGCTTATAGAGCCGAGCGGAATCGCGCTCGCCATTTTTGGCGGCTGCGATAATTCGCTTTGCGATCAGTTCACGCGCTGTGATTAATGTTCTGAAACGGCGGAGCGACATGCAAGCATGGTCGAAAGCTTCGCCCATAGCCAACGTTGCCTCATCATCAAAGCAAAGATCCTGGATCGGAATGATATTCATAGTGACCTCCCGTAAAGCACGGGCGGGAGCGCGGTATTGTCTCTCAGTCACCGAGGCCCGAAGCCGTTTCGGTGATGTAAAAAGCTTATACCTCCGGAAAGGAAGATGGCTGAGCCATACAGACCACTTTTCGTTCTTTTAACGTTTAACTAACAACGCAATTCACGCCGAACGCAGGCTTTCACGCGACCGTGTGCCAATCCGCCGCGACCCAACGGCGTCCGATTGTCTTGGACGCCTATACCTGGAAGCGTATACTAGCGTATTATCTATAGCGGCCCTGTGGCAGGCGTCGGTGGCTGAGAGACAATTGAGCTCCCGCCTGAATGGAGGGAATCCGTGATGTCTCAAGCACCCAGACCAAGACCCATCAAGGGCAGTTCAGGCCGCAAACCAGCGGGAACTCCGCGGTTTGATCCTGCGGTATTTCTGGCGACGGCGGCTGTCGGTCGCGACATCTCCAGGCATTCAAAGAAAGAGATTTTATTTGCTCAAGGAGACGACGCTGATGCTGTTTTCTATATCAAGAAGGGCAAGGTCAAAGTTGCCGTCGTATCCAAGCAAGGAAAGGAAGCCGTCGTCGCACTGCTGGGGCCGGACGAATTTGTCGGCGAAGGATGCTTGATCGGACAGACGAAGCGTTTGGCGACAGCGTCAGCGATGACGGAATGCGAGACGATGCGAGTGGAAAAGACGGAAATTCAGCGGGTCATTCATGACGAGCCCGCATTTTCGGAAATGTTTGTCTCGCATATCCTGACAAGGAATGCCCGGGTCGAAGAAGACCTGGTCGATCAGCTCTTCAACTCGACCGAAAAACGCCTTGCACGTTTGTTGCTGCTATTGGCGAATTTCGGAAAGGAAGGGCGACCGGAGCCAATTCTCGCGAAGATCAGCCAGGAAACACTCGCGGAGATGATTGGCACGACCCGGTCGCGCGTGAGCCACTTCATGAACAAGTTTCGACAATTGGGTTTCATTGATTACAACGGACATCTTGAAGTCCATAGTTCGTTGTTGGGGGTACTTCTGGCCGATGAGCCACGCACAGTGAGCCCGCCGAAGTGACCTCAATCATGATCGGCTGATCGGGTCGCCGCATATCTGCTTCGAGTCAGTACCCGACATAACCGCGTCAAATAATAATGCCCGCTCTTGCCCCGATGCGGACATCCGGCGCGTTGCCGGATTGTCCGCTCAGTTCCAAAAGCGAGCCCATGCAACGCAGCAAAGCTCGCGAGTGCCACACCCGGCCAAGACGACGTCTACGGAAATTGAAATCGCGCCGCCTAGCGAATCGAAATCGCCAGCCCGCTGAGATCGGCATTCGCCATCAGCCCGACCTGCCGTCCGGAGAGCGTCAGCACTGCGCCTTTCTCGTTTTGCAGCACGATTGCGCGCGCACCGTAGCCGACCACGGCGCCGGCGCCGACCGCGCCATAGACGCCGGCCACGTCGGACGGCCGGCGGATATGGCTGACGCGGCCGTGCAGCTCGGTCTGCGAGGCGCCGAACACCAAGCCGCCGCTCAAGCCGCCGATCGACAAGCCGTAGCGCCGTCCATGGAAGGTCAGTGAGCCGCTGCCGCCGGAGGCGCCGATGAACCATCCGCCCTTTACCACGGAAATCCGGATGGTGCCGTTGTCGGCATAGGCCGCGCTCGACATGCTCGCAGCGGTAAGAGCCGCCAGAGCGATAAGGCCCGCGCGTAGGAAGTGAGGCGTTCGCATGTAAGAATTCTCCTGAAAGCCCTGTGGGCGGGGCGCTTTGGGGCGGGAAGCTTTAGAGGACGTATGCACGACAAGTCGAAATTGTAATGCGTACGAACCATTTACTTCGATTTTCATGTCGGTGACGCTTGCATACATCGTTATGCTATCGATCCGATGTCCGCTTTAGCTCAATCGCGAGACATCGACAGCATGTCCGCTCTACATCCGCTTTATCTGCGAAAGCCCACAACCGGCGATGCCAAAGCGATGTCCGCGAAGGGCCAATGTCCGATGAAATCATTGGCGAACGGGTCGGATTTGGAGCCCGCCTTTCGGAGGTCCAATCCTCCCGCCCGGGCCAATTCACGCGATTGCTTTCGAAAAATTTGCGGCGCAATTTTTGGTGCGATTCGGTCTGGAATGTTGGCCCGCGCCATGTGGTCTCGCCTGCTGATTCTTGTTCTGCTTCTGCTGCCCGTCCAGGCGCTGGCCGGCGCCAAGGAAAAGGTCGCGGCGCTGGCTCCGTCGGGGCTGGTGTTCGCGGTCGATGCCGAGGGCAACGAGCTGTTGGCCCAGAACGCGGACAAGCCCTTCGTCCCTGCCTCAGTTACCAAGATTGTGACCGCCTGGCTCGCGCTGGAGGTCCTGGGCGCGGATTATCGCTTCGAAACCAAGTTCTATCTGGACGCCCATCGGGTGTTGTACGTGCGCGGGAGCGGCGATCCGTTTCTGATCTCCGAAGAGCTTGCTCTGCTCGCGCCGATGCTCGTCGCCGCCATCGGCAAGGAGGCGCTCACCGGCATCGTGCTCGATTCACGCTACTATCCGTCCAACCTGCGCATCCCGGGCATCGAAGACAGCAAGCGGTCCTACGACGCACTGAACTCCGCGCTGGCGGTGAACTTCAATACGATCTACGCCGTGCGCAAAGGCAACAAGGTTGTCTCCGGCGAGAAGCAGACACCGATCACGCCGCTGGCGATCAGCCAGTTCCGCGCGCGCGGCCCGAAGCATCGCGGCCGCATCAGCCTCGCGCAGAACCCCAAAGTGAGCTTGCAATATGCCGGCGAGCTGATCGCCGCGTTCATCGAGCAGGCCGGCGGCAGCGTGAAGGGCAAGATTACGACCGGGTCCGTGCCCGAAGGGCTGAAGCCGATCTACGTTCACCGCCAGTCACGCACGCTTTCGGAGCTTCTCCATGAGTTGCTTGTCGGCTCGAACAACTACATGGCCAACCAGATCTTCCTGGAGGTCGGCGCGCATCGCCTCGGCGGTCCCGTCAGCCTCGCGAAGTCGCTCAAGGTCGCCAACGAGATGCTCGCCGCGCACGACCTCGCCGGCGCCATCCACCTCGAGGAGGGCTCGGGCATCAGCCGCGGCAACCGCTTCACGGCGCGCGGCCTCGCCAAGGTCCTTAATCTGTTCGCGCCCCACGCCGACCTGCTCAAGAGCGGCAAGGACGCCGCGTACAAAACCGGCACGCTCGACGGCGTGCGCACGCTGGCGGGCTATGCGGACACGTCAAGCCACGGGCGCGTGCGCTTCGTGATCTCGCTCAAAGGCAACACCGGCGCGCTGCGCTTTCAACTGCTCAAGGCTATCGAGTCCGGGCTTTAGCGTCACACGAGTCTCAAACCGTTTCAGTGTTGCCGCATACGCTGAGCGCTTGACCCGATATGTTGGCGCCGGCGGGCGAGCACAGGAACAGCGCCATGGCGGCGATGTCCTCCGGTTCGACCATCCGGCGCAGCGAAACGTTTTTCAGGTAGTGGGCTTCCATGTCTTCATAAGACGTGCCGGCCGCCGCTGCCCGGTCGCGGATGACGCGCTCGATGCGCTCGCCGCGCACCATGCCCGGGAGGATCGCGTTCACGCGGATGCCCTCCGGTCCCAACTCTTTGGCCAGGCTGGCGGTGAAGCCGACGACGCCCCATTTGGCGGCCGCGTAAGGCGTGCGCAGGCCGTAGCCGATGCGGCCGGCGACCGATGACATGTTGATGATCGCGCCGTCGCCGCTCGCGCGCAGCAATGGCACGGCGAGCCGCGCCACCAGGAACTGGCCCACGAGGTCGACATCGAGCGTGCGGCGAATGTCGTCGACCGCAAGCTGGTCGATCGTCCCGGTCGGCCCGGAGATCCCGGCATTGTTGACCAGCACGTCGAGCCCGCCGAGGCGCGCCGTCACCTCGGCGAACAGCCGTTCGACCGCGGCCTCGTCGGAGACGTCGGTTAGCGTCGTTGCCGCCTCCGGATGGCTCGTCGCAAAGCGTGCGAGCGCTTGCGCATCGACGTCGCAAATCAGCACCTTGGCGCCGGCTTCGAGGAAACCGCGCGCGATCGCGGCGCCGATGCCGGCGGCGCCGGCGGTAACCAGCACCCGCAATCCGGGGCGTGGCCGCATCCGTTCGATTAAACCCATGAATCACCTGTCGCTCGATGTTGGAGAATCAACACGTCACTTCCGGAAAGTTGTGGCGTGAGTTAAGAGCAAAAGTTTTGCGCTTGGTCGATCCAATTCTATAGTCGACGAAATTGGAGGACGATGATGGCGACCAAACAGGAACGCAAAATTGGCCTGCCGCAAAAATACCACGACAGGCTGTTCGCGCCATCGTCGTGTTTGGCGATCATCACGACCGCCGATGCGGAGGGACGTGTCAACGCGGCGGCATTTGGCACCTGTACGCGCGTGAATCACAATCCGGTCTATATTGCCTTTACGACGACCGTCGGCAACGACACGGCGGACAATCTATTGTCGACGGGAGAATTCGTGGTCAACCTGCCGGCGTTCGACCGATCGATGCTGGAAAAGGTCATGGTCGTCGGGCTTTCGTTTGCAAAGGGCGAGAATGAACTGGTTCGTGCGGGCCTGACGGCAATTCCCAGTGAAACAATACGTCCTCCGCGCATCGTGGAATGCCCACGACATTTCGAATGCAAGGTGGAATGGACCAAACAATGGAGCGGCAACCGGCTTATGGTGTGCGGCTTGGTCACGGCGGCGTCGGCCGATGCGGACTGCGTTGATGCCAAGGGCTATGTCGATTGGGACAAGGCGCGCCCGGCGCATTATTGCGGTGCGCCTTATGGAGATGGAAATATGTTCGTGAAGGCTTATGAGGCAATCACGGTCAATGTGCCTTACCGTGGGCCGGAATATGAGACATTTTGAAGCGATTAGGAAGAGCTTTTTTGAGGACATGTGAGTTGAGTGTGACGGGCAAAGCCACGCAGTGAGGTCGCGGGTACTGAAACCGCGATTTGGGGTTTCGAACCGTCACACTTTCAGCCAGCGCGATCCATTGATATGTGTCGTGATGTTTGCAATCCGGCGCGCTGAAATGCGTTGACCGAGGGGCGATCGAGGACCGATTGGAGTGCCAGCGATGCCGAATATGACGAAAATCATCTGGATTGCGGCGTTGGCGCTCTTTGTCAGCGCAGGACCAGTCTGCGCGCAAGGCGGCGCGGCTGCCGGAGGTGGCGGCGGTTCAGGCGGCGGTGGCTCGGCTGGTGGCGCCTCCGCTGGCGGTGCGCCCGCCGGCGGATACAGCGGCGGCGGACACGGAGGCGGCGCACGCGGCGGTGGTTCGCGTGGCGGCTGGCACGGGGCGGCAATGGCGGCGTACGCGCAGGTCGCGCGCATGGCGGCAAGTCTAGCGGCGCGCGGCCTGGATATTGGGACGGCGGTGGTTGGGATCTCTTCTGGGGACCCGGTTATTACGAGCCGGCCAATTGCGGCTGGGTACGCGTGCGTGTGAAACGACATCGCCATTGGGTGATGCGGCGCGTCTGGCAATGCTGGTAGACGCGACCGCCAACAATTGGCCGCAATGGCCTGTGCGGTAAAATACATGAGACCGATCCTTCGCCTCATTGTACAATGTCTTAGTTGAGGCTAGATAAGACGTCTCGACGGCCAACGAAGAGAGTAACGCCATGACCGACACGACCGAAATCGCCTCAGAACGGCCCGACGAAGAACTGAACCACGTTGAAATATCCGACACAGCACTGGAAGCCGCGGCGCTGAAAGGAAGTGGTGGGGCCTATACCCAGTTTGGCCTTTGCACCGTCTCGTATTGCACCGGCTAAAGCTGCCGCCGTTAACGCTGCGGTAACGTTACTGGACTATGCATCGTGCCTACCTTCGTGTTCCTTTTGGGGGCGGTTCGATGCGCAAATTCTTCGTTGTTATGATCGCGAGCTTGGTCGCTATCAGCGTTGCTGGCTGCGCCGGCAAGGGCAAGGTCCCGGTCGGCAAGGGCAAAGAACCGGTCGTCCATACCAAGGGCTAGGCGAATCCGCGCAAGCGCTCGCTCGCCGGCTCATCGCGGGCCGGCGCTCGCTTGAACGGGTGCTCGGCGTCAACAACGCGCAGCGGTCGGCACGATTGGCGCCGGGCCGCGTGACGGTTCTCAGCCCACCTTCAAATAGGCGTAGCCCTTGCTCTGCAGCGTGCCGACGGTGGCAACGCCGGACGGCACCAGCTTGACGTAAGGGGCGTCCTTGGCCTGGGACAGATCGATCTTATTGCTCTTGAAGGTGATCTTGCACAGGTAGACCTCGACGCCGTATTTGGCGAGCGCGTCCATTCGCTGGGCGAGCGCCGGATCGATCTCGGATTTTGACCACGGCGTGCCGGCGAGGGTCTTCAAGTGATACTTGATGCCGGCCGAGTGCGCGACGATGACGATCTTGGTGGTGAGTGGGTCGAAATTGTAGACGGACAGGTGGTTGTTGATGTTGCGCAGCATCGCGCTGTAGCGCTTGTCGTCGCCGAAATCGCAATGATAGAGGCAGGCGACGCTGGTATCCTTCTTCATGTCGGCGAAACTTAGCTCCTGAGGCGTGGCCTTTGCGGCCACGGTGCCGGCGGCAGCGATGCCGCCAGCAGCAAGCGCGGTCAGAACGTGTCTTCGGTCAATGTCGGTCACTAGTCGTTTCCCCCTAGGTTATCGTTGGTTTTTAATCGAGCGACCGCGAAGTCGCATAATTCAATTAAGCCATTCAACAACTTAAGTGTAAAGTCAGATGCCAATCGACTTTTAAGATGTTGCTCAGATTGGCTTTTTTCTGGCACAAAGTCGCAGCGCTCCTCCGGATGAAGGTAGGACGTCACTTAACGAATCATCAATCAGCTTGGTTGAGAATTCGCATATGACGCGCGTGCGGGTGACAGCCAAAGCTGCAATGGCGGGCGGCGTTCTATGCTGTCTGGCACTGCTGCTAGTTGCAGGCGCCTCTAATTCAGCCGATCGAACAGAAAGTCTGGCGGACTTAAAAGCGAAGTACCGCCGTCCGTCGGAAATTCCGTTCCCAAAAAGAAATCCTTATTCGGACGCAAAAGCGCGACTCGGCCGCATGCTGTTCTTCGATCCCATCCTTTCGGGGTCGCGCCAATTTTCCTGCGCAAGCTGCCATAACCCCAGCCTTTCATGGGGAGACGGATTGCCGCACGCAATTGGGGAAAAACCCTTGCCAGTTCGCACGCCAACGCTGCTCAACGTAGCGTGGACGCCGAAGCTCGGATGGGATGGTCACTTTCGCAACCTCGAGGCTGTGGCTTTTGGCCCTATCACCGCGAAAAAAAACATGAATTTGTCCGAACAAGAATTGATCAAGCGCTTGGCTGATATTCCGGGGTATGTGCGCGCGTTTCATGAAACATTCGGTGGAAGATCGATCACCCGCCAGAATATTGAGCTTGCTATCGCCACATTCGAGCGATCAATCGTCTCTGGCGAGGCCCCATTTGATCGTTGGATAAGTGGCGACGATGACGCAATCAGTGCCTCAGCAAAGCGTGGCTTCGACTTGTTCAATGGTAAAGCCCAATGTGCGTCGTGCCATAGTGGTTGGGCGTTTACAGATTTATCGTTTCACGATATCGGCAGCGCGAAAGGCAATGACCTCGGTCGAGGCAAACTATTCCCGACCTCCGTTAAGCTTCGCTACGCTTTCAAAACGCCAACATTGCGTGACGTCGCGCGGCGACGGCCCTATATGCACGATGGCTCAGTCGCAACGCTGGAAGAGGTGATCAATCTTTATGATCGCGGTGGGATCGATCGGCCGAGCCGCTCAGAGAGCATATCGCCACTCAAACTCAAGGAAGCAGAAAAGTCAGACTTGATCGCTTTCTTGCAGACGCTCACGGCGGCTCCCGAAACCGTCGGAGTTTCCCAACTCCCGCGCTAAATAAGCAGGCGAGTGCCGTTTACATCGCTACTTTGTTAATTAGAGAACGACGGGCAGACACGTGCCTGCTGCGGCAACTCCAACGATCAGCGAATAGCCAGCGCAGATTTCAATCGCCTTAGTATGAGCAGGAAAGCGCTCTGCCATGAGGGCGGCGAGCGCTCCAAGAAATACACCGACAATGCCCGCTACGCCTAGTATCGCGACTTGCTATCCTGCCAATCGGCCCGAGTAATTCCAATAATTAGTTTGGAAACGTTACGAGGCCGCTGCATGTAGCAACGGTCGCAGCTGGTGTCTTGTGGTTTCGCTTTCGGCGGTTAACCAAAACTTAAGATTTCGTGTAGTCGGTCACCAATGTCCTAATAAATGTGGTAAAAAGCGCTGGATATCGGTTAACGACGTGTGGCGGCGCGACCAATATCGAAGTGAAGTTATCAGTTAGGAGGCGATTATGAGCCGGTTGGCCTTGTGGCGGCCACCAGCGCAAGCGATGCTGCTTGCGCTCATTTACGCTAGCGGATGGGTCGAAAGCGCGAGCGCACACGTAAAATGGTTTTGCGCTTACGGCATTGCAAATCAGCCGCGCGGCCTTGAAAATGTCCTCTGTCCAGATTTTGAATTTCTCATTGGCTTGTCAATTATTGCGCTCATGGTCGGCGGCCTGATTGAGTGGAGTCGGCTAGGCTCAGCTATGCTGCAGGCCCTGCAGAGCGCAACGGAATATATCGAGAAAAATACCGAATGGATATTCCGCGCCGGCTGCGTCTTTTTCTTCATTTCGATATGGGCGGTCGGGGGTTTTATCCTTACCCCTGAATTGAAGCTCGATTCATATTTCATCAGTGCTCTACAGCTCGGCATCGCGGCCGGCATGATATCTCGCCGGACGATGCCATTATCCGCTATAGGAATTGTCGGTCTGTTTGCAGTTTCTATTTGGGAGTACGGGGTATTTCACCTTGCCGACTATCCAATTTTCTTGGGTATTGCCGCGTATCTAGCGCTCACCGGTTTGCAGAAAGACTTGTTTGGAGTGCGCCCGATCGATGTCGTTCGCTGGACGGCCGGCGTTACTTTGATGTGGGCGTCCATCGAGAAGTGGGCCTATCCTGAATGGTCGTTTCCCCTGTTTGCTCAGCACCCAAATTTAAGTATGGGGTTTGATCAAGAATATTTCATGCGAGCCGCCGGTGCAGTCGAATTTGCATTGGCGTTCGCTTTGATGTGGACACCACTGGTGCGGCGTGTGGCTGCGGTTATTTTGAGCTGGATGTTTATCACCGCGGTTTTTGCATTCGGGAAAATCGATCTGATAGGCCACTCGTTGATTATTGTCGTTCTTGTTGGAGTGATCGCCGATAACGGTGGCGCGGTTGCGCTACGACGCTATCCCTGGCTAATTCCGATCGCTTATGCAGGCGCACTCGGCTTATTCCTGACGACGTACTATCTGGGGCACGCTTGGCTGTACGGAACTTCAATCACGTAATGTGCCTGCGTCTCCAAGCCGCTATTTAACGTGAACAACCAACCTCATCTTTGGATAAATTGCACACAAAACCTCGAAATCACCCGCCACGGAGAAAATCACGTCCGTCTTGCTGCCAGGTTCTTGATCGCCGGAATCGAACTTAAAGGTGTCGGCATCAACATACGCGTGATGGCGCAAATCACCATCGTCGTTAACGATTTCCAGCATCTCGCCACGATGAATAGTAATCTCGCCCGGGTTGAACTGCCTGCCTTTTTGAGAAACAGCATAGTTTTGCTTTGCCAATGCAGCCAAAACGCCCATGCCAGCCGAGAAGGCAGCAGTCAGGGCGAAAATGACGATATAGCTGAAAAGTGGGTGCTGGCTCTTTTTTTGCACGACCGGTCCTTCGCCATTTGATCGCTCGAAGCTTGTGCACGCCCGGTTAAGGCGGCGTTAACGAAGGTATCAGGACAAACAGATTCCCTGAACGGGCCTTAACTCGCGTCATATTAATATTGTCGCCTGGTTACACTGGGCAGATGCATGTCACGGCTTCGGCTTCTGATCGACCAATTCATTGGCCAATGCAGCCGCTGTGCGCACGGGATCGTATCCAACTGCGCGACTATTCGCGGCCGCATCTGGCTCGCCTTTCTGGTGATGAGCGCTATTACGGGTGCTCTTGGCGCGTACGCCATTTGGGGCATTCGCGACGCCGGGGAGCTAGTTCGCAAAACTTATGATCAATCTTTAATGTCGATCAACTTCGCCCGCGCGGCTGCGACCGATTTCGCTACAATGAGAGCCGCGTTTGCGAGACGGTGGATTGCTGAAGATGAAGAGACGCGTGCCAACCTTGATCGCAAGCTGAAAACTATCGCAAAAACGCTGAAAGACGACCTGAAAATCGCAGCAGACCGGTCGCAGTCCGAACGCGCGAAAAAAGCTGCCATCAATGTAGAACGGGCAACAGTCGCTTGGAAAGGTATAAGTGAACGATTGCTCGACAAGACCAAGCTTGACGCGAGTTGGGAACGGCTTGATCAATATGCCGAAAAAGTAAACCATCAGATTGATTTGCTCGTCAATTATACAGCTGGCGACGGATTTCTTTATCGACAATCGGCACTTGCGACCATCTCACAGGACCTGACCCTAAATGTCGCAGGCACCGCACTGGCGCTGCTGATGTCGGGTATCGTTTCGTGGACTCTTGCGCGGCGTATTATCCGTCCAGTCGCCACGGCATCGGAGGTCGCCGAATGCATTGCGACTGGCAAGCTGGACGTTTCAATACCTGACGGCGGAACGGACGAATTGGGTGCGCTCCTCGCCTCGATGCGTTCGATGCGCGACAACATTAAGCAATCGATGGACCGCGAGGTCGCGCTTCGTCAAAATGCACAAGCGCGGCTTGCTGACGCGCTCGAGAGTTCTCAAGAAGGTGTTGTCGTTGTCGATGCAAACGACCAAATTGCTCTTGCCAATGCGCAGGCTGCAAACCTACTGAGTGTAAATCCGGAACTGATGAAACCGGGCAGTTCAGTTAGCCAATTGCGTCAAAAGCTGGACATTTCGTTGCTCAACCGGGGAGTTTTGAGCAAAGCCGATACTGCTGAGGCGTCAACGGGTAACTTTCAATTGACTGATGGAAGGTGGCTTTGGATTAGCCAAAGCGCGACGCGCGAGGGCGGCTCTATCGTCGTATGCAGCGACATTAGCCTTGCGATGGAGCAGGAGGCAAAACTTCGGAAAATTAACCTCCGTCTTGATGCGGCTCTCGATAACATGTCGCAAGGTCTTTGCCTCTTCGACGGAGGCAGTCGGCTCGAAGTCGTGAATCGGCGATTTTACGAAATTTTTGGTCTTCCAAGAGATCTCGTTCAAGCCGGCGATAGTTTCGAAGATGTGCTTAGGCTTTGCGAGCTGCGCAATGATACAGATAGTCACTCCACAAGCAAAATTTTGGCAGAGCAAGTGGAATTGATGAAGCGACATGAATTTGGAACGCATCATTACGAACTCCCCGACGGGCGGATCATTGCAAGCGTGTATAGCCCCACATCAACCGGCGGCTGGGTGGCGACCTTCGAAGACATTACTGAACGCCGAAAAGCAGAAGCAAGAATTCTGCATATGGCGCGACACGATGCGCTGACCGATTTGCCAAATCGAGCGCTCTTCTTAGAAGAGGTTGAAGAAGCGCTAGCGCGCGGTGAAAAAATCGCGATACTGTTTGTCGATCTCGACCGATTTAAAACGGTCAACGACACGTTGGGCCATCCTATAGGCGACTCACTTCTTCGTGCAGTAACTAGTCGACTTCAGGGAGCGGTCCGGCGCAGCGACCTTGTTGCGCGGCTTGGAGGCGATGAGTTCGCCGTCATACAGTTCGATAGCAATCCGACGATTGCCGGTGAACTGGCGTCGCGGTTGATCGACCGACTGTCTCAACCATTCGACATTATGGGCAACCATGTTGTCGTTGGAGCTAGCATCGGGATCGCGATTGCGCCAACAGACGGTCAGGAGCCTGACCAGCTTTTACGCAATTCGGATATGGCGCTTTATCGTGCAAAAAGCGGCGGACGCGGTAATTATAACTTTTTCGAACCGGAGATGGACGCTGAGGTGCAGGCGCGCCATGCACTCGAGATTGATCTGCGCGAAGCGCTCCAAGCGAATGATTTCGAGCTTCACTATCAGCCAATCGTCGAGGTTGATAGCGGCAAGATTGTCGGATGTGAGGCGCTCTTGCGCTGGAGGCATCCGCGGCGTGGTCTAATCTATCCGGACGAGTTCATCCCGTTGTCCGAGGAAATTGGTCTGATCGTTCCACTAGGTGATTGGGTACTTCGGCAAGCTTGTCGTGATGCAGCCGCTTGGCCGGGCACGCAAACCGTCGCAGTCAATTTGTCAGCGGTTCAATTTCGTACTTCTACCCAGGCATTGGATGTGGCGGCAGCCCTACGTAAATCCGGTCTAAATCCGAGGCGGCTGGTGCTGGAAATTACAGAATCGGTCTTGTTGCAAAACGACAGCGTGGTACTTGAGACGCTGCATCAAATTCGTGAGCTCGGTGTCAAAATATCGATGGACGATTTCGGAACGGGCTACTCTTCCTTGAGCTACTTACGAAAATTTCCATTCGACAAGATCAAAATTGATCGCTCGTTTATCCGAGAGCTCGATAAGAAGAGCGATTGTCGAGCAATTATTTGCGCGGTGACCCGGCTTGCGAGCAGTCTCGGAATGACGACGATCGCGGAGGGCGTCGAGACGGTGAAGCAATTTGAGATATTGAAAGAGGAAGGCTGTCATCAAGTTCAAGGCTATCTCTTTAGTACGCCAGTATCAGCAAGTGAAATAGTCAAAATGCTTCATTCCGCTTCGTCACGGGCTCTTGTCGCATAAAATATAGGTCTGCCCTGCTGAAGGGGCTGCTTTTTAGCAGCAGTCTATCTGCGGACATGGCGCCGTGTCCGCGCGATATCCATTTTACCCGATATGGGGCGCGCAAAGAAAAGCGCCAGTTTGTTTCCGAACTGACGCGATCCGCCACAAGTTTAACCGAAGCTCAGAATTGAAAACGCGGCTCAGATAGCTGCCTTGGCCTTCCGCTTCCTGCGCCAGCTGAGCAAACCCAAAGCGCCAAGGCCACTGACGAAAAGCGGGAGGGTGGCCGGGAGCGGGGTGCTGTCGATTCTCGAAATCTGCACGTTGTCGAAAATCGGCGAGCCTTCGTGGGAGGTGCCTTGCGAAAACAACAAACTCAAGTTGCCAGCACCATCAGTTGTAAGGCCATTAATCGTAACGAGGGTCCCCGGATTCGTACCAGCAACTTTGTCGGTGTCGTTTATGGTATCGACAAGTACGCCGTTCACCGTAACGTAAAGTGTGTAGGCCTCACCGGGTCTGTTGTCGCCCCAGTAAATGAACGAGAGACTGTAAGTCTTGCTTGAATCCAAGCTTTGGACCGTCGTTCCAACGCCGTTGGGTTCGTTCAGATAGACGGCGCCGTTTTTTGAAGTGTCGCCAGTTGCCCCTCCGCCCAGCGCCCAAAAAGCACTACCGGTAAAGGTCCAATCCAAAGCGTTGTTGATGGTGTAGAAAAATGAAGGGTCGTATCGATCGGTCTGGTTTGGATGGGGGTCGCCGCTGCCTGTCTGATCAAGGAAAGTTCCCTTGAAAAGGGGACTGTCGAAGTCCTGGCTATAGACGAGCGTATTCGCGCGCGCTCCAACCAAAGGAACGGCAGTCCCCACGATTAAAGCCGTGGCAAATGCCACGCTCGCGGTGAGTCCGGATTTCATGAACAAAAACGCCTCGTTCGAGCGAACGTCTAAAGCGCCACAACCTAACGTTAGTAATCTTATAGATCGCTGTCAATCTGCCGTTTGGGCTGCCTGGCCTGATCTTGCAGCGCAAAACGGCCTTCCACCGTTGTAGGCAACCCCGCCCACGGGCCTTGCCGACCTTTAGTTTGCATTTACAGTTTGAACGCTAGCGTGAGCGTGATTCGCCGCAAGGACGAAAGCCATGCTCTACGCCATCGCATTTTATTTTGTAGCCGGCGGGATGACGGGGTCGATGTTCAAGGCCCGCACGCTGTTGCTCGTCCTTACCTGCGTGCTGATCGAATTTGCCGTCTCCGGGATCGTGAACGGCAGCTTGGCCATCGCCTGGCTGGCGGCAAGTCTGGCGGTAGTGCAGGCCGGGTTCGTGGCCGGCATGGTTGGGCGCGGCATTGTCGAAGCAGCCGGTTATGCGCGCGTCGGCGGCCGCTAGGTCCGCAATATAAAAACCGCCCCGGCCGGTAGGATGCCGAGGCGGCTGATAGCCAATATGATTTCGTAAGAATAAGAATTTTTCTACAACCGGTGATGGTGCCGGCACAACGAAAGCTCCCGATTAACGTTAGTTGCTAACCCGCGCGCAGCGCTCGCTTCGATCGGGCCGGGGCTCACCCGCAATGGCCGCCGAGTTGCTGCCGGCCAGTGGCCCGACCAATGCGCCGTTTCTCCCACGGACAGTAGACCTGTTCGATCCCAGCCACTGGATGGCCGACGAAGCAGGCCTCGGAGCGGATGCGCGGATCCTCACACGGGACCATCCAGATTTCGCCACGCTTGTTGCGGAAGTAGCAGGCCGGCTTTCCGAGATTGGCGGCGATAATGCCGCCGGCTGCCCCACCGACAGCCGCGCCGATTGCGATAGCGGCGGGTCCGCCGGCAGCGGCAGCTCCGCCGACAATTGACGCGCCGATCAGCGCGCCGGCGCCAGCGCCAAGGCCAGCGCCAATGAGCGCCTGACGCTGATAGTCGGGCGATGCTGCGCAGCCCGACAGCAAGACGGCCGCAAACAGGACAGCAAAAAACGACCGCATGGTCCCCCCAAACGCCAAGCTACCGACCGCAAAGGGCAGCTTCCATCCGAACCCACACGCCAGACTAGCGGGAAACACGGTAAATGCCAGCGTCGATTGCTTTCGGGCATGACAAATTTGGCCACGCCGACCGCTGCCTCGAAGCAGGAGGTCCAGCTGTGGCCCACGCCCAAAGGCGGTGTATCGATTTGATTGCTAAAGGTTATTCGCGGCAAAATGCATGCGTCAGTCGCATGCTGGGTGCCCGCCCGACCACTGAAGCCGCCCGAAAGCGATGATCATTCTTTTGCGAAGGCGAAGCGCTAAGCGCGTAAGTCTCGCGCGGCGGCAGCGCCACTAGCGATTTTGCGCACGAATAATCTTAGCCGACGAACGCCCGTCAATCGGCCTGTGGCACTTATTCGCCATAGCGCGTGTAGTACGGAGCAATTTTGTCGGTGACTTTGTTGAGAACAAATCGAACGACAGGCACGTTTTCAAGGAACTTACTGCATTCCTTGATTTCCGTGACCGTTGAGGTCCCAGCCGCCGCAACAAGCATAACGCAATCCAGGCTCGGAAGGATCGAGAGCACTTCGTCGCTTGGCAACATCGGTGGCATGTCGAAAATGACCGTGCAGGATCTGAAGTCGCGCTTGATCTCTTGTAACAGCGAAGCCATTGCGCGCGACGCCATAAATTCGGATGAGCGCGGCGTTGAGGCCTCGCACGGCAGAATAAAGAGCTGGTGATTGAAAATATGCGTCCGCTTTAGTGCGGACACGAGTTTCATGCGACCTTCCAATACGCTCAGAATGCCCCGATCGCGTTTAAGGCCGAGATATTTCGCAACTTGCGGCTTTTGAAAGTCCAAATCTACCAGCAAGACAGACCGCTCCGATTGACGAGCGATGCTGAGCGCAAGGTTGCATGTGATCACCGACTTGCCGCAACCAGGCATTGGCGAGGTGATACCCAGAAATTGCCAGGAATTCAGGCTCATCGATTGCAGAACTTGCGTCCGCAACATATCGATTGATTTTGAGCGAACATCTGCAATGTCGTGAGATATGATTCGATTGTCTTCGAGGTATGTGGCGTTCAGCCGGACTTCCTCGATAGCCGTTGGTGCTGCGCTGGCGCTTCCAGCCGACTGAGGTTGCAACGGCAGGCCGCTTGGCATCGAAGTGCCTAGCGCCTGCGGGCTGTCAAGATGCCCTTCCTTCGCCAGCTCAATCGCTTCTCTGATATGTTCCATCGATCATGCCTGGTTGCGCACGTAAACGCTGATTGGAAACCTACTTGAGCAAGAGCCTCATGAGCTTATCTGTCGCCTTGTCGAACCAGACATCGGGCGGCGGCAAGAAAAAGTAGGCGGCCGCCGCAACCGCGACGAGAACTGCGAATACGATCAACACCGCGAGAATAATATTCACTCTCTTTTGCCGTAATTCTCTCTGCGTTGAAATGTAAGGAATTGGCACAATCAAGCTACTATCGATGATAGCGGCAATATCCTCTTTGCTGCGGATCGCGTCGTCCATCATTTCTCGTGCAAAGGCCAAGCCACCGCCGGCCATAAAGGCAGCTGCAACAACGGCTGCAAAAAGCTTTAACCGGTTCGGCTTGGTCGGTTTATCCGGCACGGTTGGCTGTTCGAGGACTTCGAGTTTTTCCGAGTGCCGCCCGCGTTCGAGGCTCTCACCGAGACGCGCTGTCGCGAGTTTCTGGCTGGCCTTGGAGAGCTGATCTTTCAGGTCTTCCCTTTTGGTTTCCAGCGTATCGAGGCCAGGAGAATTTGCTGCCCCGGTCGTACTGGCAGCATCACTTGCTTTTGGTCCTGATTTTGGGTCCGCGCCGGTCGCGATTGCTGCCTTTTCGAGCCCCCGGATCGCACGCTTGAGCGCAATAATATCTGGATGTGCCGCAGAGAGCGTTGCGCTCTTGACGGCGAGCTGCGCTTTCAAGTTTGCAAGTTGTTTTGCGTTATCCGGTTGATCCATCGACGCGTCGCCGTTTTCGGCTCTGCGTTTTTTGAGCTCGATTATCTGGCCATCGAGCCCTTTGAGTTGGTCTTCAATTCGCCGAACATCTTGTTCCAAAAATTTTGTTGTCTCCGAAGCAGAGCCCGAACGCGATCGAGCATCTTCACTGAGAATCATCGTCAGCAATTCATTCGCAACTCTTGCTGCGATTTGCGGATTTTCGTATTCGAAGCCAACCGTGAAAGCGATTGCCTGCTGTTGACGATTGCTTGTCTTGATTTCCAGCGGCTCGATCGTCGTCCTGTCGCGGATGAAATCGACGAGATCGGTGTTCGATACCGATCCGATCCAACCTGTCGTCAAATTATACTTCTTGGCCACTGCCAAAAGATTGTCTCTCGTCAACGTGCGCTGTTTGATGACTTGGATGCGCTCATTTGCGAGGCTCACGACGGTCGGCTGAACCAGATTTGAAGGAATTTCCGGCGACTGAACGAGGATTTTGCCTTCGGCGACATATTTTGCCGGCCATGCAATTGTGACGACGGAACCGATGGAAAGGACCAGGATAAAGGGAATAGCAACCGACAGCGCTCGGCGTTTCAAAATGGCGAGCAGCCGATCGGGCGTCAGCGGTGGTCCGCCTCCATCATCGATTTGGAGCGCGTTGAGCGGCTGCTGTCGCTGGAGCATTGTCTCAGTGCCTTCGAACTACGCGAACCGTATCATTTGCAGTAAGTCTAATCTTAGACATCTTATTAGTTGAAAAGGCAGTCGATCGGAAGATCCCCTGATATGGCAATACTTTAACCTGGTTAATCGGTGGCGCGGCACTACCCTTTGCCGATGCGATCGACTCCTCAGAGGTTGGAAAATTGACATTCAACGCATGGCATCCACTTCGGCGGGGACCGATCGGTCCAACGTCGCCACGTTCCGGCCCATCGGCCGACCTCGATGCCACACGCAGACCTTGTAGCATCTCTTGGGCGGCTCAGAAAGAGCCAAGGCCCAGCCGTCGGGAGACGGGTGGCGGCTGACACGTCACTCGCGGTCCGCTTAAACCATTGAAAGTACGATATTTATTCCTGTTGGTGGTTTTGCTTTCGGGCACATTTGGCGAGCACTTGCGAAAGTTAATTGGCCGCCTTTTCGTCATGGAGCGTGGGTAACCTAAAAGTTGAATTGCTTTGGAACCGCGCCAGTTTGTCGGGCAATCTCTCGATCGGCCGGAGGCGTTGAGTTGAACGTAAGATGCATGGTATCTGCACGTTCTATGTGGCAAATGCTGGCGCCTGAGAGACTGCGGGCGCAAAAAGCGAGCATTTCTGCAGCCGACCCAGTGAAATGTTTTAGGCCGCAGGTGATGCCCGGAGGCGAGGCTTCGAACTCGAGCAATTGCAAAAACAGCGAGTTCGCTAGCATCACTCCGTCGTGGCCACCATCTTTGTCCAGAGCGCCAGCTAAGGACCTCTGATGTACGAGAGCTTCTACGGGCTCCGAGAAAAGCCCTTCTCAATCTTGCCGGATCCCGATCTTATTTATTGGGGGCAGACGCATCGCATGGCCTTTGCCATGCTCGAGTTCGGCATGATGAACAATGCCGGCTTCACTGTGATTACCGGCGAAATTGGGTCAGGCAAGACGACGCTCGTTCGGCATCTGCTCAAGAAGATTGACCTTAATCAGATTTCGGTGGGCCTGATATCGAACACGCCGCAGGGCCGGGAAGAGCTGCTGCAGTGGATCCTGATGTCGCTCGACCAGCCCTGCGAGGGAAGTGCCGCTGTTCTTACCAAGAACTTCCATGACTACCTGCGCGCGCAGGGGGCAAAGGGACGCCGCACGATCCTCATTATCGACGAAGCGCAAAATCTCGACGAAAAGACGCTCGAAGCGCTACGCATGCTGTCCAATATCAACGTCGACAAGCAGCAATACCTGCAGCTCGTCCTGGTCGGACAGCCGCAGCTCAAAGACATCCTGTGTCAGCCGCAGATGCTGCAGTTCGCCCAGCGCGTGTCGTCTGACTTTCACCTCAAGCCGCTAGCCCCCCACGAAGTCACCCAATATATCGGGTTTCGCCTCGGGGCGGTTGGTTCTCGGCTGCACCTATTTTCGCTGGACGCCTGTAATATGATCAGCGAAGCGAGCCACGGCATCCCCCGAATCATCAATATCTTATGCGATACCGCCCTCGTTTATGGATTCGCGACCCGGGCTGAGCAGATCACGACCAAGCTGATCGGCGACGTCATCGAAGACAAGCGCAAATACGGCATATTTCCTATGAATGGCAACGTGGTAAGGTATTAAGAGCTGTCAGCGGGTGGCACTGAATAGACTTTTATTCCCAGGTGGTGGGCGCCGTTCGGGGAGGGGATTGATGCGCGGAATTTTGGCTTTACTGGTGCTGTGCGTTCTCGTGACCGGCGCGTCTGCCGCCGCGGCGCTCAAGCCTGGCGACAGGCTGAGCATCACTGTCTGGCAGGATCCCAAACTCGACCGCACCGTCGTGATTGGGCCGGATGGCCAGTTTGGATTTCCGCTGGCAGGCCATATCCGGGCGGCGGGCCGCACGACGCAAGCGATCGAGCAAATTCTGGTAAGCCGGCTGAAAAAGAAATACACCGGTGAACTCGATATTGCCGTGACGCTTGCAGCCGTCGACCCGCAGGACCTGGAAGATCGAAAGCCCCGGATTTACGTCACCGGCGAAGTGCTCAAGCCTGGGCCCTACCTACTGAGGCAGCATACGAATGTCGTGCAGGCGCTCGCGCTTGCCGGCGGCCTTGGGCCGTTCGCTGCGCCTCAGCGCATCCAGGTCCATCGCAAATTTCAAGGCGTCGATTCGATATTTGTCTTTGATTATAATGCCTTCAAGTCGGGACGAGTCGCGACTGACAACATCGATGTTCGCGGGGGCGATATCATCATTGTTCCCGAACGGGGTCTGTTTGAATGAGGCGTTCGGAGCGCTCGTGGCTATTGCGAAGAAGGTCATTGTCCTGTGAACCGGTCGCTATTCTTCGCCCTTCTATGCCTGGGCGCGCTGGTGACCGGTGCGATCGCCGCGGAGGTTTCAGTTACAGGCCGCCTGAATGAGGTCGTCGACGGCAGCAACAATTATTTTTTGAACAAAGATCCTTCAGGTTATACCGGACGCTCGCTGAGCGCGCTCAATCTTCAAACACTTACGGTAACGCCGACGACGCGCTATCTGCTCAATTCAAATTTCAGCTATTATAAATATTTCGGTCCTGGCGCGAAAGATACCACTCTGACGTGGGGGACACCGATGTCAGAGACATTCAGTCTCGATCATACCGAACCGCTCACCAAATATCATTTCGATACGTCATGGCAGCGAAGTGATGTGGCCACCACATCCCTGCAACAAACCGGCACGGCGTCCGGGCGGGGAACGATTGATACCTATGCTGCCAACGGCGGGATCACTCGCCAGCTCTCACAATTAGACACGGTATCACTTTCGACCCATGGAAGTACGGTTTCCTATTCCGATCCAGGGCAGACGCCTTATGTCGATTTTTCGGCAACAACAAGCTGGTATCATCAACTCACGCAAACGACCAAACTGATTCAGTCCGTTTATTTTGATTGGTTTTTTTCTGACAATGACACCAATACACAACGATTATTTTGGCAACTCACGAGCGGCGTTGAAACGCAACTGACCAAACGGCTGAGCATTATTGGATCGCTCGGCTGGGTTTTTGTTAACGCCTACCAAAATGCGACGACACCGTCGTTTGTTTCAACAATCACCAGTGCGACCAATAGCGCGCCTTCGAATGGTGGAGGTTTTCAACCAATCATCGGGGCGTCCAACGGATGGATGGGCAATCTGGTCGTTAAATACAAACCGCGATACGATACAGACATGTCGTTTGTTGCCACCCGGGCGGTTACACCGACCATTTACGGGCAGTTGCAGGGCATTGAGTCACTGGGGACAACGCTGAACTATAAAATAAATCGAGCATCTGCGTTGGGTTTCGCCGCACAATTTTCGCACACCAAAACCGCGCAAGCCAACGCCGCGCCAACCGTATCCGACTTTTTCACTGGATCAGCGATCTATTCGTACCAACTCAATCGTGATTGGAACGCAAAAGTTTCCTACACCTATCGTCAGAAAAACGACTCGTCTGGTCTTGTCCGATCGAATACCGGCCTCGTCACGTTGGCTTATAACTTTAACTTGTTTGGGAAGCCGCCGGTCGCGGTTGTTAAGACCCCATCAGAACTCGCCCTGGAAGAACTGCGACGGGCACAATATGTGTTCCCGTCGATTGCGCCCTATTAGGGCGCGTACTCATAATTCGGGCTCTTTAAGCGCGGCTCGCTGAATGTCCGCTTCATTCCGAAAGCGACTGAATTGCTGTGTCGCCACGAAATGTCGCGATGTGCCAATAGGCGACATTGCACTTGCAGCAATCAGCACAAAAAGAAAGACCGCCAACTGCGGCGGTCTCTCAAAAATCCAGTCTGACGTTTTCATCAGGATGCGAGCGCTGCCGCCTTCTTCTTCCTGCGCCAGCCGAGTAGACCCAACGCGCCGAGACCTGAGGCGAAGAGCGGTAGTGCAGCCGGCAGCGGAACCGAAGACGGGGCACTGGTAATCCCTTCGCTGAAGCCAATCGAGTAACCATCTGGGACAGTGAATGTTGGATCTATCAATGCCAATGCGAGCGCCGTGTCGCCGCAGTTTGGACCACTTGAGTAGCCGCAGTTGGTCTGAACGACGGCGTACGCATACAAGTGAACACGAATTTCGGAATCGACGGCGACGTTAAACGTCGAATCGATGACGCCTCCTGTCGTGTTGCTAAACTCACCATAGTAACCAACGGACACTTCGGTATAGATTTGGACAGTGTCGCCGCCCGGAGTGACGTAGTTGGTGGTAAGGGAGTTAGTGCCGTGAATGGTCACGGGAACTGTGGTGCCGGGGCCGTCGATTTGGAAAAAATAGTCCAATATCCCCGAAGCGCCAGCGATAAAACCGAAGCCACCGCTTGCAGCGACCGACGCTTCGATGCTCGGATCAGAGCCGCCGGAGACCTGCGCTGAGGCTGAGGCGGATCCGTACCCGCCGCTGCAAAGAGATACGTCCGCAGCCTGATAGACAATCATCGGCAAGGACCCCGGCGGTACACTTACGCTTACGCCAGGAGCGCCATTATAGCAGTTCGCTTGGGCGGCAGCCGATCCCGTCGCGGCCGTTATAGCCATCGCGCGCGATGGTAATAGAACCGCCGCAACTGCAAGCACGAGACTAATTACAAAAATAATGTGAGCCGATCGATCACAAACGAAACAGGACTCGCCCAAAGCTGCGGGTATTTCAATCTTTCTACGATTCATGACGCACCCCCAAAACACGCCTAAACGCCACGTTGTAAATCTACGAACAACCCGTGCAATCTTGCAATTGGATTTTGGTGACAGGTTGCCTACCGATAAGGCAGCCGCCGGCGTTTGTCGGGGGCGGCTTTGTCAGAACTTGGCCGAAAACTGCGACACGTTCATCGCGGGGCAGCGCCAATATTGCTTTTAAGTCATTAGCGTACAAACAATCCGCGACTAAAATCAGGCCTTGTCCGTTGTGGGTCAATCGCGCCCTGACAATTCAGCCCCCAGACCGATCAATGTCCGCTCCTAATCCAATAGCAGACAAACGTTTGCGGCGCAGCGAACGCAGCAATGTGCCATTTGCGACCAACGCAGCCGCAGCAAACTGCACATGCAGAAAGACCGCCTCGCGGCGGTCTCTCCGAACTTCTTCGGTATTTTTAATCCGATGCAAGCGCCACAGACTTCCGCTTTTTCCTGCGCCAGCCGAGCACACCCAGCCCGCCAAGGCCGGTCGCAAATAACGGCAGCGCAGCGGGAAGCGGAACACCGGAAACAGTTGCGAATTGATAATTACCAGACCTAAATTGCCACGCGGTATCAGTAGTCGATGTATAGTACAAAGGCGCTATCGTATCGACATCGCCGCGGCGCCCCAATGCACATAAATAGTTGCCCGAAGTCATACAAAAGGTGCCGTTACCTAAATTAGAAGAGAAAACCATATCTCCATCCAATCCATTAAAATTGTAAAACAAGCCCAATGCAGTCGCGGTGAAGTGTCCATTTTCTTGGGTAAAATTTGAATCCAAGTCGGTTATTGTATTTGAACTAGAACCACTGTTGAGGGTCAAACTCCATGCAATGAGATCACTCTGGCCTAACGGTCCGAGAGCCCCATTGGTCGTAATAAATCCAGTCACTGTGCCGGTAATAGTATCACCAACCACCGTATCATTAACAATGTAAGTAATACTTGTCGCGTGAACCTGCTGTGCACCGAGGAGCAATACCAAACTCGCAACGGCCTTCACAAGCAGCTGTGTACCCCATCTGCGATTGGCCATCAATTCCTCCCACGCTTTAAATAAAGTTTTTCGACAAAACGGCAACGGCTGGTCCAAAGCCGCAGCAGCGGTTTTGGACCACAGTCCCTTCAGATTGCTCATGATGGACACATGACATTTCTCAGAACGCCACAAAATAAATTTTATATAATTTTCTCAGCACCAACAAGGGAATTCCATCTCCCATAAGGCGAGTGCAGATGCCACGACTAGTCCAATTGGACTAGGTCCAGCGTTCTCAAAAGCTATGATTTGCGCCGCAAACGCCATGTCTGCTTCGGGTCATCAGCGAATTGTGCAGCGCAAGCGCCATGTCCGCTCCGGGTTAATCGCGACCCAGCAATTCAGCGCCGACGCCGTGGCATGTCCGCTCTTAGTCCGATAGCGACCATCCGACGGCTGGGTTCGTTAGGTCGCCAAGTGCCAATTGGCGACATCAGCTGAAGCAAAACCCACCCCCATGACCCTCGGCAACATGCGCAGCAAAGGCGTCCGCACCCTCGCCGTCTGGTGCGGCGGGCGCGGCTGCAATCACAGCAACGTTTTAGACGTGAGTCGCCATGCCGACGACGTAGCGGTGCCGTCGTTCGGCCCGCGCATGGTCTGCACGGCGTGCGGCGCTATCGGTGCTGACGCGCGACCGAATTGGAATGAGTGCGCGCCGGTCAGCCTATTTGGTGCGAGATGGTAGCCCGCATGTTTGCTTTGCGTACGTCGCGTCATTCGCTGCATTGCGGCAGCAAGGTCGCTATCCGACCAGAGCGGACAAAGCTCGGTCTTGGGCCCAAAACTCTCGGCAGCGTTTGACCCACAAGCGACATTGTCAGCTATGGAGGCTATTGGCCGATCTGATTTGACAATATGTGATCAGCTTCGAAATAGGGAAATATTGCTTACTTGTATTTTATAGCCAAGAAGCGCAATTAAGTTTCGCTCGAAGGTTGTTGCTTCGATGGGAAAAAAAGACGCAACTTGCGTCATTGCGCTGCGGATTAGGCGGCGCAAAGATTTTTCAAAACTTTGGCTGAGCGGGATTTTGAGCTCGGCATGAGACGAATGTGCGGATGTAACCATCCGTGCGTGGTCGCAGTAAGTCTTCGAACTAAATCGCAGAAAACAGTTGCAAGCACGCGGCGGTGTCATTCTGCAACGACGGTAAATGCAATGTTTAGCGCGGTTATTTAATTCAATGGCGTGTGCCCTTTTGGGGGAAAACAAATGGAATGCAAAAGGTGAAATTGGCCGTGTGCGACGCGCCTCACGTTCCAGAGGGGCGCGCCATCTAATCGACTAACGGGGGTTAGCAATGCCTCAACATAACAATTTTCAACCACCCGAGACTACCGAGCGTCCGCTCTGCTCGAATTGTGGGTGGACAATGTGGGTCGCTCTCATCGTGCCGCACGACGAGCCAGACCACGTCAAGCACACATTCAAGTGCCATCGCTGCGACTATGAGGAACTCAAAATCGTCAGAATATGAAAGGTCGCCTGATCGACGGTTTTTCCAAACGCGCGATTTCGTTCATGGCACATCGCACTTGCAGCAAACAACACAAAAAGAAAGACCGCCTCGCGGCGGTCTCTTCGATTTCCTATTAGCAACTTTGATCAGGCTGCAAGCGCAGCGACCTTCCGCTTCCTGCGCCCGAGCCTAGCGGCAGGCCCCGCCATAGCGGCTATAGCCCCGAGCGACACGCTACGACAAGGTCGCGGCCAACTACCTTGCCTTCATCGAGCTTGCATCAATACGGCTTTGGCTGCGCGTTAATGAGTCCACACCCTGGCTGGATCTGCAGTTTACGGGGGCGCTGCGCGTACCGTGACGCGCTGATCAGTAAAGTCTATGGCAGACTTCGTGTTAATTTTAACACGCTTCGATGACCGCCATATGTTACCAAGCGCAACGAAGAACGCGCATAACATATTGATATTGCGTTGTATTTAGGTTTGGGCGCAATGGTAAATTGAGAGGACCACGAACGATCGCCACGTCTTAGCGACGCCGGCATGACAAAAGATTGGGTTCGGATGGCGGTGTTGCATTTGGCATGTGAGCTGAACACGAGTGCATTCTAATACAGCAGGTGAAGGCAGACCGCGTTGCCGCGCGCGATAGGTTTCCATTTGCGTCGATTGGAGTTGATTTTGAATAGTAGGGTTTCGCGCTAAGGTTAAATGCCGTTGAAGCTCGACATGAAAACTGTAATCGTCGATACATGTTTTCACTGTCGACAGAACTCCAATGATTGGAGGGATAGCCCCGGTTCCGCCACAAGGCCGGGGCTATTTTCCTTTTCGACTGCAAAACTGTTTGAATTGTTAAGCTGTGCGCGGCCGAATTCAAGCGGCTGTTAATTCAAAGACAAGAAGGAATGCCCGCGAAAAAGTTCTATGCGCACCACGGCTAAGCGCCGAGCAGCTCGACTGACAACAAGGTTAACGTCACGATCCAAATTATTGTGAGCGCAATTCCGAAGATGACGATCGCAATCGGCCATTTCGATAACACGCGAATTTGTGTTTGGCTGTTATGCATCTGAATTTCACCCAAATATTTTAAGTGCGACTAAAGACACAAGAAAATACGGGGTCAACTGAAGTCGTCGCAGACAGTAAATTTTGCTATCCTGCGCCATCTGCTGACGGCAGAATTATTGAAAAAAATTCCGATTGACGGAGAGGCGCTATTTTTCCCGAAAAGCGCGCGCAACCTGGTCGGAAAGCGGCTTCATCAGATAGGAGACTACTGTTCGATCGCCAGTTTGAATGAAGGTTTCGACAGGCATGCCAGGGACAAGCTTCAGATTTCCGAGCCGCGCGAGTTGATCACGTGGCAATGAAATTCGGATCGTATAATAGCTGTAGCCACTACGCTGATCAGTTGTTGTATCTGCTGAAATTCGAGAAACCGAGCCATATATCTCCGGCGTCGTACGGACGTCAAATGCCGAAAAGCGCAAGGCGGCTTTTTGACCAAGTAAAATTTTGTCGATGTCCTGCGGGTTCACTTTTGCTTCGACGGACAACTTGTCGGCGTTAGGCACGATCACCATGAGCGTATCGCCCGGCGGGATCACGCCTCCGACGGTGTGGACGATTGACTGGAAGACCGTGCCATTTTGCGGTGCGCGGATATCGGTTCGTGCAAGCTGGTCCTTCGCGGTCACTTTTCGCTCAATATACTCACCAATCTTGGCATCGATATCGCGCATTTCTTTTGCGACGTCGCTGGATAAATCGGTATCGACCTGCAAAATCTGAAGCCGCAACTCGGCAATTTTCCCATTTGCCTGTGCGATCGAAGCAATGAGTTGCCCGCTCTCTCCATCGAGGCGGGTCGCTTCGCGTTCAAGTGAGTTGACCCGATTAAGCGGCACTAGCTTCTTCTGATAGAGGTCACGTACGCCATTCAGCTCGTTGTTGATGAGTTTGACCTCCCTTAGCTTAGAGCGCTGTTGCGCTTGCAGGCCTGTGATTTCTTGACCCAATTGTTCGATGCGCTCCCGTAATTGCGCTTTTTGACCGGTTCGCGCCGCGCGCCGCAAGTCAAAAAGGCCTCGTTCGGCAGACAGTATCTGCGCGACATCCGGATCGTCCGCTTGTTTCAGCAGATCATCGGGAAATTTTATTTCTTGTCTGCCATCTCGCTCTGCTTGAAGTCTTGCCTTGCGAGCGGTCAGCTCGACCAGCCCTTTCGTGACGATCGCCAAATTGGCTCGTGTGACAGTGTCGTCAAGGCGAACCAAAATATCACCGGCTTTAACGCGATCGCCATCATGGACGTAGACTTTGCCCACGACGCCGCCGGTCGGATGCTGGACTTTTTTGACGTTTGAACTCGACAACGACAGTACCTGGCGCAATAAGGGCGCCAGAAATTTCCGTCGTCGCAGCCCAAACTCCCACGCCAAAGGTCAAGACCAGGACGACGGTTGTCCCTGCGATAATATATCGCTTGATCGATTCGGCGATGTCGTCTTCAGCTGCCGATGTCATGCCGTGACGCTTTCTATTCCGGGAACAACCTTGAGAGTAGGGGCAGTACGTTTGAGAAACTTCGTGAGCATTTGCTCTTTGGGCCCGAAGTCGACTTGCCGGCCCTGATTCATGACCAAAATCAGATCTAGTCCGGCGATCGCGCTCGGTCGGTGCGCCACGACGATGACAATGCCATTGCGGGCTCGGACGCCGTTGATGGCGGCTGTCAGTGCTTCGTCACCTTCGGTGTCGAGATTCGAATTTGGTTCGTCGAGTACGACGAGGAATGGGTCTTTATAAAGTGCCCTCGCAAGGGCAATCCGTTGTGCTTGTCCAGCGGAGAGCGTTGAGCCTTGCTCGCCCACTGGGGTCTCATAGCCCTGTGGCAGTTTGGTGATAAGCTCATGAACGCCTGCAGCGCGCGCTGCGGCGACGATCGCTTTGGGGTCTGCGTTGGTTTCAAAGCGAGCGATGTTTTCGGCAACCGTCCCATCAATCAGTTCGACGTCTTGGGGCAGATAACCGATCTGTTGACCGAGAAGTTCTGGCGACCATTGGTCATACGTCGCACTATCCAATCGAATTTTCCCACGGGCAGGCGGCCAGACGCCCACGAGGACCCGCGCCAGACATGACTTCCCGGAGCCGCTCGGGCCAATAATACCGAGACCATCGCCTGCCTTAAGTAAGAAATTGGCATCTTGAACGACGAGCCTTTGTACGCTCGGTGGTACGACGCTCACCGCGTCAACCAATAGTGTTTTGCGAGGGAGTTCGAGCTCCATCGGAGGCGTCAGCACCGGGAAAAGCGTAAGAAGTTGATTGAGCCTCGCCCAGCTATGCCGTGCTGAAACAAAACCCTTCCAGTTTGCGATCGCAAGGTCGACGGGTGCAAGCGCCCGTGCGCTCAAGATTGAGCTCGCAATTATAATGCCAGCTGTCGCTTGCTCGTTGATAACCAGATAGGCGCCGACGGCTAAGACCCCAGACTGCAACAACATCCGCAAGACTTTTGAAATCGAGGCGAAGCTTCCCGCCACATCGCTTGCTTGACGTTGGCATGCGATGTATTTGCGATTGATCCCTATCCAGCGTTCCGACAGACGCTCGGTCATGCCCATGGCAATCAACGCCTCGGCATTTCGACCGCTGACCTCGGCAAGGTTGTTTCTTGTCGCGCCGAGACCGGCGGCACTTTTGCCAGGTTCACGAGTATAAATTTCGGTGAGCACGGTGAGAGCGCACAAAACAATCGCGCCCAGCAGCGCAGTCAATCCGATCAAGATATGAAACATGAAACAGACCACGAGATAAAGCGGGATCCAGGGAAGGTCAAAAAATGCGACCGGACCCGTTCCGGACAGAAACGATCTTACGCTGTCGAGATCGCGCAGTGATTGCATTGCACTGCTGCGGTTGCCTGATCTTACCGGTAAATAGACAAGGCCTTTGTAGACGCGGCTGCTGACGGCCTCGTCGATACTATTGCTAATGCGCACCAAGAATTCGCGTGCGAATGAAATCTAGGGCTCCGAGAGCGGCGTATAATGCAACCGCGATGATAAGCAATGCTACAAGCGTTGGAATACTTCGACTCGGCAGTACGCGATCGTAAACTTCGAGCATGAAGATGGCGCCGGTGAGCATAAGGACGTTGCTCATGCCACTAAACAGCGCGATGGCTACGAACGCTTTGCGGCAGGACGTCAGCGCTGCTGAAAGTTCGGAGCGCGCTGTCGCTTGGTGTTTAAAGTTTAGAGTCCCGTGCATTGCTCAGAGAGCCTTGTCATCACTCACATCGCCGTTTGATTTTGTCTCGACAGAACGGTAACTAATTGCCGATTGGTTCTCTCTCTACAGATCGGTCGCTATATAGGGGCTTAATGGCGGTTAGGACTTGGTCCGGATGCTTAAAAACCGATAAATAGGTCCGTTGGTCCTTTGTAAAAAATTGCAGACAATGTGTTCGAAAATAGAGTGAAGAGTTTCCAGTTCGGAAAATTAAATTTTGTTCAAATATAAAATAAGAATAAGCCAGGTTGGCCGCCATTGAGTTTACTTGCGTTCGGTATCTGTCGACCACAACCGCTCAGACAGACGCCGGAGGCGAGTGCGTGCCGTCAACAACTACTATTTCCCCGACCGGAGACATTTACATTGACGGCGTGCTCAGCGGCACCAAATGGGCTGTCAATTCCTTTACTTACAGCTTTCCAACCGATCCGTCGTACTACACTGGAATTTGGGGTACGCCGTATGGCGCCGGTGAGGAAAACAGCGGCTTTAAAGCGTTCAATGCGACCCAACAAGCGGCGGTCACGTCGATCCTTGGCATGTATTCGGCGGTCGCCAACGTAACCTTCACGCAAATTACTGAAACATCCACTCAACACGCAGACATTCGTTACGCGGAATCCAGCCTCCCGGGCACGGCTTGGACTTACTATCCGTCGACCTCGCCGGAAGGTGGCGACGCGTGGTTTAGGAGCAATGCTTGGTACGATAACCCGGTCCTCGGAAACTATGCTTGGTTAACGATCCTACATGAAACCGGACATGCGATGGGGCTTAAGCACCCGCATGAAACTGTGGGCTCGTTTGGCGCAATTCCAGTTAGCCAGGACTCGGAAGAATACTCAGTGATGAGCTATCGCTCCTATATTGGGGCTAGCACGACTGGAGGTCTAACGAATGCGACCTGGAGCTTTTCACAGACGCTGATGATGGATGACATCGCTGCGTTGCAGACGATGTACGGTGCTAATTACAACACAAATAGTGGCAACACGGTCTACCAATGGGATCCCAATACCGGTCAAGAGTTCATCGACGGCGTTGCCCAAATCAAGCCGGGCGGCAATACGATCTTTATGACCGTCTGGGATGGCGGTGGCAACGATACGTATGATTTTTCGAATTACCACACAAACGTCACGGTCAATTTGCAGCCCGGCCAGTGGAGTACGCCGTCAACTGCGCAACTGGCTAACCTCGGAGGCGGGCACACTGCGATCGGCAGTATCGCCAACTCGTATCTTTTTCAAAATAACACGGCCTCGCTCATCGAAAACGCAGTCGGTGGCACCGGAAATGACACGCTCGTCGGCAACACCGCGGACAACCACCTCACTGGCGGCGCCGGCAATGATACCCTCGACGGCGTGAGCGGAACGGACACGGCTGTATATTCAGGAAATTCGACCGACTATCGGATCACAGCGAACGCCGACGGTAGCTGGACGGTAACCGACCTTCGCAGCGGCAGCCCCGACGGCACCGATACGCTGAAAAATATCGATCTGCTTCAGTTCAACGATAAGACCATGGCGATCGGTACGACGCCGCCGCCTCCGGCGCTGGCGGCGCCGAATATTGTCGCGTTTTCGCCCGATACCGCGTCCGTCGGTGACGGGATTACCAAATCAAATCTGATAACGCTGACTGGTACGGCAGACGCGGGCAGCACGATCAAAGTTTATGATGGCTCCACATTGCTCGGCAGTGCGGTCGCTGGCGCCAATGGAGCTTGGAGCTTCGGCACGTCGGCATTGACCGACGGCACACACAGTTTCACGGCGACGGCAACCGACTCGAGCGGAAATACCAGCGCCGCTTCGAGCGCGATGAATGTCATTGTGGATACTGTCGCGCCGGTTGATCCGACGGTGAGCCTGCAATCGATCGACAGCAATATTGCCGGTGACCATATTACGAATGTGAATGAGATCTCGCTGACGGGCGTTGCCGAGATCAATAGCACCATTAAGGTCTACGACAATGGTGCGCTGCTCGGCTCGGCTACGGCAGATGCGGCCGGCGTCTGGAATTTTGTCCCGAATGTTGAGGACGACCAAGCAGCAGCTCCGGCGACGCCAGTGGAAATCACAGGTTCAATTCCGAGCGGCAGGAATGTAAATCCTGGCGGAACCAACGCTTCGATTCAAGGTGCGGGAGCTGGCCATTCGGTGACCGGGAATGCATTGGAAACGGTTAACTCGGAGGTCGGTGGTGGACATGCTGTCGTACAAAACATTGTTGCTACGACGACCCCTGCCGCGAACGGCGCCGATCAGAGCCAGCTGACCGGCGAGGCCTCCGCACCCACAAACCAGACGCAAGCGTGGGCTTTCACGACGGGTGCGTTGAGCGATGGCCTGCATAATTTCACGGTTGTTTCCACCGACGCGGCGGGTAACGACAGTTCGCCGAAGAACTTCAGTGTTACGATCGATACGACCCCGCCGACCGCTCCCAGCATCACGTCGTTCTCCAACGACAGCGGGGTGGCGGGCGATCACGTCACCAACGACAACACGCTCTCGCTCACCGGCACGGCGGAAGCCGGCGCGACGGTGAAGGTCTATGACGGCGCCACGCTTGCTGGGCAGCGCCACGGCCAATGGCAGCGGCGCCTGGAGCTTCACCACGGCCACGCTGGCTGACGGTGCGCATAATCTGACGGCCACGGCCACTGACGTGGCCGGCAACACCGGCCCGGCCTCGAGCGCGCTGGCGGTGACCATCGACACCGGCGCTCCGGTGGCGCCGGCGATCACGTCGTTCTCCAACGACAGCGGGGTGGCGGGCGATCACGTCACCAACGACAACACGCTCTCGCTCACTGGCACGGCGGAAGCCGGTGCGACGGTGAAGGTCTATGACGGCGCCACGCTTGCTCGGCAGCGCCACGGCCAATCGGCAGCGGCGCCTGGAGCTTCACCACGGCCACGCTGGCTGACGGTGCGCACAACCTGACCGCCACGGCCACCGATGTGGCCGGCAACACCGGCCCGGCCTCGAGTGCGCTTGGCGGTGACCATCGACACCGGTGCTCCGGTGGCGCCGGCGATCACCTCGTTCTCCAACGACAGCGGGGTGGCGGGCGATCACGTCACCAACGACAACACGCTCTCGCTCACCGGCACGGCGGAAGCCGGCGCGACGGTGAAGGTCTATGACGGCGCCACGCTTGCTCGGCAGCGCCACGGCCAATGGCAGCGGCGCCTGGAGCTTCACCACCGGCACCCTCAATGACGGTGCGCACAATCTGACCGCCACGGCCACCGACGTGGCCGGCAACACCGGCCCGGCCTCGAGCGCGCTGGCTGTCACCATCGACACCGGCGCCCCGGTGGCGCCGGCGATCACGTCGTTCTCCAACGACAGCGGCGTGGCGGGCGATCACGTCACCAACGACAACACGCTCTCGCTCACTGGCACGGCGGAAGCCGGTGCGACGGTGAAGGTCTATGACGGCGCCACGCTTGCTCGGCAGCGCCACGGCCAATGGCAGCGGGCGCCTGGAGCTTCACCACCGGCACGCTCGCTGACGGTGCGCACAATCTGACCGCCACGGCCACCGACGTGGCCGGCAACACCGGCCCGGCCTCGAGCGCCTTGGCTGTCACCATCGACACCGGTGCCCCGGTGGCGCCGGCGATCACGTCGTTCTCCAACGACAGCGGGGTGGCGGGCGATCACGTCACCAACGAC
Source organism: uncultured Pseudomonadota bacterium (assembly GCA_963720835.1). Classification (GTDB taxonomy): domain Bacteria; phylum Pseudomonadota; class Alphaproteobacteria; order Rhizobiales; family Xanthobacteraceae; genus Pseudolabrys. The sequence continues at coordinate 18,730 of CAVRHC010000005.1, read as the reverse complement.
AACACGCTCTCGCTCACCGGCACGGCGGAAGCCGGTGCGACGGTGAAGGTCTATGACGGCGCCACGCTGCTCGGCAGCGCCACGGCCAATGGCGCGGGCGCCTGGAGCTTCACCACGGCACGCTGGCCGACGGTGCGCATAACCTGAGCGCCACGGCCACCGATGTGGCCGGCAACACCGGCCCGGCCTCGAGCGCCTTGGCGGTGACCATCGACACCGGTGCTCCGGTGGCGCCGGCGATCACGTCGTTCTCCAACGACAGCGGGGTGGCGGGCGATCACGTCACCAACGACAACACGCTCTCGCTCACTGGCACGGCGGAAGCCGGTGCGACGGTGAAGGTCTATGACGGCGCCACGCTGCTCGGCAGCGCCACGGCCAACGGCAGCGGGCGCCTGGAGCTTCACCACGGCACGCTGAATGACGGTGCGCACAATCTGACCGCCACGGCCACTGACGTGGCGGGCAACACCGGCCCGGCCTCGAGTGCCTTGGCGGTGACCATCGACACCGGCGCCCCGGTGGCGCCGGCGATCACGTCGTTCTCCAACGACAGCGGGGTGGCGGGCGATCACGTCACCAACGACAACACGCTCTCGCTCACTGGCACGGCGGAAGCCGGTGCGACGGTGAAGGTCTATGACGGCGCCACGCTGCTCGGCAGCGCCATCGGCCAATGGCAGCGGCGCCTGGAGCTTCACCACGGCCACGCTGGCCGACGGTGCGCACAACCTGACCGCCACGGCCACCGACGTGGCCGGCAACACCGGCCCGGCCTCGAGTGCGCTTGGCGGTGACCATCGACACCGGTGCCCCGGTGGCGCCGGCGATCACGTCGTTCTCCAACGACAGCGGGGTGGCGGGCGATCACGTCACCAACGAAACACGCTCACGCTGACCGGCACGGCGGAAGCCGGTGCGACGGTGAAGGTCTATGACGGCGCCACGCTGCTCGGCAGCGCCGTGGCCAACTGGCTACGGGCGCCTGGAGCTTCACCACGGCCACGCTGGCTGACGGTGCGCACAATCTGACCGCCACGGCCACCGACGTGGCCGGCAACACCGGCCCGGCCTCGAGCGCGCTTGGCGGTGACCATCGACACCGGTGCCCCGGTGGCGCCGGCGATCACGTCGTTCTCCAACGACAGCGGGGTGGCGGGCGATCACGTCACCAACGACAACACGCTCTCGCTCACTGGCACGGCGGAAGCCGGTGCGACGGTGAAGGTCTATGACGGCGCCACGCTGCTCGGCAGCGCCACGGCCAATGGCGCGGGCGCCTGGAGCTTCACCACCGGCCACGCTGACCGACGGTGCGCACAATCTGACCGCCACGGCCACCGACGTCGCCGGCAACACCGGCCCGGCCTCGAGCGCGCCTTGTCTGTCACCATCGACACCGGCGCCCCGGTGGCGCCGGCGATCACGTCGTTCTCCAACGACAGCGGGGTGGCGGGCGATCACGTCACCAACGACAACACGCTCTCGCTCACTGGCACGGCGGAAGCCGGCGCGACGGTGAAGGTCTATGACGGCGCCACGTTGCTCGGCAGCGCCACGGCCAACTGGCAGCGGCGCCTGGAGCTTCACCACCGGCACGCTCGATGACGGTGCGCATAACCTGACCGCCACGGCCACTGACGTGGCGGGCAACACCGGCCCGGCCTCGAGTGCGCTGGCGGTGACCATCGACACCGGTGCCCCGGTGGCGCCGGCGATCACGTCGTTCTCCAACGACAGCGGGGTGGCGGGCGATCACGTCACCAACGACAACACGCTCTCGCTCACTGGCACGGCGGAAGCCGGCGCGACGGTGAAGGTCTATGACGGCGCGACGCTGCTCGGCAGCGCCGCGGCCAATGGCACGCGGCGCCTGGAGCTTCACCACGGCCACGCTGGCCGACGGTGCGCACAACCTGACCGCCACGGCCACTGATGTGGCCGGCAACACCGGCCCGGCCTCGAGTGCGCTGGCGGTGACCATCGACACCGGTGCCCCGGTGGCGCCGGCGATCACGTCGTTCTCCAACGACAGCGGGGTGGCGGGCGATCACGTCACCAACGACAACACGCTCTCGCTCACTGGCACGGCGGAAGCCGGCGCGACGGTGAAGGTCTATGACGGCGCCACGCTTGCTCGGCAGCGCCGTCGCCACCGGCGCGGGCGCCTGGAGCTTCACCACGGCCACGCTGGCCGACGGTGCGCACAATCTGACCGCCACGGCCACCGACGTGGCCGGCAACACCGGCCCGGCCTCGAGTGCGCTGGCGGTGACCATCGACACCGGCGCCCCGGTGGCGCCGGCGATCACGTCGTTCTCCAACGACAGCGGCGTGGCGGGCGACCACGTCACCAACGACAACACGCTCACGCTCACCGGCACGGCGGAAGCCGGCGCGACGGTGAAGGTCTATGACGGCGCGACCCTGCTCGGGCAGCGCCACGGCCAATGGCAGCGGCGCCTGGAGCTTCACCACGGCACGCTCAGTGACGGTGCGCACAATCTGACCGCCACGGCCACCGACGTGGCCGGCAACACCGGCCCGGCCTCGACGGCCTTGGCTGTGACCATCGACACCGGTGCCCCGGTGGCGCCGGCGATCACCTCGTTCTCCAACGACAGCGGGGTGGCGGGCGATCACGTCACCAACGACAACACGCTCACGCTCGACCGGCACGGCGGAAGCCGGCTGCGACGGTGAAGGTCTATGACGGCGCGACGCTGCTCGGCAGCGCCATGGCCAACGGCAGCGGGCGCCTGGAGCTTCACCACCGCCACGCTGGCTGACGGTGCGCACAACCTGACCGCCACGGCCACCGACGCCGCCGGCAACACCGGCCCGGCCTCGAGCGCGCTGGCGGTGACCATCGACACCGGTGCCCCGGTGGCGCCGGCGATCACGTCGTTCTCCAACGACAGCGGCGTGGCGGGCGATCACGTCACCAACGACAACACGCTCACGCTCACCGGCACGGCGGAAGCCGGCGCGACGGTGAAGGTCTATGACGGCGCGACGCTGCTCGGCAGCGCCACGGCCAATGGCAGCGGCGCCTGGAGCTTCACCACCGGCACGCTCACCGACGGTGCGCACAACCTGACCGCCACGGCCACCGACGTGGCCGGCAACACCAGCCCGGCCTCGACGGCCTTGTCTGTCACCATCGACACCGGCGCTCCGGTGGCGCCGGCGATCACGTCGTTCTCCAACGACAGCGGGGTGGCGGGCGATCACGTCACCAACGACAACACGCTCACGCTCACCGGCACGGCGGAAGCCGGCGCGACGGTGAAGGTCTATGACGGCGCCACGCTGCTCGGCAGCGCCACGGCCAACGGCAGCGGCGCCTGGAGCTTCACCACCGGCACCCTCACTGACGGTGCGCACAACCTGACCGCCACGGCCACCGATGTCGCCGGCAACACCGGCCCGGCCTCGAGGGCGCTTGGCGGTGACCATCGACACCGGCGCCCCGGTGGCGCCGGCGATCACCTCGTTCTCGCAACGACAGCGGCGTGGCGGGCGATCACATCACCAACGACAACACGCTGACCCTGACCGGCACGGCGGAAGCCGGCAGCGACGGTCAAGGTCTATGACGGCGCGACACTGCTCGGCAGCGCCATGGCGAACGGCAGCGGCGCCTGGAGCTTCACCACCGGCACGCTCACTGACGGCGCGCATAGCTCACCGCGACCGCCACCGACGCGGCCGGCAATACCAGCGCGGCTTCGAGCGCGCCTGGCGTCACCATCGACACCGGTGCTCCGGTGGCGCCGGCGATCACGTCGTTCTCCAACGACAGCGGGGTGGCGGGCGATCACGTCACCAACGACAACACGCTGTCGCTCACCGGCACGGCGGAAGCCGGTGCGACGGTGAAGGTCTATGACGGCGCCACGCTGCTCGGCAGCGCCACCGCCAACGGCAGCGGCGCCTGGAGCTTCACCACCGGCACGCTGGCCGACGGCGCGCACAACCTGACCGCCACGGCGACCGACGCGGCGGGCAACACCGGCCCGGCCTCGAGTGCGCTGGCGGTGACCATCGACACCGGTGCCCCGGTGGCGCCGGCGATCACGTCGTTCTCCAACGACAGCGGCGTGGCGGGCGACCACGTCACCAACGACAACACGCTGACGCTCACCGGCACGGCGGAAGCCGGCGCGACGGTGAAGGTCTATGACGGCGCGACGCTGCTCGGGCAGCGCCACGGCCAACGGCACGGCGCCTGGAGCTTCACCACCGGCACGCTGACTGACGGCGCGCACAACCTGACCGCCACGGCGACTGACGTCGCCGGCAACACCGGCCCGGCCTCGACGCGCCTTGGCTGTGACCATCGACACCGGCGCTCCGGTGGCGCCGGCGATCACGTCGTTCTCCAACGACAGCGGCGTGGCGGGCGATCACGTCACCAACGACAACACGCTGACGCTCACCGGCACGGCGGAAGCCGGCGCGACGGTCAAGGTCTATGACGGCGCCACGCTGCTCGGCAGCGCCACCGCCAATCGGCAGCGGCGCCTGGAGCTTCACCACCGGCACGCTGACCGACGGTGCGCACAACCTCACCGCCACGGCCACCGATGCGGCCGGCAATACCGGCCCGGCCTCGAGTGCCTTGGCGGTCACCATCGACACCGGCGCGCCGGTGGCGCCGGCGATCACGTCGTTCTCCAACGACAGCGGGGTGGCGGGCGACCACGTCACCAACGACAACACGCTCTCGCTCACTGGCACGGCGGAAGCCGGCGCGACGGTGAAGGTCTATGACGGCGCCACGCTGCTCGGCAGCGCCGTCGCCAACTGGACGCGGCGCCTGGAGCTTCACCACCGGCCGCGCTGGCCGACGGTGCGCACAACCTGACCGCCACGGCGACCGACGTGGCCGGCAATACTGGGGCAGCCTCGAACACGCTCAATGTATCAGTCGATACAAGCGCGCCCGTCGCACCCTCGATTACAGGCGATTCAATCGTTGATACAAATCATGTCTCCCTGACGGGTACAGCGGAGGCCAACAGCACGATTCATGTTTATGATGATGCGAGCACGCTGTTGGGGACAGCGCTGGTTGACGGCAGCGGTGCTTGGAATTTCGAGACGTCAGCGTTGACGGCCGGCAGCCATAACTTAAGCGCCACCGCTACCGACGATGCTGGCAATGTCAGCGCCGTGTCGTCAGATCTTATTGTAAATATGGATGACCAGAATTCGTCGATGACGGTGGCCGTTAGCAATTTTATCTTGTGTTCCAACGGTCTGGGATTATTGGGTGGGGCCGCCGAAGCTGCGCCGGCCCAGTTCTTCGAGATTTCGGAAAAGAGGCGGTGCTCGATGGGGTTCCATTTGGAGGCGCCCGTCGGGTAGTGGGCGACCGTCAGAGTCAGCCCGAGTGGATCGGCCAGTTGAGACTGGAGTTCGGTTTTCCAGGCGCGGCGCCGGGCACCGTTGCTCCCGCCGGTGTCGCTCAGAATGAGGAGTTGCCGGGAGCGTGGGTAGCGGACCGATCCTTCCCGGCGCCACCAGTCCGCGATGGCACGGGCAGCAAAGGCGGATGTTTCATGCGAGACGCCCACCGTGACCGACCCTCGATTGGCGAGCAGGTCATAGATGCCGTAAGGGATGGCGATGCCGGTCGAGTCGGAACGGAAATCGTGGTCGTGGACCAAACGGGGAGACAGGTCCCAACGCGCGCCGGAATTCTTGAAAGGGCCAACCAACTGACGCTTCTTGGCGTCAACGCTAATGATCGGCAGGCCGCGGCGTTGAAATCGGTCTCGAAGATCGCCCAGATAGAGGAACTGATTATTGCGATCAGGACTGTGGTCGGTGGACAGGGATTTGTGATTGACGCGGAGGGAATAGCCCATCTGATGGAGTAGCCGAGCGACGGTATTGGGACTGACGATAACGCCGAAGTCCCCCAAGGCCATGGCGATCTTGTCGGTAGTGCGCCGGGACCACTTCAGCCCGGTGATGGGATCCCCAGCAGTGTCGTATTCGAGCAGAAACTCGATCAAGGTGACGATGTCGGTGGTTTTTTTTCGACCCGTTGGCGTCCGCCACCGGAACGGCGAGTCCGCTCGGTCGATACATTCTGATCCAGGAGTTGCTGACGTCCGCGGGCAACCGTATGAGGATCGAGGCCGAGGAAATCGGCCAGGATGGTGTCGCCGCCGTGCCCCAGTTTGATGGACTCCAACCCGGCGAACAAGCGACGTTGCTGCTCGTCGAGCAAGCTGTAGAAAAGCAAAATGGATGCCTTAAGTTCATCGGGAGATACCTGGAGGGCCGAGGCATCGGCCACCAGGGGAACCGACCGTGCGGTTTGCCTGGTACGAAGCTGATCACGAGCCTGCCGACTATCGGCGGAAGTGTATAGGAAGCGCCCGGCCACTTCCGAGCGGCGCAGATGTTCCGCGCGCACCAAGTCGTGAAGCGGATCTTGGACCTCAGCATGAAGGATGTCGGCCAACTCATCGGCGAACCAACCGGACAGCGACTGATTGACGGAAGACTCGACAGTGGACACGAGAGTGCCGTAGCGGGAAAACCAAACAGCGTCATGGGACCACAAGCCTATATCGTCGAAGCGGGCAACTTCGCGGAGGGCATAGTAGCGGCCCCGATGCGTATAGCTGGACAGGTAACCGAGAACTTTGAGCTTGCGAAAGACGGTGAGGTCGGCCGTGGTGCCGATAATGTCTTTGAGCTCGGGTAGGGTCGCGATTTTGTGGCGGAGCAGGTGCTTGCGGAGGGCTTGGGGATCGAAGGAGAGGGGTCGCATAATGTTAGAGTTCCGACTAAACGCACATTTCATTCGGAACTATAACACAATTGAGGAAATGAGCGGAGAACCACGGACAGCGACACATCCTCTAATGTTTATGGGTTTTCAGAGAGATCCGATGACCGAAAAACAGCGCTTCACCGGACGGCGGATAATGATTGATATCCGGGCATTAGTGAGTAGTTGTTTTTGAGTCGGCCCTAAGCCTGCGTTGCACGGTGGCGCCGGATATTCCGGTGTTGGTTGAGGGGGACCCGGTTCGCTTGCGGCAAGTCCTTCTCAACCTGGCCGCCAATGCGGTGAAGTTTACCAATAACGGATACGTATCGATTCGCGTATCGAGCGGCAACCGAAGCAGTGCTTTGGTAGAACTGCATTTTTCCGTCGAAGACACCGGCATAGGAATTCCAAAACAGGAACAGGAAAAGATTTTCGAAGCGTTCTCTCAGGCTGACAACTCTGTGACACGTCGCTTTGGCGGGACGGGACTGGGGCTGGCCATCTGTTCGCAATTGGTACACCTGATGGGCGGCAGGATCGAGGTGGAAAGCGCTCCAGGGCTGGGCAGCAAATTCCGGTTCTCGTGTCGCTTCGGAACGCCGGAGGGGGAGCCTGTGCCAGCGCCGGATTCCCTTGATAGCCCTACTGTTCCTCTCCACGTCCTTCTCGCCGAAGATAATCTGGTGAATCAGACCGTGATCATGCGGATGCTCGAAAGGCAAGGGCATCGCGTTCGGGTGGTAGATAATGGACGCCAGGCAATCGAGGCTGTTCTGAACGAGCGCTTCGATCTTGTGCTGATGGATAACCAGATGCCCGAGTGCAGCGGCATCGAAACCACGCGTGTTATTCCGAAGGCACGGCTGTCATATTCCGATCATTGCGCTGTCCGCCGAGGCCCTCAACGGCGATCGGGAACGCTTTCTCGCGGCGGGCATGGACGGGTTTCTATCGACGCCGTTCGACGCGAAGGGTCTCCAGGTGGCTGTGGCTGGAATTTCCAGCGGCAGAGCCGGCACGACACAAGACTAAACCCTCGGCCGCCACAAATTATTCCACGACGTCGCGTTGCGGCGATCTCGACCATGGCCTCCGATAGGGCGAAGTAGCCCGCGATCCCGTTTGATTACCCGCGCTCACGGTTTCGTCCCTTACGGTGAGAACCGACCTGCGAGAGAAATGCTCTGCGGAACCGCGGAAGTCTCACGTCCCGGCGCGGACGTCAGCGTAATTGAAGAGGATTGAGCCCAGCGGCGCCTAAGCCTCGAGCCCCATCTGCGTCAACCGGTAGCGCAGCGCATTCCGCGTCAGCCCCAGCAGCCGCGCCGCCTGGCTCTTGTTGCCGTCGGCGCGCCGCAAGGCCTCGCGGATAATCTCCTGCTCGTACTGTCCAGCGTCATGCCCTCCGGCAGGAAGTGCTGCATCGCTCTGCGCCGCGCGGCCGCGGCGCGCTCTCCAGCTTGATGTCGTCCGCGTCCAGCTGCGTCCCGCGTGCACATCACCAGGCTGCGCTCGATCACGTTCTCCAGCTCCCGCACGTTGCCCGGCCAGTGATAGCTCAATCAGCTTCTCGCATCGCCGCCTCGGTGATCGATTCCACGCTGGCTGCCCGTCTCCGGCGCCAGCTTGTGCACGAAATGGTTCGGCCAGGAACGGAATGTCCTGCTTGCGCTCGCGCAGCGGCGGAATGTTGATCGGCACCACGTTCAGCCGGTAGTACAGGTCTTCGCGGAACGTGCCCTGCTCCAGCGCCGCGCGCAGATCCTGGTTGGTCGCCGCGATCACGCCGCACATCGATGTGCCGCGTCACGTTGCTGCCCAGCCGCTCGAACTCGCGCTCCTGCAGCACCCGCAGCAGCTTCACCTGGATCGCCGCCGGCACGTCGCCGATCTCGTCCAGGAACACCGTGCCGGTGTCGGCCTGCTCGAACTTGCCCGGCTTGGTGGTCTGCGCTCCGGTGAACGCGCCCTTTTCGTAGCCGAACAGCTCGCTCTCCATCAGGTTCTCGGGAATCGCGGTGCAGTTGATCTTCACCAGCGGCCGGTCCCGGCGCGGCGAATGGAAATGGATCGCGCGCGCGATCAGGTCCTTGCCGACGCCGCTCTCGCCCGCCAGCAGCACCGTGGCCCGCGTCGGCGCCACGCGCTCGATGGTCGCGAAGATCTCCTGCATGGCCGCGCTGCGCCCGATGATGTTGTCGAACTCGTAGCGCCGGCCCAGTTCCTCCTTCAGTTGCCGGTTCTCGTCGCGCAGCGCCCGCACTTCGAGCGCCTTGTTGACCACCTGCATCAGGTGATCGAGCGAGAACGGCTTGAGCAGGAAATCCGTGGCGCCCGCCTTCATCGCCTCCACCGCCGTCTCCATGCTGCCGAACGCGGTCATCACCACTCACCGGCACCTGCGCAGTTCTGCCGGCGGATCATGCGCCAGCAATTGCAGCCCGTCCATGCTGGGCAGCCTGCAGATCGGTGAGCACCAGGTCGGCGCGGTCCACCATTTTGAGCGCCTCCTCCGCGCTGGCCGCCTTGTCCACGTCAAACCCCGCCGAGATCAGTTGCAGCTCGATGACGCGGCGCAGCTTCTCTTCGTCTTCGACGACCAGGATGCGTTTTTTCATGCGGGTTGGGCCGGGCGCTCGATCCATCGGCAGAAACACGTGAAAAACGCTGCCCTTGCCGGGTTCGCTCTCCACTGCTATCTTACCGCCGTGTTCGTCCACGATCTTGGAAACGATCGCCAGCCCGAGCCCGACGCCTTCGGGCTTGGTGGTGAAAAACGGATTGAAGATCGTCTCGAGGTGCTTCGGCGTCGATGCCCGACCCGCGGTCGATCACCGCGATCTTCAGCCACGCCGCCGCTGCCCGCGTCTTCACGGTCACGGCGCCGCCGGGCGGGGTGGCCTGCGCGGCGTTCAGCACCAGGTTGTAAAACACCCGCTCCATCAGTTCGGCGTCGAAGGGAAAGGGCGGGATCTCGGGCGCGTAGTTCTTGTATATCGGGATCCCCGGCGCTTCGCGTTCGCGCCAGGCGATCGCCGCGGTCCAGAAGCTGCGCCAGGTCGGCTGTATCCAGCCGCAGTTCCAGCGGCCGCGCAAACTGCAGGAAACGGGTGATCAGCGAATTGGTGCGGTCCACCTCCGAAGTGATGAACCCCGCCATCTCGCGCGCGACTTCGTTTTCCGCGGCGACGCTCCGGCCCAGCATCTCCGACGAGGCCTTGATCGTGCCCAGCGGATTGCGCAGTTCGTGCGCCAGCCCGGCGGACAGTTGCCCGAGCGCCGCCAGCCGGTCGGACCGGCGCACGGCCTCCTCGGCCTGCTGGAGTTGCCGGTTGGCTTCCGCCAGTTGATCCGCCGCCAGCCGTGATGGTTCGACTGGATCCGCAGGTCTTCGGCCAGCGTGTTCGCCAGCGTGCCCGCCATGAACAGAAACACCGTGCGGATCGCCAGTTCCACCGTCCACCGCGACCACAGCGAAGGATCCAGAACAGGATAAAGGAGCAGATAAGCGGCGCTGGCCACCAGCGTGAACAACAGCGTGCCACCCAATCCGAAGGCGCTCGCGGCGGAAACCACGGGGAGCAGAAGCACCAGCCAGTAGCGGCTCGTGACGCCGTCGCCGAAGCCGATCAGGATATACGCGAGCACGAGTTTCAACACGATCCAGAAAATCCGGCTCCGCACGGTGGCGGTGGCGGGAGATCTTCGGCTCCAGGATCTGCGCGATGCCGAGGGCGATCAGCGGCGCCAGTTCGAATGCGTCTCCGTAGTGCGCACTGCGGCCAGCACCGCGAAGAGCAGCAGCCAAACGAAATCCTGTGGCCGGACCAGCCGGATCCATCGGCAGCGCGAGGCACGTATATCCTAGTCGGGATTATGCCACACGGAGTGTGCCACACGGAGCATCTTCTCCGTCGACACAATCAGGTATGATTGTTCGTGGATCTAACCTGGCCTGTAAGTGCCCGATACCGATGCTGACTGACGACGACAAGCAGTGGATTCTCGAGCAGTTGGAACACGTCGAAACGCGACTTCTGACCGAGTTCCACAAATGGGCGTCTCCCGTTGAACTGCGCGTCCGCAGCCATACCGCCGTACTTCACGCGATGGACGCGGAAATCGAATCCTTCGGCGATCGTCTCAAGAAGCTGGAAGATCAGGGCGGCAACCCCGCCGCGTAAGATTTTTTCGCGCGCGCTGCTCCTGTTTCCTCCCGCCCCTCGCGATTATGCCAAAATAAGGTAGTACCTCCCATGCCCAACCCTAGTATGGTGGATCAGGACCGGGTACGCGTCCCGACCCCGAACCCACAACCAACGAGCCCAACGAATCTTTCGGCGACATTCTCTCCGAGTACGAACAGTCTCATTCCCACAGCCCGAGGCTGGCGGAAGAGGGCTGGAAGCCACGGTCGTCGCCGTGTCCGGCGACTCGGTTTTCCTTGATATTGGCTACAAGACCGAAGGTATCTTCCCGCTCGCCGAGTTTCAAACCCGGTGAACGTTCAACCCGGCGACAAACTGTCGGTTTCCATTAAAGGCCGCGACCCGAGGGCTATTACCAGCTTTCCCGTATCAAAGTGGAGCGTCCCAAGGACTGGTCGTCGCTCGAGAAGGCTTTCGAGGAAAAGACCCCCATCGCCGGCGTGGTCTCCGCGCGTGGTGAAAGGCGGATTGAGTGTCGACGTGGGCGTGCGCGCCTTTATGCCCGCATCGCGCAGCGGTGCCAGAGACGCCGCCGAATTGGAGAAGCTGGTAGGGCAGGACATTCGTTGCCGGATCATCAAGCTCGATGTGGCTGACGAGGACGTGGTGGTGGACCGCCGGGCCGTCCTCGAAGAAGAAGAGCGGAATGCCAAGGAACGCCGCTTCACGGAGTCAAGGAAGGCGAGATCATCCACGGCACCGTCCGCAGCCTGACCGACTACGGAGCTTTCGTCGATATCGGCGGCGTGGATGGCCTGCTGCACGTGGCCGACATCTCCTGGGGCCGCATCAACAAACCCTCCGATGTTCTGAGGTGGGCCAGCAGGTGGATGCGCAAGGTGCTCAAGGTGGATTCCGCCAAACACCGCATCTCCCTCGGCATGAAACAACTGCAGCCCCATCCCTGGGATCTGGCCGGCGAGAATTACAAGACCGGCGAGCGCGTACGCGGCACCGTCACGCGCGTGGCCGATTTCGGCGCCTTTGTGGAACTCGAGCCGGGTGTGGAAGGACTTGTCCACCTGTCCGAGATGTCGTGGTCGAAGAAGATGCGCAAGCCTTCCGATGTGGTCAAGCCAGGCGACCAGGTGGATGTTGTCGTCCTGGGCGTCAACCACGGCGGACCGCCGCATCTCGCTTGGGCTTAAAGCAGGCTCTGGGCGATCCGTGGGCCGATGTCGCGACAGAATACCCTGTCGGCGGATCGTCGAAGGGTCCGTGGTCGAGCCTTCAGAAGTTTGGCGCATTCGTTCAGCTCGAGGAAGGCGTGGAGGGTATGATCCACGTGGGCGATATCAGCGCCGAAAAGCGTATCAACCATCCCCAGGAAGTGCTGAAGATGGGCCAGATGGTGAAAGCGCAGGTGCTCGAAATCGACCACGAAAAGCGCCGCATCCGGCTCGGCATGAAGCAACTGGTGCCCACCAGCCTCGACGAGTACATCACCGAACACAAGGAAGGCGATCTGGTCACCGGCCGGATGATGGATGTCTCCGGCGGCGGCGCCAGCGTGGAACTGGGCGAAGGCATTCTAGGGTACCTGCCGGATGCCCGGCGATGAACACCGAGGAGGAGCAGCAAATCCGCGCCAGCCGAAGACCGACCTCTCGTCGCTGACGTCCATGCTGCAGGCCAAGTGGAAGGGCGGGCGGGGCGTAGCCCGCCGCGAACCGGCCCGCGCCGGCCAGATCCGCAGCTTTCAGCATCGCCAAGCTCGATCCGGCTGCCAAACGAATTGAGCTCGAGATCGCTTAGCGCTCGCGCCGCCACACTCGCCGACGCGTCCGAGATCGCCGCCATTTACAACCAGGGAATCGAGGACCGTACCGCCACTTTCGAAACTCGTCTGCGCACCGCGAACGATATCCGCGTGTGGTTCGACGGCCGCCATCCGGCGGTGGTGGTCGAGGATTCCGGCCGCGTCGTGGCTTTTGCCGCGACATTCGATTACCGGCCGCGCCAGTGCTATGCCGGCATCGCCGAATATTCGGTGTATGTGGATCGCGCGGCCCGCCGCCGTGGAGCCGGCCGCGTCGCCATGCTGGCGTTGCTGCGCGCCGCCGAAGAGGCTGGCTTCTGGAAGCTCGTCTCGCGCATCTTTCCCGAGAACGCCGCCAGCCTCAACCTCATGCGATCCATCGGCTTTCGCGAGGTCGGCATCTATGAAAAACACGGCCGGCTCGACGGTGTCTGGCGCGACGTGGTCATCGTCGAACGGCTGATTGGCCCGAATCTCTGAACGGTCCGCGCCCCGCCGCTCAGTGAATATCGTCGGGATCGACTGCCTGCTTGGTACCCGTCGCCGCGTACTTGATGTACGCGATGATGTCCGCCATCTCCGTCGCGCTCAGCTTGTTCACCGCCGGAGGGTGCTTCCACAAGTCGTTGCTGTTCATCGATTGAATCGTCTCCCGCTCCACTGTTTTCATCTCCGGTGGAGTTTTCGACATATCGAAAACCACCACAGTCTTCTCGTCTTCCTTCACCGGCATTCCAGGAAACGATTCCTTCGTCTTCAGATTCACGTCCTTCACGTACTGGGTGACGGTCGACTTCACCGCCATATTGATCCCCACCGTTGACAGGCGCCCGATCACCTTAAGGTCCGGTCCCACCGCCGTGCCTTTGCCCCTCAGCGCATGGCAGCCGGAACAGTTCTTCGTGAAGAGTTCCTCGCCCCGATCTACCTGCTGTTGCGGCTGCGCCACCGCCGCCTGCGCCAAAATGAGAGCTAACCAGATCATCGAAATACCCCTCCTTTCGGAGTTTCCAGTCCTATTATACCCAATTGCTGAAAAAAACAACAGCTAAAACCGCGGCTAGCCTCCCTGCGCGTCGTGAACGCCGACACCCGCCAGTTCTTCGATCTTGGTCCCGTGGCAATTGATGCGCTGCGGCAGGGCCGCCCGCATGTTCACCTGATCTTCGGTCGAGGCGTGCTCGCCTCCACGCGCGAGCGGCCGCGAAGTCGCTTCCGCGAGGATCTCGCGGACCACCTCCTCGAGGGCTGCGGCCTCCGGCTCCAGTTCCGGCCGGTGCAGAAGCCGGCAAAATTCCCGCGCCCCCAGCGATTCGAGCGTGACCACCTCGCCGCGAGTGCAGGCCGCCACGCGCACCGGCAGAAGCGCCGCGAAACGCGAGTCCGCCGCCAGTAGCGGCGCCTGCAACTCCGACAGGCACAACGTGAAACTCACCGCGTCCGCGCTGACGCGGCTGATCGAGAGCACCTTTCCGCCGTGGTGCTCCACCGCCAGCCGCAGAGCTATCTCAATCTGATCCAATCGTTGAACCGACCGTGCTTCGAGCATCGCTTTATCTCCTCCGGAGGGCTGGCACAAAGCGCAAAGCTTCGGCTACCCCTTCCGCCATTTCGATCGTTCCCGACCTGCCTCCCATGTCGTAAGTGCGGACTTCTCCGCGCTCGATCACGCCTGCGATCGCATTCTCAATCGCGCGCGCAATCTCCACTTCTCCCAGCCACTCCGGCATCATCTTCGCCGCCAGAATCGTCGCCATCGGATTGACTTTGTTCTGCCCCGCATACTTCGGCGCCGAACCGTGCGTCGGCTCGAACACCGCGTATCCGCTCCCGATATTTCCGCTGTACGCGAATCCCATGCCGCCCACTAGTTGCGCGCATAGGTCCGAGAGAATATCGCCGAAAAGATTCGTTGTGACGATGACGTCGTAGCTCTGCGGGTTCTTCAGCAGCCACATGCACATGGCGTCCACGTTGGCGGTCTCGAACTCGATCTGCGGATAACCCGCCGCCACCTCCTGCGCGGCTTCCAGAAACACCCCGCAGGTGGCGCGCAGCACGTTTGCTTTGTGAACCGCCGTCACCTTGCGCCGGCCGTTCTCACCGCATACTCGAACGCCGCCCGCACGATCCGCTCCGAAGCCTCGAGGCGTGATGCTGCGGATCGAGATCGCCGCATCCGCCGGAATCCGAGTCCATCGCCGGCTCGTTCGGAAAGACGGCTTCGGAACCCGCGGAAACTCCACCCCGATATACATTCCTTCGGTGTTTTCGCGAAACACCACCAGGTCGATATCCGTCGCGGTAATTCAGCGGACTCCGCGAACGCGCGGCACGGCCGCAAGCACGTGTACAGGTCCAGCATCTGCCGCATTCGCACGATCGGACTCCGGTACATCAGCCCGCGCCCGCGCAGCGCGGCATCCAGTTCGCCTCCGCCTCGCTCGCCGGCTTCGAAGTAATGGCGCCGAAGAAAGCGCAGTCGGTGTTCCGCAACAGGTCGATGGTGCGCTCCGGCAGCGCATCGCCTTCCCGCGCCAGAACTCCCACCCGATGTCTCCGTGAATGTACTCGGCCTCGAAGCCCAGCCGCATCCAGCACCAGCCGGGCGGCGTCGCAGCACTCCCGCCCGATGCCGTCGCCCGGCAGCCATGCAATCTTCGGTTTTGACATAGATCCCCTACGCCGCGTATTTCCGCTTCAAATACGCGATCAGCCCGCCCGCGTCGATCAGATTCGATCGCGCGCGGATCCAGCGCGGCGGCCGAATATTCCATTCCCAGTTGCGTCACATTCCGGATGATCCCGCGGCCAGATTCAGCTCGAGCCGGTCACCTCGCGCACTTCTCCACCGCTTCCGGCGATACCACCAGCGGCAGCCCCAAATTGATCGCATTGCGGAAGAAGATCCGCGCGAACGATGGCGCGATCACCGCTTCCACACCCGCGAACTTCAGGGCCGCGGCGGCCTGCTCCCGGCTCGACCCGCACCCGAAATTGCGGCCCGCCACCATCACCGTCCCCGGCTCGAGAATCGCGCCCGCAACTCCGGGATAGCCACTCGAACAGTGCTCCGCCGTCTTTTCGCGATCGGTGATATTCAGATACCGGCCCGGTAAAATTCGGTATCGATGTTGTCGCCGAGCACGCATCCGTACCCGCGCCCGAATTTCAAGCTTACGATCCACGTCATGCCGCCACCTCCTCGAGCACCATCTGCGGACTCGCCATATGCTCCCGCAATCGCCGACGCCGCCACCACCGCAGGGCGACGCCAGATACACCAGCCGAATCCTTGCTCCCCATCCGTCCGATGAAATTGCGGTTCGTACTGCGAAATGCAGTTCTCGCCCGCCGCGAGAATGCCCTGATGCACGCCCACGCAAGGCCCGCATCCCGGCGGATTGATCATCGCCCCCGCCTCGATCAACGCCCCCAGATACCCGAGCCGCATCGCCTCCAGGTACATCTCCTGCGACGCCGGAATCACCAGCAGACGCGTGCGCGGATGCACCGACGGCCCGCCAACAGGCACGCGGCCACTTCCAAATCCTCCAGCCGTCCGTTGGTGCAACTGTCCCAACACCGCCTGCTGCACCTGATCTCCACCAGTCGCGACACCGGCCGCACATTGTCCACCGCGTGCGGACAAGCCACCTGCGGCTCCGTCAACTCCGACCCCGGCATTGATTCGGATCACGCGCTCGTACTCCGCGTCCGCATCCGGCGCCGATGCGACTCGGATCGCGCCGTCCGGACGCGCGTCTTCGCCAGGTACTCCAGCAGCACATCGTCCACCGGCGTGAACGCCACCTTCGCGCCCATCTCCATCGACAGGTTCGCGAGCGTCATCCTGCGACGCCACACTCATCCGCGCGGATCGCCGGGCCCGTCAAACTCCACCGCGCAGTAATCCGCGCCGTCCGCCCCGAGTTGCCCGATGACATACAGAATCAGATCCTTCGCCGAAATCCACGGCGCCAGCTCGCCGTCCACCTCGATGCGAATCGTCGACGGCACCTTGAACCATAACTCGCCTTCGATCCACACGCCGGCCATCTCGGTCGCGCCGATGCCGGTCGCAAACGCGCCGAACGCGCCATGCGTCGTGGTGTGCGAATCGGTTCCCACCACCACCATGCCCGGCAGCACATGGCCGCGCTCCGCCAGCACCTGGTGGCAGATGCCGCCGCGCCCGACGTCGTAGAAATTCCGGATCCCCTGCTGCGCCGACGAACTCGCGAATCGCCTTGTGCGTCGCCGCGGTCCGTTCGCTCTCGGCCGGCACCCGGTGATCCAGCACGATCACGATCCGCTCCGGATCCCACACCCGCTCCACGCCGATTTCCAGGAAACGACTTGCGCACCAGGTCGGCGTTCTCGTGCGACATCGCGAGATCCACGCGCGCCACCACCACCTCGTCCGGCATGCACACGATCCCGCCCGCGATGCGCGGGCCAGAATCTTCTCTGCTATGGTCATCACATCACCTTCGTTCCATACTTCTGCTCGAGCGAAACCTCAGGCAGATACTCGTCCTCGAGCTTTCGATATTCCTTGCAGCCCACGAACGCCGTGTACTCGGCGAACGTGCTGAGCCATCCGGTCTGCCCTTCCAGCAGGCCGCTCGGCGAGTCGTGCAGCGCCTTGAAGAAACTCCGTCATGGCCCGATGCGCCACCAGAATCGACGCCACCGGAATGCTCACGCGCGCGACCCCCATCGCCGCCAGTTCCGGAATCGGAATCAGTTGCGTCTTCACGCCCGTCACGCCGTCCATCAGGTTCACCGATAGCAATCCATCGATCTCGCCGAGCGCGTGCTGGATGTCGCCGCCGCGTGCGGATTCCGTCGATGAACACCATGTCGGCGCCGGCCCGCAGATACAGGTTCGAACGCCGGATCGCCTCATCCAGTCCGAGCGGCGCGTACGAGTCGGTGCGCGCATTGATCACGATGTCGCGCTGCAAGCGCCGCCGCACATCCGCCATCGCGCGAACCTTGCCGGCCATCTCCTCCGCAGCGATCACCTGCTTGCCTTCCATGTGGCCGCAGCGCTTCGGAAACACCTGGTCTTCGATGTTCACGCCCGCCACGCCCATCTGAATCAAACGCTCGGTAATCTGCGCCGCATTGATCGCATTCCCGCCGCCCGTATCGATGTCCGCCATCACCGGAATCTCACCGCCCGCGCGATGTGCCCGGTCTTGTCCAGCATTTCCTTCATCTCCACCAGGCCGACGTCGGGTCGCAGTCGAGCTTCACCTCGAACGCCGCCCAGCGGCCGTCGTAGGCCTCGACGACCGCATCCACCTCCAGACCGCCGCTGTCGCGGTATTGGAAGACCCTCGCATCGGCCGCCTGGGCGTAGACGCGGAGATCGCGGACGACCAGCGACTCGAAGAGGAATCCGAAGAGCCTGATCTCCCGGAGCAGCCGCTCCGGCGTCGCCCCCAGCGCGGCGGCCGCCAGCGAGGGGTCGACGAAATGGCGCTTCGGAGCCCTGCGCAGCCGTGCGTCGACCGCAGGTGGGTCGACCACGCCGGTTGGTTCTCGACCACCATGAGGCGCTCCAGCGCATCCAGGTATTCCCGTACCGTGTCATCGTTCAACGGACCGTCCGAGCCACCGGCGTCGGCAGCCAGGGTGGTTGCCGCTGCGTGTGTGGCGACGTTGCGCGCGAGGCTGACAAGAAGCCTCTCCACTCTCGCGGGGTCCCGCCGGACCTCGCCGACCTTGTTTACGTCGACCCGACAGAGCTCACCGATGTAGTCGCGGAGCACCCGCTGGGCTTTCGGGACGGTGAGGTCGCGCAGCGCGGGCCAGCCTCCGACAGCGATGTCGTCGGCAAGCTCCTGCACGGAGAGATCGCATGCCACCCCCTCCTGCTCCTCACCGGCAAGCAGGCTCGCCATTGAGATCGGGCCATCGCTGCGGCCAAGCTCGAAGAGGCTCATCGGGCGCATC
>CAVRHC010000004.1:0-117500 GCA_963720835.1 uncultured Pseudomonadota bacterium | reverse complement strand
CAAGCCATGCCTGTTCCGGCGGCTTCACAACAATCGTATTGCCGGTTGCGAGTGCCGCGGCCGATTTTCCCGCACAAAACATAAATGGATGGTTGAATGGGAATATTCGGCCGACCACGCCGCGTGGCTCACGGACAGAGAAGTTGACGGCGTCCGGCCCCATCGGGATCGAGGCGCCCTTTACCTCCGTCACGAGGCCAGCGAAATAATCGAGTTGAGCCGCGGCGATGTGCGCGTCACCAAGCATTTCTTTGACCGGATTGCCACAGTCGGCGGCATCAATCATCGCAAGTTCACCGGCATGGTCGCGCAGAATCTGGGCGAGACGTTTTAAAAGTTTGGCGCGCTCAAGGGGTGCAACATGCCGCCATTCGTCAAACGCTGCCTTGGCGGTAGCGACCGCGGCGTCGATATCGATCGCCCCGCAGTTGGCGAGCTTGCCGAGAGACTGGCCGGTGCCAGGATTGATCGCTTCGACGTAATCGCCATCGATGGGGTCGCGCCATTGACCGCCGTAATAGGCGCTGCGGTGCTTGGGCAACTTGAGTTCGGTGGGAATATTGGGCTGCAAGGGGCTGGTGTGCTCACGTTCGGCCGTGGTTAGGCAAGCTTCCATGAGATTGTTGCCGATCACGCTTTTGGCGTGACGTTTGGCGGATTGCGGAAATCGGCCTGAGCCGTCATGACAACGCGATCGCCGACGGCGAGGCGGCCCGTGACGAATGCAAGTGTTTTCGTCATGCGTTGGACTTCGGCAGTGCCGCGAATTTCCTCGCCTAGCTTGGCGCCCGCCATGAAATTGCAGCTCAGTTGAACCGTGGGATAAACGCCACTGTGGCCGACCGAAGCACCCGCGGTCGAGCCGAGCGTTATGTCCATTACTGTCATGAGGAGACCGCCATGGGCGCTGCCCGTCGGATTGACGTGCCGACGTTCGAGCAAGAGCCGGGTTTCGGTACGGTCGCCGAGGTTGCGATAGTAGATCGGCCCGACAAGACCGATGAACGTGTCCTCCTGGCCGAATGATATTAAGTCGTCGGATTCCTGCGGCACGACACCAAACCTATGCGAGCGGCTACCGGGAGATGACAAACCGCATACCCCGCGCCGGAGCATTGTGTCAGAGACATTGCGTTGCAACAAAATATCATTGTCGGTACGCACCGTGCACCCCGGACCGCTGCAAATTGACGCCAAAGCGACGCTCTTTTTGAGTAGCGGGCATGAAGGTTCTCGATCCGGAAATCGATGTCGTGTCGCGATTGGACGGCTCGATGATCATTTCGTCGCGTCGGCCCCTCAATGCACCATCACCAAATGTCGGCGCGCTACTGCGCGACGCGGCGCAGAGCTCGCCCCGATCATGTCCTCGCAGCAGAGCGGTCTGAACGTCAGGATTGGCGGCAGCTGAGCTATGGCGATGCGCTCGCGCTTTGCGAGCGGGTCGGCGGTCTGCTGCTCGAACGCGGCCTTGGTCCGAATTGGCCGGTCATGACAATCGCCAAAAATGGGCTCGATCACCTTGTGCTTGCGCTATCGGCGCAGTTTGTCGGTGTACCCTTTGTGCCAGTCGCCCCGGCTTATGCCTTGCTCGGCTTGGATCGCAGCAAAGATCGTCATGTCGTCGGCCTCGTGAAACCTGGCCTGGTCTTCGTCGACTCCGCCTCGCGATGAGCGAGACAGTGCATGCCTGCGAGCGGCGGGTGCGGAGATCGTCACGCGAGTTTCGGAATCGGGATTTCCCTGCCTCGGATCGTTAGCGGATTTGGTCCCGGCAAGCTCATCGAAGCGGCACGGACGGCGAGCCATCGGGTTCGTCCCAGATATGCTGGCGAAAATCCTGTTTACGTCGGGATCGACGGGGTTGCCGAAGGCCGTCAAGCATACGCACGCCATGATGATGGCCAATATAGAAATGGTCCTGCAGGTCTGGCCATTTCTTCATGAGCAAGAATTGGTTCTGGTCGATTGGCTGCCTTGGAACCACTGTTTCGGAAGCAACAACAACATCAATATGGTTCTGCGGCTTGGCGGCACGCTTTACATCGACGACGGCCGCCCGATCGCCGGACAATTCGAGCGTTCGAAACAAAACCTCGCAGAACATCCCCCGACGTTCTATCTCAACGTTCCGGCTGGCTATGCCGTCCTCGTCGATGCGCTGGAAAGCGATGCATGTTTCTGCCGCCGATTTTTCAGCCGTCTCAGTGGCGTCTTCTTCGCGGGCGCGGCATTGGACGAGAAAATGCGGGATCGTTTACGCGCATGTGCCCGAAGCGAAGGCAAAGGCGAGTTGCCGATCTTGTCCGGTTGGGGAGCGACCGAGACCGGTCCGACCGCGACCTTGCTGTATCGTGGCCATGGCGAGACCGGCAATATCGGCCTGCCGGCGCCTGGCGTATCTCGTCAAACTCTCGCCGGTCGGAGAGAAATATGAACTGCGTGTCAAAAGTCCAAACGTCACGCCGGGTTATCAGGGAGCGCAGGCCGAAACGGCAAAGGCCTTCGATGTGGATGGATATTACTGCACGGGCGACGCGAGGCGCCTGGTAGACCTGGAACGATGCGACGTCGCGGCATTCTATTCGACGGGCGGCTCAAATGACGATTTTAAGCTCGCGAACGGCACATGGGTCAGTTTTGCTCCGCTGCGCGCCGCGCTTCTCGATGCCTGCGCGCAAATCAAAGACATCGTGATCTGCGGTCACGATCGCCATTATCTGGCGCTTATGGTTTGGCTGAAAGACGAGCGCTTGGCGGATGCAGCAGGACCGTTGGCCGAACTGAAGGCCGCCGCCTCCGCCTACAATTCGACGGCAATAGGTGCGAGCCGGCGGTTAGAGCGGCTTGCCATACAAAAAAGGCCGCTATCGTTCGATCTTGGCGAGATTACCGAAAAGGGCACGGTCAATCAGCGCGCCGTTCGCGAGCAAAGATCGGATGTCGTCGCGGCGCTTTATGCCGACAATCCCGCAAGCGACATCATTTTGCTTGACCTAAAATTGTGCCGGCTTAAAAATCTCACCCGGACTTTGCTTCGCGGGCGATCGCGACCGCTTCGACGTGATCTTCGAGAATCTCGCGGCAGCGCCGATGCTGGCTCGCGCCCGAAACCGCAATATGCCGCCAGTCCGAAATCCGGCAGAGAACTTGCGAGCGACCGACAGCCGGGCCCGGAAACTGTTCATATTGTGTATAAGTCCCAAGATAGACGCGGGTCTTCGCGCCGTCGAGGTGCTGAAGCGGCGCGTAAAAGGCCTCATCGATGGTGTCGAGCGTTGGGATATGGATCCAGTCGAGCGCCTGCCGGCACGTGCCAGCGACGCGTTGGCAAGATCGACTGCGCCATCGAGGCTGTCGGGTGCGAAGCGCGGCCATCCGCCAAATGTGCCAAAGCAGAAATGGATGCCGAGCTTGACCGGATCGGGCACGATGCGGCTCAACCGTTCGATTTGGCCGATATTTCGTTCAAGTGCGCCTGCGCCGGCGGCATCGAGGCCCTTTATGCTACCATACATGTCGGTGACTTCCCACGAGCAATCCCATTGCAGCGCGATATCGGATTGCGGCAGCTCTTCGACAATGCGCTTGATTTCGGCGGCTAGCGCCGCTTCGTAGCCGGGGCGTACCTTTTCGATATCGCCGGGCGTGGGGAACGTACCGATACTCACGACGCTGTTGACCAGTGGAAGTGATATCTGGAAACGGAACATTCGAAGGCAACACGCCTTCGTTCTTGAGTGTTTTGAATACAAAGTACGAATTGATCGCGTCGCTTGCGAAGCCGAGCCGGTATCCGGCATGGCCGAAGCGCACAGCGTCGACACCGTCCTTCACCTTGAATTGCCACAGAGTCGGTGCGATCGCGCGGCACAAGCCGTTCGACGCCATCGTCCGGCTTCGGACGCCGCATGACCTCAAGCTCAGGATGTCCGTTGAAAACCTGAAAGGCGAGGCGGATCACCCACCAGCGCCGCTCACCGACTTCGCCGTCCGGCATGGTGTCGAGATAGCGACCGAGCGGGCCGCCAAAGGTGCGGATCACCTGTTCAGCGCTCTCCAATGGAACGCTGCCGACAAGAAGAAGCTCTCCGGACATCACTACTCCCTTTGCTGCGCGGGCTTGAACATGATTGGTGCGTTAATCGCGCCTGTCTCTGGCACGCCGGCACGACCCTCCGCCCGGTCGATCGCAGATATTGACAAAGGACCGCCGGCGAAAGCAACCTCTGAACGGTAAAAGCACATTTGAACGATAATCGCACAAATTGGTCTGGGAGGTGAGAATGAAGGCGCCAAAGATATCGCTGGCAACGTTGATCTGTGCCGCCGTGTTGGCGGTCAGTGGCTCGGCGTCAGCCCAACTCGCTGGCAAGACGGTCAAGATCGGTGTGCTCACCGACGAGTTCGGGAATTTTCTCGGCGGGTGGCGGCCTCGGGTCGGTGGCCGCCGCGCGCATGGCCGTCGAGGATTACGGCGGAAAGGTCGCAGGCGCAAAGATCGAACTGGTCGACGCCGATCACCTCAACAAGCCAGACGTCGGATCGTCCATCGCGCGCAAGTGGTTCGACCAGGACGGCGTCGATATGATCGTCGACTTGCAGAATTCGGCGGTCGCGCTCGCCGTTTCTGAAATTGCCAGGGAAAAGAACAAGGTCGCGATGGTGACCGGTGCGGCCGGACTGGCGCTAACCGGCAAGGCCTGCACGCCGAATACCGTGCACTGGGTTTGGGACACCTATGGCAATGCCAACGCCTTGGCGCTTCCGCTCGTCAAGAAGGGCTTCAAGAAGTGGTTTTACATTGCCGTCGACTATTCGTTCGGCAAGGAGCTGACCGGTGAAGCGGCCAAGATCGTCGAAGCCCATGGCGGCAAGACCCTCGGCTCGGTCCGCCATCCCATTCATACCTCGGACTTCGGTTCGTACCTGCTGCAGGCGCAGGCGTCGGGTGCGGACATGATCGCGCTTGCGAACGGCGGCCAGGACACGGCCCTCGCCATCAAACAGGCGCATGAATTCGGCGTCGTCGGTAAGGGCAAGGCCTCCATCGTCGGCCTCGCGACGACGATCGACGACGTCAATTCGCTCGGCCTCAAGACGACGCAGGGTCTCTATGTTGCCGGGGCGTTCTATTGGAACCTGAATGACAACACGCGCAAATGGAGCGAGCGCTGGTCGAAGCTCAACAAGGGGCGGATGCCGACCGCGATTCAGGCCGGTGCCTATTCGGCCGTGTTGCACTATCTGAAAGCGGTCGCGGCCATTAAATCGACGGATGGCCGGGCCGTTGTCGCGCAGATGAAGAAGATGCCGGGTCAGGACGACCTGTTCGGCAAAGGCAAACTGCGAGCGGACGGCCGCTACGAACACGCCATGTATCTGTTCGAAGTGAAGTCGCCCGCGGCATCGAAAGAGCCGTGGGATTACTACAAGCTGATCGATACGGTGCCGGCGGATCACGCATTCCGCCCCATGGCCGACGGCGGTTGCCCGCTGGTGAAATAAGCAGTGAGGCGAAAGGCGTTTGGATCGGCGTCTTGAAAAGGCGCCGGTCCGACGGCTTGTTGGCGTCAGGCCCGCGTCTTGGCGACAGGCTTGCGCGCGCGTTCGATCGGATGCGCGCTGTTGCGGGACTGGAGCGCGCGCTGTACGCCGGCGGCGGTTTCCAGCACCAGCGGCAGATGCTTTCTCAGATGCTTCGTGCTGCCGGATCCGTAGTTTGCGATATTGATGGCGCCGGCGATCTCGCCATTCGCCTTTAACACCGGCGCAGCGATGGCGGCGATGCCGGTGGTTAGCAGATTAGAAACCATGACCCAGCCTTGTTTGCGGCAATCAGCAACGGAATTCCTGACGTTGCGGATGTTAATTGCGCTGCGCGAGGGGGGATGGGCCTGCAGCCATTTGAAGTATCGATTGAGCGCGTCGTCCGGCAGGCCCGACAGCAGCGCGTGTCCGAGCGACGTGGCATAGGCCGGTACGCGTCCGCCAATGCTGACCGCGATCTGCAGGATGCTGTCACTCGACGCGCGCGCGACAAACAGGGCCTCGTTGTCGTGGAGGACCGCGAAGCTCGACGATTCGCCGGTTTGCGACGCGAGCTTGTTCAAGAACGGCTGCACCAACCGGTCGATCTGCATCGACGCCATATAGGCGTAGCCGAGATCGAGCACCTTCGGTTCGAGAAAGAAGTGGTCGTCGTCAGAGCCAAGATAGCCGAGCTCCTTCAGCGTCAGCATGTAGCGGCGCGCGGCCGCGCGGTTGAGGCCGGTGCGTTTGGCGACGTCGGTCGGCCGCATCACGGGCGAACCGGCTTCGAATGCGCGGATCACCAAAAGACCGCGGGCCAAAGATTTGGAATGCCAGCTTGGCGCTTTTCCCGTTTTCTTCATGTCCTCGGGATCCGATTCCGGCACTGCGAAGGCTCCGTCAATTAGTCTGGAACTTTTTTCTTGACAACAATCGGCCAAAACTGGACCGTTGACGATAAAAATCGCTTTGTGCGATTATTGAAACAACGAGTTGTCCATGTCAACCTATCCCCGCTACGAGACGGTTCTGTTCGAGAAGAAAGATGGCATCGGCTGGGTCACGCTCAACCGGCCGGACAAGCGCAATGCCATGAGCCCGCAACTGCACCTTGAAATGTCCGATCTGATCTCGCTGATCGAGGTCGATCCGGAAGTCCGCGTCGTCGTGTTCGCCGGCGCCGGCGAAGCCTGGTGCGCGGGGATGGATCTCAAGCTGTTTTTCCGCGACCTCGAGAACAAGCCGGCCGAACGCGCGCGTATCGAAGAAGCCTCGCACCGCTGGCGCTGGCAACGGCTGTATACGTTTCCCAAGCCGACCATCGCCATGGTTCATGGCTACTGTTTTGGCGGCGGCTTTACCCAGCTGATCGCCTGCGATTTCGCCATCGCATCGGAGAACGCGACCTTCGGGCTGTCCGAGGTCAACTGGGGCATCATCCCGGCCGGCATCGTCAGCAAAGCACTTGTCGAATGTCTCAGCTATCGCGACAGCCTCTATTACGCACTGACCGGCGACTCCTTCGACGCCAAGGAAGCGGCGCGCATCGGTCTCATCAATAAGGTCGTGGCGCCCGATAAACTCAAGGAGACGACGATCGCCCTTGCCGAAAAGCTGATCAAGCTCAATCCGGAAGCCTTGCGCGGCACCAAGCAGGTGATCAAGAACGTGCGCAACATGAGCTTTGATCAAGCGTCGGACTATCTGGCGGCCAAGTTCCTTGAAGTTCGCTTCCGCGATGGCGAGCAGGGCTACGTCAAGGGCATCAAGCAGTTCGTCGACGACAAGACCTACCGACCCGGATTCAGCTCCTACAATCGGGAATGACTTCGGTCCGGCGTGACGGCAGCGGTGTGGCGGCATAGATAGGCAGACGGTGATGAGCTACCGGCCAGTGCGCGCATTGACCAGAGGTTTGTCTGTTTTGCGCGGGCTCGCGTCCAAAACGCGGGCCACGTCGGTCGAGCTAAGCGAAGTAACGGGCATACATCGCACGACCGTCAAACGCTTGCTCGAAACGCTGTGCGAGGACGGCTACGTCCGCCTCAGCCCGTCCGACGGAACCTACCGGTTGACGCGCCGCGCGCTGACGCTTTGCATCGCACCGCTGCCCAACGTCACGCTGAGCGAGGTATCGGTGCCGATCCTCGCCGAACTCGTGAACGAAATTCGCTGGCCGAGCGAGTTTGCCGTCCCGTCCGGCGACGAGATGCTGGTGCATGAATTGACGCACCGGCAAAGCCCGATAGCCATTGAGACCTGCACTGTCGGACGGCGCTATCCGATGCTGGGCAGTGCGTTGGGCATTGCCTATGTCACTTTCACCGACAAGGAGACCCAGCACGCGCTCGTGCGGCAATGCGGCGGCGGCGATATCCGGGCGACCGGCACCATCTGGGCGATGATCGAGCGGACGCGGCAAAAGGGCTACGCCGAATTTTCGGGCGGAGTCTGCGCCAAGATGGCATCGATTGCCATGCCGGTCCGCTATACCGATCGCGTCGCCGCCTGTGTCAGCATTTCATATTTTAGCAGTGCCATTGCGTCCAGCGCGGCCGCGCATCGCTACGTGCCGCAGCTAACGGCGGCCGTCGAAAAGATCGAGGCGTCGGCGCGCCTGTCGCTCGTGCCGGCGGCGATCGGCATGACGCCGGCGGCGTTCATGGTTTCGGCGCGCTGAACGCGAGAAATATGAAGTCGGCAATGACGGCCGGCCGTTCTATGCCTGCGATCTCGATCGCGCATTTTGTTGTTATCCTGACGCCGCCTTCGATCGGCGCCATCCGCGCCGAGCGACTGACGCAAGCGCACCCGGCTGCCGGCGCGTACCGGGCCCGTGAAGCGCACGCGGTCGAGGCCATAATTCACAAAATGCGCCGCACCACCGATCTCGAGAAGTTCGCTCATCGACGATGTGATCAGCGCGAGCGTCATGAAGCCGTGCGCAATGGTGCCGCCGAACGGTCCTTCGGCCGCGGCTCTGGCCGGATCGGTGTGGATCCAATGCGTGTCGCCGGTGACATTGGCGAAAGAATCAATCATCTTCTGACTGACGGTGCGCCATTGGCTGGCGCCGAGCTCTTGGCCGGCATGACCGACAAGGGCCTGAGGATGACTGACGCGGAGCATGAAGGGTGTGTCCTTGCTGGGAATGCTAGGAAGCCGGCACGAACCGGGCCGCTTCCTCGATGGTGTCGCCGATTGAATAGCGCGCGGTGAATCCGATTTCCCGCTGCGCCGTCGCCGCATCGACATTAACTTCCGTCTTTACCGGATAGCCGGCAAAGCCATTGTCGGTGGTGACCCGGAAGTCGGTCTGGAAATCGGGGTGGCGGCGCTTGAGCGCCTGAATGATGTCTTCGAATGCGAGGCCCTTGGCCGGCGCCACGTCGTAAACCGCGGTCACCGGCTTTTCGACGAGAACCGCGGCCACATTAGCGGCCGCGCAGTCACGCGCATCGACGAAGGAATCGACGCCCTGCCAGATGTACATGGGATCGTCGATCACCGCAGCTTTCTGTTTCACCGCCGCCTCGACAAGAAGCCGCAACAGCCGCGCCGGAATGGATGTCGGCGGCCCTTTCCAGGCGCCGAATACAGCGCCGTAGCGCAAAGAAACGGCTTCCACGCCGTAGGAAGCGCGATACATCCCGGCGACGCGCTCCGATATCATTTTGGTCAGCGCGTAGACGGAGGTTCCGGGCGCGCCAACAACGTTGGAGCTTGACTGCACGACCCGCGACACCAGCCCCCGCCTGGCGCAATCGAGAACGGACGTCGTTCCCATGACGTTGACTTGAATGCCGCGTTGCGGGTTGTCACGGCAGGCCGCCGTCATCAGCGCCGCGGTGTGAATGATCCGCTCGGCTTTTCTTTCCTTGATCACTGTCTCGAGTTGTCCGCCATCGGTGACATCGAAGACCGCGATTGAATATCGCCTTAACGTTGATGATCGAGGCCACGGCCTCCATGTTGGGCGCGACGTCGAGCAGCGTGACGCCATGCCCTTGTTCGTGCAGCAGGCGAGCGGTGTGGCATCCAATCACGCCGGCGCCGGTGACAATAATGTTCATCGAGTTTGTTCTCCCAGGACGATAAAGACCGTCGGCGATTGCGCCGATGATAGGTGACCGCGGAACTTTCTGACGAGCCGTTCGTGCGGACGGTGCGCGCGGCGCACCGGTTCACATTGACACGATATGGCCGTTTGGCCATGCTGAGAACGATAAAAATCACATTGGCTATCGCCCATAATGCATACGACGAGGAAACGTGCGGTGCCGGCGCTGGAATACGGCTGACATCATTCTCGAGGCGCGCGGCCTGAGCAAGTCGTTTTCCGGATTTACCGCGGTCGATCAGGTTAACCTGCGCATTCGGCGCGGGTCGATTCACGCGTTGATCGGGCCGAACGGCGCAGGCAAGACGACTTGTTTCAATTTGCTCACGAAGTTCCTGCAGCCGACGGAAGGGTCCATCTTCTATAAAGGCATCGACGTGACCGAGGCGGGGCCCGCGGACTTGGCACGTCGCGGTCTCGTCCGTTCCTTTCAGATTTCCTCGATCTTTCCGCACCTTTCGGTCTTCGACAATGTCTGCGTCGCGGCACAGCGCAGCCGCGGCAACTCCTTCGATTTCTGGCGGTCTATTCGTGCGCTCGATGGTCTCAGCGAACGTTGCCATGCGCTGCTGGAAACCGTTGGTTTGGCGAAATATGCATCATTGCCGGCGGCCGAACTTGCTTACGGCCACAAGCGCGCGTTGGAGATTGCCACAACACTGGCACTTGACCCCGAAACGTTGCTGCTCGATGAGCCAACGGCTGGGATGGGGCAGGGGGATGTCGACAAGCATCATCGAACTGATCGGCGCGGTTGCGAAAAGTCGAACCGTGCTGCTCGTCGAGCATAATCTCAATGTCGTTTCAACTTTGTCCGACACGATCACAGTCATGATGCGGGGCCGCGTCATCGCCGAGGGTGATTACGCTACCGTGTCGAAGGACCAGGCAGTCATCGAATCCTATCTCGGCTCGGAAGATTTCGATGAGTGAAATCGCCCGGACCGCGCCGGTCCTTACCGTCGCCGGCCTTTCGGCTTGGTACGACGAATGCCACGTTCTGCATGGCATCGATTTTCATGTGAACGAAGGGAGAGGTGGTGACGCTGCTAGGCCGCAATGGCGCGGGCAAGAGTACAACGATGAAATCGCTCATCGGCATGGTCCGGCAACGAACCGGATCGGTTCGCTTTCTCGATACCGAAACGATTGCGCTGCCCTCACACCGCATTGCGCGGCTCGGAATGGCGTTTTGCCCGGAAGATCGCGGTATTTTTGCCAGTCTGTCGGTGGAAGAAAATCTCGTGCTGCCCCCGGCCGTGTTGCCGAACGGCATGAGCCTCGATGATATTTTTAGTTTGTTTCCGAACCTGCTGGAACGCTCATCAAGCCGCGGCAAGCGGTTGTCCGGCGGCGAGCAGCAAATGCTGGCGATCGCGCGCATTCTGCGCACGGGTGCGAAGTTTTTGCTGCTCGACGAACCGACCGAGGGCCTTGCTCCAGTCATCGTTCAGTACATCGGCCGGACAATCCTTCGACTCAAATCTGCCGGCTTCACGATTCTGCTGGTCGAACAGAATTTCAAATTCGCGGAAAAGGTTGCCGACCGTCACTACGTCCTCGAAAGCGGAAAGATGGTCGATGAATTCAGCCGTCATGAAGCAGCCACGGACAAGGATCGGTTGACCCGGTATTTGGGAGTTTGATGTGAGCATGCTCGGTATCTCGGTCCCGGCCTTGATGGGCCAGCTATTTATCGGCGTGATCAATGGCGCATTTTACGCGCTGCTCAGCCTTGGTCTTGCGATCATCTTCGGACTCCTCAACATCATCAATTTCGCGCAGGGCGCTCTCTACATGTTGGGCGCCTTCGTCGCGTTTCTTCTGCTCGAATATATCGGTATCGGCTACTGGGGGGCATTGTTTGTCAGCCCGCTTCTCGTCGGACTGCTGGCAATGGGCGTTGAACGCACGCTGCTTCGGCAAATCTACAGTCTGGATCATCTCTACGGTTTTATTTTGACGCTTGGGATAGCGTTGGTCATTCAGGGCACGCTCTCGATTTTATTCGGCGCCTCCGGCCAGCCTTACGATACCCCCCGACTGCTGCAGGGTGGAGTGAATCTTGGATTCATGTACATGCCATATTACCGCTGCTGGGTGGTCGTTGCTTCAATCGTTCTGTGCCTTGCGACCTATTGGGCGATCGAGAGGACAAAGCTGGGCGCGACGTTGCGCGCAGCGACCGAAAATCCGGTTTTAGTGCAGGCCTTCGGCATCGATGTGCCGCGGCTCGTCACCTTTACCTATGGCGGCGGCGTAGCGCTTGCGGCTTTTGCCGGCGTTCTCTCCGGCGTCATCAATCAGGTTAGCCCGCAAATGGGCGAACACTTGATCGTCGTGGTCTTTGCCATCGTCGTCATTGGCGGTCTGGGTTCAATCGTCGGCGCGATCGTGTCCGGCTTCGCGCTTGGCATCATCGAAGGTCTTACGCGCTACATCTATCCCGAAGTCTCCAACAGTGTTGTCTTTATCGCCATGGCGATCGTGCTTCTCGTCAAGCCTGCCGGCTTGTTTGGGAAAGAAGCCTGAACATGAGCTTGATCGGCACCATCGACAAATCAAGGGCGGCGAACGCGAGCCGCAACATGTGGCTGTGGATTATTGCGGGAATGATCGCGCTGTTGTTGGTGGCGCCTTATTTTCTTTACCCGGTCTTTTTGATGCGCGCGCTGTGCATGGCAATCTTCGCCTGTTCCGCCAATTTGTTGATCGGCTATGTCGGGCTCTTGTCGATCGGGCAGGCGATGTTTCTGGGTACGGCCGCCTATCTGACGGCATATTCCGCCAAGTATTGGGGTTTGCCGTTCGAGGCGGCGGTTTTGTTCGGCGTGGCGGTGGCTGGCTTGCTCGGCCTCGTTACCGGATGGTTGTCGATCAGGCGAACGGGAATGTATTTCGCGATGGTCACGCTCGCGTTGTCGCAACTCGTCTATCTCGTCTACGTCCGCGCACCGTTCACCGGAGGAGAAAACGGAATTCAGCGGGTGCCGCGCGGCATGCTGCTCGGAATGCTGAACCTTGGCGATGATCTGACGCTCTACTACGTCATTGCTGGCGATTTTTATTGCCTGCTTTCTCCTAATCTTCCGTATCATCCACTCGCCGTTCGGCCAGATCGTCAAGGCGATCCGCGAAAATGAAACGCGGGTCATTTCGCTTGGCTACAAGCCGCATCACTACAAGCTTATCGTGTTTGTCATTGCGGCGGCTTTGGCGGGCCTGGCCGGCTCGCTCAAGGCGATCGTCTTTCAGCTCGCCGTGCTGTCCGACGCGACTTGGGGGACCTCCGGTGACGTCGTGCTGATGGTGTTGATGGGCGGCGTTGGAACCGTGCTAGGCCCGGTTGTTGGCGCCTTCATGCTCGCCGGCATTGAGTTTCTGCTGTCACAGCTCAACGCCTGGCTGGTGCTGGTGCAAGGCATCATCTTCATCGTGTGCGTCCTTGTGTTCCGCCGCGGCGTCGTCGGCGAACTGGCTGCCTATTTCCGCAAGCAGATGTGAATGGACTTGCGATGGCGCAGGTACTCGAAGGAACGTTGGTAGTTGAGCTCGGCACGATGATTACCGCGCCGCTGGCCGGCATGATGCTTGGCGATCTCGGCGCACGCGTCATCAAGGTTGAGCATCCAAAGGGTGGCGATCCATTCCGCGGCTATCGCGGCGACACTACAGCCCGCATTTCTGCGCGCTATAACCGCAACAAGGAGAGCGTCCAGCTCGATCTGCAAAGCGAAGAGGGTCTGCGCGACCTGCGCGCATTGATCCGCACGTGCCGACGTGCTGCTCGATAATTTCCGGCCGGGCGTTCTCGACCGGCTGAAGCTTACACGATGACGCTCGCGCAACTCGAACCCCGGCCTGGTGCATTGTTCGATCACTGGTTTCGGCCCGGGTGGCCCATATCGCGACCGGCCCGCCTATGACGCCGTTGGCGTCGCGCTGAGCGGTCTGTCGAGCCTGCTGCTCGATCCGGAAATCCATACTGCGTCAGGGCCGACCATCGCGGACAACGTCACCGGCATGTATGCCTGTTACGGCATCCTCGGCGCGCTCGTGAAAAGGCGCGGACGGGAAAGGGTCGCGGGTCGAAACCAATATGCTGGAGGCCTCGATCGCCTTTCATCCCGGATTCCTTCGCCAGCTACACGTTGCACAGTATTGTCAGCCATCCGCGCACACGCGTTGCGACTTCTCAGTCTTATGCGCTCATGTGTGCCGACGATCAGCTTGATTGCGGTCCATCTTTCGATCGCCCGATAAATTCTGGGAAGGCCTGTTGACCGCATCGAGCGGCCGGAGCTTGCCGTTGATGAGCGATTCAAGACCCGCGATGAACGCGTGCGCAAATTTCGAGGCGCTGACGATGGAGCTCGCGGGCATCTTCAAGCGCGCACGCGCGACGAATGGTATCGCCGGCTTGAGGCGCAGGATGTTCCGTGCGCGCCGGTCTATTCGATTCCGGAGGTTCTTGACGATCCGCAAGTCCAGCATCTCGGCACCTTTTACCATATGCATCATGCGAAGCTTGGAGATCTGACCGGCGTCCATCGGCCGGTACTAATCGATGGCGAGCGGGGTCCGGCAACGTTGCCCGCGCCCGACGCTCGGCGAGCACAACGAGACAATCAAGACAGAATTCTTGGCGCAAAACGCAAACGGCCGGAAATCCGCCATGATCATCGGAGACCTGTACCGCCGCAACGCGCGGCACAATCCGAACGGCGTGGCTTTGGTCTATAACGGCCAATCGTTCACGCACGCCGAGATGTTGGCTCGCGTCGAGGGCGCGGTGCGCGGCCTGCGAAATGGGCCTCAGTCGGCAGGACCGTTTCGCCATCCTGTCGAAAAACTCAATCGAATATATCGAGCTTTACGGAGCGGCGGAAACCGCCGGCTACATCGCGGTCGCCATCAACTATCGGCTTTCCGCCGACGAGATGGCCTATATCGTCAACGATTCGGCGCCTAAAGTTCTGTTCTTCGAGGAAGAGTTCGCGCAGATTGTCGAGCGAATTCCGCGCCAAAGTGCCGGACACCGTTTCATTTGTCTGCATTGGGCGAGCGCCCGATTGGTCCTCTCCTACGAGAACTGGCAGCCGGCGACGGGCCGCTGCCGCCTGATGCCCGCGATGACGATCTCGTCTATCTGATCTATACGAGCGGCACATCTGGCCGGCCGAAGGGCGCCATGCTGGATCAGCAAGGGCAGCTCGAATTCGGTCGCGTCGTTGCTGAGGAAATGGCGCTGATCGAGTGAGATGTTTCGTTTATCGTCATGCCGCTCTATCACGTCGGCGCGAAGTGCAATCAGCTCGCTGCGCTCTACCGCGGCTGCACGCTGGCCATGCTGCGCGAATACGATGCGCATGAGGTTTCGCTCGCGATCGCGCGCGAGAAAGGCAACAGTCGCCCATCTTGCGCCATTGATGGTCAATCGCATGGTCGAATTGTCGGCGACTGAAAAATTCGATCACTCGCGTCTGCGGCTCGTGCAATACGCTTCCGGTCCGATGCCAGTTGCGCAATTGCGCAAGGCCGTCGCCGCTTATGGGCCGATCTTCATGCAGGTCTACGGCATGACCGAGGCAGGCTCGATCACCGTCCTTTATCCGCACCAACACTGCTGGAAGGTGCCGACAAGGACGTTCGGCGGCTGGCGTCCGCCGGCGTCGCGCCGCCGTCGGCCGCGATCAAGATTGTCGACGATGACGGCCAGGTTTGCCCGCCCGGTGTTCAGGGCGAAATCGTCGCCCACACGCCGAGCCTGTTGCGCGGTTATTGGAACAATTCGTCCGCCACCTTCGATGCGCTCGACAACGGCTGGCTGAAGACCGGCGATATCGGCTGGTGCGACGACAACGGCTTTTTGTTCATCGTCGACCGCAAGAAGGAAGTCATCATTTCCGGCGGCGAAAACATCTATCCGCGTGAGGTCGAGGAGGCCCTTCACTGCCATCCTGAAGTCAAGGACGCCGCTGTCATCGGCGTCCCAGACGAACAATGGGGCGAGGCGGTCAAGGCTTTCGTCGTGACCGACGACAGCGCAGGTATCGGACGACGACTTGATCGCGTTCTGCAAGCACGCGGATCGCAAGCTACAAGAAGCCCAAGAGCGTCGAATTCGTCGATGCCCTGCCACGGCTTGCCAATCAAAAGATCGACAAGAAATAGCTGCGCGCGCCGTATTGGCGCGACCGCGAGCGCAAGGTTTGAGGGCGAGACCGGCGATGACGATCACGCACCTCGATCCCGACAAAGCGGAGCTTGACGAGTTCCGCCGCAATCTGCGCCGGTTCATCGAGCGTGAAATCATGCCGTTCGAGCGGCGCACCATGAGCGAGGCCGACGCCGACGCCATCATGCACAAGGCCAAGGCCGCCGGCTTCTGGCTGCTCGACGTGCCGGAGGAGTTCGGCGGCCCCGGACTTGGCTTCTCGGCAATGGCGGTGTTCATGGCAGAAGTCGCGCGCACCGTGGCCATTCCGTCTCGCGACCACCGCTCTTCGGACCGGAGGTCCGGCCGATGCTTTTGTCGCTCGAAGGCGAGCAAAAAAAACGCTTTCTCGTTCCCGGTTATTCGCCGGCGAAAAAAGCACTTGCTTCGCGCAGACCGAGCCCGATGCCGGCAGGGATCCTGCCGCGATGAGGACGCGCGCGGTACGCGCGGCGACTACTATGTCATCAACGGCACCAAACGGTTCATCACGCACGCGGAGAACGCCGATTTCGCGCAGGTGATCGCCGTGACCGACCCGAGCAAAAGGCGCGCGCGGCGGCGTGAGCTGCTTTCTCGTCGACATGGAGGCGCCGGCTGCGTATCGCGGGCGTCATCCGACCATGATGGGCGATGCGCCGGGCCAGATTTATTTCGAAAACGTCGCGTGCCCGCAGGAGAACCGCATCGGCAACGAAGGCGAGGGCTTTTCCATCGCCCAGGGATGGATTAATGAGGGCCGCATCCGCGGCACGGCGCGCGCGCCTGCGGCGTTGCCGAGCGCTGTCTCGAACTGACGATGGATTATGTGCAGCAGCGGCGGACGTTCGGCGAGCCCTTGGCAGAGCGGCAGGGCGTGCAGTGGATTTTTGCCGATTGCGCGACCGAACTCCACGCCGCCCGGCTGATGGTGGAAGACGCCGCTTTCAGAGCTCGATAGCGGCGATCCCGCGCGCACCGAGACCTTTATGGTCAGGTCTATGGCGACGAAATGGGTTTCCGGGTCGCCGACCGCTGCTTTCAACTGCACGGCGGCATCGGGCTCACCACCGAGCTTCCAATCGAAAAATTCTGGCGAGACCAGCGTAGCTTTATGATCACCGAAGGTCCGACCGAGGTGCTGCGCACGGCGCTGTTCAGGCAATTGCAACGGAGAACGGCTTGATGCGAAACGAAAACCCTGAAGTCCGATATGGGCTGGAGTACGCCGGACCGGATCACCGTGCGCGGCCGTGATTTGACGGACGATTGCTCGGTAAAATCGATCTCGGCGGTATGGCCTTTCTGGAGATCATCGGCCGAATGCCGACCGCTCAGGAAGCCGAACTCTTCAACGCGTTTTGGTCACGCTCGTCGAACATGGCATGACCCCGCAGGCAATCGCTTCGCGGTCGTCAATCTTGCTGCCCCGGAAGCGCTGCAAGCGGCCGTCGCGGCCGGCCTTGTGGCGTCGGGAGCGTTTTTGCCGGCGGGTCGGAATTCACGGCGAAGATGCTGCAGGACGCACTCCGGGACAAAGCAAACGACGCCAATCTTGCAGGTGATCGCGGAGGGATCGTTGAGATCGTTCGTGGCCATCGCGGCAGCCGATCCCGGGCATCGGTCATCCGACTCACAAGCCGATCGACCCTCGCACGCCGGTCCTGTTTGCGATCGCCGAGCGTAATGGCTTTCGCGGGCGCTATGTCGCATTGCTCGAGGAGATAGCCGCGCAGCCGAAAAGCGGTTGAGCGCGAGTTGCCGATCAACGCGACCGGCGCCATTGGAGCTCTGCTGAGCGAGCTCAAATTTCCTTGGCGGATTTGCCGCGGAGTCGCTGTGATTTCGCGTGCCGTCGGGCTTGTCGGGCACCTTGCCGAGGAAATGCGAAATCCGCTCGCGCCGCGAAATGTGGGAACGGATCGAGGAAGAAATTTTCGAAAACCGAAGCTGACGAGCTGACAATTAGCCAATTCGGGACCGGCATATGAGTGTTGAAAAATCCAGTGAGGGCATGGGCCAGCCGGTCAGGCGGAAGGAAGATCAGCGATTCATTACAGGTCAAGGACGCTACACCGCCGATATTAGGATCGACGGCGAGATCCACGCTGCTTTTGTGCGCTCGCCGCATGCACACGCGCGCCTCGTATCGATCGACATCGCGGCCGCTCTTGAAGTCGACGGCGTGATCGCCGTCCTGACCGGCGCGGATATGGCCGCGGACAATGTCGGTGCGCTTCCACTCGACTTTGCGGCGCGAAATTTTGACGGCAAGCCGATGGCGATACCGCCGCGCTATCCTCTATCGCGCGACGAAGTTCGTTATGTCGGTGAACCGGTTGCAGTAGTAATTGCCGAGACCGACAAGTCGGCGCAAGACGGCGTTGAAGCCGTTGCTGTCGACTTTGACGAGTTGCCGGTCATCGTTGACCTTGCCACGGCGGCGACTGATGCAGCGCCATCGGTCCATGAGTGACGTGCCGCGGCAACCTCGGCTGTGACTTTCGCTATACGGCAATGCCGATGACGTGAACCGTGCCTTCGAAAGTGCCGCGCACATTGTGCGCCTCGATCACATTAATAACCGTGTTGCGGTCAATCCCTTGAGCCGCGCGCGGCGCTCGCAAGCTATGACGGGATCGATCAGCGCTACGTTGGCCGCCAGCCACCAAACGCCGTTTCCGTTGCGCACGCAAATTTCCGAATGCCTCAGCGTTCGGAACAACGCATTCAAGTCACGTCGCCGGATGTAGGCGGTGGATTTGGGGTGAAGGGGCCGACCTACCCTGAAGAGGTGACCTTGCTCTGGGCGGCCGGCGCTCGGCCGACGCTGCGATGGGTTTGCGGTCGCAGCGAAATGTTTCTGTCCGACGCGCAGGCGCGGGACCATGTCACCACCATCGAATTGCGCTCGATTCGGAGGCCCTTCCTTGCAATCCGCGTCGACGACCTCGCCAATCTTGGCGCCTACGTCTCGAGTTTTGGCGCCGGCCCGCCGATTTTAGGGCAAACTGGGCTGCTGGGCGGTGCCTACCGGACGCCGGTAGTCGCCGGTCGCGTCCGCATGATCTTTTGCAATACGGTTCCGACCGACGCCTATCGCGGGCCGGGTCGGGCGGAATGCGCCTATATGCTGGAGCGCGTTTCGATGTCCCCGCGGGCGAGATCGGTTTAGCCCTGTCGATTTGCGGCGGCGAAACATGATCCCGGGTGCCAGTATGCCGTGGCGGACGCCGGGCGGGCGTGTTTACGATAGCGGCGATTTCCCGGGCTTGTTCGAAAAGGCCCTGGTCCACGCCGACTATCAAGGCTTCAATCGTCGTCGTGCCGCCGCCAAGCGCGAGGGTCGGCTTCGGGGCATCGGCCTGGCCTACTATATCGATCATACAGGAATGGGGCCATCCGACCTCGTGATGTCGCGGGGCATGGCGATACCGACCTACAAATCCGCGATTGTTCGTTTCAACAAGGATGGCGGCGTGACGGTCGTCACGGGCACCCATACGCACGGCCAAGGCCTTGAGACGTCGCTTGCCCAGATCGTATCGGACAAGCTCGGTATCGGCATTGACGACATTGAGGTTTTGCATGGCGACACGCGCGACATCGGCTACGGGCGCGGTACTGTCGGCGCGCGATCTCTCCTGGCAGGTGGTGCGGCATTAAACGTTGCGATCGACAAGCTGATCACCAAGGAAAAGCAGATCGCCGCGCACATGATGGAGTGCGATGCGGCGGATATCGATTTCGAGCAGCCGGAGTTCAAGGTCAAGGGAACGGATCGGCACCTGTCCCTCATGCAAGTCGCGCGCGCCGCCTTACTTCCGGTCAATTTCCCGATCAAGACCCTGGAGCCCGGGTTTGAAGCCTCGGGTTATTGGGATCCGCTCGCCGTCGCCTTTCCGAATGGCTGCCATATTTGCGAGGTCGAGATCGATCCGGAAACAGGGAAAACCGATATTGTCGCGTTCACGTGATTTGACGAGTTCGGCAACATCATTCAAATTGCACCCTGGTCGCGGGCCAGGTCCACGGAGGCATTGCGCAAGGCATTGGGCAGGCATTGCGTGAACGCGGCGTCTATGAAGAGCGGACAGATCCTGACCGGCTCACTGATGGATTACGGCATGCCGCGCGCCGGCGACATCCCTTTTATCAAGCACGAAACCTTGGACGGCCACCAATGCACGACAAATCCATTGGGGGTTAAGGGCTGCGGTGAAGCGGGAGCCGTTGGCGCTCCACCTGCGATCATCAACGCCATTGTCGATGCGTTATCCGGGTTTGGCGTGCGGCACATCGACATGCCGGCAACTCCGGAAAAGGTCTGGCGTCTCATTCACGGATCACACGCGAAAGCCGGCTGATTGCTTGTTTTCGCCGGCTGCTGGGGAATATCCCGCGACGCCGTTGCGGAAGTAGCGTGTGATTTCCATCGCCGAAGCTGCAACGGGACAGATGCGCCATTTCGCATTATTGCGCTGCAATAGCCTGCGGCAATGACGACACAAATTATCTGATGACCGCTCCGCTTTTTTGGTATTAGGTATACCAAGCTGCCGTCCGGCTGCTGCTTCGACGGCCGAACGCGTTGGTTGAAAACGAAGCTGGATACGCGCGCAAACCGACCTAAGATCGGCCGCGGAACAAAACTAAAATCCACGGGAGGATTCATGAAAATCGCAATCAAGAATCTGAGTCTTAGTGTTGCGTTTGCTGGCGGCCTGCTGGGACTGGCGGCCGCGCCCGCGCAAGCCGAATGGAAACCGACTCGGACGGTGGAGTTCATCGTTCCGGCCGGTATCGGCGGCGGCGCCGGCCAGATGGCGCAACTGATCCAGGGCATCATCCAGAAGCACAATTTGATGCCGACCTCGATGGTCGTCATCAGCAAGAAGGGTGGCTCCGGCGCCGAGGGATTCCTTTACGTGAAGAACGCTAAAGGTGACCCCCACAAGATCATCATCACGCTGTCCAATCTGTTCACCACGCCGCTGGCGACCGGCTCTCCATTTTCTTGGAAGGACTACACGCCGATCGCCATGATGGCGCTCGACGAGTTCGTGCTCTGGGTCAATGCCAAGGAGCCTTACAAGTCACCGTCCGAATACATCGACGCGGCCAAAAAAGCCGGCGGCAAGATGAAGATGGGCGGCACCGGTTCCAAGCAGGAAGACCAGATCATCACGGCGGCGATCGAACAGAAGACCGGCGCCAAGTTTACCTACGTGCCGTATAAAGGCGGCGGCGAAGTCGCGACGCAGCTCGTTGGCGGTCACATCAATTCGAGCGTCAACAATCCGATCGAAGCGGTAGCGCATTGGCGTGCGGGCAGCGTGCGTCCGCTGTGCGTGTTCGACTCAAAGCCGATGCCCTACAGCGCCAAGATCACTTCCGATATGTCGTGGGGCGACATCCCGGCCTGCAAGTCGAAGGGCCTCGACATCGAGTATTTGATGCTGCGCGGCATCATGACGACGCCGGGCGTGTCGAAGGACGTGGTCGCCTACTATGTCGACCTGCTTAAGAAGGTCCGAGAGACGCCGGAGTGGAAGGCGTTCATGGAAAAAGGCGCCTTCAATCAGAGCTTCATGACCGGCGCCGAATTCAATAAATGGCTGGCTGATGCCGCCGCCACCATCATCAGCTGATGGAAAAGGCCGGCTTCATGCACAAAGGTACATAAATGCCTTGACGTTGTGGGGGCGCCGTTTCGACCGGCGCCCCCGCTATTTTCACAGTTCGCCGTCGGTGTGCCGCAGCAAAATGCGGTCATCCTGAACGTGATGAGTATCGCGCAATGTCTGAAAGCTCGGAAAACGAAAACCTGGCCGATAGCGTCGTTTCCAACCGAACGATGAATATCACCGTTGCTCTGGCCCTCATGGTTGTGGCGATGGTGGTGATGGTGTCGAGCTATCGACTCGGCGCGGGTTGGGCGAAAGATGTAGGGCCGGACTCCGGCTATTTCCCGTTCTACGTTTCGCTTTTCATGTTCATTGCCAGCGGCGTCACGCTTTTGCAGCACCTGCTGACACGCAGGCCGGACGGGGAGGGCGGTTTCATAGCGCGCGGTGAGTTGGTGATGGTGCTTTCCATCCTGATTCCCATGACCATTTTCGTGGCCCTGTCGCTGTATATCGGAATCTACATTTCGACGTTTCTGTTCATCACCTTCTTTATGATGTGGCACGGGCGCTATTCGCTCTACAGAACGCTGCCAATCGCATTGCTTGTGCCAGTCGCGTTCTTCGTCATTTTCGAGATCTGGTTTCTGGTGCCGTTGCCGAAAGGGCCGTTCGAAGCCTGGCTCGGTTACTGAGCACTGGGGATGCAGACAACATCATAACAGGACGGGCAAATCGAAAACGGTGTTCGCGAAACACCCGCGCGATTTGACGGGGAGGCCTTAAGTTGGACGCGTTCTTTTCACTGATGCATGGCTTCGAAGTGCTGCTGACGCCCATGAATGTGGGCTACATGGTGGTCGGCATCCTGTTTGGCGTGCTGCTCGGCTTCCTGCCGGGCGTCGGCGGCGCCAACGGCATTGCCATCCTGCTGCCGCTCACTTTCTCGATGCCAAACACCACCGCCATCATCATGCTGGCGGCGATTTATTGGGGCGCGCTGTTCGGTGGCTGCATCAGCGCCATCCTGTTCAACATTCCCGGCGAACCGTGGTCTGTGGCGACCACATTCGACGGGCATCCGTTGGCCAAACAGGGCCGCGCCGGCGAAGCGCTGACCGCTTCGCTCTCCTCATCCTTCGTCGGCGCGTTTTTCGCGACGATCATGCTGACCTTCATGGCGCCGATCGTGGCCAATTTCGCACTCGATTTCGGCCCACCCGAGTATTTCGCCGTTTATCTGCTGACCTTTTGCAGCTTTGTCGGCATGGGACGGCAATCGCCGTTCAAGGTCATCGCCAGCATGATGTTCGGCTTTGCCTTTGCCTGCGTCGGCACCGACGAGATTACCGGTGGCCTGCGCCTCACTTTCGGCACTGAGACGCTGCTGACCGGCTTCCATTTCCTCATCGCCGTCATTGGCCTATTCGGGATCGGCGAAATCCTGGTGACGGTGGAGAAAGGCCTGCACTTCGAGGGTCGCAGCGCGAAGATCAACCCATTCGTGGTGTGGCAGACCTGGAAGAAGCTGCCACAATACTGGGTGACCATCATCCGCGGCACCCTGGTCGGCATCTGGCTCGGCGTCACGCCGGGCGGTGCCACGCCAGCTTCGTTCATGAGCTACGGTCTCGCCAAGCGCTTCTCCAAGAACGGCCATCTGTTCGGCACAGGCGAACTGGAAGGCGTGGTAGCGCCGGAAACCGCGGCGCATTCCGCCGGCACCTCGGCGTTGCTGCCGATGCTCACACTCGGCATTCCGGGTTCGCCGACCGCCGCGGTGCTGCTCGGCGGTCTCTTGATCTGGGGACTGCAGCCGGGGCCGCTGCTGTTCGTCGAGCAGAAAGATTTCGTCTGGGGCCTCATCGCATCGATCTATCTTGGCAATCTAGTCGGTCTGATCATCGTGCTGTCGACGGTGCCGTTCTGGGCCTCGATTATGAAAATCCCGTTCTCGATCATCGCGCCGATCATCATCGCGGTCTGCGCCATCGGGTCCTACACGCTGTCGAACGCGCCTGCCGATCTCATCTTCATGGTGATGTTCGGGATCATCGGCTACCTGTTCAAGAAGCTCGACTATCCGTTGGCGCCGATGGTGCTGGCGATTGTGCTGGGCGGCCGCGCCGAAAGCTCGTTCCGCCAGGCGATGATCGGCTCGCAAGGCGACATCAGTGTCTTTTGGTCGAACGGTCTCGTCGGCTCGATCACCGCGCTTAGCATGATCATGCTGTTCTGGCCGTTGATCTCGAAGATGCTCGGCTCGCTGATGGGGCACCTGCGCGGCGGCGGGTTGAAGCCGGCGGAGTAGTCACGGCTTCGGCCCTGGGCACGCCAACGCCTCGGGCCGGGGGTCTTGGAATTGGGGGCGATGCCGCAAATGGGCCGGATAAAGGCTCGGGTTGCTCTCAAGGGGCTTCTGGCATAATGTATACCAGTCATGAGTAACCGCGATCGTCCTTCGCGCCGCGTGTCCACGCGCAGCCGCCGCACCCCACCTGCCACCGTGCTGGCCCCGGGTGCCTCGCAGCCGGTGCTGGCGCCCATCGATACGACCCCGAGCTTCAAGCATCAGGCCTACGCCGCATTGAAGAGCGCGATCGTGGCCATGGACGTCTATCGCAGCCGTGACGACATCCGCCTCGACGAGCGCAAGCTGGCGCAGGATTTTGGCATCAGCCGCACACCGGTGCGCGAGGCGATGGCTCAGCTCGAAAGCGAGGGTTTCGTGCGCTCGGTGCCGCGCCGCGGCATCTATGTGGTGCGCAAGACCAAGAGCGAAGTAATCGAATTGATCCAGGCCTGGGCGGCACTGGAGAGCATGGCAGCCCGGCTGATCACGCAGACCGCGACCGACGAAGAAATCGCCGGACTTCGCCGCATGTTCGCTACTTTCGAAAACGGCAAGCACCGCGCCCACCTCGACGAATATTCCGACGTCAACATCGAATTTCACCAGACCATCATTCGTCTGTCGCACAACGACGTGCTGATCGATCTTGCCGAAAATCTGTTCACTCACATGCGCATGATCCGGCGCAAGACCATCGGCGAGCAGGACCGCGCCGACAAGTCGATCCACGATCACATGAACATCATCGAGGCGTTGGAAGCCCGCGCCACCGACCGCGCGGAAGATCTGGTGCGCAACCATGCGCTCGGTCTCGCCGAGCACGTTGCAAAATATGCCGACTATCTGGATTGACACTTAGAACGAAAAAATTTTCGGGGAGGAGTTCCCATGGCTGATGCAGCGGTGAAAGAAAAACTCGCGACGGCACCGGACGCCGAACAGGAACTGACTGACGGCTTCAACCTGATCATCGATGCGCTTAAGCTCAACGGCATCGAGACGATCTACGGCGTGCCCGGCATTCCGATTACCGATTTCGGCCGCATGGCGCAGGCCGCCGGCATTCGCGTGCTGTCGTTCCGGCATGAGCAGAATGCGGGCTATGCCGCCTCGATCGCCGGATTTCTCACCAAGAAGCCGGGCGTCTGCCTGACGGTGTCGGCGCCGGGCTTCCTCAACGGTCTCACCGCGCTCGCGCATGCCACCACCAACTGCTTTCCGATGATTTTGATCTCCGGCTCGTCTGAGCGCGAGATCGTCGATCTGCAGCAGGGCGACTACGAGGAGATGGACCAACTCGCTATCGCCAAGCCGCTGTGCAAGGCGGCCTACCGCGTGCTGCATGCGCAGGATATCGGTATTGGTCTAGCGCGCGCGATCCGCGCCGCGGTGTCCGGCCGTCCCGGCGGCGTCTATCTCGATTTGCCGGCCAAGCTGTTCGGCCAGGTGATGGACGCCGCGGACGGTGCGAAATCACTGGTCAAGGTGATCGACGCTGCGCCCGCGCAGCTCCCGGCGCCTGAGGCTGTCAAGCGCGCGCTCGACGTGTTCAAAAGTGCGAAGAAGCCGCTGATTATCCTCGGCAAGGGCGCGGCCTATGCGCAGGCCGACGATGCGATCCGTGCGCTGATCGAAAAGAGTGGCGTTCCGTTCCTGCCAATGAGCATGGCCAAGGGCCTCTTGCCCGACACCCATCCGCAATGCGCGGGTGCGGCGCGCTCGACCGTGCTGAAAGAGTCGGACGTCGTCCTGCTGATCGGCGCCCGGCTCAACTGGCTTCTGTCGCACGGCAAGGGCAAGGCCTGGGGTGAGGCGCCGAAGAAGTTCATCCAGATCGACATTGAGCCCAAGGAAATGGATTCGAACGTCGAAATCGTTGCACCCGTGGTCGGCGATATCGGCTCTTGCGTTGCGGCGCTCAACGAGGCGATGGGCGCAAAATGGCCGTCGCCGCCGGCCGACTGGACCGCCGCCGTCTCCAAGAAACGCGAAGACAACGTCGCCAAGATGGCGCCGCGCCTGATGAACAACAACGTGCCGATGGATTACCACGGCGCGCTCGGCGTGCTGCGCACCGTCATCAAGGAGCGCCCCGACGCCGTTCTGGTCAACGAAGGCGCCAATGCGCTCGATCTGACGCGCGGCATCATCGACATGTACCAGCCGCGCAAGCGCATCGACGTCGGCACCTGGGGCGTCATGGGCATCGGCATGGGCTATGCCATCGCCGCCGCCGTCGAGACCGGCAAGCCGGTGCTGGCGATCGAAGGCGACTCGGCCTTCGGATTTTCGGGCATGGAGATCGAGACGGTCTGCCGCTACCAACTGCCGGTCTGCGTCGTC
This sequence comes from uncultured Pseudomonadota bacterium, assembly GCA_963720835.1. Taxonomy (GTDB): domain Bacteria; phylum Pseudomonadota; class Alphaproteobacteria; order Rhizobiales; family Xanthobacteraceae; genus Pseudolabrys. The sequence continues at coordinate 91,329 of CAVRHC010000004.1, read as the reverse complement.
GTCTTTAATAATGACGGCATCTATCGCGGCACCGATGTCAATGCCGTGGGCTCCGACCCGGCCACGACCGTGTTCGTCAAGGGCGCGCGCTACGACAAGATGATCGAGGCCTTCGGCGGCGTCGGCGTCAACGCGACGACGCCGGACGAGCTCAAGCGCGCGGTCAATGCCGCGATGGATTCCGGCAAGCCGACCTTGATCAACGCTGTGATTGACCCGGCCGCTGGCAGCGAGTTGGGCCGCATCGGTAATCTCAACCCGCAGAGCAAGCTGAAGAAGAAGTGATCGAACCCGCTCGACCCCGCATAAGCGGCGGCCCGGAGCACATTGCAATGCCGCACTGGATGCCCGCTTTCAGGGGATATGAGCGGACAGGATGGAGGACTGAGAAATGGCCAAAAAGAAATCCAAACCGGCGAAGCGCCGCGGCAAGGTGAGAGCCGCCGCGAAGAAATCCGCCCGTAAAGTCGTAAAGCTGCGCAGCGCCAAAAAGCCTGCCGCCAAGATGGCCAACGGCAGCAGCAAAATCGCCAACTTGCCGCGCGCGTCGACCAAGCCCTACGGCCAGGACGGCAAGGCGCTCACCGGCGTGCGCATCCTCGACTTTACGCATGTGCAGTCGGGCCCGACCTGCACGCAGCTTTTGGCCTGGTTCGGCGCCGACGTGATCAAGGTCGAGCGTCCCGGCATCGGCGACATCACGCGCGGCCAGTTGCGCGACGTGCCCAATGCCGATTCGCTTTACTTCACCATGCTCAACCACAACAAGCGTTCGATCACGATCGATAGCAAGCACCCGGATGGCAAGCGCGTGCTCGAAGCGTTGATCAAGAACTGCGATGTGCTGGTCGAAAATTTCGCGCCCGGCGCGCTCGACCGCATGGGGCTGACCTGGGAGCACATCCACAAGACCAATCCGCGCATGATCGTCGCCTCGGTGAAAGGCTTCGGCCCGGGCCCTTATGAAGACTGCAAGGTCTACGAAAACGTCGCGCAGTGTGCCGGCGGTTCGGCCTCCACCACCGGCTTCCGCGATGGCCCGCCGCTGGTGACCGGCGCGCAGATCGGCGACAGCGGCACTGGGCTTCATCTCGCGCTCGGCATCGTCTCTGCGCTCTACCAGCGCAACCGCACCGGACGCGGCCAGAAGGTGCTCGCCGCCATGCAGGATGGCGTGCTCAATCTCTGCCGCGTCAAGCTGCGCGACCAGCAGCGGCTCGCGCACGGGCCGCTCACCGAATACAGCCAGTTCAGCGAGGGCGTGGCCTTCGGCGACGCGGTGCCGCGCGCCGGCAATGATTCCGGCGGCGGTCAGCCCGGCTGGATCCTGAAATGCAAGGGCTACGAGACCGATCCCAACGCCTATATCTATTTCATCACCCAGGCGCCGGTCTGGGAACACATCTGCGACGTCATCGGCGAGCCTACCTGGAAAACCGATCCGGATTACGCCACGCCCAAGGCGCGGTTGCCGAAGCTGAAGCAGATTTTCGACCGCATCGAGCAGTGGACCATGACCAAGAGCAAGTTCGAGGTCATGGAGATTTGCAACAAGGCCGACATTCCGGTTGGTCCGATCCTGTCGATGAAGGAGATCGCCGAGGAGCCGTCACTGCGCGAAACGGGCACGGTGGTCGAGGTCGATCATCCGACGCGCGGCAAGTATCTCTCCGTCGGCAACCCGATCAAATTGTCCGACTCGATTTCCGAGGTGACGCGCTCTCCGCTTCTGGGCGAGCACACCGACGAGATCCTGAAGGACGTGCTGAAGTTCTCGGCCGAGGAGATCGCCGAGATCAAGAATTCCGGTGCGCTCAGCGCGCCGCCGAAGAAGGAAAAGGCCGCGTAGTGCCGTTGTCGTCGCCCGCTTGCACGGGGGACGACACCTGAGATTGGGGAGGAATTGTATGCGTATCGTCGTCCACGGCCAGCAGGCGTTCGGCAAGGCCGTGCTGGAAGCGCTGCTCAAGCGCGGGGATGAAGTGATCGCGGTCTATGTCGCGCCGGAAAAGGAAGGCGCCAAGGCCGATCCTTTGAAGGAAGCCGCACTCGCCGCCAAGCTGCCGGTCTATCAGCCGTCTTCGTACAAAGATCCAAAGATCTGGGAAGAGTTCAAGGCGCTCAAGCCCGATCTGCAGGTGATGGCGTTCGTGACGCTGTTCGTGCCGGAAGACTTCCTCAACATCCCGACGCATGGCTCGATCCAGTATCACCCCTCGCTGCTGCCGGCCTATCGCGGCGCGTCGGCGATCAACTGGCCGATCATCCTCGGCGAAAAGGAAACGGGGCTGTCGATCTTCTGGCCCGACAACGGGCTCGATACCGGCGACGTCCTCATGCAGAAAAAGACGCCGATTTCCGACACCGACACGCTCGGCTCGGTCTATTTCGACCGCCTGTTTCCCATGGGCGTCGAGGCCATGCTGGAGTCAGTCGACCTCGTGAAAGCCGGCAAGGCGCCGCGCATCAAGCAGGATGAATCGAAGGCGACCTACGAAGGCCGCTGCGGACCGGGCAACGCCAAGATCGATTGGGGCAAGTCCTGGCGCCAGATCGACCCGCTGATCCGCGGCTGCAATCCGGCGCCGGGCGCGTGGACGACGCTCGATGGACAGACGCTGAAAATTTTCGATGCCAAGCCGCTGCCGGCAAAGGACCCCAAAGGCATTGCCGGCAAGCTTGGCGAAATCGTCGCCGTCGAGGCCGATGGCTTCACCGTCGTCTGCGCCGATGGGCGCTTCAAGATCACCCGCGTGCAGCCCGCCGATGGGAAGAAAATGGATGCGGGCGAGTGGGCAAAGTCCGCCAATATTGCCGTCAAAGCGCGCTTCACCTAACAGCCACGTCGCCATTTCCTTTCACCGGTTCACACGAGCTCAGTTCAACGGAAACGCCCATGCCCGCCTCGCAGCACCAAACGCCGAAGTCTGATATCGAGATTGCCCAGGCCGCCAAGATGCGGCCGATCATCGAACTCGCCAAGGAGAAGCTCGGTATCGCGGCGAAGGATCTCGAGCCTTACGGCCACTACAAGGCCAAGGTCTCGATGGATTACATCAAGTCGCTCGAGGGCAAGCCGAACGGCAAGATGATCCTGGTCACCGCGATCACGCCGACGCCGGCGGGCGAGGGCAAGACCACAACGACCGTGGGCCTGACCGACGCGCTCAATTTCATCGGCAAGAAGGCGATGCTGTGCCTGCGCGAAGCCTCGCTCGGCCCCTGCTTCGGCGTCAAAGGCGGCGCCGCCGGCGGTGGTTACGCCCAGGTCGTGCCGATGGAAGACATCAACCTGCACTTCACCGGCGACTTCCACGCCATCACCTCGGCGCACAATCTGCTCGCCGCGCTGATCGACAATCACATCTATTGGGGCAACGCGCTCGGCATCGACAGCCGTCGCGTCGCCTGGCGCCGCGTGATGGACATGAACGACCGCGCGCTGCGCGAAATCGTCTGCTCGCTCGGCGGCGTCGCCAACGGCTATCCGCGCGAGGCCGGCTTCGACATTACCGTTGCTTCCGAGGTCATGGCGATCTTCTGCCTCGCCAAGAATCTCAACGACCTGCGCGAGCGGCTCGGCAACATCATCGTCGCCTATACGCGCGAGCGCAAACCGATCCGCGCCAAGGAGCTGGATGCCAACGGCGCCATGGCCGCGCTCTTGAAGGACGCGATCGCGCCCAACATGGTGCAGACGCTGGAAGGCACGCCGGCCTTCATCCACGGCGGCCCGTTCGCCAACATCGCGCACGGCTGCAACTCGGTGTCGGCCACGACCGCCGCGCTCAAACTTGCCGACTATGTGGTGACCGAAGCCGGTTTCGGCGCCGACCTCGGCGCCGAGAAGTTCCTCGACATCAAGTGCCGCAAGGCCGGCATTGCGCCGGAATGCGTGGTGGTGGTCGCCACCATTCGCGCGCTCAAGATGCATGGCGGCGTCAAGAAGGACGACCTGAAGAAGGAAGACCTCAAGGCGCTCGAAGCCGGCATGGCCAACCTGCAACGCCACGTCGAAAACCTGAAGAAGTTCGGTCTGCCGGCGGTGGTCTCGATCAACCGCTTCTCGGCCGACACCGACGCGGAAATCGCGCTGGTCAAGGACAAGTGCAAGGCGCTCGGCGTCGAAGCCCTGATGGCCGACCACTGGGCGATGGGCGGCGAAGGTGCGGCCGATGTTGCCAAGGCGGTGGTCAAGATCATCGACGAGGGCAAGGGTAAGCTCAAGCTGCTCTATCCCGACGACATGCCGCTGTTCGAGAAGATCCGCACCATCGCCAAGGAAATCTACCGCGCCGACGACGCGACCGCGCCCAAGGCGGTGAAGGATCAGCTCAAGGCCTGGGAGGAGATGGGCTTCGGCAAGCTGCCGGTGTGCATCGCCAAGACCCAGTATTCTTTCTCGACCAACGCCGATGCCAAAGGCGCGCCGACCGGCTTCGAAATTCCGGTGCGCGAAGTCCGCCTGTCGGCCGGTGCGGAGTTCGTGGTGGCCATCTGCGGCGAGGTCATGACCATGCCGGGGCTGCCGCGGGTGCCGGCGGCAAATTCAATCGACGTCGGTTCCGACGGCCGCATCGTCGGGCTGTTCTGAGAGTCACATAAGCGGTTGCTGAAGCGGGCGGCATCGGGCCGCCCGCTTCACTTGCGAATTTCGAAAAGGCAACGGCAGGTCACGGCTTTGTGTGGCCATCCCCGCTTGCATGAACGTTTGCGCGGTGGTGCTATGCGCGCCCTCACAAGCTAGGGGTTCCCTATGATCAAGTTCTATTACAGCGGCGCGCCCAATCCGATGAAGGTCGCGCTCATGCTCGAAGAGTGCGGATTGCCTTACGAGCCGATCCCGGTCGACACCCGCAAGGGCGACCAGCACACGCCCGAGTTTCTTGCCATCAACCCGAACGCCAAGGTGCCGGTGATCGTCGACGGTGACGCCACGGTGTTCGACTCGAATGCCATCCTGCTTTATCTCGCCGAGAAGACCGGCAAATTCCTGCCGCCGAAGGGTGACAAGCCGCGCGGCGAATTGCTGTCATGGCTGATGTTCGTAGCTTCCGGCGTCGGTCCGTTCTCCGGCCAATCCGTGCATTTTCGCAATTACGCACCGGAAAAAATCCACTACGCCATCAACCGCTATATGTACGAGGCGCAGCGCCATTACGCGATCGTCGATGAGCGCCTGGGCAAGCACAAATACATGGTCGCCGATACTTACGGCATCGTCGACATGGCGCTGTGGGGCTGGGCGCGGCTTATCCCGGTCGCGCTCGGTGAGGAGCACTGGGCGAAGTTCCCCAATCTTAAGCGCCTGGTTGACGAGGTTTCCGCGCGGCCTGCGGCCAAAAATGCACTGGTGATCAAGGACAAACATCAGCACGCGTTCAAGGCCGAGTTCGACGAGGAAGCGCGCAAGGCCATGTTCCGGCACCAGGACACGAAGGTGGCGTGAGCTGACGTCCGTTGTTCATGCCGTGATACGTTGTCGCCTTCAACAGCCGCGCGAGACCCGCGGTGTGTTGGAGGCGATCATTTTGGTCCACGTGCTGGTCTCGGACAAATCCGAATATCGTCAGTGCGCGCGCTCGGTGCTTGCGCAATGCCGTCCCCGGCTAGACGTCGGCTGCGCGGGGAAATACGCGGACTCGGGATGCGTCGGCGCTTTCCGGGACGGATAATGGCGATTGCGTGTGAGGCGGCCGCGATTCCTCGGAACGGCGGCGTCCCATAGTCCAATTGAATGACATGCGCACGTCGCGATTGGGCACCGACCAGCAGGCGCCGTCGGCATTCATGAACACGACCCAGAGCAGGTCGAATTCGGGCCCATAATCAATAACGAAATGCGCGAGCCCATCGCCTTTGGGCGTGTGCATGGGGAGCGGTGGGTTGAGCTGCGTTATCATAGGCCCGGTCATTTGTTTCCTGACCCCCGATAACGAATGAGCGCCCCCCTTCGTTCCATCACTGGCAGCGGGTCAATCCAGCGTAAATCCCCGCCAACTGATCGCCGCGTTGAACATCGCTTCGCGCACTTTTAAGACCGCGTATGACTCGCCAACAAGTCGCAGCGTTGACTTATCGTGGCCTTGCACGATGACGATAGCGGCATATTGCTCGCCGGTTTTGTCTCGGATTCGTTCGCGCACGGTTTCAGCTAACGCTTCCATGCCGACCTCGTCCAGCAAGACATCGACCAGCCGCACGGCATGAATCACTTTGCGCGGATTCTCGCGCACGGCGCCGTAGAGAAACTGATAGGTCATTGCTATGTTCGCAACCGTTTCCGACTACGCATAGAATGCAGTCGTGCACGCGGCAAATCAATTGGCAAATCAATGTTTGACTGCCGGGCACGCCGGCAATTGCGTTATAGCGCGCGGCTATATCAACCCGATAATTGTGGCCCGATGCGTCGCGCCTCGGCCACGAGCGCCGCGGCGATCGGAGTCATCGGTTCGCGCGGCGACACCACCAGGCCGATGGTTTGTACGGCATCCGGCTCGGTGATCGGGATGGCGCGAATGGTGTCGGTGAGGCCGAGCGTTTCCGCGATCTTGGCCGGCATCACGCTTGCCCAGCGGCCCGTGCGCACGTGCGAAAACAACAGGATCATGGAATCCGACTCCAATGTCGGCCGTGATTCGCCGCCCGCGCCTTTCAGCAACCGATCGATGATGCGCCGGTTCTGCATGTCGGGTGTGAGCAGGCATAGCGGCACGCGCGCCACCTCCGCCCAGGTCACCGTGTCGCGGTCGCCGAGCGGCGCATCGGATGAGGTCAGCAGCCGGTAGTGCTCGCGATAGAGCGGCACCGGTTTGACGCGGCCGACCGGTTCATTCTCGACATAGGTGATGCCGGCGTCGATCTCGAGGTTTTCCAGAAGCTCGAGAATCTCGATCGAATTGCGCGAGTAGATGGTGAACTGCACATTGGGATGTTTCTCGCGGTAAGGCGTCGTCAGCGCGGCCACCATCGCCAAGGTAGTTGGAATGGCGGCAATGCGCAGGCGTCCGGTGAGGCCGTGGCGCAACGAGTTGATCTCTTCGCGCATGTTGCGGGTGTCGCCGACGATGCGGCGCGCCCATTCGAGCACGCGCTGGCCTTCCGGCGTGAAGCCCTGAAAGCGCGAGCCGCGGTTTACCAGCAGCACGCCCATCTGCTCCTCGAGTTGCTTGATGCCGGCCGACAGGGTCGGCTGCGCCACTCCGCAGGCTTCGGCGGCGTGGCCGAAATGCTTTTCGCGCGCCAGCGCGAGGATGAATTCGAGTTTGTCAATCAAGGCGAAAAGTCCTGCGGTTTCGGCGCGTTAGGCCGAGATTGCGGTAGCGTCGAGCAAAAAACAAGCAGTAATGACCATGCCAATGATAGGGATTTTCTATCGATCCATATAGACCAAGGGATTGTTCGCACCCTGGAATGGCTTCAAATCTAAAAACTGGGAGACAGGCTATGAATATGCAGAGTCCGCCGCCGGCGGGACGCCAGGGCAGTGGTCGGCGCCGGCCGCCGCGTACGCCGAAAGGCCGTCAGATCGATCCGGCGGCGCTCGAACAGGTGCAGGCGCTGCTGACCGACCGCCCGCGCCGGCGCGATCTGCTGATCGAGCACCTGCATCTCATCCAGGACACTTACGGCCACCTCTCCGCCGCGCATCTCGCCGCCCTCGCCGCCGAGATGAAGATGGCACAGACGGAAGTCTACGAAGTCGCGACCTTCTATTCGCATTTCGATGTGGTGAAGGATGCACCGCCACCGCCGGCGATCACGGTGCGTGTCTGCGATTCACTTTCCTGTGCCATGGCCGGCGCGGAAAGCTTGCTTGAGAAGTTGCCCGGCATTCTCGGAAAGGACGTCCGCGTTGTACGCGCGCCTTGCATGGGCGCCTGCGATCACGCACCGGTCTGCGCCGTCGGCCACGTACAGACCTTTGCGGCGACGCCCGACAAGGTTGTCGCCGCGGTGAAGGCCAAGCCGCATGCGCACGCATTCAAGCCTGAAACGGATTTCGCCGTCTACCAAACCGCAGGTGGCTATACGCTGCTGAAGGATCTGCTGGCCGGCAAGCGCACGCGCGATGAGTTGATCAAGATCGTCAGCGACGCCGGCTTGCGCGGGCTTGGCGGCGCGGGCTTTCCCACCGGGCGCAAATGGTCATTGGTGCGCGCGGAACCCGCCCCCCGCATGTTTGCGGTCAACGCCGACGAGGGCGAGCCCGGAACCTTCAAGGACCGTTACTATCTCGAGCGCGATCCGCACCGCTTCATCGAAGGCATGCTGATTGCGGCTTTCGTGGTCGAGGCGGCCGACACCTATCTCTACGTGCGCGACGAGTACCCGGAAGTCCGCCTGATGCTGGTCGAGGAAATCGCCAAGGTCGAGAAAGCCGGTCTGTCCGACCACACCAAGATTCACATCCGCCGCGGCGCCGGCGCTTATATCTGCGGCGAAGAGTCGGCGATGATCGAATTCGATCGAAGGCAAGCGCGGCCTGCCGCGCCACCGCCCGCCTTACGTCGCGCAGAACGGCTTGTTCGGCCGCCCGACACTCGAGCAGAACGTCGAAACGCTGTATTGGGTGCGTGATATTGTCGAGAAGGGTGCCGCATGGGCAACCTCGCAAGGGCGCCATGAGCGCAAGGGCTTCCGCAGCTTCTCGGTGTCGGGTCGTGTGAAGAGCCCCGGCGTCAAGCTTGCGCCCGCCGGCGTCACCATGCGCGAATTGATCGACGAATTTTGCGGCGGCATGGCGGACGGCCACACGTTCAAGGCCTATCTGCCGGGCGGCGCTTCCGGCGGCATCCTGCCGGCGTCGATGGCCGATATCCCGCTCGACTTCGGCATGCTGGAAAAGCACGGCTGTTTCGTCGGCTCCCACGCCGTCGTCATCCTCTCCGATCGGGACGATGTGAAAGCGGCGGCGCTCAATCTGATGAAGTTCTTCGAGGACGAAAGTTGCGGCCAGTGCACGCCCTGCCGCGTCGGCACCGAAAAGGCGGTCAAGCTGATGGAGCAGGGCCCCTGGGATGCGACGCTGCTGAGCGAACTCGCGGCGTTGATGCGCGATGCATCCATTTGCGGCCTCGGGCAGGCCGCGCCCAATCCGCTGTTGTGCGTTTTGAAATATTTCCCCGAAGAACTGTCGAAGCCCCTCGGCAAATGGTGATGCTGGACAAGGACAGAACCATGACCACGGACACCAAGCCCGCCACCTTCACCATCGACGATCGCGAAATCGATATCCGCGAGGGTGAGAGCATCTTCCGCGCCGCGCGGAGGCTCGACATCAAGCTGCCGCACCTGTGTTACACGCCCAAGCCCGGTTACCGCGCCGACGGCAATTGCCGCGTCTGCATGGTCGAGATCGAGGGCGAGCGCGTGCTGGCGGCGAGCTGTATCCGCACGCCCACGCCGGGCATGAAGGTGAAGACGCAGACCGAACGTGCCAGGACCGCGCGCAAAATGGTCGCCGAACTGCTCGTCACCGACCAGCCGGCGCTCACAATCGCGCACGATCCGGACTTCGAAATGTGGAAGGTGGCCAAGCGCCAGGGCGTCGATACCACGACCCGCTTCCCAAAACGCGAGACGGAAGCCGTGCCGGCGCCCGACCGGTCGCACCCCGCGATGGCGGTCAATCTCGACGCCTGCATTCAGTGCAATCTCTGCGTCCGCGCCTGCCGCGAAGTGCAGGTCAACGATGTCATCGGCATGGCCGGCCGCGGTCACACCGAGAAGATTGTGTTCGATTTCGACGACCCGATGGGCGCGTCGACCTGCGTCGCCTGCGGCGAATGCGTGCAGGCCTGCCCGACCGGCGCGCTGATGCCGTCGACGGTGGTGAACGAGGAGAACGTGCGCACCGAGTTCGCGGACCGCACGGTCGACTCGGTCTGTCCCTATTGCGGCGTCGGCTGCCAGCTCACCTATCATATCAAGAACGACAAACTGCTGTATGTCAGCGGCCGCAACGGCCCGGCCAACGAGAACCGGCTATGCGTGAAGGGCCGCTTCGGCTTCGACTATGTCAGCAATCCGCAGCGCCTGACGCAGCCGATGATCCGCAAGGAGGGCGTGCCGAAAGTGCCGCACGAGGTCATCGATCCTGCCAACCCGTGGACGCATTTCCGTCCCGCGACCTGGGAAGAGGCGCTCGACAAGGCGGCCGAGGGCTTGAAGACCATTCGCGACCGCGATGGCTCGCAAGGCTTGGCCGGCTTCGGCTCGGCCAAGTGCTCGAACGAAGAGGCTTACCTGTTCCAGAAGTTGGTGCGCGCCGGCTTCGGCACCAACAATGTCGACCACTGCACGCGGCTCTGCCACGCCTCATCCGTTGCGGCGCTGCTCGAAGGCGTCGGTTCCGCCGCTGTGTCGGCCACCTTCAACGAGGTGAAAAATTCCGACGTCATCATCGCCATCGGCTGCAATCCGGCCGAGAACCACCCGGTTGCCGCCACGTATTTCAAGCAGGCGGCCAAGCGTGGCGCCAAGCTGATCGTCATGGACCCGCGCGGGCAAGCGCTCAAGCGCCACGCCTGGCGCATGATGCAGTTCAAGAACGGCACTGACGTGGCCATGCTCAACGCCATGTTGAACGTCATCGTCACCGAGAAGCTCTACGACCAGCAATACATCCAGACCTATGTCGAGGGCTTTTCGCAGTTCGCCGAGCACGTCAAGGACTTCACGCCGGAGGAGATGGCGCCGATCTGCGGCATCCCGGCCGACACCTTGCGCGAAGTCGCACGCACCTATGCGCGCGCGGAAAGCGCCATTATCTTCTGGGGCATGGGCGTGTCGCAGCACACGCACGGCACCGACAATGCGCGTTGCCTGATTGCGCTGTCGCTGATCACCGGCCAGATCGGCCGTCCCGGCACCGGCCTGCATCCGCTGCGCGGGCAGAACAACGTGCAGGGCGCCTCCGACGCCGGCCTCATCCCGATGTTCTTCCCGGACTACAAGTCGGTGGAGACGCCGGAAATCCGCGCCAAGGTCGAGACCCTCTGGAACGCCAAGCTCGATCCCAAGAAGGGCCTGACCGTGGTCGAGATCATGGACGCGGTGCATGCCGACATCATCAAGGGTATGTACATCCTGGGCGAGAACCCGGCGATGTCGGACCCGGACTTGAACCACGCGCGCGAGGCGCTGGCGCATCTCGAACACCTCGTGGTGCAGGATCTCTTCTTGACGGAAACGGCCTGCTACGCCGACGTGGTGCTGCCCGCTTCCGCCTGGCCGGAAAAGGACGGCACCGTCACCAACACCAACCGCCAGGTGCAGATGGGCCGTCAGGCGCTGCCGCTGCCGGGCGAAGCCAAGCTCGACTGGTGGATCACGCAGGAGATCGCCAAACGCATCGGTCTTAACTGGAATTATCAGAACCCGAGTGAGATCTACACCGAGATGGCTTCGTTGATGCCGTCGCTCAACAACATCACCTGGGATCGCGTCGGGCGCGAAGGCGCCGTCACTTATCCATGTGATGCGGCTGACAAGCCCGGCCGCGACGTGGTGTTTGACAAGGGTTTCCCGCGCGCCGGCGGCTTCGGCAAGCTGGTGGCGGCCAAGCTGACGCCGCCGAACGAAACGCCCGATCAAGACTATCCGTTCATTCTCACCACCGGCCGCCATGCTCGAGCATTGGCACACCGGCGCCATGACGCGGCGCTCGAATGTGCTCGACGCGTTGGAGCCGGGGCCGACGGCGGCGCTCTCGCGCGGCACGATTTAACGGCTCGGCATCGAGCCCGGCGATATGGTGCGGGTCGCCACGCGGCGTGGCGTAGTCGAACTCGCGTCCCGCCAGGACGACGCCATTCCGGATGGCGTGGTGTTCATCCCCTTCGCCTTCTTCGAGGCGGCCGCCAACAAGCTGACCAATCCGGCGCTCGATCCCTTCGGCAAGATTCCGGAGTTCAAGTATTGCGCGGCGCGGGTGGAGGCGATCGCGCCGCAGCGGGAAGCGGCGGAGTAGCTCGAAAGTCCATCGTTAGTCGGTAGGGTGGGAAAGGCGCGTTAGCGCCATGCCCACCGGCACTGCGTGTGTGCCGCGGTTTTGCACACCCTACGCTTGATGCTGTGTACCCTCCGTTTGATTTTCGTGTCGCTCCACCTTTCCGCAAGCTGGCCCTGTGGCTTTATGCGGAGCGCGTGCGCCTCATAGCTAGACATGCCGCGTCTTGACGGCGGGGAAGGTGCGGCGCCCCGCGGGCGGGGTTTGTGCCCCCGCGCTCCGGGAGGCGTGGGCTCCGCCCGGGACCACGAGTCCAAAAAAGCGGAGGTCGCACGAGCGTGCGGATTCAACCTTTTGGCTATCGTTTTGTTTTTTCCGGAATGCAAGAATGCCTGCGGGGTGACGTTACGGGTGCAGAACAATGAAAAAGGTATTGCGTGTCGGCGTCGTGTGCGCCGCATTTTTTTGTCTCGTTCATCAGGCCAAGGCGGGTGTGGTGACCTGCTTTGCGAATGCCGGCGAGGGCGCCGAGGGCGTTGATGCCGAGCCGTGCACGGGCTTCGGCGTAGTACAATCGGCGACGGCGGACTGGCCGCCGTCCGGCATCGGGTCCGGCGTGGAAGCTCATGCTTCGATCGAGGTCAAGGAAAACCAATCGCTCATGGCGACGGCTCAGGTTGGCTCCAATACTGATATCTTGCCGGGCTATGCCGAGGCTGCCGCCACGTTGGTGTTTACGATGACCCTGCAGGAGCTCGAATATACGGGCGCAAGCGGCAGCCCGATCAAGATTTTCATGTACGGGTCTTCCAATTTCAGCGACGGGGCCACCGCTTCGCTACTCATCACATCCGACGATCCGTTCTACGGCGATTCACCACTTGTCGATATCGCTCAACACAAAGGTGCCTATGAGCAACAGCTCGATATTCGGCTGGACACGGTCTACACGATTGAAATGTCCGTGGATGCGGTGGTCCACGGCATCGGCCAAAGATCGGCGTCGATCGATCCGACATTCCTCTTCGTGAATCCCGACGATGCCCAGACCTACCGGTTGGTGTTCAGCGACGGGATCGTCAACGGCGGCGAAGCGCCGCTGCCGGCAGCGCTTCCGCTGTTTGCGAGCGGCGCCGGCCTGATCGGTTTCGTCGGGTGGCGCGGACGGCGCAGGCGAAGGATCTCCTAAAGCCCGCGCCGGATCGGCATTCCGCGGGCCGGGGTTCCAGCCGGATCGAAAACCTACCATTCAAGCCGGTGCATCGGGGCATTGGCTGGGTGCCGGAGCGATTGCCCGCTCGCGCGTCGCGGGGTGAAAGACAATACTATGATCGGCGCAAATGCCACGGTGCAGCGGAGGGACTTTTCTATTCCATCTGGTCGTTCTGGTCACTTTCGTGCAATTCATGCCGAAGGAAAGATAGCGCCCGTCGGCCTAAAAAGTCTCTTGACTCTATGCTGATGATTGGACTATATTCCTATTCACTCTCCCCACTATCGAGGGCGTTCTCATGAGACGTCTTGAGGGCGGGGGAGGTGCGGCGCCCGCGTGCAAGGCTCGTAACCTTGCTCCCGGGAGGCCCTGGCCAGCCGTCCGCCGGCACTAAGACCGGCTGCCCTTCAATGGGCTGGACGCGGCGGAAACAAAGGCGGGCGGAAGCCCGCTGGATGAAGGGACGGCGAAGAGCCATCCCGTTTCCACCCGGAAGCTACGGCGCCAGGGACAGAAAAGCCGCGATGGAGCGCCGAGTGGCGAGCGCGCTTGAAGCGTAAAAGCGCGCGCCGCCCTCAACGGCGGTCACCGATGGCAGCGTCGTTCGGCGCTCCATCCCCTCGGCACAGCGTGTCGGGGGAAGAAGAAGGCCGGCGTAGGCCGGCAAGAATACGGCGCACCCCGCGCCGCAAAGAACAGGGGCGACGGCGTGCGGCCATTTCTCAACAAACAAGGTCGATCACACGATGGGGCCAGGCTTCTTACGCGTCTGTTTACGACGCGGGCAAAGGCAAATCAGTTTACTGCCGCTGCAAACATCGCTGCGCTATAGTTGCACCATGCCAAATCACAAACGCGTTGGAATTGCAGCCGCCATCATCTTTGCCGTAACGGTATTGGCCATCGGCGCGACATCCTCCGCCGCCGATCGCCCGGTCGTCATCGGCGCGCTTTACAATCTCACCGGCGGCCAGCAGGACCTCGACGTGCCGTCTTCGCGCGGCGCACAACTTGCCGCCGACGAAGCCAACACGGCGGGCGGTGTGCTCGGCCGGCCGGTCAAGCTCGTCCTGGTCGACGGCAAGACCAAGCCAAAGGTGATCGCGCGCGAGACCGAGAAATTGTTCGTGGCCCAGCCGACGCTCGTCGGCCTGATCGGCTTTTCCGACACTGACATGGTGCTGGCGGCCGCGCGCATTGCCGCCAAACACAAGCATCTCTTCCTCACTTCAGGTGCCACCTCGCCGCAACTGCCGCACGAAGTGCCGCGTTATCTTTTCCTCGCCTGCTTCGGCGACAACGTGCAGGCGGCCGCCGGTGCCGAATGGGCGGTAAAATCACTGAAGGTCCGCACGGCGGTGGTGCTCTACAAGCAGACCTCGACCTACGCGAAGCTGCTGCACGGCTATTTCGAAACGCGTTTCAAGGAACTCGGCGGCAAAGTGCTCACCGTGCGTGGCTACACGCTCGCCTCCATCAAGGACAAAGTGAAAGGCCTGCCCAAGGCCGATCTCGTCTATTTCGCGGCCCAGCCCGATGACGTGCTGGCGGGCGTGGCGGCGCTGCGCGATGCCGGAATCGCCGCGCCGATCCTCGGCGGCGATGGTCTCGACATTGGCGGCGCCTGGCAACAAGTGGCGCAGGCCGATCATGTCTATTTCACAACCCATGCCTATCTCGGCGCCGACAATCCAGACCCGCGTGTGCAGGCGTTTCGCGCGCTCTATGCCAATGCCTATCCGGGCCAGCAGCCCGACGCCTTCAGCGCGCTCGGTTACGACACCGCGCGGCTGTTGATGGCCGCGGTCGCATCCGCCGGCAGTGACGATCCGCACGCCGTGCGCAAGGCTTTGGCTGCAACGCACGATTTTAGGGGCGTCACCGGCACCATCAGCTATCGTGACGGCGACCGCATCCCGACGAAATCAGTCAGCATCATTTCAGTGTCGGGAGGCCGTCAGGTGCTCGCCGCCAGCGTGCTGCCGGAAAAAATCCCGCCGCCGTAAGCCGCGCCTGAACGCGCGAAAAAGCTGCCCGTGCCGCCGGGGTTCCAGCCGGATCGAAAACCAACTACCATTCACGCCGGTACATCAGGGACATAGGCTGGGCGCCGGAGCGAATACCGGCTCGTGCGCCGGGGGAGTAAAAAATGAGACTGAAACTTTCGATCTTTGCGCTCGCGACCTTGCTTGTGACGGCAGGTACAGGCCCCTCGGCCGCTCAAACCATCGGTTACGCCGAAGCGCTCGGGCGGCTTGCGGTTGCTTGCGGCAAGGACATTGAGCGATATTGCCGACGTGCCAATCTGGGTGGCGGGGAGGTCGCCGATTGCCTGGAGCGCAACAGCAGCCGGGTTTCGGGAACTTGCCAGGCCACCGCGAACCAGGTCGGCGCGCTGCTGCGGCAACGAGCCGAGGCGCGCGCCTCCGTCCCGAAGCTGTGTGAGCTCGACCGGCTGCGCTTCTGCGGCGGTATTCAGCCGGGCAACGCCCAGATCCTCGGCTGCATGTACAAGTCGCGCAACGCCTTGCGCCCGGCCTGCCGCCAGGCCCTGATCGACTCCGGCTACGAAGCCAACCTCGATCCCGGCCCGATCGGGGCTCAGATCCACCTGCGCTCGGGCGACATCCTCAGCAGCCTTGTCGCCACCAGCAACACCTATGTCGGCCTCGACGTCGCGCGCATGCGCCAGATCGCGGCGCAGGCGGTGCACGATCCCGCGCGCGCCGATCCGTTCAACCGGCCGCCTCTGTTCGAGCAGCTCGACAAACTGCCGCAGCTGACCATCGCGATCTATTTCGACTTCAATTCGGCGCGAATCAGTCCGAAGTCGTATCGCTCGATCGGGCTGATGGCGGATGCGCTCTATCATCCCGTGTTGTACGGCTATTGCTTCCTGATCATCGGCAACACCGATGCCACCGGCCGGCGCGAGTACAATCTCAAGCTCAGCGACCGGCGCGCCCTGTCGATTCGGGCCGCGCTGATCAATCCGTTTGGCATCGGGCGGCTGCGGGTTGACACGCTGGGGCTCGGCGAGGAGCAGCTGCTCAACCGGCGCAATCCAAAGGCGGCGGAGAACCGGCGCGTGCAGTTGATCAATGTCGGCCAATTGCCCGGCAACCCGGATTGCCCGCCGGTCGGCGTTCAGGACATCCGCTAACCGGAGGTCGAACGGTACACCTTCAATGCGTGGTCGGGCGCTCGTCGCCCACCACGCGCATATCGATCTGTCCGATCATCTGTGCGCGTAATGCTTCGCTCTTTTCGAGCTGGTCTTCCGTCTGCGTCCAGGTGGTCGCATTCGAGCCGGCGAGCACGATTCCGCCGATCACCGCGGCGATGGCCGCGATCAACATGAGCGGCACGAAGTCGACGATCCCGAACAGCGTGCAAGCGAGCCAGAGGCCGCCAGTCGCGATCATGACCTTGGCGGCGAGCGCCACCTTGCGGCAATGGACGATGGCGTCGTGCAACGCCTCGATGTGCTCCTCGACCCGCGCAATGTCGCTTGTCTTCTCGTCCATGACGCGACCGTAACCCTGGACCGCGCGCGGCTCAAACCGGCAAAAAAAGGCCGGGCATCGAGCCCGGCCAAGATCGCTGGTAAGATCGCTGGTGATCCAATTATCGGCGGCAATCAGCCGCGCTTGGGCGGCGGCACCATCCGCTTCGCGATATCGCGATTGATCGTAATCGAGTTGATCGTGTCGTAGCCGTTGTCGAGTGCGGAGTAGTCGACGGTAATCACGTCGCCCGGCTTGATGTCCGGCACGTTCACGGTGGCCGGGATGCTGGCGAATTGCGAATAGTCCTCCAACGTGATGGTGCGCTGGCTCGCATCCCACGCGATCGCGCTGGCGGAGACACTGTCGGCAAGCGAGGGGGTCAGGCTGGCCGCGATAAGACCGGCGGCCACGCAGAGAGCACGCGTCATCATGATCGGAAATCCTTTCAGGATCCGTTGCAGGTTTGTGTGCGGCTCATATCGCGGCCGGCTGTTCGCCGGCGGCTTTAAGTCCTCGGCGCCGTCATTGCGGCACGGCCGGGGAGGGCTTAGGCGGGGCGCGTTTCATTCCGCTGCACTAATCTAGCGGTCCGCTCTATGGCGCGATTGCGGCAAAACGGCCCGCGCAAAAAATTTTACGCGGCGATTACGCGGAGGTAGCTTCTTATTTCTTGGCTTTGCTGGCGGCTGCGTCGGTGCTGCCGGTGCTGCGCATGTTGTTCCAGGGGTCGACCTTTACCGGCGCCGCCTTGTCGGTCAGTTCAAGGATGGTCTTGTACTGCTTGTCGAGCGCGGCGGCGTCGCGCTTCTTGGCTGCTTCTTCCGGGTCGTTCTGCTGCTGTTGGGCATAGAGCGGCGTCGCGAAGGCCGCCAGCAGCAAGACTGCAATGGTTATTTTACGCATGGATTCCACCGGCATCTTTTCATCTCATAGTCCTCTTAGCACAGGCGGACCGCTAGGCTCAACCGCATGGATTCCTTGGTCAATCGGCTTTCGACGCCGCGTTTGGCTTGCGCTATAAGGTGGCGGTGAGGTGACGATGTCCTTTATGCCTATATCCGATCGCGATTGCGGGCCGAGCGCCAGTTTGAGCGCACCGCGCCATGACTGGACCCGGAACGAAATCGGCGCCCTGTTCGCGCTGCCGTTTCCCGAACTCGTGTTCCGCGCCGCGCAGGTGCACCGGGAGAATTTCGACCCGGCCGAGGTGCAGATTTCGACACTTTTGTCGATCAAGACCGGCGGCTGCCCGGAAGACTGCGCCTATTGCCCGCAGGCGGCCAAATTCGATACCGACGTCAAGGCGGAAAAGCTGATGGGCCTGGACGCCGTGCTCAACGAGGCGCGCGCGGCCAAGGCCGCCGGCGCGCAGCGCTTTTGCATGGGCGCTGCCTGGCGTTCGCCGAAAGACCGCGATCTCGACCAGGTCTGCGCCATGGTGGACGGCGTGAAGGCGCTGGGGCTGGAAACCTGCGTCACCCTCGGCATGTTGACGGGCGCGCAGGCGCAACGATTGAAAGACTGCGGCCTCGATTACTACAATCACAACCTCGACACTTCGCCGGAATATTACGGCGCCATCATCACCACGCGCACTTATAACGACCGGCTCGATACGCTCGCCGCCGTGCGCGCGGCCGGCATCAACGTGTGCTGTGGCGGCATTGTCGGTATGGGCGAGGGGCTCGAGGACCGCGTCGGCATGATCGCGGCGCTCGCCTCTCTGCCGGTCCATCCCGAAAGCGTGCCGATCAACATGCTGGTGCGGGTGGAAGGCACCCCGCTTGCGGATCAGCCCGCTCTCGATCCGCTCGATTTCGTGCGCACGATTGCGGTGGCGCGGATCACCATGCCGGCTTCGGTCGTGCGGCTGTCGGCCGGGCGCGAGGACATGAGCGAGGAATGCCAGGCCTTGTGTTTTCTTGCCGGCGCCAATTCGATCTTTTACGGCCCGAAGTTGCTCACCACGCCCAATCCCGGGCGCGACCGCGATATGGCGCTGCTCGACAAGCTCGGCTTGCGGCCGATGACGTAGGTCAAAATTCGATCTTCTTGAAGATCGAGACGTCGAGGCCGACCTTTTCATTCGACAGCGTCACGCCCATGGAGAGTACGTCGCCGCCGCGCAGGCGGCCGTCGTTGAACGCCTGGCGGACCGCCTTTTCCAGTTCACGCTGCGCCGCAAAAGAGACGTTCCTCATGAACTGGTCGATGGCCGCTTTGATCGTCTCGTCGGTCATGACGCATTTAATGCCGCTGACCCTTAACGCTCAAGCGCGGCTGCCATGGCGCTGCGCATTTAGTTAACGCCGACAGGCGCCGGCCGGTTCGGGCCGCCGCGTTATCATTAATTCCAACATTCGCTGGTTTCGATACCGGCGCAATGGAATTTTCTTTCCCACGACAGGCAAGACATCGGCGCTTTCCCGCGCCGATCGCTGGCGCCGCCGGCGACGAAGCCGCCGGGCGCACGACTAATCGAAAACGACAGGCATCGAACGAAACACCAGAGGAGAATCGTGTTGAGCTACCTTTCTCAGCCTAAAGACGTGAAAAATGCCAAGGCTGCCGGCGAAGTCTTCCAGTCCGGTACGCGGGGGGCCGATATGGTCACCACCATCGGCCGCGGCGTTTTGATCACCGGCAACATCGTCTCCACCGGCGCGCTGCAGGTCTATGGCCGCGTTACCGGTGAAATTCGCGCGTCCAACGTCATCATCAGCGAAGGCGCGAACGTCGACGGCAAGGTGACCGTGCAGGAAGCCGTGATTCAGGGCACCTTCAAGGGCACCCTGCATGGCAACAGCATCAAGCTGCAGGGCACCGCGGTTGTCGACGGTGAGCTGTTCAACAAGTCGCTGACCATCGAGCAGGACGCCCAGTTCGAGGGTACCTCGCGCCGCCTCGATCGACCGGTCGAAGCGCCGTCGATGGATCAGGTCAGCGGCGAGGGTGTGCCGAACGTGCACGACATCAAGACCGCGCCGCAGACCGCGCCGGACCTCGAGCCGGCGTCCTAACCGGCCCGACCATAACGAGATTGCGGCACCGGCGTCTTACGCCGGTGCCGTTTTGTTTTTCGATCGCATGATGATCGCGTTTGCGATCACGCCGTTGCAGGCTGATGGCGGTGCCGCCTCACCGGACTGTCGATTGATTTCGGCGATGGCGGCCTTGGCGCCATCCTCGGCGAAGCGTTCGGCGGTCGCCCACCCGATACCCTCGCGATCGCCCGTTGCAAATGTAATCTAGCCTCCCAATCGCGCCACGGCCGCGCAGCTCTAATCGCTGCAAGGCTGTCTACAAATGCAATCCGGGCTTTCCACAACATTCGCTGCGATCTTTGCGTGAAACGTCATCTTCACGTGAAAAGCAGATGAACAAGATGAACGGTTTCGAGATAACCGGCTTCCGGCGTCGTTGGCCGGGTGCTAGCTTTCGCCGCCCATCGGGTCCGATTTTGGGAAGCAGGGAGATAAACATGAAACGACTGATCGCTATCGCCATCGTGTGCACCTTTGCGGGCGTTGGCGCAGCCCAGGCTGCAAGCTGCAAAGCGACGGCGACTGAAAAGAAGCTTGCCGGCGCCGCGCTCGCGAGCTTCATGAAGAAGTGCAAGACGGATGCGGAGAAATCTTGCGGCGTTCAAGCGGCGGACAAGAAATTGGCCGGCGCCGCCAAGGCGAGCTTCACCAAGAAGTGCGTCACTGACGCTGAAGGCTGATCGTCCCGTCGCCGGCAACAATCGGGGGTGGCTCTAGGGTGCAGGAGATACGACAATGGGTTTATTGGATGATCTCGGCGGTAGCCTGAAAGGCGCCGTGGGCCAAGTTCTCGGCCAAGCCGTCGGCGACATCGAAACCAATGCGCTTCCGGCCGTGCTCAACCAGGTCTTGGGCAAGACCGATCTCGGCAGCGTCGGCGGTCTGGTCGCCAAGCTGCAAGAAAGCGGTCTTGGCAGTCAGGTCGCGTCCTGGCTCGGCAATGGGAGCAATCTTCCGGTCAGTGCTGAGCAACTGCGCGCCGCGCTCGGCAACGAGCAGGTCAAGCAACTCGCGGATAAGCTCGGACTGCCGACAGACAAAATCCTGTCCGCGCTGTCCGCACACCTTCCGGGCGCCATCGATCAAATGAGCCCGGACGGCAAACTTCAAGAATCATGATCACAGAGTTGAAGGAGACTCGTCCGATGAACCGTCAATCGAAACTGATCGGCGCGGCGATCGCCTGCGCGTTCGCCGTGGCCTTCCACACGCCCGCGTCGGCGCTGACCCAAAAGGAATGCAGCGCGAAATACGAAGCCGCCAAGAAGGCTAACACTCTCAAGGGCATGAAGTGGAACGATTTCCGCAAGGCGGAATGCGGCACCGATGCCAAGGCGGCCGCCGAGCCCGCGAAAAAGACTGAAACGAAAGCAGCGGCGAAAACCAAGGCAACGAACGCCGTCTTCCCGAAGGCGATCAGCACGAAATACTCCAAGGAATCGCCAGGCAAGGCGCGCCTGCACACCTGCACCGACCAGTACAACGCCAACAAGGCGAATAATGCCAATGGTGGCTTGAAGTGGATCGAGAAGGGTGGCGGCTACTGGAGCGAGTGCAACAAGAAGCTCAAGAGCTGATCGCGGGGTTTAGTGCACGGCCGCGCCCACGCGCGGCATGATGGCGCCGTGGTGGCGGATGACTTGGCCCGCAAGCTTGTGCGCGGCCTGAGCCGCTTCCGCGGCGCTGCGGCCGGCAAGACGCGCCGCCAGGTAACCGGCGTTGAATCCGTCGCCGGCGGCGGTAGCATCGACCGGCACCACGACTTCCGGCACCGGCACCGCTTCGCGCTGTCCTGCTGACGCGACGATCGCACTGTTCGGTCCGTTTTTCACCACGACTTCGCCAACGCCGAAGGCCTGCAAGCGTTGGATGGTTGCCTCCGGTGACGGATCTCCCCACAACACCGCCTCATCATCGTAAGCCGGCAGCGCAAGATCGACGCGCTTGAGCGCTTCCGCGAATACCGTGCGGGTGCGGGTGAGGTCGCCTTTCCAGGCATGCGGGCGGAAGTTGCCGTCGAAGGCGACGATCGCGCCCTTGCCGCGCGCAAGCTCGAGCGCGGCTAGAAAGCGGCCGAGACCGACATTCGAATAAAGCGACAAGGTGACACCGGAAAAGAAAATCAGACTGGCCTCGAGAAAAGCCTCCGCCACACGGCTCCAATGCGACAGCTCGAAAAGATCGCGCGCCGGCGCGCGGTCGCGCCAGTCATAGGTGCGGCGGCGCCCTTGTGGATCGGCGTCGATCAGCGCTAGGCCCGGCAACCGCCCCGGCACGCGCAAGATCAGGTCGGTCTCGACATTCTCGGCACGCGCCAGCGCCACAATCGCGTCGGAATAGGGGTCATCGCCGAGGGCGCTGGCAAAGGCCGCCGTCGCGCCCGCGCGCGCCAGATAAATCGCCGTATTGAACGCGTCGCCGCCGCTCGCCAGCGCGAAGCGGCCGTCGGCGCCGCGCGCCAGTTCCACGATGGCCTCGCCAATGCACACCGCGCGCTTGTTATCGCTCATGCGCCGCTGTCTAACACGCTCGCGTTTCCGTGTCGCGTGTGCGCGCCGCTCGCGGCGAGCGCGGCGAAATAGACAAGCGCGCTCAAGCTTGCAATGCAGAAGCTGACCGGCCAGTCGCTGTAGAAGGCCACGGTGAGCCCGAGCCAGGCTTCCGCCAGCGCGAGCAGGGCCGCGACGGCCAAGCCAGGCCAGAGGCCGGTGGTCAGACGCTGCGCGGCGGCCGGCGGCCCCACCATCAGCGTGAACACCAGCAACACGCCGACGATCTGCGCGCACTGCGAGACCGCCAACGCCACTATCGCCAGAAAGGCGGTCGACACGAACTTCAGCGGCACGCCTTTGGCTTCGGCCAACTCCGGCTGCAGGCTGGCGAAAACCAGCGGCCGCATGATCGCCGCCAGCGCAAGCAAGGCGATAATGGCGAGCACGGCGAGCGTCGCGATCATGCCGCGGTCGACCGCCAGCACGTTGCCGAACAGGAGCGCTGTCGCTTGGCTGGCGAAGGCCGTGTAGTAATGGAGAAACAACAGGCCGAAGCCGAGCGCCAGCGCGAGCACGATGCCGATGGCGACGTCGCGGTTGCTGATGCGCTCGCTCAACAGGCCCATGATGATGCCGGCGGCAAGCGTGAAGCCGGTGAGCCCCCAGATCGGCGCTAAGCCGATCAGCCCCGCGCCGGTCGCGCCGGCAAATCCGATATGCGAGAGCGCGTGGCCGGCAAAGGTCTGCCCGCGCATCACCAGAAAAAAGCCGACAATGCCCGCGACCACCGCGGCGATGCCGGCGGCGGCGAAGGCGTTGATCATGAATTCGTACTGGAACATGTCAGTGATGATGGCCGTGCCCATGATCGTGGTCGTGCTGATGGGCGTCGTGCTCGATCTCGCGGCCCCGCGACATGACGAAGATATGGCCTTCCGCGCGCAACACATGGATGTCGGTGCCGTAAAGCCGTGACAGCACCGGCGCGGTGATCACTTCCTCGACGGTTCCGAGCACAGCCTGCCCGTTGCCGAGGTAAAGCACGCGATCGAGCGTGCCGAGCAGCTGATTGAGCTCGTGCGCGCTGAACAACACGGTAATGCCGCGCTCGCGTGCGACCTTTCGCACGACGGCGATGGCGACTTCCTGATGGCGGGCGTCGAGACTGATCAGCGGCTCGTCGAGCAGCAGCAGCTTCGGCTGTCCGATCAAAGCCTGTGCGAGCAAGAGGCGCTGACGCTCGCCGCCCGACATGTCGCTCAGCGGACGTTGTGCGAGATCGTGTGCGTCGATCAGCGCCAATGTTTCGTCGATGACGTGTCGGTTATTTTCACCGAGCGAAGGCAGGCCCCAGCGTTCGCCATGCAGCGACGCGGCGATGAAATCGCGGCCGCGGATGCGCAGATCGGGAAGCACGGTGCGCAATTGCGGCAGGTAGCCGATGGCGGCGTCGCCGCGTGTCGGCGCGCGGCCGAATACGCGCAGCTGCCCGCTCGCTGGCGGCAGCAGGCCGAGAATGGCGCGCATCAGCGTGGTCTTGCCGGCGCCGTTCGGCCCCAGCACGCCGATGAATTCGCCGGGCCGGATGGCGAAGCTGGTATCGGCCAGGACGGTGCGTCCGCCGACCGTCAGCGAAACGCGGTCGAGTTCGACGACGTTCACGAGTTCGGTCCCGCCAATGCCTTTTCGGTGTCGGTGAGCTCGCTCAACAGCCAATCCTGAAACGACATCCCGGCTGGGATCGTCTCGGTGACACCGACGATTGGCACCTTGGCGGCGCGCGCGACGTCGACGAGATGCTGCACGATCTTGTCGGAAGCCTGCTTGTTATAGAAAAGAACGCGCACCTTGTGCTCTTTCAGGTCGCGCTCGAAGGCGGCGACATCGCGCGCGCTCGGCTCGGTGTCGTTCATGATCGCGTTCTGGAATTTTTCATTACGCATGGTCAATCCCAGCGCCGCGGCCATATAGCCGAACACCGGCTCGCTGGCGGTGACAGCGGCGCCCCGATATTTTTTCGCGATGCTGGCGATCTTCTCGTCAACGGGCTTGAGCGCGGCAAGGAAAGTCGCAAGCCGCGCCTGATAGTCGGCCGCGTGCGCAGGGTCGGCTTTGCCGAGTGCGGCGGCCAGCGCGCGCGCAACCGCCGGCACGGTCGGCGGGTCGTACCACAGATGCGGGTTATCGCCGGCGCGCTTGTGCACGAGGTCGGCGGCGACGATGACCGCACGGTCCGCTTTGGGCGCAGCCTTGAGCAGTTTCTCCATCCAGGGGTCGTAGTCGGCGCCGTTGTAGATGACGATATGCGCCGCCGCGATCTCACGGACCACGGACGGCGACGTTTCGAACAAATGCGGGTCTTGATCGGGATTGTTCAAGACGCTGACGACCTCGACCCGGTCGCCGCCGATCTGCTGGGCGACGTTGCCGTAGAAATTTTCCGCGGCCACCAGTTTGAGCGCGCCGCCTTCGGCGCGGACGGGACTACCGGTAAGGGCAAGCAGGCAGGCGAGGGCAATGCTGGCGACGAATTTCATGGGGGCAATCCGATCGTAGCGGCAGGTTGGCCGATCAATATGTAATATTATAACATATCGTTTGGCAAGCCAGGCATGGTCCCCTCTTGCGCACGGGGCGTTTTTCCTGTGATTAGCGCGCCTTCAGGTGGGGCGCGGGCGCCTGGATTTGGCAAGATGGCGCTTGCGTGGGGGGAGGCATTCCGTGCGGGCGTTTTGTCTGGCGATCATGTTCGCGGCCTTGGCCCTGCGTATGGTGACCTACGCGACGGCAGACGGCGCCAATCCACAATATCTCGGCGGTTGGAAACTCACCAGCGCGACGATGGCGCCCTGGGTAGCGGCCGCAAACGCGCCTGAACCGGCCGCGCGCACCGGACTTGTCGGTCAAACCCTTGTGTTCAAGGAAGCGGCGATTGCCGGCCCCGCGCCGCTCGCCTGCCGGCGCGCGCATTACCGCTTCCGCGACGTGGCCGCGGGCGAGATCTTCCAGGGCGCTTTCGAGGAGATGCAGGTTGCCGACCGACTGGCCGATCCCGAAGCGATGGCGGCCGCGCTCGGCTTTGTCGGCCCGAGCGTCAAGGCGCTGGAAACCGGCTGCGACGTCGCCTTGTTTTTCGTCGATGCGTCGACGGCGCACCTCGCGCTCAACGGCACGATCTATACCGTCAAGAAACAATAGTTTCATCTGTATCGTTGTCTTTGCGGCGCCGGTGCATCGGTTCGAATTGTCCTACTTATTCGTACAATTCGGCGGATGTCTCGTTGCAAGGACCCTGCTTGCCCCCGCCGCGGCGGCGCTTTACCTTGGCGCCAGGTTATTCGGAAATGCGGAGCGCAAAGAATGTCGCTAATTCGACTCATCTTCGCTGTTCAGGCCGCCTTGCTGATGACGCTTGCGACGCCTGCTCTCGCGCAAGTGCAGATCCCGCAGCAGGATCTCGGCGACCAGCCCGGCTATATCCCTCCGGCGGCGGACGAGCAGCTCGATCCGAGGTGGGAAAAGACCGTGGTGTTTTTCCGCACCAATGAGGCGCCCGGCACCATCATCATCAATACCAGCGAGCGATTTCTCTATGTCGTGCAACCCGGCGGGCGTGCGCTACGTTACGGCATCGGCGTCGGCCGCGAAGGATTCCAATGGCAGGGCCTTGTGAAGATCACGCGCAAGCAGGAATGGCCGGATTGGACGCCGCCGCCGGAAATGATCCAGCGCCAACCATACTTGCCGCGCTGGATGGCGGGCGGTCCGGGCAATCCGCTCGGCGCGCGCGCGCTCTATCTCGGCCGTACGGTCTATCGCATCCACGGCACCAATCAGCCGCGCACCATCGGCACCGCCGTCTCGTCCGGCTGCTTCCGCCTGACCAACCCCGACGTGATCGACCTCTATTCGCGCATCCCGGTCGGCACCAAAGTGGTCATTCACCAGCGGCCGCAGGTCTAAACCGGCCTGTACGGGGGACGTGAGTTGGGTAAGTTGCGTGAATTTTTCGGATGGAATTTCCGCACCGGTCTGTTGATCGGCTGCATCATCGCCGCTGCGGTCACGGCGATTGCCATCACCTATATCCGCTACGACACCAAGACGCTGAAACGCACGGTTCGCCGCGACGCCGTCCACTGCGGCGTCAACACCGACCTGCCCGGCTTCTCCGCACAGAATGACAAGGGTGAGTGGGCGGGCTTCGACGTCGATTTTTGCCGCGCCATTGCCGCGGCCATCTTTGACGATCCCAAGAAGGTGAAGTTCGTGCCGCTCGACGCCAAAGAGCGCTTCACCGAGCTCGCCAAACGCAAAGTCGATGTCCTGGCGCGCAATTCGACCTGGACCATGTCGCGCGAAACCGAATACGCCCTGCATTTCGCCGGCGTGTCGTACTACGACGGCCAGGGTTTCATGGTGCCGCGCTCGCGCAACATCAGTTCGGCGCTCGAGCTCGACGGCAGCAAAGTCTGCGTTCAAAGCGATACGACCACCGAGCTCAATCTCGGCGATTATTTCGGCAACAACAATATGAAATACGAGGCCAAAAAATACGGCTCGATCGACGAGGTGCTCAAGGCCTACATCGCGGGAGATTGCGACACGCTCACGTCCGATGTGTCGCAGCTCTACGCGCTGAGGCTGAAGATTGCCAAGCCGCGGGATCAGGTCATCCTGCCGGACGTCATCTCCAAGGAGCCGCTCGCGCCGGTGGTCCGTCAGAAGGACGACGACTGGCTCCTGCTGGTGAAGTGGACGCTATTTGCCATGATCGATGCCGAAGAGCTCGGCATTAATTCAAAAAATATCGACGAGGCATTAAAGTCCAAAAAACCGGCCGTGCGGCGCTTCGTCGGCGCGGAAGGCGACTTTGGCCGCGGACTCGGGCTGACCAACGACTGGGCCGTGCGCATCATCCGCCACGTCGGCAACTACGGCGAGGTCTACGACCGCAATATCGGCGTCGCTTCGATGCTCGGCATTCCGCGTGGGCTCAACCACCTCTGGAACGCCGGCGGCATCCTCTACGCACCGCCCATTCGTTGACTCATTCGCAATTTCGCCTGACGTGACGGCGCAGCCCGCGCCTATTCGTCAATTGTTAATCAAATCTGATTTACCCTTAAAACGATACCTCCACGATTCTGTCGCAAGTAGAAGGTGTGCCGACCATTACAGGAGCGGTGACTTATTATGGGCATTCGCAACGGAAGCTCGAAGCACGCCAATAACGAAACCAATCGCAATCTCGTACGCATTTTTGCGATCTGCCTGAGCAGCCTGGTCTTTTGTTATTCCCTTCTGGGCCTGCGTCTTTACATGGGCCGCGAAACGGTCGACGTCGCTAGTGTCCTGCTGACGTCCGCGCGCGCGCTCCTCGGCTTCGCCGCGCTCGTTGTCATTCTTTATCCCTCCTGGCTCGCGCGTCCGCTGGAGCGCCAGATCGACCTCATGAGCGGGCACTTCGAAGCCGGCTTCATTCAGGCGAGCACCGAGGAAAAAATCAGGCTGATCGTGCTGGTGACCATGGTGAGCCTATTGCTCGAACTGGTCATGATCCGCTGGCTGGCCTCGGTCTTTCCGGTGTTTTCGTTGTTCAAGAACTTCACGCTGCTCGCGTGCTTCTTGGGGCTCGGCGCGGGCTACGCGGTGGCGGAAAAGCAGCCTTGCGCGCCGGCGCTGGTGCTGCCGATGCTGGCGCTGTTCGTCGGCATCATCACGTTGTTGCGCTACGATGTCGGCGCGGACAACGTGCTGTTCGCGGCGCTGCCGATGTTCGAGCAGACCTCCGTGCAGACGACGATGGATGCATTCGATTGGCCGACGCTGCTGCGCCTGAGCGCGCCGCTCTACTTGTTGTTGGCGATGAGTTTCATCCTGTGCGCCTGCATCAGTTATCCGGTCGGCCAGCTTTGCGGCAAGCTCCTCAGTAGCGCGAAGCCGCTCAAGGCCTACGGCCTCAATCTGCTCGGCAGCATTCTCGGCGTGGCGGCCTTGTTCGTGATGAGCCTGTTCTGGCTGCCGCCGGTGGTGTGGTTTGCGGTGATCGGCGGCATGTTGTTGTTCTTCGTCCTCTCGCGCGACTCGAACCTTCCGGTCGGCGTCGCGAGCTTTTGCCTGCTGCTCACCGTGCTTGCCTGGCCGGTGAACGTCGCCGTCCAGCGCATCTATTCGCCTTATCAGTTGATCGAGCGCACGGCGAAGTCCGATGGCTTGATGCAAGTTTTAGCGGGTGGCTTCTATTATCAGGGGGTTTATGACCTCGCCAACAATAGGCGCGGACATGAATTTGCCGAAGACCGCTACCTGCGCGCCTATTACGAGCTTCCTTTCGCTTTCAAGAAAAAGCCCGAGCGCGTCGCCATTGTCGGTGCCGGCAGCGGCAACGACGTGGCGGCGGCCCTGCGCATGGGCGCTTCCCATGTCGACGCCATCGAGATCGATCCGGCCATCGCCTATCTCGGCAAGGTCTATCACCCTGAGCATCCCTACAGCGATCCGCGCGTGACGCTGACGATCAACGATGCGCGCAATTTCTTCCGCACGACCAAGCAGAAATACGACTTGATCGTCTACGGCGTGCTAGATTCGCACACCGCGCTCAGTCACGCTTCCAACCTGCGCGTCGACTCATATGTCTATACCCGCGAGGGCCTCACCGAAGCCTACAAGCTGCTTAAGCCGCACGGCGTCATGTCCGTCGCCTTCGCGTTGCCGAATGATTTGCTTGGCTTCAAGCTTTCGCACATTCTTCAAGATATTCCGGGCGCCGGAAAGCCTCTGGCTGTAAGGGCGAAAGAGGGTACGCACACGATCACCGCCTTCGTTACGCAGAAGGGGCAGGATGTGGCCATGCCGTATGGCACGGCGCAGATGGGCTTTGCCGACGTGTCGGCCCACTTCGCGCAGGCCTACCCGGCCTCCAGCGTGCCGACCGACGACTGGCCGTTCTTCTATATGGTCAAACGCACTTACCCGGTCAGTTACATGCTGGCGCTCGGCATGGTGCTTGCGCTCAGCTATTTGTTCGTGCGCAAGACCATCGGTTTTAGCGAGCCGGTCAAGCGCCACTACGTGCCTTTCTTCTTCCTCGGATCCGGCTTTATGCTGGTGGAAACCAAGGCGATCACCGAGCTCGGTCTGCATCTCGGCGGCACATGGATCGTCATTGCGGCGACCATCGTCATGGTGCTGGTGATGGCCTTCCTCGCCAACCTGATCGTGGCGCGCAAGATCTTCCAGCACACCGGCCTGGCCTATGTCGGGCTCTTGGTCAGCCTGCTCGTCGGCTATGCCTATGCGCTCAATCACAACCTGATCGTGTTCGCGTCGCCGGCCGCAAGCCTGACGGTGAGCTGCGTCCTGCTGACGATCCCGCTGTTTTTCTCCGGCATCGTGTTCTCCAGCCTTATCGCCAAGGCCAAGACCAACGTCTCCACCGCGCTCGCCTACAATCTGATGGGCGCGCTGTTCGGCGGCTTGATGGAATACAATTCGATGTATTTCGGCTTCGCCTTCCTCTATCTGCTGGCGGCTTTGTTCTACACACTGGCTTGGGCGTTCTCCTGGGATGTGGCGATGGCGCAGTCCTGGCAGCGGCTCGGGGTTACCGGCCGCGGTGCGGGTGTGGCGCTTGCAAAAACAGTGAGCGCGCAGGTGCGCAGCCTCAAAGCGACGGTCGGGCTTTAATCCTGCCTAGTTGATGCGCTCGATGGCGATCGAGGGATGCCGGTTATTTGGCGCTTCAAGGAGGCCCTCCATGATGCCATCCGGCAAGATTTTGAAGTGATATGCCAATTGGCCGTTAGGCGACCTGAAATGTAGCTGGTTCTCAGCGATCTTGCCGCTGAACGGCCAATAGTTGGCCGGGTTTTGGTTGAACGTGTATGGCGTCGGTGGTCCGAATGACAGGATCCCGGTCGCAGCTCCTGTTTCGTCGACGGCTGTGACCAGAAGCATCATGTGCCGTCCGCGTCCGCCCCATCGCCTGTCGCTTCCCCACGCTCCGAGATAGCCCGCTATTATTTTCGGCACCGACGACGACGGCTCGACAATCTGAATATGCCGAGGCAGCGGCAGGTTCAGTTGTTCGGCCAGCGCGCGAATTTTGGCTTCATTCAGCCGCGCAACGGCGGGCGGCGGAACGACCACCGCCTGCTGCTGTGGTTGGCTGCCCGCTGCTGGTTGCTGCTTGGTCGAAGTCGGCGGCGCTATCGCTTGCCGCGTCCCGGTTACCGACGGTACCGGCGTCGTCGAAGGGGGCGCCGTTGCGCTGACCTCGCCGGGTGCGACCAGCGCCGTCCTGAAGGACGGCGCCGCAGCGGGCGCCAAGAAGCCGGGCGGCAAGGACAAGGCACCGCAGCGGGCGCTCGAGCTGCACGCCGGGGACGTGATCGTATTTGAGCAGACCGGAGACCCGCTAACGTCGGCGCGGGACCAGCGGACCCGGTGCTCCGTCAGGCAGTGCGGCGCTCACCGGCGTGCACCGCCTGATGGACCACCTGTACGAGCAGCCGCTGCTGGAAGTGCAGTGGGCGCCCGAGGACGCGCTCGGCTTCGACCTCGCCGTCACCGCCGGCGGTCACCGATGCAGCCAGGCGTCGGGAAACGTGGTACTGGTGGCCAACGGTGTCCCGGCGGCGGACAGTCCCCCAGATTTCCGCGCCGGTGCTCACGCGTGCCGGGCTCGGGTATGCGACGCCGTTTCCGGACCCGCAGGCCGTCGCCCGCCATCAGGCGCGCACGCTGCGCTCGCTCTACCACCAGTGGCGGGAGGAAGTTGCACACGGTGCTCGCAGGCGACCAGTGGCACCCCGCTGTCCAGGCCCAGCTCGCCATCCTTCGCCTTCAGGTTGGCATCGGTGAGCTTGAGCGGCTGGGCCTGACCGGCGAGCGCCGCGGGCTCGACGAGCCGGACGGGCCCGTTCGAGGCCGATGCGCTCGCCGAGCTGCTCGCGCGGGCCGATCGCCTGCTCGCCGAGCGGCGCGGGCGGCTCGAGTTCCTGGCGAGGCTCGCCGGAGCAGAGCGGCCCGCTCGATGATGTGCTGATCGGGGAGCTCGCGGGGAGGACCGGGCCAGCAGCTTGACGTCGGCCTTGCGGCCGGGTCGCCCGGCTCGTGGGGACCGGCCGGCGGCGCGATCACGCAGGACCCGCGCGCCGCGCTGCCGGTGCTCCGGCTTGCCGACGGCGCGGGCGGCACCTGGGCTCCGGCGCTGGACCTGATCGGCGCCGCGCCCACCGAGCAGATCTTCGTCGCCGAAGTGAACGATCAGGGGATCGCCGGGCTGCGGATCAACAGCGCGGCCGGCGCGGCGACACTGTCCGCGTCCTCAACTGGGTCGGCAACGGCACAACCGGTAACGCCGAGATCGAAGCGATCAACGTGCTCGTGTGGACGCCCGGCGGGAATACGGCTGCCGCTTCCGGGGAAGGCACCAGGCCTGCGCCGCCCGGGCGGCATCTCGCTGATCCGCAATCCGCTCGCTGCCGCTGGCGGGATCGATGCCGAGACCATCTCCGCGGCCAAGCTCGCGATCCCCGGCGCGTTCCTGGCCGGCGAGCAGCGGGCACTCACCGCGACGGACTACGCGACGCTCGCCACGGCCGTCCCGGGCTTTGCCGTGCCGCCGCGGTAGCCGCGATTCACCGGCTCGCTGCCCGTGGTCGACGTAGCGATCCAGCCTGAGCTCGGGAGATCCCGGCGAGGAGCTGCTCGCCGAGGTCCGGCGCGCGCTGGCGGCGGTGCGCAAGATCGGCCAGCTGGTCCGCTCGCTGCCGCCGCGTTACCGGCCGCTCGTCGTGGCGCTCGACGTCACGCTCCGCCCCGCCACGATCCGCCGCGAGGCCTCGCGCTATCTCGCGCGGCTGCTCTCGAACGGCTGGCTGCCCGGGGCGGCACGCAACGGCCCTGTTCCACCCGGCGAACCTCGACTTTGCCACACCGGTGTACTCCAGCCCGATCATCGCCGCCGTCCAGGCTGTCCCCGGCGTCGCCTCGGTGACGCTCACCCGGTTCGGCTTCCTCGAACAGCCCGCAGCCGGATCCGCGGCGGTCGCCTCGGAGGTGCGCTTCGCGACGCTTGAGATGGCGCGCCTCGACAATGACCCCATCCACCCCGAGAACGGCTACCGCTGATGTCACTGAAGGGCGGACGATGAGCAGCACGCCAGTCCCGCCGCACCGCTCGTCTCGCCGGGCGGCGCTGCTCGAGCAGCCGATCGTCGCCCTGACCGCCACCGAGGCAGACGCGCTGCCGCTACGGACCCGCGCCCGGACGACCCCACGATCGCCCTGCTCGACGCGTGGGCGACCGTCGGCGACGTGCTCGGCTTCTACCTCGACCGGATCGCCGATGGTATCTTGACGACGCCGTCGAGCCCCGGGCTCGATCCTGGCGCTGGCCGGCCTTGTCGGCTACCAGCCGGCACCCGGCCTGGCGGCGCAGGCCTATCTCGCCTACGCGCTGGCCCCCGACCCGGCCGACGGCGCGGTTCAGTTCAGCCCGGGGCTGCTGTTTCAGTCGGTGCCCGGTCCCGGCCAGCAGCCGCAGACTTTCGAGTCGGCCGGGGCGCTCGTCGCGCGGCCGAGCTGGAACCTGCTGGCGCCGAGGTCCGCGCAGCCGCTGCAGCCGAGCACGACCTCACTCGTCATCGGTAGCACCACCGCGAAGCTGGTGCCCAACGACGTGATGCTGCTGGAGCTGGCCGGCGCCACGGGTACTAGCGCACGCAGCCAGCACCGCGTCGTCGTCGCCGCCGCGACCGTGGACTACTCCGCCAAGGTGACAAACGTGACGCTGCAGGCGCCGGGGCGGCCCCCGCCGGCTCCGCGGACGTGGGACAGGTGCGTACGCCGCCCCCCGACGCGACGACCGCGATCGACGATCTGCTGGCCGGCGACTCGGCAAGCCAGCCACGCCCGTGCCCGCGTCGGCCAACCAGCTGACGCGGACCGCAAAGACGGTGTTCAGGCCGGGCTCGGACGCCGTACCGCGGCTCATCTCGGCCATGCAGCCCGCGGTGGCCCCGACGCTGTACGCAGCGCTCGACACGACGGCGATCGGCACGCCGTCGGTGACGGGGGCCTCGGTGATGCAAGTCACGGCAGCCCCGTTCGGCGCCGCGGCTCCGCCGCAGCCGGTGTTCAACGCCAGTGGCCAGCTGGCGGGTACCCGGGACTGGCCCATCGGGGACGTGTTCACGCTGCAGCTGAGCGTCACCGGGGCAGACTCCTGCGCTTGCTGCCGATGGCAGCCGGCGATGTGCCGGCGAGGCTGATCCCGCAGTGGCTTCGTCGCTGGGACGACAGCCACCACGAGGTGACCACCGATCCGGTGATCGACGTGCAGTGCGGCGTCTCGACATTCACCGGCCAGGCGATGATCGCCTTCACCGGCCTGCCGGCCATGACCTCGCTGGCGGCGCAGGGCTTCGGCGACGTCGATCTGAGCAGCAGCGGGACCGGCACCGTAACGCTGTCATACACCGGGTACCCCCCTGCCGCCCCGCCGCCCCCGCCGCCGACGCCATCCCCGCCGCCGACCCCTGCGCTGCAGGTGAACGCCAGCTTCAGCCCGGATAGGGACGCGGTGACGCCTCGAGTTGTCATCCCCCGCACCCAGAGCAGCCTGGGTACCCTGACCGGGGATCCCAATGTGCGGACGCCGTTCAGCGGCCGGGTCGGCGACAATCAGGTGGCCATCGCATGGGCGACGCCTCCCCTCGGCGATGCCGTGCTCACACTCTCGATTACGGTGCCGCTGCCGCTGACCGAGACGGAGCGGACGGTGCTGCGACTCGACGGCAATTACCCCGGGAGTCCTGGCCCGCAGCTACGTCGTGATCGACAGCGCCGACCGGGCCGACCAGCCTCCGTGGTCAAGTATCCGGTCATCGCCAAGGTCGGCTCGGCAGCCACGGTTGCGGCGAGCGGCTTCGGGATCACCGGAAGGGCCACCCAGCTGACGCTGAGCGAGCCGTGGATCGACGCAAGCGCCGTGCGCAGTCTGCGCTGCGGCCGCTGACCGTTCACGCGCAGCCGGCCGTCGCCCTCCCGCTGAAGCCGGCGCCCGTCACCGCCGACGTGGCCGGGCCCTCCTCCATCGAGCTCGACGGGCTCGTCGCCGGGATTGCAGCGGGGCCACCTGATCGCTGTGACCGGCACGCGCACCGGCCTGCCCGCCGGGGCGACCATTCCGTCCGGCGAGATTGCGATGGTCGCCTCGGTCTCCGCTGGCGGAGGCGGCGGCGGCACGGCTTACGGCACGCTGAACCTGGCGAGACCACTGGCCTACAAGTATCAGCGGGACACGGTGGAGATCTACGGCAACGTGGTCGCCGCCCACCAGGGCGCGACGATCAACGAGGTGCTCGGCAGCGGCCAGCCGCGCAGGCGCCGCAGAGGTTCACGCTCTCGAGCGCGCCGCTGCTGGCCGACCCGGTCTCGACGGGGCCAGGCGACGCCCGACCCTGAAAGTAACGGTCAACGGCGTCGGCTACGCGCGGGCCGGCCGCTTCGACAGCTCCACGCCTGAGCAGTCATTCCTCGTCGGCACCGACGCGCAGGCCAGACCACGATCGTGTTCCCCGGGCCGCTTCCCGCGGGTAGCGAGAACATTATCGCCTCTTACCGGGCCGGCGACGGCGGCCCGGGGAACCTGCAGGCGGGCCAGATCACGCAGCTGCTCACCCGTCCGGCGAGCCTCAGCTCCGTTACCAACCCGCTGCCCGGCTACCGGCGGCAGCGGCGGTGACGGTCAGGAATCGGTCCGCGCGGCCATTCCGGCCGGCCTGAGCGGGCTCGGCAGGATCGTCACCGTGAGCGACTATGCCGCCCTGGCGAACTCGATCGCTGGAGTAGGCAAAGCCAGCGCAGCCCACGACCGCGGGCGTCGTGGTCACGATCGCCGGGACAGACCCGGTACAGCTAAGCCCCGGCGACAGCCTGTGCACAGGCGTCGCCGCCGCCCTCGCGGAGGTGGCCGACCCTGCGCTGCCCGTGCAGGTCCTGCCGGCCAGCCTGTAGGTGATCGTGCTGACCGCGGACGTCGTGCGCGATCCGCTCGTCAGCTGGGACGAGACCGTGGCCGCGGTGCATGCCGCGCTGCTCGCTAGCTTCGGCTACGCGCAGCGCGACCTCGGGCAGGACGTCGCGGTCGGCGACCTGATCGCCGCCGCGCACGCAGCGTCGGGTGCTGTCCTTCACGGTCACCGCGCTGGCGCTCGTGCCGGCGACGGCATCCGCCACCGCGCTCTCCACGACGCTGCCAACCCTGCTCGCCGCCCGGTGCCCCGGGTAGCCACGCTCGCCGCCGCAGCGTCGAGTGGACTCGCGCCCGCCGCGCCCTGCGGCCGGAGCCCCGGCACCGGCCGCCGTCGCCTACCTGTCGGACGCCGTCCCCGACACCCTGATCCTGAGCGAGAGGCGCCATGACCGCCGCTTCTCAGCAGAGCCCGGACGACACGCTCTACGACCTGCTGCCCGAGGTCTACCGGATGCGCGATGCCCTCCAGCGGGGCTCCCCGCTGCGCACGCTGCTGCGCGCCATCGCCGGCCAGGCCGACCAGTTCGCCGCCGGACATCGGCCAGCTCTACGACAACTGGTTCATCGAGACCTGCGACGACGACCTCGTGCCGTATTTCGCCGAGCTGGTCGGGCTCTCGCTCGGCCCGGCGCTGCCCGGCCAGGCCGATGCTCCGCGCTCCGCCGCCGACGCAATCTGGCGCCGCGCCCAGGTCGCCGACGCGATCGCGGATCGCCGCCGCAAGGGCTCCTTCTCGGTGCTCGAGCAGCTGGCGGCCGAGGCCACGGGCTGGCCCGCCCGCGCGGTCGAGCTCCGCCGCTCGCGCTTGCGACCCAGTCGGTCCGGCTGCCCGGCGTCGGTCGGCGGCGCCTGATCGACGTCGCCGACATGGAGGCGCTCGAGCCGCTCGACGACCCCGCTGTCGGACGCCGCGCCGCTGGCCGACGTGCGCGGCGCTCTCCGTCGCAGCGGACCCGCGGCACCATCGACCCGGCGCGGTGGCGGTGTGGCTGTGGCGCCTGGTCGCCGAACAGGTGAGCCGCGCCCCGGCCGCCGAGCGCCGGTGACGAGAACCGCTACACGTTCGACCAGCTAGGGCGCGACCTCCCGCTCGCTGTGATCCCCGTCAGCGATCCCGCCTCCCCGGCGGCGACGGACCTCGACGTCCCGGCGCCGATCACCCGCCGCAGCGCTGGAGCACCGCCTGGAGGACTACTACGGTCCCGCGCGCAGCATCTGCGTATACCGCGGTGGCAGGCCGGTACCTCGCTCGGAGATCCTGATCGCCGACCTGAGCCGGTGGCGAGCGGGCACGCCGGACAGACGCGTCAGCATCGACCCGCTCGAACGGCAGGATCGCCTTCCCGGCGCGCCACCCCCCCGGGGACGACGTCTCGGTCGACCTGCGCGCACCTGGGGATCGGGGCGATCGGCGGCGGCAGCTACCAGCGCCCGCTCCCGGCCGCGACGGCACCCGTTTACCGCGTCGGCCCGCACGGGCACCCGAGCATCCGCCGCGCGCTTGAGGCCTGGCGAGCAGCCAACGAGCAAGGGCACGCACCTTCCGCGGTGATCGAGATCATCGATGACGGCGTCTACGGCGAGCATCTGGACATCGAGCTCGCCGAGGGCGAGCAACTCGAGATCCGGGCAGCGCAGGGCCGCCGACCCGTGATCATTCCGATCGAGAATGACGGCGGCCGTCCCGACCGGCGCCGCGTGCGCGGTGCCGGCGACCCCGGCGGCCCGCACCCGCCCAGCTTCGTGCTCGACGGCATCTGGGTCGCGCGCCACTCGCTCGAGCTGTACGGCAGCTTCGCCGCCGTCAGCCTGCGCCACTGCACGCTCGTCCCGAGCGGGGACCCCGCCGGTACCGAGTCGTACGAGGACCGCCGCGCTCCCGAGCCTTGTCGTGCGCGGCGATGCCCTGCCCGGTCTCGATCGCCTCCTCGGTGATCGGGAAGGTCCGCGTCGAGAGCCCCGAGACAGGCTTCGACCCGCTGCCGCTGAGGGTCATGCGACTCCGTGCTCGACGCGTCGGGCCTGCGCGACCGCGCTGTACTCGGCACCGACGAACGGCCCGCCTGGGTACGCCTGTCGCTGTCCCGGCGTCACCGTCCTCGGCGCGCCGAGGTCCACGCCGTCGAGCTGGTCGAGGACTCGATCTTCACCGGGCCGCTCGGCTGCGAGCGCCGCCAGACGGGGCACGTCCGCTTCTGCTACCTGCCGCCCGGGTCGCGCACGCCGAAGCGCACCAGCTGCCAGCCAGACGCCGCGCTCGCCCGCGTGCAGGCGGAGATCGCGCCCGGCACACCCGCGGCGGGAGATCGCCACCGGCCCGGACGCTCACGGCCGCGCGGTGGTTCCCGCGCTTCGACGGCGTCCACTTCGGTCAGCCCGCCTACGCGCGGCTCGCGGCCAACGCCGCGCCCGAGCTCACGCACGGCGCCCACGACGAGGGCGAGCTCGGCGCCTATCACGACCTGTGGCAGCCGCTGCGCGCTGCCGACCTGCGCGCCCGGTTGCAGGAGTTCGCTCCCGTCGGGACCGACATCGACATCCGCTTCGCCACCTAAGGAGACCACTCGTGTACGGCGACTTCTCCCGCTTCCCGGACCGCGCCCCGGTCAGTACTCGGCGCGTGCTCGCGCAGCAGGGCCGGCTGCTGCTCGATGCAGAAATGAACAAGCAGAAAGCGATCGTGCTCGACTACCTGCGGCGCCTCACCACCGACCTGGTCGGCCCGTTCGCCGGACCCGTCCACCACGCCGGGGTTCGCGGTCGAGCTGGTGATCCAGGACGGCCAGTGCTGCGCCGTGCGGCTCGCCGCGGCCATTACTACGTCTATGGCCTGCGCTGCGAGGCGCCGGCTCCGGAGCAGCCCGCCAACGAGGAGCTGCCAATCGGCGAGCACGAAGCGCCGTTCGTCGTCTACCTGGTCGTGTGGGAGCAGGCGGTCAGCGCGATCCAGGCGCCCGAGCTTATCGACCCGGCCCTCAGCGCCGATGTCCCGACACGACCCGCCGCAGCCAAGTCAGGTGGCGCCCGGTTGCCAGCCGCAGGCTACCAACTCGGACGAAGACCTGACCAACCTGCAGCCGGAGGCGATCATCCGCGAGTTTCACGAGTACAACGCAGATCCCCACCGCCAGCCGAGGCTGGGCGCCCGTGCCCACTCCGGCGGCGGCGAGAACCCGAGCCGGCCCCGCGACCGCCGCCGGCCCTGGGGCTACCGCGGCGTCGAGAATCAGCTCTACCGGGTCGAGATCCACCGTGGCGGCACTTGCGAGGAGGCGACGTTCAAGTGGTCGCGCGACAACGGCAGCGTCGAGTCCGGGCTCGCGGACATGGGCGAGCCCGAGGGCGAGGGCGGCGTCCGGACGGCACACCTGCAGCGAGTATGGCGCGACGCACAGCAGGGGCTCGAGGTAGGCGATTGGGTGGAGTTCGTCGACGATCACTGGGCGCCGCTGGGGACGCCAGCGGCGCTGATGCAGGTTCAGGGCATCTCACTGGCGACGCGGCAGGTGACGCTGCAAGACACCGACGGCCACCGTGACTTCGATGCGAGGCTGCATCCATTGCTGCGCCGCTGGGATCAGCAGCCTGACTGCCCGGCGCCCAACCACGGGATCCCGCTCGAGCAGGCCGACCGGAAGTGGTTCGAGCTCGAGGATGGCGTACAGATCCGGTTCGAGGCGCCCGCGGCGCGCTACGAGCGTGGCGACTACTGGCTGATCCCGGCGCGAACCGCGACGAGCGGCGTGCTCTGGCCCCAATCGCGGGACGAGCAGCCGGCCCCGCTGGCGATCCCGCCCGACGGGCCGTCGCGCTATCTGGCACCGCTGGCACTGCTGGAACACATTCCGGGCGAGCCGGTTGACCTCCGGGTCCTGTTCGGATACCGGGCGGCCGGACACGACGCCTCGCCCGAACCGGCTGATGGCTCGCCGGAACCCAGTCATCCCGCGGTGCAGCGCGAGATTGACCTGACCGACACGGCCACCGTGATCAGGCCACCGGGCAGGAGCTACCAAGTGCGGTCGGTGTCCACGTTCGAGCCAGGCGCCGTGCTCGCAGTACACGACGGGGCGACCATCGGGCGCGCGCCCGACGTGGGCGTCCGCCTCAACCACCCCGACGTCTCCCGCCATCACGCCATCCTCCGGCTCACGGATGACGAGCTGACGATCATGGATCTGGGCTCCACGAACGGTACCGAGGTCAATGGTCAACGGCTCCCCGAACAGGTGCCCGCGACGGTGTCGCCCGGCGACACGATCCAGGTCGGTTCCCCCGAGCTGCAGCTTCTGGTGGAGGAGGCATAGCCCGCCGTGTCGGTTCCTTACCCCGGCTCCGGTCCGCCGGATGGTCACGGTCCGTTGCTAAGGATCTGTGACGGCGAGCGTCTGGCCAGGGTCAAGCACCTCGATGGTGCCTCCCCACGCGCACTGGCAGGTCGCGTCCTCACTGAACGCGGGAATGCCGGAGATGGCCACCGGCTCCGGCGGCGACCATGGATCCGCAGTCGCCGGCACGCATGGCGCGGGGGTGAACGCCCCGGATTTGGCGGCGGTCGCGGCCGCCACCGCGGGATTGGCCGTGAGTTGCACATTCCGAACGTTTTGATGTTCGTCATCGGCATGAAGTCGCTGACCGTCGCCAGGAGCACGGCCGGAACTGGCGAGGTGGCCACGTGCGGCGGGCCGGGGACCACGGTGAGAGGCGACGCTGTGGTGCCCATATCGCACATTATCTGGGCGCCGTTCGCTACCAGGACCGCCACCAGGTAATCGTCGCAGATCGCTTCAGAGTATTCAACAGCTGCCCGGTGCGCCGTGCACAAGTTCCTGAGAGCGGCGATTCGAATGACTGACGAGCGGGAAACACGGATCGCCGGGCCGGAGCCGACGCCTGACGAGGCGACCCGCATATCGCCTGCGGGCGGCACCGAATCTGATTCGACAAAGGTCGGGCCGCCGCAAGGAACCGAGGAGCCGCCGACCAGAGTCTGGACAGCAAGCTCCTATGAGCAGTCCTCACCGGTGACTGGACAAGGCAAGCCCGGAAGGCCCGGAACTGTCGGCCGGTGACGTGTTCGCCGATTTCGAGGTCGAGGCCGAGATCGGCCGTGGCGAGATGGGAGTGGTCTACCGGGCGTGGCACCGCTCGCTCAACCGGACGGAAGCGCTCAAGATAATCACGACCAAGTACGCGAGCAACCCCGAGTCCGGCCTGCGGTTCATGCGGGAAGCCACCAACGGCGCGCTTACCGCGCACCCGCATATCGTGACCGTGTACGGCGCCAGCCAGCACGAAGGCCGGGCTCTACATCGCCATGCAGTACGTAGCGGGGGAAGACCTCCGGCGCATATTAGCCGCGGGCGGCCCGCTGGCACCGGTGCGGGCGGCCGAGATCACGAGGCAGGTCGGCGCGGCGCTGGATGCGGCACACCGAGCGGGCGTGATCCACCGCGACGTCAAGCCGGGCAACATCCTGCTCATCCCCGAGCAGGGAGCTGAGCACGCCTACCTGAGCCGACTTCGGCGTCAGCCGCCGACTGGATGGCGTTGACGACCTGACGCGTACCGGATGGTTCGTGGGCGCACCGTACTACGCGGCCCCTGAGCAGCACCGGGGCGAGCGGGTCGATCGCCGCGCCGATGTCTACGCGCTCGGGTGTGTCCTGTTCGAGATGCTCACCGGGCGCGTCCCATTCAGCGGACCCACCAGCATGGCCGTGGCCGTCGCGCACTGCTCAGACGCCCCGCCGTCCCCGGCCCGCGTCAATGGCAGCGTGCCTGCGGCATTCGACGGCGTGATCGCCAAGGCGCTGGCGAAAGACCCCGACGATCGGTACCAGACCACCGGTGAGCTTGGTGCCGCGGCCGTCGCCGCTGCGAGCGCGAATCAGCGCCCGCCGTCATCGGCTGCGCAGGAGACCGTGATTGCGCCATCGTCTTCCGGGCCGGCGCTTGTCGGTTCCGCCGGGCCGGACGCTGGTGCCGCCCACAGCTCGTCCCCGGGCGGCGGGGCGGCACCCGAACGCACGAGCTGGGACATGCCTGCGAGCCGCACCGCAGCTCCCCGGCCCGAGCCGCAGGCTGCGGATACCGGCCGCGGCCGAGCCAGGCGCGGTCGGTTGCGGTGGTGGGCGGCGATCGCGGCCGTCGCAGTGATCGCCCTCGCGGCGGTGATCGCGGTTGTCCTCACCGGCCGGAGCGGCGGGAGCGGCGGGAGCGACGGAGGCGGCAGGAGCGGCGAAGGCGGCAGG
Organism: uncultured Pseudomonadota bacterium; assembly: GCA_963720835.1. Taxonomy (GTDB): domain Bacteria; phylum Pseudomonadota; class Alphaproteobacteria; order Rhizobiales; family Xanthobacteraceae; genus Pseudolabrys. Next base: position 49,812 of record CAVRHC010000004.1, on the reverse strand, counting down.
AGCACGAGCAGCGGCGGCATCCCGGCGACGGTGACACCTGCGGACGGCGCCAACGTACGTGTCAGTCCCCACGGCGCGCTGGCAGCAGCCGCCTTGCCGGGGGGCTCCCAGGTGACCGTCAGCTGCACCGCCGATGGCTGGGACCGGCTGAAGCAGCCCGACCCCGGTGGGTACGTCTACGCGCCGTTACTGAAAGCACAGGCGGCGGTTCCGCCTTGCCCTCAGCAGCCGTGAACCCTGCCGTCGGCGATGTTGGATGCGGCGAACAGGCTGGTGATGCCGTGGCGGGCCGCCCAGGCGCCTGGCGACGAACCGGAAACGCGGAAACGATGCTTCTGTTCTCACATACCCGTGGATGTGCACCTGGTGTGCGCTACGCCCGTGAGCGCGGCGAACCAGGCCCGGTCACCTGACTCGTACCGCACCCGCCCGGCGCAGCACCGCATTCTCGTTCCGGAGCACCAGCAGTTCGGTGTTCTTCTCCTGGTCTCCCCCGGACATCAGGATGGCCAGGCCGAGTAACCAGCGCATGATCAGGTAAGCGATCTTGAGGAGCACCTGGTTAGCCAATCATCATTGGGTCAGGTTCGTAACCCAAACCGCAGGTCAGCCTGACGATCGAGTTTCAGGCGGCACAGGTCTGGGATGTATTTCCCTGTGGCGGCCCGTCTCTGGTTCTGTGAAGGATACCTACGTGGGCTGGAGTCGTTGGCATGGAAGCGTCACTGTCGCAAGGCGATGATGCCAGGCATAGCGTTGCCGTCTGCCCGCAGGTAGATAGCGTCTACCTTCCTCCCGGAAGGCCAGTTCTTCCTGACACGGCCCGCGGAACTGTCTTCCGGTCTGACCATCTTCCACTTCTGGCGCCTGCCTGCATCTGCGTGTCGTGCGAGCTAGCTGACGGCGGTCTTGTCCGCAGCCAGTGGCGCCTCAGTAAGTCACGGTGGCCGTGGGAGAGCAACTCCGCCTGGCAGGCGTACGGGAGGCCGAAAATAAAAGTCATTGCACTGGGGCTGCCAACTCATCATCATGGGCAGGAAGGAGCACGCGGATTTCGGAGTTTCCTGCACCCCGCTAGTGCGGAGGTACCCAGAGCGCACTGGGGCTGCCGCCGGGAGGGCTGAATTTAAAATGCAGCCGTTTGACTCAAACCAGCAACCAGATCCTGCATTCCTGCAACAGGAGCAAATCCTGCAACAGGAGCAATTGCGGCAGGGGAGTGTTCGCCGCAAGTCACGCAGTTCAGCCATGTCGCCGCAGATCCGCGCCGGAACGCGTCTCAGAACAGCAGGAGCGTGGTCTGCCGCTGTCGCGGTCTTGTCCTGGATGATCGTGATAGCGACCCACGTGGAGTGGGTCCGGCAGCACGACGGGTCATCAATTCACCCGATACCCTATTTCGTTCCAGTTGCAGTATCAGCCCTGGCTGCAGGACTCTTTCTCCTGCTAAGGCAGCGACAATCTGGCTCGATCCGGGACCGGTACAACGCGGAAGGCGCCGGTCTCCCGCCCAGCCCATGTCGCCGGAGTACGCAAACAGACGGCATACGGAGCCTGACGCGACCTCGGTCCGCGCCCGCCGACCCAGTGAAGGCAACGATCCCGCAGAGCCGCCTGGCGCACCTTGGCGGGGTCGGCGCCGGCCTTGGAGGCGAAGGTCAGCGCCTCGGCCACCGCTTCGATGGTCAGCGCGACGATGATCTGGTTGGCGACCTTGCAGGTCTGCCCGGCGCCGACGTCGCCCACCAGGGTCACGTTCTTGCCCATCGCGTCGAACAGCGGCTTGGCTTTCGCGAAGGCGGCCTCGGTGCCGCCGACCATGATGGTCAGGCTGGCCTGCTTGGCGCCGACCTCGCCACCCGACACCGGGGCGTCGAGGTAGTCGCCGCCCTTGGCCGCGATCTTTTCCGCGAACCCCTTGGTGGCGGTCGGGCTGATCGAGGACATGTCGATCACCAGCGTGCCGGGCTTCAGCCCCTCCGCGACACCCTTGGCGCCGAACAGGACGGTCTCGACGTCGGGCGTGTCGGGCACCATCAGGATGGCCACCTCGGCGCCGGCGGTGGCGGCGGCGGCATCGGCGGCGACGGCGAAGGCGGCGCGGTCCTCGGCGGTCAGGCTGGCACGGTCGACGACCGTGATGTCGTGCCCGGCTGCCTTGAGGTGGCCGGCCATGGGGCGACCCATGATGCCGAGGCCGATGAAGGCGATCTTCATGCGTTTCTCTCCAGAAGCGGTTGGCGGCGATGCCCGGAAGGCGGCGTCGCCCGGGTCTTCGATACAGATAGCCGAGACGGCAGCGGCGGAATATCCGCCAGCATCATGGCGGTGGTGCCTGGGGCTCTATACGACAGTGTTATTTTTGCGTTATCAGATCAAATAAGGCACGCGACTGGGTATTTACGGTAGAAGAAATCCCATTGAAAAAACGCCATAGGATCATGTCCCGCTTCCTCCCCCGTGCCCCGTTCCTGCCCTGTCTTTTGCCGGTGGGGGCTGCGCTGGCCGTGTGCCTGTTCGCCGCACCCGTCGCGGCGCAGGACAGTTTCGTGCGCCTGGCCGAAGGGCCCGCCGCCCGGCCGGTCTTCTCCGTGCTGGGCACCGGCATGGGGCTGCCCTTCGCCGAGCTGGAACTCGAGATGCGCTGTCCGACGCCGGAGGCCTGGCCGATGGCGGTGGTCGGCGTCCAGGCCCCGCCCGGCACCGAGGTCACGCTCGGCTTCGGTGACCCCAGTGGCGGATATGTCGGCATTCGCCTGGCGCTGCTGCGGCTTGACCCGGACCGGCTGCTGCTGAGCGTCGATCGCGGGGCCTTCCGCGCGGCATTGTCGGCCGCGCGCGCGGCCTATCCGGAAGCCGAGGGCACCGATGCGCGGGTTGTGGTGGGCGGCAGCGTCGGGCTGTCGATCCAACGCGACGACCTGGTGCGGGAAATGACCGCCTTCGCCGCCGATTGCGACCCGCCGGCGCGCCCGGCGCCACCGCAGCGGCGGGCCGCGCTGCGCCGGCGCTGACCGGTCAGCCCCGGTAGGGCGCGAACCAGCCGAGCCCGGCCACGGTGTCGCCGGCCGGGCGGTATTCGCAGCCGATCCAGCCGCGGAAGCCCAGCGCGTCGATGCGGTCGAACACGAAGGGCCAGTTGACCTCGCCGGTGCCGGGCTCGTTGCGGCCGGGATTGTCGGCGACCTGCATGTGGGCGATCAGCGGCAGGTGCTTCTCGACCCGCTTGACCACGTCGCCCTCGGTGATCTGGCAGTGATACAGGTCGAACTGCATGCCCGAGCTTGTCCGGCCCGACCGCCGCGATGATCGCCGCCGCCTGGTCGGTGGTGTTGAGGAAGAAGCCGGGAATGTCGCGGTGGTTGATCGGCTCGATGATCGGCTTCACGCCCACCTTGGCGCATTCCTCCGCCGCCCAGGCGAGGTTCGCGCCATAGACCGCGGTCATCGTGTCATGCGCGACGCCGTCGGGGATCAGCCCGGCCATCACATGCAGGCGCGGGCATTCCAGGACGGTGGCGTAGTCCAGCGCCTTGGCGATGGCATCGCGGAAGTCGGCCTGGCGGCCGGGCAGGGCGGCCATGCCGCGTTCGCCCTTCGTCCAGTCCCCCGGCGGGGCGTTGAACAGCACCTGCGACAGCCCGTTGTCCTTCAGCCGCGCGGCGATCTCGGCCGCCGGGAAGTCGTAGGGGAACAGGAACTCGACCCCCTTGAAGCCGGCCTTGGCGGCCAGGGCGAAGCGGTCGAGGAACGGCACCTCGTTGAACATCATCGAGAGGTTCGCGGCGAAGCGAGGCATTCCGGCATTTCCCCCAAAGGCAGTCGCGGCAGGCTAACGCCGCCGGGACGGGCGGGCCAGCCCCAGGCTCGCCGCGCCTGCGCGGTTGGGGCAGGATGGCGTCATGCCAATGGATACCCCGCGCACGGCGCGCATCATCGGGATGGCGGCGCTGATCGCGCTCGCCGCGGCCTGCCTGCTCGTGCTGCGCCCGTTCATCTCGGCGCTGCTGTGGGCGGTGATCCTCGCCTTCGCGACCTGGCCGGTGTTCATCTTCATCTGCCAGCGGGCCAGGCTGTCGCGCAGCGCTCGGCGCCGTGGTGATGGTCGCGGCGATGTTCCTGCTGATCGGGTTGCCGATCGTGCTCGCGACGCCGACCAGCCGCGACGACATCGATTCCCTGCGCAGCAGCATCGAGGCCCTGCTGACCGAGGGCCTGCCCGGCCTCGGCGCCTGGCTGTCCGGCCTGCCGGTGGTCGGCCCCTGGATCCATAGCTGGATCGGCGATGCGCAGTTCGACCTGCTCGGCCTGGCGGGGCTGCTGCGGCCCTATGCCGGGACCTTGACCGGCCAGGCGGTGACCGTGCTGCTCGCCGTGCTGTCGGGGATGGCGGAGTTCCTGCTCGCCATCCTGCTCGCCTTCTTCTTCTATCGTGACGGCCCGGCCATGGCCGACCGCGCCAAGGCGCTGATGGCCCGGCTGGGCGGCGCGACCGGCATCCGCATGATGACGCTGGCCGCCGACGTGACGCGCGGGGTGGTCTGGGGCCTGGTCGGCACGGCGGTGGCGCAGGGCATCCTGACCGGCATCGGCCTCTGCCATCGCGGGCGTGCCGCAGCCGGTGCTGCTGGGCGTGGTCGCCGGGGTCATTTCGATCATGCCGGTGGGCGCGCCGCATCGTCTGGATCCCGTCCAGCCTGTGGCTGCTGACCCAGGGCGAGACCGGCTGGGGCATCTTCATGGCGCTGTATGGCGCGCTCGTGATCTCCTCGGTCGACAACATCATCCGCCCCTGGGCGATCGCGCGCGGTGCCGACCTGCCGCTGCTGCTGACGCTGATGGGGGCGCTCGGCGGCGTGCTGGCCTTTGGCTTCCTCGGGCTGTTCCTCGGGCCGGTCGTGCTGGCGGTCGGCTATACGCTGCTGCTGGAATTCGCCGGTGGCGTGGCGGAGCAACCGGAACAAGACCCTTCCGCCCCGCCGCCGGCCGCCCTATAGGCGCAAGACCGTGGGGAGACCGGCAGCGCGAGGCCGGCGGTGCATGCCGGCCCGCAAGGCGCCGGGGGGCTGTGACATGGGAGATCCGGGGATGCGTAAGCTGCTGGTAGCGGCCGCCATGGCCGTGTTCTGGGTGGCGGGGCCGCGGAGGCCCGAACGGTGCGCTGGGCCGCCTCGGGCGATCCCAACACCATGGATCCGCACAGCCAGAATGTCGGCACCGTCACGATGGTGCTGCAACAGATCTACGACACGCTGATCCAGCGAACGCAGGAACTCGGCCTCGGGCCGGGCCTCGCCACGCGCTGGGAACAGGTCGAGCCGAACCGCTGGCGCTTCTGGCTGCGCGAGGGCGTGACCTTCCATGAAGGCCAGCCCTTCACCGGCGAGGATGTGGTGTTCAGCATCACCCGCGCCCAGCAGCCGACCTCGAATTACGGCATCTATGTCGACACCGTGGACCGCGCCGTCCTCGCCGAGCCGATGGTGGTCGACATCGTCACCCGCACGCCCGACCCGATCCTGCCGAACAAGATCGCCTCGGTGATGATCATGTCGCGCGCCTGGTCGGAACAGCACAACGCCACGCGCCCGCAGAACACCCGCGCGCGGGAGGAGATGTTCACCACCCGCAACACCAACGGCACCGGCGCCTTCCGCCTGCAGACGCGCGAGCCCGACATCCGCACCGTCATGGTGCGCAACACCGGCTGGTGGGGCTGGAACGAACCCGCCAGCCGCGAGGCCAACATCACCGAGATCATCTATCGCCCGATCTCCTCGGATGCGACACGCGTCGCGGCGCTGCTGTCGGGCGAGGTCGATTTCGTGCTCGACCCGCCGCTGCAGGACCTCGCCCGCCTGCGCGCCGGCGCCGGACATCAAGGTGATCGAGGGGCCGGAGTCCGCACGATCTTCATCGCGATGGACGGAACCGCGACGAGCTGCTGTATTCCGACGTCCAGGGCCGCAACCCGCTGAAGGACCTGCGGGTGCGCCAGGCGCTGTACCAGGCGATCGACATCGAGGCGATCCACCGCACCACCATGCGCGGGCAATCGGTGGTCCACCGGCACGCTGTTCCCGCCGCAGGTCAATGGCTACGTCCCAGGCCGAGGATGTCCGGCTGCCGTTCGATGCGGCCAGGGCGAGGCGCTGCTGGCCGAGGCCGGCTATCCGAACGGCTTCGAGATCACCCTCGACTGCCCGAACAACCGCTACATCAACGACGAGCAGATCTGCCAGGCGGTGATGGCGATGTGGGCGCGGGTCGGCGTGCGGGCGCGGCTCGAATTCGATGCCGCTCGCGCCCGTCTTCGCCAAGATCCAGCGCGACGACACCTCGTGTATCTGCTCGGCTGGGGCGTGCCGACGCTCGATGCGTTGTATTCGCTTCCAGTCGCTGGTGCGTTCGCGCGACGGCGGGCAGGGCGACGGCATCTGGAACTACGGGCGGCTATTGCAACCCGCGAATGGACGAACTCATCGTGCGCATGCAGACCGCAGTCGGGCGAGCCGCGCAACGAGGCGATCCGCGAGGCGCTGGGATCTCATCGCGAGGACGTCCCGCACATTCCGCTGCACCAGCAGATGATCCCCTGGGCGATGCGGTCAACCTTCGCCATCCCGCACATGGCGGACAACCAGCCCTATTTCGCGCTGGGTGCACGCCTGAACTGACGCAGCATCGCGGGCGCGGTGGAATCGGCCGCCCGCGTCCGCCCGGAGTCGAATCTCATGTTCGCCTTCATCATCCGTCGCATCCTGCAGGCCATCCCGGTCATGCTCGCCGTGGCGCTGATCGCCTTCGCGATGTTCCCCTTTGTCGGCGACCCGGTGGCGATCATGCTCGGGCAGGACTTCACCGAGGCGCAGCGCGACGCGCTGCTCGCACGACCTGGGCCTCGACCAGCCGTTCTGGGTGCAGTTCGCGACCTTCGTCGGCCATGCCGCTGCACGGCGATTTCGGCCTGTCCTACCGGCAATCCCGCCCGGTCGCCGAACTGATCGCCGAACGCGCTGCCGGCCACGCTGGAACTGGCCTTCTGCGCCGCCGTGCTGGCGCTCGTCGATCGGCATGCCGCTGGGCGTCTATACCGGCCTGTACCGCGAACTCCTGGCTGTCGCGCTTCTTCCTGACCTTCTCGCTGATCGGCGTCTCGCTGCCGACCTTCCTGATCGGCATCCTGCTGATCCTGGTCTTCTCGGTGTAGCTCGGCTGGCTGCCGTCCTTCGGGCGGGGCGACGTGGTGCAGCTCGGCTGGTGGTCGACCGGCTTCCTGACCTGGTCGGGGCTGCAAGGCGCTGATCCTGCCCGTCGATCACGCTCGGGCTGTTCCAGCTGACGCTGATCATGCGGCTGGTGCGCGCCGAGATGCTCGAGGTGCTGCGCACCGACTACATCAAGTTCGCCCGCGCGCGCGGCCTGCCGAACCGCGCCGTCAACTTCGGCCATGCGCTGAAGAACACGCTGGTGCCGGTCATCACCATCGCCGGCCTGCAGCTCGGCTCCATCATCGCCTTCGCCATCGTCACCGAGACGGTGTTCCAGTGGCCGGGCATGGGCCTGCTGTTCATCCAGGCGGTCGCCTTCGCCGACATCCCGGTGATGGCGCCTACCTGCTGCTGATCGCCCTGGTCTTCGTCGTCGATCAACCTGATCGTCGACCTGCTCTACTACGCCGTCGATCCGCGCCTGCGCGATCGGGCGCGGGCGAGGGAGGCGGCACTGAACCGTGGCCGCCGCGCATCACGCCGCTTCTCCGCATTCCGACACGTCTGGTGGTCGCTTCCGCGCGCTCGCCGATCACGGTCGCTCTCGGCGATCGTCGCTGGCGATCTGCATCCTCGGCGGCGCGGCGCTCGCGCCCTGGATCGCGCCGCACAACCCCTTCGACCTCGCCAGCTCAACCTGATCGACGCGCTTCAAGCCGCCCGCCTGGGCCGAGGACGGCGACCGGTCGAATTCCTGCTCGGCACCGACGACCAGGGCCGCGACATGCTGTCGGCGATCATGTACGGCGCGCGGATCTCGCTGCTGGTCGGCCTCTCGCGCGTGCTGTTCGCCACGGTGCTCGGCGTCTCGCTCGGCCTGCTCGCCGGCTATGTCGGCGGCGCGGTCGACGCGCTGCTGATGCGCATCGCCGACGTCCAGCTGACCTTCCCCGCCATCCTGGTCGCGCTGCTGGTCGATGGCGTCGTGCGCGCCGTCGTGCCGCGCGAGGTGCATGACCAGATCGCGCTCTTCGTCGTCATCTTCGCCATCGGCATCAGCGACTGGGTGCAATTCGCGCGCACCGTGCGCGGCTCGACGCTGGTCGAGCGCAACAAGGAATACGTGCAGGCGGCGCGCGTCATCGGCGTGCCGCCGCTGCGCATCATGGTGCAGCCACGTGCTGCCCAACGTCGTCGGCCCGGTGCTGGTGATCGGCGACGCTCAACCTCGGCGCTCGCCATCATCACCGAGGCGACGCTGTCCTTCCTCGGCGTCGGCATGCCGCCGACCCAGCCCTCGCTCGGCACGCTGATCCGGATCGGCAACGACTTCCTGTTCTCCGGCGAATGGTGGATCACCATCTTCCCCGGCCTCGCCCTGGTCGCTGATGGTGCTCGTCGGTCAACCTGCTCGGCGACTGGCTGCGCGACGCCCTCAACCCGAAGCTCCGCTGATGGTCCGGCAGGACGACGCGCCCGCCGCTGCTGCAGCGTGCGCAACCTGCGCGTCGAATTTCCCACCCGACGCGGCACGCTGGTCGCGCTCGACGACGTGTCCTTCGACATCGCGCCCGGCGAGATCCTCGGCGTCGTCGGCGAATCCGGCGCCGGCAAGTCGATGACCGGCGCTGCCATCATCGGCCTGCTGGAGCCGCCCGGCCGCATCGCGGGCGGCGAGATCCTGTTCGACGGCAAGCGCATCGACAATCTGCCGCTACGAACAGATGCGCCGGCTCCGCGGCAAGCGACATCGGCGCGATCTTCCAGGACCCGCTGACCACGCTCAACCCGCTCTACACGGTCGGCCACCAGCTGGTCGAGACCATCCGCACCCACCTGCCGCTCAACCGCGCCGAGGCGCGCGCAGCGCGCCATCGATGGCTGGAACGAGGTCGGCATCCCGGCCGCCGCGCAGCGCATCGACAGCTACCCGCACGAGTTCTCCGGCGGCATGCGCCAGCGCGTCGTGATCGCGCTCGCGCTCTGCGCCGAACCGAAGCTGATCGTCGCCGACGAGCCGACCACCGCGCTCGACGTCTCGATCCAGGCGCAGATCATCGCCCTGCTGAAGACGCCTGGCGCGCGAGCACGGCACGGCGGTGATGCTGGTCACCCACGACATGGGCGTCATCGCCGAGACCGCCGACCGCGTCGCCGTGATGTATGCCGGCCGCATCGTCGAGATCGGCCCGGTCGCGAGGTGGTCAAGCACGCCGACGCACCCCTACACGGCGGGCCTGATGGCGCTCGATCCCGCCGCTCGACCGCCGCGTCGAACGCCTGCGCGCAGATCGACGGCGCGATGCCGCGCCTGTCCGCCATCCCGCCAGGGCTGCGCCTTCAACCCGCGCTGCCCGCAGGTCTTCGGCAGCTGCCGCGAGGAGCGGCCCGACCTGATGCGACGCCGGCACCGACCCGCGCCGCCTGCTGGCTGTACGACACGGAGGCCGCCCGATGGCTGACGCCGCCGCGCCGATGCTCGAGCGTGCGCGACCTCGCGCCGGCATTTCGACGTCTCCGCGCCCTGGCTGCAACGCGTCCTGGCGCGCGAGGAACAGCGCATCCTGCGCGCCGTCGACGGCATCTCCTTCGCCATCCCGCAAGGGCACGACGCTCTCGCTCGTCGGCGAATCCGGCTGCGGCAAGTCCACCGTCGCGCGGCTCGTCGTCGGGCCTCTACGCGCCGACCGCCGGCACGGTCGATCTTCGACGGGCGCGACCTCGCCGAGGCGCGCGCGCACTGGCCGACGCAGCGCCGGCGCATGCAGATGATCTTCCAGGACCCCTATGCCAGCCTCAACCCGCGCTGGCGCGTGGCGCGACATCATCGCCGAGCCGATCCGCGCCTTCGGCCTGGTCACCGCCCGCGCCGACGCAGCAGCGACCGCGTCGGCCGAGCTGCTGACGCAGGTCGGCCTCGCCGCCGCGGACGGCCAGAAATTCCCGCACGAATTCTCCGGCGGCCAGCGCCAGCGCATCTCCATCGCCCGCGCGCTGTCGATCCAACCCGGAATTCCTGGTCTGCGACGAGCCGACCTCGGCGCTCGACGTCTCGGTGCAGGCGCAGATCCTCAACCTGATGAAGGACCTGCAGCAGCGCCTCGGGCTGACCTACCTGTTCATCAGCCACAACCTCGCCGTGGTGCGCCAGTCAGCGACCGGATCGGCGTGATGTATCTCGGCCGCCTCGTCGAACTCGCCGCCGGCCGAGACGCTGTTCGCGCACGCCGCGCCATCCCTACACGCGCGCTGCTGCTGGACGCGATCCCGGACCTCGACATGACCGGGCGCGAGCGCATCGCCGGTCGGCGGCGAGGTGCCGAGCCCGATCGACCCGCCGCCCGGCTGCGCCTTCCACCCGCGCTGCCCGCTGGCGAACGACCGCTGCCAGCGCGAGCGCCCGGAACTCGATGCCGGCCGGCGATGCGCTGGTCGCCTGCCACGCGGTCGAGGAAGGGCGCGACGACGCGATGCCCATGCCGGCGATCGCGCGCGACGCGGCGTAGCGGGCGGGTCACGCGCCGCGAAGCGCGTCGGCGCGACGGTTGGGACCGGAGAGGGGCTTTGCCCCTTGTGTGTAAAGACGGCGAGCAGCCAAGCTTGGCTGCTCGCCGTCGTGCGGCGGGACGGATCCCGATTGCCCCTGGATCGCCTGAGATCGTCGGAGAGTCGAGGGACCGTCCCGTCTCATTGCCAAGCCCGAACAGTCGCCTGGGCCGCCTGGCGAGCCCGAACAGGCAAGGAAGGGCAGCCATGGGGATCGCGCAAGGTGAGGTTTTCGTCGGCATCGATGTCTCCAAAGCGAGGCTCGACGCCCATCGGCTGCCCGACGGTGTCGCGGCAGGCTTCGACTACGATACCGAGGGCCTCGCCCAGCTGCGCGCCTGGCTGGGCAGCGCCGCGCCCAGCCTCGTCGTGCTCGAGGCCACCGGCGGGCTGCAACTGCGCCTCGCCGCCGAACTCGGCGCGGCGGCGCTGCCGGTTGCCGTCGTCAATCCTCGCCAGGTGCGCGACTTCGCCCGCGCCACCGGCCGACTGGCCAAGACCGATCGCCTCGATGCCGAGGCCATCGCCCGCTTCGCCGCCGCCATCCGTCCCGAACCCCGCCCGCTGCCTGATGCACAGCGCCAGGCGCTGATCGACCTCGTCACCCGTCGACGTCAGCTCGTCGACATGCGCACCGCCGAAAAGCTGCGTCTGGGCAGCGTGCACCAGGCGCTCAGGCCCGGTGTCCTCGCCCATATCGACTGGCTCACCAAGGCCATCGACGCCCTCGACGCCGACATCGATGGCGCGGTCAGGCACAGCCCGCTGTGGCGCGACGACCTCCGCCTGCTGACCTCCGTGCCGGGGGTCGGGCCCGGCACGGCCAACACCCTCATCGCCCTGCTGCCCGAACTGGGCGCCATCCCCATCAGCAAGCTGACGGCGCTGGTCGGCCTCGCACCGATGAACCACGACAGCGGCACCTTGCGCGGCCAGCGCCACATCCGCGGCGGGCGCTCCACCGTGCGATCCGCCCTGTACATGGCAACGATCAGCGCCATCCGCTGCAACGGCGCGATCCGCGACTTCAACCAACGCCTGCGCGCCGCCGGCAAGCCCGCCAAGGTCGCCATCACCGCCTGCATGCGCAAACTCCTGCGCATCCTCAACGCCATCGCCCACACCAAAACTCCTTGGAGGGACGCTTGAAAACACAGTCGCTCTCCGGACCTCTCCCCACCAAAGGCCGGGGGCCTTTGGAAACCGATACTGGGGTTCCGGCCCGCCAGGCGCGAGGCCGCCATCCGGGCAGTCTGCCTGACGCTGCCTTGCCACTGGGCGGGACCACCGTGCCCGGCGCCAACTTAAGGTGTCCAGAGGCCCTTAGGCCTTTGGTGGGGAGAGTTCGAGAGGGGCAAAGCCCCTCTCGCTCACGCCAGCCGGCAGGACCGGCCCCGGCATGACCGCCGCGAACCGCGCGGCCCCCGGGCACCGCGCGCCTACTCCGCCGCCAGCCGCATCTGCCCGCCGCGCCCCGCGACCACCGCGAGCAGCGCCTGGGCGCCGGCGGCCTGGCAGGGCTCGATGACCGGCAGGCCGCAGGCGTCCTCGGCGGCGGCACGATGCCCGGCCATGCCGGCGCAGCCCAGCATCACCACCTCGCGCCCTGCGCGGCCAGCTGCCGCGCCGCCTCGGCTGCAGCCGGGCCCGCGGCGCACCGGGTCGGTCAGCGCTCCATGGCGATGTTCAGCGGCTCGAACCCGGCGAGGCGGTCCTCCACCCCCATGGCCTGCAGCACCCGCCGCTGGCGCGGCCGCGAGGTCTCGGTGAAGCCGACGATGCCGAAGCGTTCGCCGCGCATCATCGCCGCGGCCACGGCGCAGCGCAGCATGCCGAGCACCGGCTTGTCGGTCACCATGCGCACCGCCTCCATCCCTGGGTCGGAGACGCAGCCGATGATGTAGGCATCGCCGGCTCCGCCTCGACGGGCGGCATAGCGCTCGGCGACGCCGTACCAGTCGCGCCAGGTGACGATGGCCGGCGGGCCGTCGGCGATCCGCATCACCTCGAGCCGCGGCAGCCCCGGCGCGGCGAAGGGCGCGATCGCGGAGGCGATCCCGTCCGTGCAGGACAGGCTCGAGTTCGGGTTGATCACCAGGATGCGTTCGACCATGGCGCTATCCTCGCGCCGAGTGCATGGCCGGCGGACAAGGGTCCTCGACCTCACGTCGCCGGATGCTTGAATTTGCCGCGGCGCTGAAACGGGTGCCTTATGTTGCATTGCACAATGGGCGCCGCGCAGAGCGCCCGCGAAAAGGAACGCCCATGCCCTGGACCATCCCGAGCGCGGCCCCCCGCGACCGCTCTGCCGCCGCCCTGCCGCCCTTCGGCACTGCGCTTTCCGGCGTGGCGCGATGGGGCGCTGCCCGGTCTGCGGGCAGGGCAAGCTGTTCAACGGCTACCTGCGGCTGGTCGACGAATGCTCGCATTGCGCATGCGCCGCTCGGGCGGCATGCGCGCCGATGACGCGCCGCCCTATTTCACCATCCTGATCGTCGGCCACGTGCTGGTGCCGCTCGTGTTCGTCGTCGAGAAGGCCTGGAATGCCGCCGATGTGGCTGCACATGGCGATCTGGCTGCCGCTGTTCACCATCGCTCTGCATGCTGTTGCTGCGCCCGGTGAAGGGCGCGGTGGTGGGCTGGATGTTGCGGCTCGGCCTCACCGGCGACCGAGCAGGGCGCGCAGATCCCGCCGCCCGCGACGCCGAACGGCGCCGGGCGATGCCTGAGACAGCGCCTGGTCCGCCTCGAACTGCCGGAGGCAGCCGCCGGCGCCCTCCGCCTTATGCCGAGGCCGACCGCCGCGCAGGCGATCGCCGACCTGCTCGCCGGCAACCGCTTCGACCCGCCGGACCTGCCGCCCGGCCCCTTGCGCTGGCGGTCTCGGTGCGCGAAGGGCGGCTGGTGCTCGACATCCGCGACGTCGACAACCGGCCGCTGCATGTGCTGGCGCTGGCGCTCGGCCCGTTCCGCCGGCTGATCAAGGACTACCACATGGTGGTCGAGGCCATGAGCAGGCGGTCGCCGAAGGCGGCCCGAGGCGCGCATCCAGGCCATCGACATGGGCCGCCGCGGCCTGCACAACGAAGGCGCCGACACTGCTGCAGCAGCGGCTGAAGGGCCGGGTCGAGGTCGATTTCGAGACGGCGCGGCGGCTGTTCACCCTGGTCTGCGCGCTGCATCAGCGGATCTATGGCGCCGCATCGCGTCGGGGCATCGGCGCATGCCGATTCGCGCCCGTGCGCCATCGGCGACGGATTCGGGGCAGGAACGTGCATCCGGCGGCCGGTACGGCACCCGACGCAGCGCAGTCCCATGAAGGCGACCAGGGCAGCGCGCATGAAGATCGACGGCATCCTGTATCGCAGCGTCGCGGTGGATGCCGACGATGGCTGGTCCGTCCGCATCCTCGACCAGACCAAGCTGCCCTGGCAGCTCGACATCGCTGCGCCTGACCGACGAGGACCAGGTCGCCGCACGCCATCCGCTCCATGCAGACGCGCGGCGCGCCGCTGATCGGCGCCGTCGCCGGCCTATGGCGTGGCGCTGGCGCTGCGCGCGCGATCCTCGACCGCGCACTGGAGCCGCGTGTGCGCGATGCTGGGCGCGACCCGGCCGACCGCGATCAACCTGCGCTGGGCGCTCGAGCGCATGCGCGCGCGCGCTGCGCAACCTGCCGCCCGGGGAGCGCGCCGCCGCCGCCTATGCCGAGGCCGCGGCGATCGCCGACGACGACGTCGACGACCTGCGAGGCGATCGGCCGGAACGGCCTGCCGCTGCTGCAGGAGATCGCGGCGCGCAAGCCGAACGGCAGCCGGTCAACGTGCTGACGCATTGCAATGCCGGCTGGCTGGCCACGCGTCGACTGGGGCACCGCGCTGGCGCCGATCTACCATGGCGCATGATGCCGGGCTGCCGATGCATGTCTGGGTGGACGAGACGCGGCCGCGCAACCAGGGCGCGGCGCTGACCGCCTTCGAACTCGGCGCGCACGGCGTGCCGCACACCGTCATCGCCGACAATGCCGGCGGGCACCTGATGCAGCATGGCGAGGTCGACATCGTCATCGTCGGCACCGACCGCGTGACCCGCACCGGCGATGTGGCGAACAAGATCGGCACCTATCTCAAGGCGCTGGCGGCGCGCGACAACGGCGTGCCGTTCTGGGTGGCGCTGCCGCATTCGACGTCGACATGCGCGTGGCGCGACGGCGTCGCGGAGATCCCGATCGAGGAACGCGCGCAGGCCGAGGTGACCGACCTGACCGGCCGCACCGCGGACGGCGCGGATCGAGACGATCCGCGTCGTCGCCGAGCGGCAGCCCGGCGGCCAACCCGGCCTTCGACGTGACGCCGGCGCGGCTGGTCACCGGGCTGATCACCGAACGCGGCCGCATCGCCGCGACCGCCGAGGCGATCGCCGCGATGTATCCCGAGAAGCCTGATGGCCGGCTGGAAGACCGACTGGCGGTCCTTCTACTACGTCGGCGCACCTGCCGCCGAGGACCCGGCCCTGGCGAAGGGCCGCGTCGCGCTGCTGGTGATCGACGTGCAGAACACCTACCTGGTCAAGGCCGACCCGGCCGGGCTGCCGCCGGCCGAACAGGCGCGCATCGCCGGCTGGGCGCCGTTCCATGAACGCATGCATGGCACCGTGATCCCGACCATCGCGCGGCTGGTCGAGCGTTTCCGTGCCGATGGCAACCCGGTGGTGTTCGCGCGCATCGCCTGCCTGACCGCGGATGGCGCCGACCGTTCGCTGAGCCAGAAGAAGCCCGGCTGGAACAACCTGTTCCTGCCGAAGGATGCCGAGGCCTCGCAGATCGTGCCGGAACTCGCGCCCGTTGCCCGGCGAAGTCGTGGTGACCAAGACGACCGATTCCGCGCTGACCGGCACCAATCTGCGGCTGGTGCTGCACAACATGGGCATCACCCATGTGGTCTGCACCGGCATCTTCACCGACCAGTGCGTGTCGTCGACCGTACGCTCGCTGGCCGATGAATCCTTCGATGTCATCCTGCTCGAGGATGCCTGCGCGGCCGGGACGATGGACTCCACACGCGCGAGATCGAGATCCTCAACCGCATCTATTGCGAGGTGATGCGCGCGGACGACCTGCTCGGCTACCTGCCGGCTTGACCGCCGCCGCCGCGGGCGCAGGATCACGGCCATGGAAACGCTCGACCACCTGGCCGCAACGCTCGGCCCGCGCAACTGCCTGACCGAGCCGGAGGACATCGCCCCCTATGCGGTGGATTGGCGCGGCACCTGGCACGGCACCCCGGCCGCCGTGCTGCGCCCCGGCAGCACCGAGGAAGTCGCCACGACCCTGCGCGCCTGCGCCGCCGCCGGCCTCGCGCGTGGTGCCGGCCGGCGGGCGCACCGGGCTGTGCGGCGGCGCGGTGGTGCCGGCCAACGGGCCGCCTCGGTGGTGCTCAGCCTCGAACGCATGAACCGCATCCGCGATGTCGATGCGCGCGACTTCTCCCTGGTCGCCGAGGCCGGCTGCATCATCCAGAACGTGCAGCAGGCCGCCGCAGGGGTGGACCGGCTGTTCCCGCTCTCGTGGGGCGCGCAGGGCACGGCGATGATCGGCGGCGTGCTGTCCACCAATGCCGGCGGCATCCGCACCCTGCGCTGGGGCAATGCGCGGGACCTGGTGCTGGGCCTGGAGGTCGTGCTGCCCGATGGCCGCGTGCTGAACGACCTGCGGCGCGTGCGCAAGGACAATACCGGCTACGCGCTGCGCCACCTGTTCCTCGGCGGGGAAGGGCACGCTCGGCATCATCACCGCCGCCGCCCTGCGCCTGGTGCCGGCGCTCAAGCGCGTCGAGACCGCCTTCGTCGCGGTGCCGTCGCCGGACGCCGCGCTGTCGCTGTTCTCGCGCGTGATGGAAAGCGGCGCGGATGTGATCGCCTTCGAACTCATGCATCGGCGTCTGCATGGACATCGTCGGCGAAGCAACGGCGTCGGCCTGCGCATTCCGCTGCCGCGTCGGCAGCCCCTGGTACGTCATGGTGGAACTCGCCGCGGCGCACCCGTCGGTGCCGCTGCGGGAGATGCTGGAGGACACGCTCGGCCGCCGGCGCCGGAGGCCGGCGAGGTGCATCGACGCCGCGCTCGCGGACAACGAGGCGCAGCGCGCGACGATCTGGCGCATCCGCGAGGACTAGCCCGATTGCGCGCCGGCGCGAGGCGCCCGCGCGTCAACACCGACACCGTCGGTGCCGGTCTCGGCGGTGCCGGCACTTCTGCGCCCGGGTGCAGGCGGCGCTGGCCGAGCGCTGGCCGGAAGGCCGGCTGATCGCCATCGGCCACGCCGGGGACGGCAACATCCATGTCAGCCTGGAGGCGCCGCGCGGCACATGGACCGCGAGCCTGGTGCGCCCGCGCCGGCAGGACGCGAGGAGGTGGTCAACGCCATCGCCGTCGATCTCGGCGGGTCGTTCTCGGCCGAGCACGGCATCGGCCAGTCGAAGCGACACGCCATGGCGACGCACAAGGACGCCGGTGGCGCTCGAGCTGATGCGCGCGGTCAAGGCGGCGCTCGACCCGCGGGGTTGATGAACCCCGGCAAGATGCTGCCCTGAGGGCGACCTGCCGATGATGGTCGAGGATCGCCGCGCTGCGCCTGTTCGTCGCCCTGCTGCTGGGCGGCGCGATCGGCATCGAACGGCAGTACCGCCAGCGCGCCGCCGGGCTGCGCACCAATGCGCTGGTCGCCCTCGGGGCCGCGGCCTTCGCGCTGGTCGGCTTTTCCATGGCGGGCGAGGCGAGCCCGTCGCGCATGGCGGCGCAGGTCGTCTCCGGCATCGGCTTCCTCGGCGCCGGGGCGATCATGCGCGAGGGGCTGACCATCAAGGGGCTGAACACCGCCGCGACGCTGTGGTGTTCGGCCGCGGTGGGCGTGGCCTGCGGCGCGGGGCTGCTCGGCCTCGCGGCGCTGGTGGCCGGGTTGATCGTGGTGGTGAACATCCTTGTCCGCCCGCTGGTCGCGGCGATCGACCTTGCCCCCCAGGCGGGGGACGAGGTGGAACGCCGCTTCCGCATCAGCGCGACCGGCGCGGCGGCGGTCGAGGCCGCGCTGCGCCTGCTGCTGGTCAAGCAGATCGCGACGAGCGGGGCGCGCCTGCTGCGTCTCGACAGCGAGGACCTGCCCTGCCCGGAGGGCGGCGCGCCACGGGTCGAGCTGACCGCGCGCGTGGTCGCCCGTGGCGCGGCCGAGGAGACGCTGGAAGCGATCGTCGGCCGGCTGAGCCTGGAACCCGCCGTGACGCGGGCCGGCTGGTCGGATGTGGATGAGCAGGCCGCGCCATGACGCATCGGCGGCAGCGGACCGGGGCCGCGTGCCACGCCTGGTCGCGCGGGGCTGCCTCGGCCGTGAGGCCTGGCGCGTTGCTGCCGGTGGCCGTCTCGCCTCCCTGGCGGGATGTGCCGCGCCGCCGCCGCCGCCCGAGCCGGTCCTCCGCTGCCACGAAATCCCGAATGACCTTGTCGAATGCGTGGTCGTCGAACCGGCGCCGGGCCGCGCAGGCGGCCGAACGGCGGCCCGCGCGTTCAGCGCGGCGTCAGCAGCCCGCCCGCCACCAGCAGGTCCGCCGTCGCCGGGCTGAATGCCGCCGGGATGTCATAGACCAGCGCGATGCGCAGCAGCGCCTTCACGTCGACGTCGTGCGCCTGCGGCGCCAGCGGGTCGGGGAAGAAGATCAGCGCGTGGATCTCGCCCTCGGCGATCATGCCGCCGATCTGCTGGTCGCCACCGAGCGGGCCCGACTTCACCAGGCGGATCGGCAGGTCGGGCGATTGCTGGCGGATGGTGCCGCCGGTGGTCGCCGTGCAGACCAGCGCATGCGGGGCGAGTTCGGCGGCATGGCGCGTGACCCAGGCGGCCAATGCGGGCTTCATCCGGTCATGCGCGACGAGGGCGAGGGTCAGCGGCATGGCGGGACATCCTCGATGGCGCGGAACACCGGCTTGCCGGCGGCGATGAAGCGCGTCGAGTTCGGCATCCGCGCCGGCGCTCGGCCCGCCGATGCGCAGCACCGCGTCGCAACGTTCGGCGAGAGCCAGCGAGAGCGGCATCATCACCTCGTCGAAGGCGTCGCCCTCGGCGGCGGCGATGACCGGCAGCGCCATGTTCACGCCGATCACCGGCACGTGGCCCAGGCGGAACAGCGCGAGCGCGGCGCGGTTCATGCGCCGCCAGCCGCGCCGCGCGGGTGACGCCTCGTCGCCGCCGCCGCAGCTGATACGGCCCGGCGACCATGATCCACATCAGCCGAAGGTGGCCAGCAGGTCGTCCACCTGCGCCGGCGTCAGCGTCCGCGCGCCCGCGCCGCGCAGCAGCAGCGCGAGCCGGGCCGATTCCTCCAGCTCCTCGGCGGCGGCGACGGCGTCGCGCCAGCGTCCTGCCGCTGACCACCGGGCCGTGATTGGCGAGCAGCACGGCCTTGGCGGTCTTCGCCGCCTCGTGGATGCCGCCTTCCATCGCGCCGTCGCCGGGGCGGTAATACCGGATCACCGGCAGCGAGCGCCCGACGCGCATGACGAAATATGGCGTCAGCGGCGGGATCGGCGCCGTCTCGCCCGGTTCGGCGAGGCAGCCGATGGCGGTCGCATAGGTCGAATGCAGGTGCACCACCGCGCCGGCATCCGGCCGCGCCGTCAGCACCGCGCGATGCATGAAGACTTCCTTCGACGGCTTGTCGCCGCCGACATGCGACCAGTCGGCGCGAGCTTGCTGATCCGCGCGGGGTCGAGCCGGCCGAGGCAGGAATTGGTCGGCGTCATCAGGTAGCCATCCGGCAGGCGCACGCGAGATGTTGCCCGCCGTGCCCACCGAATAGCCGCGGTGGAACAGCGAGGCGCCGAGCATCGCGCAGCTGGTCGCGGATCATGCCGCCTCATCCATGGCGTGAACGCCTTGAGGAAGAAGTCGCGCGCGCCGAAATTGCCCGCTCTTCAGCGCGAGGTGCAGCCCCGGTCGGGTTGGCGTAGGTCCAGGGCACGCCGGGGTCGATCTCCGGCCCGATGCGCAGCGACGTCACGCCGAGCCGCGTGCACCACCGCGCCCGAGGTCTCGCCGCCGGCCACCACCATCCGCCCGACGCCGCGCTCACCAGCCCCGCCGCGATGGTCGCGACCGCGTCCTCCACCAGCGCGCCGGCGGCGTCGCGGCCGAGCTTCGCCTGCAGGGCCGCGACCTTGTCCGGCGTCGCGGAGGCGGCGATCACCACCGGGCGCGACGCCTGCAGCTTGCCATCGACCCAGGCCAGCGCCTGCGGCCGCCATCGCCGCCGCATCGGGCGTGGCGAGCGCGTCCAGTTCCAGCACCGGCACATGGTCGCGCGCCAGGCCGATCTGCCCCAGCGTCGCGCGCGAGCACGAGCCGGCGACCACCGCCGAGAAGCCCTGCATCGGCGGCAGCACATCGGCGTCGGCCGCGTCCGGCAGCAGCCCGGCGCGGCGGAAATTCTCCGGCAGCCCCATCGCCACGCCCGACCCGCCGGTCACCAGCGCATGCGGGGCGACCGCCTCGCCGATCGCCAGCAGGTGCTCGTCCGTGACGGCATCGACGATCGCCCAGCGCCGGCCCGCTTCGTCAGCCGCGTCATCGCCTGGCGGATCGCCGCGGCGCCCTGTTCCACGGTGTCGAACGGCACGAGCCCGACGCCGCCCTCGGCCTGGCGCGACAACACGCGCACCAGATTGGCGTCGGTCATCGGGGTGAGGGGTGGTTCTCCATCCCGCTCTCGTTCAGCAGCGCGCCGCCGACGAACAGGTGGCCCAGATAGATGGTCCGCCCGTTGGTCGGGAAGGCCGGGCAGGCGATGGCGAAGCCGGAACCGAGCCGCTTCAGCAGCGCATCGCCGACCGGGCCGATATTGCCCTGGTCGGTGCTGTCGAAGGTCGAGCAGTACTTCCAGAACAACTGCTTCGCGCCCGGCGCCGTCAGCGCGTCGCAGGCGGCGAGCGACTGCCCGACCGCCTCGGCGACCGGCGCGGTGCGGGTCTTCAGCGCGATGATGACGGCATCGGCCTCGGGCAATGGGCCCTTCGGGCACGCCGATCACCTGCACGGCCGACATGCCGCCCTTGACCAGCGTGTTGGCGAGGTCCGTCGCACCGGTGAAATCATCGGCTATGCAGCCGAGCAACAGGGGCATGACGCGCCCTCCTTCAGAAAATGGGCGTGCCGTCCTTGCGGAAATACACGCTTTTGCCGTCCGCGCCGGGGCGGACCATCAGGTCGTCGTCGGGATAGTCCACGCACTCGAAGGGCGTGCGGTCGCCGATCTCGAGATACACGCAATCGGCGGCAGCCGCGATTGACCAGGTGGTGCGCATCGCCGGTCGCGGCGCGGAAGCCGGCGCACATGCCGGCGCCGAGCGGGGTTTCCCCGGCATCGGTCACCAGGATGCAGTCGCCTTCGAGGATGTAGACGAACTCATCCTGCTTTTCATGCGCGTGGCGCAGCGCGGAGGCCGAGCCCGGCGGCAGCCTGGTCAGGTTCACGCCGAAATTCCGCAAGCCGAAAAGCTCGCCCAGGATCGTCTTCTGCCGCCCGCCGATCTTGTCGACCAGGTCGGCGGGATAATTCGACGCGCGGGCGCGCGGCGGCACCTCGGCGGCGACGACGGCGATCGGCGGCGTGGCATCGGTCATGGCGTTGTCCTCTCCCGGTGGCGAGACTTGCCGATGCCCCGCGCCCCGGCAAGGCGCATGGCTGGTCGAAGACCCGGCACCTTCCCGCACCCCCGGGAAATCACGCCAACGGCACGAGGCGGCGACGCAAGCCGAGGGCGCGAAGGAGGTCCAGGCCGGCGGTCAGCGCCCGACGCGGGGGGGGGTGAAAAACAGATGCCGTGGGGCGCGTGAAGTGCCGGAGCCTCAATCAGACGTCAGCGCGGTGGCAGCGCGAGCAGATCCTGATGCCCGATGCGCACCGCCAGCAGCCCATCGGCCGCCTGGGCACGGCGCGTCTCGACCCAGTCGGCGATCGCCGGCGTCGCGCGCCGTTCCCACGGCAGCGCGGCGGCGGCATGGCCCGTGGCGATCTCCTGCGTGAACAACCGTGCGCGGCGGTCGATCACCCAGTCGGATGAGGCGCGATGCACGGTGTAGCCATGCGCCGCGAAGGCCGCCGCCATCACCGCCGGGGCGGAAGTGCCGAGCGCCACGCCACCGAATCCCTTGTCGCGCCGCTGGTCGCGGCGGAACCCGCGCATCACCAGCGCATCGGCGCGGTGGGGCGGCCAGAACCGCTCGCGCCCCGTCACGTTCAGCGCGGCGTAGAAGGGCAGGCGCCGCGCCGCGCAGGCCGCCGCCATGCGCTCCACCCAGGGCCGCGACACCAGGTCGCACAGCGCCGTGCTGACCACCGCATCCACCTTGTCGAGCGGCAGCATGTCGGGTGCGAGGGCGAGGTCCGCGAGCAGTCCCTCGATGCGCCATGCCCCGCGCGGGGCATGCACGAGCAGCGTCTTCTTGCCCGGGAAGGTCGCCGCGACGCCCACCGCCTCGGCACGCTCGGCGATGGTGTCGAAGGCGCGCGACATCAGCTCGGCGTCGGCATCGACCATGGTCCAGCCCTGCGCGCGATCGATGAAATGCGCGAGCCAGCGGATCAGGCTGCCGGTGCCCGAGCCGAGGTCGAGCAGCCGCGGGCGCGCCGGCAGGGCCTCGGCCAGCCGGAAGGCGAGGTCGATGTCGCGGGCGGCCGCGTCATAGGGTTCGCGCAGATCGAGCCAGTCGCCGTCGAACCCTTCCGACATCAGCCGACCGCCTTGGCCATCTCGGCGCGAAACGCCTCGGCGCGGCCTGGCCAGCGCGGCAGGGCCTGGCCACCGGTCCAGGCGATTTCGGCCATCTCGGCCCGCAGGCTGGCATCGAAGATCGCCCGGCGCATGCCCTTTGACAGCGACAGGTGGTCGTCGACCGGGGAGACGATGGCCGAGCCCGGCCGGGACGACCTCGGCGATCGCGCCGCCGGCGGTGATGGCCAGCGGCAGGCCGCGCGCCATCGCCTCGGCCGCCGCCATGCCATAGCCCTCCCACCTGGTCGCCAGCGCGAACAGGTCGGCGTGGTGGTACAGCGCCTCCAGCGCATCCCCGGTCACTTCGCCGGCGAAGGTGACGCGGGCGGCGATGCCGAGTTCCTCGGCCAGCGCCAACAGGCCCTGGGCATGGGTCGGGTCGCGCCGGTCGTCGCCGACGATGGTCAGGCTCCATTCGAGGTCCGTCAGCCGGCCGAGCGCGCGCAGCAGCACGTCATGGCCCTTGCGCGGCACCAGCGTGCCGACCGACAGGATGGCGCATCCCGGCCCGCCGGAACCCGCGGCCCGCGAGGCTTCCTCGGTGCCGGGCTCGACCACGCCGATCCTGCGCGGCATCGATGCCGAATTCCTCCGGCAGGCGCCGCGCCGTCAGCGGCGATGTGCAGATGACCCGCGCCACCGCGCCGAACAGCGCGCGTTCCTTGGCCTTGAGCACGGTGCGGGCGGCTTCGCTGAAGCCGTGTTCCAGCGCGGTCGGGTGGTGGATCAGCGCGACCGCGCGGCGTTCGGCCAGTTCCTGGGCCAGCGGCAGGAAGGCCGGCAGGCCGAGCCCGTCGATGACGATGCGCGCATCGGCCGGCACCGCATGGAGCGCGGCGCGGGCGCCTTCGGTCGCCGCCTCATCCGGGGAGGGATGGCTGCCGGGCAGTTCCACCACCTCGACGGTTTCGCCCAGGGCGCGCAGGCCTTCGACGATGCGGCGGTCATAGATGTAGCCGCCAGAAACCGCGTCGAAGGGCCCAGGCACCAGCAGGTGCAGGCTCACGCCGACGGTGCCCCCTCGAAGGCGGCCCAGGCGACGTGGCTTTCCTTCAGCAGGACCTTCAGCCCCGTCACGGCGCGCCCGCCATCGCCCAGGCGACCGTCGGCGAGTGCCGCCGACAGCAGCCGGTGGATGTGCGCGCAGAGGAATTCGGTGGTGGTGTTCTGCCCGGCGAATTGCGGCTCGGCGTCGAGGTTGCGGTAGTCGAAGCCGTCCAGGATGCGGCGGAGTTCGACCTTGGCGGCGGCGATGTCCACCAGCAGGTTCAGATGGTCGAGTTTCGGCGCGCGGAATTCCGCCTCCACCACCATCGTGGCGCCGTGCAGGCGTTGGGCCGGCCCGAATTCCTCCCCGCGGAAGGAATGGGCGATCATGACGTGGTCGACGACGGTCAGGCTGAACATGGAGCCTGTTTAGCCGCGCCTCCGTCTCCCGTCACGGGGCGCTCTCATGGCAGGGGCATGACCGCGTAGGCGATGATCAGGGCTGCCACGACGCTGACCAGCGAGATGACGAGCACCCAGCGCATCACGCCCAGCGTCTTGGCCTGCCGTACCTGCGTCGTCTCGTTGCGCGCGTCGGGGGG
This sequence comes from uncultured Pseudomonadota bacterium, assembly GCA_963720835.1. GTDB lineage: Bacteria > Pseudomonadota > Alphaproteobacteria > Rhizobiales > Xanthobacteraceae > Pseudolabrys. Next base: position 25,648 of record CAVRHC010000004.1, on the reverse strand, counting down.
CAATTGCTTGTCGGCGTTGTCAGGCATCCGGCCTACTCCTGAGTTCAAGCGCGGGCGAACGACATGTCGCGGCCCGGGTTATCGCTTGAACGCCAGGGATTGCTGACGGTTGCCGTCGATCGTCGGTGGTGGGTGCCCCGGACAGGCGAGCGTGCCGTCATGCCCTGCTTTCGCGCTGCGATGGGACCCCACGGACGTGCATACTCCAGCCGCCCAAGCCATGATTGCTCGACCCTGCGGAACCGGCCTGCTGCCTGGCCCCCGACATCCCGGTGACGGTTTCCAAAGGCCCCGGGACTTTGGTGGGGGAGGCCCGGAGGGGGCAAAGCGGGCTCCGCCGCCCCGCCGTCAGTCGTAGGCCACCACCGGGCACAGCGGCGCATCCGCCCCCGCCGCGGTTTCCAGCAACCCCGGCAGGGTCTCGGCCAGCGATGCGAAGGGGGTTGGCGTCGCCAGCAGCGCGTCGAGTCGCTGGTCGGCCAGCAGGGACAGGGCCAGCGCCATGCGCTCGGCATGGCTGCGTCGTCCGCGCATCGCCGGGGAGACGGCGCCGACCTGGGTCGAGACGATCTGCAGGCGCTTGGCGTGGAATGCCTCGCCCAGTGGCAGCGTCGCTTCGCTGGTGCCGTACCAGGACGCTTCGACGATGCGCGCCTCGAAGGCGCAGAGTTCCAGCGCGCGGCGGAGTCCCGCCGGGTTGGCGCTGGCATGGATGACCAGGTCGCGCTCGCCGGGGGCGTCGTCGGGGCCGCAGAACCGGGTGCCGAGGGCTTCGGCCACCGCCCGCCGGCGCGGGTCGATGTCGCAGACCGCGACGTCCATGCCCGGCATGCGCGCGAGCAGGCTGGCGGCGAGCAACCCGACGACCCCGGCACCGATCACCAGCGCGCGCTCGCCGGCCAGCGGGCGTGCGTCCCACAGGATGTTCACCGCGGTTTCCATGTTGGCGGCGAGCACCGCGCGCGCATCCGGCACGTCGTCGGGCACCGGGCAGCACAGGAATGCGGGGGCGAGGAAACGGTCCTGGTGCGGGTGCAGGCAGAACACCCGGCGGCCGCGCAGCGCGTCGGGCCCTTGTTCGACCACACCCACGGCGCTGTAGCCGTATTTGACCGGGAACGGGAAGTCGCCGGCCTGCAAGGGGCAGCGCATGGCGGCGTACTGGCTGGGCGGCACGCGCCCGGCCAGCACCAGGCGTTCGGTGCCGCGCGAGATGCCGCTCGTGAGGCTGCGCACCAGCAGCTGGTCGGCGGCACGCGGCGGCAGGACCTCCTCGCGGATTTCGCAGCGGCCAGGCCCGACCGTCCACAGGGCGCGCGCGATCATTCGCCCGCCCCCGGCCGCGCCCGGTCGACCGGGATGTCGAGCAGGATGTCGGGGGGGATGGCATGGACATGCCAGGTGAAGCGCAGCCCATCGGCGATGCGCGGCACTTCCGGCAGGGTGAAGGCCGGGATGCCCGAGCCCAGCAGCACCGGCGCGACGGTCACATGCAGCCGGTCGAGGCAGCCGGCCGCGAGGAAGCGCGACACCGTCACCCCGCCGCCCTCGACGAAAATCGCGCGTCAGGCCGCGTGCGGCCAGGCTTCGCAGCAGGGCGGCCGGGTCGATGCCGCCGCCGGCGCTGGCGCGGCAGGCGCAACACCTCGGCGCTGCCGAGCCGGTCGCCGCCCGGCGCATCCGCCGCGCAGGCGAGCAGCGTCGGCGGGCCGTCGCGGAACAGCCCGTATTCGCCGGCCAGCCGCCGGTCGGTGTCGATCACCACGCGCACCGGGTGGGGGCCCGGCGCCTCGCGGGTCGTCAGGCGCGGGTCGTCGTGGCGGACGGTGCCGGCGCCGACCACGACGGCATGGCACAGCGCGCGCAGCCGGTGGGTGTGCAGGATGTCGCCCGGCCCGCCGATCCATTGGCTGGAACCGGAGGCGGTGGCGATGCGTCCGTCGAGCGTCTGCGCCAGCCTTCCGACCACCCGGCAGCCATCCGGCGCGGTGGGCGCTGCCAGCAGCGGGCGAACAGGGGGGCGAGCGCGCCGCCGACCGGCCCGCCATCGCGGGCGGCCAGCAATGCGGCCCAGTCGGGGTCGTCGGGGGGGCAACCGTCCATGCGCTGTGCCTCATGCCCGAAGCCCGCGCAGGGCGCCAGCGTCAGGGCGTGCCGATGCCGATGGGCATCAACTCGGTCACCAGTTCGGCGAGCAGCCCGGCGATGATCGGCAGCGGCAGCGCGGCGATCATGCGCATCACCACGAATCGCCAGCCGAGCAGCGGATATTCCCAGCTGATGATCCGGTGCACGGCGAAGATCGACCAGCCGGTGATCAGCGCGGTCATCTGCGGCACGCCGGCCCCGGCCTTGGCGAAGGCGAGCACCAGGGGAAAGGTCACGAAGGGTCCGCCGGGCATGAAGCCGCCGGCCACCGAGGCGATGACGACGCCGACCGGCCCGGAATCAGGCCCGATCCAGGTGACCGCCGCATCGGCCGGCATCAGCTCCGCGAGGAAGGCCGCCATCGGCAGCGCCACGGCGAACAGCGGCAGGATCTTCACCAGGCTCTGGCCGGTGTCGCCGGCCACCCGGCGCAGCGTGCCCGGCCCCGGCGCAGGCAGAAGCCCAGGGCGACCAGCGCCACCAGCCACAGGAAAATCTGGCCGAGGGTCACTTCGGCGGCTCCCACGCGATCGGCAGCTTGCGCGCGATCCAGCCGGCCAGGATCGGCATGGGCAGGGTGATCAGCGTCCGCATCAGCGCGAATTCCGGCCCCAGCAGCGGCACCTCGTAGACCAGCAGCTTCTGGAAGCCGTTCAGCGACCAGCCGAGGATGTAGGCCACCAGCGCGCCCCGGTCGGCCCCGGCGGCGCCCAGCACCAGCACCAGGGGGAAGGCCGCCATCGGCCCGCCGGGCGTCAGCCCGCCGGCGACCGTCGCGACCATCAGGCCGAACCAGCCGCTTTCGGCGCCCATCCAGCGCCCCAGCGCGCCCGGCGCCATCAACTGGCGCAGGGCGGCGGCCAGCAGCAGGCCCGCCAGCAACGAGGGCGCGATGAACAGGAACAGTTCCCACGCGTGATAGAGGGCATGGCCCACGGCGGGGCCACCGTCGCGCCGCCACAGCGCGGCCGCGGCTGTGGCCCCGATGGTGGCGATCACCATCAGGCTGGCATGTCGGCGCAGGAGATTGATCACGCCGGCAACCTGCGCCGGGCGGCGCGCACCGGCAAGCCCGCGCGGCGGGCCTCACGCGAAGATGCCGGGTTCCCACCATCGCTCGGCGCTGAACATCGCCCGGCCCTCGCCGCGCAGCACGAAATGGCGCGTCGCGATGCCGCGGGCGAGGAAGTCGGTCGGGCTGCGCGCTTCCATCCCGAGGATGCGCTCGAGCGTCAGCGCCCCGGCTGCGACCTGGCGGCGGTGCTCGCGCTTGGATGGCGCCGCGCAGCGCCCGGAAGGCGATGGTCTCGGCGGTCGGCGGGCGGCTGGCGACGGGGTTCTGCAGGCGCGGCACGGCGGCGCCGGGATTGTCGCGCAGGACCCGTTCGACCATCAGGAAATGGCCGGCGAACTGCGCGAAATTGTTCTGCATGTGCCAGTACAGCACGGGCTGGTCGCCGAAATGATCGATGCCGTCGCGGCGGGTCGCGAGGATCGGCGGCACCGCGCCGCGGAACAGCGGCGTCAGCGGATTGTCGAAGGTCGCATAGGCGTCGAACAACGGTGCGAGGGTGCCGCGCGTCATGGCCCGCGCCCGGATCAGCGCGCCCATCAATTGCTGGTCGCTGCCGATCCGCCCGCGCCCGGCCGGGCCCATGGGAAGCAGCCGCGCCTGCGTCGCGTCCGGGTCGCGGTCCATCGCGACGATCTCGTCGCACCAGGCATCGAGCCAGTCGCGGTCGGACGCCACGACGAAGCACGGGCTGCCGACGTGCCGCCGCGCCCCTCGACCGCCGCGAGCAGCGTCTCGAACCGCGGCTGCAGGAACAGGTCGAGGTCGATATGCACGAAGGGGTCGCCGCCCATCGCCTCGCGCAGTATCGGCCAGCGCAGGAAGCACTTCGTCTCATAGCGGTTCACCCGCTCGCCGATATGCGGCAGCAGCGACGACCAGCGGGCGAGCAGCGGCCCGGCATCCTCGACCAGCACATGACCGGCGGCGAGATGGGCGGCATAGGCCGGCGTGATCTTGTCGAAGCCGGTGAGCACGAATACGCGCAGCGGCGCGGCGGCCGAGGCGCGGCCATGGGCGGCATGCAGGCTGAGCCCGACCGACAGTTCGAATTCCTCGAGCGTGGCGTCGATCCAGGCGGTCGAGACGATGTGCATGGACGCGGGCATACCTTCGTGTGCATCGCCGGCGTGCGGATCGCCCGGGCGTCCCGCGCCTTGTTCGCCCGGGCCGGATCGGCGACGGCCGCCGCCCGGCAGGCATCGCGCGGCGAGGCCGGAGCCGGCCGGCGGCGCCATGCTCTACGACCATTCGCCACCGGGGCGGAACCGCCCGGCGCGCACGGGCGGGCGGTTCCGCCCGCGGCTCGGACGGGCGGTCGCCAGACGCGCGCCGACAGGGTCAGGCGCCTGCGCCGCGCCGCCCGACGGCCGCTGTCCGGCCCGCGCATAACCTTGCGGCGCCTGGCCGTTGCAGCGCCGCCCCGGCGATCGTCTCGATCACCCGCGACTGCAGCGAGACCGCGCGTTCCAGCAGCCGCCGGTTCTCCCGCCCCAGTTCCTCCAGCCGCGCGTCAGCACCGCGCCGCCTGGCGCACCGGCCCATCCGGCGCCGCGCCGTGCTGGGCCTGGGCGGCGATAGGCGGCGGCGAAGGCGTCCGACGCGGCGATCTTGCTGCTCGCCAAGCCTCGCCGCGCGCGACAGGTCGAGCTTGGCGAGCGCCTCGTTCTCGGCGCGCAGCGCCTCGGCCAGGCGCTGGCCGGCGAGGATCAGGCGATCCATCATGGTGTGGTCTCTCCTGTCTTGGGTGTCGGTCTCGGCGCCGCGGACGCGCTGCATCTCGCGCAGCACGAACTCGGCGAGGCCGATGCCGCGGCCGGCGCGCACGGCGGCGGCGGCCATGGCGTCGAGCAGCATCGGCCGCCACTGCGCCTCCGCGGCGCCGCCGCTGAAGCGGATTGCGGCGGTGTCGACGGTGGCGAAGACGGTTGCGAGCAGCTGCGCCAGCGCCTGCGCCTCGAAGTCCCGCGCCTGGGCGGCGCGGCGCATCGCCGGCGTGCGGCGCGGACGGGCGCGGGGCGCCGGCGGGACATGGCGACGGCGGGGGCGTCCATCAGCGCATCTCCAGCTCGGCCTGCAGCGCGCCGGCGGCCTTGATCGCTCTGCAGGATGGGGATCATGTCGCGCGGCCCGACGCCGAGGCGTTCAGCGCGCGCACCAGCTCCTGCAGCGTGACGCCGCGCGGAGCACGCCGATCCGGCGGTCGGCCTGGTCGTCCACCTCGATGTTGGTGCGCGGCGTCACCACCGTCTGGCCCGTTCGACAGGGCGTTGGGCTGGCTGACCTGCGGCGTCTCGGTGATGCGGATCGTCAGGTTGCCCTGGGCGATGGCCACGGTGGAGACGCGCACGTTCGCGCCCATGACGATGGTGCCGGAGGCTTCCTCGATGACGACGCGGGCGACCTGGTCGGGCTGCACGCGCAGCTGCTCGATCTGCGACGAGGAAGTCGACCGGCTCGCGCCCGGCCAGCGCCAGCGCCGACGGTGCGCGGATCCGTCGGCGGTGGCGACCGGGCCGCGCAGCGCGCCGTTGATCGCGGCGGCGATGCGCCGCGCGGTGGTGAAGTCCGGGTTGCGCAGCGACAGGCGCAGCGGTCGCGTGCCGGCGAGGCTGGAAGGGCACCTCGCGCTCCACGATGGCGCCGTTGGCGATGCGCGCCGGCGGTCGGCACGCCGCGCGTGACCGCTGCGCCGGCGCCGCGGGCGGCGATGGCGCCGGTGGCGATCGGCCCCTGGGCCACGGCATAGACCTCGCCGTCCGCGCCGAGCAGCGGCGTGACCAGCAGCGTGCCGCCCGTGAGGTTGGTGGCATCGCCGAGCGCGGAGACCGCGATGTCGATGCGGCTGCCCGGCCGGGCGAAGGCGCGGCAGCTTGGCGGTGACCATGACCGCGGCGACGTTCTTGGTCTCGAGCTGGCGTTCGTTGTCGCGCGTGTTCACGCCGAGCCGTTCCAGCATGCCGACCAGCGACTGCCGGGTGAAGGGCGCAGGTGCGCAGCCGGTCGCCCGTGCCGTCCAGGCCGACCACGAGGCCGTAGCCGACCAGCTGGTTGTCGCGCACGCCCTCGACATCGGCGATGTCCTTGATGCGCACCTGGGCCGCGGCGGGCGCGACAAGCCCGATGGCCAGGACCAGCCCCGCCAGCAGCCTCTTCGTTCTCGCGTAAGCATTGCAGCCCAAGATGCGTCTCCCGCGCGCCGCGACGGATGGCGTGCCTCGACCGGATCGGACCCCGCGAGACGTCCGCGGGGCCGCTGGTCGGGAAAGCGCAAGGCGCATGCCAGCGGCGGGGGCGGATTCGACCGGCAGGCATTGCCGGGGAGAGGCCGGGACTTGCCGGCCAGGCGGAAGGGAAGGGCCATGGTTGGCGTTGGTGGCGTGTCGGGCGGGGCGGCGGCGGGGAAGGGGCGGCGGCTGCGCGCGGCGGCGGCGGCTTCAGCCTGGGCACGCCGTCGGCCGGCGCCTGGCGTCGGCCCAGGGCGCGGCCCCGGCGCAGGCGATCGGCGCTGCTCGCGCTGCAGGAAGCCGGTCCGGTGGTGGAACGCGACGCCCGGGCCCGTCGCCGGGGCGATGCCCTGCTGCGATCGCTGCGCGACCTGCAGCTCGGCCTGCTGCGCGGCACGATCGACCCGGCGCGGCTGCGCGCGCTGGCCGACCTCGTGCCGGGCGAGGAAGCCGCCGATCCCGCGCTGGCGGCGGCGCTCGCGGCGATCCGCCTGCGCGCCAGGGTGGAGCTTGCGCGCCACGGTCTGGACACCGGAGCGTCACCGGACTGAAAAGCGCGCTGTTTCAGGGATTTGTCGCTTTCTCCCCTCTTGGCTTTCGCCACGCGCCCGCGTCTATGTTCCGCCCGCATTGAGGGGGGGTGCTCGCTCCGGCAGGAGCAGGGCGCCCTTTCGGCCCGGGGGATTGGATAGAGATGCTCGTGACCCTACCGCCGGACTACCGCCCCTCGGACGACGAGGAATTCATGAACCCGCTTCAGCTGGAGTATTTCCGGCAGAAGCTGATGCAGCTGGCGGCAGGACCTGCTGAGCGAGGCCGGCGAGACGCTTTCCTCCCTGTCCGAGGGCGGCATCGCCGAACCGGACCTCACCGACCGCGCCAGCGTCGAGACCGACCGGGCGCTGGAACTTCGCACCCGCGACCGGGCGCGCAAGCTGATCAGCAAGATCGACCAGGCGATCGACCGCATCGAGACCGGCACCTACGGCTACTGTGAGGAAAGCGGCGAGCCGATCGGCCTGCGCCGGCTTGAGGCCCGCCCGATCGCGACGATGAGCATCGAGGCGCAGGAACGCCACGAGCGCATGGAACGCGTCCACCGCGACGATTGAGCCGCCGCCCGGCGCGTTGGCGAGCAGCTTCCGTCCGATTCGGCTCCCGGACATCGCGCTGGACTACTGTTGGTTCGAGCGTCTTCGCCCGATCCGGTGATTTCACCTGATCTTCGTCTGCCTGCCGAACCTTGGCGGCGGATCGTCCAGCCCCGGCGGCGGCATCGCCAGGGGGTCGCGCTCAATGAGGCCGGCATCGTCCTCGGCAACCCGCCCGACCCGCGCGCCGACCGGCCAGACCGCCAGGCCCTGCCGGGGGTAAGGCTTCAGCATCGCCTGGAGCGTGGCCTCGTCGGCCGGTGCATCGCCGAGCCAGGCATCCCAGGCCTCCGGCGGCAGGATCACCGGCATCCGTTCATGCAGCGGCGCCAGTTCGGTGGTGGCCGTGGTGGTCAGGATGGTGAAGCTGCGCAGGATGCTGCCGTCGGGTGCGCGCCAGCCTTCCCACAGCGCGGCAAGCGGCATCGGCGCGCCATCGGCCATCGCCACCGCGAAGGGCTGCTTCGCGCCCTTGCCGGTGGCCGGCGCCTGCCATTCGAAGAATCCGTCGGCGACAGCGATGGCGCGGCGCTTGCGGAAGGCCTCGCGGAAGGCCGGCTTGTCGGCGACCGTTTCGCTGCGCGCGTTGATCATGCGGGCGGCGCCTGAAGCGTCCTTCGCCCAGCGCGGCACCAGCCCCCAGCGCAGCGCATCGAGGTGCCGCGCCGCGGTTTCCGGATGCCGGCGCAGCACCAGCCCGTCCTGCGTGGGCGCCCGGTTGAAGGAAGGCGGCAGGTTCGCGATGGCGCCTGTCACGTTGAAGTGCCGCGCCATGTCGCCCGAGGATCGCTGCTGGAAATACCGCCCGCACATCTGCCGTTCGTCCGCCCTTGCGTCGATGATGCACCAATGCCGCGGCAGACTACCGCGCCGCCGCGCCGGCCGGGCAGGGGGCGCCGAGAAGTGACCGCCGGGCCATCGGTGCGGCGTCGCCGCCCGCCGGCGCCCTGGCTATGGTGCCGGCATCGTCACCCAGGCAGCCACCCGAAGGAAGTCGCCGATGACCGAGACCGCCGCGGATTTCCTGGCCGAGACGCTGGAGCACGCCGGCGTCTCCCGCATCTATGGCGTGGTCGGCGACAGCCTCAACGGCGTCACCGACAGCCTGCGCCGGCGCGGCCGCATCGACTGGGTGCATGTGCGCCATGAGGAAGCCGCCGCCTTCGCCGCCGGGGCCGAGGCGCAGTTGACCGGCCAGCCTGGCGGTCTGCGCCGGCAGCTGCGGGCCGGGCAACCTGCACCTGATCAACGGGCTGTACGACTGCCAGCGCAGCCGGCGCGCCGGTGCTGGCGATCGCCGCGCATATTCCGTCGCAGCGAGATCGGCATCGACTATTTCCAGGCGACGCATCCCGAAATCCTGTTCCAGGGATGCAGCCACTATGTCGAGCTGGTGTCCAACCCGAAGCAGCTGCCCCAGATCCTGCAGCGCGCGATGCGCGTCGCGGTCGCCCGCAGGGGTGTCGCGGTCGTGGTGATGCCCGGGCGACGTGGCGCTGCAGCCGCTCGAGGCGAAGCCGCGCCGCGCTGGGTTGCCGCCGGCACGCCCGCCGTGGTGCCGCCCGCAGGCGGAGATCGGCCAAGCTGGCCGCGCTGCTGAACGGCTCCGGCAAGATCACGCTGCTGTGCGGCGCGGGTTGCGCCGGCGCGCATGACGACGTGCTGGCGCTGGCGGCGCGGCTCAAGGCGCCGATCGTCCATGCGCTGCGCGGCAAGGAGCATGTCGAGTACGACAACCCCTACGATGTCGGCATGACCGGCTTCATCGGCTTCGCCTCCGGCTATGCGCGCGATGAAGGCATGCGACACGCTGGTGATGCTGGGCACCGGCTTCCCGTACCGGCAATTCTATCCCGAGGGCGCGCAGGTCGTGCAGGTCGACATCCGCCCCGAGGCGCTCGGCAATCGCTGCCCGCTGACGCTCGGGCTGCTGGGCGATGTCGGCGCGACGCTGCGCGCCGCTGCTGCCCGCCCTCGCGGACAAGGCCGACCGCACGCATCTCGACGACGCCGTCGCGCACTACGGCAAGTCGCGGCAAGGATCTCGATGCGCTGGCCGAAAGCGGCCCGGACAGCGGCGTGATCCATCCGCAATACGTCTCGCGCCTGGTCAGCGAACTTGCCGCCGATGATGCTGTCTTCACCTGCGATGTCGGCACGCCGACGGTCTGGGCGGCGCGCTACCTGAAGATGAACGGCAAGCGCCGGCTGCTCGGCTCGTTCAACCACGGCTCGATGGCCAACGCGATGCTGCAGGCCATCGGCGCCCAGTCGGCATGCCCGGGCCGCCAGGTCATCTCGATGTCCGGCGATGGCGGCTTCACCATGATGATGGGCGACTTCATCACGCTCACGCAGATGGGCCTGCCGGTGAAGGTCGTGGTGCTCAACAACGGCACGCTGGGCTTCGTCGAGCTGGAGATGAAGGCCGGCGGCTTCCTCGACACCGGCGTCGCGACTGGACAACCCCGACTTCGCGGCGATGGCCCAGGCGATGGGCGTCAAGGGCATCCGCGTCGAACGGCCGCAGGACCTGCGCGCCGGTCTTGCCGAGGCCTTCGCCCATGACGGGCCGGCTCTGGTCGATGTGGTCAGCGCGCGGCAGGAATTGGTGCTGCCACCGAAGACCAGCTTCGGCAATGTGCGCGACTTCGGCCTGTTCATGATCAAGGCGGTGATGGATGGGCGCGCCCACGAACTGATCGACCTGGCCAAGGTCAACCTGCGGCGGTGAAACTGAGCGGGCGCGGCGCGTCGACGCGGCGGGCTGGTGTCGTTGCCATCGATTGCGGCGATGCGTGTTGCACGCAAACCCGGCGCTGTTGTCGCAGGGCGATGCGGGGTAGTGTTGTTGCAGGCGAGCCCGGCGATGGTGTTGCGTGCAAGGCTGGCGCTTTGTGGCAGGAGACGCGGGGTAGTGTTGTTGCCAGCACGCCCGGTGATGTTGTTGCACGCAAGCCCGGCGCTGCTGTGGCAGGCGATCTGGAGGCAGTGTCTGGCAGGCTGCGCGGGCCGGCCCTGGCGGAAGACAATGCGCGACATCGTCGTCGTCGGCAGGCACGCGTTTGTGGTCGCAGGCGACGCCGGCCCTCATTGCCGCAGACAGACGCTGCCCTTTGTCGTCGTCGGCGACGCGCACCAGCGCTGTTGCGGGCGACGCCGCGCCACCGTCGTAGTGACGGCGGCGCCTGTTCCCCGCACTCGACGCCCGCGAACGCCGCCGCCGCGTTCAGAACGGCAGGATGATATCCAGCAATTCCTGCCCGGTCCGCGGCCGCTGCACGTCGCTCAGCGTGCCGCGCCCGCCATAGGTGATCCGCGCCTCGGCCAACCGGTCATGCTGCACGGTATTGTCCGATGCGATGTCCTGCGGCCGGATCACCCCGCCCACCGTCAGGTCGCGCAATTCGCTGTTCACGCCGCACCTGCTGGCGTCCGGTCACCACCAGGTTCCCGTTCGGCAGCACCTGCGACACCGTCGCCGCGACGCGCAGCGTCACCGTCTCGTTGCGGCGGATCTGGCCGGTGCCGTTCACGCCGCTGGTGGAACTCGCCTCCACCAGGCGGGACGGGTCGATGCCGGCGGGGAACAGCCGCGGCATAGGATGACTGCAGGCCGAGCATCTGCGGAATGCCCATCCCCTCGCTGTTGTCGCGCGACGCGGATGGTGCGGTTCTGCAATTCGCGCCTCGTCGGCGATCTTGACCAGCACGGTGACGATGTCGCCCACCGTCGCGGCGCGCTGGTCGCGCAGGAAGGTGCGGCTGCCCGGCCGCCACAGGAATTGTTCGCCAGCGGCGGGTCCTGCGGGTTCGGCATCGGCATGTCACCGGCCGCCAGCGCGGGTCCTGCGTCGGGTCGGTGACGCCCGCCAGTCTGCGGCGCGTCGCCCAGGCGCGACAGCCGCTCGGCACCCGAGCAGGCGACCGTCGCCAACGGCACCATCAGCAGCAGCGAGCAGGCGCATCTCAGTTCCTCCGGCCGAGCTGCAGCGGCACGGCTGCCCGGCGAGCACCCGCACGCGTCCCGGGCCGATCGCCTCCGCCTCGACGATCGGACGCGAGGCGAGGTTCATCACGGCGACCGTTCGCCGCGCGCGCGCCGCCGCCATGGCGCGGCCCTGCGCCGTCATGGTCAGCCCCGGCCCGTCGCAGCATCATCAGCACCATCTGGTTCTGCGTGACGACGCGCGGCGGCGACCAGGTCGACCAGCACGAAGGGCAGGTTCGGCCGCGATCGGCCGGCGCAGCTGCCGCCCAACGACTTCGGCGGCCTGCTGCGCGGTGCCGGGGCGGACGCGTTCGGCGCGCAGCCGGTCTCGCGCACAGTCGTCCGGCCCGACGATGTCGCCGACCGCCGAGCCGCCGCGCCGCCACCACCACCGGCACCGTCGGTCAGCGCCCGGCCCGGTGACCCGCCCGCGCCAGCTCGGCATGCCCTCGGCGGCGACCACCAGCACCGCGGCGAAGCGCCGCGTGCCGCTGTCGTAGTTCGTCGCCTCCAGCATCAGCTGCGGCAGCGTGCCGAGCGGCACGGACGGCGTGGCGAAGCCCGGCAGTTCCAGCTCCGCCTCGGCATCCATGCCCAGGCGCACGCAGCTCGTCGCGCAGCAGCGCCTCGATCTCGTCGCGCGGCAGCGGGTGGCCGGGGCGCTCGACGACGCTGCGCTCCTCGCCCGTCAGCGGCCGCCAGGCCAGGCTGTAGCGCCGCGCGATGGCCGAGAGCTGCCCGGCATCGAGCATGCATCCGCCGACCCGGCAGCGGTGCCGCGCCGAGCACCGCCTGGCCGCCATCGCCGGCATTCTCGAACAGGTCGCCCAGGCGCAGCACGGCGTCGTCGGCGACGACCAGCGGCGCGCGGCGCCGGCGGCAGCCCCTCGGCCGCGCCCTGTGCGCGCGCCGGCAGCGCCAGGAGCGGCAGCAGGGCAAGGGCGCGCCGGCGCATCAGCGCAGCCTCGTCAGGGTGGAGAGCATTTCGTCGCGACGCGGTGATGACGCGCGAGTTCATTTCATAGGCGCGCTGCGCGGTGATCAGCGAGGTGATCTCCTGCACGACGTTGACGTTGCGAGGTCTCGATGAAGCCCTGCATGGTCTGGCCGTAGCCGACCGCGCCGGGTGAGCCCTGCTGCGGCTCGCCCGATGACGGGGTGGACAGGAACAGGTTGTCGCCGACCGCCTCGAGCCCGCCCTCGTTGGCGAAGATCGCGAGCTGGATCTGCCCGACATTCTGCGGCTGCACCTGGCCGTCGATCTTGGCCAGCACCTCGCCATTGGCGTTGATGGTGACGTCGCGCGCATTGGCCGGGATGGTGATGCCCGGCTGCACCGTGAAGCCCTCGGCGGTGACGATGGTGCCCTCGGCGCTCAGCCCGAAGGTGCCGTCGCGCGTATAGGCGGTCTCGCCGGAGGGCATCTGGATCTGGAAGAAGCCGTTGCCGCGGATGGCGAGGTCGAAGCGGTTCTCGGTCTGTTGCAGGTTGCCCTGTTCGGAGATCCGATAGACCGCCGCGGTGCGCACGCCGAGCCCGATCTGCGCGCCGGAGGGCAGCGTCGAGCCGGTGTCGGAGCGACTGCGAGCCGGTGCGGCGCAGGTTCTGGTAGATCAGGTCCTGGAATTCCGCCCGCCGGCGCTTGTAGCCGGTGGTCGAGATGTTGGCGATGTTGTTGGAAATGACTTCGACGTTGTTCTGCTGGGCCATCATGCCCGTGGCGGCGATGGTGAGGGAGCGCATCGGTCTCGGTCCTTACGAGCGGCGGCGCAGGATGCGCTCGACCGCGGTGGACAGGCGCTCGCCCTCGCGTCTCGGCGAACTGCGCGGCGAACTGGAATTCGCGGAGTTCGGTGGTCAGGCGGGTCATCTCGAGGATCGGGCGGACGTTGCTGCCCTCGAGCGCGCCCTGCACGACGGTCGGCCGCGGTCGACCGTCCTGCGCCGCTTCGCCGGCCGCGTCGAACAGGCGGTCGCCCTCGGCGCGCAGCGTCTGCGGATTGTCGAAGCGCACCACGCGCAGTTGGCCGAGCGTGCCGTTCTCGCTGCGCACCGTGCCGTCGCCCTGGATGGTGATGCGCGTGTCGTTGGGGCGAGATGGCGATGGTGCTGCCGCCCGCGCCCATCACCGCATTGCCTTCCATGTCGACGAGCCGCCCGTCGCCACCGAGCGAAAAGCGCCCGGCGCGGGTGTAGCGCTCGCCGCGCGGCGTCTCGACGGCGAAGAAGCCCTCGCCGCTGATCGCGACGTCGAGCGGATTGCCGGTGTTCTGCATCGGCGCCGGGTTCCATCTCCCGCCAGGTGGCGCGGTCCTGCACATAGGCGACGGGCGCGGCCGCCGGGCGGGGCGGCGCCGGCATCCTGGCGGGCGACGAATTCGGCGAAGACCGGCCGCTGGGCGCGGAAGCCCGGCGTGTCGGCATTGGCGACGTTGTGCGCGAGGATCTCGGTCGCGCGGGCCTGCAGCGACAGGCGCGAGAGGATGATGTAGCCGGGGCTGTCCATGGCGTCGTCTCCGTCGGCCCGGCGATCTCGGCCGGGCCGCCCCGAGGGGTCGCTCCGAACAGGGCAACCGCCGTGCCAGCCCAGGTGCGGTCCCGGGGCGGCATTTGCTGCCGCCAGGCGGCAGGGGCGGCCCCGTACCCGGCAGGACGCGGCCGGTTTCGCGCCGCTGCAAGCCTTCCTTAACGAGGCCCGTGGATGCTGCGCCCTTGCAGGAGGCATGGAATGGCAGCAGCGGCGGCATCGGCCGAAGCAGGCGAAGCGGCAGCGGGCAAGGGCGGCGGGGGCAAGAAGAAGCTCATCCTGATCGCCGTGCCCCTGCTGCTGGGCGGGATCGGCGCCGGGCTGTGGTTCAGCGGCATCCTGCCCTCGATGCTCGGCATGGGCGCGCACCACGCGGCGGATGAACACGCCGAGGCCCCGGCGGCCGAAGCCCCGCGCACGCTTAGCAATACGGTGTTGTTGCTTCCTTCATTCTGTTGTTATGTCTCGCCTTTCAAGCAACGCTTCTCGACGATCGACCATCCAATTCATGATGCTGCACTGTTCGATGCTGAGATCGGCGGTGGGGGTGAAGATGCCGACGCCGGCGTTGTTGATCAGGACGTCGAGTTTGCCGAGACGGCTGTCGATGGCGCGAAACAGCGAGTTCACTTGCGCGGGATCGGCGACATCCGCGGTTTGACTGAAGACACGGTCACCGTGCTTCTCGCGCAGTTCCCGTGCGGCCTTGTCCAAGCTGTCTGATGAGCGGCCGCAGATGGCGACGCGCGCTCCCTCGGATAGCAGAGCTTCGGCGATCGAGCGCCCGATGCCGCGGCTTCCACCGGTGACCAGCGCTACCTGATTCTCAAGACGTTGCTGCATGTTTCCGATACTAGCCGCGATTCAGCCCGGCGGCAGGGCATCTTTCGGGCCCGGCGATAATCCTGTTACATCTCCGGCTGATAAAATGAATCCAAGCATGGCCTCTTCCGCGCGCCCTTCAGGCCGTTTCTCTGCAGTTTTGGCGGAGATTGAAATCGCCCTCGAAGGCGAGATGGCGGAAGCTGCCTCCGCCGAAGCCGCCGAGCGCGTGGCGAGGTTTGCCGAGGAATTGAACCAGGCTGCGCGGCGCTTGCGGCAGGCTGAGAAGTTTACCGAACTGGCGGCGGTGCTGGCGGATTGTGCGGCGCCCTTCTGTGACCGCTGCGCGGTGTTCGAGATTGCCGGCGAAAGCGCCACCGTGCGCGCCGGACGTGGCGTGCAAGGCGGCGCGATCGCGCTGCTCGAGACGGCGGGCGCGTTCCGGGCAGCCATCGAATCCGGCGATCCGGTCTCGGCGCTGGCCACGCCAGGCGAGGTTTCGCAAGCCGTGGTGAACCTGTTCGGGCACACCACCGGCGAGCGCGTCTCCCTCTTTCCTCTCGAAAAGGTTGGATTCCTTTACGCCTGCGGAAACGTCCGGCATGCGCCGCTCGAGTTGTTAGCGGTGATCGCAGGCACCGCCTACAGTGCCATGCGCAAGGCTGCACCGCCGGCTGAACTTGTATCGATTGCGAGTAATGCGGCGGTTCCCGTGAGTCACATCCGGCCCGCCGCGCCGGCCGCGAGCCACTGGTCGGATCTCGATCCCAAAGATCAACGGCTGCACTTGCGCGCGCAACAGTTTGCGCGAACAGAGGTAGCGCAACTCCGCCTGCAGCGGAGCCAGGCAGTGGCGCAAGGCCGCGCCGATGCCAATCTGTATGGGGTTCTTCGCACGGAGATCAACGCGCTGCGGGAGGCGTTTCAACAGAAGTTCCTGTCGCCCAGTCCATCCATGGTGGACTATGTCCATTTAGAATTGCTGCGAACGCTGGCGAATGATGATGCTGCTCTACTCGGTCCAGATTATCCGGGCCCGCTCGCGTAGCGCGACAGCTTTACTGCTGTTGCTGGCTACGGCGGCGTGCGCCCAAAACACTGCACAGCCGCTGGCGGAGGCCGTGCGCGCACACGAGGACGGAAAGTTCGATGTGGCGGCGAGCCGCCTCAAGACACTCCGCATAACCAAGCTGGGCGATTATGTCGCTTATTACCGCGGCGCCTCTCGCGCGCGCTTAGGGCAGCATGAGGACGCGCAGAAAGACTTTGCGGCAGTGCGCGCCTTCGAGCCGCGCTCTCCGCTCTTCGGGCGAGCTGCGGTGCGGGAGGCGGAATCCCTGGTGGCGTTCGGCAAGTCGCGGGAGGCGGTGCAACTGCTGCAGCGCTACTATGCAGAGCTTCCGCAGCCCGATGCGGACCTCGCCATGGCCACGGCGTACGAGGCGGCAGCTGACAACTCACGCGCGGCGGAGTACTACCAGCGCGTCTACTATTCCTATCCGGCGGGGGAGCCGGCCATGAGCGCCGCTTCCGCACTGTTGTCCCTCAAGGCATCGCTGGGCGCCTCCTTTCCGCCGGCTACGGTGGAAGCCTCCCTGCAGCGCGTGGATAAACTCATTGCTATCCGCGAATACAGCAAGGCCAAAAGCGAACTGGAGGAGTTTGTCCAGCAGTTCGGAGGGGCGGACCGCGACGTGGCTCAAGTGCGCCTGGGCGCGGTGGAGTACGCTCGAGGGAATACGCGGGAAGCCTATCAGTACCTGAAGGCTCTCGATTTGCGCGATGGCGAGGCCGATGCGGAGCGGCTATTCTATATGGCCGAGTGCGCGCGGCGCGCCGGGGACGATGACGAGATGCTCGACCACATCAAGCGTCTGGGCAAGAAGTACGAGTTCTCCCCGTGGCGCCTGAAGGCCCTCATCTCGGCGGGAAATCGCTTCCTGGTGGCGAACGGCCAGGATCAGTATGAGGACCTGTATCGCGCCGCTTACGAGGCGTTTCCGGAGACCACCGAGGGCGCCTATGCGCACTGGAAGGTCGCCTGGCTCCACTACCTCAAGCGGAAGCGCGATGCCGATGACCGTTTCCGAACGCAGCTTGAGCGCTTCCCTTCCTATAACGCCACGGCGTCGGCGTATTTCCTGGGGCGCCTGGCGGAAGCCGACGCAAAGTATGGCGATGCGCGCGCATACTACAACGCCATCGTGCAGTCATTCCCGCACTACTACTACGGCGTCATGGCGCGCGAACGGTTGCGGCAGGCGCAGGTGGTGCGGGCCACTCCGTCGCCGAAGGTGACAGAGTACCTGGATAAGCTGGGCGCATTCCGGACGGATCGGGAATCGGTGGGCGAGCCCACGGCGGTGACACGGAGCAGATTGGCGCGGGCGCGGATGCTGGCCGCGGCAGGCTTGGGCGACCTGGCGGAAGCTGAGCTGCGGTTCGGATCGCGGCAGGATGCGCAGCCGGTATTCATGGCCATTGAGCGGGCACGCATGGAATCGGACTCCTGCGACGCGCTGCGGGCCATCGAAGAGATCGCGCCCGCCTATCTCAGCATGGAACTGAACGACGCGCCGAAAGACTTCTGGCAGTATCTGTTTCCGCTGCCGTACCGCACGCATCTGTTGAAGCACTCGCGGACGCAGGACCTGGACGCCTTCATGGTGGCGGCGCTCATCCGGCAGGAATCGGAGTTCAACCCGCGCGCGCGTTCGCGCGCCAACGCTCTCGGCTTAACCCAGGTGATGCCGGGCACGGGGCGGCAGTTGGCTCGCCGCGTCGGTTTTCGGCGCTTCAGCACCAGCCTGCTCTATCAGCCGGAGCCGAACCTGCGCATCGGGACGTACTACTTGCGGACACTGTTGGACCGTTGGGCGGGGAAGTGGGAGGAGACTCTGGCCGCCTACAATGCCGGGCCTTCGCGCGCGGTGGATTGGGTGACTTGGGGTGATTTTCGCGAGCCGGCGGAGTTCGTCGAGACGGTGCCGTTCTCCGAGACGCGCGAATATATCCAGGCGGTGGTCCGGAATGCCGCCATCTATCGGCAGATCTATCAGGACGGCTTCCCGCCGGAGCCGAAACTTGCCTCCGGGTCCGCGTCGAAGAAGCGGGCGGCCACCGCGTCCGTGCGGAAGAAGGCGACGGCCAAGAAGAGCACCCGAACCGCTACGCGGAAGAAGACCACTACAAAGCGGCGTTCGGCCGCCACGTCCACGAAGAAGAAGACCAACGCCAGCGCCCCCAAGAAAAAGACTTCATCCACGGGAAGCCAGACGGCGCAGGGCAAGGCGCGGCGCGGCTCGCCTTCGTAGCGTCCTACACGGGAGGGCGGCGGCGGTGCCAGTCGGTGGCGCCCTGATATGCCGCAGCCAGCGCCAGCACGGCCGCGTCGTTTCCCGCCGGCCCGGTGATCTGCAGGCCCACCGGCAGACCACTGCCGGTGAAGCCGCATGGAATCGAGATGGAGGGCAGCCCATAGAGATTCCATGGCGCCAGGTTGCGGAGAAAGACCAGCCCCGCCGGGCTGCCCAGTTCGAATGCCGGAGCGGGCGCCGAAGGCGTCACCAGAAGTTCCACGCCATCGAACAGCCTGGCTGATCCGGCGCGCAGCCGCTGCATCTCCAGGCGCGCGCGGATGTAGTCGGCAGCGCTCAGGTCGCCTCCCATCTCGACGCTCTTACGTGTCCGCGCATCGTACCGCTCGGGATGGCGGCGCAGCATGTCCTGATGGTATGTGTGCGCCTCCGCGGTGATGATCCGGCTGTAGGTGAGGGGCAGATCCGGCAGGTCCGGAGAAACGGGCAGGCCCGGCAGGGTAACGTCCTGCACGCCCGCTGTCAGCGCTCCCAGCTTCGTCACGGCTTCGCGCACCACCTGACGCACCTCGGAGTCGAGGCCATCGTAGTAGACAGCGCGGGGGATGCCCAGACGCAACGAGTTCAGCCGGGGGATACCGGTGGGCGCACGTCCGTCGGCGATTGCGTCAAAGACCAGCGCTGCGTCGCGCGCCGACCGGGCGAACGGACCCACGTGATCGAGCGACCAGGCGAGCGGAGTGACGCCTTCCGTGCTTACGCGGCCGTATGTGCCTTTGAAGCCCGTGATGCCACAGAAGGCGGCCGGCAGGCGGATGGAGCCACCCCGTGTCGCTACCCAGCGATGCGAAGCACATGCCGGAAGCCACCGCGACTGCCGAGCCTCCGGAACTGCCGCCGGGCGTCCGTTTGGTATCCCACGGATTGCGGCTGGCTCCGAAGCGGCTGGTTTCCGCGGTGAAGTTGTAGGCGAACTCGTCGAGATTGGTTTTGCCGACCAGCACCGCGCCAGCGCTGTCCAGGCGGCGCACAACGGCGGCGTCCTGCTCGGGGAATGCGCGTCTCGAACTGGGCGCTGCCGGCGGTTGTGCGAACCCCTTTGGTATCGATGAGGTCCTTGAGCGCGACGGGAATGCCGTGCAGCGGCCCGCGCCAGTGACCGCTCTGCAACTGCTCATCGAGAGCGCGAGCCCGCGCCAGAGCGCCATCCGCGGCGACCGTGATGAAGGCGTTGAGGCGGGGATTGAGCCGCGCCACGCGCGCCAGGCATGCCTCTGCGAGCTGGACGGAAGTCAGGCGCCTGGTCCGGATGGCTTCGGAAGCCTCCTCCAGCGTGAGCCAGCACACGTCCTCGCCCGCCGCGGCGGCGGCTAAGCCCGCGGAGAGTCCTCCCGAAGTGAACATCCGTCGCGTCATGATGTTACGTCTATCACGCGGCGCGCAACTGCGCCACCGGATCGGGCATGTTGCGGGTTCCGGATCTTCGACAATGAAGAAGCATGCTCAGCGAACATCCGCACCGGCGGCTCAATCTTCTGACCAACGAATGGGTGTTGGTCTCACCGCATCGCACGCAGCGGCCCTGGCAGGGGCAGACGGAGCGTGTAGCGGCGCCTGCCGGCCAGCACTACGATCCGGACTGCTATCTCTGTCCGGGCAACGCCCGCGCCGGTGAGGCCCGCAATCCCCAGTACACATCCACGTTCGTGTTCGACAACGATTTTCCCGCTCTCTATCCCGAAGTCCCCGTGGAAGAGATGGACGATCACGGATTGCTGGTGGCGCGCAGCGAGCGCGGGCTTTGCCGGGTGGTCTGCTTCTCGCCGGATCACTCGCTGACGCTATCGCGGATGTCTGTTCCGGACATCACGGGCGTGGTGGACACCTGGGCCGACCAGTATGTGAAACTGGGCGGCGAATTCTGGATTCAGTGGGTGCAGATTTTCGAGAACCGCGGCGACATGATGGGCGCCAGTAATCCGCACCCGCATTGCCAGGTATGGGCCACGGAAAACCTGCCGGTGGAGGCGATGAAGGAAGAAGTGGCGCAGCGAAGCTATTTGGAGAAGAATGAGGCATGCCTGTTGTGCGACTACGCGGCTCTCGAGTTGCGCAGCGAGGACCGTGTGGTATGCCGCAACGAGCACTTTGTCGCGGTGACGCCATTCTGGGCGGTGTGGCCTTTCGAAATCCTGGTGCTTCCGCTGGCGCACGCTACGGGACTCGATGAGCTTTCGGGCGAAGCCCGCGCGGGTCTGGCCGACATACTCAAGCGCATCACCACGCGCTATGACAATCTGTTCGAAGCGCCGTTCCCGTATACGATGGGCCTGCATCAGCGTCCGACGGATGCCGCAAAGCATCCGCATGTTCACCTGCACGCGCACTTTTACCCGCCGCTGCTGCGTTCCGCCACCATCCGGAAATTCATGGTCGGCTTCGAAATGCTGGGCAATCCGCAACGCGACATCACTCCGGAAGCGGCCGCTACGCGGTTGCGCGGCGTGAGCGAAGTGCACTATCTGGAACGGCCGGAAGCGGCACTGCGCGCGCAGCGCGAGACCGGAGATCGTGAGTGATTCGGAAAGGATTACCGGCCCCCTGGGAGGCGGCGGCGAAGCAGGGGAAATTGCCGTTAACATACCTCAAAACAACGTCATATTTCGCACCGAAGAAGGTCGCAGCATCGCGAATTTTGTTGACTAAAACGGTAGGTCGACCGCAATAATGGCATCCAGAACGCGTTCGATCTCCAGGTTATCCGGAACTCGCGCCACAGCGGTTCTGAGCTCTCGCCACGAGCAGAAAGAACGGTATGAAGAACCAACTTAGAACTCAGGTCTCCTTTAAACGTAACTTCCCTTTTCTGATGATTGTTGCCGCCCTGGTGGCGGCTCCCAGTGCAAACGCGCAGCGCTACCGGGCGGATTTGCAGCGCTTCGTCGTAGTGGGTGATTCGATCTCGGCCGGATTCCAGGGGAATAACTTTGTCAAAACCGGTCAAGTGGAGTCATTTCCAAATCTCATAGCGGCGCAAGCGGGCATCGAGATGAGATTGCCATTGGTTGAACTGCCGGGATTCCCCGGGCCCGATCCTGACCATCCGACCCTTTCATTAAGAGTAGATCCGAATGTTCTGCCGACAAACCTTGCCGTTCCGGGGCACCAGTTGCGAGATGCGCTGGACGCCCGGCCCGGACAGCCGATGAGACCGCGCGACTACTATCCGGTTGCCGGGCTCGAGTACCTGACCGGCCTGGTTTTGGGAAGACCCGCCAACGGCACAAGCCAGCCGGTTACACGCTCCCAGGTGGAGTGGGCCGCCGCGTTGAATCCCACCACAATCAGTCTATGGATCGGCAACAACGACGTGGTAGCTGCGTTATTGGTGGGCGACCCGTCGGCCATGACGCCGGCGCCGCAGTTCGCGATTTACTTCACCCAACTAATGACCAGGCTGGCGTTGACTCATGCCACTATCCTGGTGGCGAACATCCCGGAAGTTACCGAGCTTCCGTTTGTGATGCAGCCGGAGACAGCGTACGCCGTTGCGTATTCCATGCTTCCGGCGGGTGCGCCCTTCAATCCGCAGCGAGATTTGGCCCTGATGGGCGCTTCGAATCCCAGTCTCCGGATTACGGGCCTTGCGATTGCACCGATGGCGCACATGATCGCAACGCAGACTTTCTCGCAACTGACGCCGAACCTGATCCTCACTCCGGCAGAGATCGCGGCCATTCGTCTCCGCGTCAAGGAGTTCAATGCCATCATCGCCAGCAGCGCGTTTGTCTTTAACCTGATCAATCGCGAGAAAGTCGCCCTGGTGGATATCTACAGCTTGATGAAGAGCATTCCTGCCGCGCAGTTGCCCGGCCTCTTTTCAATGGACGGCGTTCACCCCAACAAAGCGGGGCACGTATTGCTGGCGAATGAGTTCATTCGAGTGCTCAATACGCGCTTCGGCGCCTCAATCCCGCCCGTGCTCCAATAACTTCTTTGTCCCTCTTAGCTGGGCGCGCTTCTGTGGGCGCGCCCGATTTATTGATAACTTATTGTTACGGAATCGCAGCGCAATAAACCCGGCGTGTTGATTTCATATGTGGCGATATTGCCGGTGAAATCTCCGCGCTCCAGTGTCTTCCGGTGTGTCTGCGGGCCATGGGCGGTCTGGTATCGGTATGCCACCTGAATGGGCCCGCGCAGAGCTTCGGCGTCGCGAACCTGGAATCGCACCGTGTTCTTGCCGCTGAAGATCTGGGGCAGCGACATGATGCCGGCTTCGAAGGACAACCGGAGAGCCAGGGAGTTCAAGCCGGCGGGCGCCGCGCGGCCGGCGCGCCGCGGAACCGACAGACGCACCTGGAACCGATACACGCCGTGTATGGAAACATCTCTGCCGTTGAAGCGCGGCCGCCCGAGTTCTATGTGGACGCCGTCGCCATTGACGGGGAGCCGTTGCCACTCCGACCACACGTCGGGTTGTGACGCCATTCGCGGCTTGGCTTCGAGAGTGCGCATCTCCAGCGCGGCGTCGCCCGCGACCTCCGCGTCCAGCCTTCCATCGACAAGAATGTACGGGCTGTAGAAATCGAAAATCGCGCTGCCGCCCGCAGCCACGTCGCGCGGACGCAGGTAGGGCGCGGATGGTGCATGCTCGAGAGTGGAGCCTGGCGCCAGAACATCCAGGTCCTCTGCGGCGAGCGGGGCCTGGTATGTCATGACACCCCACGCCTGTCCGATGGACTTACCGCCCTCCATTTCGGCGTCGTACCCCTCGCCTTTCGGAATGGTCACGAGATATGCCTTGGCGCGTTCGTAGTTCGGGTCGTGTTTCGGCCAGTTTCCATCGAACATGGTGTCCGTCACGCGATAGAAACGGCCCGCCGGTAGAAAGGGAAGCTCGCGATTGGCGCGCGGGCTGACCGGCCGGTAGAATTTGCGCGCGGAGTTATCCCAATGGCGCTCGATAACGGTTCCTTTGGGCAGCCGGAAATCCATGTCGTGGAACGGCGTGCCCATCTGATACTGTCCGTTGCCGAAGACGCACTCGAGCGGCGAGCCGTTGGCCTCCCATTCTCTCTGATCTTTGAAATAAGAAGGCCGTAGGTTCAGCGTCTTTGTCCATTCTTTCCCGAAATACTCGAAAAACGGCTGGCTCCGATGCTGGAACGATTTGTTTCTCAGAATGTTCTCATCGTTGCCGACCTCGGCCCAATCCAGCACTCGCGCCTCGGGATTGTCGCGGTCCACCAGGTAATATCCATATCTCGGATCGAACGCGCCGTGCTGGCCGTCCATGCGCAGGCGGTACAAGGTGTGGAAGCCGGCGCCTTCGTTCTGCACTACCACGCGTTCGGCGGCGCTGTTGTCCCGCTTGTATTCGGACCACGCGGCATCCGCGATCCGGCTGCAGGTGTCGCAATAGCCCCAGCCGTAGACGAACAGATTCTTGTGCGCATCGAGCACGTACTGCTCCTTCGCGTAGGCGCCTTCGTGAGCCTGGATCATGCCGCCGACGGCCATACGGCAGTACAGACGGACCCACTCGAAGAACGCTTTGCCTTGCGCAGTTTCCGAGGCGTTCGCCAAGCCCTCGATGCGCATGATGTCGCGCACCCAGTTCTGCAGATTGGTCGCCTGCGGCCATCGCTCACTCACCACCAGAGGACCGGAGACAGGGCCGGCCGCCGGGGCGGAGCCTGCCAGCAGTAACATCGCTGCGAGCAGCGTATGGCGGTTGCGCATTGCTCCTATTGTCGCAGCCACGGTGAGCTTGTGGCTTGCGGCGCACTTCCCTGGCGGGAGCGGAACGCTTGCAGGAGTTCGGGGGATTCGGTAGGACGGGCGATTCGGAGAGTGAGAGGGCGGGCCGGAAGACCCGCCCCAGGACACGACAGCCTAGATGTCGTAATACAGCGCGAACTCGTACGGATGCGGCCGCAGGCGGACGGCATCCGCTTCGTTCTTGCGCTTGTAGTCGATGAACGTCTCGATCAGTTCTTCGGTGAAGACATCGCCCTTCAGCAGGAAGTCGTGATCCTCCTCGAGGCAGTCCAGCGCCTCCTCGAGCGAAGCCGGCATGGACGGAACGCTCTTCATTTCCTCCGGCGACAGATCGTAGATGTCCTTGTCGAGCGGCTCGCCCGGATCGATCTTGTTCATGACGCCGTCGAGGCCCGCCATCATCATCGCGGCAAACGCCAGATACGGATTCGCCGACGGATCCGGCGGGCGGAACTCCACGCGCTTGGCTTTGGGGCTGGCCGAGTACATCGGAATGCGGCACGCCGCCGAACGGTTGCGCCGCGAGTACGCCAGGTTGACCGGAGCCTCGTAGCCCGGCACCAGCCGCTTGTAGCTATTGGTGGTGGGCGCGATGATCGCCGACAGCGCGCGCGCGTGCTTCAGCAGACCGCCGATGTACCACAGCGCCATCTGGCTGAGGCCGGCATATCCAGTCGCCGGCAAACAGCGGCTTGCCGCCCTTCCAGATGCTCTGGTGCGTGTGCATGCCGCTGCCGTTGTCCGCGAAACAGCGGCTTCGGCATGAAGGTGACCGTCTTGCCGTACTGGTTGCGCCACGTTGCGGACCACGTACTTGTACAGCATCATGTTGTCGGCGGATTTCACCAGCGTGTCGAAGCGCTGATCGATCTCGCACTGGCCGCCGGTGGCCACTTCGTGATGGTGGCACTCGATGTTCAGGCCGCACCTGATCATGGTCTGCACCATCTCGCCGCGCAGGTCCTGGTAATGATCGGTGGGAGGAACCGGGAAATAGCCTTCCTTGTAGCGCGGGCGATATCCGAGGTTGTCTCCTTCGCGGCCCGAATTCCAGCGGCCTTCCTCGGCATCGATGAAGTAGAAGCCGGAGTGCTGGTTCTGATCGAAGCGCACGTTGTCGAAAATAAAGAACTCCGCTTCCGCGCCGAAGTACGCGGTGTCGCCGATGCCGGTGTTCTTCAGGTACATCTCCGCCTTTGTGCGCGATCCAGCGCGGGTCGCGCTCGTAGTTCTGGTCGCGTGATGGGATCCATCACGTCGCCGATCATCACCAGCGTCGGGATTTCGGAGAATGGATCGATGAATGCCGTGGAGGGATCCGGAATCAGCAGCATGTCGCTTTCGTTGATCGCCGCCCAGCCACGGATGCTGGAGCCGTCCATTCCGAAGCCGTCCTCGAAGGAGTCTTCGGTCAGTTCCGTGATGGGATAAGAAATGTGATGCTGCAGACCGGGAATATCTGTGAATCGCAGATCGAGCTGCTGCGCGCCTTCCTTCTTGGCGAACTCCAACACTTCACGCGCGGTCATTCTTCCTCCAACTGGATGGTGGTGTAGCTAGTACAGTGGGATTGCCGTAGCGCAGTTGTATTGAGAATAACCGAGCGCTC
>CAVRHC010000003.1:0-57622 GCA_963720835.1 uncultured Pseudomonadota bacterium | reverse complement strand
CGAGCAATACGTCGTTCCCCTTCGCCGCCTCAAGCATCGTATTGCTAAGTTCGGCTCGCCCGAGCGCTACACCGATATCGCCCAGCGCGTCTCGGCCGCCGCCGCCGACGAAGGCCTTACCTACGCCATCGACAAGATCAGCCGCCAGCCCAACACACTCGACGCCCATCGCCTGATCCGCTGGGCCGAAGGCATTGGCAAGGCGGCCGAGATGAAGCAACGGCTCATGGATTCTACTTCACCGACGGCGCCGACCTCTGCAACCGCGCGGTGCTGGTGCAGGCGGCCGCCGATATCGGTCTCGACGGCGACGACGTAAACGAGGCGCTGGCAAGCGACCAGGATGTCGACAGATCGAGCGTGAAGCGCAATCGGCCAAGGAAGCCGGTATCCAGGGCGTGCCTTGTTTCATCTTTGGCGGCAAGTTTGCCGTTTTGGGAGCGCAAGCGCCGGAATACCTTGCCGAAGCGATCGAGCGCTCGGCGCAAGCCGCACGCGATGCAGCCGAATAGGCGCACGGTCCCCAAATTATTGTCGCTTTCGGACGGGACTACTCTTAATGCGTGCGCTGAAGTCTTGAGCGGCCCGCGCTTCAGTGCACGCCGAGCGCCTCGGAGAAATCCCCGCGCGCATATTTCTCGGCTTTGCGCGCGACCGGCGGCCGTAGAAACGGCGGCCGATCACATTGGTCACGAAGCCGTTGATCACGTCGGCGGTGACCGGCAGCGGCCGGCGCACGTCGATGATCAATACCGCGCGCATTTCGTCGCTGTGATTGATCACCTCGTGCGGCCAGCTATCGTCGAACAGCACCGCCTCGCCTTCCTTCCAGACATAGTCCTGCCCGTTGACCACGGTATGGGCGGCTTGTCCTTCGGCACCCGTAACGCCGAGATGATAGCGCAGATAGCCGAGATACGGCCCTTCGTGCTTTGGCACCGACTTGCCCGGCTCGAGGATCGAAAAGAAGGCCTGTATCAGATTGGGGACGTGGTCGAGCGCGCGTACGGTTTCCGGGCAACGCTGACGGTTGAGCCCTACCCGGTAACCAAGGCACTCCAGCATGAACACGTTCCACGCTTCGGCGTTGTCGAGGATATCGCGCGCTCGCCGGAATCCACTTCGTGATATTGCGGCAACGCCAGACCTTCCGCCACCATCTGTTCGAATTCTCGTTGAATGGCCGGAAAGGCATGCGTTACATAGCTGAGCCTGGGAAACGTTTCGTCGATATTGAAAAAAGTCGGACGGTTCCGCCGGTCGAATGCAACGCAAGATAACCGTTCACCATCGACTTGAAGATATGATAATCGAATTTCATGCGCGCGTCGCCCCCGAAGCACGGCTGCAACTCTATCCGGTCCAAAAATCGCCTGCAAGCGTGCCTGCAATTGGATGAGGTCAGGCCGCGATCGCCGGTTCGGCGATTGCCGCGAGCTTGCGCAATATTTCGGCCGTGCCTTTCAGCCGCTCGATCGGCCGCTGCCAGTCTTCGAAGAAGACCAACTGCTGGGCTTTGGCGTTTTTCGGATCGTTTCGCATACGCACCGCCTGCCCCTGCTCGTGAATGAAGCGAATGAGGCCCTCCGGATCGGCGAAGACATTGTCGCGGAAGGCAAGCACCACACCTTTCGGTCCGGCTTCACCCGCTCGACATTGGCGCGGCGGCAGAGCGCCTTGATCGCCACGACCTGCAACAGGTGCTCAACCTCTGCCGGCAGCTTGCCGAAACGGTCGACCAGTTCGGCGGCGAAGGCGTCGATTTCGCGCTCGTCTTCGATCTCGGCAAGCCGCCTGTAAAGCGCGAGCCGCACCGAGAGATCGGCGACGTAATCCTCCGGAATGAGCAACGCTGTGCCGATGGTGATCTGCGGCGACCAGCGGTCGGCAACCGGCGCGGTAATACCGGCTTTCAAGCTCATCACGGCTTCTTCCAACATTTGCTGGTAAAGCTCGAAGCCGACTTCCTTGATATGCCCGGATTGCTCTTCACCCAGAAGATTGCCGGCGCCGCGAATATCGAGATCGTGCGAGGCAAGTTGGAAACCGGCACCCAGCGTATCGAGCGATTGCAGCACTTTCAGCCGCCGCTCCGCCTGCGGCGTGATCTTTGCCTGCGACGGCAGCGTCAGCAGCGCGTAGGCGCGCAGCTTGGCGCGGCCGACGCGGCCGCGCAGTTGATAGAGTTGCGCCAGCCCGAAGCGGTCGGCACGGTGCACGATCAGCGTGTTGGCGGTCGGAATATCGAGGCCGGATTCGACGATGGTGGTCGACAGCAGAACATCGTATTTGCCGTCGTAAAAGGCACTCATAATGTCGTCGAGCACGGTCGGCGGCATCTGCCCGTGCGCGACTGCGACGCGCACCTCCGGCACGGTCTTGTCGAGGAAATCTTTCGCGCCCGCCAGATCCTCGATGCGCGGGCATATATAAAACGCCTGTCCGCCGCGATATTTCTCACGCAACAGCGCCTCGCGTACGGTAATCGGATCGAACGGCGACACAAATGTGCGCACCGCCAGACGATCGACTGGTGGCGAGGCATGATAGAGAGATCGCGCACGCCGGTGAGCGCCAGTTGCAAGGTCCGCGGAATCGGCGTGGCGGTCAGCGTCAGCACATGCACCTCGCTGCGCAACGTCTTGAGCTTCTCTTTATGAGCGACGCCGAAATGTTGTTCTTCGTCGACAACCAGTAGGCCGAGGTCCTTAAACGTGATGCCGCGGCCGAGCAGCGCATGCGTGCCGACGATAATGTCGACCGAGCCGTCGGCCAGCCCCGCTTTGGCGGCGGCCAATTGGTTGGACGATACGAGGCGCGAGGCCTGCGCCACGTTAACGGGAAAACCCCGAAACCGTTCACTGAAGGTCTTGAAATGCTGCCGCGCCAGCAACGTGGTGGGCACGATCACGGCGACCTGCTTACCGCTTAACGCGGTTACCAAGGCGGCGCGCAATGCCACTTCTGTTTTACCAAACCCGACGTCGCCGCACACCAAGCGGTCCATCGGGCGCCCGGAGCTTAGATCCTTGATCGTGGCGTCGATGGCGGCGAGCTGATCGTCGGTCTCTTCATAGGGAAAGCCCGCACAGAATTCGTCATAGGCGCCCGGCCCAACCGTCAGCCGCGGTGCCTCGCGCAACTGCCGCTCAGCCGCGATCTTGATGAGCTCGCCCGCAATCTCGCGGATGCGGCTCTTCATTTTTGCTTTGCGCGCCTGCCAGTTGCCGCCGCCGAGCCTATCGAGTTCGACGCCTGACTCCTCCGAGCCGTAGCGCGACAACAGGTCGACGTTCTCGACCGGCAGGAACAACTTGGTATCGTCGGCGTAGTGGATTTCGAGACAATCGTGCGGCGCGCCGGCGGCTTCGATCGCTTGCAGCCCGGTGAAACGGCCAATGCCGTGGTCGACGTGCACGACCAGGTCGCCAGGGGCGAGGCTCGTCACTTCGGCGATGAAATGCTCCGCCCGGCGGCTCCCTTTCCGCTGGCGCACCAGCCGGTCGCCGAGTATGTCCTGTTCGCTGATGATCGCGACGTCCGCGGTTTCGAAACCGCTTTCGATGCCGAGCACGGCAAGCGCCACTGCCGGCTTCGGTAGGTTTTGCGCCTGCGACCATGAGTCGGCCGGCGTAAGATTGTGCAGTCCGTGATCGGCCAGCACATGGCTCATGCGCTCACGCGCACCGTCGCTCCATAGCGCAATGGCTACGCGCTTGCCCGACGCTTGCAACGACAGCACATGCGCCGACACTGCCTCGAACACATTGGCGCCGGGCTCGGCGCGCTCGACCGCGAAGTTGTGTCCGGCGCGCGCACCGACATCGACCACGTCGGCAGCGTCCGGCACCGCAAATGGCGTGAGCTTGGCAAGCGCTTCACTCTCGTGCCGCTTCGCCCACTCATCTTCCGATACATAGAGGCGGTCCGGCGGCAGCGGCTTGTAAGCCGGCGTGACGCCCTGTTTGAGCGCTTCCGCGCGCGCCTCGTAGTAGTCCTTGATCTGCGCAAAACGCTCGCGCGCGGCGTCATCGGCCAGATGCTCGAGCGCCAACGGCGTGCCCGGCAGATAATCGAACAACGTTTCCATGTCCGAATGGAACAGCGACAGCCAATGCTCCATGCCCGGATAACGACGGCCTTCCGTCACAGCCTCGTAGAGCAAATCGTCCGGCTGCGCCGCGCCAAATTCCGCAACATAGCTGGTGCGGAAGCGGCAAATCGTTTCGGTGATGAGCTGGAATTCCGCCACCGGCACCAGATCGAGTGCACGCAATTCGCCTTCGCTGCGCTGTGTTTCAGGATCGAAGGCACGAATCGTCTCCAGCGCGTCGCCGAAGAAATCGAGCCGTACCGGCAAGTCCATGCCGGGCGCGAACAGGTCGAGAATGCCGCCGCGTACCGCATAGTCGCCCGGCTCGCGCACGGTGGAAGCGCGGATAAAGCCGTTGAGTTCCAGCCACTCCACAATACTGGCCATGCCGGTGACATTGCCGGGCGCGACGGACAGCGCGTGCGTTGCGACGAAGTCGCGAGCCGGCACCCGCTGCAGTATGGCGTTGACGCTGGTCAGCAACACCGATGGCTTGTCGCGGCCCTTTACGCGGGTCAGCCGCGACAGCGCGGTCATGCGCTGCGCCACCACGGACGCGTTTGGAGAAACCCGGTCGTAAGGCTGGCAGTCCCAGGCCGGGAACTCCATGACCTGAAGATCCGGCCCGAAGAACGACAGCGCACGCGACAACAGCGCCATGCGCTGACCGTCCCGGCAAACGACGCAAAGCGATATCGCCGGGGCGCCAGCGCGCGCGGCAATGGCGCGGGCGAGATCCGCAAGCACCAGCCCTTCCGCGCCATCGGCCACCTGCGCCAGTGTCAATGGCTGACCGGCCTTCAACAATTGCGCCGGAGATTTCACGTCCGCATTCATGCACGCGTACCCGCGTTCCAATGATAGTCGCGCAAGCGGCGCAAGAACGGCGTGTCGAATTCGGCGGGTGGCGCGAACTCTCCGGTCACCCAGCCAAGCAGGTCCTGGTCGCGCACGTCGAGCAACCGCTCGAATTCGGTGAGTTCCAGGTCGGAGAGCGTGGCGACATGGGCGTCGGCGAAGCGCCCCAAGATCAAGTCGGTCTCGCGCATGCCGCGCCGCCACGACCGCAACAACAGTCGCCGTTGCCGCTCGTTCAGCCCTTCGCTCGAAATTGTTGTGCCGCTCAACGCCTGCTCCAACGCCGAAAACCCGGACGGGCCGGGCGGGATTTATATAGGCGGCTCGCGCCCCGTTGTCATGGTTTGTCTGCGCTAAAGGCGTGGATGGCCGGCGCGACCCCAGTTACGAAAGGCAATTTTCTGCGATGATCGAAACGTCATGCGCCCGCCGGTTCTCAATCCTCTCTTTGCGTCGCTCACCAGCCTGCCCGGCGTCGGGCCGAAGCTCGAGAAGCTCTATGCCCGCTTGCTCGACCGCGAGGCGCCGCGCGTCATCGATCTCCTGTTTCATTTGCCCTCCGGCATAATAGACCGCCGCGCGCGGCCAAAGCTCATCGACGTGCAGGACGGACAACTCGTCACCGTCGCCGTGACGGTCGATGAGCATCGGCCCCCGCCGCGCCACCGCCCGCGCGCGCCCTACCGCATCGTCACCAACGATGGCACCGGGCCGACGCTGACACTCACTTATTTCAGTGCACGTCCGGATTATCTGGAAAAGATTCTGCCCGTTGGTGAGGCACGCTACGTGTCCGGCACCGCCGAATTCTACGACGGCATGTTGCAGATGGTGCATCCCGACCGTGTCGTGGACGAAGCAGGCTTTGCCGCATTGCCGCTGGTCGAACCGGTTTACCCGCTCACCGAAGGGTTGGCGCTCGGAAATGTCCGGCGCGCAATGGACGGCGCACTCGCAAAGCTGCCCGACCTGCCGGAATGGCAGGACGAGGCCTGGGTATCGCGCGAGCGTTTTCCAGCTTTCGCGGAGGCCTTGCGCCTCCTGCATCGGCCGCACGAACCGCACGACGTGCTGCCCGAAAATCCTTCTTGGACGCGGCTCGCCTATGATGAATTGCTCGCGGGCCAATTGGCGCTCGCTTTAGTGCGCGCGCATTTGCGCCGGCAGGCCGGCAGAGGAAGCGCAAGCGAAGGCCGCTTGCGCGCGCGCGTTCTTAAAGCGCTGCCTTACGCGCTCACGCACTCGCAACAAAAGGCAGTCGACGACATCGTGACCGATCTCGCACGCCCGCAACGCATGTTGCGCCTGTTGCAAGGCGATGTCGGCTCCGGCAAGACCGTCGTCGCATTGGTCGCGGCCGCCTCCGTCATCGAAGCCGGCCGGCAAGCCGCATTCATGGCGCCAACCGAGATTCTCGCCCGCCAGCATCTGAAAACGATTGCACCGCTCGCGGAGGCCGCCGGCATCCGCGTCGCCATTCTCACCGGCCGCGAACGCGGCGGCGAACGTGACACCCTCCTCGATCGCCTGGCGCTTGGCGATATCGATCTTCTCATTGGCACCCACGCGCTGTTTCAGGAGACCGTCGCCTTCCACGATCTCGCACTGGCCATTGTCGACGAGCAGCACCGCTTCGGCGTGCATCAGCGGCTGGCGCTCACGCAAAAGGGCGAAGCGGTCGATGTGCTGGTGCTCACGGCAACGCCGATCCCGCGCACTTTGGTACTGACTTATTTCGGCGACATGGACATTTCTGAATTGCGCGAAAAGCCGCCCGGCCGCCAGCCGATCGATACCCGCACCATTCCGCTATCGCGTCTGGACGAGGTGGAAGACGCAGCCGGTCGCGCCATCGAAGCCGGCAACCGCGTCTATTGGGTGTGCCCGTTGATCGACGAATCCGAAAAATCCGATCTCGCAGCGGCCCAGGCACGCTTTGAGGAACTGCGCAAGAAATTCGGGACCACTGTCGATCTCGTGCACGGCCGCATGAAAGGCGCCGATAAGGACAAGGCCATGGCACGCTTTGCCGCCGGCGAGACGCAATTGCTGGTCGCTACCACGGTCATCGAAGTCGGCGTCGACGTGCCGGAAGCAACCGTCATGGTGGTCGAGCATGCCGAGCGTTTCGGTCTTGCCCAACTCCATCAATTGCGCGGCCGCATTGGCCGCGGCTCCGGCCATTCAACCTGCCTTCTGCTCTACAGGACCCCGCTCGGCGAAACCGCCAAGGCGCGGCTCGCCATCTTGCGCGAGACTGAAGACGGCTTCCGCATCGCCGAAGAAGACTTAAAGCTGCGCGGCGAAGGCGACCTGCTCGGCACGCGGCAGAGCGGTTCACCCGGCTTCCACGTCGCGCGGCTGGATATTCACGGCAAATATCTTGGCGCGGCGCGCGACGATGCCGCCCTCGTGCTGTCACGCGATTCCATGCTCGCGACGCCGCGCGGCGAAGCGCTGCGTCATCTGCTCTATCTGTTCGGCAAGGACGAAGCGATCAAATTGATCCGCGCCGGTTAGTTCGCAGGGGGCGCGAGCGGATCGGGACCGAATCGGTTCGGACCGTCCGTTCCCTTAAAACAGGCCCAGACGATCAGCAGGATGGCGCCGATGCCGGTCAAGATGATCAGCAGCCACCATGCGGTGCGGTCGATGTCGTGCAGCCGCCGCGCCGCCACTGCAACACCGGGCAAAAATAAAATAAGCGACGTGATCGCCCCGACCGGCCCGGTGTCTTCGATCAGGTTTGCAAAAAGCGCGCTGTCGATGATCCCTGCGGCTAGCGCCACCAACATCGCAAACAGGACCCAATACCAATACTCCGATCGCGCTGCGCGCCCGGAAAAGGTCACGTAATTGCGAAAGCCGGATTTAATTGCTTCTGGAAATTCCATGGCCGCCTCCCCGGGGCGGACGCTAGCAGCCAGCGAACCGTTATTCCACTGGCTCTTTGTTGCGCGTGATTTGTGCGGAGCGGGCGGTTTGCGCCAAGGCGCCCAATTTCTTCTGCGCGTCGCCGCCGGGCTGCACCATGCCGGCCGAGATGATTAGCGACATGGCGGCCTCCACACTGATGTCGATTTCGATCAGGTCCTTGCGTGGAACAAAGAAGAAAAATCCGGTGGTCGGGTTTGGCGTACACGGCAGGAATACCGACACGTTGTCTTTCTCCGGCAGCCGCTCGGCGATGCTTTGCCCGGGCGGCTGCGAGATAAAGACCAGCGACCACATGCCCGGCGCCGGAAATTCGACCAGCGCAACCTTGCGGAAGCTTGAACCCGATTTTGAAAACAGCGTTTCGAAAATCTGCTTGGTGGTGCGGTAAAGCGGCCGCACGATCGGCATGCGGTTGAGCAGCAATTCGCCCCAGCCGACCAAGGTGCGGCCGACGAGGTTGGCGGTAAGGAAACCAAGCAGCGTCAGCGCCAGGAAGGCAATGATGAGCCCTGTGCCGGGGATCGGCCAGGGCAGATAACTCTCCGGACGATAGGCCGGCGGAATGAGTGGCGTGATGACGCCGTCCACCCAATTGATCACCGACCAGATCAGCCAAACCGTGACCGCCAACGGGCCGGCCACCACCAGGCCGGTGAGGAACCAGTTGCGAACGCGTGCGCCGAAACCCGATTGTGATGCCGTTGTTGCGGCCTCAATGTCGGCAACGAGTCCGTCTTCCGGCTTTTCGTTCATCTCGGCCATCGCTACCTGTCCTGACGCATGATCTTGTCTGAAAACCGCCGCGCGCTTACCGGGATATCGCGCGATCTTATTCCACCGTGACGGATTTCGCGAGGTTGCGCGGCTGGTCGACGTCGGTACCGAGCGCAACTGCCGTGTGATAGGCGATGAGCTGTACCGGAATCGCATAGACGAGCGGGGTTACCGTCGCGGCCATGTCGGGTAACGTCAAAGTATGCACCTGATCCATCGCAGCCTCCGTGGCCCCTTTGGCGTCGGTGATGAGGACAATGCGGCCGCCGCGCGCGGCGACTTCCTCCATGTTCGACAGCGTTTTTTCAAACACTAGGTCATGCGGCGCGATCACGATCACCGGCATGGTCTCGTCGATCAGAGCGATCGGCCCGTGCTTGAGTTCGCCGGCGGCGTAGCCCTCGGCGTGGATGTACGAAATTTCCTTCAGCTTCAACGCGCCTTCGAGCGCAATCGGGAAGCTGGTACCGCGCCCGAGATAGAGCACGTCGCGTGCCTTGTCGAGTTCGAGCGCGAGCTTTTCGATTTGCGGCTCGAGCGCCAATGCTTGCGTCATCAGCCGCGGCACTTCGACCAGCGCATGTACGAGCTTTTGCTCCTCAACGTCTGACAAGACACCACGCGCGTGACCCGCCGCAATCGCAAGACAGGCCAGAACACTGAGCTGGCAGGTGAACGCCTTGGTGGATGCAACGCCGATTTCAGGGCCGGCCAAAGTCGGCATCACCACGTCGCTTTCGCGCGCGATCGTCGAAGTCGGCACGTTGACGACCGACAGAACGTGCTGCTTGCGCTCCTTGGCGTAACGCAGACTTGCAAGCGTGTCGGCGGTTTCGCCAGACTGTGAAATGAAGATGGCGAGATCGCCTTCTTCCAGCGGCGCTTCGCGATAGCGGAACTCGGACGCGATATCGATTTCAACCGGCAGGTTGGCGAAGCGCTCGAACCAGTATTTCGCCACCAAGCCCGCATAGAAGGCCGTGCCGCAGGCCGACAACGATAGCCGCTTTAATTTCTTCCAGTCGAACGGTAGTGGACTAGGCAAATCCACGCGCTCGTGCACCATGTCGATGTAATGCGCGAGCGTGTGGCCGACGACTTCCGGCTGCTCGTGAATTTCCTTGGCCATGAAATGCTTGAAGTTACCCTTGTCGACCAGAAGCCCTGACGCGGCCGATTTGATCACCGGCCGCTCGACAACATTTCCCTGCGCGTCGCGGATCTCGACGCTTTCGCGGGTGATTGCGGCCCAGTCACCGTCTTCCAGATAGCTCACCATATCGGTGAAGGGCGCGAGCGCGATCGCATCGGAACCGAGATACATCTCGCCCTTGCCATAGCCGATCGCGAGCGGCGAGCCTTTGCGCGCGCCGATCATCAGGTCGTCTTCGCCGGAAAACAGGAATGCGAGCGCGAAGGCGCCGCGCAATTCTTTCAACGTGGCAGCAACCGCTTCAGCCGGCGATTTGCCTGTCTTCATTTTCTCGGTGACAAGATGCGCGACCACTTCGGTGTCGGTGTCGCTGCCGAACTTGACGCCATTCTTAGCGAGCTTCTCGCGCAGTTCTCGGAAATTCTCGATGATGCCGTTATGGACGACCGCGACGCGGTCGGTCGCGTGCGGATGCGCGTTGCTTTCGCTGGGCTTGCCGTGGGTGGCCCAACGCGTGTGGCCAATGCCACTCAATCCGGCAAGCGGATGCTTGGCGAGTTTATCCTCAAGCGCCTTCAACTTTCCCTGCGCGCGCCGGCGCGCGAGCGTGCCATGATCGAGCGTCGCAATGCCGGCAGAATCGTAGCCGCGGTATTCGAGGCGCTTGAGCGCATCGACCAGATGGGCTGCAACCGGTTCGCGCC
Source organism: uncultured Pseudomonadota bacterium (assembly GCA_963720835.1). Classification (GTDB taxonomy): domain Bacteria; phylum Pseudomonadota; class Alphaproteobacteria; order Rhizobiales; family Xanthobacteraceae; genus Pseudolabrys. The sequence goes on along the minus strand of CAVRHC010000003.1, from coordinate 47,103 downwards.
CGAGAATTCCGACTATTCCGCACATCCTTTAGGACGGCCCCCGTATTCTTTCGTTCGTTGTGGTTTAGCCGCCGCCCGCTACGGCAAGGAAATCAAAACGCATTTCGTCGTGTGTCAGGCCGCTTTTTGCGCTCAGGCACGGGTCTTGGACGACGCCTTGCGCAGGCTTTTGCCCAAGGACTTCACCTGCTGCAAGCGCTTTACCCAGCCTTCCTTAATCGTCTGTTTGGCGCGTGCGACCGCCAAAGCGCCGGCCGGAACGTCTTTCGTCAGCACCGAACCCGAACCGATATAGGCATCGTCACCGATCGTGATAGGCGCAACCAACGAAGAATTGGTGCCGATAAATGCGCGTTTGCCGATATCCGTTCGGTGCTTGTGGGTGCCATCGTAATTGCATGTGATAGTGCCGGCCCCGATATTGGCGCCCTCGCCGACGCGCGCGTCGCCGATATAGGCTAAATGGTTTGCCTTGGCGCCAGCTTCGATAGTCGCCGCCTTCACCTCGACGAAATTACCAATATGCACGTCGCGCTCGAGCTCGGCGCCCGGACGCAGCCGTGCGAAAGGACCCACTCGCGAGCCCTTGCCGACATGGGCGCCTTCCAGATGCGAGAACGATTTGATGGTGGCGCCCTCCTCCACGGTGACGCCTGGTCCGAACACCACATTGGGCTCGATTGTGACGTCCTTGCCGAGCTTGGTGTCCGCCGACAAGAATACGGTCTCTGGCGCGATCATGGTGACGCCTGCCTCCATGGCAGCCGCGCGCAGGCGGCGCTGCATGACAGCTTCCGCTTCGGCGAGTTGCGCCTTCGTATTGATGCCGCGCACATCGTCCTCCGTGGTTTCGATGGCCGCCGCCTTCAAGCCCATATCACGGGCGATGGCAACCGCGTCGGTGAGATAGTATTCGCCCTTGGCATTCTTGTTATCGATACGCTCAAGAATGGCGAGTGCATGGCGGCCGTCGAGCGCCATCAGTCCGCCATTGCATAGCGTGATGGTGCTTTCTTCCGGCGACGCGTCTTTTTCCTCTTTGATGGCGACGAGTTCGCCATTCCGCGTGATCAGCCGGCCATATCCGGTCGGGTCCGCGGGCGTAAAGCCGAGCACCGCGACCGCGGCGCCGTGGCCAATCGCTTCGCGCAAGGCCGAAAGCGTCTCGGGGCGCACCAGCGGCGTGTCGGCAAAAGCAATGAGAACGTCGCCGGTGGCATCGCGCAGCACGTCCTTGGCGGCCAGTACCGCATGCGCGGTGCCTTTTCGCTCACGCTGTTCGAATATTTGTGCGGTCGGTGCGATGACCTTTGCCTGGACCTCGACCGCATGATGGTCCGGCCCGACGACGATCGCGAGGTCGTCACAGCCCGATTGCACCGCGGATGCAAGCACATGCGCAAGCAGCGTGCGTCCGGCGACCGGATGCAGCGCCTTCGGCAGGCTAGTGCGCATCCGCGTGCCCTCGCCCGCTGCAAGCACGATCGCAAGGCATGATCGACGGGTCATCCGGTCTCGCCGCTGTGGCTGTCGCAGTCCTTAGGCCGCGCACCCTAGCGAAGCGCGCCCTCCGGTAAAGGGCGGTCCCCTCGCTGGCTGCAAGCGTGGTTAGGCCGCGCCAGAATCGCCGGATTCTGCTAATGTTTTCAATGACGTGATTCGTCCCACCGAGACAGAGCCGATGGCGATCGAGATCGCCCCGCGCGGGCCCGAGACCGACGAACGTTTCGATATGCGCGCGATGTGGCGCCTGGCCGGCTGGGGCGGCGTCGCGGCCTTTGCGCTTATTCTGGTGGCCGTCGTCAGCGTGTCGGAAGGTGGCAGCCAGCGGCTGGCGGCCACAGCGACGTCGGTCGAAACACCGCCTTCGCGCGCAGAATTGCCGGTGCGCCCGGTCGCCACGGTCGCCGTTCCACCCTTTCAAAACCCTGCCGAGACCAAACGTCTGGCAGCGCAGGTGCGCACGTTGGTTGCCGATCGCGACCGGCTAGCCGAACGCGTGGCAAGTCTTGAACAGCATCTCGATGACCTGACCGGCTCGATCAAACGGCTGGCCGAGATTCCGGCGGAACCTGCACCGCCGTCGAAGCCAGCACCGCAAACGAGCGCGCAAGCACAGCCCAAGCATTCACCCGCGGCCGAACTGCCCACTATCCACTCACCGCTCGCTATGCCGGCCGTCACAACGGCCAAGCCATGGCCCGACCGGCCAAAGCCGCAAGCGAAATCGCAGGAGGACAAGCCGAGCCAGCCGGTTGAACAGACCGCGGAAGCGAATTCCGCCAAGCAGGACGCGATGCAGCAAGACGTGCCGATACCGCCGGTGCGTGTCGTCACAGCCGAACCGGATATCTCAAATAAATTCGCCATCGCCCTCGCCGGCGCTTCAAGTCTTGAAGTTGCTCGCCTGCAATGGGCGGCGGTCAAAGCCAATTTCGGACCGGCAATGGCTGCGTTACAGCCGCGTGCGCTCGTCGAACGCCGCGGCAGCGCAACCCATTACCGTCTGGTGGCAGGGCCGTTGCCGACCTATGCCGCGGCTTTGCGTCTGTGCGCACGCATTGTCGCCGCCCACGCGATTTGCCAGCCGGTGAGATATGGCGGCGAGCCGCTCTAGCGCCGGCGATTGTCGCTGCGTGCGGCCGAGCCCATATTAGACCGCATGAAACTGTTCCTGCCGAGCGCGCGCGCGACCAACGGGCTGCTGATCATCGGCTTCTGTTCAATCGGCTATGCGCTCTATATGCGCTATCTCGCCATCGAACAGACGGCGGTCGGGCTTGCCTGCGGCGGCGGCCTCGACACATGGCTTTGCTTTTCGCGCCATATTGCAATCGAGCTCTATTCCCATTCGGTCTTCGGCTGGGCGGCTCTTGCCGTCTCCGCCATTAATCTGGTGCGGCCATCGCTGGTACTGTTTGCTGTTGCGCTCAGTCTCGCTTGCCTTGGCGTCGTGCTCTACAACGCCGGACTGTCGTCGTTGGCGATCGGATTGCTGTTGCTCAGCTTTGCGCGTCGCGCACCTGAACCAGACTGACGGTGAGCGCGAGCAGCGCCGCGCATGTCCACAGCGACTGCCAATTGGCAAAACTCTCGTTGAGCGCGATATAGGGCACGCAAAGGGCTAGCAGCGCAGCCGACAAGATTTCGGCCATGCCACGTTTGCCTGGCGGGCGCGGCATCATCAGCGTGTGCAGCAGAAACGGCACCACCGCAGCGGTCAGCGGGGCGAACGGAAAGTCCTTGTAGCGCGGATCGAACACCAGCCCGAGCGCGGTTAGGACCGCCAGCAGCATCGTCGCCATCAGGACAAGACCGACGGCCAGCGCGAGCGGATCTTTGGCGCGCTCCGTCGCCGCGCCGATGATCCTGGAAAAGCGCGGAATGCCGGTCCCGCGCATCATGGCGGCGCTGACCAATGGCGCGCCCAACAGCGCCACAACGCCGAGCGCGAGCGACCGCAACCAGCCGCCGACACCAAGGCTCTCCAATGGAATGTTCTCGATCGCCCACCCGATGAGCACTCCGCCGGTGACCGCGTTGACCGCCACGGCAAGCCAGAGCGCAAACGACGGATTGCGCCCGCGCATGCCGACCAATGCACCGGCAAAAATCACGATGGCAAAGAGCACGCCACCAACCGCCTGCCATTGCCAGAATGCGTGATCGGACACCGGCTTGCCCCAAGCGAACTTGCGCACGCCACCATCGCTGAACAGTCCCCAATGGCCGCCGACCGTTCCTTCCAGCGCGCGCTTCCAAGGCGCGTCATAGGCTTCGATGAGGTTGACGTGGAATTTCTCGCGCCCAGCCAACGACAGCACATCCTGGATGACGCGCGCCTGGTTTGCCGGTGAAGGCAACGCTCCCTCGCGCATACGCCCGGCGCTCGGCCAGCCGACCTCACCGATCAACACCTCCTTGCCGGGAAACGCCGCGACCACGCGCCTGCGGATGGCTTCGACGTGAGCGGCGGCCTGTCGCGCCGGGATCGGGAAGTCTTCCCAGTAAGGCAGGATGTGAACGGTGACGAAGTCGGCGGCTGCGGCAAGCTGAGGATTGCGCAGCCAGAACTCCCACACATCGGCATAGGTCACCGGCACTGGCACCCGCGCCTTGACTGCCCGGATGATGTTGGCGAGATCGTCGCCGGCCATCTCCCCGCGCAGCAACACCTCATTGCCGACCACCACCGAGCGGATGGTGTCGGGATAACGTTTGGCGAGCGCCACGGCCGTCTCGATCTGGTCGCGGTTCTTCTCAGAATTGCGCGACAGCCATAGCCCTTGCATTACCTTCAGGCCGTGGCGGGCGGCGATGCCGGCGATCTGGTCGAGGCCGAAATCGGTCGAATAGACGCGCACACAATCTGTCAGCCGCGCGAGTTGGGTCAGGTCCTTTTCGATCCGCTCGGCGGACACATGGGTCGCCGGTTCGAGCGGCGTCTGGCTGCCATGAAACGGGGCGTAAGACACGCAATATAGCTTTTCACCGGCGGCGACCGGGGATTGCGGCATCCCGATGGGAGCGCCAAGCCAGGCCCAGATAGCGGCAATGGCTAGAGCCGATGCAGCGAGGCAGGCAAGACCGAGGCGCATTCGGCAAAGGTCCGAATTGGGTCCGGTTTGGGTCCGGTTTGGGTTCTGGTCAGCGAAACAGTGATCGGCTTATCGTGCGCACCGGCGGATGCCAAGCGCACCGCTTTAGCCATAACCGCATAGCGGTGCTGGACAAGGCCAATCTGTTCTGGCCATGTTTCGCTGCCTGGACTTGCAACCAGGTCCGTAAGCGGCAAGCGGGGGTTCCTATCTTTCTCAAGCGACCGAGCCGGCTATCTCAGCCAGATGCCGTATTGGTGACCCAATCCCGTCCCACAGAGGACGGGGTCAAGGGCGGACTTTCTCAATTAATAAAAATGCGGGACACGGTGTCTATGGGTGCTTGGGCTCGGTTGTGCGCTGTTGCGTGCGTGGCGATGCTGACATTGGGTGGGGGTGCGGCGCTGGCGCAAGGGACCGGCAACGCGAAGACACCGGAAAAGAAGGCGGTCATCGAGAACGGCAAGGACGGCCAGAAGAAGATCGACGAGATCGCGGAAGCCGCGCGGTCGATCAACGGGCCGGCTGGCAATCCGGAATGTGTCTGGCTCGGCCGGCGGGTGGTCAGCCTGCTCTGGCGGGACGACCTTGATACCGCCCTGCGGCATCTTGACCTCTACGACCGCTTTGGCTGCCCCGGCGGGCATATCCAGGCCACGTTCCGCTGCTTGGTCAGGCAGGGAAATATCGACCCGAAAGCCCAGGAAACGCTGAACGGCCGCGTCCACGCCTGTTGGCTCAACCCAGGTTTGCCGCCGACCCCGGCGGAAGCAGCCAAGTCGGCGGGTGCCGCCGCGCCTGGAACGACCCAGCGGTAGCCGCGTTACCCTCCACGAAATATTTTTGGCCTGGTGGCATGCGCGCGCCTAGGAATTGCCATGTCTTGTGTCTAGTTGTTGCGACACCTGATGCCGGGCTAGCCTGCAACTGTGCAGATCGGCCTTCGGACGAGCCCAGGGGACGGGTTCAAGGGTCTGTACTCCTGCCCCGATTGGTTTGACGTCAAATGCGCACCGTCGCTGCCGTGATCGCCCTTGTGGCGTGCGTGCACGCAGGATTATGGGCTCTCGGGCAAAAAAGCCTGAACGCGCCCGACATCGAAGGCCAGTTGGCCAGCGTTTCCTACGCACCCTTCGCCAGTTCTACCAACCCAGATGAAGGCGGCGTCGCCACCGCCGAACAGATCCGCGCCGACCTGAAGGTGCTCGCACCACTGACGCGCGCGATCCGTCTCTATTCGTCGACCGGGGGCGTCGAACTGGTCCCCGGCATCGCCCAGGAGTTCGGGCTGAACGTCGCCGTCGGCGCCTGGATCGACAAGCACGCCGACCGCAACGAGCGCGAAATCGAAACGGCGATCGAGCTCGCCAAACGGCACAGCAACGTCAAGAGCGTGATCGTCGGCAACGAGACGATCTACCGCGACGACCAGTCCGTTCCCGAGTTGATCAAAAAAATCCAGCGCGTCAAACGGGCGACCAACGTGCCGGTGTCGACCGGCGAAATCTATAGCGTCTGGCTCGATCATCCCGAGCTGGTATCGGCGGTCGACTATATCGCCGCGCACGTGCTGCCTTACTGGGAAGGTTTCTCCGAGCAGCAGACTGTCGACCAGGCAATCGCAATCTACGACAGACTGCGCAAAGCCTATCCTGGCAAACGCATCGTCATCGCCGAGTTCGGTTGGCCCAGCGCGGGCTACAATTATCACAACGCATATCCCGGCCGTCTCGAACAGGCGCAGGTGCTGCGCGACTTCGTGTCCCGCGCGCGCGCTTACGGCATCGACTACAACATCGTCGAGGCGATCGACCAGCCGTGGAAGACCTTCGAAGGCGGCGTCGGTCCCTACTGGGGCGTTTTCAACGCCGCCCGTGAACCGAAGTTCAACTGGACCGGCCCGATCTTCAATCCGGATCACTGGCGGCTTGCCGCCATCGCATTGTTGGTCAGCGTCCTGCTGTCGTTGCCGATCCTGGCGATGGCCACGGTCACACTTCCGCAGGCTGCGATGCTTGCCGGCTGCGCCAATGTCGTCGGCGCCTGGTTTTCCGCCGTCTTCGCATTCTGGAACGGACACTACTTCGTGCCCGGCGCTGTTTTCGCGCTCGGCTTCGGCACGCTGCTGCTGATCCCGCTCATCGTCATCGCCATGGCGCGCGTAGAAGAAATTGCGGCCATCGCTTTCGGGCGCAAGCCGCGCCGCCTGATCGAAGCACCGCCGCTCGCACCTGACGCGTCGGCGCCGAAAGTATCGATCCACATACCGGCCTATCGCGAACCGCCGGAGATGTTGAAGCAAACGCTCGATGCCGTCGCGCGGCTCGATTACCCGAACTACGAATGCGTGGTGGTGATCAACAATACGCCAGATCCCGCCTTCTGGCTGCCGATCGAGGAGCACTGCCGTGTTCTCGGCGAGCGCTTCAAGTTCTTATGCGCCGATAACGTCGTCGGCTTCAAGGCCGGCGCGTTGCGGCTCGCGCAAACCTACACTGCGCCCGACGCTGAAATTATCGGTGTGATCGATGCCGATTACGTCGTCTCCCCTGATTGGCTGAAAAACCTGGTGCCGCAGTTCGCCGATGCGAGCGTCGGTCTGGTGCAGGCACCGCAGGATCACCGGGACGCCGGCCGCAGCCTGATGCATCACGCCATGAACGGCGAATATGCCGGCTTCTTCGACATCGGCATGGTGCAACGTAACGAGTCCAACGCCATCATCGTGCACGGCACCATGTGCTTGATCCGCCGCGCAGCACTCGAAGCCGTCGGCGGCTGGTCGAGCGATACCATTTGCGAGGACACCGATCTCGGCCTGACGCTGCTCGAGCACGGCTGGCACGCGCACTACACCAACCGTCGCTACGGCCACGGTTTATTGCCCAACTCCTTCGATGCCTTCAAAAAGCAGCGCCATCGCTGGGCCTATGGCGGATTTCAGATCGTCAAGAAACATTGGCGCCGCTTCATGCCGGGCGCCAGCCGGCTCACGCGCGATCAGAAGCGCGAGTTCATGCTCGGCTGGCTCAACTGGCTTGGCGCCGAAAGCCTTGGCGTTGTAGTCGCCATCCTCAATCTAATTTGGGTGCCGTTCGTGTCGTTCCTCGACATCGCCGTGCCCGACCGCATTCTCACCATTCCGATCATCGCCGCCTTCACGGTCTCGCTCGCGCATTTCCTCGCGCTCTACCGGTTGCGCGTGCGCGCCAACAAGCGCCAGATGCTCGGTGCCGTTTTGGCGGCCATGTCGGTACAATGGACGGTTGCGCGCGCGGTCTCCTTCGGCCTGGTCAAGGATCACCTGCCGTTCGTGCGGACCTCGAAAGGCGGCACAGCGCGCAAGTGCACGGATTTCCATGCCTTCTGGGAGACGATCCTCGCGGGCCTGTTGATCGTCGGTGCCATTACGCTGCACATGCTGAACTACAAGGAAGTGCGCGAGGTCGATATCTTCGCCTTGGTGCTTCTGGTGCAGAGCCTGCCATTCATCGCAGCAGTCGCGTTAGCGGCGATCGAGCGCACGCCGCTCAACGATTTCGCCACTTGGCGCGCGCTCGATGCGCGCTTTGCCGAGTTGCTGCCCAGGCGCAGGCCTGCGGTCTCCGAGGTGGCAGTGCCGGCACCCGACCGCGCCGTAAACTTGGAAGCCGTTTCCGAATAGCCCGAACGCGGCGGCACGATGCCGCCGCCTAGCCGGCCGACTGCGTTTCGGCGGCAATTTCGATTTCGGCCTGACGCCAGTGATCCTGCTCGCGTCCGTGCGGGCGGCCTTCGTCCAGCCAGATCTGATAGGCGCGCTCGCGGATGAGGCGGTTCCTATCATGGTCGCCCGGAATGCCCGGCATTTCCTCGGCAGGAGATGACGACTCGGTCTCGTTGACGGCCTTTGTTGTGGTTCGCTCGCTGCGGCGCGGTTTCGTCGGGGTTTGAAAAGCCAACCAAAACATGGTGCGTCACGCGGCTAGAGAGGTTTCGACAAGCTTCACCCAATACGACGTACCGAACGGTATCGCCTCATCATTGAAATTATAGGCGGGGTGATGCAAGCCTGCGCTGTCGCCGTTGCCGACGAAAATGAAGGCGCCGGGGCGCGCATTGAGCATGTAGGAGAAATCCTCCGCCCCCATGACCGGCGCCATATCGATGTCGATCTTGTCCGTACCCGCGACTTCGCCCGCCACTTTGGCGGCGAAATCGGTCTGGTCGGCATGGTTCATCAACACCGGATAGCCGCGGCGGTACTTCACCGTCGCTTTGGCGCCGTAGGCCTTGGCCGTATTCTCGATCACTTCGTGCAGGCGCTGCTCCACCATGTCGCGCACCGTAGACGAAAGCGTACGCGCGGTGCCGCGCAGTTGCGCCGTCTGCGGAATGACGTTGTCGGTGCTGCCCGCATTGAACACGCAAATTGAGACCACCGCTGCTTCGAGCGGATCGACGTTGCGCGATACGATCTGCTGAAGGGCGTTGATGATCTGGGCTCCCACCAGCACGGTGTCGACCGCAAGATGCGGACGCGCGGCGTGACCGCCTTTGCCCTCGATATCGATCGTGAGATGGTCGGCCGCCGCCATAATGGCCCCGGGCCGGATGGAAAATTGGCCAACCGGCAGGCCGGGGAAATTGTGCATGCCGTAAACCTCGCCGATATTGAACTTATCCATCAGCCCGTCTTCGACCATGGCCCGGCCACCAGCGCCGCCCTCTTCCGCCGGCTGAAAGATCACCACCGCCGTACCGGCAAAGTTGCGCGTCTCGGAAAGATAACGCGCGGCGCCGAGCAGCATGGCGGTGTGCCCGTCATGGCCGCAGGCGTGCATTTTGCCGGGCACCTTGGATTTGTACGGCAGGTTGGTCGCTTCCTCGATCGGAAGCGCGTCCATGTCGGCGCGCAGGCCGATGACCTTGTTGGAATTGCCCTTGCGGCCCCTGATGACTCCGACCACGCCGGTCCGTCCGATCCCCGTCACGATCTGGTCGCAGCCAAATTCGCGCAGCTTCTCGGCCACGGTTCCGGCGGTGCGGGTGACGTCGTACATTAGCTCCGGATGTGCGTGCAGATCATGCCGCCATTCGGCAATGTCGCCGGCGAGGTCGGCGATGCGGTTGACGATTGGCATGGTACGAACCTCCGAAAGCTCACAAGATGGCGTTACCAGTGTAGCAAAACGCGGGGGGTCAGCGCGAGTTCAACGATAAAGCCATTTCTGCCTATTGACCGGGCAGGCATGCGCCCCTACACAGCGGCCCTGAAACGCTTGATCCGCGCCAATTTCCATACCAGATCAAGCGGCGGCGCATGATCCCGAACAGTTGGTACCGATTTTCGGGCAAAGGTTGTGCGTTGCGTCGAGGTTCCGAGCGCGTAGCTCAGTCGGTAGAGCAACTGACTTTTAATCAGTAGGTCCTGGGTTCGAGTCCCAGCGCGCTCACCACTCTATTCGTAAATCCGGGATAGAGTGGCGGCGGCGACAAGCGGGAGCCGATTGTTCGTGGTCGACGCAATCCTTCAGTTCGTCATCACTATTATTCTGGCGCTCGTGACGGGCATCACCAATTTTGTTACGGAAGCCGCCTTTGGCTTTGTCGTCGGCTACGGTGTTCTCATCATCGTCGTGGCGGGTTTGCTGCTGTGGCTGGGATTCGCCCTCGTCCGCACCCGCCGAACGCCGCGCTAGACGTTCACAACCGCCGCCTCGTTCATACCGTCGGCAATCGCGATCCGCGGGCTATTTTTCTACGGATAAATTCATCACAACCAAACTTTCGGCACACGAAGCCTAGACGCATTGCAAAATATTTTCCGATTCCTGAAATCGGAAATACAAAAGAAACAACAAAACGAGTTGAGGTATTCCAACCGGCTTCATTTCGCTTCACCTATCTCTCAACGCCGTCCAGTTTTCTCATTCTGTGAGAAGAACGAGTTTGCGATTCACGACAGATACGTGAACGAACGACTTCATCGTGCATTCTGAAACTGCAACACTGATGCTTTGCATCACTGCGCCGATCGTTCCAATCGACTGGGCAGATCAATCAGAAGTCGCCACTTGCTTCCTGCGCAATCGCCGCGTTAACTCGCGCTTAGCAGACGCGTGCCACGCGATCGCAGAGGCGGCTGAATAGTGCAGCACATCCTCACCCTCAACGCCGGTTCTTCGTCGATCAAGTTCGCCTTGTTCGAAAACGCTTCGCAGCTTAGCGAACGTGTGCGCGGCCAAGTCGAAGGTCTCGGCGCCCTGCCCCGATTGCAAGCCGAAATCAACGGTCAGCGCATGGCAGACGAGTTGCTCGCGACGACGGACGCCGCCGACCATGCCCGCGCGCTTGATGCCGTGCTCAGCTTTTTGGACCGGCATTTCGGCAAAGTGACGATCGCCGCCGTCGGCCACCGGGTCGTGCATGGCGGCATCGAGTTCACCGAGTCCGTCATGCTCGACGAGGCAAAGCTCGCTAGCTTGCAGCAGCTCTCTTCGCTCGCGCCACTGCATCAGCCGCATAACCTGTCGGGCGTGCGCGCCGCGCGCAAAGCCTTTCCGGAAGCGGCGCAGATCGCTTGCTTCGACACAGCCTTTCATCGGGCCCATCCTTGGGTCGACGACACCTACGCGCTGCCGCGCGAGCTCTACGAACAAGGCATTCGCCGCTACGGATTCCACGGCCTGTCCTACGAATACGTGGTCGAGCAGCTGAGAAAAATCGCACCGATGTATGAGCGCGGCAATGTCGTGGTCACGCATCTCGGCAATGGCGCTTCGATGTGCGCCATTCGCGGCGGTCACAGCGTCGGTTCCACTATGGGATTTACCCCACTCGATGGATTGCCAATGGGGACACGTTGCGGGCAGCTCGATCCCGGCGTAGTGCTTTATTTAATGCGCGAGAAGCGAATGACCGCGCACGAGATTGAAGATCTGCTTTATCGCGGCTCCGGACTCAAGGGTCTATCCGGACTATCCAATGACATGCGCCAGCTCGAAGCGGCTGGCACGCCCGAGGCGATGCAGGCCATCGAGTATTTCGTCTACCATATTCGCCGCGAGCTTGGCGCGATGGTCGCGACCTTGTCGGGGTTGGACGCGCTCGTCTTCACCGGCGGCATCGGCGAAAACGCATGGCGCATCCGCAAGCGCGTATGCGAAGGCTTCGAATGGCTCGGCGTTGAATTGGATGATTTGCGCAACCAGGCCAATGAAACGATCATATCTTCCGACCGATCGCGGGTGCGCGCCTTCGTCGTTCATACTAACGAGGAAATGATGATCGCGCGCCATACCGCACGGCTATTGGCGTCGGTTGCGCACGCGCTGGCCTTGGCCTGACCCCGCGAATTCACAGTCGCGCCATCTCGTTCATGCCGTCGGCAAAGTCGACTTGCGGGTGCCAGTCGAATTCGGCGCGTAGGCGCGATGAATCCGCCGTGATATGGCGTACATCGCCGAGACGGAAGCCGCGGGTTATGACCGGCTCCGGCCCGTTCAGCGCTTTGGCCAGCGCGCAAGCCATTTCACCGACGGTACGCGGGGTCCCTGAGCCGACATTGAAGGCGCGAACACCTTCTTTGTAGTTCTCGCAGGCGAGCACGGTAGCGGCCGCCACATCGCGCACATGCACGAAGTCGCGCCGTTGGCGGCCGTCCTCGAATACTTTCGGCGCTTCGCCGCGACGCAGGCACGAGGTGAAGATCGCGGCTACGCCGGCATAGGGCGTGTCGCGCGGCATCCCGGGCCCGTAGACATTGTGATAGCGCAGCGCCGCGACCGAGCCGCCGGTCACACGCGCCCAGTTCGACGCGTAGTATTCCTGCGCCACTTTGCTGGTGGCGTAGGCGTTGCGCGGATCGAAGGGCGTTGCCTCATCGACCAGCGCGGTCTCCAGCGGCCGTGCACAGATCGGGCATGGCGGCTCGAAATTGCCAGCTTGCAATTCGGTTTCGAGGCGCGGCGCCGGCCGCACCGCGCCGTGCTGCGGGCAATGACCCATGCCTTCGCCATAGACAACCATCGAGCTTGCCAATGTCAGCCGCTTGACCTGCGCGCGCGCCATGGCGGCGAGCAGCTCGGCGGTGCCCACGTCGTTGGACGAGGCGTAATCCGGCAGGTCGCCGACATCGACGCCGAGGCCAACCTTGGCGGCCAGATGCAGCACCGCGTCGACGCCGCGCAACGCCTGATCGAGCGCGGCGGCATCTCGCACGTCGGCCACCATCAGATCGACGTCCTCCGGCGGATTCGCGGTGCCGGGCGTGTGCACATCGGGCCGCAGGGAATTGAGTACGCGCACCTCGTGCCCGCGACGGATCAGTTCGCCCAGCACATGGCGGCCGATAAAGCCGGCACCGCCGGTCAGAAGAACGCGCATGGTCAGCGATCTCCCGGCGCCGGTTGCAGGCGCCGCTGCGGCTCGTCGCGCAGCGTCAGCATCAGGCGCAGGAAAGTCGTGGCGATCTTCCAGGCAGCACTCAAACCCGCGATGAGATTGCCGGACACCTTGGAGACACCGCCGCGCCGGCAGCGATGATCGACCGGAATTTCCAGAATGCGTAAACCGGCCGCCGCCGCCCGCATCTGCATTTCGAGATTCCAGCCATAGGTCTGCTCACGCATGCCGAGCGCGCGCAGCCGCGCCACGCGGATCGCACGAAACGGCGACATGTCGGTCATGCGCACGCCATAGGCCGCCCGCAACAGCCATCCGGCAAGTTTACCGGCCAGCAATTGCTGCGGCGACAGACTGCCGGGTTCGCGCCGGCCAAGGACGCGTGAGCCGATGACAAAATCGGCCTTGTCGGCAGCGAGCGGCGTAATCAAGGCCAAAATGAAGGTTGGCACGTCGCTGCCGTCGCCGTCGAGGAAGCAGACGATATCGGTTTGCACACCGACGGCCGCCAAACCGGCGGCGCAAGCGCGGCCATAACCGCGCTTCGGTTCACGTACGACTTGCGCGCCGGCCGCAACGGCCTTCTCGGCCGTGCGATCGGTCGAGCCATTGTCGACGACGATCACGTCGTCGACGCCTTGCGCCAGAACCTCGCGCACGACCGAGCCGATCGGCTCCTCCTCGTTCAGGCATGGAATGACTACGCTGACGGTCCGTTCACCGGAAGGGAGTTTCATTCTTACGCCTGCGATACCAGCGCGATTTTGCGCGCGCGAATGAACTGACGCGTGGCCGGCGCGTGCGCGCCGATGAGACGCGGCGCGGCGAAGCGCGGTCGCTGCCCCGCCAATTCGTCTTCCAGCATACCAAATGAGACGCCGTCATCGATATCGTACCAGCCGGGCACGTTCACGACAGCCAAGCCGATCTCCTGCGCACGGGCAATCGTCAAGCGGTAAACGTCTTTCGTGCTCCACGGTATGTCGTCGAACAACCGCGCATGCGGGCGCGACAGGCCGATGAGCGTGTAACCGCCGTCAAAAGCCGGGCTGAGCACGACATTGTCGCCTTGGCGCACGGCGTCCGCAGCATCACGCAAAATGGAACGCGGCAGTGTCGGCGAATCCGAATTGACCAGGATCGCACCGCCATATCCGGCGTCGAGCAGATCCTCCGTACCCTTGAGCAGCCGCGCTCCCAGATCGCCCTCACCTTGCAAGACCAAGTCGAATCCATCCGGCAATAGCCGTTTCAATGCGGCTTCCGAACCGACCGGCGTATAGACCGCGCAAGCACCCACATCGCCATCGCGCGCGACGTCATCGATGGTGGCGGCAAGGTCGCGAATGAAGCAGCTCGAAATTTCGGCGCACTCTTCCGGCCGCAACGGCGGCGACAACCGCGTCTTGGATTTGCCGGCGGCCGGCGTCTTGCAGACGATGGCGATCGCAATTTTTTTCATGCTCGCCGCCTCACACCGCTATCGTCAGCGCGCGGGTCAAATCGAAATACAATTCGTCGGCATTTTCGAGCCCGACCGAAAAGCGCAGGAGATCGTCCGGACAGGGCGAGCCGTTGCCCTCGATCGAGCGGCGATGCTCGATCAGGCTTTCCACGCCGCCGAGCGACGTCGCACGTTTCCACAAGTCTACGTTGGCGGCGACCGCAATGGCCGCTGCTTCTCCACGCCTAATGCGCAGCGAAAACATGCCGCCAAAGCCTCCCACCATCTGCCGCAACGCGACTTCGTGACCGGCATGGCTCTCAAGTCCCGGATAAAGCACCGCCGACACCGCCGGATGCCCCACCAACTGTTCGGCGAGTTGCGCCGCCGCCTTGGCCTGTGCGCGCACACGCACGTCGAGCGTGCGCATGCCACGCATTAACAGCCATGCATCGAAAGAGCCAAGCGCGCTGCCAAGCTGGCCACGCATCTTGCGCACGCGCTCCCACAGGAGCCCGCCATCCGCGACAGCAAGCGCGCCGGCGATCACGTCTGAATGGCCATTGAGATACTTGGTCGCCGAATGCATAACGATGTCGGCGCCGAGCGCAAGCGGCCTCGTAAATACAGGCGTCGCCACCGTGGAATTGACGCACAATAAAGCATCGGCCTGATGCGCGATTTCGGCGACGGCAGCGATGTCCGTCACCGTCCACAGCGGGTTGCTCGGCGTCTCGATCCAGAACAGCCCGGTCTCGCCGGGGCGCACGGCCGCGCGCACAGCATCCAGATCCGACGTCTCCACAAAAGTCACCGTGTGGCCGAAGCGGCCGATGTCGCGCAGCCAAGAGCGGAAGCCCCAATACATCACCTGCGAGGCAACGATATGCGTCGGTTTTTCCAACGCGAGCAGAACCGTGGTCGCCGCCGCCATGCCGGAGCCGAACAGCAGCGCTTCGTCCGCCCCTTCCAACGCGGCAATCAGGCTTTCGGTCTGTTGTACGGTGACATTGTCGGTGCGGCCATAGACATATCCTGCACGATAGCCATTGTCCGGGTCACGCAGATACGTGGCCGCCATATGAATCGGCGGAACGATCCCGCGCGTGACGGGTTCGTACCCGCCCAGGCCTTGAGCGACGATCGTCTGCGGCGAAAATCGAGACTTGGTCTGATCGTCCATTCCGTTCCTAACAGGATAGGTCTGCAAGAGTTCCGCGCTGGGGCGGTCTTTCTAAATCTTCCGCCCGGACCGTTAACGGCGCCCGAGCGCAATGAGCGTTTTTTCGTCGGGCAAAATGGGCCTGGCTTGCGAGGGCACCCAAGTCGGCGCCTCGTCGAAATCCTCGCGCGACATTTCCAGCGAATTGATTTGGCGGGCGAGAATCGCAACAACCTCGATCGGCACCGCCACCGGGCGTTTGCCCCAATCGGTCCGCGCCCAGCCGAACCAGGCGCTGTAGGGCACGATCAAAAAGACTTTACCCGTCGGTGAGCGGACGACCGATCTCACGTAACCGATGGTCGAGTCGTCATAGTCGAGTACCGGCAGCCCGATCAGATCGCCGACCCGGACCGGCTGCGGAAACCGCTTCTGAAAAATCTGCTCCTGCGTGAGCTTGTCGTCATTGCTCGGCTTGGCATTTTCCAAGGGCTGATGCTGGTTGGCGGCCAAGACAGCCGCCCCCTGCGCCGCAGGCACTACACCGAGCAGAGCCGCCGCCACACAGGCAATCATTGCAAATGAAACGGACCGCGAAATGGCTCTGATTACACAAAGTCGTGTGTTGCGTGTTAATAATTGCATGCGCCAAAGTCACCCCGAAAATGGCTCGTTAAAGAACAATTCATGACGGATATGATCGCGGTCAAATCAACAGAACGTCATCGACGCAAGCTCCACCCTGTCGCGATCCGGACGATGCACTGGATCAATGCGGTTGCCATGATCGTGATGATTGGCAGCGGCTGGAAAATCTATAACGATGAGGTCCTATTCGGGTGGCTGCATTTCCCGGACTGGATGGTGATCGGCCTCTACGCCCAGCACGCGTTGCAATGGCACTTCTTCGCCATGTGGGTGTTGATGGTCAACGGGCTCTGCTACATCGCCTATGGGCTCTATACGGGCCGCTTCCGCCGCCGATTGCTGCCGATCTGGCCAAGCGCGATCATCGCCGACGTCCGCGACGCGCTCCACTTCCGCCTCGCCCATGACGACATCACGCACTACAACGCCGTACAGAAACTGCTCTATGCCGGCATCATCGCCGTGATCGTCGTGCAGGTGGTCTCCGGCCTCTACATCTGGAAGCCGATCCAGTTTTCGGAATTGAGCGCCGTGTTCGGCCCATTTCAGGTCGGCAGGCTCATTCATTTCATTGGCATGGCCGCGATCGTCGGATTTCTCGTCGTTCACGTCGCGCTCGCGCTCATCGTGCCCAAGACCATCGGCGCCATGGTGACCGGCGGACCGGAGATGCCGGAAGACGAATCCGCGCCGTCCCCTGTGCCCGCTCCCGCCAAATAACGGAACGCGCCCATGTCGATCCGCTCACCCTCCCGTTCGCTCTTCCGCCCGAAAAACGGCGTCGACCAGAGCGTGCTCCTTGAAAACAAGCGGCTGGTCGAGGACGTCAACCGGCGCAATCTCTTGCGCGGCGCCGTCAGCCTCGGTGCGCTGACCATGTTGACCGGCTGCTCGGTGTCCGACACCGAACCCGTGCAGTCGGTCTTGCGTGCGGTTTCCGCGTTCAACGATAAGGTGCAGGAACTGATTTTCCGCCCCGATCATCTCGCTCCGACCTATTCCGAGGATCAGGTGGTCAAGCCGCCGCGCTTCAACGCCTATTACGATATCGAGGACGTCAAGCCGATCGACGGCAAGACCTGGAAGTTGGAGCTCGCCGGCCAGATTGAGAACAAGCAGCCATGGACGATCGAACAGATCTACCAGCTGCCCGAGCAGGAGATGATCATCAAGCACATCTGTGTCGAAGGCTGGGAATACATCGGACAATGGTCGGGCGTGAACCTGCGTACCTTCCTCGAGCGCGTCGGCGCCGACCTAACCGCCAGATACGTCGTATTCCGCTGCAACGACGACTACACAGAATGTCTCGACATGGCGACCGCGCTGCACCCGCAGACCATGCTGGCCACGAAATACGCCAAACAACCCCTCGCCGATCCGTTTGGTTTTCCAATACGCCTGCGCACCGCAACCAAACTCGGCTTCAAGAATGCCAAATGGGTGATGGCGATGGAAGTCACCAACGTCTTCCAACCGACTTTTTGGTCGAAGCAGGGATTTAATTGGTTCGCGGGAATCTGATCTGCGGCGTGCCAGCGTCCGCCACGGTCGTCATCTTGTAGATGCGCCACGACGGGCTGTCCTCGACCAGTCGGTAGTACGGACTGGCCGCGAATGGATCGCGGCTCCAAGCCCCGTCCTGCGGCGTCACCACCGCCACGCTGCAGTGATACAAAATCGCAAGCTGCGCGACGTCGTCGGCATCGCCTGTGCCAGAGAAGACGCGGACGAATTGCGCATTGATGCGCTCGCTGCGCGCATGAGACAGCGCGCTGAAGGGGTCGACCAGCGCGGCATTGGCATAGCAGGAGCGCCGGTTCGCCAGCAGCGCCCAGGAAATGTTCGCCGACCACGGCGTCATATGTTCGAGATAGTACGGATTGTTGGCGATACGCTCGGTGCTGGAGGTGTGCCGCCGCACAGCCTGCCACAGGTTCGGCGCCGCGGCGAAAACCCTCGACGAGGCGTTTGGTGTCACGACCGCATTGCCGTAGATCAGCGTGAGCCCGTCGGGCAGACCGAGCAACACCAGCGCCAGCGCCGGCACGGCTGCAAACGAGATCGGCCGCTCCAGCCAGAGCGCCAATGCAATCGCGCTGAACACGATCAGCAACAACACCGCAGGCAGCACCGCACGCCAGCCGAGATCGTTGTTGTCTCCGAGCGTGCTGATCAGAAGCCAGGCCGCGCCGAGGCTCACCGCCAGCAAAAGCGCGAATGTACGCACCACGGATGTGCGCTCCGCCGCCTCACCGCGCGCCAGCAAGAGCACAAAGACCGCAACCAAACCCGCAAGATAAAAGGCAGGAAACTCCACCAACAGAAAGATGGCCCAGTAGGCCAGCAGATTGGCAACAAAGCCGAGCGTTCCGTCCGGCCGGTCCGTGAGGACGTCATAGGGGACAACGGCAATCGGTGCCCCTCCGCCGCGCCATATGGCGGTTTGCATCTGGTCGTAAAGCATGGGCGCGATCAGCAGCGCTGCAATCAACGCCGCGCCGGCCAGATAGAGAAACAGGCGGAAGGGCCGTTCGGCACGCAGCATCGCCAACAGCGCGATCATCAGCGCAGCGAGCGGCACCACGATGCCGCCGATCCAGGTCGAGCTTTCGAAACACGCGGCCATCGCGATGCCAAGAATGGCCATGACCGGCACGCTTGGCCGCCGCGCCAGTTCGTTCAGCGCAACCACCGCCAGAACACCGGCCATGGCCGAAGCCGTGTGTTGCGGCGCCCAACTTGTCTGAAACAGCCAACCGCCGAAGCCCGATTGATAACCGGCCACCGCTTCGACATTGTCGATGCCGGCGGCCGCGTTCAAGAGCGGACGCAACGAGGCCGTAGCCGCCAGCGCGACGACCCACAAGCCCGCCGCAGCGCGGCCGCTGAGCCAGGTCGCAAGCCCGATCATCAGCGAAAGCGAGGCGAAGGCCGTGAACCAAGTAAGCCCGGCATCCGCCTCCCAGCCGCTCGCACCGGTGAGCACCGACAGTTCCGCCGCGCTGAAATGCCAGAGATAATAGTAAGCGAGCCGCGACGGCGTACCGGCGCCGCCAAAAAACGGATTGCCGGGCGGCACACCAAGGCGGCTCATCTCGTTGATCATCGCCACTTTGGAATGATCGAAAATCGGCGCCGCCAGCGAAACGCCCTCGGCTGAGACTTTCGGCAGCACGGCGGCCGCGACCCCGAGCGCGAGCGCTGCCGCGCCAATCAACGCAACGAGAGTGAGCGGGCCAAGCTTCAGTCTGTCGAACTCCAGGCCGCATCACCAGCAGCGCAACAATCGCCAGGCCAAACGGCGCACCATACGCGGCAATCACCGTCAGGCGCGACATGTCCGCGACATAGAACACCGGCAGCGCGAGCGCGCTGTGCGCCGCCCAGCCGAGCCCCGGCGCGAGCAACATGGCCGACGCGGCAGGCGCAGCCTTGAGCGCGAGCGGCAGGCCGATGCAGGTGAAGATGAAAAGGGCAAGGGCGGCACAGATCAGGACATTGGAAAAATCAGCCATTGCCCGCACCGGGAATTGATCGACAGAAATCGCACACAACCGGCCGAAATAATCTCTGCTGCAAAGCGCTCTCGTTGCCCACAAACTGGGCGCCGCCGAGAAAGTTGGTCAAAAATATGGTCACGTGCGTCGCTAACCCATTGCACATGGCCACACATGCGCGCCGAAATGACAGCAATCACCTACCAATATGCGCAAATCAATAAAAGATATCATCTGCCGTATCGTCGCAAATTCTTATTACAATGGTCACGGCAGTTTCACGAGCCGGTCTTGGCTGCGCCACGATCGGCTTCTAAGCAACCGCCATGGGTAAGGGCATCGACGAAACGGAGGCCGACCATGCTTCATTGCAACGCGGCAAAAATGACTGCCACTCGCGCTTTCAGCGCACCCATGCCCTGCCCTCATTGCGGCGACTGCATGGTCGCGCCCATTATCTCCGAATTCGTGGCCGGCGACGAAATCCGCCACCACTGGGAATGCGAAGCCTGTGGCGAGAGCTCCACCACCGCGATTCCACTCGAAATCTCCGGATCGTGCGCATAGCGCACGGAATGCTGCATTGCGATTTTCGTCCCGCCACTGCGCGTAACCGCGAAATCCGAAGCCAAGTGGCGTCATAACCCGCCCTGCCGCGCCAAAAGCCGGCCGGTGTCCCCGCTCGAGGGACTTGCCAGTACTACTCAGACGGGTTTTGCCTGCACAGCGGTGACTGATTTATCTTGGGACAAAACCAGTCAACGCATGTGAGGAATACCCATGGCGGGAAACAATGGCGGGGCACCCATCCTGGTGGTTGGGGGCGGCATCGGCGGTCTGGCGGCGGCCTACGCATTGGCACAGCAAGGGATCCCGGTCCGCGTGCTGGAGCAGAGCCCGGAATTCCGCGAGGTCGGCGCCGGCATCCAACTCGGTCCCAACATCTTCCGCATGCTGGACAAGATCGGCCTGAAAGATGCGATCCTCGAGGACGCTCACATTCCGCCGGCGCAGGAAATGCGCGATGCCCTGACCGGCAAACTCATCACCCGCATCCCGCTCGGCGACCCCTTCATCAAGCGCTTCGGTCAGCCTTATGCCGTCATCCACCGCGCCGACATCCACGGCAGACTCCTGAAGGCCTGCCAGGACTCCAATATGATCACGCTGGAGAACAACCGGCGCGTCGACTCTTACGAGGAAGACGACAACGGCGTTACCGCCGTGCTTGAAGACGGCGAACGTGCCGACGGCCGCGCGCTCATCGGCTGCGACGGCGTGTGGTCGAAGATCCGCGAACGCATCGTCGGCGACGGCCAGCCGCGCGTGTCCGGCCACATCGCCTACCGCGCCGTGCTCAAGCGCGAAGACGTGCCGGAGGACCTGTGGCGGCCTGACGTGATCCTCTGGGCCGGCCCGCGCACCCATTTCGTGCATTACCCGCTGCGGCGTGGCGAGCTCTACAACCTCGTCGCCGTCTTCCATTCCGATCGTTACGAAGAGGGCTGGAACGCCGAAGGCTCCACCGAACTCTTGTGGCAACACTTCAAAGGCCAGGTGCCGCAAGTCCAACGCATGCTCGAACGTATCGAAACCTGGCGTATGTGGGTCCTGTGCGACCGTGAACCGGTGAAGAACTGGTCGGAAGGCCATGCGACTTTGCTCGGTGACGCCGCCCATCCGATGCTGCAATATCTCGCGCAAGGCGCCTGCATGGCGACCGAAGATGCGGTCATCCTGGCGGAAAAGGTCGCGGCGCAACCCAACGACGTGTCGGCCGCCTTCAAGGCCTACACGCAAGAACGCTACTTGCGCACCGCGCGCGTACAGATCATGGCGCGCGTCTACGGCGACTTCTATCACGCGCGTGGGGTCACCGCCGAACTGCGCGACATCGCGCTCTCCGGCCGCACGCCGGAGCAGTCCTATGACGGGATTTCCTGGCTATACGACGGGCCGTAACGCGCGCGGCATGACGCTCGCGCTTCGGTATCCCTCGCTGCTGCTGATCCTGGCCCTGGTGCTGGCGCCGACCTGCGCGCGCGCTGCCGACAAGAACGCCGCCACGGCGCTCTACGAAATCGCTTTGGATATGAACCATGACGGCAGGGTCGACCGCGCAGCGGTGGTGCGGGACCCCGCCAGTATCTCCGCCGCGCTCTATATCTATCTGGGCGCGGGCGACAGACCGTTGGACCTGTCGCATGAACCGTCCTTCGTGAAACAGAACCTCACTACCGACCCGGTGACCGGGCTAGCGCACAACGGCAAGGGCGCGCTGATCGTCAAATATGGCCGCATCGGCCTCGGCAGCAATCAATATGAAATGCGCCTGACCATCGTTTATCGGCGCGGCGCGTTCTGGATCGCCGGCTTTGCCAAGGACTGGGACATGCGCGACGGCAGCATTGGCCGTTGCGATATCAACTTCCTCACCGGCAAGGGCGTCGCTGCGCGCGGGCAAGCCAAGCCGAAACCTGTCGGAACGAAATTCAAAGCGATCAAGCTTTCCGACTGGTCAGAGGAAAGCCAGCCCAAGGCTTGCCTCTAACAATCGTCGATCAAAAGCCGTAAAGCCGCGCGGGGTTGTCGACCAACAGCTTCTTCTGCGTCGCCGCGTCAAACGCGTATTTCGGCACCAGGTCGACGAGATCGGCCTCGTCGGCCTCATGGCTCGGATTCGGGTGCGGAAAATCCGTGCCCCACAGCACGCGGTCCGGAATGGCCGAGACGATCGCATGCGCGATCGGCACCGCCTTATCGTAAGGCGGGAAGTCGATGCGCTCGGCGCCGCACACCTTGATCCAGCAATTTGGGAGCTTGGCGAGTTCGAGCAGCGCCTTCAGCGGCGCCTGATCGACGCCGTCCTTCGCCGGCACCCGGCCCATATGATCGATGATGAAGGGCAAGGGAAGCGCCTTGATCATGTCCGACAGCGGAACGATGTCGGGGGCGTCGAGATGCAGCACGATGTGCCAGCCCATCTCCTTGATGCGCTCGACGGTGCGGCGGAACAGATCCAAGTCCGGCCGGCCGCCGAGATGCTTGACGAAGTTGAAGCGCGCACCGCGCACGCCGCCGTCATGCAGCGCCTTGAACTCGGCGTCGCCGAAGCCCGCGTCTACAATGCAGACGCCCTTGATGCGCTTGGGATCGTCGGCGATGGCGTCGAGCATGGCGCGGTTGTCGCTACCGTGACAGCTCGCTTGCACGATCACGGTGCGCTCGACGCCGAGATGGTCGTGCAGCGCATGCAGCATGTCCTTCGGCGCATCCTCGGGCGTATAGCGGCGGTTCGGCGCGTAAGGAAACTTGTCGCCCGGCCCAAACACGTGGCAATGCGCGTCGGTCGCGCCGGGCGGCAGCTTGAATTGCGGCTTGCGGCGGTTGCTGAGGAAGGAGGCGTGAATGTTCATGGTCGGCATTTAGCCAAGCCGTGCCTGCGAGACAATCCCCGCTACAGCACCGGAACATCCCCCTGCTCCCAGCCCGCCATCGTTTCCGCATGGAACCCCGCAAAGCGCCCGGCCTCGATCGCGTTCCGCATGCCGGCCATGAGCGCCTGATAATAGGCAAGATTGATGGTGGAGAGCAGCACCGCCCCCAGCATTTCGTTGGCCTTGGTCAGGTGGTGCAGATAGGCGCGCGTATAGGTCCGCGCAGCCGGATGCGGGCTTTGCTCATCGAGCGGACGAGGATCGTCGGCGTGGCGCGCATTGGCGAGGTTGATGGCGCCAAAGCGCGTAAAGGCCATGCCGTGGCGGCCGTTGCGGGTCGGCATCACACAGTCGAACATGTCGATGCCGCGCGCAACCGCCTCCAGCATGTCGTGCGGCGTACCGACGCCCATGAGGTAGCGCGGCCGCTCGGTTGGCAGTGCTGGCGCGGTCTCCTCGACGATCCGAAGCATCACGTCCTGCGGCTCGCCCACGGCCAGCCCGCCGATGGCGTAGCCCTGGAAGTCCATGGCGGTTAGTTCGCGCGCACTCTCTTGCCGCAGGGCGACATTGTCGCCGCCTTGCACAATGCCGAACAGCGCATACCCTTGCCGCGCACGGCCCTCGAAGGCGCGCTGGCAACGTTCGGCCCAGCGCAATGACAATCGCATGGCGCGCGCAATGTCCTCAGCGCTGGCCGGCAAGCGCAGGCATTCGTCGAGTTGCATGGAAATATCGGAGCCGAGCAGCGCCTGGATCTCGATCGCCCGTTCCGCCGATAGTTCGTGCATGGCGCCGTCGAGATGCGAACGGAACACGACATGCTGCTCGGTCACCTTGCGCAAGCTCGACAGCGACATCACCTGGAAGCCCCCGGAGTTGGTCAGGATCGGCAGCGGCCAGTTCATGAAGGTGTGCAAGCCGCCGAGCGCGCCGATGCGCTCCGCGCCCGGCCGCAACATCAGATGGTAGGTGTTGCCGAGTACGATTTCGGCACCGGTGTCGCGCACCGTCTCGGGCGTCAGACCCTTCACCGTGCCTTGCGTACCGACCGGCATGAAGGCCGGCGTCTGCACTTTGCCATGCGGCGTCACAAGTTCGCCGCGGCGGGCAGTTCCGTCGGTCTTTTTCAGCGTGAAAGAGAACGTTTCGCTCATGTCGCCGCAGGGTAAAGCAGACAGGCATCGCCATAGGAATAGAAGCGATATCCTGCTCCAATCGCATGGGCATAGGCGCGCTTCATGGTGTCCAGCCCCGAGAAGGCCGCGACCAGCATGAACAACGTCGAGCGCGGCAGGTGGAAATTGGTCACCATCAGGTCGACCGCATGGAACCTGTAGCCGGGAGTGATGAAGATCGCCGTGTCACCGGAGAAGGCCTTGAGCCGGCCATCCGCGCCAGCGGCGCTTTCCAGCAGCCGCAGCGCCGTCGAGCCGACCGCCACGATGCGCCCGCCTCGCTCGCGGACCGCGTTGAGCGCTCCCGCCACTTCCGCGGTCACGATGCCGAATTCAGTGTGCATTGTGTGTCCGGAAGTGTCGTCGGCCTTAACTGGAAGGAAGGTGCCGGGGCCGACATGCAGGGTGACCTTGTGCAACCCCACCCCGCGCGCCTTCAGCCGGACCAGCAGGTCGTCGGTGAAATGCAGGCCCGCCGTGGGGGCGGCCACCGAGCCTTCATCGGCCGCAAACAGGGTCTGATAGTCCAATTTGTCTTGCTCGTCGGGACCGCGGCGGGAGGCGATATAAGGCGGCAATGGCATATCACCACGCTCGGCAATGGCCTGATCTAAAACCGGTCCGTGCATTGAAAATGAAAGGGTTACAGGCCCATCTTTATCTTTATGTGTAACTTGAGCATCGAGCTCGCCGAGAAAGCAGACCCGCCCTTCGTCGCCAAAGCGCAGCCTATCCCCGACCTGGAGCTTCCTGGCGCCGAGGATAAAGGCGGACCAGTGCGAGCCATCGAGCCGTTCGATGAGCGTTGCCTCGATAGTGGCCTCCACGCCCCGACCGATCCTCCGACCCTTCAGCCGCGCCGCGATTACCTTGGAGTCGTTGACCACCAGCGCGTCGCCCGGCAGCAATAATTCGGGCAGATCGCGCATCGTCCGATCCTCAAATGCTCGTGCCCCGCCCGGCCGAACCACCAGCAGTCGCGCGGAGTCGCGCGGGGACGCCGGCCTGAGCGCAATGCGATCGGCCGGCAGGTCGAAATCGAACAGATCGGTCTTCATAGTTGTCCGCCGTCATGCCCGGCTTTAAGGGCCGGGTACCCACGTTTTTCGGCTTTGAGAGGAGATACGAAAACGCGGGTAGCCGAAACAAGTTCGGCCATGACGGAAGCTCTGGCGGATCGCGTGCGCGCTTTACGCTCCCATCGTCGCCTTGACGATCTTGTCGGGATCGCGCACCGGCTCGCCGCGTTTAATCTTATCGACGTTCTCCATGCCTTCGATCACCTTGCCCCAGGCCGTGTACTGCTTGTCGAGGAAAGTGGCGTCGTCGAAACAGATGAAGAACTGGCTGTCGCCCGAATCCGGGTTCGCCGCGCGCGCCATCGACACCGTGCCGCGCACATGCGGCTCGGCGTTGAATTCGGCTTTGAGATGTTGCCCCGAGCCGCCGGTACCGGTGCCGTGCGGACATCCGGTCTGCGCCATGAAGCCGTCGATCACGCGGTGAAAGACGACGCCGTCGTAGAAGCCCTGCTTCACCAGCTCCTTGATGCGCGCGACGTGATTGGGCGCGAGATCGGGACGCATCTCGATCACCACATTGCCCTTGGTCGTCTCCAGCGTGAGCGTGTTTTCGGGACTGGCCATGGCTTATACCTTTCTTTGTTTGCGGGTATCGTAGAAATGGAAATAGAACGGATGTCCGGCGATTGATCCACCGAGGCTACGCGAGAGCGGCAAGGGCGAACAGCGCGCGATCATTTGCATCAGCGCGCCGTGATAGTTCGCGCGCTCGTCGGACGAGATGCCGCGCGTCTGGTAAGTGATGCGCGCGCCGAAAATCTCACCGTTCCGCTTGAAGCTGAGCATTACGGTCAGCTCCGTGCCGCTGCGGAACGCATCCGTCACCGGCCAGCGCCAGCAACTGCGGATCTTGCGCGTGACGTCGGCCAGCGTGTGAAGCCGATCCGCGCGCTCGACTGTCGGCCCGGCTCGCTGCGCCACAGCCGGGACATTCGGCCACCCGAACATTAATGCTAGACCTGCAGCACCGATTGCCGCCGCCATCCGCGCCATACCGCTCGCCTCTACTGCACGATCGTTGCTTTTTTCACGTAGTCCATGCGCGCAAAGCTTTTGGCGAGATAGGCATTGCCTTCGGTCTGCAGCCGGCCCTGGTCCGGCCCTTTTCCGTAGGGCGCGCCCTCGCCGTATTCGGCGTTGAGGCTGTCGACCACATTCATGCCCGACACCACCTTGCCGAAGGGCGCAAAGCCCTGCCCGTCGAGCCGGCTATTGTTGCCGAAGTTGATGAACACCTGCGTCGTACGGGTATTCGGCCCAGCGGTGGCGAAGGTGATCATCCCGCGCGCGTTGCTCTGCTTCACCGGATCGTCCGGAATATTGGCGTCACGCCAGCGCGCGGAAAGCTGCGGATTGCCGTTGATGCCGAACTGCACCATGAAGCCGGAGACGACGCGGAAGAAGCGGACGTTGTCGTAGAAACCGTTCTTCACGAGATTGTAGAAGCGGTCTGCGCCGTGCGGCGCCCAGGCGCGATTGACCTGGATCACGAACGGACCCTTGGTGGTATCGAAACGCACTTTGTAGCTCGCCGGCGCCTGCTCGTTGAGGGCTGCCGGATTGGCAAGCTTGGACTGCGCCAGCGCCGGCGCGGCAAGCGCGGCTAGCATGGCGGCAAGCATCAGGATCGAACGGCGGCTTCGCATAATCGCTCCTTGGGGTTGCAGGGCACGCCTCAGCGCGCGAATTTCGTCTTCAGGCAGTTTATGACCGCGGGCGGTACGAAAGCGGAGACGTCGCCGCCCATGCCGGCGATTTGGCGGACCAATGTGGCGGTGATCGGGCGCACCATCGGCGACGCCGGCAGAAACACGCTCTGCACTTCCGGCGCCAGCGTCTCGTTCATGCCGGCCATCTGCATTTCGTAGTCGAGATCGGTGCCGTCGCGCAGGCCGCGGATCAACAATGTCGCACCGTTTTCGCGCGCGGCTTCGACCACCAGTCCGGCAAAGGTGATGCAGTCGAACTCGCATTTGGCGGCGCGGGCAATCGGTTCGCAAGTCTCGACCAGCATCGCCAGCCGGTCTTCATGTGAAAACAGCGGGGCCTTGCCTGGATGCACCCCGATAGCGATGACGAGCTTGTCGGCAAGGCGCACAGCATGGCGCACCACATCGAGGTGGCCGTTGGTCACCGGGTCGAACGAGCCGGCATAGAGGGCGATCCGCGGCATTGAAGCGGGGTCTACCCCGCCGCTTGGCCCCCGGCAAGGCCGTCCGCGGTCGCATTCCCCACCCGTTTTGGCCCTCAAACCGCGCCCCCGCAGCCTGCGACGAAAAGGAAAAGCCGTGAAAAACAGGGACACGTCACGGTGAAGGCGTTGAGCGCCAGTGCGGCCGCAGCCATCGTCGCAGCCGCCGCCATTTTGACCAGCCCGGCGCCCTGACAAGGGGCATCCTCTGAACGCCGACGCCGTTCCCCAATCGTGGCCGGATTTTGAGTGAACATGCTACGGTCCGTCCCGCCGGCAAACTAGGATCGGCGCCATTTCGGCGGCGCAGGGTGTTTCTCGTCGGCAGCGCCGGGAGGCGGCGCGCGATGATGAACAGATTTGTCCCCATAGTGTTGGTCGCGGCCATCGTCGCGTGTTCGACCGCCAGCCTCGCACAGACACCCAACGCCGGACATTCAGCAAGTCCATCGCCGCGGCAATTGGTGGTCGGCACCAAGCAAGCCCCGCCGTTTGTGATGAAGAACATCGACGGGAGCTGGCATGGAATCAGCATCGATCTTTGGCGTCATGTCGCGCAACAAATGCACCTGACCTACAAATTCGCCGAAGTGCCAAATGTGGACGCGCTGATCCAGGGCGTAGCAAAAAAGGATTTCGATGTTGCCGTCGCGCCTCTTACGGTCACGGCGGCACGTTTTGAAGTCGTCGATTTCACCCAACCCTATTTTAGCAGCGGCCTCGGCATCGCCGTACCCGCCGGCGGCGAGCCGAGTTGGCTGCCGCTTTTGCGCACCCTCACCTCTTTCGGTTTTGTGCAGGCGATCCTCGCGCTTGCCGGACTGGCGTTGGCGGCCGGAGTCCTGATCTGGTTTTTCGAACGCCGCCACAATGAAGATTTCGGCGGCCATGCCGCCAAGGGTCTCACGACCGGTGTCTGGTGGTCGGCGGTCGCAATGACACAGCGCCAGACCGGGAGCCTTTCCCCTCGGACGCTGCCGGGCCGGCTCGTGGCGATCGTCTGGATGGTCGTGTCAATCGTCGCCATTGCGGTTTTCACCGCCAGCGTCACGTCGACCCTCACCATCAAGCACCTGCAGGGAACCGTGCACGGCGTCAACGACCTGCGGAGCGTTCACGTCGGAGCGGTCGCCGGGACGTCGACCGAAGACGCGCTGACGCGATTTCGGATCCACTACCGAAAATTTGCAACGCCACAGGACGGCTTGAAGGCGCTGCGCGCGCATTCGATCGACGCCTTCGTTTACGACAAGCCGATCCTCACCTGGATCATTCAAAACGAGTTCTCGTCCTCGATCGTGTTGCTTGATATCGGGTTTGATCCGCAGCAATACGCATTTGCGGTGCCGCGTGACAGCACGCTTTCCCGGGCGCTCAATGTCAGAGTGCTCCGCGCGGTCCATAGCGAATGGTGGCGGCAAACGGTCTTTCGCTACCTCGGACCGGAGTAACTTGGAATCATATCCGCAGCGCGGCAACGGCCACCGCCCGCCTCTGCCGACCAGCGCCGGTCCACTGTGTCAGCGCGCGCCGGCCGCGCTTTCCCGATCCAGAATATCGACCGTGCTGCGGTACAATTCGATCCGCTTGCTCCGGCGTGCGGCCGATGCAGACGACACCGAGCTTGCCGAATTCGGACAAGGCTCCGATCAGATGGAACGCCACGCCCTCGCTGGTGGCGGCATGAAAATGCAAGCCCGTTCACCACCGAGATGTCGACAAGATCGAACGGCGTCAGGCCACGATAGCGTTCCGATTCAAGATTGTCCGATGCGTAATAGCAGCACGGTTGTCCCGACGGCGTGAGAAACTCGCCCGTTTGAACATCGTAGTGTCCGTCGGTGAGGTACTGCAGCATCAGGAAGGGATGCGTGGTGCCGCCCTTTCTCAGGTTGATCTCGATGGCATAGTGGCGCCAGCGGTCGGCCTCCTTCACCGAGATGAAATCGACTCCGAGCCGTCCGATTGCGCCCTTGTCGGCGAGTGCGCGCGCGACCTTGGCGCCGTCCGTCTGAATGGCGAGCCGGTAGTCCTTATCGGCGGGAAAACGGCAGCCCAAGAAGATTTGCCCGCTATCGCCGCCGAGCACCTGATCGTGGGTCGACACGGCGCTCGACCCCGCCGGCCGGATCGATGCGAAACTGCGCCGACGGCGACCGCTTGTCGGCGCCCGGAATGAACTCCTCGACGACCCCGCTCATCGCGCGAATTTAGCCTGATAGACGTCCCACGTCATGCCGCGCGCTTCGAAGGCAAGGCTTGGCAGGCGCTCGCGAATCCACGGGCGCAGCGCCGAACCGGCCGGCGCTCCGGCGAAATCGAAAACGGCGTTGCCCTCCCCCGAAAATCCTTCGTTGAGCTTGACGACCGCTTTGTCCAGCTCCGGCTTCTTGCTTTTCAGCTCGGCGAGCGCGTCGGTCACATCGCCGGCATCGGCCAGATCCTCGAAGCCGAACGGCAAATCGATGCCGGCCTCGCGGAATACCTTTCGCGATCCGCTCTTGGAGCCCCAGTGCTGAAGCGACGGGTCGCAGCCATAGATCGGAATACCGAGTGCCAAAGCCAGTTTGCGTTCGAGCTCGCTCACCGTGAAGCAGGTCATGTGCGCGGACGCGCGCTCAGGAATCGCCTCGCGAATCCGATCGAGAATGCGCGGCCGCGCCAGAATCTTTTGCGACAGCGGTTCGAGCGAGGCGTCGTTGCAGGAGACCAACGTCAGCCGCCGTCGCGCGTGCACTTCCGGAACGCCGGGCAGCAAATGGAGATAGTAGTCGATGATGGTATCGGAAATCGGTGTGCTGGTGACATAGATCACCCGCGTGCGCGGCATGCGCAGCAACAGCAACAGGCATAGCATCCGCTCTTCGTAGTGATGCACGCCCGTGATCTTGGCCAAGACGTCCTGATCGAGGCTCAGGCTGGGGACGATCAGTACGGTTCGCGGCAATGAGGGATCGTCGAACAGCGCGCGAAACGAGCGAGAGAACTGCACCTGCCGGTCGCGATACCGCGCAATTTCGTCCACGGTGACGGGCGCGCCGATATCGCTCGCGGGGTGAGGCTCGACTGTCGACACGCTGGCCCCGGCTCCTAGTCTGCGACGCGCCGTCCGTCGCGGCCGATCCGATGCATCAGATAGCCCAGACAATCGAGGCGGACGGCATTCGGATCAAGCGTCAGCATGGCGGGAATCGCACGCTGCGTCAGCCTGATCTTGCCACCACCATAGTCGAAATAACCGCCATTGGCTTGCGCACCATCTTCCGTGACCATCTCAAACCGACGCTTACCGGCACCTCCTAACGTCCCAAAAACCGCACCGGGATCAAGCTCGGAGAAATTCAGCCGGTCGAGATCCGCGCGCAGACGAAAGTCGGCGTCGGCCCCATCATAAGAGAAGCTGGCATCGGCCGGCACCTTGATGATCGCGAAAGTCCGCATCAAATCGAGGTCGCCGTCGGCGAGCCGATGTTGCGGAAAATGCTGCATGGCCAGCGCCGCATCGAGGAACTCCGCGGCAGGCGCGACGGTCACGTCCGTGCCGGGTCGGCCGCACTCGATCGTTACCGCGGGGCAGATGGGCGCAAGCGCCGCCGACTGCACACCGACCGGCTGCCGGAAATAAACGACGGTCCGGCTGAACAGCCGCGCCAAATGGAGGTGCTTTTCGTCGAGATCGTTCACGCAAGCATAGTGCGGGTTGTTGCCGGTATTGTTGTGAATATCGATGCTGGCAACAGGCCTCTCGCGCCGCACGATGTCGACCACGTCGGCCAGCAGCCGCGCCAGCGGCGTATCGGGGTTCGGCGTTCCCGGCCAGGCGCGATTGTGATCTTCCTGGTGGGGCAGCGTCCGCACATTGGCCTTCGCGGCCGCAATGTTGCCGACAAACAACAACATCGCGCGCGGCAACTGCCGCCCGCGGTGTTGCCGTAGCACCGACTGCACGGCGCGCCAGCCGGTGTCCTCATTGCCATGTAGCAGCACGCTGACGAAGAGCGGCTGCGGCTGCCGGCCGGAAAGATAAAACAGCGACGGGCCAGGCAATTCCCGCCATAGCGCGGACGTTGGCGTCTCCAGCAGAACGTCGGGAAAGCGGTCGAAACGTTCGAGATGCAGGTCGCCGGGAGCGGCCCGACTTTGCGAGGTCACCATCATTGTCCGCCTAACGCGGGCGCACCAGCGACAGCCACACGCCGCCGCCAACCAGCGCCACACCGGACAAGCGCCCGAGCAATCTGTTGTGCTCAGGCTTCATGAACCAGGCACGGCCGAGACCGGCGGCGACCGCCCAGCCGCAATCGAGCAGCGTACCGAGCGCGACCGAGCAAACGCACATCACCAGCAATTGCCATTCGGCCGGCAAGGTCGGATCGATGAATTGCGGCAGAAAGGCCGTGAAGAACGCAATCGTCTTCGGGTTGGTGATTGCCACCACGATGCCGCGCCAGGCATGCACATGCGCGCCCGGGGGCGCCGCTTCCGCTGGCTCGCCGGCATGGCGCCAGGCCTGAATGCCGAGCCAGACCAGATAGGCCGCGCCCACCCAGCGCAGATAATCGAACAGCTCGGCCGAGGTTTTCAGGATCCAGCCGAGCCCGATCGCAATGCAGCCGACCAGCAACAAATTGCCAAGCGACGCGCCGGCGACCGTCAACAAGGCCGCGCGCGTTCCTTGCCGTGCGCCGGTCGCAACGATGAGCGTCACGATCGGTCCCGGCGTCAGAAAAAGGACGATCGTTATCAGCAGGAATGCTGAAAAGAGATGCCAGTTCATGCGCTACGTCCTCGCGGCCGCCGGCGTCTTCGGCCGCAGCAAAGTCACAAGAATAATCCCGACGACGACCAGACTGCCGCCGACGAAATGATACCACGCAAGCTGTTCGCCGAGGATCAGCCAAGCGAAAAAGGTCGCGAAGATCATCTGGGTATAAACGAGCGTGCCCGCGCGCGCGGCACCGAGAACGGCAATGCTATAATTGTATAGAAAGTACATAAGAGTGCCGCCGACGACGCTGGCATAAGCAAGCGCCAAATAGCCCATCCTCGCCAGATGCGCATGCTCGCCGCGCGTGATTTCCCAGAGCGAGAACGGCAGCGCGGACGCGGCGCCAGCGAATAGCAACACGGCCACCAGCGGCAGCGTCGGCAATTCGAATTTGGCCCTCTTCAACAGCACCGTATAGCCGGCGAACAGCAGGATCGCGCAAAAGGCAAACAGATCGCCAATCCCGATCTTGAGGCCGAGCAAGATGGCAAGGCTACCGTGCACGGCGATCGTCACGATCCCGATGAAGGCCACGGCAAAACCGACGCCTTGCCAGCCATTCATTGCCTCACCCAGCACGACGCGCGCCAGCAGCATCGTGGCCATCGGCGCCAATGCAAAGATGATGCCGACATTGATCGCGCTCGTGTAGGACAACGCCTCGAAGGTCACACCCTGCGTGAGGCCCAAGCCGATAGCGCCGATGAAGACCGCCTCCGGCCAGCGCCGCCGCAGCAGGACGATCATGTCGCGATAGTGGCTGGACACGAATGGCAACAGTATGAGGCCTGCTATCAGCGCGCGCGCGCAACAAAAAGTCCAAGGCGGCATTTCGCTAATGCCCAGCTTGACCGCGACGAACACGCTGCCGGCAATCAGCCACGTCATGATACCGGCCGCATAGCCGACGGGTTCGGACTTGGCCGCAAAATGCTGCCGTCGCGCGGCTGCCTGGCCGAATGCCCAGATTTGCAGAGTCATGGCGCCCCAAGCCCCGTGATCGGTGAACGCTGAAGCGATCGATCGACGCGCCATCGCACCGGCTAGTCTTCGTCTTCCTCGCTCAGCCGCTCGACCGACACAACCTTCTCGTCTTCCGCCGTGTCGAGCACGATGACGCCTTGGGTCGAGCGCCCGGCAATCCGGATGCCGGCGACCGGCGTGCGGATGAGCTTGCCCTGGTCGGTCACCAGCATCACCTGGTCGCCCTCCTCGGCCGGAAAGGACGCAACCAGCCGGCCGGTCTTGGCCGTCACGTTCATCGCCACGATGCCTTTGCCGCCGCGGCCGGTGGTGCGGTATTCGAATGACGATGTGCGTTTGCCGTAACCGCGTTCTGACGCCGTGAGCACGAACTGCTCGGCCGCCGACAGTTCGACATAACGTTGCTCGCCGAGCTCGATGGCGCCGACGACCTCTTCCTGATCGCTGCCCGCTTCTTCCTCGGCGGTGCCGCGGCGTACGGCGTTGGCGCGTTTGAGATACGCGATGCGCTCTTCCGACGTCACCTCGATATGGCGCAGGATTGACATGGAAATCACCTTGTCATCCTTGGCCAGCGCGATGCCACGCACGCCGTCCGATGTGCGTCCCGCGAACACCCGCACCTCCGGCACCGCAAAGCGGATACAGTGACCGCCGTCGGTGGTGAGCAGCACGTCATCCTTCTCGGTGCAGATCTGCACGTCGACGATGGCGTCGCCTTCGCCCAGCTTCATGGCGATGATGCCGGACGGCCGGACGCGCTCGAAATCCGACAGCTTGTTGCGCCGGACATTGCCCTTGGTGGTCGCGAACATGACGTCAAGCGCGCCCCATGTCGTCTCGTCCTCGGGCAGCGGCATGATCGACGTGATCCATTCGCCGGCATCGAGCGGCAGGATGTTAATGAGCGCCTTGCCGCGCGCCTGCGGTGCCGCCAGCGGCAGCCGCCAGACCTTCTCCTTGTAGACCTTGCCGCGCGAGGAGAAGAACAGAACCGGCGTATGGGTGGAGGCGACGAACAGCCGCGAGACGAAATCCTCCTCGCGCACCTGCATGCCGCCGCGGCCCTTGCCGCCGCGCTTCTGCGCGCGATAGGTCGAAAGCGGCACCCGCTTGATGTAACCGAGATGGGAGACGGTGACGACCATGTCCTCGCGCTGGATCAGGTCCTCATCCTCGACCTCGGCCTCCGCCTCGGTAATCACGGTGCGGCGCGGGGTGGCGAATTTTTCCTGTACCGTCTTCAGTTCGGCCTTGATGATCGCCTGGATACGCAAGCGCGAGCGCAGAATTTCCAGATAATCGGCGATTTCGGTGGCGAGCTTGTCGAGTTCTTCCTTGATCTCGTCACGGCCGAGCGCGGTGAGCCGCTGCAGGCGCAGATCGAGGATGGCGCGCGCCTGTTCGAGCGACAGTTTCGTCGTGCCCTTGTCGGAGACCTTGTGACGTGGATCATCGATCAGCGTCACCATCGAGGCCATGTCCTTGGCCGGCCAGTCGCGCGCCATCAAGGCTTCGCGTGCCTCGTTGGCGTCCTTGGAGCCGCGGATCAGCTTGATGACTTCGTCGATGTTGGCAACCGCGATGGCGAGACCCACCAACACATGGGCGCGGTCGCGCGCCTTGCCGAGCAGGAACTTGGTGCGCCGCGACACCACCTCTTCGCGGAAGGCGATGAAGGCCGACAGCATGTCCTTCAGGTTCATCACCAGCGGACGGCCGCCGTCGAGCGCCACCATGTTGCAGCCAAAAGATGATTGCAGCGGTGTGAAGCGGTAGAGCTGGTTGAGCACGACGTCGCGCTCGGCGTCGCGCTTGAGTTCGATCACCACGCGGTAGCCGTCGCGGTCGCTCTCGTCGCGCAGGTCCGCGACGCCGTCGATCTTCTTCTCGCGCACCAGTTCGGCGATGCGCTCGACCATCGAGGCCTTGTTCACCTGGAAGGGGATTTCCGTGACGATGATCGCTTCGCGTTCTTTCCGGATCGTCTCGAAGCCAACTTTGCCGCGCATCACCACCGAGCCGCGGCCGGTCTGGTAGGCGCTGCGGATGCCGGCGCGGCCGAGAATGACGCCACCGGTCGGAAAATCCGGTCCCGGCACGATCTTGATGAGATCGTCGACGTCGAGCGCCGGATCATCAATCAGCGCCATGCAGCCGTCGATGACTTCGCCCAGATTGTGCGGCGGGATATTGGTCGCCATGCCGACGGCGATGCCGCCGGCGCCGTTGACCAGCAAATTCGGAAACCGTGCCGGCAGCACCACCGGCTCGTGCTCATTGCCATCGTAGTTGGCCTGGAAATCGATGGTGTCTTTGTCGATGTCGTCGAGGAGCGCCATCGCCGCCGGGTCGAGCCGGCATTCGGTGTAGCGCATGGCCGCCGCCGGATCGCCGTCGACCGAACCGAAATTGCCCTGCCCGTCGATCAGCGGCAGGCGCATGGAGAAATCCTGCGCCATGCGCACCAGCGCGTCGTAGATCGCCTGGTCGCCGTGCGGGTGATATTTACCCATCACGTCGCCAACCACGCGCGCCGACTTGACGTATTTCTTATCGGGCGTGTGGCCCTGCTCGTGCATCGAATAGAGGATGCGGCGATGCACCGGCTTCAAGCCGTCGCGCACGTCGGGCAGCGCGCGCGACACGATCACGCTCATGGCGTAATCGAGATAGCTGCGCTTCATCTCCTCGGTGATGGAGACAGGCCGCACGTCGGAGGGACTGCCGTCCCCCGATTTGGGGTTATCGGTATCGGACAAAGATCGATTTCCTGGGCGGATCGCCGTGGGCGGTTGCTGTAGCCGATTCACCTGCTATTTGCTACTCGAAACGGCGCGGCGCAACGGCTAATTTTTGTCAATAATTCAGAAGGTTACAGCCAGGCCGCGAAGCGCGGAAATACCGTCGTTCAGGCTTGCTCCGCGCGCGCCTATCGCGCGCCATTTGCGTTAGCATGCCGCCCAATCATGCCGGTTGAGTTCCTCATTTCCGCGCTGGTCACCTTGGTCGTCGTGGTCGATCCGATCGGCCTGGTGCCGGCCTTCATCGCGGTCACCCATTCGTCTGCCGGAGCGCGCGCGCCAAAGCGTCGCCTGGCGCGCCAGCCTGATCGCTGCGCTCGTGCTTGCCGGCAGCGCATTGATCGGCGACTGGCTGTTGCGCACGCTCTCGATCACGCTGCCGGCTTTTCGCATCGCCGGCGGGCTGCTGTTGTTTTCGATCGCATCAGAAATGGTGTTCGGCGTGCGCGTGACGCGCCAGTCCGAGCAGGCGGAAAAAGCTCTCGACGAGCACGTGCGCAACATCGCCGCCTTCCCGCTCGCCGTGCCGCTGATGGCCGGGCCCGGCGCCATCACCGCTTGCGTGCTGCTTGCCGGCAAAGCGGAAGGCGATCTCACACGCCTTGGCATTTTGCTCGGCGCGATCGTCGTCGCGCTCCTGCTGTGCTGGATCGCCTTTACGCTAGCGGGGACGATCGCAAAAGTGATGGGGACGACCGGCAACATCGTCGCCTCGCGCCTGCTCGGTGTGCTGCTGGCGGCGCTGGCGGTGCAGTTCGTGATCGACGGCGTGCGCGCGGCGCTCGGCTAGAACGGAATCTCGTCGTCCATGTCGTCGCTCTTGCCGCCGCCCCCGGCGCCGGCAAAAGCGGGCTTGCGTTCACGCGCAGCGCTCGGTCCGCTCGAGCC
Organism: uncultured Pseudomonadota bacterium; assembly: GCA_963720835.1. Lineage (GTDB taxonomy): Bacteria > Pseudomonadota > Alphaproteobacteria > Rhizobiales > Xanthobacteraceae > Pseudolabrys. Next base: position 10,034 of record CAVRHC010000003.1, on the reverse strand, counting down.
GAAATCGTCGCTCGCGCCGGCTCCTGCGCCGCCGCCGCCGCGGCCGTCGAGCATGGTCAGCGACGAATTGAAGCCCTGCAGCACGACTTCGGTCGAGTAGCGGTCCTGCCCGTCCTTGTCCTGCCATTTGCGCGTCTGCAGCGCGCCTTCGAGATAAACCTTCGAGCCTTTCTTGAGGTACTGCTCGACGATCTTGCACAGGCCTTCGTTGAAGATCACCACGCGGTGCCATTCGGTCTTTTCACGGCGCTCGCCGGTGGTCTTGTCGCGCCAGGTGTCGGAGGTGGCGACACGCAAGTTCGCGACAGGCCGCCCATCCTGGGTACGACGAATTTCCGGATCGGCGCCGAGATTGCCGACGAGAATGACCTTGTTGACGCTACCCGCCATGATGCTCTCCGCGTGGCGACATCGGGCGCGGCCTCGCCGCCCATGCTCCCGCTCGCCTTTGGGGCCCACCTGCGCACGGGCCCTGTATGTGTCGGTCCACCGTAGACGCCGCCGGGGACGCGGCAAACGCCTTCGGCCCCCTATCCACAGCGCTTCCGGCGTTTAAGCCGACCTATCGACCTGGATCTTCAATATAGTTCATGTTTTGTTCTATAGCAATACAAACATTCGCGCAACGGCGGCGTTAATTCGCCGCGTATGTGTTCGCTATCACGGCAGCGCCCGGTCGTTTCTGAACATGGTTAACGCGCGAAACGCCGAGCCGTCGCCGTCTCATACGGTTCACCGGTATCTGGTTGATCGCTGAGGGGTCGCTGAGAATGCCACACACAGCGGCCCCTCACCTGGCGATCGTCCATAGTTTAGACGCCACCCTGGCAGAACCAAACAAATGAATACGTCCGCTGCGCGGTCTACGAGTTATTCAATTCGGCACGGAGTCGCGCCGCTCATCGTCGGTTTTGGTTTGGGACTGACCGCGGCATGGATGTTTCTCTTGGTCTATGTGCTCATGACCATCGTAGGGCGGCTCTTTTAGAGCCGGCCAATGCCTTGAATGCCGGGCCTTACGATCCACCCTTGAGTTTCTTCCGGTGTTCAAAGACCTGCGCCGGGGTCGTGTCCTTCTTGGCGCGCAGCTTCGCCACCGTCGCCGCATCGATCGTCGTCATATCCTTCGGCCTCAGCGCGGCATTGCCGAAATTGCTCCGCACGTAAGCGACCACCGCCGCAATCTGCGCATCGCTCAGCACCTCGAGTGGCGGCATGATGCTGTCGAACGCGTGTCCGTTGACCACGATCTTTCCTTCCAGGCCGAACAGCACCACGCGCGCCGGAAAGTCCGCGCTCAGGAAAAGATCGGAATTGCCCGCCAGCGGCGGAAACGCATCGACGACGCCTTGTGCATTTTCCTGGTGGCACGACGGTGCACTGGTCCTTGAACACGGCTGCACCATCAACCTTTGCCGACGCAGCGGGCGCCGAAGCCGATATCGCCGGCGGTGGATTGGGGCCGAGATAGGTGCCGAGATAGTCCAGGATTTTGGCGCGCTGATCCGGCGCGATGCGCAGGCCGTATTGCTTCATGCTGTCGAGCAGGTCGGCCCAGGTGTCGCGCGGCACGCCGGCCGATTTAATCAGGTATTGCAGATCGTGGCAGGTGCGGCACTGGCCATAGACCAATTCGCGGTTTGGCCCCGGCGGCAATTGCAGTTCGTCGGCAAAGCTTGGCGCCGCGGACAGCATAAAGGTGACGGCCGCCGCCAGCAAAGGCGTCGTACGCATATCGAAGAGTCTCCCGAAGTTCGTAAACGACGGGGAGCGCCAAAAGGACGCTCCCCATCTTTTCCTTACGCCGCGGCCGTCAATGATCAGACCGTGACTTCGACGCGGTCGGCGCCGTTCCACTCGTAGCCGCGCGGGTTCCACCGCGTCAGCCCGTCGACCGGCTGGCTCTCGCCTTTGGCATCGAAGGCGCGCGACATCAGCTCGTGCTTGCCACTGCCGAGCTTGGTCTTGAGCGACCAGTGGTGCCAGGCCCAGGGGCTGGCCGCCGGTTTGATTGTGGCGGCCTTCCAGCTCTTGCCGCCGTCGGTGGAGACCTCAACCTTGGTGATCTTCGACATGCCGTCGTTGAACGCCACGCCGGTGATCTCGACCTCGCCCGGCTTCGGCTTGTCTTCCGGCAACGGCGAAAAGATCACGCTCTTGATCTTATGGCCGTAGGTCGGAACGCTGTTGGCGTGCGTGTAGTCATTGGCCTTGAACTTGGCCGGATCGGCCGGCAACTGGTTGGGCATCCGATATCCGACCGACTGGAATGCGCTCGGCGACTGCTCGGCCATGAACAGAAGATAGGTGAGCAGCTTCACGTTCATGTTGCCGTAGTAGCCCGGGATGACCAGCCGCACCGGACCGCCATTGGTGGCCGGGATCGGTTCGCCGTTCATCTTCAGCGCCAGGATGGCGTGATCGAGCGCCGGATCGTTCAGGTGATAGCTCTTGGCGAAGTCGGAGCCTTCCGGCGTCGCCGGCTGGTCCCAGCCTTCCGCCGTCAGCCAAACGGCCGACTTGGCGACGCCCATCTTCAGGCTGTCGAGGAACGGACGCAGCGGTACGCCTTCCCATTCGACATTGCCCATGCCGCCATTGTGCCACTGGCCGCCACCCACTTTCTGCTTGGCGGCATAAAAGGCGCGGCCATTGCCGGCGCATTGCAGCACCGAGATGCGCTTTTCCTGCGGCTGCTTCTGCAAATCGGCAATCGACACATCGCGCGGCCGTTCGACCAACCCGTCGACGCGGATATTCCAGTTCTTCACGATGTCCGCCGGCGGTGCCGCGGTGGTGCCGTACCAGGCGGCATTGCCTTCATGCGGATAATGGAAGCGGTTGAACAGGATATCTTTCGGCGTGATGTCGTATTTGCGCAGTTCGGCAAGCGGGGTCTCCATGACGCCGAGCTTGGCGTTGTGCACGATCAGGCCGGATTTTTTGCCGTGAATGGCGGCGGCTGAATCTCCGCCTGCGGCGAATGCAGTATTCGGCATTGCCAGTGCGACGCCGGTGGCGCCAGCGAGCGCATTGAACTGCCGGCGCGTCATACGTGTACGTTTGGATCGGAGCATGTCTCGTTCTCCCTACCTCCCACTGGGCCCGGCTCGGGCTGTCCTCGTGCCGGCCATCCTCCGATGGTGACGGTCGAGAACACGGGAGTTGATGTTTTTGTTCTATGGAACGCCGCTTCTTGAGAAGCGGCGGCACGCGTCAATTCACATTCGCATCATGATTTCACCCGCCGTCGAATTCAACACATATTTCGACTATTGCATGTGTCCGAGGGGAGCATTCATCCCCGTTGCGCCGCGAGCCGAGCGCCCCCGGCCGGACGGCCGACCCTGTGACAATCGCTTCGCGGTGCAAAACCCCGAGCCGCGGGGTGGCAAAACCGCACCGTTCTTACTACGTTCTGTACGATAGGCGCCTTGTCCGGGCGCCGTTTCCATCTCGCGACACCCTTATGGCCGAGCGTAGCGACAAGACCGTGGATGCCCGCGCGATCACGATTCGCGGCGCGCGTGAGCACAATCTCAAGAACGTCGACGTCGCCATTCCGCGCGACCGGCTGGTGGTGTTCACCGGCCTGTCCGGCTCGGGCAAGTCGTCGCTTGCCTTCGACACCATCTATGCCGAGGGCCAGCGCCGCTACGTCGAGAGCCTGTCGGCCTATGCGCGCCAGTTCCTGGAGATGATGCAGAAGCCGGACGTCGACCAGATCGACGGCCTCTCGCCGGCCATCTCCATCGAGCAGAAGACCACCTCGAAGAACCCGCGCTCGACCGTCGGCACCGTCACCGAGATCTACGATTACATGCGCCTGCTGTGGGCGCGCGTCGGCATTCCCTATTCGCCGGCCACCGGCCTGCCGATCGAGAGCCAGACCGTCAGCCAGATGGTCGACCGCGTGCTGGCGCTGCCGGAAGGCACGCGCATCTACGTGCTCGCGCCGGTCGTGCGCGGCCGCAAGGGCGAATACAAAAAGGAGCTCGCCGACTTCCTGCGCAAGGGCTACCAGCGCGTCAAGATCGACGGCGCCTTCCACGAGATCGGCGAGGTCAAGCCGCTCGACAAGAAGTTCACCCACGACATCGACGTCGTGGTCGATCGCCTTGTTGTCAAAGGCGATATCGGCACGCGGCTGGCGGATTCGCTCGAGCAATGTCTCAAGCTCGCCGACGGCATGGCGGTGATCGAGCTCGCCGACACCAAGGCCTCCGGCGCCAAGGCCAACAAGGGCCGCAACGAGAACGCCGAGCGCATCATCTTCTCGGAGAAGTTCGCCTGCCCCGTCTCCGGCTTCACCATTGCGGAGATCGAGCCGCGGCTGTTTTCGTTCAACAATCCGTTCGGCGCCTGCCCGGAATGCGGCGGGCTCGGGCTCGAGCAGCACATCGACGCCGATCTCGTCATCCCCGACAAGGACGCCACCTTGCGCAAGGGCGCCATCGCGCCCTGGGCAAAATCCTCCTCGCCTTATTACATCCAGACGCTCACCGCGCTCGCCAAGCACTACAAGTTCACGCTCGACGCCAAGTGGAAGGACCTGCCGAAGAAGACGAAAGACGCGATCCTCTACGGCTCCGGCGAGGACGAGATCAAATTCGTCTATGACGACGGCCTGCGCGGCTACACCACCAAGAAGCCGTTCGAGGGCGTCATCACCAATCTCGAGCGCCGCTTCAAGGAAACCGAGATCGGAGTGGGCGCGCGAGGACCTGCAGAAATACTTCACCGACGTGCCCTGCGCCGCCTGCCACGGCGCGCGCCTGAAGCCCGAGGCGCTGTGCGTCAAGATCGGCGGCAAGACCATCGCCGACGTCGCCGACATGAGCGTGCGCAAGGCCGGCGACTGGGTCACCGACATGCCCCAAGCAGCTCACCGCCCAGCAGAACGAGATCGGCACCCGCGTGCTCAAGGAAATCCGCGAACGGCTGAAGTTCCTGGTCGACGTCGGCCTCGATTACCTCACGCTGTCGCGCGGCTCCGGCACGCTCTCCGGCGGCGAGAGCCAGCGCATTCGGCTGGCCTCGCAGATCGGCTCCGGGCTGACCGGCGTGCTCTATGTGCTGGACGAGCCGTCGATCGGCCTGCACCAGCGCGACAACGCGCGCCTGCTCGAAACCCTGAAACGGCTGCGCGACCTCGGCAACACCGTCATCGTGGTCGAGCACGACGAGGACGCCATCCGCGCCGCCGATCATGTGCTCGACATCGGCCCCGGCGCCGGCATCCACGGCGGCCACGTTGTGGCGCAGGGCCAGGTGGCGGACCTGATCGCCGCGCCGCGCTCATGGACCGGCAAGTACCTCTCCGGCGAGCTCACCGTCGCCATCCCCGAGCGCCGCCCGCGCAACAAGCGCCGCACGCTGAAAGTCGTCAACGCGCGCGGCAACAATCTCAAGAACATCGACGCCGAAATCCCGCTCGGCCTGTTCACCTGCGTCACCGGCGTCTCCGGCGGCGGCAAGTCGACGCTGCTGATCGACACGCTCTACAACGCGGTGGCGCGCAAGCTCAACGGCGCCTCGCTCGCGCCCGCCCCGCACGACCGCATCGAGGGCCTCGAGCACATCGACAAGATCATCGACATCGACCAGTCGCCGATCGGCCGCACGCCGCGCTCGAACCCGGCGACCTACACCGGCGCCTTCACGCCGATCCGCGAGTGGTTCGCCGGCCTGCCCGAGAGCAAGGCGCGCGGCTACGAGCCGGGGCGCTTCTCCTTCAACGTCAAGGGCGGCCGCTGCGAGGCCTGCCAGGGCGACGGCGTCATCAAGATCGAGATGCACTTCCTGCCCGACGTCTACGTCACCTGCGACGTCTGCAAGGGCAAGCGCTACAACCGCGAGACGCTCGAGGTCACCTTCAAGGGCAAGACGATCGCCGACGTGCTCGACATGACGGTGGAGGAGGCGCTCGAGTTCTTCAAGGCGGTGCCGCGCGTGCGCGACGTGCTGGCGCTGTTGCACCGCGTCGGCCTCGACTACATCCATGTCGGCCAGCAGGCCACGACGCTGTCGGGCGGCGAGGCGCAGCGCGTCAAGCTCGCCAAGGAGCTGTCGAAGCGCGCCACCGGCCGCACGCTCTATATCCTCGACGAGCCGACCACCGGCCTGCACTTCCACGACGTCGCCAAGCTGCTGGAGGTGCTGCACGAGCTCACCGAGCAGGGCAACACGGTGGTGGTGATCGAGCACAATCTGGAAGTGATCAAGACCGCCGACTGGATCATCGACCTCGGCCCCGAAGGCGGCGACGGCGGCGGCGAGATCGTGGCGGCCGGCACGCCGGAGGACATCGTAAGGTGAAGCGCAGCTATACGGGGGAGTTTTTGAAGCCGGTGCTGGCAGCGGCCGGAGGCGAGGGCGGGAAGAAGCGGATTCGAGGCGGCGGAGTGAGGCACGGCCGGGTGGGGATCAGAGCGATGAGCGAGAAACTGCGTCGGAAGCTCACAGAATTTGTTCACGACGGCGGATACGCAGCCGAAGTGGACAGTTGAAATCGTGTATGATGAAAATTGGCTACGAAGATGTCGGCCGACGACGCGCGCAAGCTCGAAAACGTCACGCTCGCGCTTCGCGCGCGGCAATATTGCCGAGGCGGCGAAATACGGCCGCGTGTTCGAGCTGACGCCGGTGACGGCGAAGTGATCAAGACCGCCTGACTGGATCATCGACCTCGGCCCCGAAGACGGCACGCAGGCAAGTTTACGCAGCCTGCGCACGAAAGGCCGGCGGCGAGATCGTCGCGGCGAGGCACGCCGGAAGATATTGTGAAGGCGAAGCGGAGTTATACGGGGGAGTTTTTGAGGCCGGTACTGCTCAGGCAGGAAAAGCCGAAGAAGCGGATTCAGGCGGCGGAGTAAGTACCCAAAAAAGATATTGTCCGTGCATCCTGATTGGTCTGCCAGGGGGGGGAGGGCGGGAGGCACCCGAGAGGTGTAGCATGCAGCAGGAGAAACTGGCGGGGAACCCAGAATCCATCTGAAGCCGATGCCGGAACGGGCACTCAGATTAGCTCCTGGCTTCTTCCAGACTATCGCCGCCTCTGGCGTGGCAATTCTCAGCTTGTCCTTCGTTCAACAAGCCTTGGGCGGAACGGCCTGTTCAGCCATCATCTAGAGCGCAAGTATTACAGAACTACGGTAAAACACTCTCAGAAAACGAGGCCATCGAAGCGCTCTCGAGCTGACTTAGCTCATACCCGCCAAGTCGGAGCGGCAAGCGCCAATGAAAAAAGAGAATTTGATGCCACTTCGTCTTCGATTTGGGATGCATTTGTCGACGCGTTCTTGAAAACAAATCAGGCTGTCGTCTCCTTCATGTCATTTCCTGACCTCGATCACCGTTGTTAGTCGCCACCGGCCTTGTCAGCTTTTCCTTGAAACATCAGAACTAAGCCCACCGCAACGCCAACAGGTACTCAATGCGACAAAAGAAAAGGTAGACATGTATTCTAAAATAATGGATTTTGCCAGTCGGGATCAACGCCGCAGGCGTTGCCATCTTCGATACTCGACTACAGCTAAGGCGACTTGGAATATTTGTGCAATCAGGACGAGTTATCGATGAGGTCAAGAAAGCGCTAGATGTGCTCGGCAAAGCTCAAATTGAACGTCACATGCACTTCCAACATGGTCAATCGGGAATTGGTATCAATGCTAGTTCGCACCTACTGTCCGAAGGCAAGAAGATTTTTGACGATTTGCAGTCCGTTGTACGTACAAGGCTTCTTGAAAACTCACCTAATGCACTACCGCGCGATGGATCAATCTGAGAGCGCTGTCTTGCCAACTGGCAACCCTTCGCCCTTTCCGCACAGCCTGAAGAAATCTCTCCAGAAACGAATCACAACCTCGAAGACGTGAGAGAGCGGCAAAAAACGCGCGTCCTCGGTTTGCATGTCGATTGCGAGATAAGACTTGCCAAACGGCCCTTGCCCATAACCACCCATTCCGTAGCCTGCCACATGCTCAATGCCTTCGTCATACTGGCGAATGAAATGCTTTTGCATGCCGCTTTTGAAATACCCCTGAACTACCGTTGAACCACGGTAGCTTTGTCCCGCCCAGGCCGCGAAATCACAGTTTCTTATTGGCAATACCACAGTTTCTGACGCAACGCGTCGTTATCTTATTAGGAAGTCAGTCCATATCCAATCGTACATATGGTGCGCACGGTTATAGGCGCAATTCATTGCGCTGCCGCGCCGACGCCTGGTCGTCCATGAGAGTCATCAAACTCCGCGAGAAGCTTGGCCGTAAGAAGTCTATGGAGTTAGTTGATGTCAAACACATCGTCCTGCTAGAGCACTTTTAAGGCAGTTACGTCGACGTCCGCCGGCCGCACCCGGCAGCGCGAGTCTCCCCCGCCCCCTTCTCCCGCTCCACCACCGCGATGTTGTACTGGCTCTGCAAGTCGAGCCAAAACTGCGCGCTGTTCCCGAAAAAACGGCCGAGCCGCACCGCTGTGTCGGCGGTGATTGAAGCACAGGCCGTTCAAAATATAGGTAACTTCGGCCGGACGGCACGCCGATGTCGAGCGACAGCCGGTTGGCGGAAAGCTTGCGCGTCGACCAGCTCGCGCTTGAGCAGGCGCCGAGGTAGGCCATTGCACGTTTTCTCAAGTCGTCGACAACACCTACTGGACCTATTTCGCCTCTCCCTCTCTCTCCCCAGTGGGAGTGCCCGCTAACGTCTTCGTGTCCTTCTCGACCACTCCGATTCCCCCGCCCGCCGTCCAGCTTTCCCAAACCACCATCCCACTCGTTGGATGAGGTATCCATTTCAGAACCACTACGTCCATTTCCGCTCATTGATCTCGGCTTCGTTCGCCGCAGCCTGCTGCCATCTCAATCCTCCTCACCTCGTTGGGGGTGTCCTGCGGCGAAGGCCGAGTGCGGCCGATCGGCATTGTAATAGCCGATCCAGCGTCCGATCCCGGCTCGTGCCTCGCTGCCGGTCTCGAAGGCATTGAGGAACACGCATTCGTATTTCAGCGATCGCCACAGCCGCTCGATGAAGACGTTGTCCATCCAGCGGCCGCGGCCATCCATCGAGATGCGGATGCCGGCGTCCCTCAGCGTGTTGGTGAAGGCGAAGCTGGTGAACTGCGAGCCCTGATCGGTGTTGAAGATCTCGGGCCTGCCGAAGCGGGCAATCGCCTCCTCCAGTGCCGCAACGCAGAAGTCCGCATCCATCGTGTTCGACAGCCGCCATGCCAGGACCTTGCGGCTGCCCAGTCCATGATCGCCACGAGGTAGAGGAAGCCTCGCCGCATCGGGATGTAGGTCACGTCGGCGCACCAGACCTGGTTCGGCCGGTCGATGGTCAGATGCCGCAGCAGATACGGATAGACCTTGTGCTGCGGATGCGGCTCGCTGGTCTTTGGCCGCTGATAGATCGGCGCCAAGCCCATCTTGAGCATCAGCCGACGGACGCGATGGCGCCCAACGCACCAGCCGTTGCGCCGCAGATGCCGCGCCATCTGCCGCGAGCCGTACCAGGGCGTCTCCAGGAACTGCTCGTCGATCAGACGCATCAACCGCAGGTTCTCTGCGCTCTCCGGCGTGGGCTCACGGTAGAACGACGAGCGGCTGATCGACACCAGCTCGCACTGGCGCACGATCGAGAGCCGTGGATGACCGGGGTCGATCATCGTCTTCCTCCGATCCAGGCTCAGCGATCGAAGGCTTTCGACAAAAAATCCCGCTCCACGACAAGCTGACCGATCTTGGCGTGCAGCTTCGTCACCTCGGCGTCGCGGTTCTGCTCGCGCGCCAGGCCCTTCTCGTCGAACACCTGGGCAAGCTTCTCGATCGCCTCGCGCTTCCAGGCCGCAATCTGGGTCGGATGCAGTTCGTGCTTGGTCGCCAGCTCCGCGACCGTCTCGTGGCCCTTGATCGCTTCAAGCGCCACCTTGGCCTTGAACTCAGCCGAAAACCGTCTCCGCGTCCTCATGGTGGATCGTCCTCTGCATCGGCGAATCCACCTTAGCCGGCTGTCTCAGGAAGTGGGACCACCTCT
>CAVRHC010000002.1:0-512118 GCA_963720835.1 uncultured Pseudomonadota bacterium | reverse complement strand
CGTAGAACAACGCGAGCGCGTCGATCGGCGGCAACGCATCGCCCTTGCCGTTCAGGAACAGCTTCTCGAAGGTGGCCGCCGCCTCGTCTTGGATCTGGCGGGTGAGATCGGAATTGGGATGCGCCAGCATCGCCTCGCGCATCACGTGGAAAGCCTCGGGGTAGCGGTTTTCCTGCGTATAAGGGCGCGAGCAGCTTGAGCCCCGCCACCTCGGTCTCGTCGCCGCGCCAGACCGTGGTGAGCGTTTCGAGCTGGTCGATCACGTCCTTGCGCGGCATGTCGCCCATGGCGAAGCGCAGCATGATCTCGCGCAGGCGCCCTTGCGCGGCGGCGCGCTGGTCGCGCGATACGGCGGCGGCGCGGTAGTTGGTGAGCGCGTCCTCGTTGCGGCGAGCCCTGGTTCAGGCGCCCGACCAGCACGGCGATTGAAGCCTGCATCTCCGACGGCACACCGAGGGTTTCGAGCTCGTTGATCACGTGGTCGGCGCCGTTGAAGTCACGCACCTCGATCGCCGCGTGTAGCTGTTCGCGCAGCGCCATCCGCTGCAACTCGATCGGCAGCGCGCCCAATGCAGCCTCGACGTCCTTGAAGGCTCGTTCGCCTCCGACCACCTGCCCTGACGGGCGAAGGCGATCGCGCGCCAGACCGGCGCGTCGAGCTGGTTGCCAACCTGCGGATTGGACAGATCCTTGATTGCATCGGTTGGCCGGTCAAGCATCACGTTGGCGACCGCCTTGAGCACGGTGCCGGTGATGTCGTCGGCGCCATGCCGTCGGACAGCGCGACCTCGATCACGCCGATCGCTTCCGCCGACAGGCCACGGGCGAGATAAAAGCGCGCCAGATCAAACCGCGCCTTACGGCGTTTAGGCGGCGACGCCATGGCGGCGCGGAAAATCAAATCCGATTGCCGGGCGTTGTACTTGGCCTGCCGGTTGAAACCCCAGAGCTGGGTGTCGAACGTCAAAGCGCGGAACTCGTCGCGAGCCGCTGCTGGCCGATCGCGGTCGGCGACAGCGCGAGGCCGCCCGGCCGGCTGACGGTGATCTTGTCGGTGGCAAGCGCGGCGCTGAGGTCGTCGGCCAGCGGCTGCAGCACCACGCCCTGGGCGGAAGGCAGCGCGCGCAGCTCGACGAATTCCTGCGGCTTGAGGAAGCCGCGTGCGGGCTTGAGTGCGGTGACCACAATCAGCCGGGCGCCGGCTGCGGGATCGGTGATGCGGTGGATGGCGCGCGGATTGTCGAACGGAATGGCGATGCTCGCGCGGTTCTTGCCGACGATACTGCGGGCGATGGTGAGCGCCTTGGTCGGCACCGTCGCGCTGTCGCCGATCGTGACGATCCAGGACGCGCCGTCGGCCATGACGCTCGCCAGGCGCGGCCGCGCCAGCCGCAGGCGCACGATCGCCGCGCCGTCCTCGGCTCGTTCAACGTCGGCATTGCGGATGCCGCTGTCCGGGTCGTGCCGTCAGCGCCGCCAGATCGATGCGGGCGGCGCTGTCGAACACCAGCCACAGCAAATCGCCACGGCGGAACACGGCGGCGGGCGTCGGGATCGCGAATGGGAATTCTAGGCGCAATCCCTCGCCGGCGCGGTGCAGTTCGGCGACGACCGGCGTTCTCGGATCGGGCGCCGGCTGGGCGGGTTTGGCGGCGACGGATTTCGACGCTGCCTTTGGCGTCACCACCACCGCCTTGGACGGGGTTTTGGGCGCGGGTTTCGGCGTGGTCTTGGGCGCGAGGGCATTTGGCGCAACGGTTTTGGCCGCGGCCTCTTTCGGTGCGGGACCGCGCCGCGCTCTTCGGCTCGGCGATGGCGGCAAGTTTCGGCGCAGGCGGTGCGGTTGTTTTGGGCGCAGCCTGGGCGGCGGGGGGCGCAGCTTTGCTTGCGGCTTTTGCCGCCGGCTTTTTATCGGCAACTTTCGGTGCCGGCGCGGCATCGCTCGCGTGTTTCGGTGCCGGAGAGGGATTGTCCTTGGCCTTCGCCGGCGGCGGCACGGCGGGCATTTTATTGGCAACCTTGTTATTGGCGGTCTTGGCGGCAGCCGGTGCAGCGCGCGGTTTGGCGGCCGCCTTTTCCGGCGGCGGAGCCATATCGACCAGCGGCGGGGCTTCCGCGCTCTTGGCCCGATCGCCCGGCGGCACCGGCGCGGCCTCCATCTTGGCAGGCACGGTGTCGGGCGGCGCGATAGTTGGCGCTGCGGCGGCGGCGCCGGCGCCCGCTGCCGCCGCGTGCTTGGGCTTGGTGTCAACGAGGCCGATATCGACCACGATACTGTTGTCCTCGTGGAAGGTGCGCACTTTCGGCGTGCCGTTGAGAACGAAATTGATGGCCACCGACTCTGTAGTCGATATCGGTGTCGACCGATTTGAGCGTCGGCGGCAGGGTCGCCACCACGTCGGCCAGATCCCATTTGATCGGCCGGTCGAAATTAAGCGTGAGCCGGTCGTCGTGGCGGTCGGGAACGACGTTGGCGCCGTTCGGCAGATCGAACACGTAACGGACAAAAGTCGGCTGGCTCGCCACCCTGACCCGGATCGTCGGCGGCTTTCTGTCCTTGGCGGCAAGGCGCTGGCGCTGCAGTAGGCGCTCGGCCTCGCGCGCGCGGTTGGCCAGGTCCTCGATTACCTCCTCCGGCAAGCCCGGCATCACCCCTGCCCAAGGCTCCGGCAACGATCGACATAAAGCCGCTCGGCCGCCGAGATGGAATGGATCTTTATCTTCTTGGCCAATGCAATGCGGACCGCCGTGCCGTCAGGATCGAGGCGCGCCGCGCTGATATAGTCGGGGACATTTTCATTGAGACGATCGACGGCGACGGCGACCGGCTTCTTGAAGGTCACCACAATAATCGGAAAATTATAACTGATTGTGGCCGGCACCGCCTCGTCGAGACGGAACACCAAGCGCGCATAGCCGTGATCGGCGAAGACCTTGACCTCGCCACTGACCGGATCGTCGGCGCGCGCAGGCCCACCCAACGCCAGCAGCGTCAGCGCGTGCAGCGCGACGAAAGCCGCCGTCAGTCGCGAACACATCTTCTTCCTGCTGCGGGATGAAGTCGCCATGAAGCCGTTCCAACCGGCGAGACTGCCGGTCACAACAGCCTAGGGATTGGCGTTTAAGGCGGCGTTAACCGTGACCTCTTGTCGCCGTGGCGGGGCGGCGCGGGCCGATCCACAAACGCCAATATCAAAGCCTAAAACCCAAGAGAAAACAGGGCCTTAGACCTCGACGCCTGAGCCGCGCGCCGGTGTGACGCCAAAAACATCAAGAGAAACAAGAACATGGAAATGGTTGACTGGAAGTTAAAGGATCGATACTGTTTGCTTTGTGGCGCGACAGTTTTTTGAGGTCCTAATCATGGGCCGCGTTTCTCAGTTGCTCGCCATTGCGGCCACGGCATTGTTCAGCGTGGCCCAGCCCGTCTCAGCCGCCGTCCTATACGATAACGGTCCGCTCAACGGCACGATCGACGGATATCGTATTCTGGGGGGATTGCCGTATCGAACTCTTTTGTGTTGGCGGGTAATTTGTACATAACGGGCTTTAATTTCGACGTCTATTCCCAAACCGGTGCGACCATGTCGACGATCGACTATGGCATCACGACCTCGCCCGGAAATTATAGCATCGATGGCACAGTGGCGGTGACCAATGGCGCCACCAGTGCGACCAGCGTTGGTGGATGGATTCGCAACGGACAGTGTCTCGCTCCCCGACCTGTTACTTACGGCGGGCACCATTATCGTGCTGCAAATTGCTGCACTAGACAGCAAAGGGATGATCAGTTGGGGATTAAGTGACGGCTCTTCTTCGGCAACGTCGTAGCGGCCGGGACAATTCAATCTGAGTTTTTCCAGATCCTTGGCTATACTGTTGCTTCGACTCGGAGCTTATCCCCAGCTTTTTTTCAGTAGTAGCTATTAATACCCCGACTGTCGGTGCCACGCCATTGCCTGGCGCATTGCCGCTCTTTGCGACCGGGCTCGGCGCATTGGGCCTGATCGGCTGGCGGAAAAGAAAGAAAAAATCGGCAGCTGACCGCGGCCTGACCAAGGCGCCTGATCGGAATTAAAGAACAAAGACCGCCCGCAAGGCGGTCTTTCTTTTTGCGCTTAGAAATCGACGGTCCTGCTCATTCCGGCAATGCGCATTACCGGCCGGCCGGCTTACCTTCGATTTTCGGTAGCTGCGTTGGATTTTGCGCTGTCGGCTGCCCACTGGCGCGATTGGCAGCTTACGGTAGCCGCTGGGCGGCCTCTGGGGTCATCTGCGCGAGGACTGGACGACATCGTGCGCGGATTTATCTGGGTTGAAACCTTGACCAGGATATTCATTTCGAGGCTGTCGAAGATACGCGCGGCATCCTTCGGCTTCATGTTCTCGTACATGGTGAGATGACACCTATAACGCTGCAGTCGCGCGCGAACTTGAACAAATTGTCGGTGCTATCCCACACGACGATCTCGCCATCCAGTTCGATATCGCCTCGGCCGTATTTGCCCGCCTCGAACGCGGTGAGCCGACGCTATATGGAAAGAACAAAGCTGAGATGACTGACAAGTTTTCGTCCATTGTTGCGGAACTTGCAAACCATGTGCCCTCGGACGTTCTGTTGCTTTTTCATCTTTGCTACGGCGATGCCAACCACAAGCATGCTATCGAGCCGACCGATATGAGCGATATGGTCGCGTTTGCCAATGCGCTGACGCAAAAAATAACGCGCCAGGTCAATCTTATTCATATGCCGGTGCCGCGCGACCGTAACGACGATGCTTATTTTGCGCCGCTCCAAAACCTGCGGCTCGAACCAGGAACCGAACTCGCGCTCGGCTTGGTCCACTATACCGATGGTGAGGCGGGGATGCAGCGGCGGATGGATGCGGCGCTGAAGTTTGTGCAAGAGTTTTCGGTCGGGACCGAATGTGGTTTCGGACGGCGCGACCCGGCAACAATTCCGGAATTGCTACGGCTTCACGTCGCGGCGGCCGATTACCGATAAGATCCAGGTTAGGAAGCCTAGCGGACGATGTTGCGCAAGCTGTCGTGTTGGCCGGATATCCACGCCCGCAGATTGTGAGCGATCAGCGGAAACGCTTGTTCGGCGTAGCGATCGCTCATACCGCCGATGCGGGGTGTGATGATAACATTGTCCATCGACCAAAGCGGGTTGTCGGCAAGCGGCGGTTCGTTGACAAAAACGTCAAGACCGGCACCGGCGATCTGCTGGCTCTGAAGCGCGCTGACCAACGCCGTTTCGTCGACGACCGGTCCGCGCGCAATGTTTATCAGGAGCGCCGTCGATTTCATCGCAGCGAACACATTTGCGTTGATCATTCCCTTGGTGGTGGCATCGAGCGGAGTGAGCACGATTACGATATCGGCGGGCGAAACCGCCTCTGTTAGCCGCGCCCGCCTATATATCTTCTCGCAGTTCTCGAACGATGTACGGGCGTCGCTAACACCGATCACGGTCATCCCAAAGGCGCGACAACGCGCCGCGATTTCTCCGGCGATAGCGCCGAGCCCAACCAAAAGCACGGTCTTGCCGTAGAGCAAAGGTTGCGGCCAGCGGTCCCAGACTTGCTGCTCTTGGTTGCGGATGAACTGCCTCACGTTGCGGATGAGGCCAAGCATGTACATGAAGGCCAGTTCGGCCATCTGCGGCCCGTGAATGCCGCGCGCATTGGTGATGCGCACCGCAGGCGACAGCGATTTTAGTGTCCAAAGATGGTCGACCCCGGTCGTCAACGATAGGATGTAGGAAAGCTTCGGCATAGCCGCGATCAGGCGGTCGGTCGGCGCGTGTGACGTGCTGATCAGAACTTCGCACGCCTTGCAAACGGGTAGCGCCTCGGCTTCGGTTTTAGTATCGATGAACTTTATGTTAGGAAATTCTTGGCGTAAGGCTGCAACAGCGACGTGAACACCGGAATCGAGAACGAGAACTTCCATAGATTACTCCATTTCGGGAATGTGCCCCAGGTGACCGGACGTGTGTACCAAAAACTTCATCCGGGGATGATTTGGAATTTGAGCGCGAACAATCCCTGTTCCAGTGCCAAAATTACCTGTCCCTTTAAAATAGTTCGTTATTCTGTCGCCTAGAGAATTTCACTAGAAGCTTATGATTTTGCTCGCCTATGAACCGTCAAAATCGGACCAGGCGCGTGGATTCGACAACATTCTCTGTTCTTTTCCCTAGCAGGGAAATTGGGAGTGAAGACGGGCTCGAGATCGACTGCATTCGCCACCACGCAGTCCATCAATGCTTTTTGGCGTCTGAAATTCCGAAAATAGGGCAGGGCGACCGAGAGTCATTGTCGGAAGCGCTATTTCAACTATCGTTTTCGGAGGATGGATTTATCGGGGTGTCCCAGCCAATGGTGCGTTCGGATCTATTCGTGCTGCCTTCCAGCGCAAGTGCCCAGCCACAGACAATTCGCTGCAATTGTCGCCGCCGCGATCGCCAAGCCGGCAAATGTCGAAATGTGGAATGGCGTGATCATGCACAGTCCAGAAACACCAATGAGGATCCTGCCCCACCATTCGGCGCAAACCGGCTCGTATCCTTCGATAGCCATGGCAAGAATTATGAGACCGACACCGGCAGTGACGAAGGTGAGTGCAGTTTGCCAGAGCGGGCCCTCCCACAAAAGCTCGGGGCCGAACACGAACGTAAAAGGCACAACCAAGCGCGGCCAACGCGAATTTGACGGCATGTCCGGCAATCGCCAGAGGGTTATCTTCTGCGATGGACGAGGCGGCATAAGCCGCGACCGCGACGGGCGGTGTAAGCGCACTCATGACCGCGAAATAGAGGAGAAACATGTGTCCGGGCAACAGATCGATATGCAACGGTCCAAGCAGCGGCCCGATCAGCACCGCAGCAAGAATGTAGGCTGATGGTGTAGGCATTCCCATTCCGAGCACGAGAGTGAGCGCGGCGGCCACCAGCAGCGTCAGAAACAGTTGGGCTCCGGTTAGCATATAGATCACGTGCGCGAACTTGCCGGAGAGGCCCGTCATGGTGATGCCAGCGATCACGAGGCCTGCCGCGGCACAGGCTCCGGCGACCGGGACCATGCGCGTAGCGGTTTCCGCGAGAACTTTGTATGCGGTCAAAAGCCCGATACGCGTCGGAGCACGAAACATCGCAACGCAAATTACCGACATGGTGCCGAATACGGCAACCTTGGTCGGCGTGTAGCCAGCGAGCAATGCCCAGACCAGCACCGCCATTGGAATAATGAACAGCCCGCCCTTACGCAGTGTCGGCAGCAACTTCGGAATTTGATCCGGGCTGAGCGCACCGAGACCGAGTCGATATGCGCGAAAATGCACCTGAGCGAAAACGCTGATATAATAGAGCAGCGCCGGCAACAGCGCGGCCTTTGCGATATCGACGTACTCGATGCCGGTATATTCGGCCATGATGAACGCCGCCGAACCCATGACGGGTGGCATTAAACTGCCACCGGTGGAGGCGGCGACCTCGATCGCGGCTGCAACCGCGGGACGATAGCCAAGCCGCTTCATCATCGGAATGGTAATGGCGCCGGTGGTGACCACGTCTGAGGTCGGGCTGCCGGAAATCATTCCATACATGCCCGATGATATGACCGCTATCTTGGCCGGCCCGCCAACCTGACGGCCCGAGATCGCTGACGCGAAGTCATAGAAAAAATCCGAGCCCTTCGCGTAGTAGAGGAATGTTCCGAACATCACGAACATAAATGCGTAGGTTGCCGCGACGCGCGACGGCAGCCCCATGATGCCATCGGTGGTGTAGACCATGATGTCGAGGAAATGATTGTAATCGATGTAGCCGTGCGAGAGCACGCCGCTCAGCCGATGTCCGAACATGTTGTAGATGACGAAGATGAGAACAATGGCCGTAAGTCCCAATCCGGTCGTGCGCCGCGTCAATTCGAGGGTAAGAACGCAAATGATGGTTCCGAACACGAGATGCCAACTATCGAGCGGAAAAAGCAGGCTGATCCGCTGCACCTCATCATCGGCGATTGAGAAGAAATAGATGCCTGACGCAAGGCTCAGCAGCGACATTGCGAAGTCGTACCAGGGCACTCGCTCCGTATCGGAATTCGCGCTCGCGCCGACCGTGAGAAAAGCGAGAGTCATCATTCCCGACAGAAATACAGCGGTCAGAACCCAAGGATCGATGATGATATAGGTCGCCGCCAAGATGACGTAGATGGCGACCGCAACCGCGAACGGTTGAATTACCCGCCCGAGCCAACCCGACGGTCGACGCCGGCAGCCGACCGAAAACCAAATGCCGGGATCGAACACCCTACTGCGCGCCATAAAGGCGATCTCACCTGACCAGAATAAGAAAGTGTACGGCGGGGCTCGCTACTCAGCCACCCCGCCGTTTTCTGCGAAGCGCCTTTGAAAGCTACTGCAATCCGGCTTCCTTGAAAGCTTTTGCCGCGCCTGGATGCTCCGGTGCCACCGACGGCTCGGCCACCGTTTTGGGTGTCGTCACCTTTTTCAACAGGCGGTGCGCGCTTTTGAAGTCATCAAGATTTGCGAGCAGTCCCTTGGTTAAATTGTAGGCTTCCTGATCGGACATGGATTTGTTCACGACCACGACCGTTCCGACGCATACTGAGACTTTGTCCTCGGAGATGAATTTGTGCTCGCTGGCCTTGATCGTGCAGGGCTGTCCGCCGAACTCGTCAGCGACCTTGGTCGCAACTTCTTTGCCGACGTCCAACATGGTGAGGGGGATGCCGTTTTCCATCTGGCGGATGACCGGATGGTTATAGGCAATGCCGAGCACGATCGCGTCGATGCGGCGATCGAGCATCAACGAGGCCTGTTCCTTGGATGCAGCGCGCACCACCTGCTTGAAGCTTTTGATTGGGATGCCGCTTTGCTCGATGATCGCTATGCCGATATCACCATCCATATTGCCGGGACGGTTGAATGCGATTCGGATATTGCCGGCGTTCTTCTTCAGGTCGGCCATGGTTTTGATGTTGTACTGCTTGGCAACATCGCCATTGACCAGCACGTAGTCATATTGAAATCGACTTTGCGCCGAATAGGTCCGGAACAACGTCCGCAGGTCTTTGAGCGCATGTCCTTTGAATGGCCCCGTGCCGCGATAGGCGGCAGCCAATTCCATATCGCCAACGATTCCCATGGGCACTTTTCCATCGGCGACCAGTTTTGCATTGGCGAGACCTCCGGATCCGGTCTGATAGGTCACCGTGCTGCCGGGATAGGCTTTGGCGAATGCCTTATCGAGACCGGCGCCGATGGTTGACCACAGACCGCCGGGGCTCGCGCCCGCAAGTGTGAGTTGATAGGTCTGTGCCTGCGCGTTTGCGCCAAGCAGAGCGGCAACGCCCGTTGCCACTATCATTGCCTTCACGAATTTCATCGTTATTCCCTCCCACTGTTTTGTTTCGTGCCTTCCCGTTGATCGCGGGTCTTTTATCAAAAGCACGGTTGTCAGCTTCATTCCGCTGCGCTGATCCGATCCTCCTGCACTGCGTCGCTTTCGCTACCGCTGCCAAGTGTACGCCAATTCACCGATTTGGGCACGACCCCTTCAAAGGAGCTGATACTGGCTTGAGGCACATGCGGATCCGTGGTGCCGATGGCGTCGCCTCCGTCGCGCATCGTGCGTGCAGCCTCCACCATCAAGCGACGGAAAGCGGCAACCGCAACATCGCTGGCTCCCAAACGTTCCTGACTGCGGTCGCCGATCGGCCCCATCGATTCCCACATTGCGATATCTTGATTGGGAATGCCTGAAATGCCGGTGAAGTTGCCGGCCTTCATCGCGGCGCGGTCCTGCTGGTAGAGATTGTCGGCGGTGCGCACGTTGTCGAAGTTGGCGTCAACATCGACGCCCCATTCTAGCATGTTGAATTTGCGCCAGATGTCGGGCGCAATGCCCGGGTTTGTCTGGACCGTTCCAGGCGATGAAATAAAACATCGTGTTGTAGTCATCTTCGGGTGTCAGCAAGGTCGCGACATTGTGCACGTTGTTGGGCGGAATGAGCGCCGTGAATGGCGCGATATAGACCGTCGTGCGTATGTATTCGTGCGTCGTCTCGTTCTTGATCGGGCGGCGAAGCGCGGCATAGCGAAAGCCGTAACTCGTGCGCTCGATCTGGAAACGCGGCGCCTTGTCGGTCGAAGGCCGCAGCCAATTCACGTCGGTGGCCTTGGCGCCATCAACTTGTGCCGGCACCATGTCCGACGAATGCAGGCTGGAGGAATGTGCGGAATCGATCTGCCCTTCGAGGATTTGCGCCCAATTGCAACGCACGCGCACCTTGGTGGCGCTGACGCGTGCATCGGGCGTGGGGGCAAAGGCCGGCGGCTCGAAGTCACGCATTTCCGCCGGTGGCCCGAGATAGGTCCAGACAAACCCCCCGGCTTCGCGAGCCGGATAGGCTTTCTGTTTCACGCGCTGCGAAAGAGCGGTGTCGGGCGGTTCGGAGGCGAAATCGACGATGTTGCCGTCCACGTCAAATTTCCAGCCGTGATACAGGCAGCGCAGCCCGCATTCCTCGTTGCGCGCAAAAACGAGCGAGGCGCGGCGATGAGCGCAATACTCGTCAAGCACGCCGAGCCGTCCCTTCGAATCCCGAAAAACGACCAGATTTTCACCGAGCAGGCGCACGCGCTTCGGCGTGCCATCGGGCTCCGCCACCTCTTCGGACAAACAGGCGGCTATCCAGTGTCGGCGCATAATCTGCCCCATCGGGGCGCCTTTTTCGACGCGACATAGGAGATCGTTTTCCTCAGGCGTCATGTTTTCGCTCCCAAGCGCCCGGCCTTTGTGTTGCCGCGCGATTTATCTTAGATATCTAAGTAAGATTAATCGAAGGCGGCTCCGCTGTCGAGCCGGAACAATCTTGGCGCCATCGCTACCCCGCCGCATACGACTGGGCGTCGCCGGCCTTGGTCGCGCGTTTTCGATCATGCTGCCGACGTTGCAGCGGGATCCGCGTATTGCCCTTGTCGCGGCTGCCGACCCGCGACCTGAGGCGCGCCAGCGATTTGTGGAAGACTTCGACGGCGCTACATACGAGACTGTTGCCGCACTTTGCGAAGACACGGACATCGAGGCCGTCTATATCGCGAGTCCGCATCAGTTTCATGCCGAACATGTGCGGCTTGCCGCATCGCACGGCAAGCATGTGCTGGTGGAAAAGCCAATCGCGCTTACGCTTGGCGACGCACAAGCAATGATAAGTTCGACACGCGCAGCCGGCGTTCAAATGGTGGTCGGCCATAGCCATTCCTTCGACGCGCCGATTCTGCGTACGCGCGAATTGATCGCCAGCGGCCGCTTTGGCACCGTGCGAATGATATCAGCTTTGAACTTCACGGACTTTCTCTATCGGCCGCGTCGGCCGGAAGAGCTCGACACTTTGCAAGGCGGGGGCGCGATATTCAATCAGGCGCCGCATCAAGTCGATATCGTCCGGCTGCTTGGCGGCGGCCGAGTTGCAAGCGTGCGGGCGATAGCCGGCAACTGGGACGCCAGACGCCCGACGGAAGGAGCCTATGCCGCCTTGCTTACCTTCGAGGATGGAGCTTTCGCTTCGCTCACCTATAACGGTTATGGGCACTTCGATTTGGATGAGTTCATGGGTTGGATCGGGGAATTGGGACAAAAAAAACAACCGCGCGACAAAGCCGTTGTTCGTCAATTCGACGACCCAATACGGGAAGCTGCGCGGAAAGCCGCGCGCAACTACGGCGGCGCCGGCTGGAAGCCGCCACAAAATGAAGAATTGCTACACCAGCATTTCGGCTCTTTTATCGTGAGCTCCGAAAAAGCCGACCTGCGGCCGCTTCCAAACGGCGTGATGATCTACCAAGACGGGGTCGGCCATCTCGATCCGCTGCCTACGCCTGCAATACCACGCGCAGAAGTTATTGATGAATTTTACGCCGCCGTGGCCACGGGGCGGCCGCCGCTGCACGACGGTGCCTGGGCGATGGCGACGCTTGAGGTCTGCCTCGCCATGTTGCGCTCGGCGCGAGATGGCCAAGAAGTTTTACTTCAGCATCAAGTGGGGTTGCAGTGATCCCGACCCGCCGGTCCGAAACCGAGAGCATGCTGGTGCACTGGCGCGAAGCCGTGCCAGACGACCGGCTGGCGCATCTCGTGCGCGATGCCGCACGCGCCCTCACGCGCTCGCTCAGCGTCCGGCTTGCCGAACACCAAGTGTCATTCGGTCACTGGGCATTTCTGCGCGTGTTATGGGTGGGCGACGGACTGACACAACGCGAATTAAGTGAGCGCGCGGGCGTAATGGAGCCAACCACCTACTCTGCAATCAATACGATGGAACGCCTTGGTTATGTCGTGAGGCGTCGACGCAAAGGAGATCGCAAAAAGATATTTATCCATCTGACGCCTAAAGGGCGGGATTTGAAAAAGACGCTCGTTCCGCTGGCCGAGGAAGTGAACCGAGTTGCGATTGACAACATCAGCCCAAAACACGTCGCAATAACACGTATTGTATTGCTTGCGATTATCGAAAATCTCGCGTTTGACGAGGGCGTTTCGGCAAAACCGTTACCATCTACTAGAGTCATTGCGAAACTTGCCAAGCAGCGCCGCAGAACCTGATCATTGCCTGTTGCCAACCTGACGTATGCCGCCCATTTATTTTGTACCATATCGGCCGTGACGTGCGCTCTAGGTTTCTCGCGCAGGTCAAAGACCCGTATGTACTGAAAACTTTATCGGCGTTGCTGTGGTGTGCGAGGAGCCATATTCATTTCTTCACTTCTCGCGCATAGCGGAACTTGCCGCAAGCTTCGACTGTGCCAACGATATTGGATCCCGCACCCGCGATAGAGTAGTCTCTTACATAAGGGACCTCTTGGCCGCACCGGCGGTCATGCAAATAAAAGTTGCCTCGGAGCGGACAATGGAAATAGTGCTGTATTATGCGCCGATCGCGTGCTCACTCGTGCCTTACGTCACCTTGACGGAAGCGGGTGCCGACTTCAAAGTCGAAACGATTAATATGAAAAAGGGGCAACATCGATCGCCCGAATATTTGAAGCTCAATCCTAAGCATAAAGTGCCGTTGCTGGTGGTTGATGGTAACCCGCTCAGCGAAAACGTCGCCATCCAGTCCTGGATCGCCCGAACGTTTCCGAACGCGAAATTGCTGCCCAGCGATTCGTGGCAGGAACTCCAGGCCCTCTCATTACTTTCTTGGTGTTCGTCGGGAATCCACCCCTTTCTTAGCCGGCTTAATTCCCCTTCTGGTGTTTGCGATCTGCCGGGCGCCGGTGAAAGCGTTCGAAAAATCGCAATCAAGCATTTGTTTGAGAATTATAAACTCGCCGACGAGCTGCTGGCGGGACGCGAGTATTTTTTCGATCATTTTACCGCGCCCGACGCGCACTTTTTCTGGTGCTTCCGCAGAGGGTCGCTGTTCGATCTCGACCTGTCGGAGTTCAAAAACTGTACGGCTCATTTCGAGCGGATGAAGAGGCGTCCGAGCGTCCAGAAACTGCTCGATTTTGAAAAGTCGGTGCAAGACGAGTTTGCCAAGGCCGCCTGATGCCTTGCAAGGATGCATTATTCACGCACGATGCTCTTCATTTCATCCAAACGTCACTGCGCATGCAGGTTGTTTACGACGGGCGGCAACACTTGGTCGCTATAGACGTCGCTCCTGCCGTCGATCCGTAGCGTTATGATGATGTTTTCATATCCCAGAGCGGGCTGTCGGCATGAAATGGCTCCGATTCGAACATGTTGAGGCCCACGCTCGCAATCCGGCCGTCACGGAGGGCTCGAACGCGCCCGCTCGTCCACCATGGGACCTCGCGCGAGATTGATGAGCATGCCTTCGGGTTTTACGAAGCTAGCAAAGTTTTGTTTTTGGCAGGAACATTAAATTATCGCCGCAGTGCGGCAAAGCGCTGGCAGCATCGACTGGGCTCCACTAGTCTGAATAATGTGACGTGACCGGAAGGATAAGCTCAGTCAACGGCGAAACGACAGCCCGACCGGCTTGCCCACGATGCGGGCCGCCTTTCAGCCCAGACATTCCGGTTTAGCGGACGGAAAATTTGTCGTAAAAGTTTTGAACTTCTTGTAGCCGCTGGTGACCCACCAGCTTGACGCACGAAGACAAGCCCGGCTTGATAACGGGCTCGTTTACCGCATTTGGCTCCCGATAAAAAAATTAGCAGCGAGGAAACAGCAATGTTTGATCTAACGCGGATCTGGAAATTCCGGCCATTGGCGTTATTCGCCGGCGGCCTGACTGCCCTAGTGCTCAGCACCGGCTTTGCCTCGGCGCAAAAGCCCTACGGCTTCGCGACATTACCGGCCGGCACGTTGAATTACCGCACTGCGGCCGCCATCGCCAAGGTGCTGAAAGAAAAAGCCGGGATGAACATCCTCGTGCAGCCGAGTGCCGGCGACCAAGTGATCGTTCCCATGGTCAATCGCGGTGAGGCCGACATTGGCATCAGCAACGCGATGGAAGTGCACGACGGCGTAGCACGCGGGTTCAAGGATTTGCGCATCATCGCCGCGGCCCATGCGTTGCGAGTTGGCTTTTTTGTCAGCAAAAAAAGCGGCATGACCAAGGTCGCGGACCTCAAAGGCAAGCGCGTACCGACCGGCTTTTCCGCCATGCGCGCGCTGGAGCCGACCGTACGTGCCATATTGGCCACGGCGGGTTTAACCGAGAAGGACATCAAGCCGGTCCTGGTGCCCAACGTGGTGCGCAGCGCCGACGACTTCAGCAATGGCGCGGCCGATGCCTTCTATTTCGCTTTCGGCGCACCGAAGGTGCGTGAAGTCGACGCCACCACCGGCGGCATTCGCATGGTCGAAATCGATCCCAAGGGCATGGACGCCGCCCGCAAGATCGAGAAGTGGGGCTACCTCACGTCGATTAAACCGGGCCCGGCTTTCGTCGGTGTCGATCATCCGATGCAGGTTTACAGTTTCGACAACTTGCTGTTTACCAGCGCCAAGGCAAGCGACGAGTTTGTTTACAAAGTTCTCGACGCACTCGTGAAGAATAAAGCCGACCTGGTCGCCATCCAGCCGGTGCTGCGTGAATTTTCGCCGGCCTTTGCCTACAAGCAATACGAGGTTCCCTATCACCCGGGCGCTCTGAAATACTTCAAGGAGCACAACATAAGCGCCTCAGCCCTGAAGTGACCGACACGCACCAACAGCCGGGTGCGGCGGGCTCAACACCCGCCTCGTCCGGCTCCGTTTCCCTCTCGGTAGACATTCTTCAAGGCTTGCTGATGGCCTGCGTCGTCGGCTGGGTGCTCGACCTGCCGCGGCGCGCCTTTGGGCTCGCGTTTTATACCGAGCAGTTCCTGGCGATATGCTTGGGGCTGGGTCTGGCGCTCACCTTCCTATCCGGCAAGCCACGCCGGCCGGCGCCGCTCGACTGGAGCGGCGCAATCACCGTCGCCATCATTGCCGGTTATATATTCTGGCAATATCCGACGCCCACCGCCGCGTCCTGGCTGGTGTTGGGGGCTTTTGTTTTGGCGCTGGTCTGGACCGCGCTCGGCAGTCGGGCCTGGGCGATGCCCTGGTTCGACCGCATCGGCGCCGTGCTGTCGCTGCTGATCTGCGCCTATATCGCTTGGCGCTATGAGGCGCTGACCTATGAAATCGCGATGCTGCCCACCGACGGGGTGGCCGGCAGCGCCATCTTGCTGCTGCTGGTGCTGGAAGCGACGCGGCGCACCTCGGGCGGCGTGCTTGTGGCAATTATCCTGATCCTATCGGCTTATGTGTTCATCGGCCCGCACATGCCGGGCGATTTCGCGACGCGGCCAGTTTCGCCGGGCCGCCTCATCGCCTATCTCGGGCTCGATACCAACGGCATGATCGGCATTATCCTGTCGGTCGCCGTCTTGATCGTTATCCCCTTCACCTTGATGGGCCAGGTGCTCGGCCGCACCGGCGGCGCGGCTTATTTTGCCGATCTGGCGATGTCGGCCATGGGGCGCTTTCGCGGCGGCGCCGCCAAGATCGCGGTATTCGGTTCAGCGCTGTTCGGCATGATTTCCGGTGCTGCGGTCAGCAACGTGGTCGCGGTCGGTATTGTCAGCATTCCACTCATGTCGCGTTCGGGATTTACCGCAACCCGCGCAGCCGCGATCGAAGCGGTCGGCTCGACCGGTGGCCAGTTGATGCCACCGGTGATGGGGGCCGCCGCCTTCATCATGGCGGAGTTTCTCCAGGTCTCCTATGGGACCGTGGTGATCGCCGCCATCATTCCCTCGGTGCTGTATTACGCCGCGCTGTTCATGCATGTCGACCTCGAAGCCGCGCGCCACAAGATCGGCGCCGCGCAGGTCGAGAACCCGCCCAAATTCACCGAAGTATTGAAATCGGGCTGGCATTTTCCGATCCCGATCGCTTTTCTCGTCGTTACCATCGCCTACCCGGACGTGTTCCAGATCCCGATCGAGCGATCCGCCATTTATGCGACCGGCATCCTGATCGTCTTCAGTCTCGTTTTTGGCTATCGCGGCAACCGTGTCACGCCGCGCGAGATGCTGCGCGCCATTCTCGACACCGGACGCGCCGCGCTCGACATCGTGCTGATCGGCGCCGCCGCCGGCATGGTGGTTGGCGCCCTCAGTGTGTCGGGCATATCCTTCGGCCTGACGCTGCAACTGATAGCGCTTAGTGGCGGCAGTCTGGTCATTCTGTTGCTGCTCACCGCGCTCATCAGCATCATTCTTGGCATGGGCATGCCGACCGTGAGCGTCTATGTGCTCACCGCCACCCTATTAGCGCCGTCCTTGATTAAACTCGGCGTCGTCCCGATCGCGGCGCATATGTACGTCATGTATTTCGGCATGTTGTCGATGATCACGCCGCCGGTGGCAATCGCGGCCTATGCGGCGGCCAATATCGCGCGCGTGTCGGGTTGGACCACCGGCTGGAACGCGGTCATCGTCGGCTGGAGCACCTTCTTTATCCCGTTCCTGTTCGTGCTCGAACCAAGTTTGCTTATGGAGGGTAGTGCCGGCCTGATCGTCTGGCAATTCGCCCGCAACATCCTCGGAATCTTTGTCGGCACGGCGGCCATTGTTGGCTTTGCCTTCGGCCCTCTCGTCTTGTCGATGCGGCTTGCATTCGGTGCGGCCGCCCTGGTGATCCTTTTGCCGCCACACGCCTTCCCGGGCGCCGACATTATTGACTGGATCGGCATCGGCGCCGCCACGCTGTTGCTTGCCCTCAACCTCATCAGGAGCCGCGCCGCAAAGCTAAGGATCGCGCACACCGCGGCGAGGTCTTAAGGCTGGCATCGACGCACTGACCGACCGGCTTCGCCTCTCATACAGCCTTATGTCGCGCCGAAATGCGCGGATACCGCTGCCGACAACGACCAAGGAAAATCTACAATGAAGTTTGCTCACTTTTCCCACATCTGGACCAAGCCGGGGCTGACCCCGCATCAGCGCTATGAACAATTGTGGCGCGAACTTCAGATCTGCGACGAACTCGATTTCGATTACAGCTTTTGTGTCGAGCATCATTTCCGTCCCGACGAAAGCCTGATTTCATCGCCGAGCCTCTACGCCGTCGGAGCCGGCGCCCGCACCAAACGCATGCGCGTCGGACCGATGGGCTACATCGTTCCGCTCTATCATCCGCTGCGGCTTGTCGAGGAAATCGCAATCGTCGATCAGATGCTGGGCGGCCGTATGGAGCTGGGCCTGGTTCCCGGCATCAATGCCGACTATTTCAAGCCGTTCGGCCTGGATTATAACCTGCGCAAGTCGCCGACCCTTGAATTCGTCGATTACATGCGTGCCGCCTATGGCGAAGTGCAGCCATTCTCGTTTCACGGCGACATCCACCACACCGACAGTGCGCAAATTTCAGTCCAACCAATGCAAAAGCCGCATCCGCCGCTGTGGATGATGAGTTGTGATCCGCAAACCCTGGAATTCTGCGCGCAGAACAAGATCAATCCGGGCTATTTTCTGGTCTACCCGCGCGCCGACGCGGCACCGCGTTACGTCAAGTTTCTCGAGGATTGGAATAAGGCCGGCTGGCCGGACAAGCCCAACATCGCCTATTGCACCATCGTCCACGTCGACGAGACCGACGAGAAGGCGCTCGAGGCAGGCTTGGCGCGGGCGGCGCGCGCCTATGAGGGTTTCTTACCGACGCCCAAGCCGGGCGAGACCTTCGAACAACGGGTGCGCGAGCACGCCAAGAAATTCATCGGCCGCGGCGAGCCCGGGGCATCCGAAATCATGGCCAATCTGTTCGATGCCGACTATTTGATGAAGCACGAACTGGTGTTTATCGGATCGCCGGAAACGGTGACTGCGAAAATCCACGCGGCAGCCAAGGCCGGCCTGTTCAATGTGTTTCTGGGGGAATTCAATTTCGCAGACCTGCCTGAGGCGGATCTGCTGCGCTCGATTCGCCTGTTCGGCGAAAAGGTCATTCCGGCTTTGCGCGGCTTCGAACCGTTCTGACCAGAAACACGTTCCGCCGGGTTGCGGTATCAAGAAAGTCCTTTAATGCCGGCCGCGTCACGTGATGCGTTCCCAGAAGACTTCCAGCGTCGAATTCGGGCGACCGCAGCACGAGGCGGTCACCGACGAATTCGTATCGACGGACAAAATCGCCGGAATCGCCCGGCTGAATGCTCGCATGGCGGTGATGTGTCACTGTCCCGGCCCGCTTATCGATCGAATAAGTGCCGAAATAGGCAATGTAGTCGGTCAGCGCGAGCTTGGCCTCCTCCGGAGTCATGACGTCGCCAGCGCGTTTTCGCTCGACATCGGGCGCGATCTGTACCGACATCTCACCGTGCGGGCCGTAATAGATCATGCCTTTCGGGTTAGCGCCGCGGTCCCAGTTCCCACCATTGATCCGTGTGCCGACATAGCGCCAGGCGCCGATGAGTTTTTCGTAGACTTCGCCCTGCATCTCCGTGCTCATGCCTTGCCTCTTTGCCCGCTCACCAAGCGATCGAAACGTGTAGCAAATTCCAGCATGCTTTTGGCCTCACGGGTCGCTTCTTCGATACCCGACACCCAACAAGATTTTCTAACGGTCCAACGACCTGGACCGGCACGCTGACCTTCTTCATTCCGCCTCCCGGAAACCGAGGCGGGGTTCGGTAGAGACCGATTTCGAACTAAGCGTTCAATTGTGACAGCCCAAGCGCCTGACGCTGCCGATTCCGTGCAACTGGCGGATCATAAGAGCGCGTCACGCCTATTCTGCGCGGCAACCTGCCTTCGACGGTGCATTGACGAGGTCAAGCGCAGGGGTGACCTAAACTCCCGTCGCAGCGTAACGCTTTGGTCATCGTCGCTTATATTATCTTTGGCTGTTTCTTGGAGGCGATCGGCATGCTGCTGATCACGGTTCCCGTTTTCCTGCCTCTGGTGAAACAGTTCGGTTATGACCCGGTCTGGTTCGGTATCATCGTTGTCATTGTCGTGGAGGTTGGATTGATTCATCCGCCGGTCGGCCTCAACCTGTTCGTAATCCAAGCGCATGCGCCCGATATTAAGATCACGAGCATCTATCGCGGCATTGTCCCATTTCTGTTCGCGCCATTGGTGCTCATCATCTTGCTGTTTTTGTTCCCTCAGTTGGCGCTTTGGTTGCCACGTATGCTCTATGGGCCTGGATGAACTAGCTCAACGAGCAGCAGGTGAACCGCAAGAGGCTGTCGAGTAGAGACGCGTTGCGTTGCCGCTGCCAATCAGCCGGCAGCACAAAGTGAGTGTTTTTGCTTCAAAACAGATTGCGAACTAAGCATCCGCTTCAATCGTCGATCAGCGCGCGCCTCGTGGTTCGGTAATTCGGACCGAATGGCTCCAGTCCTCGAGATTTCGTTATCGGAAGCGGAGACTGGTCTTGGGTGAGGGCGTTTCGAACGCGGCCAATCAATTACCCCAAGCACATTTTTGGGGTCTGATTGTTAGATTCGGATGCCAGAAGTTTAGCGACGTCTCTAGTGAGGGCCCCAAATCGCTTTCGCGGCCTCAACAGCCAGCGCCAGTTTTGCACGCTCATCAGCCTCGCTGAGAGGGTTTCCGGCCACCGTGCTGGCAAATCCGCATTGTGGGCCGACGGCGAGACGGTCAAGATCGACGTATTGCATTGCTTCGTCCACGCGCCGTTTGAGTGCGTCGAGGTCTTCCAACACGGGTGTCTTCGAGCTGATCAGCCCCAGCACCACGCCTTTGTCCTTTGGCACGAAGCGCAGCGGCTTAAAGTCGCCGGCGCGCGGCGTATCGTATTCCAGCAGGAAATGATTGACCTTTGTTTCGGCAAAGAACCGTTCCGCTACGGATTTATATCCGCCGCTGCCAAGATAATGCCCCTTGAAATTGCCGCGGCACATATGAACGCCGATCACGACATCGCTTGGGCAGGCAGCCACCGCTTGGTTGATGCTGTCGATGTACAGGCCGACCAGTTGGTCCGGATCGCTTCCCATCTTGGCGGTCTGCGAGTGGATACCGGGATCGCACAACAGCGCAATCGCCACTTCATCAAGCTGAACGTAGCGACAGCCGGCTTTCACAAGCGCGGCTATCTCCTGCGCGAATATGGCGGAGAGATCGGTAAAGAACGTATCGACATCCTTATAGGCCGCCGGGTCCGCATAGTCATTGCAGCGATAGAAATGCATCGTCGACGGCGACGGCAGCGTGATCTTGGCTGTAACTTTGGTTGCGCCGTGGAGAAACTCATACTCGTCCAGTGCAAGCGGCCGCGCCCGCCGGATTTTCGCCTTTGCGAATGGAGCGGTGAAATCCACTTCGTGCCCCTGGTCATCGCGAAACTTGAAAGACGCCGGCCGGATCTCGAACCCCTCGGTGCGTTCGACGAAACGTCCCCAATAGGAGCCACGGCGGAATTCGCCGTCGGTCACCACCTGCAGACCCACGTCTTCCTGCATTTTCACAACGTCGCGGATGCACTGGTCTTGCAGCGCGGCGAAAGCGGTATCGTCGATCTCACCGGCGGCGTGGCGGCGGAAGGCTTGGCGCAGCGCTGGCGGGCGCAACAGGCTGCCGACATGATCGGCGCGGAAGGGCGGGCGGCCTTGGGCCATGCGGGCGTCTCCCCTGATCCATTTTCTATAACTCAATAGATGGAATTTAGATCGACGCCGTGCCAGAACACAATGGCCTTGGTGACATTCCCGCGGCTCACTTCTTGTGGGCGCGTGCCCCAGGGTAAATGGAGCCGGATACGAACGCGATGAATGTCGTTGCCCTGCCATCGACCAGGCGCCAAGCCAACCAGCGTCGCCGCGCGCCGCAGATCATCGATGCGGCGGCCCGCGTCTTTGCAGAGCGTGGCTTTCACGGCGCCACCACGCAAGACATTGCCGACGTACTCGGCATCAAGCAGGCGAGCCTGTATTATTACTTCTCGTCGAAAGAGGCCGCGCTCGAACTGGTTTGCCTGAAAGGCGTCGAGGGTTTCTTCGAGGCCGCGAAGGCCATTGCGGCGCGCCCCGATACGGCACGAAAACGCCTGTCATTATTGATAAATTCTCACCTGTCACCACTGCTCGACCGGCGCGACTATGTCAAAGTGTTTCTCAACGAGCGCCAGCATCTGCCGAGCGAGAGCCGCCGGCGCATCGGCCGCTGGTCGCGGGGGCTCGAGCGCATTTTCGAGGAAGTCATCAAGGACGGCGTCGCCAAAGGCGAATTCCGCGCCGATCTCGATACAAGACTGGCCACCCTCGCCATTCTCGGTATGTGCAATGCGGCATCGAGTTGGCAGCGTAAGGAAAATTTCGCCATCGACGAAATCGGCGCGGAATTTGCGCATCTTGCGATCGACGGAATGGGCAAGCGCCCGCCGGCACGCCGGCGCCGCAAGTAGCCGCGCGGCGCAAGAATTCGAGCCGGCTATAGAATTTAGAATTCGATTGAGCTATAGAATTTAGCAGGGAAGACACGCGCCAAGCCGAGAGCGTCCGCATGACCGCGTCCATCACGGTCGATCGCGAGAATCTGCGCCGCGCCACCGCGCCGCATCTCTTGTGCGAGCATGCGCGCAAGCGCCCGGATTTAATTGCCTTCCGTGCAAAGCATTTCGGCGTCTACCGTGAACGCAACTGGCGCGACTATGCCGCGATGGTCGCGCATGCGGCGGGCATTTTGCAGAAACTCGGCATCGTGCGTGGCGAACGCGTTGCCATCATGGGTGATGTCTGCGAAGAATGGATGATCTGCGACCTGGCCGCACAGTCCTTGGGCGCAATCGTATACGGCATCTATCCGACCGCGTCGCCAGCGGAAGTCGATTACCAGATGCGCGACGGCGGCGCTTGCCTGTTCATCGCGGAAGACCAGGAATACGTCGACAAGGTCCTGCCGATCGCAGACGAATTGCCGAATTTGCGCGCCGTCCTGGTCCTCGATGATTTAGCCATGTTCGGGTACGACCATCCCAAGTTACGCCGCTTTAATGCGATGCGCGAAACGATAGCCGCGCCGGGCTTCGATTGGCTCGAAGACCAGATCGCAAGCCTCCGGCCCGAGGATCCTGCCTTCATCGTCTACACGTCCGGCACCACCGGCCATCCGAAGGGTGCGTTGGTTGCCCACGGCACCCACCTCGCGGCCACCGACACCGTGGTCACGCAATATCCGACACTGCGTGCAAAGCCGCATCGCACGGTCGTCTATCTGCCGATGTGTCATGTGCTTGGCCGCGACGTTGCCATTACGTTGCCGTTGATCTCCCAGCTTGTCCCACATTTCGGCGAAGATCCGGAGGATTTTGCCACCACGCTCTTCGAGGTGGCGCCTACGGTCCTGTTCACCGTGCCGCGCTACCTGCAGAAATTCGCCTCCCATGTACTGGTCGGCATGCTCAATTCCAGCGTCATCAAACGTGCGATCTACGACCGAGCCATGAATTTCGCCCGCAGCTACGTGCGTCGCCGCTGGGACGGCCAAGCCGGCGGTCTCCATGCCGCTGTTTATGGCATCGTTCATGCGCTCGTCTTCCATCCAATCCTCAACAAGCTCGGTTTCGACCAACTGGAACTGGTGGTGAGCGGTGGTGCAGCGTTGCCGGGCGAGACGACCGCGCTCTGGCACATTTACGGCGTCAATGTCGTGGAAATGTACGGGCAGACCGAGGAGGCTGGCGGCATCATCGCCGGTCAACGCGGTCCATTCCCGCGCCCCGGTAATGTCGGTACGCCGGTCGAAGGCGTTGAGGTGCTGCTGGGCGACGATGGCGAGGTGTTGCTGCGCAGTCCCGATGTGTTCGATTGCTATTGGGGCAACGAGGAGGCCACCCGCGAGGTCAAGACGGCAGACGGCTGGCTGCATACCGGCGACGTCGGCGAGTGGCGCGACGGCGCCTTGCGGCTGGTTGACCGCGCGCGCGATTTCATCGTCACCGCGGGCGGCAAAACGATTTCACCATCTTTCATCGAGAATGCTCTACGCGGCAGTCCCTATCTGGCCGAAGCCGTGGTGTTCGGCCACGGCCGCAAATATCTCACTGCGATCGTGGAAATTGATTTTGACACCGTAGCCGACTGGGCGCGCGCCAATAACGTCGCATATACCGGCTTTACCAGCCTTACCGTGCATCCACGTATCGAGCAGTTGATCAAGGTCGAGATCGATAAGGCTAATGCGGGGCTTGCGCGCGTCGAGCAGATCAAATCGTTTCGGATTTTGCCGAAAGCGCTGGACCCGGAAGAAGAGGGCGAACCCGTTACGCCGACGCGTAAGGTCAAACGTAAATTGATGTACGAGCGCTTCGAGGCGCTGATCGAAGCCATGTATGACGATAGCGAGGAACGGCTGATCGCCGCCGGTGCGGGCGGCGCTCTGACGCAATGACGGCAAAGAATGAGCTCAACGACATGACAAAGGGAGGAACGACATGCTCAAGAGGTTTTTGGTTGCGGCAGTAGCCACCGGCGCTTTCGCGCTGCCGGCGGCCGCACAGGACTATACGATCGGCATCACCGCCGCGTTGACCGGGCCGGTTTCCAGCACCTACACGCCGGCGATCGAGGCGTTGCGCATCTATATCGACCGCGTCAACGCCAAAGGCGGCGTTAACGGCCACAAGATCAAGCTGCTTATCGAGGACGACGGCGCGAAGCCGTCGAAGGCTGCCGCGAACACCAAGAAGTTGATTACCCAGGATAATGTGATCCTGATGATCAACGCCAGCCTGTCGTCGACTTATGCACCGGTGATTGCGGAAACCAAACGTGCGAGTGTACCGCTGCTGTTTGCCAGCGGCGTGTGCCCGACCAGCGTCTATCCGCCGGCGGCCTCGTTCGAATTCTGCACAACTGGATATGCGGCTCACTACGACAGCCAGGCCACGCTCGACTTCATCAAGAGCAAGGCGAAGGGCGACGTGAAGATCGGCTTCTCCGCCATGGCCATCCCGCTCTCGCGCGGTGAAATTGACTATGCGGAAGGGCTCTCGAAAAAGATGGGCATGACGCCGGTCGATAAGGAGATCATCCCGCCGCCAACAGCCGACTACACGCCGTTCGCGACCAAGCTGAAGGATGCCGGGCCGACATGGGTCTATTCCTGGGCACCGTGGGTCACGCAGGTGCGCACGCTGGAAGCGCTGCGCAAGCTCGGCTGGAAGGGCGATTACATCGCCTGGGGTCACCTCGAGGCCGAGGCCGAGCTCAAGCGCCTGCATGACGCCAATTTCTACACCGTCAATTCGAACGCCATGTTCCAGGATGGACTGCCGATCCAGAAGGAAATCGAGGAAGCGGCCAAGGCGGCCAACGCCAAGTATCCGGCGCAGACCATGACCGAAGGTTGGATCGCCGGTATGACGATCGAAGCCGCGCTGAAGGGCGCTGGCGCCTCCGCCGACCGCGCCAAGCTGCGCTCCTCCATGGAAAATCTGAAAATCGATACCAAGGGCCTCCGTGGCGGGCCCATTGAGTGGACCAAGACCAACCACTTCCGCACCAAGCTCTACTACCGGGTCTACAAGTGGGATGGCGGCAAGATCGTCCGCGTCCAAGATTGGAAGACCTACGACGTGAAGTGAAGCGCCTCGCTGATCCCTCGTTCGCTATGCGGGAGGGTCGTCGAACGCCGTGCGCGCATCCCTCTCCCTGACCGGGGGAGGGATCGCATTTCTGGAAGACTCAGCCGTCTAGTCGAGAACGTCCTTGCAACTCGCCGTCAACATCATCGTCCTCGCATCGATCTACGCCCTGATTGCCTGTGGCTACGTGCTGATCTACCGCGTCAGCCGTGTGCTCAATCTTGCCCACGGCGAACTGATGATGTTGGGCGCCTATCTTCTGCTGGCGACGGCTTCGTTGTTCGGAGCGCATCCTGCAATAGCGCTTGCCGCCGCAATTCTGCTCAGCATCGTCGTCGGCGTAATGGTCTATGTCTTTCTGATGCGCAAGATGACCGGTGAAATGGTGCTTGCCGCAATTCTTACCACCGTCGCGCTCGGCATTCTCATTCGCGGCGTGATTGTTTTGGTTTGGTCGTCACAGCAGCAATACCCGGCTCAAGTGCTCGCCGTCACCAACCCGTCGCTCGTCGTGTTCGGCGGTGCACGAATCTCGCTATGGTCCGCCGCGCTGGTCGCTACAAATCTTGTCGCCTATGGCGGATTGTTCGCATTTCTTCGTTTCGGGCGGTGGGGCATGCGCATGCGCGCGGCCGGGCAAAACCCGCTGCTCGCGGCGCAGCGCGGCATCAATCTGCACGGCGTCTACGCGTTGGCCTGGAGCCTGTCGACGCTGACTGGTGCTCTCGCCGGCATGCTGATGGCGCTAGATTCTGGGATCACGACCAGTATGCCGGTGATCGGACTGAAAGCGTTTCCGGCCGCGCTCGTCGGCGGGCTCGACAGTCTGGCCGGTGCCTTCGTCGGCGCGCTCATCATCGCGGCCGCCGAGGTCTTGCTCATCTATTACGTTGACCCGCTGTTGTCCGATGTCGTGCCATTTCTGGTGCTGATCGCCATGCTGCTGGTGCGGCCATGGGGGTTGTTCGGCACCCGCGAGGAGCTCGACCGTGTTTAGGTCGGCGCCGCGCGCCAGCGGTTATCTGCACACCGACTACGCCCAGGATCTGGCGCTCTTGCAGACGCGCACCGAACGGCTGTGCCTCGCCGCCTTGGTCGTTGTTCTCGTCGTCTTTCCTTTCATCGCGTCGCCTTTCGCGCTCGATCTTGCCTGCCAAGTTTCTATTGCTTCCATTGGCGCGCTGTCGCTGATGCTGCTCACCGGTTACGCCGGCCAAATCTCGCTCGGTCACGCCGGCCTTATCGCTGCCGGCGCCTTCACCACCGGTATTTTGGCGCGGGAGGTCGGCGCAGCGTTCTGGCTGACGCTGCCGGCCTCGGCTTTGACCGGAATCGTGCTCGGCTTTATCTTCGGACTGCCGTCGCTGCGCCTGCGCGGCCTGTATCTTGCGATCACCACGCTCGCCCTGCATTTCATCGTCATTTACCTCGGTGGCGAATACGAGACCAAGCGCGGATATTCGACCGGGATCATTATCGAGCCGCCGAGCATCGGTGGTGTCCAGCTCACTGACCCGCGCGGCTGGTACTTCGTGCTGTTGGGCGCCGCTGCCATTACGCTGCTCATCTGCATCAATCTCCTGCGCAGCCGCTCGGGTCGGGCCTGGCGCGCGATCCATGCTCGCGAAACCGTGGCGGAAGCACTCGGCATCAACGTTGCCGGCTACAAACTTCTTGCCTTCGTCATCTCGTCGAGCATGACGTCGGTCGCCGGCTGTCTGTTCGCCTATTACCGTGGTTTCGTATCGGTGGAAGCATTCGACCTGTTCCTGACCATCCAGTATGTGGCCATGATCATCATCGGGGGCATGGGTTCGCTGCTCGGCGCGCTGCTTGGCGCCGCTTTCGTCACCTTGTTTCCCTACCTGATTGAATCGCTGCTCGATCTGCTGCCCGACGTACAGAAACTGGCGGGCGATATTTTCGCCGTCAACTACGCTTCATTCGGCTTGGTGATGATTTTGTTTCTGGTGCTCGAGCCGCTTGGCCTCGTCGGCATTTGGCATCGGGTGCAAAACTACTTCTTGATGTGGCCCTTCAAGTACCGGCCGCTGGCGGGAGCACGTAAATGAGCGGTGCCCTGCTCCAGGTCGAGAAGATCGAGGTGGTCTACAAACGCGTGATCACCGCCGTGCAGGGCGTCACTTTGTCGGTCGGCGAGCAGCAGATCGTTGCGCTGCTCGGCACCAACGGTGCCGGCAAGACCACGACTTTGCGTGCCATCTCGGGGTTTCTCGGCCTCGACGATGCGCGCGTGACAGAAGGCACCATCGCCTTCCAAGGCATTCGCATCGAGAACCGGCCACCGCACGAGATCGCCGGCCGCGGCGTCGTTCTGGTGCCGGAGCGCGATAAGGTCTTCCCCAATCTGACGGTTGCCGAGAATCTTGCAGCGCCGGTGCCGCACGCGACGAGCGCCGCCGACCGTCGGCGGCTCGACGAGCAGGCCTACCACTTCTTCCCCCGTCTTGCGGAATTACGCCCACGCATCGGCGGCCTGCTATCGGGCGGCGAGCGGCAGATGCTGGCCATCGCCGCCGCGCTGATGTGTCGGCCGAGCCTGCTCTTGGTTGATGAGCTATCGCTCGGGCTCGCGCCGGTCGTCGTCCAGGAACTGACCCGGCGACTGCTCAATATCCGCGACGAACTCGGCATTGCTATCCTGATCGTCGAACAGATGGCGTCAGCCGCGCTTGAGATTGCCGACCACGCCTATGTCATGGAAAACGGCCGCATCGTGCTCGACGGCGATCGCGATCGATTGGCAAGCCACCAGGACGTGCAAGAGTTCTATCTCGGGCGGGCCGGCGGCGAGCGCCGCAGCTATCGCGAGATCAAGCAGTATCGCCGCTCACGGAGGTGGTATGGCTGAGCTCAGTGTCGAGCAGTTGTGCCTGCGCTTCGGCGGTCTGACCGTTCTCGACGATATATCGTTCGCGGTCGAGCGCGGCGAACTATTCGCGCTGATCGGGCCGAACGGTGCCGGAAAGACCAGCGCGCTCAACTGTATCAGCGGCATCTACCGCGGGAACGGTGTCATCCGTTTCCGCGGGACTGATATCGCTGGCCGTAGACCGCACGAGATTGCCCGTCTTGGCCTTGCGCGCACGTTCCAGCATGGCGAGCTGTTTGCACAGATGAGCGTAGTGGATAACCTGCTGACCGGCCGGCATGCCCGCATAGGCACCAATGTGCTCGCCGAGATGTTGTATTTGCCCAGTGTGCGGCAAGCCGAGATCGCTCACCGCGAGTGGGTCGAGCACATCATCGACGTAGTTGAACTCGACCGCTTTCGCCACGCGCCGGTAGGCGGCCTGCCGTTCGGCCTGCAGAAGATCGTCGGCTTTGCGCGGGCGCTCGCGCTTGAGCCCTCAGTCCTGCTGCTCGACGAGCCGTCGGCTGGCTTGAATCGTGAGGAGCGCGAGGACCTCGCGCGCTTTATCCTGCGCATCAAGCACGAACTCGGCATGACCATGATCTGGATCGAACACGACATGCAGATGATCGCCGACCTGGCCGACCGCATTCACGTTCTCGACTACGGCCGCACGATCGCCGAAGGTGTTCCGGACGCCGTACTATCCGACCCGAATGTGTTGGCAGCGTATTTGGGCAATCCCGGACAACAATAGCAGCGACGAGTTCAATAGTACGTCGTCTCTGGCACGTCGTTAGCGCGCCGTAGCAGCGCGTCTTGTTCGCAAATCTATAGAGCACTAGCGAACGCCGGGTCTGCCAAGCCATTCAAAAGCGGCGTCAGGGGAGCAGAATTATAATGCGGCGGGGCTTTCTTCGCGTCGTGCTGTCTTGAATTCTGGCAAGTAGTTTAGCTACTGTGCTCTTCATTGAAATAATAACAAAACGCAAAAGAGGGAACCCCATGAGGACATTACGTCGGCTAACGGCGGTCACCGCCCTTGGCCTGCTTGGCCTGTCTGTCGGCAGCTCCCAGGCATCCGCTCAAATCAAAGTCGGCTCCATCTTGTCGGTCACCGGACCTGCGTCTTTCCTCGGCGATCCGGAAAAGAAAACATTGGAAATGTACGTCGCCGAGATCAACGCCAAAGGCGGTGTGAACGGCCAGAAGCTGCAGCTCATCGTCTACGATGACGCGGGGAAGGCAGACAGCGCGCGTACTTTCGCCACCCGTCTGGTGGAGGAGGACAAGGTCGTCGCCGTGATCGGCCCCAGCACTACCGGCTCGACATTGGCGGTCATGCCGGTGTTCGAGGAAGCCCATATCCCGTTGATCTCGCTCGCCGGTGCCGTGCAGATCATCGAACCGGTGCACAAATGGGTTTTCAAGACACCCCACACCGACACGATGGCCTGCGAAAAAATCTTTGCCGACCTCAAGAATCGCAAGCTCACCAATGTGGCGATGATCTCGGGCACCGGCGGTTTCGGCAAGTCGATGAACGCGCAATGTCACAAAGTGGCGGACAAGGCCGGCGTCAAGATTTTAATATCCGAGACCTACGGGCCGCGTGACAGCGACATGACCCCGCAGCTCACCAAGATCCGCGACACGGCCGGCGTACAGGCAGTGGTCAATCCGGGCTTTGGTCAGGGCCCGGCGATCGTGACGCGTAACTACAAGCAGCTTGGCATCAAACTGCCATTCTATCAGAGCCACGGCGTCTGCTCGAAGGCCTACATCAAGCTCGCCGGGGATGCGGCCGAAGGTGTGCGGCTGCCATGTGCCGCCTTGCTTATCGCCGACAAGCTGCCGAACAGCGACCCGCAAAAGCCGGTCGTTGTCGGCTATGCAAGCGCCTACCAGAAAAAGACCGGGCAAGCGGTCTCCACCTTTGGCGGCCATGCCTATGACGGTCTCCTGATCCTGACCGAGGCGATGAAACGTGCCAAGAGCAGCGATCCGTCAAAAGTGCGCGACGAGATCGAGAAGACCAAGAACTTTGTCGGAACCGGCGGGATCGTGAATATGTCGCCGACCGATCACCTCGGTCTTAATCTGTCAGCGTTTCACATGCTGGAAATCAAGAACGGCGACTGGACGCTAGTGCCGGGCACCTGACATTGATGAGCGGGCCGGCTGGCAAGGTCCGGCCGGCCCGACGCTTTAGCGACTGAACCCAAGCTTTACGAGACAGCCGGCGCGATGGCCGAGTTGCTGCAATTTGTTTTCTCAGGCCTCACCGTCGGCGCCGTCTACGCGTTGGTGGGGCTTGGGTTTACAATGATCTACAACGCCTCCGGCATCATCAATTTTGCGCAGGGCGAGTTCGTCATGCTGGGTGGCATGTCGACCGTGTTTCTGTCGCTCGCCGGCGTGCCGCTGCCGTTGGCTGCCTTGCTCGCAATCGTCGTGACGACCGCGGTCGGCTTCGCGCTGCACCGGTTCGCAATTGCGCCGGCGCGTGGTGCGAGCCCGGTGGCGTTGATCATGATCACGATCGGCGCGTCGATCTTCCTGCGCGGCGCAGCACAGATCGTATTCGACAAATCGTTCCATAGCCTGCCGCCGCTGTTCAGCGGCGGGCCGATCCATTTCGGCGGTGCGACCATTCTGCCGCAGAGCCTGATGGTGCTGGCAAGTGCGGCCGTCATTGTCGTGGTGCTTTGGCTGTTCATCGAGCGCACGCTGCTTGGCAAGGCGGTGGCAGCAACGGCCGCCAACCGGCTGGCGGCGCGGCTGATCGGTATCAACACGACCCGCATCGTCGACTTTTCGTTCGCGCTGTCGGCCACGATCGGCGCCATCGCCGGCATTCTCATCACGCCGATAACGCTGACGAGCTATGATGTCGGCACGCTTTTGGCATTGAAGGGATTTGCCGCGGCCATGCTAGGCGGCATGGGCAGCGCGGCCGGCGCTGTGGCCGGTGGGCTGCTGCTCGGCATGCTGGAAGCGCTAAGCGCCGGTTATATCTCATCGAACTACAAGGATGCGGTCGCCTTCCTGATCATCCTGATCGTGCTCGTCGCAATGCCGCAAGGCTTGTTTGGTCGAGCCAAGATCGAGCGGGTGTAAGGGTGCGCGCGTGGCTCGATCGGGGGATGATCCCGCTGGCGGCCGTGGTGGCGATCCTGGTGATCGCGCCGCTCTTCTTCGCCTCGCTTTATTACTACCGCATCGGCGCGTTGGTCTTTATTTTCGCGCTGGCGGTTGTCGGGCTCAATCTGCTCATGGGCTTTGCCGGTCAGGTGAGCCTCGGGCATGCCGGGTTCTTCGGCATCGGCGCTTATGCCGTGGCCATCGGCCCGACATTTCTCAGAACGCCGTCCTGGGCAAGCCTCGTCGCCGGCGCCGTGCTGTCGGGCGCCGTCGCATTTTTGGTCGGCCGTCCAATCCTCCAGCTGAAAGGGCACTACCTCGCGGTGGCGACGCTTGGATTCGGCGTTCTCGTTTCCATCGTGCTGACCAACGAGGCGGGCTGGACCGGCGGGCCGGACGGCATGAACGTCCCGCGCCTCGTGCTGTTTGATTGGCGTGTGCACGGCTCCCATACTTGGTATTGGCTTGCAGGCCTGACCTTCGTCGCCGGATATGTGCTCGCCCAAAACCTGATCGAAAGCCCGACCGGCCGTGCTCTGCAGGCCATCCACGACAGCGAGATCGCTGCGCGCATGCTTGGCGTCGACGTCGCGGGCAAGAAGTTGACGGCCTTCGTCATTTCGGCCGTCTATGCCTCGGTCGCCGGCTCCTATCTCGCGCTGTTCGACGGCCACATCACGCCCGATGTGGCAGGCTTTCTACGCTCGATCGAACTGGTTGCCATGGTCGTGCTTGGCGGCATGGGCTCGACCTTTGGCGCGCTCGTCGGCGCTGCCGTATTGGTGGTGCTGCCGCAGGCGCTGACCGTGTTCCACGACTACGAGCAGGCGATGCTGGGCTTGATCATCATGGTGTTCATGATCTTCCTGCGTCGCGGCATCGTGCCAACGCTGACGACGGTCTTTGCCGGGTGGCGAAAATGATCGTGCTCGAAGCCGAGCGCCTGACGGTAAGTTTCGGCGGCGTGCGCGCCGTCGACGGGATCAGCATCGCGGTCGTGTCTGGCGAGGTCTTCTCGATCATCGGGCCGAACGGCTCCGGCAAAACGACTTTGTTCAATCTCATCTCCGGCATCTATTCGCCCAATGATGGCAGTATCCGCCTCCTGGGCGAGACGGTCACCGGGCTCGCGCCCGAATGGATGGCGCGTCGCGGGCTGTCGCGTACTTTCCAGAATCTGCAGGTCTTCTTTCGCATGTCGGTGCTGGAGAACGTGATGGTCGGCCGTCATCGGCACGAGCGCACCGGCACGCTGGCCGACATGTTGCATTGGCCATCGGTCGCACGGCAGAACCGGGCGACGCGCGAGTCGGCCCGCGCCGCGCTCGCCCGCGTCGGTCTTGCCGAATCGGCGGATCGGCCGGCCTCGGCATTGCCTTATGGTGCGCTCAGGCGGCTCGAAATCGCGCGCGCGCTCGCCAGCGAACCGGCGGTGTTGCTGCTCGATGAGCCGGCGGCGGGTTGCAATCCGGTCGAAACGCGCGAGCTCGACCGCGTCATCCGC
The DNA here is from genome assembly GCA_963720835.1 of uncultured Pseudomonadota bacterium. Taxonomy (GTDB): domain Bacteria; phylum Pseudomonadota; class Alphaproteobacteria; order Rhizobiales; family Xanthobacteraceae; genus Pseudolabrys. The sequence goes on along the minus strand of CAVRHC010000002.1, from coordinate 479,511 downwards.
TCGATCGTCGATGGCGGCGTGACTGTCGTGCTGGTCGAGCACGACATGCGGCTGGTGATGAACATCTCGGACCGCATTCATGTACTGGCGAGCGGCAAGACGCTGGCCGAAGGCACGCCCGGTGACGTGCGCGCCAACCCCGCGGTAATCGAGGCTTATCTCGGAGTGCACGGCGCGCAGGAGGCCAATCGTGCTTTCGATTGACAATGTCCGCAGCGCCTATGGCCGCATCGAAGTCCTGCATGGCGTGACGCTGCGCGTCGCGCCCGGCGAGATCGTCACCTTGATCGGCGCCAATGGCGCCGGCAAGACGACGCTGCTGCATGCGATATCCGGCGTGCAGCCGATCACCGGCGGGACGATCCGCTTAGATGGCAAGCCGATCGAAAAGCTGCCGGCGCATGTGCGGGTCGCGAATGGCATTGCGCAAGTCCCGGAGGGCCGGCAATTGTTCGCGCCTTTATCGGTGAAGGACAACCTGCGGCTCGGGGCCTGGTCGCGCCGTGACGCCGATCTCGCAGCGGACCTCGCGCGCGTCTATGCGTTGTTCCCGATGCTCGAGGCGATGCAGACGGTACCGGCAGGCGCCTTGTCCGGCGGGCAGCAGCAAATGCTGGCGATCGGACGCGCCTTGATGGCCAAGCCCCGCTTGCTGTTGCTGGACGAGCCATCGATGGGGCTTGCCCCCAATCTGGTCGACCAAGTGCTGAGCGTGATTGGCGCCTTGAAGGACGACGGGCTGACGATCCTGCTGGTGGAGCAGAATGCGCCCGCCGCGCTCGCAATCGCCGACCGCGCCTATGTGCTGGAGACCGGCGCCGTCGCGCTGAGCGGAACCGCCGTCGAAATTCAGGCCGATCAACGCGTTAAGGAGGCCTATCTGGGCGTATAAATTTGCACTCCGTTGACCTCGGTCAAGCCGGCGGACCGGTCGACAAATCTAATAGTGCCGGGCTGTCGTCGAAGAGGGGAAATGACCATGAAGGAGAGCTTTCGTCCGGGACTGTCGAAGACCGCGCGCATCGAGATCAATCGCGACCGGACGATCGATTTCATGGGTGAGGAAGGCCGCGTTTACGGCACGCCTTATCTGGTGCGCGATATCGAAATGACGTGCCGCAATCTGTTGCTCGACCACTGCGATGCCGGCGAAGACTCGGTCGGGACCGACGTCAACATCAAGCATCTGGCGCCGACCCTGCTCGGCATGACGGTCGAGATTAAAGCCACCGTTACCGCAGTGGACGGGCGTAAAGTGGCGTTTGAGGTGTCGGCCAGCGATGGCATCGATCAGATTTGCATCGGGACCCATGGCCGCTTTGTGGTCGATACCGCCAAGACCGTCGAGCGATTGAAAGCCAAGGCCGCCAAACTCGCCGCCGCCAAAACAGGATGAGCCTCATGCCGGGCAAGCCAGCACATCAGGAAAAATCTGTTTCGACTTATTGCTACCAATGCGTGGCGGGCCCCGATCTGTTGAAGGTCAGGGTTGAGGACGGCATCGCGACCGAAGTAACGCCGAACTTCGATGCCGCCACCGTGCATCCCGCCGGCGGCAAGGCCTGCGTCAAAGCCTTCGGCCTGGTGCAGAAGGCCTACAATCCGAACCGCGTCCTCTATCCGATGAAGCGGACCAACCCGAAGAAGGGCCGCAACGAGGATCCGGGATTTGTGCGTATCTCCTGGGACGAAGCGCTCGACCTGGTCGCCGAAAAACTCAACGCCGCGCGCGCCTCCGGCCTTACCGACGAGAGCGGCTATCCGCGGCTCGCCGCGAGCTTCGGCGGCGGCGGCACGCCGACGGCCTATATGGGGACGCTGCCGGCGTTCCTGGCGGCCTGGGGTGCGGTCGATATGAGCTTCGGCTCGGGGCAGGGCGTGAAGTGCTATCACTCCGAGCATCTTTACGGTGAACTGTGGCACCGCGGTTTCACGGTGTCGCCCGACACGCCGCTGTGCGAATACCTCGTCTCCTTCGGCGCCAATGTGGAAGCGTCCGGCGGTGTCTGTGGTGTCAAACGCCATGCCGATGCGCGCAAGCGCGGCATGAAGCGGGTGCAGGTCGAACCGCATCTGTCGGTGACCGGCGCCTGTTCGGCGGAATGGGTGCCGATCCGGCCGAAGACCGATTCCGCTTTCATGTTCGCCATGATCCACGTGTTCCTGCATGAGAACGCGCGCGACCAACTCGACATCGCGTTCCTCAAGGATCGTACGTCGTCGCCCTATCTGATCGGGCCGAACGGCCTCTTCATGCGTGATGCGGTTACGCGCAAGCCGCTGATGTTCGATCTGAAGACGCAGCGCGCCGTTCCCTTCGACACGCCCGGTGTCGATCCGGCGCTGGAAGGCGCGTTCACCGTTGATGGCATCGAAGTCGGCGCCGACGACGAGGTCACCGAGCATAAAGGCATCAAAGTCAGCCCAGCCTTCGAGCATCTGGTCGATCACGTGAGGAGCTATTCACCGAAATGGGCTGAAAAAATCTGCGACGTGCCGGCCGCAACCATCCGCCGCATCGCCAATGAATTTTTAAGCCACGCGCGCGTCGGCGAGACCATCGAGATCGAGGGTGAGACGCTGCCGTTGCGGCCGGTGTCGATCTCGCTCGGAAAAACGGTCAACAACGGCTGGGGCGGCTATGAATGCTGTTGGGCGCGCACGCTGATCGGCTGCTTGTGCGGCGCGCTGGAAGTGCCCGGCTCGACACTCGGCACCACCGTGCGCCTCAACCGGCCGGCCGATAACCGCTGGTCGAGCGTAAAACCGGGTCCGGACGGATTCATGGAATACCCGATGAATCCGACCGGCCGCAACGAATGGATTTCGCGTCCGTCGGCGCGCAGCGCGCATCGCACGCTGGTGCCGTTGGTCGCCAATTCACCCTGGAGCCAAGCGCTTGGGCCGACGCATCTCGCCTGGATGATGCAGAGCGAGAATCTTGAACACCTGCCGGACGCGACGCCGCCGGACGTCTGGTTCGTCTACCGCACCAATCCGGCGATTTCCTTCTGGGACACCAAGGCGGTCGGCCAAGTCATGGCCAAGTTTCCGTTCACGGTCTGCTTTGCCTATACGCGCGACGAGACCAATCACGTCGCCGACGTGCTCGCTGCCCGACTGCACCGATCTTGAAGGGCTGCAGCTTCTGCGCATCGGCGGTACCAAATATGTCGAGCAGTTCTGGGACTATCAGGGCTTCGCGCTGCGCACGCCGGCGGTGCCGCCGCAAGGGGAGGCGCGCGATTTCACCTGGATCTCGACCGAACTCGCGCGCCGCACCGGCCTGCTCGAAGCCTATAACGCCGCGGTCAACCGCGGCGCCGGCGGCGTCCGTCTTTACGGCAAAAACTACGACTTCTCGCTCAAGCCGGATGAGGCGCACAGCGTCGAGGAGATCTGGGACGCGAGCTGCCGTGCGGCCAGCGCCGAGATCACCGACGGCGCCGAAAGCCAGGGACTCGACTGGTTCCGCGAGCACGGTTTCCGCGTCAAGCCATTCCCGCGCCTGCAATGGTATCTCTATCCCAAGCTGGTCAAGGAGGGCTTGCGCTTCGAGCAGCCATATCAGGAACAGCTGTTCCGTATCGGCCAGCAACTCGGCCGCCGCCTGCATGAGCAGGACATTCATTGGTGGGACAAGCAGCTCGCCGAATACCAGCCGTTGCCGCACTGGCACGATCTCGACGCGCTGTGGGAAGCGGCCCTGGTCAAGCACTACTCGGTCAAGATCGCGGATTTTCCGTTCTGGCTGATCACCGCCCGCAGCATGCAGTATTCCTGGGGCGGCAATGTCGGCATTCAGCTCATCAAGGAAGTCGCCGCCAATGTCGCCGGCCACGGCAATGTGGTGATGAATCATGCGGCGGCGGAGAAGCTCGGCATTGCCGACGGCGACCTGGTCGAAGTGCGCTCGCCGCTCAACGAAACCAAAGGCCATGTCATGCTGTGCGAGGGCATTCGCCCCGACACGATTTTGATGATCGGCCAGTTCGACCACTGGGTCACGCCCTTTGCCAAGGACTTCCACGCCCCCAGCATGAACGCGCTGATGCCGATGCTGCTCGATCTGACCGACGCCACCGGGTCGAGCGCCGACCTGGTTCGGGTCAATGTCACGCGGCTGGAGGGCGCATCATGACCCGCTGGGCCATGTTGGCGGATCTCGAGCGCTGTGTTGGTTGCCAGACCTGCACCGCGGCCTGCCGGCATTCGAACGCCACCTCGCCGGCGGTGCAGTGGCGCAAGGTGCTCGATGTCGAGGCCGGCCACTATCCGAACGTTACCCGCGTGTTCGTTCCGGTCGGCTGCCAGCACTGCGCCGATCCGCCCTGCATGCATGTGTGCCCCTCGACCGCGACGCGCCAGCGCGCCGACGGCATCGTCACCATCGATTACGACATCTGCATCGGCTGTGCCTATTGCGAGGTGGCCTGTCCCTATCAGGCGCGTTTCCTGGTGAAGGAACCGCATTACGCCTACGGCGACGCGATGCAGAACGAGGTCGAGCGTGCCGACTATTCGCGCGTCGGTGTGGCACAGAAATGTACCTTCTGCTCCGATCGTATCGATTTCGGTTTGGAGAACGGACTCACGCCCGGCATCGATCCCCGCGCGACGCCAGCCTGCGTCAATGCCTGCATCGCCGACGCTCTGCACTTCGGCAATCTCGACGACCCCGACAGCAACGTCTCGCGGCTTCTAAGAGAGCAAAAGAGCTACCGCATGCATGCCGAACTCGGCACCGAGCCGGGCTTTCATTATCTCTATGGCAAGGCCGACGACCTGGAGCCCGAGCCGGCACAGCCAGCACTCGCAACCGCCCTGGTGGCGGGCGAATTGCGAACGCGCGGGGTCGAGCCGGTCCTGCAGCAGCACTGGGACTGGAAGGCCTCCGCCAACTTCATCTGCGGCGGCGTCGGTAGCGGCTTGTTCGTTTTTGCTGCGATCACCGGTCTGCGCTTTCCTCAAGTATTGCCACTCGGCTGGCTGGCCTTGGCGATCATGGCGCTCGGCCTCGGCACCTTGATCTTGAAGATCGGCAAGCCCTTTCGCGCGCCTTATGTGCTGCGTCAGCCGCGCCGCTCCTGGATGTCGCGCGAGGCATGGATTGCTGGCGTCATGTTTCCGCTCGGCGCGCTCGCGTTGTGGCTTGCGAGCCCGCCGCTCTTGATCCTCTCTGCCATGCTCGCCTTCGGATTCCTGTTTTGCCAGGGCATGATCCTTTATGCCGCCAAGGGCATTCCGGTTTGGCGGGCGAGTTGGTCACCGCCATTGATTGTCATCACGGGCTTTGCCGAAGGCTGCGGCTTGTTCCTGGCGGCGCTCGCGTTCATCTCCGCGCCGTCAACGCTCGTGCAAACCGCGGCGATCGCGACGGCGATGCTCGTCTTGCTGCGGGCCTGGACCTGGCGCTCCTATCTGTTGGCGCTCGCCATCGAGGGCGCGCCGGCCCGCGCCATGGCGGTGTTGGATGGCTGTCGGCGCTGGTTCTTCGTCGGGGGCCTGGTGCTGCCGCTTGCTCTTATCGTCGTTGGCTTTGCGCTGCCGACGGCGTCTGCCGCATTGTTCGCCGTGGCCGGTCTTGTCGGCATGGCGGCGGGCATCGTGTTGAAATTTATCCTGGTGACGCGCGCCAGTTTCAATCAGGGCTTTGCGCTGATGCACACGCCGGTGCGTGGGTCCGGGCGCGCCGGACCGGCGGTCAAGCCGGGTTGGTCCACGAGGTAACAATGCCGGCGACGTAACAACGAACAATAAAGAGGGGAAATCATGCCCACGCAACGAGCAACCGCAGCTTCCAGCGTCTTCATGTTCGATCCCGATGCAGAAACCATGCCGCGCGAAACGCTGACGGCGCTGCAGACGACGCGCCTAAAGCAGACGTTGGAGCAGGCCTATAACAATGTCGCGCACTACCGCAGGACGTTCGATGCGGCCGGCGTCAAACCCTCCGATCTCAAATCGCTCGCCGACGTCGCGCATTTTCCATTCACGCTAAAGGGCGATCTGCGCGATAATTATCCGTTCGGCATGTTCGCGGTGCCGCGTGAGCGGCTGCTACGCGTACACGCCTCTTCGGGCACCACCGGCAAGCCGACCGTCGTCGGCTACACCAAAGGTGACCTCGACGTCTGGTCCGACCTCATGGCGCGTTGCTTTGCCGCGGCCGGTGCTATGCCGGGCGACATCGTGCACAATGCCTACGGCTACGGCCTGTTTACCGGCGGCCTCGGCGCGCATTATGGCGCCGAGCGGCTTGGCTGCACGGTTGTGCCTGTGTCGGGCGGCGGTACCGAGCGCCAGGTGACGCTGATCAACGACTTCAAACCCGGCGTGCTGTGCGCGACACCGTCCTACGCACTCAATATCGCCGAGGTCGCGCAGCAGATGGGCGTCGATCTCGCGCAATCGTCGCTACGTGTCGGCCTGTTCGGCGCCGAACCGTGGAGCGACGCCATGCGTCGCGATCTGGAAAACCGGCTCGCGCTCAAGGCGGTGGACATCTACGGCTTGTCGGAAATCATGGGACCGGGGGTCGCCTGCGAGTGCCACGGCGTGCAGTCCGGTCTGCATGGGTGGGAAGACCATTTCCTGTTCGAGACCGTCGACCCCGAAACGCAAAAGCCTCTGCCCATCGGTTCTATTGGCGAACTGGTCATTACTACACTGACCAAGGAAGCGCTGCCGATGATCCGCTACCGCACGCGCGACATTACGCAATTGTCCAACGGGCCCTGCGCCTGCGGTCGCACCCATGTGCGCATCATGCGGGTGACCGGCCGCAACGATGACATGCTGATTATTCGCGGCGTCAACGTCTATCCCTCGCAGGTGGAAGCGGTACTGGTCGGCTTCCCCGGGCTCGCGCCGCACTATCAGCTCGTGCTGACCCGCGCGGGCGCGCTCGACGAGATGACCGTCGAGGTCGAGGTGGCGCCGGACTTCAGCGGCGATCGCGGCCGCAAGGCGCAGGACGTCACGCACCATATCAAGTCGCTGATCGGCGTCACCTGCCGGGTCGACGTCAAATCGCCGGGCGAAGTGCCGCGCTCGCAAGGCAAGGCCGTGCGGGTGCTGGATCGGCGCAACAAGCCTTAAGTCGCGACCTTGTTCTTCTTCCGGGCGCGTCGCGGCCGGCCGATATTGGGAAGGAATTTCTGGCCCTCGGCAACAAGGAAGTCACGCAAGACGCTTGCCGACGGCATGAGCCGTTTGGCGGCCGGCCGCACCACGAACCAATGGCGAATCTCCGGCAAGCCGGCGATATCGAGGATCATCAGGCGGCCGTCTTCAACTTCCGAAGCGATGGTGTGCGCCGAGATGAAGGCGATGCCAAGCCCGGCGATGACTGCTTGCTTGATCGTTTCGTTCGAGCCGATCTCCATGCCGATGCGCGGCTTGATGTGATGTTTCGCCAGGAAGCGCTCGGCCGACTGCCGCGTGCCCGATCCCGTCTCCCGCATCAACAAGGTCTCCCCGGCGATATCCTTGGGCGGGATGGCGCGCCGCTTGGCAAGCGGATGATTTGGCGGCGCGATGATGACCTGCGGATGGTCGCCGATCAGCGCGCTTTCGACTTCGACACCTTCGGGCGGTCGCCCCATCACTGCCACGTCGAGCCGGCCAGTCTTGAAGGCCGCAATGGTGTCTTCGCGGTTGCCGATGACGAGTTCGATATCGATGCCGGGATGCGCGCGTGCGAACGCGCCCAGCATCTGTGGCGCGAAATATTTGGCCGTGGAAACCACGCCTACCGCCACGCGTCCGCTGGCGAGCGATTTCATCGCCGCCAGTCCAGCGTCGCAGTCGGCCAGCGCTGCCTCGACCTTTTCCGCGCAGGCGAGAATCTCGCGTCCGGCATCGGTCAGCCGGAAGGCGCGGCCGTTGCGTTCGAACAGCGGCAATCCGACGTCAGCCTCGAGCTGCTGCATCTGCATGGTGACCGCCGGCGGCGTGACGTGGCAGGCCGTGGCGGCCGCCGCGAAGCTGCCGCCGCGCGTCGCCGCCGTCAGGAGTCGCAATTGCTTGACCGTGATGTTGCTCACCGGTGTCCCGCGACATTAAGATATTCTGAATAACAAACTAAGGTAATTCAACTTTATTTAATTAGCAAGTTCCCTACGTTCATGGGGACCGGAGAAAGACATCATGGACGACCGAACCAAACTGACGAAAGTCCGCGACAGCAAGCAGCGCTACAAGGCTGGCGTGCTGAAATATGCCCAGATGGGCTACTGGGACGGCGATTACGAACCGAAAGACACGGACGTCCTGGCGCTCTTTCGCGTGACCCCGCAGGAAGGCGTCGATCCAGTCGAGGCCGCGGCAGCCGTCGCCGGTGAATCCTCGACCGCCACCTGGACCGTGGTGTGGACCGACCGCCTGACCGCCTGTGAGGCCTACCGCGCCAAGGCCTACAAAGTGGAGCCGGTGCCGAACCAGCCGGGGCAGTATTTCTGTTACGTCGCCTACGACCTCGATTTATTCGAGGAAGGCTCGATCGCCAATCTCACTGCCTCGATCATCGGCAATGTATTCTCGTTCAAGCCGCTGAAAGCCTGCCGGCTCGAGGACATGCGCTTTCCGATTGCTTACGTGAAGACCTTCAAGGGTCCGCCGACCGGCATCGTGGTCGAGCGAGAGCGTCTCGACAAATTCGGTCGCCCTTTGCTCGGTGCCACCGTCAAGCCCAAGCTCGGCCTGTCGGGCAAGAACTACGGCCGTGTCGTCTATGAAGCGCTCAAAGGCGGCCTCGACTTCACCAAGGACGACGAGAACATCAATTCGCAGCCCTTCATGCATTGGCGCGACCGCTTTCTCTACAGCATGGAGGCGGTTAACCGCGCGGTCGCGGACAGCGGCGAGATCAAGGGCCATTATCTCAACATCACCGCCGGCACCATGGAGGAGATGTACAAGCGCGCCGAGTTCGCCAAGGAGCTCGGCTCGGTCATCGTCATGGTCGACCTGGTGATCGGCTACACCGCGATCCAGTCGATTTCCCACTGGGCGCGCGAGAATGACATGTTGCTGCACATGCACCGCGCCGGCCACGGCACCTATACGCGGCAGAAGAACCACGGCGTTTCGTTCCGCGTCATTGCCAAGTGGTTGCGGCTCGCCGGCGTCGATCACCTGCATGCCGGCACCGCCGTCGGCAAGCTGGAAGGCGATCCGATGACCGTGCAGGGCTATTACAATGTGCTGCGCGAAGCAAAGAACGAAGTCGACCTGCCGCGCGGACTGTTCTTTGAACAGGACTGGGGTGGCCTGCGCAAGGTGATGCCTGTCGCCTCCGGCGGCATCCATGCCGGACAGATGCACCAACTGCTCGATCTGTTCGGTGACGATGTCGTGCTGCAATTCGGCGGCGGCACAATCGGCCATCCCATGGGCATTCAGGCCGGCGCCACCGCCAACCGCGTCGCGCTCGAGGCGATGGTGCTGGCGCGCAACGAAGGCCGCGACATCAAAACGGAAGGCCCGGACATCCTGGCCGACGCCGCCAAGTGGTGCCAGCCTTTGCGCGCCGCGCTCGATACCTGGGGTGACGTGACGTTCGACTACACCTCGACCGACACGTCCGATTTCGTGCCCACCGCCGTGGCAAGCTGAGCGGAAGGAGTAAAGACAATGCGCGTGACCCAAGGTGCTTTTTCCTTCCTGCCCGATCTCACCGACAAGCAGATCTCCGCGCAGGTCGACTACTGCCTGCGGCAGGGCTGGGCGGTGAGTATCGAATTCACCGACGATCCGCATCCCCGCAACACCTATTGGGAGATGTGGGGGCCGCCGATGTTCGATTTGCAGGATCCGGTCGGCGTCATGGAAGACGTGAAGGCTTGCCGCGCGGCGAACCCGAATTGTTATGTGCGCGTCAATGGCTTCGATTCCACGCGCGGCTGGGAGGCTGTGCGCCTTTCCTTCCTGGTGCAGCGGCCGGCCGAAGAGCCCGGCTTCCGGCTGGAGCGGGTCGAGGCGGAAGGCCGCACCATGCGCTACGCCGTGCGCGGCTACGGCCTCGATAAGCCGGCTGGCCGACGTTACGCAGGCAAGACATGAGCATCAGCGGGCCTGCCATAGTCGGCGCCGTGGGCGGCGAGGTCATCGACCTCAAGGCGCTGCAGGCCGAGACCGATATCGCGGCGCCGATCGCAGAGCTCGAGCGCGACCTGATCGGGCTTGCGCCGGTCAAGCAGCGCATCCGCGAGATCGCGGCCTTCCTGCTGGTCGCGCGCGCACGCGAGCAGATGGGTCTCGCTGCCGGCGCGCCCACCTTGCATATGTCGTTCACCGGCAATCCCGGTACCGGCAAGACCACGGTGGCGCTGCGCATGGCCGATATCCTTCATCGGCTTGGCTATGTGCGCAAAGGTCATCTTGTTTCGGTGACGCGCGATGATCTCGTCGGCCAATATATCGGCCACACCGCGCCGAAAACCAAGGAAGTGCTCAAACGTGCCATGGGCGGCGTCTTGTTCATCGATGAAGCCTACTATCTGTACCGGCCCGAGAACGAAAAAGACTACGGGCAGGAAGCGATCGAGATCTTGCTGCAGGTGATGGAAAACCAGCGCGAGGACCTTGTGGTGATCCTGGCCGGCTACCGCGATCGAATGGAAAAATTCTTCGCCTCCAATCCCGGCTTCCGCTCGCGCATCGCCCACCACATCGATTTTCCCGATTACGACGACGGCGAATTGCTCGCCATCGCCGAAAAGATTGCCGCCGAAGGCCAATACAAATTGAGCCCGGATGCGCATGACGCGATGGCCGCTTACGTTTCGCGCCGGCGTCAGCAGCCCAGTTTTGCCAATGCCCGGTCGATCCGCAACGCTATCGATCGCGCGCGGTTGCGCCAGGCAATGCGGCTGTTCAAGGAAGGTGGCGCGGTCGATCGCGACGATCTCATGACGATCGAGGCTGAAGACATAACAAAAAGTCGTATCTTCGCGACCTGACTGCGAAGGCTGCGGGGAGCTGATTGGGGGAAGCGTGATGTCAAGTTACCTAAATCTCGACGACTATCTGGCGACCTGGGCGGCCGATGACGCTCAGCGCCTAGCCGTCGCCAAAACGGTCGCCGCGCTGGCGGACGCCTGCAAGGAGATCGCCGATATCGTCGCCGCCGGTCCGCTGTCCGGTCAGCTTGGGAAAAAGCAGTCCGCGGGCGAGGGCGGTGATTTCCAGACCGAACTCGACATCCGCGCCAATATGCTGCTCATCGACGCGCTGCGCAGCGCTCCGGTCGCCGCGGTCGCGTCCGAAGAGCTCGATGTCCCGGTCGAACTCTCGCCCGGCGCGCCCCTCATCGTCGCGCTCGATCCGCTCGACGGCTCCTCCAATATCGATACCAACGTATCAATCGGCACAATCTTTTCGCTGTTGCCTGCACCTCCCGGCAGCGGCGCCGAGCCGGCGGCGTTCCTTCGTCCAGGTAGTCAGCAGGTCGCCGCCGGCTACGTTTTGTATGGACCGCAAATCGCGCTGGTGCTGACGCTTGGCGCCGGCACCGACATTTTCACGCTCGACCACGGGCTAGGTGTTTTCCGGCGGACAAAGCCGCAGGTGCAGGTGCCGCCGCTGAGCAACGAATTTGCCGTCAATGCATCCAACGCGCGCCATTGGAGCGAGCCGGTGCGACAATGGTTTGACGACTGCATCGCGGGGGCCGACGGCCCTCGTGGCCGCAACTTCAATATGCGCTGGATCGCCTCGATGGTGGCCGAGGCGCATCGCATCCTCATCCGTGGTGGTGTCTACATCTATCCAGGTGACGCTCGCGAAGGCTATCACAGCGGGCGGTTGCGCCTGGTTTACGAAGGCAACCCTATCGCCTTTTTGATGGAGCAGGCGGGCGGTGCCGCCTCGACCGGCAGCGAGCGCATTCTCGATCGCGTGCCGTGCGCTCTGCATGAACGCGTGCCGCTGATTTTCGGCTCGCGCGAGGAAGTGGAACGGCTCGATCGTCACCATATTGCGCCGCATCTGGTTGGCGAGCAGTCGCCGCTGTTCGGCCGCCGCGGACTGTTTCGCGCGTAAAGCGGCTCGTGGCAAGGACGGGAGGCAGGGGGTAAGCCGTGTCAATAAAGCATCCCATCATCTCGATTACCGGCTCCTCGGGTGCCGGCACGACGTCGGTCAAGAAGACGTTCGACGAGATATTTCGTCGCGAAAATATCACCGCTGCCTTTATCGAAGGCGACGCCTTTCATCGTTATGACCGCAAAGGCATGCGTGCCGCGATGGAATGCGCGCAGAAAACCGGCAACAACCTTAGCCATTTCGGTCCTGAAGCCAACTTGATCGAAGATTTGGAAGCCGTGTTCCGTGAATATTCGGAGCGCGGTACCGGTCGCACCCGCCATTACGTTCACGACGCGGGTGAGGCCGACGTCTACGGATGTGAGCCCGGCACGTTTACGGAATGGCAGCCCTTGGAAGCGGGCACCGACCTGTTGTTCTATGAAGGCCTGCACGGCGCGGTGGTGACGGACAAAGCCAACACCGCAAAATATGCCGACATGAAGATCGGCGTGGTGCCGGTGATTAATCTCGAATGGATCCAGAAGATCCACCGCGACAAGTCCCACCGCGGCTATTCGCATGAAGCGGTCGTCGACACAATCCTGCGCCGCATGCCGGATTACATAAATTATATCTGCCCGCAGTTTACCGAGACCGACATCAATTTTCAGCGCGTGCCGACGGTCGATACGTCCAACCCATTTGTCGCGCGTTGGATTCCGACGCCCGACGAGTCGATGGTCGTCATTCGCTTCCGTAATCCGCGCGGCATCGATTTCGTCTATTTGGTCAAAATGATCCACGACAGCTTCATGTCGCGGGCAAATTCCATCGTCATTCCCGGCAACAAACTCGACCTTGCAATGCAGCTCATTCTGACGCCGATGATCCTGCAGCTGATCGAGAAGAAGAAACGCGCCGGATAGGGAGGTACCGCCGATGAATATCGCACCGCAAGATTTGCATGCGGGTCTGACCGATCCGGCGAGCGCGGCTTTACGCGTGCTGGCCATGGACATGGTAGAGACCGCCAAGTCCGGCCACCCCGGCGCGCCGCTCGGCCTCGCCGACGCTATGACCGTGCTATGGCGGCGCCATCTGCGCCACCATCCCGGAAATCCGGCCTGGCCTGATCGTGACCGTTTCGTGCTGTCGAACGGCCACGCCTCGGCCTTGCTTTATGCGCTGCTGCATCTGACCGGCTACGAATTGCCGGTCGGTGAGCTCAAGCGTTTTCGCCAACTGCATTCGAAAACGCCGGGTCATCCGGAGTTTGGCATCACGGTGGGAGTGGAAACCACCACCGGACCGCTCGGCCAGGGCTTTGCCAATGCCGTCGGCATGGCGATTGCCGAAAAGACGCTTGCCGCACAATTCAACCGGCCGGATCACGATATCGTCGATCATCACACCTATGTGGTGGTCGGCGACGGCTGTTTGATGGAAGGCATCAGTCATGAAGCGGCTTCGCTTGCCGGCCGGCTTGGTCTCGGCAAGCTGATCGCCATCTACGACGACAACGGCATCTCCATCGACGGTGACGTCAGCGAATGGTTCGCCGACGATACGCCCAAGCGTTTCGAGGCTTATGGCTGGCACGTCATCCGCGCGATCGACGGCCATAGCACGGTCGCCGTTGAAGCCGCGCTGCAAGAGGCTATCGCCAAAACCGACAAGCCGACGCTTGTATGCTGCAAGACCGTGATCGGCCGTGGTGCGCCCACCAAGCAAGGTCATCACGATACCCACGGCGCGCCGCTCGGCTCGGAAGAAGTGGCGCGCACGCGCGCAGCCCTTCAATGGCCGCATGGGCCCTTCGTCATTCCGCCCGATGTGGCGGAGCAATGGAATGGCAGTCGGAAAGGGGCTCTGCTCGAAGCGGAGTGGCAGGAACGCTTTGATGCCTATCGCAAAGCCTATCCGGAGCTCGCCGCCGAATTCTTGCGGCGGGTCTGGAACGACCTGCCGGACGATTTCGCGGCGACCGCTGCCGATCTAGTCAACGCAACCGCCGCCAAGGCGGAGGCCATCGCCACGCGCAAGGCGAGCCAGAACACGCTGGCGGCTCTTGCCAAATTTCTGCCTGAATTGATCGGCGGATCGGCCGACCTTGCGGCGTCCAACCTCACCACGCATCCATTGTCGAAGCCGATCACGCGCGATCCTGCCGGCAACATGATCTTCTTCGGCGTGCGTGAATTCGGCATGGCGGCCATCTCCAACGGGCTCGCGCTGCATGGTGGCTTTCTGCCGTTTGCTGCGACCTTCCTGGTGTTCTCCGACTACGCGCGTAATGCCCTACGCATGAGCGCGCTCATGCGTCAGCGCGTTGTCTACATCCTGACGCATGATTCGATTGGCCTCGGGGAAGACGGCCCGACGCATCAACCGATCGAGCATGTGGAGTCGTTGCGTCTAATTCCCAATCTAGACGTCTGGCGCCCGTGCGATGCGGTCGAAACCGCCGTGGCATGGACCGAATCCGTCAAACGCAACGGCGGGCCAAGCGCGCTTGCATTGTCGCGGCAGGCACTGCCGCACCAGCCGCGTAGCGAGGCGCAACTCGACGCGATCAGCCGCGGCGGTTACGTGCTGGTCGAGCCCGAACAGGCGCCGGCCGTTACGATCATCGCGACCGGATCCGAAGTGAAGCTTGCCTGCGCGGCCGCCAAACAGCTCGCGGCCGAGAACGTTGCGGCGCGCGTTGTCTCGATGCCCTGTGTCAATGTTTTCGAGCGCCAAGATACGGAATGGCGGAGCCGGGTGCTGCCGCCTGATCTGCCGATCGTGACGGTCGAAGCCGGCGCGACGCGCGGCTGGTGGCGCTATGCCGGCCGCGACGGCGCGGTGATCGGGCTCGATCGCTTCGGCGAATCAGCGCCAGAGAAGGATCTCTACACTTATTTCGGACTGACAGCGGAGCGCGTTGCCGATGCCGCGCGCAAGGCCGTCATCCGCGGTCAACTGCAGCTTGCTTGATTTGAATGGAGTAGACCATGCCGCTCGTTTCCATGCGTCAATTGCTCGACCACGCCGCCGAAGAGGGCTACGGCCTGCCGGCTTTCAACATCAATAACATGGAACAGATCAAGGCGATCATGGAGGCGGCGCGCAAGACGCAGAGTCCGGTGATCCTGCAAGGCTCGGCCGGCGCGCGTAAGTATGCTGGTGAACCTTTTTTGCGCCACTTGGTCGCCGCTGCCATCGAGTCCTATCCGGAAATTCCGATCGTGATGCATCAAGATCATGGCGCAACGCCTGCGGTTTGCATGACTGCGATCCGCTCGGGCTTTACCTCGGTAATGATGGATGGCTCGCTGCGGGAAGACGCACGCACACCGGCCGACTACTCCTATAACGTCGATGTGACGCGCCGCGTCGTCGATATGGCGCACGCCGTCGGCGTCTCGGTTGAGGGTGAGCTGGGCTGTCTCGGCTCGCTGGAAACGCTGCAAGGCGACAAGGAAGACGGCCATGGCGCCGAAGGCAAGCTGTCGCGAGAAGCGCTGTTGACCGATCCCGATGAAGCCGCGCGCTTTGTTGACGAAACCCAGTGCGACGCATTGGCGATTGCCATCGGCACCTCGCATGGTGCCTACAAATTCAAGCGCAAGCCGACCGGCGACATCCTCGCCATCGACCGCATCAAGATGATTCATGCGCGGCTGCCCAACACGCATTTGGTCATGCATGGGTCGTCGTCGGTGCCGCAGGAACTGTTGCAGGAGATCCGTTGCTATGGCGGCGATATTCCAGAGACCTATGGCGTTCCGGTTGCCGAAATCCAGGAAGGCATCAAGTACGGGGTGCGCAAGGTGAATATCGATACCGACATCCGCCTCGCCATGACCGCAGCCATGCGCCGCACCATGAAGAAGAACGCGCGCGAATTCGACCCGCGCAAGTTCCTGCAAGCGGCGATGGACGAAACGGCAAAGGTCTGTATCGAGCGATTCGAAGCCTTCGGCTCGGCCGGGCAGGCCCCGCATATCGTCCCGATCGAACTCGACGTTATGGCACAGCGCTACGGCGCCGGCACTTTGCGGCAAGTCGTGCATGAGGCCGTACATTGAAGGGTACCGTTGAGGGGAACTGCGGCCTATCCGAATTAACGTCTCTGCATACGTCTCTTCATTGACATAACGTGCGAGGTTGTCGGCGGTCTCAGGCGGCAGTTGCACGGTCCTCACATGTCACCGGCCGAGCCAGGCGTGCGCCATCTCTGGGTCGAATGATCGCCAAACCGCCACGCCGCGCTGCTCGCTCGGAAATTCCACAATGAGTTGCAGAAATCGCGCGCGGCGGCGCCCTTGACCTATTTGCAATTGGGTGAAATATTTTACTGAAATGAATAATGTCGGTGTCACTGGAGGAAACGATGAAAGAAAAGCCCTTATTTGCTGGTTACAAAGCTTATGTTATCGCCGGCTGCGCGGCGCTTTTTGTCGGCGCGGGCGTGTTGGGCGCCGCTGGTCCCGCGCGCGCCGAACCCGTTCTCAAATTCGCAACTGCGATGGCCCCGTCCAATGCGGTGACGACTCAATGCCTCAAGCCGATTGTCGATAACATCAACAAGAAGGCAGGTACGGATTTCAAGATCCAGCTCGTGCACGCACCGACGCTCGCCAATCTCGGCAATGTCTGGGATCGCGTGGCCAATGGCGTTGCCGACATCGGCTTTGGTATTCACGGAAGTTCCAACCTGCCGTTTCCGAAAAGCACGGTCGCGGGACTTCCTCTCCTGCTGCCGGTCGACAAGCTCGCGGAGGGCTCGGTAGCTCTCTGGCATTTGTATGCGTCGGGGCTGATCGCAGACGAATACAAAGGTGTGATGCCGATCGCCTTGTTTACGGTTCCCGTTCAGGTGCTTTCAATGCGCGAGCCGATCAAATCCATCGACGATCTGAAAGGTAAGAAGATTCGTGCAGCCGACAAGACGATCTCTCTAATGGTTGAGGCTGTTGGCGCTTCGCCGATTTCGGTGCCGGCGACCGAAACCTATCAGGCGGTCAGTCAGGGTCTTGTGAGTGGTTCCGTCGCTAATATCATTCAGCTAACAGTGTTTCGTCTTGCTGAGGTGTCGAAAAATCAGATCGTCGATATTCCGCTGGGATCGCCGGCAGGCTTCGTCGTCATGAATCCGGCCGTGCCAGGCAAACTCTCTGAGAAGGGCCGCAAGGTACTCGAGGCCGAAACCGGCGAAAAGATGTCGCGCGAAATGGGCGCCTGTTTTCAGAAGCTGGACGGGTTCCTGTGGAAGAAACTCGAAGCCGACAAGACCCAGCATTTTATCAAGTTGGCCCCGGCCGAAAAAGCTAAGTTTGAAAAAGCGCTTCAGACGGTCAACAATGAGTGGATCAAGACGACACCGGACGGCAAAAAGATCTTCGCGTCGTTTTCCAAGGATATTGGAAAATAGCACCGGTACCGGTCCGTGCGTGGCAGCCTTTGTCGCGCACGGTTACGGCCAGCGGCTGCGGGAACGTTTTGCGGTTGTTCAACGCCGAATCGGGCGCCTCCGTTTCGTGATGTCTTGCTGCGGCGTGCCACAGTAGTTGAATTGCAGCGCTGAACTGTGAGCCTGGCAACCCGTTATCATTTCTGTCGTGGAGATTGTTTTGCAGCATGCTTTCTACGCGCGCGCGATGAACGCGATTAATCGAAGCGCGCGGCAGATTGCTTTCATCGGCGTGCTCGGCATGATTGCCGTCAGCCTGCTCACGACATTCGACATCGTCGTGATGCGCTGGCTGCTCAATAAGCCGATCGCCGGCTCTAACGAGTTTCTGTCCACGATCTTTGCCGTTTCGGTGTCTGCGGTCTTGCCGGGTGTTCTAGCCAATCGGGCGAGCCTTGAAATCGATATTCTTGCGCGCCGCCTGGGGCCTTCGCTGGTCGCTTTCCTGCGCCAGTTCGGCCATGCTTTGCAGTTGGTTCTGGTTGCCCTGATTGCGTGGCGCGTGGCCGCTTATGCCGACCAATCCTATGTCCGCGGCCAAGCCACGGTGATTTTGCAATGGCATACATGGCCATTTCTGTCACTGATTGCGTTGATCTTCATCTTTTGCGTCCCGGTTCAATTCTTTGCGTATATGAGCACGGCGCGAAACGAGGACGACGAACTCGAAGCGATCGATTGGCGCGTGTTTTTGACGCTCGCCTTGGCGGCGGTGTTGCTGCTCGGCGTCTTTCTTTTGGGCGATGAGCTCAATTCAAAATTCTCGCTCCACCCGATTGAGCTCAGCCTCGCGATGTTTGGGCTGCTATGGGTCCTCGTATTGCTCATGATTCCGGTCGCAGTCGTCTTGCTGGTGTGCGGTTTGATCGGAACCGTGCTTTTGATGGGCCCGAATGCGGCATTGAATGTTTTGGGCTCAGAAACAGCGGGGCTGATGACCAACGCCGATCTAGCCGTTGTGCCGTTGTTTTTGTTGATGGGCGGCTTTGCGACTGCAGGAGGCCTTTCCAACGACATCTACCGCCTCGCACACGCGTCGTTCGGCTTTCTACGTGGCGGACTGGCGCATGCAACGGTCGGTGGCTGCGCGGGCTTTGGTGCGCTGACCGGATCGTCGCTGGCCACGGTTGCCACGATGGGTCGTGTTGCGTTGCCCGAAATGCGGGAGCGCGGCTACGCGGCATCGCTGTCGTCGGGGTGCATCGTCGCCGGCGGCACGCTCGGTCAACTCGTGCCGCCATCGACCGCAATCGTGGTTTACGCGTTGCTGACCGAGCAGTCGATCGGCCGGCTTTATATTGCCGTACTCGTTCCAGCGTTCATAACAGTCGTTTTTTACATGTCGGCAATCACTCTCAGCGTGCACTTTCGTCCCGAGTTGGCGCCGACCCAGGACAAATTCAACCTGCGGGAATTCTTCGCCGCATTTAGGAATGCAAGCATCGTCATCGGCATGTTCGTGTTGGTGATCGGTGGCATTTATGGCGGGATATTTACGGCGACGGAGGCCGCGGCCATAGGCGCCGCGATTGCGTTTTTTGCTGCGTTATTTCGCGGAAAATTAAAAAGAGAATCGATTCTGGCTGTCATTTCCGAGACAACGACGGCGACAGGTCTGATCTATTTCGTGATCATTGGCGCCTTCATCATGACCTTCTTCGTCGGTGGAGCCGGATTGCCAGAGTATCTCACCGAACTTCTGGGCGATTCCGGTCTCGCGCCAATCTCCATCATCTTCATTTTGGTCTTATTCTATGTCGCGCTTGGATGCGTGATGGATTCGTTCACATTGATGATCATCACCGCGCCTCTGGTCGCGGTGGTCATCAGCAAAATCGGTTACGACCTCACTTGGTGGGGCGTTATGATGGTCATGCTGGTCGAACTTGGGGTGGTGACGCCGCCGTTCGGCATGAATCTTTTCGTGATGAAAACGGTCGATTCGTCCATCCCGCTTAAGACGATTTTTGCCGGAACGTTGCCGTTCGTCGTCGCGGACCTGATCAAGATCATCCTTCTGATCGCGTTTCCGTGGGTCGTTCTGTGGTTGCCGCAAACGGCTTTCCGCTGAACTGAAATCATGAAATTGCAACTGCGAGTAGGAGAAGTGTGTGAATAGTGAAGTGGCTGCAACCCTGCGCGTAGCGGTCGATATTGGTGGAACTTTTACCGACGTCGCGGTCTTCGATGACGCGCGCGGCACGCTGTCATTCGGAAAAACGTTGTCGACGCACGGCGAACTCGTGCAGGGCATCGAAACCGCCGTACATGACGCCAACGCGGCATTCAACGAGATCAAGCTGTTTCTGCATGGCTCGACGATAGCCATCAACACGCTGCTTGAACGCACCGGTGCAAAAACCGCGTTGCTGATCACCGAAGGGTTTCGCGACATCTACGAGATCGGCCGTATTAATCGTCCCGACGCCTACAATCTCTACTTCAAGAAGCATGATCCGCTGGTGCCGCGATCGTTGCGTTTCGAAGTTGCCGAGCGCCTGCGCGCCGATGGTGCGGTCCACCGCCCGCTGGATATCGAACAGCTGGCGGAACTGGCCGGCCGGCTCGCAGATCTGAATATCGAAGCCGTTGCCATCATCCTGTTGCACTCCTATCGCAACGCCGCGCACGAACGGCAGGTGAAAGAGGCCATTGCGCATGCGCTGCCGCACGCGTTCATCACTGCGTCGCATGAATTGTCGCAAGAATATCGCGAATTCGAGCGCGCCTCGACCGTAGCGGCTAATGCCTATATCGGCCCGACCGTCGACCGTTATCTCGGTCAGATCGAGGATCGGCTGACGGAAGCGGGTTTCCATGGCGATTTTTATGCGGTGCAATCGACGGGCGGTCTTATTCCGGTCGCGCATGCACGGCGCGAATGCGTGCGCATGCTCGAATCGGGTCCTTCGGCAGGCGTCGTCGGCACGCAGGCGATCTGCCGCCACCTCGGCATGCCCGATGCGATCGCGTTCGATATGGGCGGGACCACGGCCAAAGCCGGCGTCATCTACAAAGGCGAGTTGTTGACATCGAGCAGCGCGCTGGTCGGCGGCTATGACAGGGCGCTGCCAATCCAGATTCCGATGCTCGATATATTCGAGGTTGGCACCGGCGGTGGCTCGATCGCGCGACTCGCCGAAGGCAATGCCTTGCGTGTTGGCCCGCGCAGCTCCGGCTCGATTCCAGGACCGGCTTGTTACGGCAGGGGCGGAGCCGAGCCGACCGTCACCGACGCCAATCTGATCCTCGGCCGGCTGGATGCACAGCATTTCCTTGGCGGGGACATGAAACTGGATTTCGCCGCCGCCGAACAGGCGGTTGCTGAACGCATTGCCGAGCCGCTCGGTCTCTCGGTATTGGATGCGGCGGACGGCATCATTCGGATCGCCGTCACGACCATGTCCTACGCGGTCAAAGGCGTGACCACCGAGCGTGGGCTCGATGCCGGATCGTTCGTGATGGTCGTTTACGGCGGTGCGGGACCGCTGCACGCCTCCGCCATTGCCCGCGAACTCGGCATCAGGCGCGTGCTCATTCCTTTCGCGCCCGGCTATTTCTCCGCCTATGGCATGCTGTTTTCCGATCTGCGCTACGACTATGTGCGGTCCTGCTTCAAGAAGTTAGCGGTCGCGGAATTCGACGAGATCGAAAATCTTTATGCCGCAATGGAAGAACAAGGCCGCGTTGAGCTTGCGAACTCGCGCAACGCCTACGGTCAAGTCGATGTGGTTCGTTATGCCGATATGCGCTACGTCGGCCAGGAACACGCGGTGACGGTCGAACTCGGCCGTGAGCTGTTTGCATCGCAGGATAGGACGGCGATCAAATCCGCCTTCGACCAAGTTCATATGCAGCGTTATGGCACCTCGGCTCCGAAAGAGGCATCCGAGCTTGTCAGCGTGCGGGCGACTTTGATCGGCCGCACGGCCAAACCAGAACCGGGCGAGGTTGCGACGCGCAGTCACGGCTCGCTTGATGATGCACGCAGCCGCGTTTCCAGGGTCTATTTCCACGACACGGGCCTTGTCGGACACGCCCGTTTACGCGCGCGACCTTCTTCTGCGCGGCGATCACATCAATGGTCCAGCACTGATCGAAGAACGCGCGTCGACGACCGTCGTTCAGCCAGGCGACCGGCTTTCGGTCGATCAATTTGGCAATCTCAATCTCGACATCGGCGGGCGGTAAACAATGCATACTCCACTCGATAAAAACACGAATCCGGATGGCCGTGCGGTTGACCCCGTCACCGTCGAAATTATACGTAATGGTGTGTTGTCGGTGACCGAAGAGATGAAAATCAATCTCATGCGCACCGCCTACAACATGATCATCTACGAGGCGCTGGATTTTACCGTCGGGCTGTTCACGCCCGAGGGCGAGACCGTTTCGATTGGTCTCGGCCTGCCGATGTTCATTCGCGGCATGTCGGAAACCATCAAGGCCAAGATCCGACATTTCGGGATGGATAATATCAAGCCCGGCGATATCTACATCACGAACGACGCCTATATCACCGGCAGCCATCTCAACCACATTACGTTGACCAAGCCGGTATTTTTCCAGGACAAGCTCGTTGGCTTCACTTGTTGCATGGCGCACTGGCTCGATATCGGCGGCTCCATCGGACATGTCACGACCGACATCTTCTCCGAAGGCCTGCAAGTCCCGATTTTGAAATACCAGAGCGGGGGCGTGGTCAATCAAGATCTCATCGATATCATCCGCATGAATGTGCGGTTGCCCGACCTCGCTGTCGGCGACTTGCGCGCGCAGGTGACTGCGGTGACGACGGGCGAACGCCGCTTCCTGGAGCTTGTCGAGCGCTACGGTGCCGATGCTGTCGCCGACTCTATCGCCGCGATCATGCATCATTCCGATGCGGAGGCACGCGCCAATGCGGCAAAAATTCCGGACGGTGTCTATGAGGCCGAGTCATTCATGGACGACGACGGGCTTAACATCGGTGAGCCGGTCCCGATCCGCGTGAAGGTTACAGTCGAAAACGGACAGATGACGATCGACCTGTCTGAGGTCAGCCGACAGGTGAGCGGCTTCTACAATTCAGGCATCACGACCGGCTATGCCTGCGCGCAGGTGGCTTACAAATGCCTGACGACGCCACGCGAATATCCTGTCAACGATGGGAGTTTCCGCTCGCTCAACGTGATCATTCCGGCGGGGCGCGTCGTCAGCGCGACGCGGCCGGCGCCGATGCGCTGGTGGATGACATTCCCGATGACCGTGGTCGACACCATCTTTAAGGCGCTGGCCGATGTTGTGCCGGACATGGTGATCGCCGGTCATCACGCTGATCTGGTAACCGCGGCACTGCACGGTATCTCGCCGGTCGACAATCGCTTCTTCATCGGTGTGATCGGTCCGCTCGGCGGCGGTTGGGGTGCGAAGTCGACCGAGGACGGCGTTTCGGTCACGGTCTGCATCAACGACGGTGATACGCACAACAGCCCGACCGAACAGATTGAAGCGAAATATCCCATCTTGGTCGAAAAATATGCGCTTCGGCAGGATAGCGGCGGGGCCGGGCGTACGCGCGGTGGCCTGGGCGCCGAGTATGTCGTGCAGCCGCTCTCGCCAATGACGCTCGACGCGACGGTCGAACGCTCGCGCTGTAAGCCTTGGGGACTGAGAGGCGGGCTGGATGCTGAAGGAAATAGTATCAGCATTCGGACTGGCGACGCCTGGAACCACGATTACCCGAACGCCAAATTCACCAATTTGCGCTTGCGGAAGGGCGATGCGTTTATGATCCGCTCCGGTGGAGGCGGTGGGTTTGGCGATCCGAAGACACGGGACGCCGAAAAGGTCGCAATGGACGTTCGCGAAGGCTATGTCAGCCGCGAATCGGCCGAGCAGTTGTACGGCGTTGTCGTTGATCCCGACAGCGGCGAGGTCGACCGCAAACGAACCGCGCGGTTGCGCGGCACGTCCTGAGATGAATTGGAGGTTGCTTTTCGATATGCTTGAGTTTGATCGCGTGCTGTAGAGCGCAAGAATGGTCCGCATGTTGGGCCCGATCGCGTATTCTTAAAACGGAGGGTTATCTGTCGTGGCGACGACGACAAACAATGTGGCGCGGCTTCCACGCCGCGGCCGGCCGCGGGCAAAGAACCGCAAGCCGGTTGGCATCCACTCTGTGGAAACGGCGCTCGACATTTTCCAGTGCGTCATCGAGAGCGAGGGCGGTATCAGTTTGTCGTCTCTATCGCGTCAGACCGGGCTTAAGCCGAGCAAGCTACATCGCTACCTCGTGAGCCTGGTAAAATACGGCTATCTCGCCCAGGGCGACGTGACGGGGCTCTACGACCTCGGGATCAGCGCGCGGCGCGTCGGTATCGCGGCGTTCATTCGCTTCGATGAAATGAAAGCAATTAGTGATGCGGTGCGCAAATTCGCGCTCGAACACAATTGCACAATGTTTCACTATGTCTGGACCGAGTTGGGCCCGACATTGATCAATAGCGAATTCGGCAACTACCGGCTTCCCGTTTCACTACGAGTTGGTTCGTCGCTGCCGCTGAGCGGGTCGGCAATCGGGCGCGTGTATCTCGCCTATCTTCCGAAGTCGATGACCGCGACGCTTTTGGCCAATGAAAAGGCCGCGGCGAAAGCGATCGGGCTCACTTTGCCGTCGGATCGGGAACTGGAAGCCGAGTTGCGCAAGATCAGAGCATCGCTGATCTATACGACCAATAATACGATTACGGCCAAGATTACATTTGCAGCGGTCGGCCCGATCTTCGACCAAGACCGGCAGTTATTCTCGGCGATCATCGCAATTCCGCCAATCCGCGCGGACAGTGTCAAAACCCACAAGGCTGTGATCTCCGAATTTGAGAATCTGGTGAAAGATCTGTCTCGCAATATCTTTGGTCACAGCGTCAAGTCGGCGGGGCAAGATATGGGCGATGCACAGTCGGCTTAGCCCGCGGTGCGTGTCCCCGAGGTCAGGATACCAGCGGACGGCAATGAGATTGTGATGAAGTGAGAGGCGCGCTTGCAAACGACGCAATTGACGAAACTTGCAACCGAAGAGATGGCGGAACTCTGGCAAGCCGCCGTCAACATGCCGCTGCATGGCCCAAGATGCACCTGCACCGGATTTGGAATGATGCGGCGTAGCAAAGCCGATCTCGAGCGCGATATCGTCGAGTTTCTCATTTCAAAATATGAGGACAAATACAACGATCAGGTCGCGCATTTCTTGCGGCGCTGGCTCGACGAGCATGCTTCTGGCGGATCGGACGCTGGCGGTGGCAGGTCTGGTTTCGCCGGAAATGTGCCGGCCGGAATCCCTAAAACCGAAAATTTGTTGCAGTGGATCGATCGCAACGCTCCTACGTGCGGTGCGAGCGATGAGGATTTGCGGGCAATCGGTACCGATATTCGCGCACTACTCGAGTTGATGGCGCAGCCATCCACGACGTTTTCGTGCGTATAATGATTGAGTCTCGATAGCACAACGCAATCAGTTTGATTGCGCCAGCGCTATTCTTCGCGGAACCAACTCGCCCGTCGGATCGCCTGTTCACAGACGAAGTCGATCGCAAAACCGAGAATACCGATGATGACGACGGTGGCCGCGAGTCTGTCATACTCCAGCGTATCGCG
This sequence comes from uncultured Pseudomonadota bacterium, assembly GCA_963720835.1. Lineage (GTDB taxonomy): Bacteria > Pseudomonadota > Alphaproteobacteria > Rhizobiales > Xanthobacteraceae > Pseudolabrys. The sequence goes on along the minus strand of CAVRHC010000002.1, from coordinate 454,388 downwards.
GGCGTCGTTGATAGCGTAGCCGAGGCCGGACGTAACTCCGAGAAACTCGGCCGGCACCAGCACGATCCAAGCGACACCAACCGCGAGGCGGATGCCGGTCAGCGTGTCCTGCGAGATTGCCGGCAGAATGATGGTGAACAACATGTGCCAGGGCCGCGCGCCGAGGTTGCGTGCAACCTTGAACCAGGCCGGGTCAATGCGGCGGAAACCGTGTGCGGTCGAGAACAGGATCGGCCACACCGCGGCGACGCCGACCAAGAAAATGATGGCCGAATTCCAGGTGGCAAAGGCCATCACCGCAATCGGCATCCACGCCAGCGGCGAGATCATGCGCAGGAACTGGAACGGCACCGAGCTCGCCTCGCGCACCGACCGGAATCGCCCGACCATGATGCCGACCGGAACCCCGAACACGATGGCCCAGAAGAGACCAAGGCCGATGCGGTAGAGGCTGGGCAGCGTCATCTTGAGCGCTTCGCCGCTCGCCGCCATGACGACCAGCCGTTCGAGGGTCGGTACCGGTGCAAAATCGGCGAAATTCACCGTTGACGGGTTGGACGCGACGATCCAACCGCCGAGCCACCAAAATGCCATCAGCACAGCAATGCCGATGAGCGAGAAGCTTACGCTGCGTGCTGCACCGGAGAGCCTGCCGGCCGCCGCCTCCGCCTTGGGCGGCGGGGCGGCCGGGACGCCATCGTCGAGGGCGAGCTCGAGGCTCACAGCGACAGCACCTCGGTGCGGTTGAAGGGGTCGCTCGGATTGACGCTCGGATCGTCCTTCCACTCCGGGAACTTGTTCATGGCGTTGCGGACGTATTCGTAATTGACGAGGTCCTTGGCCACGAATTCGGGATCAAGCTTTTTCAGGAAGGTCGTATCGCCGCCGACCACGGTTTCGTTCATAGCCTTGACGATCAGCTTGGTCGCCGACGGATAGGGCCAGGGCTGGAAGTCGATGCGGCCGTTCTTCCACTGCGGATGCTCGAGCGCGCCGGTCTTACCGTAGAACGTATCGTCATAATAGGTCATGGCCCGCTCGACTACCGGGGCCGGCATCGGCAAATAGCCTTTGCCGTCCTTGGAGAGCAGCTTGGCCACTTCCTTTTTGTTCTTCGACGCGTAGATCTCGGCGCGGACGATTGCGTTCATCACCTTTTGCGTCCACTCCTTCTTCTTCTCGGTCACCTCCTGGTGCATACAGACCACGCAGCAGGGATGGTTCTTCCAGATGTCGCCGGTGAAGCGCAGCATGCGCGCGTGCACTTTGATCTCACCCAGCGCGTTGAACGGTTCGGCGACGATGTAGCCGTGGATCTTCTTGGCGGCGAGGGCTGCCGGCATATCGGGCGGAGCCATAACCTGAAGGTTGCACTCGTCGGCGGCGAGTTTTTCGCTTTGCGACTTGATCACCGCCTTGATGCCGGATTGCCGGAGTCCGTACTGCAGCACAATGTTGTGCATCGAGTACCAGAACGGGACGGCGATCTGCTTGCCGCCAAGGTCCTTGAAGGTGTGGATATCGGTGTCCTTGCCGACGACCACGCCGGAGCCGTTGGTGTGAGCCCAAGCCATGATTTTGACCGGGAAGTTGTTATTGTAGCGCATCCACACTGGGATCGGCTTGAGGAAGTGCACCAGGTTGACCTTGCCGGCGGCGAAGGATTCAACGAGCGGCGACCAGCCGCGGATCAGCGTCGGCCTTTCCGCTTCCAGTCCTTCGTCCTTGAAATAGCCCATGCCGTGCGCGACCAAGAGCGCGGTTGCGTCGGTGATCGGTAGATAGCCGATGCGCACGACGTCGTCGTCGGCGGCTTGTGCGGCCGACATGAAATTGCCGAGCAGCGGCTTGAGCGCGGCTGCAAGCCCGCCGGCGGCCAGCATATCGAGCGTTTGCCGGCGTGTAACGGAAACCCGGTGACGAACGTCTTCCGTATAGACGGCGTCGACCTCATCCTGAAGTTCGAAGCCTTTTACTTCCCGTTCCATCGCATTTCTCCTGTTATTTTTCGTGGCTCAACGGCTTCCGGCAACGACGACTCTGAATTCACTGCGCTCGATTTGCGGCGGTGGCGGCGGCGGCTCGATCGCGCGGCCAGAAGCACGCTCGAAAGCGGCGTATAATTTCGATTGCACCGCTTGCGCGGCGGGCCCGCGACGTTCGCGATCCTGGCTGTCGAGATCGATTGGCACGATCTCGGCGATGCGTCCCGGGTCGGAAGTCATCACGACCGCGCGATTGGCCATGGCGACCGCTTCGGGGATGTCGTGCGTGACGATGACGAGCGTAATCCCCATCTCGACCGCGATACGGCGCACGTCGCGCTGTAAGACGCGGCGGGTCACGCCGTCGAGGGCAGAGAACGGCTCGTCGAGCAGCAAGACTTCCGGCTGCACCGCCAGCGAGCGCGCGAGCGCCACACGTTGTTGCTGGCCGCCCGAAAGCTCCTGCACATTGCGGCCGGCATAGCCCTCGAGCTCGACCAACTCGAGCAAGGATCCGACCCGGCTTGCGATCTCCTTGCGCGGCGCGCCGGCGAACTTTAATCCTAGCCCGACATTCTGCGCCACCGTCATCCATGGATAGAGATGCGGCTGCTGGAACATCACGATCCATTGCGGCGACGGACCTTCGACCAGTGCGCCGTCGATGCGGACCTCGCCGGTGCTCGGCTTCATGAGACCGGACATCACGTGCAGCAGGGTCGACTTGCCGCAGCCGGAGCGGCCGACGAGCGCGACGGCCTCGCAGGGCTGTATTTCGAGATTGATGTCGCTCAACACCGGGTTAGGTGAGCGCCGATAGCGATGATTGACGCCTGTTACGGCGACATGCGCACCCGGCTTTTGCTTGTTTGATGGCAATGCGTTCATCGCTTCAGGCCGCTCCTTCGTAGGCAATTTCGCCGGGGGATTTGTCGGCGATGCGGCGTCGCGCCATCATGTGCGCGCGCGGATTGTTGGCGGCATCGACGGCGATCAGGCGGCCCTGTTTGCGGTATTCGACCGCAAATGAGCCGTCGGCAGGATCGCCGACGGTTTCGCACCTGTCATAACCGTCGCTCAGGCCCGCAATCTGCAATTTGACGTCGTACTGGTCCGACCAGAACCAGGGAACGGGATCGTAGGTCGTCCGCTCGCCAAGGATCGCGGCGGCCGCCGCTTTGGCATGATCGATTGCGTTTTGCACGCTTTCGAGCCGGAGCTGGCGGCCATAACGGCGGCTTGGCAAGCGCGCACAATCGCCTATCGCGTAAACATTTGGCACCGACGTGGCGGCAAATTCATCGACCAGGATGCCATCGGAACACTCCAGCCCTGCGGTCTTCGCCAGTTCGTCATTGGCGCGTGCCCCGGTTGCAAGCAGGACCGTTTCTGCGACAACGACATCACCGTTCGCCAGAGCAACGCCGGCGGCACGCACTTCTCCGGTGACGGCTTTGAGCCGTGCGCCAAGCCTGATGTCGACGCCGCGGTTACGATGCAGGGTCTCAAAAAATGCGGACACGACCGGCGAGGTGACTCGCTTAAGCAGGCGGTCCTCGGCCTCAATGATGGTGACCGCACGTCCTTCTCCACGCATTACGGCGGCGACTTCGAGACCGATATAGCCGCCGCCGACGATGGCGATGCGTTTGGCGTTGTCGAGAGCCAGCCGCAGTTTGTGCACGTCGGCGATGGCGCGCAGCGACAGCACATAGGGCAAATCAACGCCGGGCAGCGGCAATGTCCGCGCGCGCGTACCGGTGGCGAAAACCAGCGTGTCGAAACGAACGGCACGGCCGTCGGCGAGGATGACCGTCTTATTGCGCAGGTCGACAGCGCCGGCAGCGACGCCCAGCAGCATGGCGACGCCCTTGTCGGCCCAGAAAGCCTGCGGCCGCAGGAACAGGCTTTCCGGCTGCGGCCGGTCGCTTAAGAATTTCTTCGACAGCGGCGGGCGCTGATAGGGCAGGTAGGGTTCATCGCCAATGACGGTAATGTCGCCGGCAAACGAGTTCTGCCGCAGGCTGGTGGCGAGCTGGGCCGCCGCTTGACCGGCACCGATTACGACAATCCGGTTTGTCTCGGTCTCCAGAGTCATATCGCCGCGCTCTTTTCCCCGATAAGGGACGGCACGCTCAGGTGGTGAGCGTGCCGCCTGGATTGCTCAGGCCGCCGCCTTCGACTTCTCGGCCTTAAAAGGAAGCCCCTCTTCGATCGGGAGTGACGGGTCGCGCGACCACTCATTCCAGGAACCGAAGTACAGGCTGACATTCTTGATGCCGGCTTCTTTCAAAGCCACCAGTGTGTTGGAAGCGCGGGCACCCTTGAAGCAGTAGAGAACCACCGGGGTGTCGGGCGTGATGCCGACGGTCGCGCATTCGGCGAGAATTTCGTTCGCCGACTTGATCATCGGCCCTTCCGCCGATGGCTTCATCATCCGGTACCATTCAATCCAGACGGCGCCGGGGATGCGGCCCTTGCGTGGGCAGAAGTCCTTGCCATATGGCGACGAACTTTCCGCGATCCATTCGTCGACATCGCGGGTGTCAAGTTTGACGATGTTGGGATCGGCGACAGCCGATTTCATCGCCTGCAGGTCGACCAGGATGCTGGCGCCTTTCGGATCGACCGGGAACGTCTTCGCTTCCGGCTTTGGGATGTCCGTCGTGGTCGGCAGGCCCTCGGCCACCCAGGCCGCGTAGCCGCCGTGGAGGATTTGGACTTTCGGATAGCCGAGATATTTCAGCAGCACATAGCCGCGGCACGACTGGCCAAAACCGGTGTCCATCGATTGCTCGTAGATGACGGCGGTTTCTTTGCCGGACAGGCCGGCGGCACCAAAGGCTTCCGCGAACTTCTCGCTCATGGCGGCCACGCCATCCGGCGTCGACGTGGCGAGGTAGGTGAAAATATCGCGAATATTGACGGCGCCGGGCAAATGCCCGGCTGCATAAGCTTCGGGATCGCGGGTATCGATTAGAACCGTACCGGGAGATTTCAGCATCTCGGACAGTTCGGCCGGGGTAACAAGGACCTTCTCACTCATGGTGTCGCTCCTCTGGTCATAACAACGCGTCCCGGCATTGCTGACGCAGGCATGGGCGCTTCAGTGCGCCATGTCCGCGAGCATCTTCCTCAGTTGTTTGGTCGCCGGCGTCACGATGGCGACGAAATAGGCTTCGCGCAGGCGGCGCTGCGCGGCACCGTTCTGCACATAACCTCGCGCGCCGCAGTGGAGCATCGCTCCGTGGGCCGCAGTGACGGAGGCTTCGCCGGCTAATAGGCGCGCTTCGATGACCGCACGCCAGTAGCTGGGATCGGTTTCGAACGGGGTGGCTGCAAGACGCGCCACTTCCGCTTCCATCGCCGAAAGCTGCTCGGCGAGCGCCTCCGGCTGCAGGTCGAGAAATTTGTTGACGTGGCCGAGCGTCGGACGCGTCTGTTCCATCAGCTTGATGCAATCGCGGATGAGGCCGAACGCCATGCCGGCCTGCAGCAGCACGAAGCCCGCACGGATGCGTTTGACGTAGTCGTCGGCCGGATCGGCGATGATCAGACTGTCGGGGATCATCACGTCGCGCATTTGCACGGCAAAGGTCCGGGTGCCGTCGAGCGCGACGAATTTGGTGTTGTCGGCGAGCGTCAAGCCTTCCGACGCACACGGGACGATCGCCATTACGTTGCGCTTGGCGCCGCCATCTTCCACTTCGAAGATGGCGCCGAAATAGTGGTCATTGCCGAGATTGGAGACGTAGGGCAGCAACCCCTTGACGACATAGCCGCCGTCGACACGCCGGCCTTTCAAGCGCATCGCCTCGATGCCGAACAGGCTCTTCATCGGATTGGACAGCGCGGTGCCGCCGAGGGCTTCGCCGGTGCTGGCCTTGACGCCGACGTCGCGTTTCAGGGCGTCGTTGTCAGATGCGTAGATGTACCAGCCGAGCGCGTCCTGGCACCAGATGCAGAACGAGGTCGACAGACAGTATTCTCCGGCGGCGGCCATCGCGTTGATGGCGGTGACCAGATCGACGGCATTGCTCTTGCCCGGAAGGTGATGCGCGTAAGCGCCGAGCCGGCCGAATTCGCGCATCACGTCTTCGGGGTAGTAGCCTTCCATGTCGATCTTTTGCACGAGAGAAGGAAGTTCACGCGAAGCCGTGGCGCGCACGGCCTCGACCACGTCGGGCCCGAGCGCCGCCGGCTTCTCGCCTTTCAAGACAGTACTTGTGTCGAGCATTGAATGACTCCCTGCGCGTGCACGAGCGACAACGCGGGACGCCCGCCGCTTCAGGCGAGCGCCACTTCGAGATTGACCGGCCGTGAGAAGGTGTTTGCCACCGGCGACCATTGACGGGCGTGTGCGATCAGCGCTTCGAGCTCCTCGCGCGGGCGGTCTGCTTCGAACGACACTTTGGCGCGTACGTCCGTGAACCCGACCGGCTTCTCCGAAAGGTCGCCCGTGCCCCAGACGGCGGTGATGTTGAGGTCGCCTTCGAGCTCGATTTCGAGCTTGTAGACGGTGATACCCTGGGCCACCGCGTTGGCGTGGATGCCGACTGCCAAGCAGGAGCCGAGAGCGGCGAGCGAGGCTTCGGAAGGGTTGGGCGCGGTGTCGTCACCCAGCAGACCCGGCGGCTCGTCGACGATATAGGGCGGCAAGGTGCGGATGAAATTGAGATGACGGAAGCGGCCCTCGGCCACGGTCTTGCACTTGAGCGTCTTGATCACCTTGGGGTCCGCTTTGCCTTTGGCGATCAGATCGTCGAGGCCCGTCTTGTCGATGGGCGCCAGACAACCGGTGACAGCGGTCGTTGCGACGGCTTTGTTCATGGGGATCTCCTCTCCTTGCAGCCGATCTACGGATGCGGCCTAAAAAAGCTACAGACCGGTCTGTATTCTGCATGAACCGTGCCAAGCTTGGCGTTGCTAAAAACGTCGAAAAATCAATAAGGGCGACTGGCGGCCAACTAAAACGGTGTGAAAGCCGCTGATTTTGCGATCAGATGGCCGGTCAATTGCCGCCTTTTGCGGCATGACAACTTGCGCGCCATCACGTGCTTTGGGGGCGGCTACAGACCATTCGGTTTCCTGGATTGAGCTTTTTGTCACACAGCGCTATTGGGGATCGCCATGGGTGCCGCAGAACAACTGCCAGCGGATTTGATCGACGAGACACAACCGTCGGCGCGCGACCGCCTTATCGAAAGCGCCAAAGTGTTGTTCTGCCGCTACGGCATCAATTCGGTCGGCGTTGACGCCATCGTCGAGCAGGCGGGGACCGCCAAGACGACGCTCTATAAATTGTTCGGCTCAAAGGACGGCCTGGTCGAAGCCGTGCTCAACCGCGAGGGCGAGAGCTGGCGCTCCTGGTTCCTGACCGAAATCGACGGGCCGGGCGGATCGGCGCGCGAGCGGCTCGACCGCATCGGCCCGGCGTTGAAGATCTGGTTCAATCGCGACGATTTCTTCGGCTGTCCATTCATCAACGCCGTCGGCGAATCCGATAAGGCGAATGACCGCATGCGCAACCTTGCCATCGCGCACAAGAAGATCGTGATCGAGCGCCTGTCCGATTTATGCGCGGAAGCGGAACTCTCCGAGCCCGAACAGGCCGCGCACACGATCGGGCTGATCATGGACGGCGCCATTGTGATGGCGTTGATCACGCGCGACCCGTCCGCTGCCGATATTGCTGCGCGCGCTTGCGCGGCCATCATTCACTAGCCGCTGTATTCCCACTTTGTCGGCCTCTCCGGGGAAAGCCTTTTGGGAGAGTTGACAGTATACTGATAATAAGTATACTGTTAACAAACGATCGCAAAGGCGTCACCGTCGATAGGGAGGACGGCACATGCAGACTGCAAAGGCATCAGGCTCAACGGCAATTGTTGTCGGCGGAGGCATCGGCGGCTTGGCTGCGGCGCTCGGTCTTGCCAAGCGCGGCTGCCGGGTGACGGTGCTGGAACAGGCCGACAAATTTGGGGAAATCGGCGCCGGCATTCAGATTGGCCCGAACGCGTTTCACGCCATGGACTATCTCGGCATTGGCGATGCCGGGCGGGCAAGGGCGGTCTACATCGATGCCTTGATTATGATGGATGGCATGAGCGGGGAAGAGGTCTTTCGAGGTCCGCTCGACGAGCCGTTCCGCAAATATTTCGGCAATCCTTACGCCGTCATCCATCGTGCCGACCTGCATGGCGCCTTTTTAGACGCCTGTCTCGCCGAGCCGTCGATCGCTCTCGTCAACAATGAACGCGTTCTGACCTGCGAGAACACCGCGACCGGCGCCAAGGTGACCACCGCGGCCGGAAACGTCTTTGAGGCCGATGCCGTGATCGGCGCTGACGGTGTCAAGTCCAAGATCCGCGAGCGCATTGTCGGCAGCGCTGGTGACCCTCTGCGCGTGTCCGGTCACGTCGCCTACCGCGCCGTCTTACCGATCGAGCAGATGCCGGAGGATTTGCGTTGGAACGCGGCCACGCTCTGGGCTGGCCCTAAGTGTCATATGGTGCACTACCCGCTGCAGGGATGGCGAACGTTCAACCTCGTCGCCACGTTTGTCACCGATCTTGAAAATGTCGGCAGTAACGAGCCTGGCACGCGCGAAGAAGTCCTCAGCCGCTTCGCGCATATCGTGCCGCGGGCACGCAAGCTGCTTGAGGTGCCGACGCAATGGCGCCGGTGGGTGCTTGCCGATCGCGATCCGATCGCAAGCTGGGCCGACGGACGCATTGCCCTGCTTGGCGATGCGGCTCATCCGACTTACCAGTATTTTGCACAAGGCGCCTGCATGGCGATGGAGGACGCGGTCTGTCTCGCCGACAAGTTTGAGAAGGCGAATGGCGACTTCGCTGCGGTCTTCAAGGCGTACGAGGCGGAACGCATTCCGCGCGCCTACCGTGTCGTTCTCTCTTCGCGCGAGCTCGGTCGCATCTACCACGCCGACGGTGTTGAGCGTCTGGTGCGCAATGCCTGGCTCAGGACGAAAACACCGGAGCAATTTTACGGCAGCATGCAATGGCTCTATGGCGGCAACGGTCTCACCGGCGTCGGCGAACACCGCGCTGCCGCATGATAGCTGTTACGGAGGAAACGCTATGAACGCTTTAGGAACGCTGAGTGAATTGCCAGCCGCCTATGTTGACGGTCTGACCGCACACAACCTCGTGCCGTTGTGGCCGAGCCTGCGCAAGGCGTTGCCGCACGGCGCGCCACATCGGCGTACGCGGCCAATCCTATGGCGTTACAGCGACATTCGCCCGCGTTTGCTCGAGGCCGGCGATTTGACGCCGATCGAGAAAGCCGAGCGGCGCGTGTTGGTGCTGGCCAATCCAGGACTGGGCCTCGAGAACATGCAGGCGACGCCGTCGATCTACATCGGTATGCAGCTCATCCTGCCGCGCGAGACGGCGCCCAACCACCGCCATACGCCAAGCGCCGTCCGCTTCGTGGTCGAAGGCGAGGGCGGTTTTACCATTGTTGACGGCGAAAAACTGCCAATGGAACGCGGCGACCTTATTCTAACGCCGGCCTTGCACTGGCATGAACATCGTCACGAAGGCTCCGGCCCCGTGATTTGGCTCGATGCGCTCGATCTTCCGACCGTCTTTGCCCAGGAAGCGTCCTACGCTTTGGAGGGCCCGCCGCAAGCGTTGCGCAATCGGCCTGACCGTTCGCAGACCGAATACCGCCGCGCGGGCCTTGTACCCTACAACGCACTCAACGACGCGCGCAGCGCCTATCCGCTTTTGCGCTATCCTTGGAAAGAAGTTCGCGCGGCCTTGCAGGCGATGGCTGCGACGGGCGAAACGGGCGAAATGGTGCATCTCGCTTACGTCAACCCGCAGACAGGCGCGGAGTGCCTTCCTGTGCTTGGTTTCTCGGCGATTATGCTGCGGCCGGGCGAAACGGCCAAACCGCAGCGGCGTTCGGCGTCCGCGGTGTTCCATGTGGTCGAGGGTGAAATTGAAGCGGAGATCGACGACGTTGTGCTCTACGGAGGCGAAAGCGATACCGTGGCGGTGCCGACGCATGCTGCGGTCAAATTAGCCAATCGCTCCGCGCAGAAGCCGGCATTTCTGTTTCAGGTCGATGATGCGCCGATGCAGCGAAAGCTTGGCTTCTATGAAGTTTTCAACTAGGCGCGATCGGACGAACAGCCATGGGCTATGCGGGCAGGCTCGATTTCGCTACCAGACGGTGCGCCCGATGGTCGGGCGCGCCACAAGCGGACTTTTCGTATGCAGCTCAAGGACTTGCATTCCAAGCCGGGCCATCTGATCAGGCGGGCTCAACAGATCGCAGTCGCGATCTTTATGGACGAGTGCGCGGACTATGATCTCACTCCCGTGCAATATGCGGCGCTTGTCGCGATCCGCGAAAACCCGGGAATTGACGCCACGCGATTGTCCGCCCTGATCGCTTTCGATCGTTCGACGCTTGGCAATGTGCTGGAACGCCTGGAGACCCGCCAGTTGATCAGTCGCTATGGCGCACGCGAAGACAAGCGGATCAAGTTGTTGGAGCTCACGCCGGCTGGTGCCGCGCTGGTCAAGCGCGCCGAGGCCGCAGTCCTGCGGGCGCAAGATCGCATGCTGGCTCCGCTACAGCCGAAAGATCGAAACAAGCTGATGGATTTGCTGGACCAATTGGTGGAATTGAACAACGACGCATCACGCGTTCCTCAACGCTCTGCGGTTTAGATTTAGCTCCTGCGGTACGTGGGGAGCGCCACCTCAACTCAATTCCCGGCGCACAATTTCCGCGCCCTGGCTCATGGCCCGCAGCTTCCCGAAGGCAACGTCGCGCGGCAGGTATTTCATGCCGCAATCCGGCGCCGGAATCAGCCGCTCCGCCGGCACGTATTCGAGCCCGCGGCGTATGCGCGCGGCGACAATATCCGGTGTTTCGACGTTCAGGTCCGAAAGATCGAGCACACCCAGCATGACGTTTTTGGGTGCAAGCTCCTTGAGGACGCTGAAATCGATCTTCGGCTGCGCGCTTTCGATCGAGATCGTCGATGCGGTCGTGTCGGCGAGTTCGGGCAGGAAGGCGTAGCCTGCCGGTTTAGTGTCGCCCGGCACGACGGCCGCATAGCCGAAACACAGATGCACAACCGTTGGGACGGTGATCCCTTCAAGCGCGCGGTTGATTGCCTTGACGGCGTAGCGGCGCGCCGATTCCGGATCACTGCGCACCCACGGTTCATCGAGTTGAATGACGTCGGCACCGGCGCGGACGAGATCGTGCGCTTCTTCGTTGACCGCAGCGGCCATGTCCATGGCCATGGCTTCGGCGTCCTTGTAGTACTCATCCGCGGCCTGCTTGCTCATGGTGAACGGTCCCGGCAGCGTGATTTTGGCGGGGCGATCGGTATTGCGCCGGAGAAATTGCATGTCGCGCACTTCGGTCGGGCCACGCCGCCGCACTTTGCCGACCACGCGCGGCACCGGCGTTTGCGTGCCTGAGCGGGTCTTGACGAAGCCGGGCGTGTCGATGTCGATGCCTTCGAGCGCGGTCGCGAAGCGGTTGGAATAGCTTTCTCGCCGCATCTCGCCATCGGTGATGATATCGATACCGGCGCGCTCCTGGTCCCTTATGGCGAGAATGGTGGCGTCATCCTGGGCCTGTTCGAGCCATTGTTCGGGTACGCGCCAGAGCTCTTTCACGCGAACGCGCGGAACGATCTTCGAGAGCATCTCGCGGTTGATCAGCCAATCCGGCTGCGGGTAGCTGCCGACTACGGTCGTCGGAAGCAGTTTTTCAGGCATAGTCATCTCCACGCATTACAGCGGCAAGCAGGTTTTGGTTCCGTCAGGCAACTCAACGTCGCTCAACGAGAGCACAATGGATCCGGAATGATAGTGGGCGATGAGCGCGCTCAATTCGACCGCGCCACGTTCGCCGAACAACCCGCGCACTTCGTCGAGCGTGCCGTCACTGACCGCGTTGTTTCGAAGAACTTCAGTCGCGAAGGCATAGGCAACTGCCTCATCGCGCTTGTCGAATGCCGGCTCCTGCCGGTTTTTGATTTGGTCGATGATCTGCTGCGACAGCCCACCCTTGAGCGCGAAGCCGGCGTGATTGAACCACATATAATGGCACGTGTAATGCCGGCAGGTGACGAGGATAACGAGTTCGGCGATGCGTGGCTCGAGTACCGTTCCCCAGCGCAAGAATTCGCCGAGCTTCTGCGCGCGGTCGGCGAGTTCGGGGCTATAGAGCCACATCCGCAAGGGTCCGCGCACGCCGCCGCGCGGGCCGGACGCAACCGCGTCGGCCACGCGTTGCTGCTCGTCCGTCAGATGATCCAAATCGGGCAGCGGAATGCGGCTGGATGACATCCTGATTTCTTTCAAATGCAGAAGCGTGGCCGGGGTGCTAGGTTCGTGCCGTTAGTGCGCGTCGGCAAGGAAGTCTTCGAGCGAATATAGCTTCGGCGCGACCTTTGGCTCGCGCAGCGTCGTGTCTTTAAACGGCGTTGTCTCGAGCAACCATCTCTTCGGCGGTGGAAAGTCCCAAGTGAAGCGGTTGCCGCTGTGCCAGCGCACCGGCTTGTCGTCGAGATCGATCAACTGGATGGGCGGCGGCAGGATTTCCACGCGGTGTCCGTCGGGATCGCGGAAATAGACGTAGAAGGCATGGCCTTGGCCGTGCCGGCCCGGCCCCCGTTCGAGGCTCTTCTCGAACCCGATCGCGCCGGCAGTGTCGAGGGCACGGAACAGGTGTGCGGGCTCGGCGACGATGTACCCGAAGTGGTGGAGCACCGGTCCGGCCCGCGTCAGCAAGACCAGATCATGCGGATTGTTCTTGCGGAACATGAACAGTCCGAGCGGGTCTTCATCGTCCGGCCGGTCGACGAAATAGTCGGAGATTCGGAAACCGAGATCGGTATAAAAGGCGCCTGCGGATGCCACGTCGGGCACCAGACACTGGACATGGTCGTAACGCAACGCCGCAGCACCGCGCTGGAGATGCGGCTTGTCGTGCAGTCGCGGTTGCGTCGGCATGCTCGCGCATAGTTCGATCGGCATGCCGAGCCGGTCGCGCAACTGGAGCGTACGGTCCTGGTAAGGTCGTTCAATCCATTTCGACTCGATGTTGATGCTATCGAAGTGCCGCTTGGCACGGTCGAGATCCTCGTCCGCAAACACGCGAAAGCCGAGAACCTCACAGGCCGGTGCGGCGGACGATTTGCGAAGAATCAGACTGTGGTGACAGGTCTCTTCGACGCCGCGCAGATAGACCTCGTCGCCGCCTTCGTGCGTCACCTGTAATCCAATGACTTCTTTATAAAACTGTTTGCTCAGGTCCAGGTCGCGGACGGTCAGCACGACGTGGCTGGCGCGCGTGATATTAAACGGAGGCGAGAAGTTCGTTATCGGCACGGCCATGGTCGATCACCGTTTGTAATACGCCGCGGCTTCGCTGGAGCTTTGGCAGAGTTTGACACTCGAATTGTATCGCTTGCGCTGAGATGATCGGCATGGCCGCTACATATCGCGGCCATGCCGACGCCATCGGCCTCGCCTTTCGATTCTATTTTTTTGCCATCGCCTTCTCGCCGAAGCTCGGGAGAAGAATCTTGCCGAGGTCGGGCTTGGTCTTGAGCAGGTGCGTCTTCTCCATGTAGCCCAACGTCGATGACAAGTCTTGCATGTCGGCTTTTGTGAAAGCGGTGCCGCCGCCGAACCGGTCGACGTCGTCGAACAACATGACGCGGATATCACCTTCCGTGAGCTTGGCGCCGCGGCGCTTGATTTCATCGAGGTAAATCTTGACCGCTTCGTCGTGATGCGCCGCGATGTACTTGCCGGCTTTGGCGTAGCCGTTCATCATTTTTTGGACGATGTCCGGGTGCTCTTTGGCGTAGGTCGGTGTGGTGACCACAAGAAACGGATAGGTGATTCCGGCCATCTCTTCGAGCTGCTTCGAACTGAGCAGGACCTTGCCCTTGCCCGACTGCACAATGCGCTGGATCGAGGGCTCCCAACCCAGAACGGCGTCGATATTGTCGGACGTCGCCATCGCCGTCGGCATGTCGACGACGCGCAGGTTGGTGATGTTGAAGTCGGCGGCATTAAGCCCCTGCTTCTCGAACAGCATCAGCAGGATCGTATGCATGCCGGTGCCGACCTGGGTGGCGAGGTGCTTGCCCTTGAGGTCGGTGAGCTTCTTCATGCCCGCGTTTTTGTTGGATACGAGCAGCTTGCCGGTATAGCCGCGCGAACCGACGCCAAACGAAACAAGCGGCACGCCTTTGTCGACGGCATGAAAAAAGCCGCCATTGGCCGCTTCGGCAAATTGCAGCGACCCATTCTGGAGCGCATCGATCGCGATGGCGCCACGCGGCAATGCCTTCACGTCGACATCGAGACCCTCTTCCTTGAAGAAGCCCTTGGCTTTGGCCACCAGGCTCGGCACCTGGTTGACGCCGCCGGCCATTCCAATGGCGACCTTGATGTCTTCCGCGCGGCTGGGTGTAGCAGCGTCCCACGCCATGAGAAAGGCAATGAGACCGATTCCGACAATTCGTTTGATCATTGTTTGTGTCTCCTCCCTGACTGTTTCAATGATAACTCAATCACAGCGGGGTGACGATGAAAAATCGGCGCGCGTGCATTGCCCGTTGCCCACTGAAGCGAGCGCACACATGGCGTCGATGGTGGGACGCAATGGTTTGCTTTGTCGACGAAGCCGGTTATCGTAAAAATTGGGAGGAAACAAATGATGCTGGCCAAATGGCACGAAAAGCCTTCGGTCATTGTCGAACGCTTTATTCTCATACCAATCCAGCTCACAGATGGCGCTGAGAAAGCCGTCGTCGGGCGAGCGCGGCGATCGGATAGCACGCAATGAGCGTCGCCACTCCTACGGAAGAGCAAAGCGCAGCGGGCCGCGCGGTGGAAGAGACGCGTTCCGGTGGCGCGTTGATAGCCGCGTCCGGCAGCCTGCTGGCGACGATCTTGCCGATCGTCGCCATCATGGTGCTGTGGGAGGTAGCGGTTCGTGTGAGCCATGTTCCTGCGGCCGTCTTACCGCCCGTAAGCGACATCTTCGCCGCGATTTGGCGCATGGCCTATGACGGCACGCTATGGCAGGACATCGGCGCCACGCTCGGGCGCCTCGTCAAGAGTGCATTCGCCGGAATGATCATCGGCACCTTCCTCGGCGTTCTCATGGGATATTTCAGGGTTTGGGAACGCGCACTCGTTTCACCGATGAATTTCCTTCTCGCGATTCCGGGAACGGCGCTGTTTCCGTTGTCGATGATCTGGTTCGGGCTGACCGACTTCGCGATCGTATCGATCCTGATCTACGAAGTGGCCCTTACCGTCATGCTCAACACGTGGTCGGGCGTGAAGACCGTCGATCTTTCGCTTGTGCGCGCGGGCCGCGCCTTCGGGGTTTCGGGATTTTCATTGTTTTCGCGCGTGCTGATCCCGGCGGCGTTGCCGTCGATCATCACCGGTTATCGCCAGGCCTTTTCGCGCGCTTGGCGTATTCTGGTCGTCGCTGAAATGCTGGTGTCGGTCTCTGCCGGTCTCGGCTACCGCATCTATTGGGCGCGCGAATACTTCAACACCGACGTCGTGTTCGGTTCATTGTTCGTCGTCGGCATTGTCGGCCTGTTGATCGAACGGGTGTTCCTGCGGACCCTGGAAGTAATGACCGTCGAGCGTTGGGGCGTCATGAGAAGTTTGAGTTGAAGCCATGGGTGAATTGCGGATCGAAAAGCTGACCAAGAGCTACCAGCGCAAGGAAGGCTGGAACACCACCCGTACCCTGCGGGTGTTCGAGAACGTCTCTTTCTCCGTGCGCGAAGGCGAGTTTGTCAGCATTATCGGCTCATCCGGCTGCGGCAAATCGACTTTGCTTAATCTCAGCGCCGGGCTCGATCCGGCGACCAGCGGTTCGGTCTACGTCGATGGACATCTGGTTTCCGGTCCCGGCCTCGATCGTGGCGTCGTCTTTCAGGAATTCGCTTTGTTTCCTTGGCTGACCGTCGTCGGCAATATCGAGTTTGGTCTGCGGTCCAAAGGCGTGCCGGCGGCCGAGCGGCGTAAAATCGCGCAGCGCTACTGTAACCTGGTCGGGCTCACCGGCTTCGAGAAATTCCACGCCTATCGCCTGTCGGGCGGCATGCGCCAGCGCGTCGGCATCGCGCGCGCCTTGGCGATCGATCCGTCCGTGCTGTTGATGGACGAGCCGTTCGGCGCGCTCGACGCGCAAACGCGCGAGAGCATGCAGAAAGCGCTGGCGGACATTTGGCAGGCCACCAAGAAGACGGTGCTTTTCATCACCCACGACATTCGCGAAGCGGTCTATCTCTCCGACCGCGTTTTGGTCATGAGCGGGCGGCCGGCCAATGTCTCGCTCGAGCTCACGATCGATCTGCCACGTCCGCGCAACCGGCACGACAGCAAATTTCAGGAATACGAGCTTCAGCTTGAACGGGCGATCTCTCCGACCGCGTCCTGAAGTCATCCACATCGCTCAATCGGGATCAGCTAGGCGGCGTCGCCGTTCGTCGCCGCGACGCGCGAACGCGCCCCATCGAGAACGACGACAGCGAGCTGCACATTGCGTTTGGTTCATTTGTTCGGCCGGAACGGCGGCTTGTGGCGGAATAGCAAAAACAGACGCCGCGTGCCTTGTGACGCCTTATGCCTTTACGCCGTTTAGGAAGACCTTGGCCGCCGCCGCGACGGTGCGATCGACAGCTGCCTTGGACGTCTGGTCGTCCGAAGAGGTCAGCAGCGCGAGCTGGTGCTTGCCCGTCAGCATGTCGAGGAATAGTTCCGCCAAAAGCACTGGGTCGCCCGGCGCGATCTTGCCCGCCTTTTGCTGGCGTTTGATCCAGCCGGCCACGAGCGAATAGGCCGTTGCCGGACCTAATTGATAAAACAGCTTGGACACCGAAGGGAAATTTCGTCCCATCGCAACCATCAGCCGATGCTGCTCGAGAATGCGGCGCTGCAAAATCATGCCGAGAAAGTGCTTGCCGATGGCAGTCAGTTGCTTCTCGATGCCAATGTTTTGATTGACGGCGGCGAACAGATCGCGCTGTACGCTGGCGCAATATTCGGTGATGACCACTTCGAAAAGAGCGGCTTTACCGCCGAAACGTTCATAAAGCGTGCGTTTGGAACCGCCAATGCGCGCGACAATGTCGTCGATTGTGACGCTTTCGTAACCGCGCTCGAGAAACAGCGGCGCCACTTGTTCCACAATTTCGCGCCGACGCTGCTCGGTCAGCCGGCCGCCGCGCCGGCGCTTTGCGCTCTTGGCAGGATGCCGCGACGGCCGGTTTGGCGCGGGAATGGTCAGATCCGTCATAATGTTGAGACCTCAGCTGTCATCCGGGCGCCCCCCGCGGGCATTGCATTACTTGCTATTGCAAGTTCTGTCGAATACGGTAACGTACATTACACCTTAAGCGTCCGTCCATAAGGACGCGTGATCGGGAGGATGCTGAAACCGGACAATCATCCGCGTGAGTTTGCGCGCGCGATCCGCGGCAGCGGAGCGCCGCCGCTTTGCATTGATTGTCCGGGTTCATAGTCGCGAGGAGGATAATTGTGGAAGACGCTGGCTACAGACTGGTCTCGTTTCGCTCGGGTAGCGGCAAGCCGCAGGCGGGCATTCTGGTTGGCGGGCGCATTCACCCGACGTCATCGCTCGTGGGCGGTATCGACGATGCGGGCTCGGTTCTCGGTCTGCTGCGGCAATGGGACAAGACGCATCCGCTCCTCGAAGCGGCCGCAAAGAAGGCCGACCCGAAAAGCGGGTTCTCGACCATCGACGTGACGATCCTGGCGCCGATCCTTTATCCCGGCGCCCTGTATTGCGCGGGCGCGAACTACTGGGATCACCTTGCGGAAATGGCGGAAGTCGCCAAGCGGATGACCGGCAAGGCGCCATCGATGGAGAAGCCCGCGGATCCGTATTTCTTCATGAAAAATACCGCCGGCGCCATCATCGGTCCGGACACGCCGGCGCGTCTGCCGTCATTCTCGAAGCAGGTCGATTGGGAGGCGGAGTTCGGCGTCGTCATCGGGAAACAATGCCGCCATGTGCCGCAGGATAAAGCCTTCGATGTCGTCGCCGGCTATTTGATCGTCAATGATCTTTCCGCGCGCGATTTGATGAAACGCGAGGGCTCGGCCTTCGGCATGGACTGGATCGGGCAAAAGTGTTTCGAGGACGCGGCCCCGATGGGGCCGTGGCTAACGCCGGCGGCCTATGTCAAAGATCCCAACAATCTTGCCATCAAGCTCTGGGTCAATGGTGTCCTCAAGCAGGATTCGAACACGTCAAAGCTTGTGCACGGGGTCGCCGAGCAGATCGCCTATCTGAGCAAGCATTTCACGCTGTTTCCCGGTGACGTCATCGCGACCGGGACGCCCGCCGGAGTCGGCATGCCGCGCGGTGAGTTCCTCAAAGTCGGCGACGAGGTCAAAATCGAAATCGAAGGTTGCGGCACGCTCGTCAACCGCATGGCCGCGGACGATACGTGAGGTGGTGCGATGAACCAGCCCTCTGAACGCATTCGTGAGCTGACACAGAACATGTGGAAGAAGAAATTCTATGCCGTGTTCTGGGAAGGCAAGGACGCCGATTTGGCGCCGCTGCTGCCGCAACACCTGGAGTACATGATCGCAATCGAGAAGGACGGCAAAATGTTCGGCTCCGGACCGCTCGATTTCGGCAAGACCAGCGATGGCATGACCATTCTGCGCGTCGACAATGAAGCGCAAGCGCGCGAAATCGCGTCAAACGATCCGTTTGTCAAAAACGGCGTGCGTTCGTTCACGATTCGCGAATGGCTGGTCATGGAAGGCTCGTTCAGTTTGAAAGTGAATTTTTCCGACCGCTCGATCGAGATCGCATAGAGGCAGGATCGCATATGCAAACCATCGGTTTTATTGGCGTCGGCAAGATCGGCCTGCCTATCTGCAAGCACCTCCTCAAAGCGGGACACAGGGTCCTGGGATATCGCCGTGGCTCGCTTGCCGATTTCGAGGCGGCCGGCGGTACTGCGTGAAATCGCCTGCCGAAGCGGCGGCCAATTCGGACGTCGTCTTCACCTGCCTGCCGTCCGACGCAGCGCTGGAAGAGGTCGTCAACGGGCCGCAGGGTATCGCGAAAGCGGTCAAGCCCGGGCAGATCGTGGTCGAATTCGGATCGCACGCGGTTCCGGTGAAAAAATCCTACGTCGCGCCGCTTGCGGATAAAGGCGCCATTTTCATAGACGGCGAGGTCAGCGGCACGCCGGGGATGGTCGAGGCCCGCAAAGGCGCCATTTATCTGAGCGGCGACAAGCAAGCGTGCGACACGCTGATGCCACTGGTGAAGACCTTTGCCGAGGTGGTGATCTTTCTTGGGCCATTCGGATCTTCGACGACGGTCAAGACCATCAACAACATCCTGGTCGGCCTTCACATTGCCGGTACGGCGCAGGCGATGGCGATCGGGCTGCGCGCCGGCGTCGATGCCGATCTTATGATCAAGGCCATCGCCAATGGCAGCGGCGCCTCGGGACAGTTTGCAATTCGCGCGCCCTGGATGGCGCAGCGCAAGTTCATGCCGCAGCAAGGGCCTGCTGCGGGCCTCATGCACTATATCGAGCGCGGCAAAGAGCTCGGTCATGAGGTCGGCGTCGATACGTCGTTGATCGACTGCCTCCTCGACATCTACCAGCGCGCTGTGCCGCAGATCGGCGAACGCGACGTCGCAGCAATTATTGAGATTTTCGAACCAAAAGACCAAGGCTAACCCAAATCACAAACGCGGAGTGATGCAATGATCAGCGTTCGCAAGATTGCCCATGCCTGCTACGAGGTGCCCGATCTCGACGCGCAGGTCGAATACTACACCGACATCCTCGGCTTGACTTTGTCCAACAAAGACAAGGATGCCGCCTACCTGTCGAGCACGATTGACCATCATTCGGTGATACTCAAACGCGGCTCGCAGCCGAAATGCACCCACATCGGCTTCCAGATCGGGCCGGACGATGACCTCAACGATTTCGAGAAACAAACGACTGCCAAGAACGTCAAGACCGCACGCAAGAAGGACCCCGAGCCGACCATTTCCGACATGGTCACCTTCGAAGACACGAAGGGAACGATTATGGAGGTGTTCAAGCGGCCGGAAATGCAGAAGCAGCCTTTCAAGCAAAACGGCATCGTCCCGCACAAGCTGGGTCACGTGGCATTCCATTGCGAGGACGCGCAGGCCGCGACCAAGTTTTACTGCGACGTGCTCGGCTTCCGTGTCTCGGACTGGATGGGCGATTTCTTCTCGTTCCTGCGCTGCGGTCCCGATCACCACACCATCAACCTGATCAGCACCGGGTCGAACAGACACTTCCATACGGCGTTCGAGCTGCGCGATTGGGGGCATCTACAGACCGCTTGCGATTTCCTCAGCATCAATGGCTACAAGATGTTGTGGGGACCCGGCCGCCACGGCATTGGCCACAATCTCTTTGCCTATCACCAGAGTCCGGCAGGCCTGATTACCGAGCTGTTCGCCGAGCTCGACTTGTTGAAAGATGAGGCACTCGGCTATTTCGAGCCACGTCCTTGGCATCGCGACAACCCGCAGAAGCCGAAGGTCTGGACGCCGGACCCCGGTGCGTCGAACCTGTGGGGTCCACAGCCGCCCGAAAACATGATGAAGCTCTAGCGGCGAAGTGACGCGGCGTTCCGTCCGGGAAAGCCGCGTCACCGGACCCGCGACCGAAATAACTTGCAAATGAAAATAAATCCCGTGATGCTGTGCGTAAGATAAATAGGTTTTGGTTTCATTCCGATCTGCAAACCGAACCCGGTCTGAACTGAAGCGCCAAAAAAAGAGCGCTCTATATTGGGAGGAAAAAATGGCTTTCGGATTTCGTGCATTCGTGCGCGGTGTCGTTCGCGCTGCCGCAGTGGCCATCGCTTTTGCGGTCATGCCTGCGCATGCCGCCGACCCGATTAAAGTCGGCTTCAGCATGGCCTTGACCGGCGGTGTCGCGCCGAACGGTCAACAGTTGTTGCTGGCACTCCAGATCTGGCGTGATGACGTCAACGCCAAAGGTGGCCTGCTCGGGCGTCCGGTTGAACTGGTCTTTTATGACGATCAGAGCAATCCATCGAACGTTCCGGCGATCTACCAAAAGCTCTTGTCGGTCGACAAAGTCGATCTGCTGGTTGGCCCCTATGCGACCAACATGGTTGCGTCCGCGATGCCGGCGATTATCGGCGCCAAAAAGACCACCATCAGCCTGTTGGCGCTCGGCGTGAACCAGCACTTCCACTATCCGCAGTATTTCTCGATGGTGCCGGCCGGGCCGAACGGCATCAAGTCATTCTCGGAAGGCTATTTCGAGATTGCCGCGGCTCAGAACCCGAAGCCGAAGACGGTTGCCATCGTGTCGGCCGACGCCGAGTTTGCGCGCACCGCGGCGGACGGTGCCCGTTTCAACGCGGAAAAGCTCGGCTTTAAGGTCGTTTACAACAAGAGCTACCCGCCGCCGACCAGCGATTTCGCTTCCGTGGTGCGTGCCATCCGGGCGACCAATCCGGACGTCGTGTTTGTTGCGTCCTATCCGCCGGACACGGTCGGCATCATCCACGCCGCGCATGAAATCGGCTATATGCCCAAAATGTTCGGCGGCACCATGATCGGCCTGCTTGTCACGCCGTTGAAGATGAAGCTCGGTCCGCTCATGAACGGTATCACGATCATGGAAAGCTTCACGCCGGCACCCACCTTCAACTTTCCCGGATTGCAGCCGGTACTCGCCGAATATTCCAAACGCGCGAAAGGCAAGAAGATCGATCCGTTCGGATACGGCTTCGTGCCATTCGGCTATGCCGCCGGGCAGATCCTTGCGGAGGCGGTGACCAAGACCAATGGTCTCGATCAGGCGAAGATCGCGGAATACATCCACGCGCATACGTTCGATACGGTTGCCGGCAAGCTCGCGTTCGGCAAAGACGGGGAGTGGGCGCAATCGCGCATGGTGTTCACGCAGTTCCGTAATGTCGATCCGAACAACATCATGCAATTCAAGGATACCAAGCATCAGGTCATTGTTTGGCCGGATAAATACGCCACCGGCAAGTTCGTCTATCCATATGAAAAGGCGAAAGAGGCGAAATAGCTTGGACCGATGAAACAAAGCCGGCCGCATGGATGTGTGCGGCCGGCTGACGTGTCCGGGATTTCCTATCCGCGCCGCGCCGGCTTTTTGCGCGCTTTGGCAGTCTGCCGAAGCGCGTATTCTTCGTCGAACGTGTCCATGTTGGAGAACATTCTGTTCAGCATCCGCTTCAGGCGGCGCATATCGTTGTCGCTGATGCCACGGACGGCGACTTCCTCGTAATGCGCGGCAATCGGGATGATCCGTTCCGTCAGTACGCGCCCTTTTTCCGTCAAGCTGACGCTCAAGGCGCGGCCGTCGCTCCCCGACCGGTTGCGCACGATGAGTTGTTTGCGCTGAAGTCCCACCAGCAGCCGTGATAATGTCGAGATGTCGATGCTGGTAAGCTCGGCAATGTCGCCCAGGCGCTGATGGTCCTGTCCCCACAGGACAACCATGACCCGCCACATCGGCAAACTGACGCCCAAGGGCTCGATATCGCGCGCGAAAGAAAGCCCGATTTTCACCCCGGCACGATTGAGCAGATAGGGGATGAAATCGGCGAGCGTAAAGCTGATTTTTTTCATGCTGTTTAAGGCCGTAACGCCGACCTTAACTACCGCATCGCCATTTGCGAAGGCAAGCGGTGGCTATTCGCGTGCGGCGAGGGGCTCGCATACGCCGTAGGCGCCGTCCTGATAAAGTAACGGTGAAATATCCTCACGGATATTGACGTCCTCGATGTTGCCGAAATAGACGGTATGGGACCCGTAGGGGACGGCCAGGGATTTCTTGCAAAAAATCGTGACCTGGGCGTTTCGCAGGTAGGGAATGCCGCGCTCGTCGTCCTGCCAGTCGCCATGATCGAATCGTTCCACAAAATGCGGCTTCGCGAAGGCGTGGGATACGGCGGAATGCTCGGCGTGCAGGACATTCACGCAGAATCGCTCGGCCCCCTCCATCAGTTCAAAAAGCCGTCCGCGCCGGTTAACGCAGACGAGAAGTGACGGCGGATCGAGGCTAACCGAGGTTACCGATGTAGCCGTCATCCCGTGCCGGCGACCGTTCTGGCCGGTCGAAATTACGGTCACCGTCGCGGTGAACCGCCGCATGGCTGCACGGAACCGGTCGCCGAGACCAGGGGGCATCGGGAGCGCCTCTATTAGTTGCAAATGCAAATATATAACGTATCAACCGCTGCGTCCAGCGGCTTGCCATCTCTTCGCAGGTGCGAGAAGATACTTGCATACGCAAATTATTTCTTGACCGGCGCACGAGCAGGCATACGCTTGCAGCCCGGAGGATTTCCCCATGGCCGTCGGTGTCGTTCAGGACGCAAGAGCGCAAACGTCTGTAAAGCCCGGTGTCGCGGAGTTGCTCGCGCGCGCTCGCACGATCAGCAAGCTTGCGCGTGAATCCGCTCTCGAGACCGAACGCGAACGGCACGTTTCGGCCGAACTGGTCGGCAAAATGCGCAACGCCGAATTGTTCCGCGTGATGCAGCCGGCGCGCTTCGGCGGCTTTGAGTACGGCTACGATGTGTTCGTCGAGCTCGTTGCGACGATCGCTGCAGGTGATGGGTCGACCGGCTGGGTTTATAGCCTCGGCGCCGTGCATCCCTGGCTCATCGCCTGCTATCCGGAAGAGGCGCAGCAGGAAGTCTGGACGCAGGATCGCGACGCGATCGCGGCGGTGTCTTACGCACCGACCGGAAAAGCCATTGCTGAAAAGGATGGCTATCGTCTGAGTGGACGCTTCAGTTTCGCCAGCGGCTGCGACAACGCCAACTGGGCCATTCTGGGCGGCATGATACCGCTGAAGGACGGACCGAAACCCGGCTTCTTTCTGCTTCCATCTTCTCAATACAAGATCGATGACGATTGGTTCACGGTCGGGTTGGCGGGGACCGGCAGCAAGACGCTCGTCGTCAATGATCAATATGTGCCGGTCTATCGCACAGTCACATTCGCCGACATGTTGACCGGCACCGGTCCGGGCACGGCCACTAACCCAAATCCGCTCTATCGGCAGCCGATGCTGGCCGTGGTTCCGCATTGTCTCGTCGCGCCGGCCTTGGGAATGGCGCGCGGGGCGCTCCAGGCGTTCAAGGATCAGGCCGCTGGCCGCACGACGCGCGGCGCGGTTGCCGGCGGCAACAACAAGATGTGCGAATTCGCTACTGTGCAGATGCGCGTCGCCGAGGCGACCGCCTCGATCGACGCGGCTGAGCTCATGATCCACCGCGATATCGCCGACACCTTGACGGCGACCGCGGCCGGCAGGGCCGACGTGGCGTTGCGGATGCGAAACCGCCTCACGCATTCTTTTGCGACCAAGCTATTGACGCAAGCCGTCGATGCCATCTTCGCCGCCGGCGGCGGCGGTGCACTCGGTCTTCATCATCCGGTGCAGCGCTTCTGGCGCGATATCCACGCCGCCAATTCGCACATCAGCCTGAACTGGGATTCGGTGGCGGCGATGTATGGACAGCACGTCTTCGGACTCGAACCGAGAGGCCAGTACTAGGCGGCGTGACGTTCTTTGGATTACGCGACGGCTCGCTGGCGACTATTATTTTTAGTTCGGGCTGGCACGGGCCGCAATTGGTGCCGGCGCGCAAAAGCTGTCCGATCTCCTCGACATTGCCCGCGGTCCCGCATTCGATCGCGACGCAAATGACGTTGAGGCCAACGCCAAAGTAGGTGTAGACGATAGGTCCGGTATCCTCCGCCAGTCGGCCGGTTTGCCGGAGAGCAGCGCACGCCGTTGTCGGCTCCCAGTTCCTCGGCCTCGAGCAGCGCCTTGACGGCGTCCCAAACGGGGGCGGCATCGGCTTTGCCAATAAACAAAGAGCTAACCAGACGGCCCTTGGGCCTCATCAACATCAGCGAACGGTCGCTGACGATGCTTGACCCCGGTGGTTTTCGCCGCGTCGCCAATATGCGCTAGTGGCTATTCGCAGTCGTGCTGCGGTGAGATGGCGCGACAGTGCCGCCGGCGCTCGCAGGTGCCGCCGACGCCCCCCGGCCTTGGTCTCGATATAGACGATGAGGCTTTCGATTTTCGTGCGCGATCAGCGCACGATCACCTTGGCGCCGAGCTTGGGCCCGATTGTAGAGGTCGATGATGTCGTTGTTCGACAAGCGGATGCAGCCAGACGACACGGCCGCGCCGATGCGCCACGGCTCGTTGGTGCCGTGGATGCGATAGAGCGTGGCGCCGAGATAGAGCGCGCGCGCGCCCAGCGGATTGTCGTACCCGCCATCGACGTGCCGCGGCAGATCGGGATGCTCTTCGAGGATCGCCGGCGTCGGCGTCCAATCCGGCCATTCGCGCTTTTGCGAGACCGTGCTGACGCCGTGCCCAGCCATAACCCTCGCGGCCAACGGCGATGCTGTAACGGATCGCCTGGTCGTGAGCCCGTAACGTAATAGAGATACCGGTTTTTGGTATCGACGATGATCGTGCCCGGCGCCTGATCGCTCTTGATAGGCAACGGTCTCGCGCGGCGTTTCGCTGTACAGAATGCCGAACGGCGTCTGCATCGTCCAAGGATCGCGCGCGCTCACCTCGTGTCGGTCTTGTGTGTGTCTTCTTGGCCTTTGGTTCGCGCGGACGCATAGGCCTGCGTGCCGTTCGGTCGCGTCGTCGACGCACATCCGCCAAGCGCGAAAGCCGGCAAGGACAACAGAAGCCAGAATAACTGAAATTCGCACGACGCCACGAGCCCCGCTAAAAGCCGCTTGATCAGACAAAGGTGCCGGCGGCTCGGCCTTCCTGATCGACATATTCATTTACTGCACTGCCATAATTTTGCCTCTAGTGCGGAAAAGCCACACCCTCACAACTTTCGCCTAAGATCGAGCACGGTTGCTAGTGCGGCGGACAAGCCACCGGCTTATGGCCAAAAAGTCATGATATAACATTGTAGTTACAGCAGATTCCGGGCCTCTGGCCCGAGTGCAGCCATACCGCCGTCGGGTTTGCTTCGGCTTCATAGACTTTCGGCTTTGGCCGTCGCCGTCCGCGCGGTCATTCCCGCCACTTCGTCCTTGATCGCCGGTTGAGGATTTTCTCCAGCCGCGCCAGCGCGCGCGCCACGGTGGCCCCATCCATCACCCGGTGGTCGTAGATGATCCGCACGTCGAGAACGCCGTCGCTGCTCATCACCCCGTAGTTCAGCAAGGTGGTCAGCGGCGACAGCGGGTGCAGCGATTCGGCCTGCAGCGCCGAATAGACCGAGACCCCGAAGGTTCCGAAATAATTGCCGCGCTGGCGGCCGATATTCAGGCAGAGCCACCAAAACGCCCGGCGCAGCGGCGGCGGCAGGCGCGTGAACTGTATCGTGCGCCGGAAATCCTTGATCGCCTCGACCGGCGCGGTCGAGGCATGCTCGAGCTGACGCCCGATGTCGCGCAGCGACTGGCGCGCCGGCTCCTTGATCGAGATCGAGAACAGGCCGGGCTCGCCGTGATAGTCGCGCTCGATAATGACGGTGGCGTTGCTGGCGGGTATTCGTAGAGGTGCGGCCAGGGGAGTTTGACATAGGCGCGCCGGAACTCCGGAAACTCGCGCGCCATCAGCGCATAGGCCTTGGTGAAGATGGTGGTCCAGCGCGGCCGCTCGCGGCAGGCGGCGCGGCGGCGGCCAGGGGCGCGAGCGCCATGCGCTTCTGCACCGGCACGGTCGGAATGCCGCGCGCGAAATACAACAGATCGCCGACCATGCGGCGCGGCACCGACAAGGGATCATTCGCCCGCGCATGCGATAGCTCCGTGCCGGACGGTCGTCGAGCTAGATGATCCACGGAACGATGCGCTTGGTGTGGGTCATATAGGAGCGATAGTCCTCGCCGAAGGATTTCGAGCATCATCCGCTCCTCGCGCCGGACGCGAAAAGCGAAAAGAACGCCCGGCCCCCACAACCCCGGACAAGCCCGCAAACCAGTTCGGCAACAGCAACATTTGCGCGAGACCCAAAAGGAAAAACGAAGAATACATCGGATGCCGGATCAGGCGATAGACGCCGGTCTTGACCAGCGCGTGCTGCTCGCGGACTTGCAGCGTAATCGACCAGTTCCGGCCGAGATCGGCGTGGCTGCGGCGAAACAGCCATAAGCGCCGCAACGAGCGGGACGAGCCCAAGCCAGGCGATCGCCGGGATAAAGGGACGGTCGAGCGAGGCCGGAAACCCGGTCAAAACGTAGAGGCCGGGGATCACGAACAAGCCAAGAAATGCAACGGCAAGCAGGCCGCGCTCGCGCCAGTCGAGCAGCGACTTGCGCACCCCGATCTTCTTCGCCTTGCGTTCGAAGGGGTGGCGGATGATGTACCAGCCGACAAGTCCGGCGAACCAGACGAGCGCGGCGACCGTCTGCGTCATGCAATGAACTCCTCTTGAGCCGCAACGCCGGCGGCGACAACCGGCGCCGATATTTGGCCGATTTTCGCCGCATTTCCGTGCGCGGGCGCCCAGCCAAATCTTGACGGCGGCCCTGCCGACGATGGAATTATTTTGGCTTCAATCGCTCACATGCGATCGGGGTTGCCTTGATCATGCGCATCATTTCGCTCGCGAGCTTGCACTCGTTGGTCTTCGCCTTGCTGGCGCCGACGCCGTCCAGCGCCCGGGACATC
Source organism: uncultured Pseudomonadota bacterium (assembly GCA_963720835.1). Taxonomy (GTDB): domain Bacteria; phylum Pseudomonadota; class Alphaproteobacteria; order Rhizobiales; family Xanthobacteraceae; genus Pseudolabrys. The sequence continues at coordinate 426,627 of CAVRHC010000002.1, read as the reverse complement.
GTCCGCTTTAGCGGCTATTCGGGGGGCACGATCGTCATCAAGACGAACCAGCGGCGCCTCTACTACGTTATCGGCGACGGCAAGGCGATCAGCTATCCGGTCGGCGTCGGCAGGCGGGGCATGGCCTGGGCGGGAACGGCCTTCATTGACGGCAAATACATCAAGCCGGGCTGGTCGGCGCCGGAATTGATCAGAAAGGACTATCGCCGGCTGCCCGCGGTCGTCCCGGGCGGCAGCCCGCGCAATCCGATGGGGGCTGCGGCGATGACGCTGAGCGGTGGCGGCGAATACGCCATCCATGGCACCAACAATCCTGGCTCGGTCGGCGGGTTCGTGTCGCACGGCTGCATCCGCATGTATAACAGCGACATCATGGACCTTTATCAGCGGGTCAGTTACGGCACGCGGGTGGTCGTGCTGCGGTGAACGGGCCGGCCAGATAGCGTCGATGGGGGCAAAGACTCGTGCGAAGAACAAAAAGGAGACCTCCATGAAGTCGCGAACAATCGCCCTCCTGATCTTCGGTATCGCGACCTTCGCCATATCCGCAGTCCCGGCTTTGGCCTGGTGGCAATTTGTTGCCTATAATCCCGACGGCGAGCGCAAGGTTTACGCGCCGCTATGCGACCGAAAAGGACCTGCGAGCCGCGCTGAAGAAGGTCGATGCCAGGCTCGCGAAAAAATACCCCAAGCTTTATCCCCGGGTCGGCAGCTGCGAGGAATACAAGTGAGCGGCAGAATCGGCGGAGGTCTGATTTTTCCCGCAGCCGCTGCCCATTTCCGCGGCCTTCGAGATGCCTACATGGCGTGAGCCGTGGCTCATTTATCGTTCCTTGTTTGTTCCGGTGCAGGATCGTAGCCGCCGAAAGGCCTGCGAACCCTGATAAATCGCTGAATTCTGCGCTCGTCCGGCTCTGCACAAATGTGTGGAGTGTGGCTTTTGCGCACTAGCTGAGCGCTCGGATGGATTGTACACGTTGGAGAGCTTAAGAGGGTAAACATGGGTGGCGTCATCATGAAAAAGATCCTGGTTCTCGTCTGTTCGGTAATTCTTGCTCTTGGCGTAGCTAGCTGCGCCGGCAAGGCTCCGATCGGCAAAGGCAAGGCCCCGGTCGTTCATACCAAGGGCTAAGCTTAGACCTCGCGCGAGGGCGACAAGAATAGGGCCGGCTTTAACGCCGCGCCCTTTCTTGGTTGCCATCGCTGGGGAGTTTTCGATCTCAGATCCTCCGGCGAAAGCCGGTGGATTTTGCGTCTCTGGTGCAGAGGGGCGCTGGGATCGATGTGAGATGACTAACCTCGTTCGGGTTAGGGAGTTCTGATTATGGGGTATTCGCGCAACTTGGCCCGGGGCTTCGGCGGTCCTGTTCGGCGTCGAGTTTGGCTGCGATCTTGTTCGGCCCGAGTGCTCCCGCCGGCGCAAGCGCAGCAGAGCCACAGTCGCTTGCGTCCCGGTATCCGCGAAGAGCAATGGACCGTCGAAACCACACGGGCGTCACCGTCCGCGCAGCAAATCTTATTTCATCGAATTTCGCGCGCGCGCAGCCGCGAACTACGGCCATATGTATGTGCTGTATGGCCGGGTGAATGGACGCGACGAGATCGTGCACGAGCCGTATCGCTGGGCTGCATCCGGCCGGCGACAAGGCGAACTGCTACAATTGCAGCCTGTTCAACTGGACGATCGGGCATGTTGATGCCGGTGCCATCCGAGACCGGCGCCAGTGACGGCGATCTCGAAGAAAAATACGTCACCGCGCGTTATCGCGTGTGGTTGACGCGGCCCAGTACAAAAATGTCGACGCCTATATCCGCAAGCTGCAGGCTGATTCGCCGACTGTGGAATGCGCTGTGGAACAATTGCGTCGGCTTTCGGCCGCAACATCGCCGAATCATGGGCCTGAAGGTGCCGACTGCTCGTCTGGCTGGAGCCGGCGGATTTCGTCACGGCGATTGCGCGAGATGAACGGCCTGAAGAAGGAGCAGCTCCCTTGCGGGATGCCGCGGCGCGAGCTCGGGCATCGGCATCGCGTGCGCCGCCGCTGCCGCCGCAAAAGCCGAAGCTTGAACCGGCCGTGCAAGCGGACCCGTAAAGCAAGCGGAACCCGTGAAGCCAGGCGGAAGCCCGCGACAACAGGCGCAGCCCGCGAAAGCGCGAGCCGTCGGCGGTGTCGACCTTGCCCAAGCCCGCGCCAGTCAAGCCGAAGAAGCCGGTTGACGGAAAACCCGACCGTGCGGGCCGTGGCGTCGACTGGCGCCTCACACTGATCCTAGCCACCGCTTCGGCCGCCTCAGCCCGCCGTTTGCTGGCGCGTTAAAGCCGTCTTTTTGGCCGCCAGCCGCGCGCCCGAGCCGGGCGAGATCGACCACCATGCGCTCGTGGGTGCCGGAGCCGATCTCCTCGGTCTCGTCGCGTGCGCTGACTTTGAATTCGATGCGCCGGCCGTCGACCTTGGTCACCTCGGCCTCGGCCGTGACCTGATGGCCGACCGGCGTCGCCGCCAGATGCCGGACATTGACCACTGTTCCGACCGCGCTCTCGCCCGGTTCGAGATAATCGCGCACCGCGTTGAGCGCGGCGTTCTCCATCGCCGTCACCATCATCGGCGTGGCGAACACCTGCGGCAGGCTGACGTCCTTGAACTGATTGGCCAGATGCGCCGGCGTCACGCGCAGTCGTGTAGGTTCCCTTTGGCTCCCACCGGAATCGGACGCATGTTGCTCAACCTCCCTGGCCGCGGCACGTGATTGATCGCCGACGCCAGCACCGCCAGCACGAATACCGGCAGAGTGCGACCGGCACGAATGCAATGCGGCGATGCCGCTCAAATCCCAGGACCAGCCCGCTGATCACCGGCACGATCACCGCGCAACTATAGCTGATGGTGAACATCGCGGCGGTGACGCGGTGGACGTCGTCCGGCGGCGCCAGCAGCGGCGGCAGTGCCAGCACCAGCACGAGAATGCCGGCGGCGGCAAAGCCGATCAGCGTCGCGGCGGCGACGACGACAAGGCCGGATTCCGAAGACGATGCCGGCGATGCCCAGCACGCAAACAGCCCGCTGACGACATAGGGCCAGGCCCGAGCTCAAGCCTGCTCGCAAACATCAAGCAGCAGGAACGAGGCCGGCAGTTGTCCGCCGTTCAAGCCGGTGAGCGCGGCGCTGATCCAGTCGCCCTGGCCGTGCGCGTTCGAGATAGTCGGGCAGGAAGGCATTGGTCGTGAAATACATGGCGTTGACGGTGCCGAGCATGATGCCGAGCCGCCAGATCAAGGGGCTGCCCCAGTCCGGCCACCAGCGCCGTTGCGGCGCCATGCCGGCGGGATGAACCGGCGCTTTCGGCGCCAATGCCAAGACCAGCACGGCGATGGCCGCGACCGGCGCGCTCCAGAACCGCAAATCCCCATTGCCAACTGCCGACCAGCGGCAGCACCAGCGGGAGCATCAGCGCAACCGGCAGCAATTCGCCGATCAGCAGTCCGTTCGTATAAACTGCGGTGGCAAATCCGATTCGGCTGGGTGCCCAGGCGCGCACCGCCGGCGGCATGGTCACCTGCATCATCGCGACGCCGGCGCCCATCACGATGGTCATGGCATAGAGCCAGTAAATGTCGGGCAGGGCGCCGCGCAACGCGCCGCCGATGGCGTTAAGCACGAGCCCGACAACCATCGCGGTCGTGACGCCGAGGCGGGCGATCAGCAGCGAGCCCGGGACCGCGGCGATGGCGAACAGCATGGAGGGCAGACCGGTCAGGATGCCGATCTGCGTGGCATTGAGGTTAAGATCATCATGGATGCGCGGAATGACCGGCGGTACCGCCAGGATGGTCAACCGCAGGGCGGTGCCCGCGAGCCAAAGCAATAAAAGCGCGGTCAAAAGGCGCGCGTGCGGTTGGCTGGAGTTCGGATCTTGCATGGGCAGCGTGTTGCAACGTCGGGACAAGGCGCCGCAGCGGCGGCACGCGGCTTCCGTTAACAAATTCGCGTCGAACTTGGAAACATTTGGAGGTCGCAGGGTCTTGCGAATAGCGGATCGACTTATTACGAACTGATAATGGCATAAGATGACGATTGCAGATCAAAATTTCTCCGATTCCGGGCGCATCTACGCGATCGGCGATATTCACGGCCGGCTGGACCTGCTCGAGCGCGCGATCGCCGCTATCCGGCACGACGTCGAGCAATATGGACCTGCGGCGCTGACGGTGACGTTGGGCGACTACATCGACCGTGGCCCGCAATCCTGCGGGGTGCTTGACCGGCTGACCGAAAACCCTTTCCCGACGTCGTATGTCGCGCTCAAGGGCAACCACGAGACGCTGCTCGAAGACTTTCTCGCCGAACCCGCGAACGGGCCGTTCTGGCGCCAGCAAGGCGGCCTTCAGACCTTGCAGTCCTACGGCATCCAGGTCGGCATCCTTTCGAGAACCAGTTTTGCAAAAGCAAGAGATCGATTGCGGGGCGCGATGCCGTCGGCGCAAACCCACTTTCTCCAATCGCTGAAGACGTCGTTCAGTCCCGGCCCATATTTTTTCTGTCACGCCGGGGTTCGGCCAGGGATCCCACTCGATCATCAAAGCGATGACGACCTGTTGTGGATTCGCGATGAGTTCCTCACCAGCAGTGTCGATTTCGGCAAGATCGTCGTGCACGGTCACACGCCAGTGCGCGCGCCGGAAATCTGGCCCAACCGGATCGGCATCGATACCGCTGCGTTCGCGACCGGGCGGTTGACCTGTGTCGCTCTGTCGCCCGGCGAGAAGCCGCGGTTTTTGCCGGTTTGACGCGCCCCGGCCGCACGGCGGAAAAATCCGGCAAATTCGCTATTGTCCACCGCGCCAGGTTTGCTACCTAAGCCTTTGCTTCACCGGCCAATTCCCGTAAACCGCTCGGCCTGAAACCATCCCTCGCCGGCAAAATCCTTGTATAATCCGCCGGCCAGCAGACCCCACCGGACCGCCGAATGTTCAGGCTGCCACGACTGACGCCGCGCCAGATTCTGATCGTATTGCACGATCTTATCGCCACTGTGGCGGCGATCGGCTTGACCTTCATCATGCGCTTCGAGGATTACGTCCTCGAGCTGAAGCTGCCGGGCCTCGAACTGTTTCTGCCGTTTTTTGTCGTCTATGCGGCGGTTGTCTATTTCATCTTCGGTCTGCACCGCAACAAGTGGCGCTTTACGTCCGTTCCCGATCTTTACAACATCTTTCGTGCAACGACCGTGCTCGCGCTGTCGCTGCTCGTGCTCGACTATGTGCTGTTGTCGCCCAACGTCTACGGCCAGTTCTTTTTCGGCAAGATCACCATCCTGCTCTACTGGTTCTTGCAGATGTTCTTTCTGGGCGGCTCGCGCATCGCCTATCGCTATTTCCACTACAGCCGCACGATCCAGCGCGCCAAAGTCGGAGACGCGACGCCGGCGTTGATCCTCGGCCGCGCGGCCGACGCCGAGGTCCTGTTGCGCGCGATCGAAAGCGGCGCGGTGAAGAAGATATGGCCGGTTGGCGTTTTGTCTCCCTCGCGCAACGACCGCGGCCAAACCATCCGCGGCATTCCGGTGCTGGGCGACGTCGAGGATCTGGAGCGGGTGGTCGGCGATCTGGGCAATCAGGGCACGCGCGTCACGCGCGCGGTGCTGGCGCCGTCCGCGTTGTCGCCGGAAGCAAGGCCGGAATCGATTTTGGTTCGGGCGCGCAAGTTCGGCCTGAATTTGAGCCATCTCCCGTCGCTCGATTCCGGCGGCCCCGCCGTGCAGCTTGCGCCGGTTGCGGTGGAAGATCTGCTGCTGCGACCGAGCGTCAAGATCGACTACCGCCGGCTCGAGCATTTCGTGGCCGGTAAATCCGTCGTCGTCACCGGTGGCGGCGGTTCGATCGGCTCCGAGATCTGCGAGCGCATGCTCATCTTCGGCGCAGCACGCGATTCTGGTCTTGGAGAACTCCGAGCCGGCGTTGCATGCCGTGCTGGAAAAGCTCAAAGGCATGCAGGTGCGGGCGGACATCTCCGGGCGCCTCGCCGACGTGCGCGAACGCGAACGCATCATGGCTTTGATCGCGCAGTTTGCGCCCGACATCGTCTTTCATGCCGCGGCCCTCAAGCACGTGCCGCTCCTGGAAACGGACTGGGACGAGGGCATCAAGACAAACGTGTTCGGCTCGATCAATGTGGCCGATGCCGCCGCCGCCGCCGGCGCCGGCGCCATGGTGATGATCTCCACCGACAAGGCGATCGAGCCGGTCTCGGTGCTGGGCGCCACAAAGCGGCTGGCGGAGATGTACTGCGAGGCGCTCGACAAGCAGGCGAGCGGCAAGAATGGCACGCGCCTGATCTCGGTGCGCTTCGGCAACGTACTGGCGTCGAACGGCTCGGTGGTGCCGAAGTTCAAGGCGCAGATCGATGCCGGCGGCCCGGTCACCGTCACGCATCCCGACATGGTGCGCTACTTCATGACCATCCGCGAAGCCTGCGATCTCGTGATCACCGCAGCGAGCCACGCGATCGAAACGGAAAAAGGCGGGGTCTCGGTCTACGTGCTCAATATGGGCCAGCCGGTGAAGATCGTCGATCTGGCCGAGCGCATCATCCGTCTGAGCGGCCTGGAGCCTGGCCGTGACATCAAGATCGCCTTCACCGGCATCCGTCCCGGCGAGCGCTTGCACGAAATCCTGTTCGCGCGCGAGGAAGAAACCGCCGACATCGGCATTCCCGGTATCGTCGCGGCGAAACCCGTGCAGCCGACGCTGGAAGCGATCCGCACCTGGGTCAAGGTGCTGGAGCAGGGACTTGCCCGCAACGAACGCGCCGCGATCTATCAAGCGCTCCGCGACGCGGTGCCGGAATTCCGTGGCGAGGCCGCCTAGCCCTATGGATATGTCAGCGTTCTTCAAAAGCGAATTCGCCGAACATCATGACGTCGCGCGCAAAACCGAAGCAGCGCTCGCTGCCGCGTTTGCCGAAACCGTCAGGGCTTGCGTCGCGTCGCTGCGCGGCGGCGGCAAGCTTCTGTTCTTCGGCAATGGCGGCAGCGCCGCCGATGCCCAGCATCTCGCGACTGAGCTGACCGTGCGCTACAAGGCCAATCGCCCGGCCATCGCCGCGCTTGCGCTCACCACCGACACCTCGGTGCTCACCGCCGCCGGCAACGATCTCGGCTTCGAGCAGATCTTTGCCCGCCAGATCGAGGCGCTCGGCAAGGCCGGCGATGTCGCCATCGCCATCTCCACCTCCGGCAAGAGCCGCAATGTCATCGCCGGTTTACAGCAGGCGCGTGCCATGAAGCTCGTCACCGTTGGCTTCAGCGGCAGGACTGGCGGCGACCTTATTGGTGCTGCCGATCACCTGCTGCTGGTGCCCTCCGAGACCGTGGCCCGTATCCAGGAGATGCACATTACGCTCGGGCAGATGCTCTGTGGCGCAATCGAAATCGCGCTCGGCGTGGCCAAGCCCTGAAATGGGCTGACAGTCCATCCCGATTGAAAAGTCTCGAGGAAATTCGGATTTTTTCTGATTTTTTCGGAATGTGAAAACTGGATTCATAATCCTGAAAATTTCCTTGACTCCCTCCAGCCCGGGCTTTTCCCTTAGCGGCAGGGAGAAACGAACCAATGGACGCAACTGTCTTGCCCGGGCCTGGGGTCAAGGCCCGCCCGCCGCGTGCACGCGCCGAAGGCGATCGCCACAGCATCCAATCGGTCGATCGCGCTTTATTTCTGCTCGAGACCATCGCAGAAGCAGGCGGTGAAGCATCGCTCACCGAACTTGCCACCCGCACCGGTCTCAACATTTCGACCTGCCATCATCTGCTCGCCACGCTGATCCAGCGCGGCTTTGCAACGAAAGTAACAGGGCGCCGGCTGTACGCGCTCGGCGGGCGCATTCTCGACCTCGGCCATGCCTGTTTGCAGGTCGACCTGCCGCGCCGCGCGCAACCCTATCTGGAACGCATCAACCGGACGACCGGCGAAACCGTGCACCTCGCCGCGTTGCAGGGCGACAACGTGGTGACGCTGGCCGTGCGCGAGGCGCGCCATGCGGTGCGCGTGGAGACCAACAAGGTCGGTCGGCTGGAAGCGCCCCATGCCGCTTCCATCGGTAAAGCGATTCTCGCCTGGCTGCCGGAAGATGAAATGAAGCGCATCCTCAGCCACGGCATGAAGCGCTACACCGACAAGACCATCACTGATTTTCCCGCGCTGCTCGAATCCTTGCGCATCGTGCGGCGCACGGGTTTCGCCATCGACAGCGAGGAGCATTTCCCGGGCGTGATCTGCGTTGGCGCGCCCATCCGCGACCAGGTCGGCACCGTGATCGGCGCCATCAGTGCCTCGACGCCCACCATGCGTGCGAGCGACGAGCATATCGATCTCATCCGCAAGGAGATCGGTGCGGCGACGCGCGCGCTGTCCGCCGAATACGGCGAGCCCGCCGCGCAAACCAATGGCGAGCGGCCGCCCGCCGTCGCCAGTTGACTGCTGTTCCTGACCCGTTTCCGTTTTCTGGAGGACCAATGTACGCACCCGCCGGAGTGAAGACGAACCATAACGAATTTCCGATTCCGGACGCCATGCGCGCCTGGGTGCTCGGTGATCCGGGCGAACTCAGCATGTCGGAAAAGCCGGTGCCGGTGCCGAAGAAAGCGGAAGTGCTGGTGCGCATCGACGCGGTGGCGATCTGCGCCACCGATCTGGAAATCATCTACCACGGCCCCCCGGCACTCATTCAGGGCGGCCAGCCGTTCAACAAGGGCTTCACCCCCGGCCATGAATACATGGGCACCGTGGTCGCGCTCGGCCATGGCGTCGACGAGTACAAGATCGGCGAGCGCGTGTCGGTCGAGATTCACGCCGGCTGCGGCCAGTGCAAGCGCTGCCGCGAGGGCATGTACACCTCCTGCCACAACTACGGCATGAACTACGGTGAGCACGACAAGGGCCACCGCGCCAACGGCTTCACCACCGACGGCGGCTTCTGCGAATACCAGGTCAACAACATCAACACTTTGGTGCCGATCAAGGATGACATGACGGACGAGGAGGCAACCCTCGTCGTCACCGCCGGCACCGGCATGTATGCGTTGACCGAACTCGGCGGCCTGATGGCCGGCGAAAGCGTCTGCGTCACGGGACCGGGGCCCATCGGGCTGTTGACGGTCGCGGTGGCGAAGGCGCTCGGCGCCCAGCCGGTCATCCTCACCGGCACGCGCGACAACCGCTTGCAGATCGGCAAGGAACTCGGCGCCGATGCCGTGATCAATATCCGCAAGACGCCGGACGTGGTCGCGGAAGTCAAAAAAATCAACGGCGGCTTGGGCGTCGACTACGTGGTCGAATGTTCGGCGGCGACCAGCGCGGTCAACGATGCCGTGCGCATGGTCAACCGCGGCGGCCGTGTCTGCCTCGCGGCGTTCGCCCATGAGGAAGTGCCGGTCGATGTCGCGCACATCGTGCGCAACAACATCTACATGTGCGGCATCCGCGGCGAGGGCAAAAGCGCCACCCACCGCGCCGAAGCCTTCATGCGCCAGAAGCGCTTCGACGCCACCAAGATTCACACCCACACCTTTCCGCTCGACGACCTGCCGACGGCGATCCGTTACGCCAAGGACCGCGTCGAGGATGCGATCAAGGTGGTGGTGAAGGCGAACATGAACGCCGCGCAGAAGGAAGCGGCGGAATAGTCGATGCTGTCGTCCCCGCGAAAGCGGGGACCCGGTACACCGCGCCGTAGCGATTCACGGACCGGTGGGAATTACTGGACCGACAGCTTTCGCGGACGATGACACGAGGAGGATTTGGCGGCACGCATGTTGACCTGCGACGAATACCTGACGCCAACGACGCTCAGCGAGGCTTTCGCCGCGCTGGCAGCGCATCGCGGACGTTCTCGCGTGGTCGCGGGCTGCACCGACACGTTTCCATGGGCGCGCGAGGGCAGGGCGGGCGACGTCGACATTCCGGTGCTGATCGACGTGTCGAAAATCCCCGAGCTCAACGAATGCCAGGTCGACGACAAGCGCGTACGGCTCGGCGCCGCGACGCCGATTCAGCGCTTCCTCGACGACGCCAAGCTTGCCCGCGCTTTGCCCGCCATGCCGCGTTGCGCGGTCTGGTTCGCGGACGACCAGATCCGCGCGCAGGCCACCATCGGCGGCAACATCGTCAACGCTTCGCCCGCCGCCGACGGCACGCCGTGCCTGATCGCGCACGACGCCGAGGTCGAGCTGGTTTCCGCGCGCGGCAAGCGCACGATGCCATTGAAGGACTTCGTCACCGGCCCGGGCAGGACGCAGCTTGCAGAAGGTGAACTGCTCACCGCCATCGCATGCGATGCGTTGCCGGCCTACGGCGGTAGCTTCGAAAAAGTCGGCCACCGCCGTTCGCTGGTGATTTCGATCGTTTGCCTGGCCACGTTGGTGAAGCTCGACGCGCAGGGACGCAAGATCGAGGACGTGCGGCTCTCGATCGCCGGCATCGGGCCGCGCCCGCTGCGTCTGATCGAGGTCGAAAAATTCCTCAAAGGCGCAGTCATCAGCGCCGCCAAGCTGGAACAGGCCGCCGACATGCCGGTGTCGCTGGTCGCCTCGCGCACGCGCCAGCAGTACCGGCGCGACGTGGTGCGCGGCTTCATGGCGCGCGGACTTGTCAATGCCGCGCGCCGCGCCGGCGCCGATCCCGCCATGCTCACGCCCGAGATGGAGGCGGCCTATGCCTGACCTTCGCATCGAAGCGACGATCAACGGCAAGACGGTGTCGCGCGCCGCCAAGCCACATCAGCGCTTATTGGATTTCCTGCGCGACGACCTCAACCTCACCGGCAACAAGGAAGGCTGCGGCGCCGGCGAATGCGGCACCTGCTCGGTGTTCGTCGACGGCGTGCTGATGAAGTCCTGCCTGCTGCCGGTCGCGAAGGCGCAAGGCGCGACCATCGAAAGCGTCGAAGGGCTGGCCAAGACCGGCGAATTGAGCGTGCTGCAAAGGGCCTTCCACAAGATGGGCGCGAGCCAATGCGGCTACTGCATCCCCGGCATGGTGATGGCGGCAACCGCCGCACTGCGCGCCAATCCGTTTGCCGACCGCGAGGAAATCAAGGAGCGGCTCGGCGGCAATATCTGCCGCTGCACCGGCTACCAGAAGATTTTCGATGCGGTGGAGCTTGCGCGCGACGTGCAGAACGGCCGCGTGCCGGCGACCGCGCTCGCCGAGATCGACGCCGAGGCGGGCGACTTCATCGGCAGGAACGTGCGCCGCATCGATGCGCCGAGCAAAGTCTCGGGCCGGCTCAAATATGCCGGCGATATGATCATGCCGGGCATGCTGCATGTGCAGGTTAAGCGCTCGCCGCACGCGCACGCGCGCATCGTCTCCATCGATACGTCCGCCGCCGAGCGAATGGATGGCGTCGAAGGCGTCATCACGTCGGCCGACGTGCCGGGCGAGGACGGTTTCGGCGTGTTCGTCAACGACCAGCCGATCATGGCGCGCGGCTAAGGTGCGCTATGTGGGCGAGGCGGTGGCGGCGGTGGCGGCGGTCGACCTGCTCACGGCCAAGCGCGCGGTGGCGGCGATCAAGGTTGAGTACGCGCCATTGCCCGCCGTGTTTGGCACCGACGACGCACTGCGCGAAGGCGCCCCCGTCATTCACGATTATGCGCCCGACAACGTCACCAAGCACATCCCCATCCGCGTCGGCGACGTCGAGACGGGCTTTGCCGCCTCCGATCTCGTTGTCGAAGAGACCTATTCGACGCAAGCCATCGAGCACGCTTATCTCGAGCCGGAGGCCGGGCTTGCTTACGTGGATGCCGACGACGTCGTGACCATCGTGTCGCCGAGCCAGAACATCACCCATCACCGCCACATGCTCTCGCGCATCATCGCCAGGCCGATCTCCAAGGTGCGCTTCATCATGAGCCCGGTCGGCGGCGGCTTCGGCGGCAAGGAAGACATGATCTACCAGGGCATGCTGGCGCTGCTCGCGATGAAGACGCGAGCGCCGGTGCGGCTGGTGTTCACGCGGGAAGAGTCGATCATCTCCACCGCCAAGCGCCATCCCTCGCGCACGACCTTGCGCATGGGGCTCACGCGCGACGGCCGCATCCTCGCCTCGCATATGACCATGGTCTGCGATGGTGGTGCCTATGGCTTGTCGACCGAAGGCGTCATGCGCAAGGCGGCCATCCTCGGCGCCGGGCCTTATGCCATCCCCAACGTGCGTGTCGACACCTACGGCATCTACACCAACAACACGCCATCCGGCGCCTTCCGCTCCTTCGGCGCCTTGCAGACGCAGTTCGCGACCGAGAGCCATCTCGATATCTGCGCCGAGCGGCTCGGGCTCGATCCCTTCGCGATCCGTCGCATCAACGCGATGCGCGACGGCGCGGTCACGCACACCAAGCAGACGCTCGGCAGCGTCAGCCTGACGCGCACGCTCGACGCCGCCGAGCAAGGCTCGGGTTGGGAAAAAGGCGCGCCCACCTCGCGCGGCGAGACCCGCAAGGACCTGGGCCGCGCCGACGTCCGCCCGCCGGTCGCGCTCGGTGCGCGCTTCGGCGCGGTCGAGAAACAAGAGGCGGCGGAATAATGGCCCGGAAACGCGGAAGAGGAATGGCTGCCTGCTGGTACGGCGTTGCCCGCACCGCGACGGTCGACCGCGCCGCCGCCTGGGTCGAGATCGACGACGGCGGCTCCGCCAAGGTCGTCACCGGCGTCACCGAAATCGGCGAGGGCATCCTCACCGTGCTGGCGCAGATCGCCGCGCAGGAGATGGGCGTGAAGCCCGAGCATGTCGTCATCGGCGACAACGATACCGCGCGTTCGCCGGAAGCCGCGCACGCCGGCGCCAGCCGCCAGACCTATATGATCGGCAACGCGGTCGCGCTCGCCTCGCGCGAGGCGCGCAAGCGGCTCGTCGACGTCATGGCCGAGGTGTGGGACGTCGCGCCCGAGCAGATCAAAACCGGCAACGGCGAAATCTGGGCCGAGGCCACCAATCACCGCATCACCATGGGCGAGGCGGTCAGCACGGCCAAAAACCGCGGCGTGGTGCCGGTCGGCTCCGCCACCTTCGGCACCGATACCACCGGGCTCGATCCGGTCGACGGTTCGGGCCGGCCCTGGCAGGCCTATGTCTTCGGCACGCAAGTGGCCGAGGTCGAAGTCGACACCGTCACGGGTGAAGTGCAGGTGCTCGGCATCTGGGCCGCCCATGACGTCGGCCGCGCCGTCAATCCGCAAGGCGTCGAAGGCCAGATCGAAGGCGGCGTGGTGCAGGCGCTCGGCCAGGGCCTGATGGAGGACTACAAGCTCGACCAGGGCCACACCTCAACGCCCGGCTTTGCCAAATACATTTTGCCGACGTCGCTCGATGTGCCGCGCATCAACTCGATCATCGTCGAAGACCCCGATCCGATCGGGCCGCTAGGCGTGAAAGCGATCGGCGAGCCGGCCATGGTGCCGACGATCCCAGCGATCATGAACGCGATCTACGACGCGGTCGGCGTGCGCATCACCGAGCTTCCGGCGACGCCGGAAAAGGTGCGCACGGCGCTGCGTGAAAAGGAAATGGAGGAGGCCGCGCACGCCGCCGAGTGACGGCGCGCGGCAAAATGAGCACTTGTAACGACACGGCAAAGAACTCGAAACTTTATTGGATAGCGCGAGAGGGAGAAACATCGATGACGATCAGCATGTACCAGAAAATGCGGGTGGGCGTGGTGCACTTCAAAGCCTTCCCCGGACTGGAAACCGGCGAAGGGCCGCTCGCCGCCACGCTGGAAAAGATTTGCGCCGACGATTTCTGGACCGCCGTCGAAGTCGGCTGGATGAAGGATTACCGCGAGCGCAACACCTGCCGCATGCTGCTCGACCAGGCGCATCTGTCGGTGGCCTATGCCACGCAGCCGCGCATCCTCGGCAACAAGCTCAACCTCAACGCCTTCGAGGCGAGCGAGCGCAACAAGGCGATCAACGCGGTAAAGAACTGCATTGACGAAGCCTACGATCTCGGCGCCGAAGTCGTGCGTATCATCGCCGGCAAGGACCCGGGCGACGCCAGGCGCGAAGAGGCCAAGAAGCTGCTCATCGACTCGCTCCATCAGATTTTGGAGTACGGCAAGGAAGAAGGGTCGATGAACTTCACGCTCAAGATTTTCGACCGCGACATCGACAAGATGAATCTGATCGGCCACTTCTCCGACGCGGTCGACATCGCCAACGCGATCGCGCCCGACTATTCGAACTTCGGCCTGCTCGCCGACCTCTCGCACTTCCCGCTGCTCAACGAGAAGGCCGAAGAGGCGATCCCGGTGATCAAGGACTATCTCTATTCGGTCCATCTCGGAAACTGCGCGTTCCGCGACCGCAAGCACCCGGCCTATGGCGACATCCAGCCGCGCTTCGGCGTGCCGGGCGGCGAGATCGACACCGAGGAAGTCACCGCCTTCTTCGACATCCTCGAGGACAACGGCTTCTTCAAGCAGGCCAAGCGCCCGATCGTCAGCGCGGAAGTGCGTCCCGTGCTGGCCGGCGAAACGTCCGACATCATCCTCGCCAACGCCAAGCGCGTCATCCGCGACGCCTGGGTGCTCTCCAACGCGGCGCAAGCCGCGCTACCGGTGCACGGCGAGCAGCGCACGACCGCCGTCCATCGCGAGGCGGCGGAATAAACCGACGACAAAGCAAAACGAACAAACGGGAGGAACAAGATCATGAAAAAGCAAAGACTGGGTATTCGGCTGGCCGCGGCGGCATCCGCCGTCGCAGGCTTGCTGCTGGCGCCGATCGGCGCGGCGCGGGCGGAGTTTCCCGACAAGCCGGTCCAGATGACCGTGCTGTTCGGTTCCACCGCCAAGACCATCGCCCAGGTGCTGGCCGATGAGATGAGCAAGACGCTCGGCAAGCCGGTGGTACCGGTGTTTCGTCCGGGCGCCGGCGGCGCGGTCGGCTACAAGCATGTCGGCAGCCAACCGGCCGACGGCTACGCGATCGTGTGGAATTCCAACTCGATCAGCACGTCGCATCTGCGCGGCAACATGGATTTGAGCTACAAGGACTTCGCGCCGATCGCGTGCATCACCAATGAATCGCTGGTGGTCGCCGTGAAAGCCGACAGTCCCTACAAGACGTTGAAGGACATCGCCGCTGCGGCGAAAAAGTCCTCCAACAAACTCAAGGTCGGTACCGCCGCCAAGGGTTCCTTCACGCACGTTACCGCGGCCGCGATTTTCGATGCGCTCGGCATCGGCGACAAGGTGATCTACGTGCCGCTCGGCGGTGTCGGCAAGGTGCCGCCCGAACTGGTGGCCGGCCGGCTCGACGTCGCGGTGCAGTTCCCCGGGCAATTCGTGTCGTTCCTGAAGGCCGGCGAAGTCCGCCTCATCGCCATGACCGCGGGCGAGCGGCTCTCCGCGTTCCCCAACGTGCCGACGGCCAAGGAAGAAGGCGTCGACGTCGAACTGTCCATGTGGCGCGGCCTGGCGGCCCCCAAGGGCACGCCGCCGGCGGTCATCATGAAGCTGCAGGAGGCGGCCAAAAAGGCGGCCGAGTCACCGACGTTCAAGGCCACCCTCGCCAAGTTGGGCGCCGATGTGAAGTTTCTTGACCATGCAGATTTCGAAAAGCTCATCGTCAAGGACAATGATCGGCTCGACAAGATCATGAAGGGCCTCGGCCTGGAGAAGGCGCCGAAGAGCTGATGCGATCGGTTGTCAACAACGGCTGACGCGTGATGTCCGAAAATCTGCGCAACCGGATTTCCGGTGCTGTCCTGCTTGCAGTCGCCCTGGTGTGGATCGTGTTCGTCTACCAGACGATCACGCCCGGCCAGGGCGGCGAAGCGGGCCCGCGCGCGTTTCCGTTGTTCTTCGGCTATGTGCTGGCAGGCCTCTCGTTGCTGCTGCTGGTTCAGAGTTATCGGCAGCCGGCGCCGGGGCCGGACAACGAATCGGAATTTGATGCCGCCCTGCCGCGCGAATGGATCGCGGTGGCGATGACGATCGGCGGCCTCGTCGTCTACGGAATGCTGCTCGAGCCGTTCGGCTTCATTCCCTCGACCGCGGCCGTCGTCACCGCGTTTCTGATTTTTGGCTTGCGCATCAAGTCACCGGTGCTGATCGCCGGCATGGCGATCGGCCTTTCGCTCGGCTGTTATCTGGTGTTCGGCAAGTTGCTCGGCACCTATCTGCCGCCGGGCGAAATCATCACGATTTATTTTTAGCGCATGATCCCGAAAAGTGGCGACCGGTTTTCGGAGCCGATCATGCGCAAACAAAAATAAGCAAGCCAATGGACGCCTTCATCAACGCCCTTCCGCTGGTGTTCGAGCCGAGTGTGCTCGCGGCCGTCGGTTTCGGCACGGTGATTGGGCTCGTCTTTGGCGCCATCCCGGGTCTCACTTACACGATGGCGCTGTCGCTGGTGCTGCCGCTCACCTTCGGCGCCGACACCATGCCGGCGGTGGCCCTGCTGGTCGGGACCTATGTCGGCGGCATGACCGGCGGCTCGGTGTCGGCCATCCTGATCGGCGTGCCCGGTACGCCCTCGGCGGCGGCGACGGTGCTCGACGGCTATCCCATGCGCAAGCAGGGCAAGGCCAGCCTCGCGCTCGGCCTCGCCGTCATCAGTTCCACCGTCGGCGGGCTGTTCAGCCTGTTCATCATGGTGGTGTCGGTCAATCTGGTCTCGCGGCTGGCGATCAAGTTCGGCCCGGCGGAAATTTTTGCGCTGGTCGTGTTTGGCATGTCGACCATTTGCGGACTCGCCGAGAAATCGCTGGTGCGCGGGCTGATTGCCGGCGTGCTCGGCCTGATGCTGATGACCATCGGGCTCGACGAGATTTCAGGCGACCAGCGCCTCACCTTCGGCACGGTCACCTTCCAGCAAGGCGTCAATCTGGTGGTGGCGATGATCGGTCTGTTCGCCGTGCCGCATATCATCCAGACTTTCTCGATCTATCGCGCCGGCCTACAGAAAAAGGCCGATCCGCAGGACGCACGGATTGAATTGCCCTCGCTCGCGCTGATGCGGCGCGCCTTCAGCGTGATGGTGCGCTCGTCGCTCATCGGCACGGTGATCGGCGCCATCCCCGGCGCTTCGGGGCCAATCGGCGCATTCCTCGCTTACGACAATGCCCGCCGCTTCTCCAAGGACAAAGCGCGCTTCGGCAAGGGCATCGAGGAAGGCGTGATCGCGCCGGAAACCGCCAACAACGCCGTGAGCGGCGGCACCTTCATTCCGCTGTTGAGTCTCGGCATCCCGGGCGATCCGGCGACCGCTGTCATTCTGTCTGGACTGCTGATCCACGGTCTGTTCCCGGGACCGATGTTGTTCCGCGAGCACCCGACCGAGATCTACGGCATTTATCTCGCGATTATCCTTGCCTATGTCGTGATCCTGGTGGTGCAGTTGTTCGGCCTGCGACTGTTCGTCAAAATCCTGTTGGTGCCGCCGCATATCCTGTCGGTCGCCGTCATCGTGATGTGCGTGATCGGCTCTTATGCCATTCGTGATTCCGTCTTCGACGTCTATACGCTCGCCGCCTGCGGACTGATGGGCTACCTGCTGCTGCGCGCGCGCATTCCGGTGACGCCCGTCGTGCTCGGGCTGGTGCTTGGGCCGACCTTGGAAAGCCAGTACCGCACCGCCATCATCATGTCGGAAGGGCGTTTGAGCATTTTCTACACCTCGCCGACCGCGATGTTTTTCTTCGCGCTGGCGCTTATCGTGATCGTGCTGCAGATCTGGAGCAATGCGCGCAACAAGGCGCAGGCCGTGCAAGCGGCGGAGCAGGCGGCGGAATAGGAGACCGAAGACGTGTTGACGCGGGCGAACGACAGCGAAACCGACCGGCTGATGCGCGCGCGCGCGCGCGCCGTTGCCAAGGCGGGCGGCGTCGAGGCGGCGCTAGGCCAAGGCACGTTGGAAAAGCTCGTCGACGTCACGCTGTCGGAAGCGTTGGTGCTCGGTCTCGCCAAGCAGGACGTGCGCAAATTTTTCGCCATTTTCGGCCACGGCTCGACCGATCTCGGCAACGTGCTGCGCATCTA
Organism: uncultured Pseudomonadota bacterium; assembly: GCA_963720835.1. Classification (GTDB taxonomy): domain Bacteria; phylum Pseudomonadota; class Alphaproteobacteria; order Rhizobiales; family Xanthobacteraceae; genus Pseudolabrys. Next base: position 408,579 of record CAVRHC010000002.1, on the reverse strand, counting down.
CGAGGACGAAGGCGCAACGCGCACGATCAACTGCCGCAACGAGGTCGAGATGGCGCATGCCGCGACCGCGCTGCGCTGGCAATACGGTGAGCTGTCCGCCGTCATTACCTCGATCGGACCGGGCGCGTTGCAGGCCTTTGCCGGCTCGCTGGCGGCGGCGTCGAATGGCGTCGGCGTCTATCACATCTATGGCGACGAGACGACGCTCGGCGAAGGTTACAACATGCAGCAGGTGCCGAAGGAGGAACAGGGCGCGTTCGGCCGCCTGACCGCGATCCTCGGCCAGTCTTACGTGCTGCACACGCCGGGCGCCGTGCGCGACGCGCTGCGCCGTGGTGCCTTGTGCGTCAACCATCCCTATCGCGCCGGCCCGTTCTATCTGCTGCTGCCGCTCAACACGCAGCCCGCGCGCGTCACCGTCAATCTGGCGGCACTGCCGGCGCGGCCTGACTTGCCCAAGCTCGCGCCCGCCGACGACACCGCGATCGATGTGGCCGCCGCGACGATCGCCAAAGCGAGCAAAGTTGCGATCAAGGCCGGCGGCGGCACCCGCGGCCACGATGCGGCGGTGCGCCGGCTGGCGGACGCTTCGGGCGCCGCCGTCGTGCTCTCGCCCGGCGCGACCGGCGTGCTGCCGGACGCGCACGCGCTCAACATGCATGTCGGCGGTTCGAAAGGCTCGATCAGCGGCAACTATGCGATGGGCGAAGCCGAAGTCTTGGTCGTCATCGGCTCGCGCGCGGTCTGCCAGGCCGACTGCTCCGGCATCGGCTACAAGAACGCGCGGACGGTCATCAATATCAACGGCGATTTTGCCGACGCCACCCACTACAACAACACGACCGCGCTCGTCGGTGACATCGGTGTGGTGGCGGAGCGGCTTGCCGCCAAACTCGAAAAGTTGGGCGCCGCCGGTAACAAGGCCGCATGGCTGAAAGCCTGCGCCGCCAAGAAAAAGGAATGGGCCGACTACAAGGCCAGGCGCTATGCCTGCGGTCCTTTGCGCGACGAGGCCTGGCAGAAGCCGGTGCTGCCGCAACCGGCCGCCATCAAGGTCGTCGCCGATTTCGCCAAGCAGGTCGATGCCGCCAAGTTGTTCGATGCCGGCGACGTGCAGGCCAACGGCTTCCAGATCGTCGAGGACGACAAGACCGGCGACACTTTCACCGAGAGCGGCGCGTCCTATATGGGCTTCGCCGTCAGCGCCCTGCTCGGTTCAGCGCTGGCCGAGAAGCCACGCTACACGATCGCCTTTACCGGCGACGGCTCCTTCATGATGAACCCGCAGGTTCTGATCGACGCCGTCGAGCACAAGGTGCGCGGCACAATCGTGATCTTCGACAACCGCCGCATGGCCGCCATCTCCGGCCTTCAGCTCGCGCAGTACAATCATGACTTCCGCACCAACGATCATGTGGCGGTCGACTATGTGCGGCTGGCCTCGGCGGTGTCCGGCGTGCTGGCGCTCTCCGGCGGCGACAATGCCGAAACGTTGCGCGCCGCGTTGAAATCCGCGCATGCGCACAACGGACTCTCGGTCGTGCATGTGCCGGTCTATTGCGGGCCGGATGAACTGGGCGGGCTCGGCGCCTGGGGCGACTGGAACGTCGGCAACTGGGTCGAGACCGTGCAGGACGCCTGGATCAGGCAGGATCTGTAAGGCTTGGCGGCGCATTTTACCGGCCGCGAGACCGGCATGCCGTCTGCTCATGGAACCTTTATCGCGTCCCGCGGATTTCATTTCCATAGGTTCTGCCAAGGAGCGACCGATGGAAAAGCCGAAAGACCACGCCCAACAGGAACGGGAGCGCATCGAGCGGGAAGAAGACGAGGTCGTCGTCAGCTCCGACGAAAGCTTCCCGGCCAGCGATCCGCCGTCCTTCAATCCAGGCATCACCGGAACCGAAGACATCAAGAAAAAGAAGGGCCGCTGACGCCGCCTGTTACGGCGCGATCACCCGCACCGGCTTGCCGTCGAGGAAGGCGCGGATGTCTTCCACGATGTCGGGAAAATATTTCTTGTAATTCTGTTCGCTGACATAGCCGAGATGCGGCGTCAGCACGACATTGTCGAGCTTGCGATAGGGATGGTCGAGCGGCAGCGGCTCGGTCTCGAACACGTCGAGGCCGGCGCCGGCTATCGTCTTGGCCTGCAGCGCCGTCAGCAGCGCCGCCTGGTCGACGATCGGCGCGCGCGCGGTGTTGATCAGGTAAGCGTCCTTCTTCATGCGGCCGATGTCGGCGGCGCCGATCAGCCCGCGCGAGCGCTCGCTGAGCACCAGATGGATGGTGACGAAGTCGGATTGGGCGAACAGGGCCTCGCGCGTTGCGTATTGGGCGCCGCCGGCTGCGGCCTTCTCCGGTGTCAGGTTTGGGCTCCAGGCGATCACGTTCATGCCGAACGCTTTGCCGACCGCCGCCGAGCGCTGGCCGAGCCTGCCGAGGCCGACGATGCCGAGGGTGAGCCCTTCGAGATCGCGGCCGATCGTCACCTGCCACGGCTCGCCCGCCTTCATGCGGGCGTTCTCGAAGCCGATGCGGCGGGTCAGTTCCAGCATCAGGCCGAAGACGATGCCGGTGGTCGGCGTGCCGACCGTGCCGGTGCCGCAGACCGTGACCCCGCGTTCGGCCGCCGCCTTCACGTCGAAGGCGTTGTTTTTCATGCCGGTGGTGATCAGCAGCTTCAGGTCGGGCAGCGCCTCGATCACTTTGCGCGGGAAGGGCGTGCGCTCGCGCATGCCGGCGACGATGGCAAAACCCTGCAAGGCCTTGATCGCCGCGTCCGGACCGGCGAACGGCGTGTTGAAGACGGTGATCTCGACGTCCTTGGCGAGGCTCGACCAGTCGGCATAGCGCATCGCCACGTTCTGGTAGTCGTCGAGGATGGCTGCCTTCAGGCCCATGGCGCGTCCCTATCGTTCAACGGGCGCGCGCGCCCGCACGGAGCGGATCAACCACAGGCCGGTCGCGATCACAAGACGGGGGTCTTAGGCGGCAGGATGGTTCTTGGCGTGCCAGGCGGGGCCGGGCCCGCGCATATAGTGCCGTTCCGGCCGGTAGTGATGAAAGAGGCGGACGCTGAGCCGGTGCCAGACCGTGTCGACGGCGTGGCCGAGGCTGAGCAGGGGCCGCGGCAGGGTGGCGGAACCGGAGATGGCTAACAGGGCGCGGGTCATGACGCGATACTTTCGCGGGCAACGGACGTTTCTCGTCCGCATGGTTCTTGGTCGCGGGATCGGGCGGCCACGTTCAAACTAGCGAAGCGCCGTGCGCGAGGGGTTAAAGTCGGGGCGATATGGCGTCCGCGTCCCAGAAAATTTGCAAACAACCTTTCTAAAAATTTACCGGCTGCTTGACGCGGCGGGGCGGCGGGCACCGCGCTTGCCCTTTGCGCGCACGCTCGCTACATCAGCGGCCTAATTCCCGCCACCGCCTCAGCTCAAGCGTCGCGCGCGCCGGGCGGAATTCAACCAAAATTATCAAGGTCTTAGACGTCAATGAACGGGCGCCAATTCATCTACCACATGCAGGGTCTGTCCAAGACCTATCCGCCCTCCAAGAAGGTGCTGGATAACATCCATCTGTCCTTCTATCCGGACGCCAAGATCGGCGTGCTCGGCGTCAACGGCTCCGGCAAGTCGACGCTGCTGCGCATCATGGCCGGCCTCGACACCGACTTCACCGGCGAAGGCTGGGTCGCCGAGGGCGCCCGCGTCGGCTACCTCGAGCAGGAGCCGCAGCTCGATCCGGGCAAGACGGTGCGCGAGAACGTCATGGAAGGCGTCGCCGCCAAGAAGGCGCTGCTCGACCGCTACAACGAGATCGCCGCCGACTATTCCGACGAAACCGCCGACGAGATGGCCAAGCTGCAGGACGAGATCGACGCCAAGAACCTGTGGGACCTCGACAGCCAGGTCGATCTGGCGATGGACGCGCTGCGCTGCCCGCCCGACGACGCCGATGTGGCCACGCTCTCGGGCGGCGAGCGCCGCCGCGTGGCGCTGTGCAAGCTGCTGCTCGATGCGCCCGATCTGCTGCTGCTCGACGAGCCGACCAACCATCTTGATGCCGAGAGCGTGAACTGGCTGGAAGGCCATCTGCGCAACTATCCCGGCGCCATCCTGATCGTCACCCACGACCGCTACTTCCTCGACAACGTCACCAGCTGGATCCTCGAGCTCGACCACGGCCGCGGCATTCCCTACGAGGGCAACTACACGTCGTGGCTGCACCAGAAGCAAAAGCGCCTCGAGCAGGAAAGCCGCGAGGACGAGGCGCGCCAGCGCACATTGGCGCGCGAGAGCGAATGGATCTCGTCCTCGCCCAAGGCGCGCCAGGCGAAATCGAAGGCGCGCTACCAGCGCTACGAAGACCTGCTCAAGATCGCCAACGCCAAGACCAACACCGTGGCGCAGATCACCATTCCGGTGGCCGAGCGGCTCGGCCAGCACGTGGTCGATTTCGACCACCTCACCAAAGGCTTCGGCGACAATCTGCTGATCGAGGACCTGACCTTCAAGCTGCCGCCCGGCGGCATCGTCGGCGTCATCGGCCCCAACGGTGCCGGCAAGACCACGTTGTTCCGCATGATCACCGGCCAGGAAAAGCCCGACCAGGGCACCATCAAGATCGGCGAAAGCGTGCACCTTGGCTATGTGGATCAATCGCGCGATTCACTCGACGGCAAGAAGACGGTGTGGGAGGAAATCTCCGAAGGCAACGACATGATCCTGCTCGGCAAGAAGGAGATGAACAGTCGCGCCTATTGCGCCTCGTTCAACTTCAAGGGCGCCGACCAGCAGAAGAAGGTCGGCACGCTGTCGGGCGGCGAGCGCAACCGCGTGCATCTGGCCAAGATGCTGCGCTCGGGCGCGAACCTCCTGCTGCTCGACGAGCCGACCAACGATCTCGACGTCGACACCTTGCGCGCGCTGGAAGAGGCGCTGGAGGATTTCGCCGGCTGCGCCGTCATCATCAGCCATGACCGCTGGTTCCTCGACCGCATCGCCACCCACATGCTCGCCTTCGAGGGCGACAGCCACGTCGAATGGTTCGAGGGCAACTTCCAGGACTACGAGGCCGACAAGATGCGGCGGCTGGGCACCGACAGCGTCATTCCGCACCGGCTGAAGTACAAGAAGTTTTCGCGGTAGTCGCGGCTTGCAAGGAGGGGATTGCCGGCCGGTTCGCCGCCGGGACGTGCCTCAATCGGCGCATTGGCAGCGATGTCGATTTTCAATAGCATTCTGGAGTATCCGGCCAGCGTCTGCCGAAATGCCGCGTGGAGGATGTCATGGGCGCCCGAACGCTTCGAAATCCGAAGACCGGCGAGACGATCACCGTCCTGAAAACCGCGCGCGAGACCCAAGGCGAACTGTTTCAAATGAGTTATCGGATGTCGCCACATGCCGCCATTGCGGATGTGCATTCGCATCCGAACCAGGAGATGACGATCAATGTCATGTCGGGAACGCTCACCTGCACGCTTGACGGCGTTGACCGGGACATTAAGGCCGGAGAGACGGTGACAATCCCGGCCGGGGTCTTGCACTTCCAGCGAAACGATACGGACGACGAGGTTCATGCGATTGAAGAATACCGCCCGGCGCTGCAAATGCAGGAGTTCTTTGAAGTCCTGATTGGGTGGGCAAATGATGGAAAGACCAATGCGGTGGGGATGCCGAGCCTGCTTCGACGCGCCATCCTGCATCGCTATTTCCACCGGAGCATAAGGTCTGCCTCGCGCAAGACGAATTTGGAGTCGCGGTTGCTGGCTCCGGTCGCCATGATGCTCGGCTACCGGCGGGAGCTGGAGCGTTACCTGCGGCCGGATTGAATGCGGGGTACGTGCGCCATCTTCATATCCAATCGGCGCGGCGCGTGCGCGCGCCTAGAGAGAGGCGCTACGACCGCTGGTTTCTCGACCGCATCGCCACCCACATCCTCGCCTTCAAGGGCGACAGTCCCATCGAATGGTTTGAGGGCAACTTGCAAGGACGACGAGGCCGACAAGATGCGGCGGCTGGGCACGACAGCGTCATTCCGCACCGGTTAAAAAGTTTTCGCGCTCAACTCATCCTAAGGAACACACCGACGCTTTAGCGACAGCGGGCGTCTCGCTTGAGGCTTTTGATGCGCTCAGGCCTCCCTTGGCAACCGGGCGTTCGGCGCCAATGCGCGCCGCCTCAGGCGCAAAGAGGCCGCGTGGAGCCGTTGGCTCCCCGCGGCTTTATGCCGGCATGGAATTTTACCAGCCTTGGGCTTTGGCCCAGTCGTCGACGTCCTTCTTCACCTGATCCTTGGCGAAGCCGTAGCGCTCCTGGATCTTGCCTTCGAGCTGGTCGCGTTGGCCGCCGATCTTGTCGAGATCATCATCCGTCAGTTGGCCCCACTTCTCCTTGACCTTGCCCTTGACCTGCTTCCAGTTTCCTTCAACGCGATTCCAGTCCATGTTGCAGTCTCCTTATGGTTATGTCTTTTGACATTCGCGCGTCACGCGCACTCACAATCTATAAAGCCCTGACCGGAGTGGTTGTTCCGGCCGAAGAGAGCGTGAGGCTCAGCCGGTCGCTTGCCCGATTTGCCGCGAAGCCTTACGCCGCTTCGGCCTCCTGATTGACCACAGTCTCGGCAATCTTGGTCAAAGCTTCGTCGGTTTTCTTTTCTTCTTGCAAAGTCTGGTCGAGCAGTCGCGCAGCGCTATCGAGGCCGAGTTCCGTCGCCCAGGTTTTCATGGTGCCGTAGCGCGAAATTTCGTAGTGCTCGACCGCCTGCGCGGCGGCGAGCAGGCCCGCATCGAGCGCCGGCGATCCCTTGTATTCCTTCATGATCTCGGCGCCTTCGTCCGTGATGCCGACGATGGCGTCGCATTTTTTCGCTTGCGGCTTCTCATCGATCGCGGCAAATACTTTTTCGAGCCGCGCAACATGGCCCTCGGTTTCGGTTTTGTGCTTGGCGAATGCCTTTTTCAGTTCGGGCGCTTGCGCCGCCTTCTCCATCTTGGGCAGTGTCGCGAGAATTTTCTTTTCCGCGAAATAGATGTCTTTGAGTGTGTCGTGAAAAAGTTCATCAAGTTGCTTCGGTTCTTTTGTCATTGTGTTCCTCACGGGGTTAAGTCGGGTGGCAACGTTCCGGTGAGGAGCTAGGTTCCTTCGCCGGTTTATTTCTTGACAGGCGCCGCGTTTTCGTTGCGACGGTTCGACAAAGACGCTGCGGCGTGGCGCGCCTCCGCCGCCTTAGTGATGCATGAACAGCGCCAGCAGCAGAATGATCGGCAGCGGAACGCCGAGCAGCCACAGCAATGCACCTCGTCCAAAGCCCATGAGAGCCTCCTCAACAACGAATTGATAAGTCAGTCGGGGGTATCCCGCTGGCCATTGCGCCAGCCGGTCGCCTATCCGTCAAAGGATCATCAGCAAGATGATGAGGCTGACGGGGACGCCCAGTAACCAGAGCAAGATCGGCATGATGAACTCCTGATTGTTTGGTGCGATTATTTCGCCGCCAGATACCATTCGCGATTGCGCAGGCTGCCGCCTTCGATCGCGGCAAGGCTCGCCGCCAATGCGCCGGCAAGCATGGATGCCACTAGCCAGAGCGCAAACTTCGCCGCTGACTTGCGCGCCGCGTCGGCCTCGGATTTCGCCTGCGCAATGGTCTGCAACACGCGCTCTTGCGCCTGCGCTTGCGTCAGGCCGCTATTGGCCGCGACGACTTGCGCAAGATAGTTTTTGTCGGCGTCGGAGACGGCGCCGCCCTTGCGCAGCGCCGGAGTCATGATCCGCGCGATCTCGCGCCGGTCGACGCGCCGGTTACCGTCGCCCGCGGAGGGACTGGCTGTAACCGCTCCCTGTTGCTGGGTCATGGCCGGCGCAGCCGCGGTTGGTGCGGCAGCAGTATCTTGCGGCGCGCGTCGCAGCAGCCGATCGACCTGCTCATTGGCTGACGCACCGGCGGCTGACGCAGCGGCGCCTGCCGCCGCGGACACCGCGGTGCCGGCGCCCGAGAGAATATTTGTGATGGCGCCACTGAGGAACGCGGCAACCAGGACGGTTGCGAGCGCCCAAACCAGGAAACCATGCGCCGAATCGCGAAAGTATCTCTCATGTTCGTGGACCGAGCGCCATTGTGAGCGCAGCCGGCCGGCGATGTATCCGCCGATCGTCGCCGGGATCATTGCCATGACGATCAGATAAACGCCGGCGGCGACCGTGAAGGTGGTCGCGGAAATTCCCTGGTCTGACCATGGGGACACCACGGAAAAGCCGACTCCCACGCCGAATGCGACCAGGAGCAACGTGATCGCGGCCGCGGCAACTGTGCCGGCAAGAATGGCTTTCCAGCTAACGGCAGATGACGCGTCATCCAGCGTCAGATTTTCGGTTTCGGTGATCATGTCGTCCCAGCCCCTCTTGTCGGCGGATCAGTTCACGCTGAAGCGGGGACTCAATTCGCCGCTGCGCGCAAAGTTCCCGGTTAGGTGTCGGATCGCTTGTCTCGGCTGACATGCGCACGCGTATAGGCAAATGGTCCACTTCACCCTCTCCTCCGAGGAGCGTGAACCAACTCCGCAAGCGCGCGTTGGGCCTGCCCAATTCGCGCCGGAACAAAGAAGCGAGAAAGCTGAACCAGCCCCGCGCGTCGCGCGCCGGGCACCCTGATCCCCCACCGCTCGGACGTCAGAAGACCGCGCCGCCAACCACATCCTCTCGTTCGAGGGCGACAGCCGCGGCGAATGGTTCGCGGGCAACTTGCAAGGACGACGAGGCCGGCACGATGCGGCGGCTGGGCACCGACAGCGTCATTCCGCACCGGCTGAAGTACAAGAAGTTTTCGCGGCGAGGTGACTTGCGTCAGCACGCAGCCGATGACCGCTTTCGGGGGCAGAGCGGAGATGGCGTGTGCAGTGCAAAATGTTCGCGAATGAGCCGAAGCGGACAAACGATACGGCGTCCCGGTCAGGTCAGCACCGCCGATAGACCTGCGCAGTGCTTTTGTTTCACCGATTGTTTGCACACGCACGATTTATTGTGCTGGCAAAGTCGTTCGGCCATCACTTGACAAAAAAGTTGTGTTTACGCGAAATTTATAGCGTCGCGAGAAATACGAATTCCTTGCGCTGAAAGGTGAACAGAAAATAGGGGGCAAATCATGCGATCGATTTCAATCGTCGGCACCGTTTTGCTGCTGATGTCGTTTTCATCATCCACGTATGCAGCCAGTTGCTATCAAATTTGTTCAAAGCGTTGCGCATCGGCCTACAACAAAAGCATGTGCTCCACCACATGCGAAAGTAGATGCGCAGCAGGCAAGACAAAGAGAAAGTAATTTTCTGAGCGAGCGCACCTCGGCTTTTCGGCTATTGGACTAACAGCCGACATGGCACGCCATCGGTGCCAAATTTCTGGGTCGCCAATGACCCGGAGCGGACATTATTCGCCGATTTCATCATGCCCCCGGCCCGGGAAGGGAGCAGCGGACCGACAGAATAGGTTTGGATTCGAAGACAGGGTCGTCGTACGCGATCCAAACGACCGCATGCCCAAGTCGGTTAGCGCGTCGGGCGGATGAGCGAAGCGTAATCCGCCAGTGAACAATATGAACTGGCGCAATACGCTTTGCTATTGCGCCCTACGTGCTGGAAGAGGCCGACAAGATGCGGCGGCTGGGCACCGACAGCGTCATTCCGCACCGGCTGAAGGACAAGAAGTTTTCGCGGTAATTAGGTGGAGCGAAAGCGATGCCAAAAATCTCTGGTGGCTGCCTTTGCGGTGCGGTGCGCTACGAGTGCAATGCCGAACCGTTGGGAACGGCAATTTGCCACTGCACCCACTGTCAAAAAGTCTCTGGCTCGGCATTCTCGGTGAATGTGGTCGTTCCATCGCCCAGTTTGACGTGGCAGGGACAAAGTCTCGCGTCCTATGCTGACAAAGGCGAGAGCGGGAGATCCCTGTCGCGAAAGTTCTGCCCAAATTGCGGGTCATCACTTGCGACCGAGACGGAGGCTCTGCCGGGCGCAATCATTATCAAGGCCGGCACTCTCGACGATAAGTCATGGCTGAAGCCCAACGATCATATTTGGACCAACTCCGCGCAGCCCTGGGTGCGAATTGAGCCGGGCGCGACGACATTTCCAAAAGGAAGGACTTGAAGATCGAAGGCGACAGCCCCGTCGAATGGTTCGAGGGCAACTTGCAAGGACGACGAGGCCGACACGATGCGGCGGCTGGGCACCGACAGCGTCATTCCGCACCGGCTGAAGTACAAGAAGTTTTCGCGGTGAAGTGACTTGCGTCAGCACGCAGCCGATGACCGCTTTCGGGGGCAGAGCGGACACGGCGCAGGCGCGTCACAATGTCCGCTTATGACCCATGAGCGACATTGCTGAGCGGAATTGCTGGACTGGCGGGACGTCCATTGCAGGGCCGCTACACTACATTGTTAGCGTGCATATGGGAAGTTGAAACCTATCCGGACACAAGCCCCGCTTGACGAGCGAAAGGCGCCATTGCAGGGTCTATGCTGTGGCGCGGAAGAGAAATTGCTGACCGCCGTTGGGCGGCTTGAGCTTTTTTGGGTGCTTCAATGAATGTGCAAAGCATTGGGCGGAAGTTCGTGTATGTGACCATGGGAGTGGCAACGTGTCTGTGTTTGTCGCGCCCTGCTGCCGCCGTATCCGTATCGATTGATGATTTGACGGACTTACTGTCTTTTACGACTGACGCTCAACTCACTTCGCAAACTGTCCAACAAGAGGGCGTCGGTATTCTGGGCTATGTAGGCCTTGAATTTGAATTTTTGTCCGCCGACGTTGTTGTAGGGAGACCGGGTTTAACAACCGTAATTAGTTACGCCATATATGAACCAAACAGTGACCCACTCGTGCTCAGCGATACGCTGCGAATTATACTCACTACGTTAGATCCAACTATAAATGGCACTAATGTTCGTGTGATCATTGATTTCTTGAGTGATTCCACCGATGAGGCGGGCATCTTAAAAAAGCCCAAGATTGCGGAAGACATTTTTGAAACCGGACAGTTCCAATCGGTTGCTACTGGATTGTCGGATTTGACGGTTCAGTTCAGATCGGACGTATCTGAAACGCCGCTGCCAGCTGCACTCCCACTCTTCGCGTCTGGCCTCGGCGCATTCGGTCTGCTCAGCTGGCGCAGGAAGAAGAAGGCTGCTGCTGCCGCAGCTGCCTGATCAAAACAACTGATCGAATTTCGGAGAGACCGCCGCGTTGGCGGTCTTTCTGTTTGTGCTGGTTGTGCTGTTTGCTGCGGTGCGTTGGTCGCTAATGGCACTTAACGCCAAAAAAATTGCGCCCAAGTTTGTCGGCTATTGGGACAACAACGGACAAACATCGGCGTTGAGCCTCAATGGCTAGGTCGCGAATGACCCATGAGCGACATTGCAGGCCGCAATAGGTGCGCTGCGGCAGGGGGGCCTATGCAGCGTCTTCGACCAAGGGTTAAGCGCTTTTCGGCACCACGGCACCAAATTGCTTGTACACGTATGAATTGCTTAGATAAAACCGGCACAACCCAACGCTTGACGACCGAGATAACGTTTATGGAGAATTTACGCCGTGGCGAGGAAAGAAGATTGCTGGCGCGCTTTGGGCATTGAGCGGCCGGCGATTTTTTTGGGGGCGATTTCATGAAGGGGAAACTGCTCGGCCTTGTTGCATCGTTGTTTATGTTCGCAGCAGCACCTTGTCATGCGGTCACCGTCTACGTGACCTACACCGGCACGGTGTCTAGCGGTGTCGATAATCTCGGTCTGTTCGGACCGGTAAACGCCGATCTGACTGGCAGCGCCTATACCGCCAGCTACGTCTTCGACGTGGCCTTCGGGCAAAACAATTATAACCTCCAATCTGCGACGCTAAATCACATCTACGGAGGTAGTGCCTTCAGCCCGCCCCATGATGTGAGCCCGTCCATGGGGGCGAGCTTGACCATCGCAGGATTCAGTCAATTTATCGGTGGTAGTTATTTTGGAAGCATTTCGGGCCGAAATGACGGCGGGGTCGCCGGTTTTGCCGCACAATCTAACGAAGTGGCTTCCGCTTCCGCTGATCTATACTTTTACATTTTCAATTCCCTCGGCGCTTCGAGCGGGCTGCCGGCCGCGATCGACAGCGCCTTTAGCTATACCGTTTTGCCAGGTGACACCGCGGTTGGCCTCTTTCATACCAGCGGTAGCAATTTCATCTATTTGACGCCCGAGACCCTGACGGTGTCGTTGACTGCTCCCGGCGCAACCCCGCTGCCGGCGGCGCTTCCGCTCTTTGCCTCCGGCCTCGGCGGATTGGGTCTGCTCGGCTGGCGCAGGAAGCGGAAGGCTCAAGCGCGCACCTGATTGTTATTCTTAGTGTGGCACTGAAGGACGGCCGCGTTGGCGGTCTTTCTTTTTGTGCCGACCATGCTGCGGTGCGTTGGTCGCTAATGGCACTTAACGCCAAAAAAATTGCGCCCAAGTTTGTCGGCTATCGGGGTAACAACGGACAAACATACCAAAGCGCTTGACACCGAAAGTGACTAGGCATATATTCCTTTCACCCTCCCCACGAGGGGCGCTTCCCAATGGGAACGCCTTGGGATGCGGGGGAGGGTGCGGCGCCTGCGGGCGGGGCTCGTTACCCCGCGCCCGGGCGGCTCCGGGGCCCCGCCCGCGCGGCATTACGACCGCGCCGCGAGGTGCTCGCTGGACTGGGACAGGCCGAAGCCGGGTAACGCCCGTCGGAGCCGCGTCCCAGGAAGCGCGGGCCTGGAGCTGAGCGTGGTGGCAAAGCCGCCAGGCCAGAGCCGCAACGGAGCGCCGGCAGGCGCGGCGATCCCCGCAAAAGGGATCGTCCACAAAGGATTGGTTGCGCTTACCGGCGCTCCGTCCCCCTCGCTTCGCGCGCGTTGGGTTGCTCCCGTCGCGCCGGAAAAACCCGAGGGACTTGAAAGCCAGCCCTGAAACCGGGGCCCCCTGAATTCCCACAGCTCGAACGCCTGCACCATCGCGCCGCGAGAAGGAGAACCCATGCCCGCAAAACAAAAGCACGCCAAACGCAAACGGCCCGACCCGAATGATGGCCGCGCCCGTCTCGAAGCGCAGCTGCGCGCGCGCCGCGCGGTGTGCTCGCTGCTGTCCTTCTGGCGATCTTGCGGCCACAAATGCTGTCTGCGCGCGCGGGCCTGCGCGCGCGAGACCAACGATTGCTTCGCCCGCTTCTGGCCGCTGCTGCCCGAGCTGACGAAGATTTCCATCCACGCCGGAATCGCGGCGAAAGCCGCCGGGCTGTCGCCGCCCGCAGATCGAGGCGGCGATCGCGCGCGCGCAGGCGCGCTGGCGCCACACGCAGACGCCAACGGAAACGCCGGCGGACGCGGCAACGGAGGCGATAAGTCCCGCGCCGGAAACGCCAAGTCCCGCGCGGCAACCGGACGAAGCCGCTGTCGCGCCGCCGCCGCGGCTCGCCGCGCCGGCGCCGTTGGGTCCGCGCGTGCGCATGCTATGATGACACGCATGCGATTGCTGTTCGCGATTTGCGTTTGCTTTCTGGTCATCGGCGCGCCGCCCGCCGTCGCCGACGCCGCCTTCCAGCAATGGCTGCAAACCTTGTGGCCCGACGCGCAGACGCTTGGCGTGTCGCGTCGCGTCTTCGATAACGCCATCAAAGGGCTGGAGCCGGATTATTCGCTGCCCGATCTCGCCGTGTCCGCAACGCCGCAAAAGCCGCCGCCGGGCCAGCCGGAATTCGTGCAGACGCCGGGCGAATATCTGCGCGAGGCGCGCGTCGATCGGCTGGCCAAGATCGGCAAGACATACGCCGTGCAATATCGCGACGTGCTGGCGCGCATCGAGCGCACATTCGGCGTGCCCGGCAACATCGTGCTGGCGATCTGGGCGCGCGAGACCGACTATGGCGGCTACCGGCTCAGCTACGACGCGCTGCGCGTGCTGGCGACGCAAGCCTATGCCGGCAAGCGCAAGGATCTCTTCCGCAACGAGCTTCTCTACGCGATGAAGATGATGCAGGACGGCGTGCCGCGCGAATACATGCGCGCCTCCTGGGGCGGCGCCATGGGCCTCACGCAATTTCTGCCGTCAGAGTTCTACAAATACGCCGTCGATTTCGACGGCGACGGCAAAGCCGATCTCTGGCACTCGGCGCCGGACGCGCTCGCCTCCACCGCCAAGCAGCTCGCCGGCAAGGGCTGGCAGGCGGGCGAGCCCTGGGCGATCGAGGTGCGCGTGCCGAAGACGGTTGATTGTACGTCGGCCGCGCCTGACACCACGCGGCCGATCGGCGATTGGCTCAAAGCCGGGTTCGTCCCGGCTTACGGACGCACGCTGCCGCCGTCGGTGCTGGCGGTGCCGGCATCCTTGCTGTTGCCGGAAGGCACTTACGGTCCGGGCTTTCTCACGCCGAAGAACTATTTCGTGCTCAAGGACTACAACTATTCCGATCTCTACGTGCTGTTCGTCGGTCACCTGAGCGACCGCATCGCCGGCGGCAAGCCGTTCGAGCATCCGTGGAGCAAAGCCAGGCAGCTCAAGACGCGCGACGTCGCGGCCATGCAGACGCCGGCTCGCCGCGCTCGGGCTCTACCGCGACAAGATCGACGGCAAGGCGGGCATGCTCACCCGCGCCGCCCTCGGCGCCTATCAGAAGAAGAACGGGCTCAAGGTCGATTGCTGGCCGAGCGCGGCCGTGCTCGGCCACATGCGGCGCTAAGGCTAGTCGCAGACCTCGACGCGGCGATAGCGCCAGCCCCAGCCGTCGACCCAGGTGCGATGGCGCTCGACGTGGCACACCGGCGCGTCATCGTCATCGAAGTAAACCGCCGACGGCGGCGGGGGCGGCGGGGCGGCATAGACCGGTCCTCCACCCGCGATGGCCGAGCCGATGATCGCGCCGGCGGCAATCCCGGCGGCGGCGCCGGCGGCGATGCCGCAGCCATGGCAGCGGGCCTGCGCCGGAGACGGCAACGCCGCAGCCAGCATGCCGGCCGCGGCGATTGCAACGATGATCTTTCGCATGGGATGTCCCCTGAGACCGACCAGAATAAGTCGGCGGGGATCATGCACCCAAACGTGTTACGCGAAACTTACCAGCGGCGCTGGCAGACGAAGTGCGGCTTGCTCCAGCCGACGAATTCGTCATAGCGGTTATAAAGACGCTGGCGCGCCCAATAGCCGCGGCGGCAGCCCTGCGGCGCCGGACGATCATAATCGTCATAGACCACGTAGCCGCCGCGCGCATGGGAATTGGCAATCGTAGAGCCAATGATCGCCGCGCCGAGAACGCCGGCGCCGATGGCAAGTGCATTTCTGCCGCCTGCAGCTTCGGCGGGCTTGGGTGCAGCAACGGTGCCCCCAGCAATGATCGCGGCTGCCGCGATCGCAAAAAAAGCTTTCTTCATGGGAATTTCCCTCCAGGGTGCAGGTGTCGACCGGAGTCGATCAGGGGTGCCACACTATGCCGGTTAAAGCGGTGTTGAAAGTGGTAGGGGACAATATGTCCGAATTGTGATCTAGCCCCCTGCCCATTTGAGCGGAAAACGTCCGGACTTTCCGCATTTCATTTTTTCTCTGCTCAAATAGTTACTGATGCGTGCATTAGTCGCAAACCCGCACGCGGCGCCAGCGATAACCGTTCCAGACGCGGTGCCGGCTCCAGTAGCAGCGCGGGCCGTAATAGACCGGGCCTGGCCGGTAATAATAGGGGCCGGGAGCGTAGTAGTAGCCACCGTTGGCAATCGCCGCGCCGGCCAAGGCGCCGAATACCAGCCCGCCGATGATGGCCGCGTTGCGCCCATAACGCGCCTCGGCATGTTGCGGAGCAGCGACCGTTGCGATCACAAGCGTCACCGCCGCCGCAGTGGCGATCAGGATCTTTCTCATGGCAATCCTCCATCCGTTGATTGCAATTATTAAACGGCGCCGCCGCCGCAACCCTGCGATTGACGGATGGAAAAACGCGCGGACACAGCCGGAAGTTCCGAAATGCGCTGAATGAGTGGGTATCGCCCGCATGAGCGCCGTTCGGCGCCGAAATTCCCGAATGGCCTGCGGCAAAAATATGGCGCCGCCCGTTCAGCCACCGAGGCGGCCGAGCATGCGCTGCAGCACCGAGCGGCTCTTGCTGGCCGCAGGCGCCTTGCGCTGGTGTGTCTCGGACCTGCGTGCGTGCGTGCTCATATCGCGAGGGTGCGCGCGCGTTTTGCGCCGCGATTGTGGCGGCCGGGCCTTACGCCGTGTCGTTTTGGATTTGCGCGTCGTCCGCGACTTTTTCCGCTTGGTGGTTTTGCGTTTGTGTCTCACCACGCGGCGGCCGGCATGCTGGAGAAAGAGTTTCTCGAGCGGGTAGCTCAGGCGCCGCACGGCCTGGCCAAGCGGCAGCCATTCCACTGCGATGATGTCTTTCATGATATCGCGGCTCGGCCGCTCATAGGCCTGCATGTGCCAGAACTGAACCACCTTGGGGCGGCCTTGCGCGCGGTAGGTGATGGCGCCGAGGAATTCGTGCACCTGCACGCGATGGCCGGTCTCTTCCACCACCTCGCGCCGGGCGCCGGCCACCGGGTCTTCGTCGCGCTTGAGCTTGCCGCGCGGCAGCACCCAAGCTTCGTCCTTGCTGCGTTGCACGACGGCAATCAGCACAGGCGAGCGCCCGCGCAAGACAATTCCGCCTGCCGCATAGATAGGACTGCGCGCCATTGGCCGCCTGTTCAATTCCACAGTTGATGTTTTTTCTAGCAAAATTTCACACGCCTGCCGCGATAAAACGCGCGCGAGCCGGCGCGTTGTGGGCAACTCTCGCGCCTGTGCACGGGCGGAACCCATGTCACAAATTCGTCACTGCTGCGTCCGGCGTGGACGGTAACCTCCGTTTAACCCAATCCTAACCGCGGTCTCGTTACATCCTTAAGGATGCGGACTGCCTCCATCCCACCGGTCGCCATCACGCTCGCGCGCTGCTTCGTGGCAGCGGCGGCCCTCGGCTACTTGATAAATTTGTGGCCGCAAACGCTGGATCATCTTACCGACGGCAACGGGCGTCCCTTTGGCGACGACTTCGTCAACTACTGGTCCGCCGCCTACCTGACGCTGCACGGGCGTCTCGCCGAAATCTACGACGTCCATGCCTTTCACGCCTTCGAACAGAGCGTCGTCGGTCCGGCGATCGGTGGCTATCACTACAGCTATCCGCCGGTGATGCTGCTCATGAGCGCGCCGCTTGCGCTTATTCCCTACGTGCCGGCGCTGTTCGTTTGGCTTGGGGCGAGCTGGTACGCGTTCTATCGCGTGTTGAAAGCCAACATGCGCGACGGTGGCGCGCTGTTGCTGGCACTGGCGACGCCGGCAGTGCTGGTCAACGCGGTCGGCGGTCAGAACGGCTGCTGGACGGCGGCCTTTCTCGGTGGCGGTCTGAGCCTGATCGAGCGGCGGCCTTATCTCGCCGGCGGCTTGTTCGGGCTGATGATCTACAAGCCGCAGCTCGCCATCCTGCTGCCGATCGCGCTCGCAGCCGGACGCAAATGGAAAACATTTTTCGCGACCGCGGCGACGGCGGGTGGCTTGCTCATCGCCAGCGCGCTTGTGTTGGGCGTGCCGCTATGGGCCGAATACTTCCGCAACGCCACCGTGCTGCGCCACGTCATTCTGGAATCCGACGTCGTGGTCAACCGCATGGTCTCGGTGTTCGTGGCCGTGCATCCGCTCGGCACGTCGGTCGCCACCGCCTATGCCGTGCAGGCGGTGTTTGCGCTTGTCGCCTCCGTCGCCATCGCCTTGGTCTGGTTCAGGGACGCGCCCGCCGGGATCAAATATGCGGTGTTCCTGCTCGGCACCTGCCTCGCGACGCCTTATCTGCAGGACTACGATCTCGTCTTCGGCGCGCTGATCGTGGTCTGGCTCTGGCAGCAGCCGCTCGAGCTCTATCCGTCCGAGCGCGCGTTACAGATCACGTCGGCGCTGTTTTTGATCCTGCCATTAATGGCGTCGGTGCTGGCGCGGCTGACCTTGCTGACCTATGGCCCGCTCTTCGTCCTGCCACTGTTCGTGTTGGCGGCGCGCGCAGGCCTTGCGGGCCGCGCGGTCGAAGGCGCACAGCCTGTCCACGTTGCCGCGGCGCGGTGAAGGCGCTCGAATGCCAACACTCACTGAACGCGATCCAGGCCCGGCGGGCTTTTGCTCGCCGGCCATGCGGACGGCCCGCGTTCCGACAATCGCGATCACTTTGGCGCGCAGCTTCGTGGCGGCGGCAGCCTTCGGCTACCTGTTCTACATCTGGCACCAAACTCGAGAATCATCTGACCGACGGCATTGACGGTCGCCCATTCGGTGACGACTTCATCAATTACTGGTCGGCCGCATTTCTGACGCTGCACGGACGCGTCGCCGAGATCTACGACGTCCATGCTTTCCATGCGTTTGAGCAGAGCATCGCCGGTCCGGCGCTCGGCGGCTACCACTACAGCTATCCGCCCGTCATGCTACTGTTGAGCGCGCCGATCGGCTTGATCCCGTATGTGCCCGCGCTCTTCGTCTGGCTTGGCGCCAGCTGGTACGCATTCTACCGCGTGTTGAAGACCGTCATGCGGAGGCAAGGCGCTGTGCTGTTGGCGCTTGCCGGGCCTGCCGTGCTGGTCAATGCCATTGGCGGGCAGAACGGATGTTGGAGCGCGGCGCTGTTGGGCGGTGGCCTGACCTTGATCGAGCGCCGTCCTTACGCGGCCGGCGTCCTGTTCGGCACGATGATCTACAAACCGCATCTTGCCATCCTGGTGCCGGTTGCGCTTCTCGCCGGACGTAAATGGCGGACATTTATTGCTGCCGGCATGACCGCCGCGGCGTTGCTGGGACTGAGCCTGTTGCTGTTTGGCGCCGAAATTTGGTCCGAATATTTCCGCAACGCCACCGTGCTGCGTCATGTCATCCTCGAGGACAACGGCGTGGTGACACGCATGGTTTCGGTTTTCGTGGCCGTACGTCCGCTCGGGGCATCGGTTGAGACCGGCTACATCATCCAGGCGGTGTTCGCTCTCATTGCATGCGTTGCGGTCGCGGCGGTATGGCTCAAGGATGCGCCGGCGGGAATCCGCAATGCGGTCTTGCTGCTGGGCACTTGTCTCGCGACACCGTATTTACAGGACTACGATCTCGTCTTTGGCGTGCTCGTGGTGGCTTGGCTGTGGCAGCAGCCGATCGAGCGCTATCCGTCGGATCGTGCTCTGCAAATTGCGGCGGCGCTGTTTCTCGTTCTGCCGCTGGTCGCGGCACCGCTCGCCCATCTCACCCTATTGACCTACGGACCATTGTTCGTGCTGCCGTTGTTCGCCCTCGCGGTGCGCGCAGGTTTTGCCGGCCACGCGGCCGAGACAGCACGACCCGTTCGCGTCGCCGCGGCGCGGTGAACAACCGCTGACCCGTTGCGCGCAGCCTCAGCTCGTGGCCACAATGGCGAAACGCGACAACGGGAGACACGCCATGCCGCAACTTGCCTGGGATCATGTCCATCTGCGCAGCCCCGATCCGGAGGCGACCGCGCAGTGGTTCGAGCGCATGCTGGGCGCGGAGGTGATCCGCTCGACGCAACAGGGCAAGCCGCGCATCGACCTGAAGCTGGGCGGCGCCAAAATTTTCATCGCGCAGGTGACGCCGGGCGACGGCGTCAACGCAGCCCCGGCCACGCCTTATCAGGGGCTCGATCATTTCGGTCTGTTGGTCTCTGACATCGATGCCATCGCGGCCGAGCTCAAGGCCAAGGGTGCCGAGTTCACCAAGGAGCCGCATGTGCCGCGGCCCGGAATCAAGATCTGTTTCTTGCGCGGCCCGCAGGGCGTTTCCATCGAATTGCTCGAGCGAGACCCGAAATACACCTGAAATCGCCTAAAATTTTCGCAGTTGCTGCGGGATAAGCCGGGGACCATGCTTGTTGATGCGGGTCGCGTTTCGTAAAAAGCGCCCGTGCAAATTTCCAGTGCGTTCAAGGGGGTGACGATGCGGCGGCTCGTAATGACCATCGGTATAATCGGCACCTTGGCCATGCTTGTGACGCCCGCTGCCGCTCGCGACGCCCGCGCCCGCTTCGAAAAGAGCCTGAAGATGCTCGCGCCCGTCGACCGGCTCGAGCAGCTTTGCGACTACACGGCGATGCAGCACATTCGCAAGGACCACAAGTCCTTCCGCCCCGACCGCGTGGTGGCGGGCGCCAGCGGCGAACCGCAGATCAAAGATCATACGATCGTCACCAAGACCGCCGCCTTTCGCAGCCGCAAGAAATGGTACGCTTTGACTTTTAGCTGCTCGGCCGCGCCAGATCATCTGGCGGTGACCTCGTTCAGCTACACGGTCGGCGACGAAATCCCTGAATCGAAATGGGCGAGTTACGGTTTGTGGGAGTAGGCGGCGTTGCGCAGCGAGGATTTGGTCGGCGCCTGGCGTGAGCTCGGCCGCGAATTCGTGACAGGCGATGGCACCGTCACGCCCGACGTCGCGCGTACCTCGCAGATCATGTACACGCCGGATGGCTTTATGGGCGTGGTCAACACGCCGGCCGAACGCCCGCGCGTGAGTTCAGGCGGCAATCCGATGAGCCTCGACGGCATCAGCGCCGCCGAACGCGCCGCAGCCGCCGAAGGCGTCGTCGCCTATACCGGCCGCTACGCGCTCAAGGGCGACATCGTCGAGCACACGATTTATTCCTCGCTCAATCCAAATCTCATCGGCACCACGCAATTGCGGCGTGTCAGCCTCGTCGGCGACGATCTCACCTTGAGCGCGCTGCCGGACGCTGCGGGCAATTATTTTCGCATCCGCTGGCGCCGCGCCGCGCGCGTTTAGGTTTGCAGCGATATGCGGGCGGTGCCGGTCGCGTCACGTGGCCTGGTCGCTCGGCGCAATGACTGCGACGATCGCGCCGACGGCGGCCGATAGCGCCAGACACCAGAAGCCCACAAGCCAGTAGGAGAGTGCGGCGGCGGCGCAGCCGATGCCGAATATAACGATGCTGAGCGCGATGCGGACGAAACGTGCGCGCACCAGCGGGCCTTGACCGGCACCTGCGAGCAGGTCGACGGCGTCGAGGGTGGCTTGCGTCGTGTTGCCCGTCATGATCGTCGTCGGCGGCTGGTCGCTGAAATGCACCCGCTGCACGGCGTTCTGGATCGCCATCGCCGCGATGCCGACAAAGCCGGTGATTAGCGCCGGCACGCTATCGGGATCGGCAAAGGGCCCGTACCAGACTGCAAACACACAGAACGCGATCAGCAAGACGGCTTCCGCCGAAAACAGCAAGCGCAGGACCGGGAGTTTGCACGCGCGCAACGTCGCTCCGGCGAGCCGTGCGAGCGCGACCACGGCGACGAATTCCGGCAGCGCCAAGAGCTTGCCGTAAACGCCGTGACTGCCGAGCACGAGCGCCGCACCGAGCGTGACGAAATTGCCGGTGACGTGCGAGACGAAAAGGCCTTGCAGGCCGAGAAACCCGGCGGCGTCGACGAAGCCGCCGTTGAAGGCGAGCAGGCCGTTGACGACCACCGCTCTGTCGATGGGTTTCATGGGCGCGCGCGTGAAGTCCGAAACCCTAAGACTTGTCTTTTACCTCGGTGGTCGGACGGTCGCGGCCGGGCGCGGTTTCGGTATGCCAGTGGCCCTGCTCGTCTTCGTATTGAATCTGCTCGGTGTGACCCGGGCTCATCTGTTCGGCGGCCGCGGCTTGTGCTGCGGCCAAAGCGTCGGCATGGGTCGGGAACGTCTCCGAGAAAGCGCCATTGGCCTTGTAGGCCCAGCCGCCGTCGTGTTCGACGATTTCGTAGATGACTTCGGTCATTGTTTTCCCTGTCGCGGAATTCTGCGTCGCAAAACATTTTAGCCTGCGACTTGGTTGCAGGACGCCTGGGAACGAACAATGCGCCGGGCAGCGTCGTTGTCAATGCGAGAGAATAGTGACGCCGGGACTATTTCCAGCCGGCTTTGGCATGGCACAGGCGGTGCGCAGGCGGAAACATGTGTTCCATTTCGCTTTGCGTGACGGTGTCATTGTCCTCGAAATAGTCGTGCATGCATTCGCAATAGATGCGAACCGAGTTTTTGTCGTCATGCTCATCTTTGAGCTGTGTCATGCAACGGCCGATCCAGGCGCGGTCGGCGGCGCTCGAAGCGGCATGGCCAGGTGCGGCCAGCATCGTGATCAGCTAGAATAGCCAATATATTTTTCATGCTGCGCAATCTAGCCTGCTAAACCGGTCCGGCGAAGACTCTTGAGCTTGCCTGCGGAATAAGCTTGGCTGTCGCGCATGAAAGTCTTCATCACCGGCGCCAGCGGTTATATCGGCGGCTCGGTGGCCGAGGCGCTGATTGCCGCCGGCCACCAGGTCAGCGGTCTGGCGCGCGCGGACGAAACCGCCGCCGCGCTCGCCAAACGCGGCATCGCGCCGGTGCGCGGCAGCCTCGATGACGCCGATGCGTTGGCGCAAGCCGCACGCGCGGCCGACGTCACCGTCAACGCGGCCAATGCCGGCCATCGCGATGCCGCCGAAGCGATGGTCAGGGCGCTCGCCGGCACCGGCAAGGCGTTCGTGCAGACCAGCGGCTCCAGTATTGTCGGCACCCGCGCGCAGGGCGCGTTCGTCGCGGACATCTTCGACGAGGACACGCCGTTTACGCCGACGCCATACCGCGCGCCGCGCGTCGCAATCGACACCATGGTGCGCGCGGCGAACGGCGTGCGCGCGGTGGTGATCGCGCCCAGCCTGATTTACGGGCGCGGCCGCGGGCTCAACCCGCACAGCATTCAGGTGCCGTGGCTGATCGACGTGGCCAAGAAATATGGCGTCGCCAAACACATCGGCGCGGGCGAGAACCGCTGGGCCAACGTGCATATCGACGATCTGGTGACGCTTTATCTTTTGGCGATCGAAAAGGCGCCGGCCGGCGCCTTCTATTTCGCGGAGAACGGCGAGAATTCCATGCGCGAGATGTGCGAGGCCATCAGCCGCATGCTGGGTTTCGGCGGGGCTACGCAAAGCATGACGGTCGAGGAAGCGGCGGCCGAGTGGGGCGAGGGGCCCGCCAACGACACCATGGGCTCCAACAGCCGCGTGCGCGCCAAGCGCGCGCGCGCGGAACTGAAGTGGCAACCACAGGGGCCGTCATTGCTCGACGAGATCGAGCACGGCTGCTACGCGCCGCACTGACGCCGCGCGCAGGCATCGGGCTTATCCAGGCGGGCCGAGATCGACGAGATAGTGCCACACATTCGACGCGGCCTGCCCGCCGGGAAGCGTCAGCGGCTTCTTCTCCACCAAGTCAAATGTCAACTGGTTGACGCCGTCCTCCTCGATCAGCGCCTGCAGCTTCGTCTGGCGCGCATGGTAGAGCTCGTTGGTGCGGCGGGCTTCCTCGGTCCACACGCCAGGTGCGGAAAAGCCCGCGTGCTGGTGGCGCAGCGGAATGTAGGTGCCGTCGCGCCGTTCGATCTCGAAGCCGAGCGCGCGGCAGCGAAATCCGAACTCGCGGTCTTCCGGCCCCCAGCCCCAATAGCAATTCGGAAAACCGTTCACCTTTCGGAAGACGGCATTGTCGAGCAACGTTACGGCGCCGAAAAAGCTGTAGTGATCTTCCTTCAGCGACAGGCCGTGCCAGATCAGCCGGGCCGGGTTTTTCGACCAGGAATAGTCCGCCCACATTGGCAGGTAATCGACGTCGTGGATGCAGACATAGTCCGACTCTTTTTCCTTCAGCAGGAATCCGCAATTGGCGAGCCGCCCGCGGCAGAACGGCGTGTCGCCCTTCTGCTCGATGATGTTGATGGTGACGTCGATCTGCTTGTCGAGCTTGTCGCGCTCGAAATAGGCGGTCATGTGGGGGACGAATTGCGCCAGATGTTGCGCGCGGTCGCGGTAGGGCACGACGATCGCCAGCCGCTTGCCGTAGCGCGGTTCGACACCGCCCGAATTGTTGACGGCGTTCATGCCAAGCCGTTCCGCTGTGTGGAAGAATTACGACGGTCTCACTGCACCCAACGTGGACGGACGCTATCCGATTCGCGTCTGCTTGCCGATTGGGCGGAGGCTTGCTTTGCCGCCGCCGGAATGGGAGCCTAGCCGCGGAAACAAAAGGGACGACGCCCGTGCGAGCGAACGGTTCACGCCTGTTGGCGCTGTTGATTTTCGGTTTCTGCTGCGATCCCGCCGCGGCGGGCCCGGAAGCGACCGACATGCATTTGGAAGATGCCGGCTTCATCGCCCGCTTCGCCGACACGCCGCAGACCATCGCGCGGCTGCGCGACTATCCGGCGCGCAAGTTTCTGCGCCGGGTCAAGAACGGCAAGCCGTATTATCTTTACATCGACCCCGACACCTGCAAATGCGTCTTCCTCGGCAGCGAGGACGCCATGAAGACGTATCGCGACATGGTGTCGTCGGGGCGGCTGCGACTGCCCGGTTATGTGGCGTCCGGAGGCGTCGATCCCGAGCGCCTGATCATGGATGCAGACAACATCGACGGCAACGACATTCCCGAAGGCGATATTTACGATTACAACAGCGGCTATTGACGATTGCTGCGGGTCAAAGCCCGCGCTGGCGCTTGAGCCGATCAATATAGGCTTCGACGTCCGGCGGCAGTTTTTGCAGGCCGGCCTGGCCGGCTTTCGACAACATCGGGCGCCATTGCGAGCCGCGCAGGAAAGCGGGCTCGCGGCCGGGCGGAATGATCCGGTCGAAGACGACCACCAGCAGCACCGCCAACAATCCGACGCGCACCGCGCCGAGCGCCGCACCCGCCACGCGGTCGGGGATGCTGACGGTTGAACCGGTCATCTCGCCCACGGTAAAGCGCAGCAGCGCACCGAGCGCGAAGCCGGCGGCGAGAAAGATCCCGCCGAACACCAGCCAGCCTTGCGCCGGCGACAGGTGAAACTGGCTGCTCAACACCGGCGTCAGCGGCGGCGCGGCCGCCACCGCAATGCCCATGCCGCCGACATAGCCGATGATGGTGGCGAGGCTGCGCAGGAGACCTGAGAGAAACCCCATGACCACGGCGACAAACAGGCAGGCATAGACCGCCGCGTCGAACGGGTTCATCGCCGTAAGGTCGTTCATGTCCAGGCTGCCTATTGCGATTTGACCGAACCGCACTACGCTTCGCGCGTTTGCAGACCGGGGCACGGATGCGAGACCGGCGGCCATCATCACCACACAGCGGTGAAATCTTCGTTGCGACGGTCACTCAAATCGCATCGTGCGGCTAAAGGAGAGGGACCATGGCGTTTACGGTGACAAGCGACAGTTTCAAGGACGGCGACTATTTGCCGAAGGACTTCATCCTCTCGGCCGATTTCGGCTTCGGCTGCGCCGGCGGCAACACCTCGCCGCATCTGAAATGGTCGGGTCAGCCTACCGGCACCAAGAGCTTTGCCGTCACCTGTTACGATCCCGACGCGCCGACCGGCTCCGGTTTCTGGCATTGGCTGGTGGTGAACATCCCGGCCACGGTGACGGAGCTGGCCGCAGGCGCAGGCAGCGCGGGCGGCAAGCTGCCGGCGGGCGCCTTGCAGACGCGCACCGATTTCGGCGCGCCCGGCTATGGCGGCCCGTGCCCGCCGGAAGGCGATCATCCGCACCGCTATCTGTTCACGGTGTTCGCCGTCGCCGCCGACAGCCTGCCGGTCGCGGCCGACACCTCTGCCGCCGTGGTCGGCTTCAACCTGCATTTCAACACGCTCGCCAAGGCGAGCCTCATGGGGTTGTTCAAGCGGTAAATACGCGCCGTTCAGTTGAGCGCGACGATCGCCGCATTGAGCAGCGTGGCGAAGGCGACCCAGGCGGCATAGGGCGCGAACAAAAGCGCGGCGACGCGGTCGTCTCGCCAACTCACAACAATGAAGGCAAGGATTGCCACCAGCAGCGCGGCAACGATGGCCAACGCCGCGGCCGGCCGGTGCAGGCCGAAGAACACCGGCGACCAGAGAAAATTGAGCGCGAGTTGGACAAACCACAACGTCGTCGCGGGCGCGCGCGGGCCGCGCTGCCAGCTGCGATGCCCTGCGACCGCGATCAGCACGTAGAGCAGCGTCCACACCGGCGCGAAAATCCAGTTCGGTGGATTAAACGGCGGCTTGGCAAGCCCCGCGTACCATTCGCCCGGCAGCGTCGCGAGCCCGATCAGCGTGCCGCCGCCGAGGGTCAGAACGAGGAAACCGCCAAGCGTGAGAAGCGGGCGCATACCGGTCATGACGGTTCAGCCACTCTGTTGGATCTTTCTGCTCACACCGTGCGCTCGCAGCCGGCGGCCTGCCGCGGCCATGGCGGCGGCTGATACACCATGTTAAAGATGCGTCCGCATCAAGTGTAGTCCATGCGCACGCTTCTCGCACTGGTCGTCTTTTTCGCCTTCGGCGCCACCGGCCTTGCCGCCGACATTCGCGTCGGCGCCACCGCGCAGGTGAAGGGCAATTCCATCTGGTTTGAGGACGAGGCGATATTTACGCGCTGGCAGGCGCTGAAGCGAGGCGGCGACGCCAAGGCGCTCGCGGCCTTTCAGGAGAAGGCGCTGCATGAGCGTGACGCCTGGCAGTTCATCAACCCGCACACCGTCACCATCCTCAAGGTCGCGCCGGAGCAACACCGGGCCGAGGTGGAGATGAAGACCGAAGGCCGCCTGCAAGGCTCACAATGGATCATCGACCTCGGCGCGCTTGAGGCGGCGGAAAAGTAGGCGCTGCGGTCCGTAGGCTGGCGTTTCCGCGCGCGCTATCTTGCATCCAAACCGGGCTGATTCGCGCCCACGCATCCTCAAGGGGGAAATGCCATGGTCCGTTCGCTGCACCGCTCAGCGCTCCGCGCCGCCGTATTTGCACTTCTTGCACTCGCCGCTATGGCCGTCGCGCAGCCCGCGCGCGCCGACGGCGGGAGCATCAGCTTCCGCGTGATCAAGGCCGGCTTTATCGTCGGCGGCTCGGGCGGCTCCGGTACGCTCACCTTCCACGGCCGCAGCTACCGGCTTGGGATCGGCGGTATCAGTTACGGCTTTACCTTCGGCGCCTCGGAGACCCGCTTCCACGGCACGGTGAGCAACATTCGCCGCGCCTCGGACGTCGCAGGCGTTTACGCCGCGGGGAATGTCGGCGCGGCGGTTGGCCGTGGCGCGCAGGCGATCGTCTTGACCAACCAGCATGGCGCCGTGCTGACGCTGACCGGCAAATCGGTCGGCGCGATCGTCAGCGCGGACCTCAATGGCCTGGCGATTACGGTGAAGTGAGCGGCGGCAAGCCGCTCACTCCGCGTCCAAGCGATATCCCGAAAACTTAAGGCCGGGCTGTCCGCCCGGCCTATCGATCATTTCTTCCTGTTGTTTTTGTCGTGCTTCTTCTTTTTCTTTTTGTCCTTGTGCGCGGCTTGCTTGCCGGCTTTGGCGAGCAATTTCGCCTCCTGCTGCTTGCCTTCCCGGTAGGCTTCCCAGGCGTCGAACACGAGGTGTAGCCACGGCATCACCTGCTCGATCGCAGGCATCTTGCCCGGCGCGCCGGGTTCGCCGCGCGGCCCTTGCGGCCCGGGCTTTCCTTGCGGGCCTTGCACGCCAGGTTTTCCTTGAGGACCCGGTTTGCCTCGGCGTCCCGGCTTGCCGGCTTTGCCGCGCGGACCGGGCCGGCCGCGCTTACCTGACGCGCCGCGCCGCACGGAACGTTTCGTCTTCGCGCGTTTGGCTGCCTTACGTTTAACCGTCTTCTTTTTTCGCCGGGACGTCTTCGAACGTTTTAACCGTCTTGCCACCAAGCCCTCCCATCGCGATTCGTCTTCGCGCAATCATGGGAGGCCGTGCTGTCATGTTCAACGCGCGCGCGAAAGAAAGCCCGCTGCCTCCGCTCAATTCAAATCGGGGCGCAACCCGATCTGCGGAATGGCGTGCGGGCCGGCGAGGCGGCGTTCGGTCACCATAGCGGGTGCGTGCGGCGCTTCACTTGCACGGCGGACGAACGAAAATGCCTTGGCGAGCGCATCGCGCCCGGACTGCATCAGGCCCGAGGCGCCGTTCGACACGGCCCGCGCCGTGCCGGTCGCGGCGTTGCCGATGGTCTGTGTCGTCTCGTCATAGGCGTCCGACACCTCCTGCGCCATTTCGGTGAACGCGTCGGCGAAAAATTTCGCCGTGCCCGTCACCGCATCCGACACCGCCTGCGCGGCGTTGCCGAAAGCACCGCTGACGGCGCCGGTGAAGGCGGCCTTGGTCTGGCCGATCTTTTCCGCGCGCGCTTTGGCGCGCTCGGCGCGGCGGATGGCGTCTTCGGCGAGGCGCAGCTGGCGCTCGCGGTGCCGGCGTTTGAGCTTGACGTGCTGCACGCCGTAGGCGCCGGTGGCGAAAAGCGCCAAGGCGCCGGTGAAACCGGCCGACGCATAGAGCTGCAGATCGACCAGGAACGTGGTCGCGAACACGAGCAGCATCGCGCCGAGAAAGGCGAACAGCTTCTTGCCGCGCCGGGTGAGCGCGTAGGCGGCAAACTGGCGCACGAAAGCTGACCACATGGCGTCTTCCCCCCTCTTGTGGGCCGTCCGGCGCCCGGCGCCGGCATCACACATCCGGAAAAATGTAGGTGGGATTTGTGGCGAGGCAAGGGTGGCCGGCTCCGGCAACGGCGCGCTGGCGGAGTGCCCGCCATGGCGCACGACGCCTATTTGACCGGGATGACATCCTCCGCGCCGGCCGCGCCCATATAGACCGCCATGATGCGCACCGGCGCGGCGCCCTTGTTGATGCCGAAATGCGCGACATCCATCGCTTCCATGAACGATTGGCCCTGCTTGTAGGTGCGCGTGCCGTGGTCGCCATAGTCCACGGTCAATTCGCCGGAGAGAATGTAGGCGAACAGCGGCACGCCGTGCTTGTGCACGATGGTGCGGCCGCCCGGCGCCAGCGTGACGATGGCGGCGGTGACGTGCGCGGCCCCTTTGGGATAATGGATGGTCTCGCCGACGATGGTCTTGCCGGTCGACAGCAGCGGCACGGCCGGATAGCTGGGCTTGGCAACGTCGCGCGCGGCGGCGGGAGCGGCCAGCGCGCCCGCGGCCAGTGCAATGACGAGAATGCGGGCAAGCATCGGAGCATCTCCCTTGCGGCAGGAAGGCGACGCAAATCGAGGCCCGTCAGATCCTGGCGCCGCGGTTATAGGCGTCGACCAGTTGATTGTAGTCGCGCGACAGCCGCGGTGGCGAGCCCTCGACCATCCAGCCGCCGCCGGACTGGAGCATCATCCGGTCGCCCTGGCTGTAGGGCACATGGTCACGCAGGCGGCGCATCAGCTGCTTGGCCGTGACCAGATACGACTTGGCGTTGCTGACGAACATCGAGCCGATCTTGGTGCGGTCGGTGAATCCATTGCCGGCAAACTGCTCGGCGTCCTTGACGGCGGCTTCATAGTCGGCGAGCGCCTTTGTGATGACGCCGAGGTCGGGCTTGTCCGCGCCCTCCGCGCGCAGCACGCGTTTGGCCTTTATCATCAGCGCCTCGACGGCATAACG
The DNA here is from genome assembly GCA_963720835.1 of uncultured Pseudomonadota bacterium. Classification (GTDB taxonomy): domain Bacteria; phylum Pseudomonadota; class Alphaproteobacteria; order Rhizobiales; family Xanthobacteraceae; genus Pseudolabrys. The sequence continues at coordinate 379,054 of CAVRHC010000002.1, read as the reverse complement.
CGCCTTTCGGCCCTCGCTCTTCTCGATTTCGGCGAGCCGCTCCAATGCGCGCTTGTCGTTGATGGCCTCGACTTCGCCGCGCAGCGCCTTGTCGGCTTTCGCGAACGCATCCCAGGCGGCGACCAGGCGCGGATGCAGCGCCTTGCCCTTGGCCATGCGGTCGTCCTTGTAGTCTTCCGCCGAATAATAGTCGTCGGCCTCCTTCAGCAGCGGCGCGAGCGCGCTCACGGCCTCGACGTATGCGGAGGCGGCGGCCTCGAGCGCGGCGTCGTGCGGCTCCAAGAAATTGGCCTGGCTGACCTTCTTGCTGCAGTCGGCGGTGTCGTAGATCGTGTAGGTGCCGTAGATGATGCGCTCGTGGCCGGTCGGGCCTTTTTTGCCGACCCAGCTGAAATAGCGCGAGCGCGACTGGTAGGCGCGCGCCGACAGCCGGTTGAGGCAGCCGACATAGGCGTTGATCTTCTGCACCTCCGGCGAGGTCTCGGCGGCGGCCGGGTTCGCGGCCAGCGGCGCAATCAGAAAAACCGCCGCGAGGACGGCTCTGGCAAACAGCTTCATGATCGCACCCCCAAGTGCCGCCTGATCGTCAAACAACGCGCGCCCGGCCGCGCGACCGCAGGATATTATCCGGCGTGGCCGCGCAAAAGGCGAAAAGGTCGTCGTCGCGCTGGCCGTAAGTCGTGGATGCACGGCACGAGGTTCATGGCCGCGTCGGCCCGGCCGATGCCAAGACCCGGTTCAATCCAGAAACGGCAGGCCGGCGCAATCGAGCTTGCCCGTTCGGCCGTCGATCACCAGGAAGCCGTCGATCGCGTTGCCGCCCGACGGATTGCGCACCTTCGGCACCACGACGTGGAATTGCCACAGCGGCTTGGTCACCTTGCGGCCGCAGACGCTGCCGGCGGTGATCAGTTGGGCGGCTTCGATGTTGCGCAGCACGGCGGCGTCGGTCTTGCCGTAAGGATCGCCTTTCAGAATCGCGACGGCGGCGGCGCGCGCCTGCCGTTCGTTCATCACGCCGGCGGCTTGCGCCGGCGTTGCGGCAACCAGCGCCGCAATGAGTGCAATGGCAAAATGACGTCCCGGCATGAGGCCGGGAGGGTATTCCCGGATGTCACGACGCTCAACCCGGGCAAGGCTTGCCGCGCGTGCGGGCTCTTGTAAGGTTTGCGGGCGCCGCCCCTCATCCTGGATGCGCGGGTCAAAAGGGCGTCCACGCCCGTCTTCGACGGGCTCTGCCCGCGCATGACAGCGGAGTTGAAATGGCACGAGGACCGTTCCGCGATTCCCGCAGCGAGGCCGAGAAGGCTTTCAAGCAGGCGACGACGAAGCCGGCCGATCTGCCGCCGGCGGCGCCGGCCGTGCCCGGCGCCAGGGAGCAGGTGAGCCTGCGCATCGACCGCGACGTGCTGGATTATCTTCCAGGCCGACGGGCCGGGCTGGCAGGAGCGGATCAATGCGGCGCTGCGCAAGGCGGCGGGGAAGTAGCCTCAGCCTATAGCCCGCTTGGCGCGAAGCGAAATGCGAAGGTTGCGTGCGGCGAGGGCGGACGCGGATGGCGCAGCGTTCACCCGCGGGCGCAGCGAACGTGCGGCGCGGGGGCCGCAGGCGTGCTAGCTGCGACCGGGTCAAACCGGCTGCCGGAGGGGACATGAAACTCATCATCGTGCTGGCCTTGTCCGCGCTGATCCCGCTCCGCCTTGCGGGTGCGGCCGCCGCCGAGACGGCGACCGCGACATTGTTTGCATGTTCGATCGGCAAGAAGACAGTCACGGTGACGGTCGTGGGCCAAAGCCTGGTCTACCGCTACGGGACACCTGCGAAGGCGGAGATGTCGATCGTCGGAACGGCGGCCGCCGGGAATATCTTTCAGATGACGCAACGCTACGCGGGAACGGAATATCAGCTGCGGTTCACGAAGGGCGAGTTCAGCTACATCGTGTACAGCAGCGGCAGCAACGCGAATGTCGGCGCGGCGGCGACGTCGGGTCTCGTCGTCATGCGCGGGATGACGCGAATATTGGACAAGTCCTGTTCGCGGTTTGCGCAACTGACATTGCCGGCAGACATCTTTGCGCTGCCGGAGGATACCGCCGCCTATTCGGCGATGTAGGCCGGCCCGGCGACAGCGGGATCGTTCCATGCGTCGCGGCAGTGCGGCGCGGGATTTTCCCGGAGGATTGGGCGGGAGATTTGGACGCGGTCGGTGAATTCGGCGCGCGTCCCTCTCCCGCGCCGAAGTCGGATGTTTCCGACTTCGGCCACTCTAAGGCGCCCGAACTCGGGTAAGCCCGAGTTCAGGTGGGGAGAGGTAAAGCGCGTTCGCCGCGCCGCCGTGCTATAAACCCGCCGAGGAACGGCTGACGCTGCGCATCGACCGCGACGTCCTGGATTTTTTCCAGGCCGACGGGCCAGGCTGGCAGGAGCGGATCAATGCGGCGCTGCGGAAGGCAAGTGGGAAGTAAGGCGTAGGCACAGTAGCGAAGCATATTACGTCCTTACGGTTGCGGATTGTCGGAATAAGAATCGGGAAATACCCATCGATAATTCGCGGTTAGGGTTGAACCGCTCGGAGAAAAGCCACCGATGTCCCGCCTCTCATCCGTCGTCATTAGACGCTTTAAGCTGATCGAAAATGCCGAAATACCATTAGACGATGTTACGCTACTAATTGGTGCAAACAACTCCGGAAAGAGTAGCGTTCTCCAAGCAATTCATTTTGCAGTTTCTATAACGACAAACAGCCATGGCTCGGTGGGCGAAGGAGTTGCTTGGCGGCAAGATACCTTCGAACTGTCCTACAATCCTTCTCAGCTACTTTATTCACCGGTGGCAGACGTCCATTCGCTGGCTACCGGTGGCGAACTGCAAGAGCCCCGCAACACTCAGATCGAAATTGAGCTTCGTGCAGATGATGGCAACAGGGCGATTGTGGGTCTGAGACGAGGACGAAATCGGAACATCGCTGTCTCGATCGCTGGCCGCGCACTCGGTGAACAGCTTATGTCGCTTGGCGAGCCCTTTACTGTTTATGCTCCTGGACTCGCAGGGGTACCGAAAGAAGAACGCTACATGTCCCCGGGAGTCGTGCGACGTATTGTTGCGCGAGGAGATGCAAACCTTACGTTGAGAAACGTTCTTAGAATGCTAAAGTCAAATGCGGAAAGTTGGGATGGATTTCTCACATATATGCAGTCAATTTTTCCTAACATTCAAATCGATATAGACTTCGACGAGAACACAGATGAGAATATCGAAGTATCATTCCGCACTAGTGGCTGGCGCAGTTTCCCTTTCGACGCTGCTGGCACATCGATTCTCCAAGCCTCGCAGATAATAGGTTACATTTTTTTGTTCAGCCCAAAGGTTCTAATCTTGGACGAGCCCGATTCTCATCTTCATCCCGACAATCAACGAGTGTTATGCGATCTTGTTTCTAGACTGGCAATTGAACGCAATTTCCAGGCCATCATCAGTACTCATTCAAGACATGTTCTGGATTCTCTTAAAGATCAAAGTCGTATTATTTGGCTTAGCAAAGGCTCAGTGGTCGATCAGCCGGATATTAGCACCACGGAGGTTCTTCTCGATCTTGGTGCGTTGAACTCAGTTGATTATTTTGCGGATGGCGAAATTAGATGCGTAGTAGCGACTGAAGACTCCGATAAAGACGCAATCAAAGCCATTCTTTGGAGCAATGATTTCATAGAAGACAACACAGAGGTCGCCTCGTACGCCGGTAGCAGCAAGGCGGACGCCGCTATCGTGTTGGGCCAATTTCTTTCGGACAAGGCGCCGCATGTTTGCCTCGTAGTGCATCGCTACAGAGATTATATGAGCGAGGATGCCCTGGCAGCGACTTACCAGGCGGCTTGCCGACGCAAACATTGCTGCGCTTCTAACCGAAAGCAATGACATCGAATGCTATTTTCTTAACGCAGCGCACCTCAATGCATTAAATCCTGGTCTTTCTGTCGCGCGCGCTCAAGCATTGATCGACCAAGCCACCGCAGAAACGAGAGATAAATCTATTGAGGCGATTGTTAATCTCCGTACTGAAGAAGCGTTCCGGAGACGGCAACTAGGCGAAGGCGCACCCAACCATGGCGCGATCGCTACTCAAGCGACAAACGATTACGCGGCGAATTCGGCAGACGTTCGGCGAGGGAAGATTGTGCTTGGGCGACTTAGACAACTTTTGCAGCAAGAACTGCACGGCAATGTTCACATTTTTCTGCCGAGCCCGCACTTGGTTCGGCCGGAGATCAGAGCGATCGCGCATAACATCTGGCCCGGAGTTCAGCAGCAATAGAACTGCGTGGACGGCACTTCGCGCGATAGCGCGCTCTATGCTCGCTTATTAGACGGCTTTGAGGAATAGCTCATCGGCCTTTGGTACCTTCCCGCGAGAAGTTTGCGGGCATTTGCTCCAAAGATCTCTTCTATAGCAGCAGCCCGTCTTCGTATTTCTTCGTCATGATCTTTGAACAGATCTTCGCCGTAATCATCTTTAGCCGATACACTGAAAAGTGTCATGAAGAGGCAGGTTATTGCTATTGCTGAGTAAGAAAGCTCCGCCAAAAACATCTTGGCCGTTTCGCGACCTGCTTCCGTATCTAAATCCCAACCAGGTACGTCTTTGAGATTGTGAATAAACTTGTTTCTCATTTCGAGAAATTTGAAAAGTCTTTCTTTCACTCCGTGCTCAATTTTAACCCGTCGTTTCAACCTGAGCATGAAATCGCCGAGCGTCTGCCTTCGCTTAGCGCCAGATTGCTCTGTCAAATCTATATCATGGCGGTCGAAAATGATGTTGACGGCACTGGACAACACCTGCTCCGCTTGTTGAACGCAAAGCAAGCTCATCCCGATGAGAGCCAATGTTTGGCGATCAGGAGTTTTCGGTTTAGTCATATCCGTTATCCTCGCCGCTCAATGGGTCGTTGCTGAAACGGCGGAGATTGCCGTCTTAGTGTTTCTATTTTCTCTCCTTCACCGCATCCGCCTCGACATAAACCTCATTGCCCATCTGCCGGAACTTCTCCGACATCTCCTCCATGCCGGCCTGCTTCTCATTCAACGTCGCCGCATAATCCCGCACATCCTGCGTAATCTTCATCGAGCAGAACTTCGGGCCGCACATGGAGCAGAAGTGCGCCACCTTGTGCGCCTCCTTGGGCAGCGTCTCGTCGTGGTATTCCTTCGCGGTATCGGGATCGAGCCCGAGATTGAACTGGTCCTGCCAGCGGAAGTCGAAGCGCGCGCGGCTCAAGGCGTCGTCGCGCAGTTGCGCGGCCGGGTGGCCCTTGGCCAGGTCGGCCGCGTGCGCCGCGATCTTGTAGGTGATGACGCCTTCCTTGACGTCGTCGCGGTCGGGCAGGCCGAGATGCTCCTTGGGCGTCACGTAGCAGAGCATGGCGCAGCCGAACCAGCCGATCATGGCGGCGCCGATGCCCGAGGTGATGTGGTCGTAGCCGGGCGCGATGTCGGTGGTGAGCGGCCCGAGCGTGTAGAACGGCGCCTCGCCGCACTCCTTCAGCTGCTTGTCCATGTTGATCTTGATCTTGTGCATCGGCACGTGGCCGGGGCCTTCGATCATGACCTGGCAGCCTTTCTGCCACGCGATCTGCGTCAGCTCGCCGAGCGTCTCCAGCTCGGCGAATTGCGCGCGGTCGTTGGCGTCGGCGATCGAGCCGGGGCGCAGGCCGTCGCCGAGCGAGAACGAGACGTCATACTTGCGCATGATGTCGCAGATCTCGTCGAAGCGCTCGTAGAGGAAGCTCTCCTTGTGCCGCGACAGGCACCACTTGGCCATGATCGAGCCGCCGCGCGAGACGATGCCGGTGACGCGGTTGGCGGTGAGCGGTACGTAAGCCGAGCCGCACGCCGGCGTGGATGGTGAAATAGTCGACGCCCTGTTCGCACTGCTCGATCAAAGTGTCCTTGTAGCATTCCCAGTCGAGCTTGACCGGATCGCCGTCGACCTTCTCCAGCGCCTGATAAATCGGAACGGTGCCGATCGGCACCGGCGCATTGCGCAGGATCCATTCGCGCGTGTTGTGGATGTTGCGGCCGGTGGAGAGGTCCATCACCGTGTCGGCGCCCCAGCGGATCGCCCACACCATCTTCTCGACTTCCTCTTCGACCGAGGAGGTGACCGCCGAGTTGCCGATATTGGCGTTGATCTTCACCAGGAAGTTGCGGCCGATGATCATCGGCTCCAGTTCGGCGTGGTTGATGTTGGCCGGGATGATGGCGCGGCCGCGCGCGATCTCGTCGCGCACGAATTCCGGCGTGATGAAGGCGGGGAGGGAGGCGCCGAACTACTCGCCGTCTTTGAGGGCTGCTTCCGCGCGCTCCAATTGCTGTTGACGCCCGAGGTTCTCGCGCTCGGCGACGTAGATCATTTCCTTGGTGATGACGCCGGCCTTGGCGAATTCGTATTGCGTGACCGGCTTGCCGTCCAAGGCCCGCCACGGCTGCGGCGTGTTGGGGAAGTTGCGCGCCAGGTGCTTGCCGGAGACATTGCCGTTGTCGACCGGCTTGATGGGCCGGCCCTCATACTGTCTCGACGCCGCCGCGTTGCTTGACCCACTCAATGCGCGTGCGGGCCAGCCCCGTCTCCACGTCGATCGTCACGGCCGGATCGGTGTAGGGACCGGTGGTGTCGTAGACGGGCAGGGCAGGTTCGCCCGAGGACTTGTCGAGTTCGATTAACCGCCGAGGAACCTTGAGATCGGGCGCGTCGGCGGGCGAGGAATAGTCCTTATACGACGATGGCAACGGCCCGGTGGTGACCTTGGGCAGCGTGACCTTGGGGTCGTGGATGTTCATGTCCTTGTCTCCGATGTCAGTGCGGCGCTTCCGCCACGTAGCCTTTGAAAGTGATGAAGCCGCCAAGCGCCAGCAGCACAAGGCCGGCGACGGTGAAGAAGCCGGCGCGCGCGACCAACGATCCAACGAGAAAAGCGGGAAACTGCGGTGCGATGATGCGGAAGGTGCCGATGCCGGTCCCGATCCAGCCGATCGCCGTAATCAGGCTGCGCCAGTCGGCCGTCCAGTCGTGGTGCACGTTGAGGATGGCCAGACCGGCGGTCAGCAGGAGAAGTCCCGTAAAGTAGATGAAGGGATAGCCTTGAACGATCTGCGCCATGGTCTGGCGGTAAATGTCGCCATTCACCAGCATGCCGATGCCGACGATTGACAACAGCGGCCCGATCAGCCGCGCGATCAATATGGAGGTGCGCATGCATCTTAATCCTTCGGCGCGCCCGTGTTCATGTTGCTCTCCGTTTGCGCTGCGTTTGCCGTGGCTTGGCGCGCGGCGCCAGCAGGTCGGCATAGCCGAAAAAGCTCAGCACCAGGCCGAGCAAGAGGATGAGAAGGCCGGCAAAAACAGGCAGATTCGGTGTGTCGATGACCGAAAAACCCATGCGGGCGACTTCGTCGGGGATCATGATGCGCGCCGCCCCGCCGATGGTCGCGAGCCAGCCAAATACGGTGATGATCGCGCGCCAGTCGGGTTCCCACACATTGTGCGCCAGGACCACCGCCAGGCCCGCCGACATCGTGAGGATGCCCGACAGGTAAATCAACGCGTTGCTGCCCAGGAACTGCACCGCCATCTGTTTGTAGACGGCGCTGTTGGCCAACAGGCCGATGCCGATGGCGATGGCAACGGGCCCGATCAGCCTGGCAAGATAGATTGATCGCTGCATGGCACTTTCCTCCTGTCCCGGTTCAGGCGAAAACGTGCACGAAAGCGCCGCGGGCGAATGGCCGGCGTTGCGTCGCGCGGGCGGAATCGTGAGACATCGGCATTGGCGTCCTGTCCCTTCGCCGGCATGACCCGGATCAGGTTCAAAGGGTCGCCGCCTGTCGCGGCCTCTCAGCCCCCGTGCGGGGCCCCCCTCGGAACAGCGGCTAATGTATGCCGCGCGCGGGGGCTGTCAATGTGGCGGTGGACAGCGCGTCAGCCGGCCTGGGCCAGCCAGGCCTTCACCCGCGCGTCGGGATCGGCGTTGCGCGTGATATCGGTGACGACGGCGATGGAATCGGCGCCGGCGGCGATAGACGGCGGGCGCTCGTTCCAGCGTGATACCGCCGATGGCGACCAGCGGGATGGAACCGATGCGTTTCTTCCACGCCGTAATCCGTTCAAGCCCTTGCGGTGCAGCCCGCATCGGCTTGACCGTGGTCGGGTAGATCGGCCCAAGCGCCACATAGTCGGGATCGTGCCGCAGCGCTTCCTCGAGTTCCGCCTCGTCATGGGTGGACAGGCCGAACGTCAGCCCGGCCTTGCGGATGGCGGCGATGTCGGCGGTCGCCAGGTCTTCATGACCGAGGTGCAGGTGTGCGGCGCCGGCTTCGATGGCCGCGCGCCAGTAGTCGTTGATCACCAGCTTTGCGCCGACCGCGCCGGCTGCCGCGATTGCCGGCCGTATCAGGATCATCACCTGTTTGTGGGTAAGGTCCTTGACGCGCAATTGAAGTGTGCCGACGCCGAGCGCGCAGAGACGCTCGACCCAGGCGAGCGTGTCGACGACAGGATAGAACCGATCAGGATATGGCATGCCAGAACCGAATTCCGACTGCCGCCGTGCTTACTATTTGCCGACGCTCCCTTCGGAACTGTGCTAATCTAGAAAGACCCTTGAGGCTGTCAATGGACGCGGCATTTCGCCGAATGCGGCTCGGAATGTCATTTGACACGACCGAGTCCGAGCAATCACAATTTCGGCGGATTCAAGCGGGTTAATCGAGGCACTTCCGAAAAAGCCCGGGGGCGCAAATAACGGGGCGCGGCCACACCGGTCGTGGTAGAAATCATGTCTATTGCTCTACGCGACGGCATTACGCGGCTGGAAGTCACCACGCGTGTCACGCTCGGCATTCTGGCGGTGGCGAGCGGCGTCTATACCTATCTCGGCGTGCGCGATCTGCTCAACGGCAACGCGACAATCGTCTTCTTTGCCGCCATCATCTATTCGACAGCAGTCTCGGTCGGCATCTATGCCTTCTGGACCTATCTCATGCGCTTCCTGCCACATGTGCGCGATCTGCAAAGCCGTGGGCTGTTGTTCGCCGCCATGGGGCTCGGCGCGCTGATGATCGTGGCCATGTCGTCCTGGCTCAATGCTTCGGCGCTCGCGGGCGCTGCGGCGATCCAGCAGCACCTCGCCACTATGACGCAGGCCTATACGCGCGATCTCGATCGCGCCCACAACAACGCGCTTGCTGCACAGGGCCTGTTGCCCGACATTCAATTGGCTTCGACCCGCTTTGCGCAACTGGCGGACGCCGAGCGCGGTGGCTCGCTCACTGGCACCTCCGGCTCCGGCACGGTCGTGCAACTCCTGACGCAGATGTCGAAGCAACTTGGCAATCTGGCGCAGGAGGTGAACGGCTCGGCCGACCGTGTGAAGGCGCTGTTCGAACAGGGCAGCAAGCACATCGACAAGATGCGCGAACTCGTCTCCGACCGCGGCCCGATCAACGCGCGCAGCGACGCTTTCGGCAAGGAGGCGATGGGCCTGATGGGCGTGATCGCCAAATTGCAGCAGACCTCCGTTGCGCCCGCGGTCAAGCGCGCGGCCGACGGGCTCGCCTCGAGCTTCATCGCGCCGGCCGCAGACGGCCGTAGCGCCGATCTTGCGCAACGGCAGACCGCCATGGTCGGCAAAGTGGAGCAGGCGGTGGCGGCACAAGCGCAGGCCCTTTCGCGCGCGACCGACAAGATTCTGGAGACGCCGGCGGTCGAGCCTGCGCGCTTCCAGCCTTTGTCCACGGCGGAAGCGGTGATCGTCTATGCCGGCGACTTCCTGCCGAGCTGGGCGGGCGCTATCTCGATCGACCTGATGCCGGCGGTATTGGTGCTTATCCTCTGCGTCGTCCACGCCAACATCCGGCGCGAATACGAGCCGGATTCACCGGAAATGATGACGGCCTCGCAGTTGCTGTCGGCGCTGCGTATCGCGCGCGAAATCGAGCAGAGCTCCCGACCGCTGTCAGCAGCGGCTGTTGCCGAAATCGAGCCCGACATTGACGACGAGAACGTCACCGCGCTGTCGAGCCTGCGCATCGGCAAAAAAGACTAGATGAAGGACGAGGCCGATGTCTTCCATCGATCGCATGCGTGGCGCGTTCCGCTTCTGGCTGCTCAGCCATCCGGATGAGACGATACTGCGCTGGCTTTACCGTGCGGTGCTTGCCGCCACCGTAGTGGTGGTCGCGCTCGACTATGGCGAACTGACGCAGCAATCCGCCGCCAATGCGGTGCCGGCGGTCGGCGAGCCCGATTCCATGCCGGCGCCCGTGATCCGGCACCAGCGCGGCACACGCTATGAAGTGCCATCGCAAGAGATGGAAACGAAACTCAATGGCAAGATGACGTTCGATCTGGTCGACGACGGTCGACTCGTGGCGATTGGTACCATCACGCCCGGAACCGCCAAGGTCTTCGCCGCCGAGGTCGAAAAACGCGGCGCTTACATCAAGACCGTGGTGCTGCAATCGCCCGGCGGCTCGGTCAATGATGCGCTCGCAATGGGCCGGCTGATCCGCGCGCGGAAGTTCGCCACCGAAGTCGGCAAAGGCCACTATTGCGCGTCGTCATGCCCGCTGGTGTTTGCCGGCGGCGTGACGCGGCACGCGGGCGCGAAGGCGGCGATCGGCGTGCACCAGGTGTTCGCCCCGCCGCAGCCGGGACTGGCGACGCCGGCCGACGGCATGGAAAGCGCGCAGCGCATCGCCGCCACCGCCGAAAGCTATCTGCGCGACATGGGCGTCGATCTCGGCGTCTGGGTGCATGCCATGCAGACACCGAAGAACGAGATCTATTATTTTTCGCCGGCGGAATTGCAGGAGCTGAAGCTCGTCACCGAGGCGCCCGACGGCGCAAACGCCAAGGCGCGCGGCCGGCGGAAGTCGTAATTACATCGGCGGCAGGCGCATGATCGCGATGCGGGCGTTGCCGTCGGCCTCGCCGATGACTCGCAGCGTATGCGAATCGAAGGCGATGCCGGTGAGGCGCATGCCGTTGACTTTCGCGCTGATGCGCACGTCATTGTTGTCGCGCTCGAAATCGGCGAGTGCGCCGCTGATTTTCTTCAACGCATCGGCTGCGAAAGGCTTGAGATCGATCACCGCGTGTTCCTCGAGCGCCTGCTTGAGATAGGGCTGGGCCGCCCGCGCCGCCCGTCCCACGAGGCCGAAGCCGGCGTCGGAATCGATCGCCACCGACAGATCGGTCAGTCGCAGGACCTGATTTTGCGCATCGAGCGCCGGCCTGCCCCAGACCTGCACCGTGGCACTGGCGCCGAAGCCGAACCAACTTTTCTTTTCGCGTGCCCGCACATCGAGCGCGATCAAGATGCGTTCGCCTGCCGCACCGATATTGACGCCTCGCACTTCGACGTCGACCGGTGCGCTGTTGTCTTCCGGATAATGATGACCCTTGAGCTCGGTCTCCAGGAGCTTGTTGATTTCGGTGAATGGCACGTCGATCGGCAGGTCAACCTTGAGACGGCCGTCGTCCATCGGCTTCACCAGTTCCAGTTTGGCCGGGAACGGGCAGTTCGGCTTGGTATCGGTCGGGCTGATGCGCGTCTCCGCCAGCACGCCGACGGTCAAGGTGACATTCTGCGTGTCGATACGCGGTTGCGCGGCGGCGGCGCGTACCGGCTTCACGCCGAGCCACAATTTGGGCATGCCGGTATTGCCGCCGCCCAGCGGAATGGTGCGGCACATCTTGGCCCACTGTTCGCGCGCGACATCCTCGATGATGGGCGCATTGCGCAGCCATTTTTCAAGCTCGGCGATCTGCTCGTCGACCATGCTGTCGATCGTCGGTTTGGCCTCCTGCGTCACGTTGAGGTCGAGGCCGGCGATTTTCATCGCGCTGTCGCCGAGATCGAGTTGTGCCTTGAGGTTGGGTTGCAGTCGCCAGTTTTCGGTCAGCACGGGCCGCGAGTGCATGACGACCTGGCCGCGGATGTTGGCTTGCTGATCGCTCACTTTGGTGGACTTGTTGCCGCCAGCCGTGCTGTTGCTTGAGCTTCCGCCGCCGCTCGGCTTGTTCGACGAATTGTCCTTGTCGCCGAACAAACCCGACAGCAGTCCGCCGATCGGATTGTCGTCGTCCTTGCCGGAGCCGGATTTGTCGCCGGTGATCGCGCCGGCAATCGAGCCGATCAGATTGCCGGCCTGCGTCAAGATCTGGCCGCTGATTTTCACGGAGCCGTTGATCGTGGCGCCGACCGCAAGATCGTCGGGCCGGCCGACAAGCTGAATCGGTCCGCGCTCGACGGTGATGCCGACGTCGGAGGACGAGAGGATGGCGCTGATTGGATTGTTGTTCTTGCCGATAAGCTCGCGTGGCGCGGCGCCTTCCATGCTCTCGCGAATGGCGTTGATCGAGATCGCCACCGGCGCGATCACGTAGGAGGACCGTGTCACCGGCTCAAGCGGCGGCAGCGGCGGCAGGTTGACCACGGCTGGCGGCGCCGATTGCGGCAAATAATGGTCGATCGCCCACAGGCCGCCATAGAAAAACGCGCCGAGCACGATGACGGCGCCGATCAGCCATTGGAATCGTCGGGAACGTAGGATGTTGGGCATGAGGGTCCGCCGCTATGCGAGCCGTGAGTCATTGTAGTCGTCCGTACTCTGCCACGCCAGTTCCAGGTTGTCACAGTGGCTCGTTGCGTCGCCGTGTGTTACGCGTCGTTTCCGTCGTGGCCATCGACATGAGGCGTGATCGTCATGGCGCAGCCGTTCGTGGAACCGTGCAGCCGGGGCCTCATCGAATCGGAGCCGTGCCCGCGCGCGCTCAAGCGCGAGATTGCCGGCCCGCGCAAGCGCATGGTGCTGATCGCCTGCGTCCTGGCGTCGTCGATGGGCTTCATCGACGGCTCGGCGCTCACCGTTGCGCTGCCGCGCCTACGCGAATATTTTGCGGCCGATCTGGCGTCCGTGCAATGGGTGCTCAACGCCTATGTGCTGGCGTTGGCGGCTTTGACGCTGACCGGCGGCGCGCTCGCCGATGTTTACGGCAAGGCGCGCATGCTTGGAATTGGTTGTTTAGGCTTCGGGCTTGCCTCGGTCGCTTGTAGCGTTGCACCGACGGTCGAATGGCTGATCGCCGCGCGCGTCGTGCAAGGCATCTCCGCCGCAATTCTCACGCCGTCGAGCCTCGCACTCATCGGCGCTACATTTCGCAAAGAAGAACGCAGCCGCGCGATCGGCGTGTGGGCGGCGGCCTCCGCGTTGACCACCGCCGGCGGTCCGGTGCTGGGCGGCTGGCTCACTCAGTCCTTCGGCTGGCAGTGGGTATTCGCGATCAATCCGCCGCTTGCACTCTTTGCCATCGGTTTGCTGGTGCGCTTTGCGCCGCCAGACGGCCATGAACGGCGGCGTTTCGATCTTCTCGGTTCCGCCATCCTTACGCTTGCACTCGCCGCCATCGCCTGGGCGCTCAGCCAGATCGGTCCGCATGGCGGCTCAGGCGCGATGCCGGGTCTGATCGCCGGTTCCGCGCTGATTGGGCTTGCCGGATTCGTCGGCTACGGGTTCTGGGAAAGAGCGACCGATCATCCGATGACGCCGCCGCGGCTGATGCGCAATCACGGCTTTGTCGGGCTCAATGTGGTGACGCTTTTGCTCTATGCTGGCCTCGCCATCATGTTTTTCCTGCTCTCCTTCGATCTCATCGATCGGCGTGGCTTGTCGCCGACCGACGCCGGCCTTGCGTTCTTGCCGTTCACCCTCGGCGTCGGTCTGTTGTCGCGGCCTTTCGGTGCGCTCGCCGACAAGATCGGCGCACGCGTGATGCTGATCGCGGGTCCGCTCGGCGCCTGCGCCGCCGATGCCTGGCTGGCGTTCGGCAAATCCGCGTCTTTCGTGCTGGGCGTGCTGGCGCCCATGACTTTGCTAGGAATTTCATTTGCTGTACTGGTCGCGCCATTGACGGCATCAGTAATGTCGAGCCTGTCTGATGCCGAGGAAGGATTGGCGTCCGGCATCAACAATGCCATGAGCCGGATCGCGCAGCTTGCCGGCGTCGCGCTGGCCGCCGGCGCGGCGTCTTATTCATTCGGCTTTCAGGCGGGCCTGTTGACGGCCGCCGTGCTGTCATTGGCGGGCGGCATTTACGTGGCTGTCGGCGTGCCGGCGGCGGCATTGGCGGCAAAACGTCCAAACGTACGAGGTGCATGAAATGGCCCCGAAAATCTGCGAACACGTGGCGGAGGTTCAGACGGTCACGCCGAGCGCGCTCGGTTGCGAGGAATGCCTCAAGATCGGCTCGCCCTGGGTGCACCTGCGTCTGTGCCGCATCTGCGGTCATGTCGGCTGCTGTGACGATTCTCCCTACAGGCACGCCACCAAACACTTTCACGCCACCGGCCACCCCATCATCGAAGGCTACGATCCGCCGGAAGGCTGGGGTTGGTGTTATGTCGATGACGAATTTGTCAAATTGCACAACAAGACGCCGCAGCGCGGGCCGATTCCGCGTTTCGTCTGAAACCAATCACGCCTTCGCCTTGCCCATGCGGTGGAACTTGAGCGCAGCGTAGATCGTGTCGTTGACCGGCGTCGGCACGTTGAATTGCCTGCCGAGGCGGCGCACTTCGCCGGCGAGCCAGTCGAGTTCGAGCCGATTGCCGCGGTCGAGGTCGTTGGCCATCGAGGCCTTCATGCTTGCCGGCACGTTCTTGTCGGCAAACGCCATGCGGTCGTCGATGAAGCCGTCGTCGAGCGCGACGCCCTTGGCTTGGCCGACGGCAAGCGTCTCGCGCATGATGTTGCGAAACAGCGCGCGCGCGTCCGGATCCGCAAGGATCGGCCCCATGGTCGAGCGCGTCACCGCCGTCGCGCCCGAGGTCGCCGACAGGAAAATGAATTTGTGCCAGCGCTCGCGTTCGATGTTGTCGGATAAAGTGATCGGGATGCCGGCCGCTTTCGCCGCTGCGACAAAAGCCGCAAGCGACGCGTCGGCGCGGCCGTCGATGGTGCCGCAAATGATCGACTGGAATTGGCTGGTCTGCTTGATGACGCCCGGACGGTCGATGACGGTGACCACGTATGTGACGCCGGGAATCGCGCGCGCCTGGCCGACGATCGGTGCGATGCGCTCGTAGCTGTCGACGCCGTTCTGCAAGGTGATGACGCGCGTGTCGGGGCCGAGCAGGGGCTTGGCCTGCTCGGCCGCCTTCTCGGTGTCCCACAGCTTGACCGCAAACAGCACGATGTCGACCGGACCGACGGCGGCCGGATCGTCGCTCACGTTCGGTTTCGGCACGTGTACGTCGCCGTGCACGCTTTCGATTGTCAGGCCGTCCTTGAGCATGGCCTCGCGGTGCGCGCCGCGCGCAATGAAGAACACGTCATGGCCGGCGGCCGCCAATCGCGCGCCGAAATAGCCGCCCACCGCGCCTGCCGCCATGACTGCAATTCGCATCGATGCCGCTCCTTCAGAATGAGAGCAAGGTATAGCCTTCATATGGACCGCAAACCAACCGACACGGACGGCGGATGTCGCGCCGAATCGTTGACCGTTCCGAGGCCGATATTGGCACCGGTCCACAAGCGGTGTAGCGTTTGCGGTTGCCAAATTCGTTAGCTTGACCGTGAGCCGCCCAAAAATCGGCGGTACACCCAAACCCCGCTTGCTTTTATTGGCGGCCTGATGCTGCCGGGATGCAAGAAATCATTCTTAAACCTCGATGCCGGTTCGGATCTCGAGGCCGAAGGGGATAGAGATGACATCTGATCGCAAGCGCGTGGCGCGCGTAAATCGAATTGTCTTAGTCTCTGTTTGCTTTTCATGGCCGGGCCAGCGGCGGCGCAACTCTCGCAGGAGCAACAGGGCGCTATTCGCCGCAGTTGCCGAGCCGATTTCATGCAGAATTGCTTCGGTATTCTGCCGGGCGGACGCAAGGCGCTGCAATGCCTACAACGTAACATCGCGAACGTGTCGCCGCGGTGCCAGAGCGCACTGAATGCGGTGACGCCGCAGGCTGCCGCCGTGCCGCCGCCTCCGGTCCAGCCGCTCGCCCCACCCAAGCTCGCGCCGGCAGGCCCGCATTCGCCCACGGTCGACCTGCAGACGGCGCAGCATTCGGTGAAAGCGCCGAACGTCATCTACGTGACGGACTTTCAGCTTGATCCTGAAGCGTTTCATCCGGACGCCGGCGGCCCGTTGCGGCAATTGCGGCCCGGATTGCTCGGCAACCTGATCAAAGGCGAAGCCGGGTCGAAGAATCCGGCAGAACGGGTCCGGGGGCTGGTTGGCCTGATGACGCGGGACCTGGTTCGGGACCTCGATCGCGCCGGGTTCAAGGTGAGCCGGCTTGCGCATGGCGATGCGCTGCCGACGCGTGGCTGGCTTGTGCGCGGCGTATTCACGAAGCTTGACGAGGGCAAGAGGCTTGAGCGTGCCATGATCGGCTTTGGTAAAGGCAAGGCCGCGCTCAAGGTCGTCGTCACGGTCGATGATCTCGAACACGGCAAGGTAGAGCCGCTCTACACGATCGATGAGGGCGCCAATAGCGGCATTCTTCCCGGCTCGGCTTTCACCGCGGCCCTCAGGTTCAGTCCCTATGTTATGGCCGCGCGCTTCGCGATCTCCGGCTTCGCGATGGAGCACGATATTAAGAAAACCGCGCGCGAGATTTCTGACGCCATCGTCACGCGCATTCGCAAATAGAGGCGTGCCGTGTCCGCACGCGGCGGCTCGCGCCAACGGATGCCGATGCCGTGACCATGCGAAGGTCGTGATCAGCCCACAAAAATGGTCCGGCGCGACGGCCGGACCAAGTCTCGGGGAGGAACTGGTCGCGTCAATAAAGGCCCGGCGGGCGGATTGCGTTCCAGGACACTGACGCCGCGTTCTGCGGCTCCGCGGCAAACGATGAATGGAGCGATTCGTTTTGCGCGCGCGCGCGATCGATGGCCGCTTGCGCCTCGGCGCGCCAGTCTTGGCGCAAGACCTGCGCCTGGTGTTTCGGCGCCGGTGCCGTTGCTGCGCGCGTCGGTGCGCCGCGCTGCGGCAGCACGATCACCTTGGCGCCAACCTTGACGCGGTTGTAGAGATCGATGGCATTGTCGTTGGTCATGCGGATGCAGCCAGACGACATGTGCTTGCCGATCGAGGCCGGATTGTTGGTGCCGTGAATGCGGTATTGCGTGCCGCCGATATACATGGCGCGCGCGCCGAGCGGATTGCCGGGGCCGCCGGCCATCATGCGTGGAAGATTTGGTTGACGCTGGAGCATCTCCGGCGGCGGATACCAGTCCGGCCATTCGGCTTTGCGCTCGACCGACTTCACGCCCGCCCAGGTGAAGCCCTCGCGTCCGACGCCGATGCCGTAGCGGATCGCCTTGCCGTTGCCGAGCACGTAATAAAGAAACGTGTGCGGCGTATCGATGATGACGGTGCCGGACGCCTCGTTGCTGCGATAGTCGACAATCTGCCGGCGCAGGCGCGGCGCGAGTTCGGCGTTTTCATCGCCGACGTCGGTGGGCGCGGCGCGTTGCGGTTCGGCCCGATACTGTGGCGCGGGCTGGTTCAGCGGCAGCGGCTGCAAGAAGGTGAACAGCGATTGCGCGCGCGCTGGTCCGCACGCGAGCATGGCGGCGATCAGCGCGGCAGATGAAATCGCAAAAGAATGCGCACGGGACATGGCAACCTCGAACTGTCCCCCCGTCCGTATTCAACGGTATAAAGCCTGAAAACGTTCAAAGGTTCCCTAGCGCGCATGGTCAAAAAATCGCTAACGCCGGGACCAGGCGTCGGGCGGCGGCGTTTGCCGATTCTTGGAGCGTGGGATCATAAAAAGCGGTCCGCATGTCCGCTTTACGCCGAAAGCCGACATTCATTGCGGCAGACGGATCGTTCGTTAAGAGCCAATCGCGACTATCGCGCTCTTTGCGAACGCTTCCGGGACCGGCTCCATCGCTCCAAGTCCTCAGAAACGGCCATGGCAGCAAGATCGCGCGGCAGTCGCTAAATTGCCGACAGGCGGTAGGCCTTGCCATAGCGGCCGAAATCATTGCTGGTGATTCCGTTCTGCTCCGATCCCTGATATTGCGTGAGTGGCGGGACGACGGTGACCTTGATGATGGCTGTCTCCCCAGGCTTGACGAGGCCGGCATGCACTGCGGCCGTCGCCAAGGCAGAATCGCCCGCGTAGATGTCCGTGCCCCAAACCGTCCCATCGGCGCTGCCACAGACGCGAAAATAGAAAGTCGCTCCGATATCGTCGCCTAACTCGACCATGTTGTCGGGTGCGTCCGCAGCGAGAAAGCCGCCGTCGAGCAGTTTTCGAATCTGTTTGGCCGACAGCTTTCCGCGACGATCGAAGTAGCTGACCAATTCCTGCACGGCTTTCATTGTGGCTCTCCCTCGATGCTGATCACGACCCCGTATGGAGGGCAAAAGCTTCCGCGCGCAGGCAGAATCCAAAGCACGCGATACGGCATCGTCCAGGATGGATATTCGATATCGCCATCGGTCACGATGACCGCCGCGGTGACATGCGGGTCGGCGGCCAGCGCGAGCATTGCAGGAGAAAGATCGCTGCCGCCGAAGCCGCTCACCTCGTATTCCGCCAAATCGGCCGGCGACAGAACCTCATCCGATTTGACCTCGGAATCGCACTGAACCATGCGAATGTGATCTACCGCCAATGCGTCGCAGAATTCCGCAATGGCGCCGAGCGCGCGCGGAATTTCCGAAGTCATGGATCCGCTGGTATCGAGCAAAACATTGAGCATCCAGGTTTCGCGCTTGCGCCCCGCCAACACCACGTCGCTGCGCTCCACGCTTCGCCGGGACGGCCGCATATAGGTTCGGTCCCCGGGCGCGACCAATTCCAGCCATTTCTGCAACGCCACTTGCCACTGCGGGCGATAGAGCCCGCGCAGCGCCGACATGAGTTGATGCGACTCGCCGGTATCGGTGCCGCGTCCCTTCAGGGCATTCATCGCTTTAGCCAGGGCCAATCCCTTGGCTGCGAGTTCCTCGATCCGCTTGGCATTGTCCGCCTGACCGTCGGCGTCGTCGGAGAACCATTCGCGTTCGATTTCATTGCCAAGCACGTCGCCGGCCATTCCGGCGTCCTGGGGCTCCCGTGCGTTCTGCCGGCCGGAGCCGAAAACCCGATCGCCGGCGACCGCTTGGCCATCCCAGACCCTGGTCCGTGATTGCATCTGGTTGCCGGCTTTGCGGAATTCCAACACGATTTGCTCGGCCGATTTTTCGCGCGCGCCCGGCATGTCCAGACCGCCCGCCGGAATCGATGCGAACCCAAGCTCCACGCGTAGAATGTCGTTGATGATGTAGTCGTGCGCATAATTGAATTCGAGCCGGCTGCTGCCCTTCGCCCGGTCGTGCGTGCGAAGCGCCAGATGCAGCAACTCGTGTGCGAGCACGAAGACCAATTCGTTGTCCTTGAGCCGAGAGACGAATTCCGGATTGGCCAGCATCCGGCCCGACGCGAACACGCCCATCGTCGGAACGCGATCATCCATTTCGACACGCACCGCCCCGGCGAGGCCCACGAGGTGTGGGAGTGGCACGGTGACCATGCGGAGCGCATTGTGAATTCGTGTCAGCGTCTCGCTTTCCGAGGAGATCGCGCGTGCAGCATGTGTCACAGCCCGGTAACCTTCCTGAGGATCTCGAGCATCGCCCGGTCGGCGCCGAGCGCGCCCCACTGTTCGACCAGATTGGTCAGAAGGGTGAGCTGATTTTCGGCCGGAAGGCTGCGCAAGAACCGATTCACCACGCGCGGCTTCAAGTTGTGCAGCTTGCCATTGCGGACGTTCTGGCGGACGCAATCGAGAATGAACCAGCGGGACGCCGCGGCGCTCGGCAGCAAGGCCGGGTTCTCGACATAGCATTCGATCGGCTGCATGGGGCCGACCGCCTCCTCGGCAAGCGCGCAAAACACTGCGGCATCTTCGGCCGACAGGCGTCCGAAGGTCAGCGCGCGCCGCGTCTCCCGATTGAGAATGCCGGACGCCTGCGCCATGTCGAGCGCGCGCGACAGCAGGGCCCAGGCGCGCGGCGTGGAGAACGGAACCGGGTCGGTCGGGACGGGGCGCATGAGCGCGTCCGGCATGAAGGAAATGAAATTGCGAATATCGGCGCGGATGCCGTGACGGGCCGCCCATTCCTGCCAGTCGCGGGCATCGACGCGCAAATTCATGATCGTTACCCGGTTGACCAAGGCGGAGCTCATCGAACGCACGAGCGCGCGGTCCTGCTGACGGTTTCCTGCCGCAATGACCCAGGTGCCCGCGGGCAGAACGTGCTCGCCGAGACGCCGCTCCAGGAGTAGCGAGTAAAACGCCTTCTGGACGTCCGGCGCGCAGGCCGGAAGCTCATCGAGGAACAGGCAGAACGGTTCCGGATTTTCCGGCAGAAGGACGCGCGGCGGGCAGAAGACAGACCGCTCGCCGATGATACGCGGAATGCCGCTCACATCCTCGGGCGCGATCTGGGTCCCGAGCAGCGAGCGGCACGGTATGCCGACTTCCTTGGCCGCCTGGTACACCATTTCGGACTTGCCGACGCCGGGCGGAGACAACAGCAGGAAGCTCTGCTCGTGGGCCATGCATTGCACGAGCTTCTTCGCCTGCTTCAGCGTAATGGTCTCCTCGAGCGCGTTGGAAGTTGCTTCCATGAATCGTTCCACCTGAGTCCGTGGTCAGCCCAAACGACTTGACGCGGCGACATGTAGGCAGCGACGGCGTTGCCGCCAGTACGGCGCGCAAGGCGGCTACGCGCCGACGAGATCTCGCGTCCGCAGCGCCTGCATTCGCCAAGCGCCGCGTAAAACTGTCCGCCGAAGTGGAGAAAGTCCGCGTTCTACCGCTTAAATCGAGCCGCCGAGGACGATCGCATGATTGCCCGCGCCGTTCGAAAACGCCTCCGAGACGGCGCCGCCGCGGAAAAGAATATTCTTCGCTTCTGAATGCGCGCCGGAAAATTTCTCTACTGCTCTGAAGCAAAATAATAATATATTTCTATCGTATTGGAGCTTGAATGCCGATGTTGGGTTCGATTCACATGGCGGCGCCGTGCGCCAATGCTGCGGACGCGGTTCACCGACTTCATCGAATGACCTGCACAACGGTGCGACCGCACGTGAGGCTGTCATGAAGGTCGGATCGGCGATTTTCATTTGTCTGTCGGTCGTCTGGTTTTCGGCCTGGACGAATCCTGCCACCGCGCAGACCCAGCAAGATTTGATGAAGGTCTGCGCCGAGGAATGGAACAGCCTGAAATCGGCGAACAAGACCGCTGGCAAGGTCTATCAGGACTTCGTCAAGGAATGCCTCGCGAAACACAAAGCGAGTGCACCGCCCGCTGCAACGAACACCAAGGTGAACCTGAATACTGCAACCGCCGCGGAGCTCGACCGCTTACCGCATATCGGCCGAACACGCGCGCAGGCGATCATCGCCGCCCGTGCCCAAAAAAAGTTCAAGAATTGGGAAGACTTCGTGGCGCGAAAGGTCGTGCCGGAAAACGCCGGAGCGGCCATTCACGGCCTCGTCGAATTCTGATCGCGCGCGCCGGCCGCGTCGATGTCTGCACGATGTCCGATTTGCCCCGAAAGCGAACCTTAGGGCGACCAGCCGGCCTTCGCTTAACCCCAAGCGGACCGGCAATTGAGACGGTACGTCGACGCTGCCGCGCAGCAACGGCCGGTCAATTCGGTTTCCGATGACGTCAGCGAGCGGCGCCGGCGTCCGGGCGAATAGTGGGGCTTGCGCCTGATGGATTCGCGGGCTTTCTTGGACTGTGACATCCGATAGCGGCGGACAAAGCGAATAAATTCATTATGCCAAGAGTCGGGAATGCAATTCGATAGAAACAGTTGCGCAATCGAACGAGCTGCCGACACCTCTGTGCGTTGATATCGTATTCTTCCAGAACAGACGCACGATATTCGCTAGGCGATACGTGTCGCGATGTTTCCGCCGGATATAACGCCACGTCGCGGCGTGCTTGTGGGACGAATGACCAAGCAACATGCCCTGCGTGCTGGCGGTATAGAGAAATAGCGGCTTCGGCACCTCGATGCCGGCATAGCCCGCGGCGATCAGCCGAAGATTGAACTCCCAATCCTCGTATCCATCGCGCATGCTTTCATCGTACCCGCCGATCTCAAGCCATGCGGCTTTCCGCATCAGCATGCTGTAGCCAATGGTATTTTTGAAAAGAATATCGAACTCGTTATAGTATCTTTTCTGCACCCCGAGCGCTCCGCCGACCAGCCGCACGTGGGTGAAGGCAAAGCCCGCCTCCGGCCCGGCCAATTGTAACGCGGCCAGCGTTTCCGCAAGATACGTCGGCTCCAGTTGATCGTCGCAGTCCAAGTCCATAACCAGATCGGCATGCGCGGCCGCAAAGCCGGCATTGCGCGCCGCCGACAAGCCACGGTTTTCTTGGTGGATCACGCGAATGGCTGGGTCCAGCGCCGCTAGATTTTCCTTCGTGGCAGGATCTGTGGAACCGTCATTGACGATAATGATCTCGAAGTCGCGAAAGGTCTGCTGCGCCAGTGAAGCGGTGAGTTGATCGAGGAACTTGCCGCCGTTGTAACAAGGCACCACGACGCTGATCGTTGGCATGGCCATCACCTCAGTTGCGTTGATGCGATGCGGTGCCACCGGCATGGGCGCCGCCAACAAGGCTTGCGAAAGTCATCGGGGTGCGGCGCAATACGCCGAACGATTTGACAATATCCAGGCGCAGCCCGGTCTTGCGTTTCGTTATGAGGGCCAGCGCTACCGTCCAGAATGCGGTCATCGCCGCGAAGGCCGCAGCAGCGCCGTTCAACCCGAATATCGGCACCAATACCAAATTGCCAAGCGAGTAACAGACGATGGCAATTGTGAATATCACCACGACTTTCTTCTGCGCACCGGCCGAAATCAGAGTGAGCATCGTTGGCCCGAACGCCGCGCGAACAAACTGACAAGCGACCATCACGACGAGGATTGGCATGGCGCGAACAAAGTCAGGCCCAAAAACTGAAAGTATGAACCGGCCAAATACGGCAACTCCGACAAGCGCGACCATCGTCGCGCCGACGGCCGCGATGTTTGCACGGGCGGTGACGTTCTCAATCGTCGCCGTTTGCTTGCGTGCGAGTGCATCGGAAATGTCGGGTGCGGACAGTTCGTGGATCAGCGAAACCGCATATTCGACGATCACCGCCAGCTTCAAGCAGATGCCAAACACGGCGAGATCGGCTTTCGAAACGGTGGTGCCGAGAAGCGCGAGGCTAAAATCGTTGATCAGGCTGCTAAAGCCAGCAAGGATTAGCAGCGGTGCGCTTGCCAGTCGCCATTGATATATTTGCCGGCGATCCACGACGGTCGACGCGACCATGCCCGGGAAATGCCGCAGCAGGCCTTTGAACTGCAGCGCGACGATGACGACAGCAACGATGCTGAAGGCGCCCGACGCCATGATCGGCGACGGGGTTTTGAAAATCATTGCGATGAAGCCCATCACCAGCAGAAACAGGATGGGCCGCCACAACAGATTCAAGACATAGGACAGCGCGAACTGGCGGATTGCGGCGGCAACCGAGGCGTAGATCCGCGACAGCGCTAAGGCCGGTATGCCGATCGCAGCCACGGCAACCGCAAGCCGCGTCGCGACGTCGCCGGGAATGACCGCAGCAAGCAACATCACAGCGGCCATCGCAATAATGGAAACGATGGCCGTGTCGCGTTGCGCGCGATTGACGAATGCGTGTTTTAGCGCGAGCTTTCCGCGCGTGCGGTAGCGGGAAATGAAGCGCACGGCGACGACGGGATAGCCGAAGGCCGCCGCCATGCTCACGACATACGCGATGCTGGTCGCGAAATAGAAAATGCCAAGGCCTTGCGGTTCAAGCAACCGCGCCAGCAATATTTGCGCGCCAAAGCCGGCCCCGAGTCCCACGACGCGCGCCGCCATAAGCAAGGCGGACGTCGAAAACAGCCCACCGAAAGCGCGAGTGGCCCAGTGAAATCTTGCCAAGGTTCTTGATCTTGAAGGCCGAGCGCATCAGCGACGCAACTTTCCAATCAGCGACCGGGCTTTACGGACCACCGGCCAAATCGACGGACTTCGCTTAACGAATCGCTTGAGCGCGCGCGCCTGCCTCGCCACAAAGGCAATTGACCATCCCTGCGCCGTCGCCGGTGCCACATAATCGTAAAGCTTCAACTCGAGATCACACCATTCACGCTTGTAGGGGGCGTCGCCAAGGTTGAAATCGAATGTCTTGAAGCCGCGTTCGAGGAAATAGCGCATCAGTTCCTGCAGGTGGATGGCACCCGGGCTGCAGGCTTCTAGTTCGCCACCACAGTATCCCGCCAAAACATAATCGTAGTTGCCGTGGAACATCAGACCGAAGCTGGCGGCAACGATCGTGGACCCGACTTTGACGCTGCTGACATGGACAAGGCCGCGGCATAGTGGATTGCTGGCCAAGTCCAGAAAGAACTCCCGATATCCCGGCCGGTCGAACAGGTTGCCGACGCCAAGAGAAGCGTAGAGGCTTTTCTTTTGCTCGATGAGAGCGTCGAGTGTTTGTTCGATGTCGCCTGCTTTGTCGGGCGTTGCGAATTCGACTTCGCCGAATTTGGCTAAACGGCGACGCTTTTTAGCGTCGGTTTTGCGCCACGACGACGAGCGCTTGGCGGCATAGAATTCATCCCAAGTCCCGGACAGATGCGTCAGATACGTATCGTTGGCGTGCGGCGTGACTTGCAATGCGAGCAACGGGTTGGCTTGCGTCCCGACAGTCTCGGGAATCTTGCTCAAATCGATGAGATCGTGGCGGAGTTCACTCCGCAAAATCCGCACGACTTGCCGCCACAACAGCAAGAATTGCGTCGGACTGATAACCTCCGAAAAATTGCGCGCAAGCAGCGGCGCGTTGCTGTTGTTTAAGAAAGCCCCCAGCCACACGACTCGTCGCAATATCCCCGGCTGCAGCGCAAGCGGCAAAATAAAGAGAATCTGTTCGCGGTGCCGACCGACCACGATCGCCGGTATTACGCCCTCCCGGGCACCGATATGGCGCTGCCAAGCCGAGAGCCAATCGAATGTTTGGAAGGCGGTGCCATCGGCTTGGACCTCTAGCGCGCGCCATTCGCTTTCGAGCTCGGCAATATTATGATGGAGCGAAACGCGAACATCGACGCTCAAATCGTCCGCGTGCGATTTGATTGTGTCAATTCGATCCAGAAAATCGACATCGGCGCGCTCATCGAACGCCGCTCGAGTCAGGTGTGCCATGACCGCCTGCGGTTCTAAGCTTGGTTGATGCCACAATGGTTGGCAGTACTGTACAAACGAAGAATGTCGTAGGGGAATTACGGGGCTCAATATAATTTGGTAGATAAATTGTTAATGCCGCCGCTGACTCGCATGATTTCGATGTTCCGGCATTTGCACGCGATTAATTTTAAGCGCCCACGGTTAATGTTAAGAATCGATAGCGGTGGCTCCGTATTCGATTGAGATAACTCCGTATAAAAAGTTCTGGCATATAAATGGAATGATGCGCCAAACGGATATCGCCATTGCTGGGGCCGGCCTCGCGGGGTCGACCGCGGCCGCCATGCTGACACGCGCGGGCTACGACGTGGTCTTAATCGATCCGCACGAAGTCTTTCCGCCGGACTTTCGCTGCGAAAAGCTCGATACCAGCCAGATTGAAATCCTGAAAAAGACCGGACTGGCCGAGGCGGTCCTGAAAGCCGCAACGCCGGACCGCAGCCTATGGATTGCGCGCTTTGGTCAGTTGGTCGAAAAGCGCGACGGCGCTCAGTGCGGCATTTATTACGCCGACCTCGTAAATACCGTCCGGGCCGAAGTTCCAAGTTCCGCATTCATAGCCGCGAAAGTCACATCGGTCGCCACTAGCGACGACAGACAAATCGTGACCTTGTCCAACGGCGACGAGATATCCGCACGGCTGTTCGTCCTGGCGAATGGGCTCAATATCGGCCTGAGTCATAAGCTCGGGATTGAGCGCAGGGTCGAGAGCAAGACCCATTCGATTGCCATCGGCTTCGACATCAAGCCTGTCGGCAAGGCCGCTTTCGATTTTTCGGCCCTGACTTGCTATTCCGAGGGACCCGCAGGCCGGATGGCCTATGTCGCGTTTTTTCCGATTGGCGCGACGACGCGCGCTAATATGTTCGTTTACCGCGGTATGGACGATCCTTGGCTCAAACAGTTTCGCGACGCGCCAAAACAGACCCTGCTTGAGGTCATGCCGAGCCTGAACAAGCTTGTCGGACCGTTCGAGGTCGACGGCGTCGTCAAGATACGGCCCATCGATCTTTGTGTGACCGAGGGGTACCGGCAGCCCGGCGTTGTCCTCGTCGGCGATGCCTTCGCAACGTCATGTCCGGCGGCCGGAACCGGCGCTGGCAAAGCACTGATGGACGTCGAACGCCTTTGCAACGTCCATGTTCCGCAATGGCTCGCGTCTCCCGGCATGGGGCTGGAAAAGATCGCGGCCTATTACGACGATCCGGTCAAACAGGCTTACGACGCTTTTTGCACGAAAAAGGCTTACACCCTGAAGTCGCTGTCTCTCGACACGAGTCTGTCTTGGGTTGCGCAACGCTGGGCGAGGTTTGTTGCGCACGGGTTAAGAGGCGCGCTGCGGCAGGCCCATCGACGCCTCACCACCAAAACGCCAACGCTTGGCCAGGCGCCAAGTCAGGGACGCCTCAATCCCTTTGCGGCGGCACGGTCCCGGCGAATTCTATAGCCGCCGGGTCCCGAAATATTAAACCTGCGCTGGTCGTTTTATTACGCTTTGAATACGGCGCGCGGGACGTCCGCTTTGGTCTCGGCGGAGAGATTTAACGTCAGCGTCGCATCGACCGGCTGAGCCGGCATCCAAAGCAGACATTGAGCCGCGCACCCAAGCCAGGAGTTGGCCCGCGGTTTATGCGTCCGCGTCCTAGTGCTTGTGCCAGCCGACCACCGCGTCCGGAAACGCATCGGTCGACGCGAAATAGGGTTTGATGTCGATGAGCGGCGTGCCGTCGAGGCAGTCGAGTCCGATCACCGACAATGTGCCGTCTTTCACGCCCACCAGCTTCACCACGCTCATGGCGATCGGATTGGGACGGGCAGGGGAGCGCAGCGCAAAGGTGCCGCGCTGGACGCCGTAATGCCCCGGCACCTGCAAAACGAGGTTTCGCGGCGAACGGTCCATCCAGTAGAGCAGCACCAGATGGCTGCAGGTCTCGACGTCTTTTAAGCCCTCGGCAAAGCGCGGATCGAGTTCGACCGTGCAGATCGCATCCGACTCGCGGGCGTTCTTGGGGCAGTCCTTGCGCTCTTTCCAGGGTGTCCTGATGCGGCCCAGGAAATAGACACCGGCGTCGGGCGTCTCGGGCAGATCGACCGCCTTTTCGCCTTCGCGGATGCCGAATGTGTTGATGCCCATGGCTTGTCTCCGTGCCTTGCTTTTACACCGGCTTAAAGGTGACGGAAGGGGCCACTTGCGAGCCGCTTTTTAAACGTATAAAGATATCTTTATGTAGTGGGAAGGTGCCCAAGCGACGCGGGCAGCCACGACAGCGATTTCAAGAGGCCCATGACGTCCAGTGGCAGCCA
Source organism: uncultured Pseudomonadota bacterium (assembly GCA_963720835.1). Classification (GTDB taxonomy): domain Bacteria; phylum Pseudomonadota; class Alphaproteobacteria; order Rhizobiales; family Xanthobacteraceae; genus Pseudolabrys. The sequence continues at coordinate 351,393 of CAVRHC010000002.1, read as the reverse complement.
GCTCGGTTTCGAGGCCCTCAATGCGGCGCTGAAGGCGGCCGGCGAGGAGACGCGCCTGCGCGTGCTGGCGCTGCTGTCCGAGGCCGAACTGACCGTATCCGACCTGACCGACATTCTGCGCCAGTCGCAGCCGCGCATGTCGCGCCACCTGCGCCTGCTGGCCGAAGCCGGCCTGGTCGAGCGCTTCCGCGAGGGTACCTGGGCCTTTTTCCGGCTGGCCGAAAGCGGCGGCGGGGCGGCCGTTGCCCACGCATTGCTCGAACGGCTCGATCCGGACGACCAGACCATTGCGCGGGACCGCGCGCGGCTTGCCTCCGTGCGCAAGACGCGCGCCGCCACCGCGCAAGCTTACTTTCGCGCGCACGCCGCCGAATGGGATCGCATCCGCAAGCTGCACGTCGCCGACGCAGCGGTGGAAGCCGCGATCCGCAAGGCGCTCGCCGGCAAACCGTTCCGCTCGCTTCTGGATCTTGGCACCGGCACCGGCCGCATGCTTGAGATGTTCGGGCCGGAGATCGAGCGCGGGCTCGGCCTCGATCTGTCGCTCGACATGTTGCATCTGGCACGCGACCGGCTGGAACGCGCAGGCCTGAAGAATTGCAGCGTGCGCCAGGGCGACATCTACGATTTGCCGCTGGCCGACGATTCCTTCGACGTCGTGATCCTGCATCAGGTGCTGCACTTCCTCGACGACGGCGCGCGCGCCATCCACGAGGCCGCGCGCGTGCTGCGGCCCGGCGGGCGGCTGTTGGTGGTCGACTTCGCGCCGCATGAAGAAGAATTCCTGCGCGAGAAATACGCGCACCGCCGTCTCGGCTTCGCGCCCGAAACCGTGACGCAATGGATGACCGCCTCCGGCCTCGAGCCGGTCATGCACAAACGCCTCACACCGGAGCCCGGGTCCGGCGGCAAGATCGCGGTGTCGCTGTGGCTTGCGCGCGACGCCCGCGCGCTGTTGGCCACCACGCCGTCGCGGGAGGTGGCGTGATGAACGCCGCGCTGCGCCCCAGCCGCTTCATGCCTGCCGGCCACCGCCGCATCGCGGTGTCGTTCGAGTTCTTCCCGCCCAAGGACGAGGACATGGAGAAGGTCCTCTGGGGCTCGATCGAACGGCTCGCGCCGCTGGCGCCGGATTTCGTCTCGGTGACCTATGGCGCCGGCGGTTCGACGCGCGAACGCACGCACGCCACCGTCAAGCGCATCCTGGCCGAAACGGATTTGACGCCGGCCGCGCATTTGACCTGCGTCGCAGCCACCCGCGAGGAGATCGATGCCATCGTGCGCAATTATGCCGACGCCGGCGTACGCCACATCGTGGCGCTGCGCGGTGATCCGGTCGGCGGCGCCGGCGAGAAATACGCGCCGCATCCCGGCGGCTATCGAAAACGCCGCCGATCTCGTCGCCGGCATCAAGCGCGCCAGCGATGCGTTCGAAATCTCGGTATCGGCTTATCCCGAGAAGCATCCCGACAGCCGCAACGTCGAAGCCGACATCGACATGCTCAAGGCCAAGGTCGATGCCGGCGCCTCGCGCGCGATGACGCAGTTCTTCTTCGATAACGATCTTTACTTCCGTTATCTCGACCGCGTGCGCGCGCGCGGCATCGATATCCCGATCGTGCCGGGCATCCTGCCGGTGCAGAACTTCAAGGCCGCGACGAATTTTGCCGCGCGCGCCGGCGCCTCGGTGCCGGTGTGGCTGGCCGAACGTTTCCACGGTCTCGATAACGATGCGGTCACACGCAAGCTGATCGCCGCTGCTGTGGCCGCCGAACAGGTAATCGACCTGTTCGACCGCGGCGTCACCCATTTCCACTTTTACACCATGAACCGCGCCGACCTGGTCTACGCGATCTGCCATTTGCTGGGTTTGCGGCCGGTGACCGAAAAAGCAACGTTGGAGTTGACGTGACAGGTTCCCCGAGAAGCACACGCCAGATATTCACCGAAGCGCTGAAGCAGCGCATCCTCGTGCTCGACGGCGCCATGGGCACCATGATCCAGGCGCTCAAGCTCGACGAGGAAGGCTATCGCGGCGCGCGCTTCGATGCCTGGAACCGCGAGGTGCGCGGCAATAACGATCTGCTCAATCTGAGCCGGCCGGAGGCCGTGCGCGACATTCATCTCGCGTACTTCCGCGCCGGCGCCGACATCGTCTCCACCAATACGTTTTCGTCGACGACGATCGCGCAAGCCGATTACGGCATGGAGAAGGTCGCCTACGAACTGAACGAGGCGGGCGCGCGGCTCGCGCGCGAAGCGGCGGCGCAAGCCGAAAAAGAAGACGGCAAGCGCCGCTTCGTCGCCGGCGCCTTGGGCCCCACCAACCGCACCGCCTCGATCTCGCCGGACGTCTCCAATCCCGGCTTCCGCGCCATCACCTTCGATGAATTGCGGAACGCCTACGGTGAACAGGCGCGCGGCCTGATCGACGGCGGCGCCGATCTGCTGTTGATCGAAACCATTTTCGACACGCTCAACGCCAAGGCGGCGATCTACGCCATCGCCGAGCTGTGCGAAGAACGCGGGCTCGACGTGCCGGTCATGCTCTCCGGCACCATCACCGACCGCTCCGGCAGGCTGCTGTCGGGGCAGACGCCGGAAGCGTTCTGGACGTCGGTGCGGCACGCCAACCCCATCACCGTGGGCTTGAACTGCGCGCTCGGCGCCAAGGAAATGCGTGCGCATGTCGCGGAGATTGCGCGCGTCGCCGACACCTACGTTTGCGCCTACCCGAATGCCGGGCTGCCCAACGAGTTCGGCTATTACGACGAAAGTCCGGACTACATGGCCGAGCTGCTCGGCGAGTTCGCGCAAGCCGGCCTCGTCAACGTGATCGGCGGCTGCTGTGGCACCACGCCCGAGCACATCGCGGCCATCGCCAAAGCGGTCGAGGGCCAGCCGCCGCGCGCGATCCCCGAACCGCCGCGGCAGTTGCGGCTGTCGGGGCTCGAAGCATTTTCGCTCACGCCCGACATTCCCTTCGTCAATGTGGGCGAGCGCACCAACGTCACCGGCTCGGCCAAATTCCGCAAGCTGATCACCGCCGGCGATTATGCCAGTGCGGTTGCGGTGGCGCGCGCGCAAGTGGAAAACGGCGCTCAGGTGATCGACGTCAACATGGACGAAGGCTTGCTCGATTCCGAAGCCGCGATGGTCACCTTCCTCAATTTGATCGCGGCAGAGCCTGACATCGCGCGCGTGCCGGTGATGGTCGACTCCTCGAAGTTCTCGGTGATCGAAGCCGGCTTGAAATGCCTGCAAGGCAAGGCGGTGGTGAATTCGATCTCGATGAAGGAAGGCGAGGAGGCTTTTCTCGAGCATGCTCGCATCGTGCGCCGCTATGGCGCCGCGATGGTGGTGATGGCCTTCGACGAGAAGGGGCAGGCCGATACGCGTGAGAGAAAGACCGCGATCTGCCGGCGAGCCTACGATCTGCTGGTGAACAAGGTCGGATTCCCGCCCGAGGACATCATCTTCGATCCCAACATCTTTGCCGTCGCCACCGGCATGGAGGAGCACAACAATTACGGCGTCGATTTCATCGAAGCCGCGCATTGGATCAGGAAGAACCTGCCCGACGCGCATGTGTCCGGTGGCGTCTCCAATCTCTCCTTCTCTTTCCGCGGCAATGAGCGCGTGCGCGAAGCGATGCACTCGGTTTTTCTCTATCACGCCATCAAGGCCGGCATGGATTTGGGCATCGTCAATGCCGGGCAGATGGCCGTCTATGACGACCTCGATCCGGAATTGCGCGAGGCTTGCGAAGACGTGGTGCTCAACCGCCGCGCCGACGCCGCCGAACGGCTGCTGGCGCTGGCGGAGCGCTTTCGCGGCGGCGGGCAGACGGCCAAGGCCGCCGATCTCTCCTGGCGCGAGCAGCCGGTGGAAAAGCGCCTGTCGCACGCTTTGGTGCGCGGCATCACCGACTTCATCGAAGGCGACGTCGAGGAGGCGCGCAAGAAAGTCGAGCGCCCGCTGCACGTCATCGAAGGCCCGCTGATGGATGGCATGAATATCGTCGGCGACTTGTTCGGCTCCGGCAAGATGTTCCTGCCGCAAGTGGTGAAATCCGCGCGCGTGATGAAGCAGGCGGTCGCTTATCTGATGCCCTACATGGAAGCGGAGAAGGACGGCCGCGCGCATACGAACGCGAACGGCAAGATCGTGATGGCGACCGTCAAGGGCGACGTGCACGACATCGGCAAGAACATCGTCGGCGTCGTGCTCCAGTGCAACAACTATGAGGTGATCGACCTCGGCGTCATGGTGCCGGCGGCGAAAATCCTGGAAACCGCGCGAGCCGTCGGCGCCGACATTATCGGCCTCTCCGGACTGATCACGCCGTCGCTCGACGAGATGTGTCATGTGGCGGCCGAGATGGAGCGACAGGGCTTCGACCTGCCGCTGATGATCGGCGGCGCCACCACCAGCCGCGTGCACACGGCGGTCAAGATCCATCCGAATTACCGGAACGGCCAGGCGGTCTATGTGACGGATGCCAGCCGCGCGGTCGGCGTGGCGCAGGCCTTGCTCTCCCCCGACGCCAAAGCCGGTTACGTCGCCGATTTGCGCGCCGGTTATGCCAAGGTTGCGGCCGCGCATGCCCGCGCGCAGGAAGAAAAATCGCGCCTGCCGCTGGCCGCCGCGCGCGCCAACGCGCTCACGCTCGATTGGAACGCCTACACGCCACCGCAGCCGCGCTTTCTCGGCACCAAGGTGCTGGACGATTACCCGGTCGCGAAGCTTGTCGATTGTATCGACTGGACGCCTTTCTTTCAGACTTGGGAATTAGCCGGCCGGTTTCCCGCCATCCTCGAGGACGCCAAGGTGGGCGAAGCCGCGCGCGCGCTTTACGGCGATGCCCGCGCCATGCTCGACAAGATCGTGAACGAGCATTGGTTCACCGCGCGCGCCGTCTTCGGCTTCTGGCCGGCGCAAGCGCAGGGCGACGACATTGTGCTGTTCGGTGACGAGACGCGCGGGCAGCCGCTCGCGCACCTGCACGGTTTGCGCCAGCAACTCTCCAAGCGCGAGGGCCGCCATAATCTTGCGCTCGGCGATTTTATTGCGCCGCGCGAGAGCGGCGTGCCAGACTATATCGGCGCCTTCGCCGTCACCGCCGGCATCGGCGAGGACGTCATCGCCGAACGCTTCAAGCGCGCCAACGACGATTATTCGGCCATTATGGTCAAAGCGCTGGCCGACCGGCTGGCGGAAGCGTTCGCCGAGCGCTTGCATCAACGCGTGCGGAAAGAGTTTTGGGGCTACGCCGCGGACGAAGCGCTGTCGAATGCCGATCTGATCGCGGAGAAGTATCGCGGCATCCGCCCTGCGCCGGGCTATCCGGCGCAGCCCGACCACACCGAGAAAGCGACATTGTTCCACTTGCTGCAACCCGAACGCATCGGCATCTCGCTCACCGAAAACTTTGCGATGTGGCCGGGCGCTGCCGTGTGCGGGCTTTATTTCAGCCATCCGCAAGCGGCTTACTTCGGCGTCGGCAAGATCGAGCGCGATCAGGTCGATGACTATGCGCGCCGCAAAGGCTGGAGCGTTGCCGAGGCCGAGCGCTGGCTGGCGCCCGTCCTCAACTACGATCCGCGCAGCGCGCCCAGCATCGCGGCGGCGTAACGATCGAGCGTGCGCGCGCCGTCGCAAACCTTCCCGAACGCGAGCTAGTTTTGCCCGAATGTTTCAGGGTAGAACAACGGGACCCGAACGCAAAACTTGCCACGACGCAGATCCATGAAACACATCGGCTTCCTCTCCTTCGGCCATTGGACTGCGTCGCCGCAGTCGCAAGTGCGATCCGCGTCCGACGCCCTCCTGCAATCGATCGACTTGGCGGTCGCTGCCGAGGCGCTTGGCGCCGACGGGGCTTACTTCCGTGTGCACCATTTCGCGCGCCAGCTCGGCTCGCCGTTTCCGCTGCTGGCGGCCTGCGGCGCGCGCACCAAAAAGATCGAGATCGGCACAGCGGTCATCGACATGCGCTACGAGAACCCGCTCTACATGGCAGAGGACGCCGGCAGCGCCGACATCATCAGCGGTGGACGCCTGCAACTTGGCATTAGTCGGGGGTCTCCCGAGCAGGTGATCGACGGCTTTCGCTACTTCGGTTACGCCCCGCCCGAAGGCATGACCGACGCCGACATGGCGCGCCGCCACACGGAGGTGTTTCTCGAGGTGCTGCGCGGCGAGGGCTTCGCCAAGCCCAACCCACGACCGATGTTCCCGAACCCGACCGGCCTCTTGCGCCTCGAGCCGTATTCGGAAGGTTTGCGCGAGCGCATCTGGTGGGGCGCCGGCACCAATGCGACGGCGCAATGGGCGGCCAAGCTCGGCATGAACCTGCAGTCGTCAACGTTGAAGATCGACGAGAGCGGCAAGCCTTTTCACGTTCAGCAGGCCGAGCAGATCAGGCTTTACCGCGCGGCGTGGAAAGAGGCCGGGCATACGCGCACGCCGCGGGTGTCGGTCTCGCGCAGCATCTTCGCGCTGGTGGATGATCGCGACCGCATGTATTTCGGCCACGACGAGAGCGAGGATCAGGTCGGATTGTTAAGCGAAAAAGAGCGCGCCATTTTCGGCCGCAGCTATGCCGCCGAGCCGGACGTTCTCATTGAACAGCTCAAGCAGGACGAAGCCATCGCCGAGGCCGACACGCTGCTTTTGACCGTCCCCAATCAGCTCGGTGTTGACTACAATGCCCACGTCATCGAGGCGATCCTGAAACATGTCGCCCCTGGTCTTGGCTGGCGTTGACCTGCCGGCTCCAGGATTTACACGAGTAGTGCGTCCGGCTCTGTGACGGCTTGAATGCCGGTTAGCGTCCTATTTTACGGATGCCGTCCCGGATATGGTCGTTGCGGTCGGAATCACGATAAGGGCGCCAATCGGAGCGGGCGGCAAGGAAACCGGGCTGAATTCGCTCACACCGGCCAAGCGCCATTCCCGCCTCTTTGAGCCGGTCGAGATGCGCCAAGCCTGCCGCCAAGAGATATTGCGCGGTTGGATTTCCTGGGTCTGCGTTGGTTCCCCGTCTTGCCCATTCGACTGCGTGTTCGTAGCGATGCGCGCAAATCAAAGCGCGGGCCAGGAACGTATAAATATGCCGCATGTTGGGAGCGTCCGGGTTTAGTCGTATCCCGTCCTCCATCATGGCAATGCCTTCCTCCGACTGCCCCATCAAATCGAGGATATTTCCAAGCGATGCCCGCGCGTAGCCATTGCTCGGATTGAGTTCGACTGCGTGCTGAAACGACAACTTCGCCTCTTCTTTTTGACCGGCCCAGATCTGCGCCATGCCTAGAATGCTGGTTGCATGAGAATCGGACCGGTCCAATGCGACCGCTTTCCTTGCATATTCTAGAGCGAAGGTGACAGCCGCTTCGCGCGAATCCGCGTGCCCCAACATAAGGTCGCGGTTATAACTCAACGCAACACCGGCCGATGCACGGGAATAGTTGGGATCAAGGTCAAGGGCTTGCAGAAAGAATTCACGCGCCCGGGTATTGCCCTCTTTGGTGTACTCATCGAGCGCCGCCGTGCCACGCTGAACCAGAGACCATGCATCCAAATTTTGCGGCTTCCGCGCCGACAGACGGCGATACTCGGCATGTTCCAGTTCGGGAGCGACGACTGCAGCGATCTTCTGGGCCAGTTCATCCTGTAAATCGAAAACGTCCGTGAGCTGTCGGTCGAACGTTTCGGCCCAAACATGATGTCCGGTCTCGCAATCGACGAGCTGGGCCGCAACGCGGATTCTGCTCGCGACCTTGCGGACGCTTCCTTCCAGCACGTAGCGTGCAGCGAGCGCCTTGCCGATCTCTTGGACATTGGCGGCCTTGCCTTTGAAAACGAAGGTCGAGTTCCGCGCAATGACGGGAAATGAACGCCAGAGCGACAGGGCCGTGATGATGTCCTCGGTGAGCCCGTCGGCGAAAAATTCCTGCTCCGGATCGCCGCTCAGATTTATGAACGGCAGCACCGCGACCGACGGCTTATCGGGTAATGCAAGCGCGGGTGAAGTCTGCGGAGTCGTTTCCGCGGGCGGCTCACCGTTCACGACCTTCGGCCCGACATAACGGTAGCCGCGGCGCGGCAATGTCTCGATCCAGCTCCCGCCTTGGGCGGCGTCCTCAAAAACCCGGCGCAGCGCCGCAATCTGGACCGACAGGTTGCTGTCTTCGACCGTCAGTCCCGGCCATGCCGTCTCGATCAACGCGCCCTTGGACACCGGCTCGCCCGCGCGATCCAGAAGGAGCCGCAGCAGTGCAACGGCGCGTTGGCCGAGTTCGGTCGGTTCAGCACCGTAAAACAGGATGCCGGCAACCACGTCGAGGCGAAATGGACCAAATGTGAGAATTTTCGCCATGGCAGAGTGGGGCCCATTCGGAAACATTTTGCAACTTTTTCAGGACGGATTCACGACCTCGGCGGGCGGCGGGATCATGATGCGGCGGTCGCGGCCGATGACGGCGTGCCAATCCAAGGGAGAGCAACATGAGTGCAAAAGCGGTTATTCGGATGCCGGGCGAGGGCAAGCAAGTCAGCTTGGCAGGCAAGCCGATGACGTTCCTCGTGACCGGCGACGATACCAAGCACACGTCCATGTTCGATTGGGTTCTGCCGCCCAATTTTTCCACCGGCCTGCACGTTCATCGCGTTCAAGAAGAAACTTTCTATGTGCTGGAAGGCGAATGCCAGTGGCAGATTGGCGGCGAAACGGTCCGCGCCAGGCCCGGCACCTATGTGTTTATTCCGCCGGGCGTGCCACACAATATCGCCAATGCCAGCGACAAGCCGGCCAGAATGATCATGACCGTGTCGCCACCGGGCCACGAACACTATTTCGAAGAGCTTGTGAAACTGGTTGCGCGCAGCAACCCCCCGGATGCCAGCGCCATCGCGGAACTGCGCAACCGCTACGACACCCAGCAACTGTCGGCGCTGAAAGCAAGCTGAGGTTTCGGCCCGCCAATGCACGGAGCAGTGGCACGTCAATAATGACCAGTCGTTTGCCTTTATTGGCACGCAGCCGCGCGCTCGATATGCGGTTTGTCGCGTGCATCCGCCAACGCGCATTCGCTGTTATCCGCGCATGGCAGACGAGCATGCGTCAACGGCGAGAGCTCTTGATGCTCAGTGACGTGGAATTGCGCGAGCTCTCTCTCATCGCGGCGGATGTCAATCGCGAGGCCATCAGGCCATTTTGGCAGAACGTCGGCTTGGCCGGTCGCTGATGGCAACAAGGGCGCTGGCGTGTTTGCGGTCGGCCGGCTGCGGGCGTTCAGGCCGATCGTGGCACCTCTGTCTGGTGCCGATGGTGGACATGCATCGGCGCACAGAAATCTAAAATGCAAACACCGGAGAGCTCATCGCTCTCCGGTGTCGTATCGCGTTGCCGGACAAAGCCGGACTTTTTGGTTTGGCGTCGTCGTCGGCCGCTTGAACTCAGAATGCCCCCAGCAGGACCGCGCCAACGAAAACAAACACGGCGCATACGGCCAGCACATTCAGTCTCAAGGCAAGGTCCACGAAATGCCTCCCTTGTTGAGGTGGTGAAAAGCTAGCACACAACGCAGCGCCGGCTAACCAGTTGCATGGTGCGAGCAGAAATTTTGCCGGAAGTGGCATGCGCGGGCGGAATGGCCGAACCAAACGATTGATTTGCCGATGCAAAAAAGCGCAGCGCTGTGAAATAGCCGGTGCAAAAGAAGTTTCGTATGAAATTTTGGCGTTAAATCGCCGTGATTGGCCATGCAAACGTACGGTGCCGTGATGCCGCGCGCGCAGAGCGGCGGCAAAAATGCATATGCCGACAGTTAGGAAAAGCTGCATATGAACGCCCGCGATCGCCATGTCGCAACAGCGCCATCGTGCGCCCGGCTCGGCGCTTGGAAAGGATTTCTTATCCTTAACGAATTCAAGCACCGTCAGCGTTGAAACCTCATTAAAGAAAACGCCCGCATTTTGCGGGTATGACGCGTGGACGGGGTCTCACTATTGCCGCCGGCATGGTTCTGCTGGCGCTCGCCGGCTGCGGACGCAGCTTCCTTATGGATGGCCAGCGCGCGGCCTGGCGCCATGACGCCGAAGTCGCCTGCATCAAATCGGGCGCGGTCAAGATCGGCGTCGAGCGCATCGATCCGATCGAAGGCCCCGGCATGTGCGGCGCCGATTTTCCGTTCAAGGTGTCGGCGCTCGGCGAAGCGCCGGTGATGAGTTACGGCGACGATTTGCGCCCGCCCGCGAAAATCCCCAATGGGTCGATGCCGCGTTGGCCGGCGGGCGAGCCGCGTTACGCGCGGCCCGACGGGCTTTACGAAGGACCACCAGTGCCGGTCGACGTGCAGACGGCACCGGGCGAGCGCATGCGTTGGGTCCCCGGGCCGCAAGGTGTCGATGTTTCGCACGACGGTGCGCCCGGTGCGCCGATATCGATCAGCCCGCCCGATGCGGGTCCTGTACCGAACGGCGCGATGCGCGCGGCGCCACCGCCCACATACCGGAACGCTTATCCGGCTGCGCAACCGAGCGCATATCCGCGCGCGCCGGCGCGGCCGGGCGATATTCCCGACGATGCGATCATTCCGCCAGGCGGCAGCGCCGCGGTGCCGGCGCCGCAGAAGCGCTCCTATAACGCGCCGCGTTATCAGCCGCCGCCGCAACGGCGCGACGTGCCAAAGCTCGGTCCCGCGCGCGCGGCTTATACGGCTATCCCGGCGGCACAGGTTTCGCCGCCGGCGACGCTTGCCTGTCCGCTCGTCTCCGCGCTCGACCGCTGGGTGAGCGAAGGCGTGCAGCCGGCGGCGCTGCGCTGGTTCAAATCGCCGGTGGCCGAGATCAAGCAGATCGGGTCCTACTCGTGCCGCGGCATGGTCGGCGGCTCGGGCGTTTCCGAGCACTCCTTCGGCAATGCGCTCGACATTGCCGGTTTCGTGCTCGCCAACGGGCGCACCGTCACCGTGAAGAAAGGCTGGCATGGCACGCCGGACGAACAGGGCTTCCTGCACGATGTGCAGCTATCGGCCTGCAACACGTTCGTGACCGTGCTGGCGCCCGGATACAACGTCTATCATTACGACCACATCCACGTGGACCTGATGAAGCGCTCGTCCGGCTATCACCCGTGCCGGCCGGATGCGATCCCGGGCGAGGTCGCCGCCGCCAAGGCGCGCGCGCTTTACGCCAGCAAGCATCGCGGGCCCGCTTATACCGGCTCGATCCACGCCAAGAACGACAGGACGGATAACATCGCCAAGGCGCCCGCCGCCGTTCCCGGCGCCGACGGCTATGTCGCGGAGTACGACGAAAAAACGGACTCTGTCGTGACGCGCAGCGTACCCAAACCGTCAGGCGCGGCCCGCCAGAACGCTTTTGGAACCAAAAGCTTCAAGTCCGAGATTTATTAGCGGCCAACTGAAGAGCAGCTTGATCGCCAGCCGCCGCAGCCACGGCCGCGAATTCGGCTTGGGCACGAACAAGGGCGCAAAGCGCGAGGCGGAATTCTGCTTTTTGTCGATCGCCGGCTTGAGAAAATCCTGATAGGCGGCAAAAGCGGCGGCGTGATCTTTGTGCCGCTCCAGCATGTCGGCGAGCACATAGCCGCCCGCCATGGCCATATGCGAGCCTTGGCCTGCGAGCAGGGTGAGACAGCCGCAGGCATCCCCGATCAGCGCCACCCGCCCGCGATGCCATTGCGGCATGACGATCTGCGTGACGCTGTCGAAGAACACCGGTGCGTCGACCGGGCAGGCGGCGAGCACGTCTTCGACGATCCAGCCGGCGCCGTGGAGACGCTCGCGCAGAAAGGCGAGGCGCTCGCTGTGCGGCAGATGATCGATCTCGCCGGTGCGCAGCACGAAGGTGGCATCGAGGCGCTCATCGTCGAGCGGATAGACCATGCTCAGCCGGTCGGGCTCTTCGTAGATCGTCGCCGCACGCATGAACGGCAGACCGTTGCGCGCGACGTGAAACGCGGCGACCGAAAGCCCGAGGAAACGCGCGAACTGACGTTCTGGACCGAACACCAGTTCGCGCACGCGCGAGTGCACGCCGTCGGCGCCGACGACGAGTGCAAAATCGTGTTCGCTGCCGTCCATAAAGCGCGCGCGCACCGCATCGGCGTGGTCCGACAGCGCCGCCAGCGAGCAGCCATAGCGCGGCGTGATGCCGGCCTTGCGTGCGCGTTCCGTCAGGATGCGTTCGAGATCCTGGCGTCGCAGATAGACATAGCGATCGCCGAGGGCGTGCCGCACCCGATCGATCGGCACATGTAAAAAGGGATGACCTTCGGCATCGACAAAGTCCAAAGCGTCGATGGGGTAGCGCACGGCGCGCAACTCATCGACGAGGTCCATGCGCTCGGCCACGTCCCAGCCGGAGCCGAAGAAATCCATCATGTAGCCTTCGCGGCGCGGCTGCGATTCCTTCTCGATCACCACCGGATCGAAGCCGCGTCGCTTAAGCTCGATTGCGAGCGTGAGCCCGGCGATGCCGCCACCGGAAATGAGGATGCGGTCGGGAGGCATGATCGTTCGACCGCTTTCTTTGCTGAACTGCCCCGGCAACCGCCTGCGGTGTTAAACCGCCGCGTCGAGCAGCATCGCGCCGAACAGAAACAAGCCGGCGTCGCGGTTTGACTTGAACACCATCAGGCAATGCGCAGGATCGTTGATGTCGACGCGCGCGACCTGCCAGGCCAGATGGGCGGCGAAAGCGATCATGCCGATCGCGAAAATGAGGCGGCCGCCGGCCATGAAACCGGCGGCGGCGATCAACACCGCCGCGGCGGCATAAAAACTTGCCAGCATCGGTCGCGTGTTTTCGCCAAAGAGCAAGGCGGTCGATTTGATGCCGATCAGCAGATCGTCTTCGCGGTCCTGGTGCGCATAGATCGTGTCATAGCCGATCACCCAGCAAATCGAGCCGGCGTAAAGCACGAGCGCCGGCCAGCCGAGCTCTGCAAAGGCGGCCGGCCAGCCCATCAGCGCGCCCCATGAGAAGGCCAGACCGAGCACGATTTGCGGCCAATAGGTGATCCGCTTCATGAACGGATAGACCACCACGACGAGAAGCGAAACGAGGCCGGTGACAATGGTGAATGTGTTGAATTGAAGCAGCACCAGCAGCCCGACCAGCGCCTGCGCCACCAGGAAGGCGACAGCCTGCATGGCCGTCACTTGCCCCGACGGAATTGGCCGTGAGCGCGTACGCTCAACCAGGCGATCGAGATTGCGGTCGACCAAATCGTTCCAGGTGCAGCCGGCACCGCGCATGGCGAAGGCGCCAACGAAGAACAGCACGATATGCCAGAGGTTGGGGAAATGGCCGGTGCGCATGCCGGCAAGCCCGACCGACCACCAGCATGGCATCAGCAGCAGCCACGAACCGATCGGGCGGTCGAGGCGCGCAAGCCGCAAGTAGGGCCGCGTGTAGGAAGGTGCGAGAGCGTCAACCCAGTTTCCGGTCGCATCGGCGACACGTCCGGAACTGTTACTCATCGCGTGCCAAGCGGCGTGCCGGTCAGCGTATCGAAGGTGCCGTGACCGGACTTGATGTTGCTAGAGTTGGGAACCGCTCCGGTCAATGCGTCGCTCAGGCTCGGGCCGCGCGGGCGCGGCGGGCCGGCGGCGGCGACCTTGCAGACTCTGGCCCGGATCTGGGTCGTTTGAGCATGGGCCTGCTTCATGCTGGCGACGGCCTGTTCGGGAATGCCGCACCAGGCGCCATTGTCCGTTGCGTATTTCAGCATCTTGCTTTCGGCCGCCAAAAACGACGTGAACAGCTTGCAGGCGACCTGTGGGGTCGCCTTGCCTTCGACCGCCTTGATCGCCGCGACTTTCTTTTCGGCAACGGCGCGCAATTCGAGAAACTTCTTCACACATGGGGGCGGTTCCCCCTGCGGCTGCTGGAACTGCGCGGCCGCCGGCATTGCGGCACCCGCCAGGGCCGACACGAATGCCGCGACAAACACAGGCCAGCGCAAGTTCATCGCATCATCCTCCCAGCTCGCGGACAGGTGTTCGTTCGAGCAGATAGCCTATACCAAGCCGCCGAATGCGTCGGGAACGCGGCGACCCGTGCAGATTGACGGGCCCCTCGCCAAGCCCCGGGAGCCGGCGTAAACCGGCGGCCGCCGTCTGACAAGGTCTCTCTATTGGGCTCGAATTTGCCATGCCGCGCTACGATTTTCGCGCACCGCGCCTCCATATCGACGCCCCGCTTGGCGCCGGGCAGGAAATCGCCCTCGACCGCGACCGGGCCAACTACCTGCTCAACGTGCTGCGCTGCAAGAAGGGCGACGCGGTGCTCTTGTTCAATGGGCGGGACGGGGAGTGGCAGGCGCGTCTGGACGGTTCCGGAAAAAAGCTGAGCGTGGCGGTCGGCACCCAGGAGCGGGCGCAGCCCGCTGCCGGCGACCTGCACTTTCTGTTCGCCCCACTCAAGCACGCCCGCCTCGACTATTTGGTGCAGAAGGCGGTGGAAATGGGCGCGTCGCGGCTGCAGCCAGTCATCACGCGGCACACGCAGGTGGCGCGCGTCAACCTCGCGCGCATGCGCGCCAATGTGATCGAGGCGGCGCAACAATGCGGGATATTGGCCGTGCCCGAGGTGGTGGAGCCGGCGCCGTTTGCGCGTATCGCTGGAAACGCTGGAACCGACCGCATCCTGGTCTTTTGTGACGAAGACGCCGACGTGAAGGACCCGGTCGCGGCGCTTGCTGATATCCGCCCGCAGGTCACCGCCTTGCTGCCCGCCGCCGCGGCCGATGCACCGGTTCCGCTGGCGGTGTTGATCGGGCCGGAAGGCGGGTTTGCCGAGGAAGAACGGGACGCCTTGCTCAAGCGGCCGAACACGGTGCGGCTCGCGCTCGGCCCGCGCATCCTGCGCGCCGATACCGCCGGCGTCGCGGCGCTGGCGCTGGTGCAGGCGGTGCTGGGCGATTGGCGTGCGTGAAAAAATTTCGGCGTGGTTGCCGGCCGACAGCCGGCAACCAACGCCGTTTGACCACTCACAATCCCAACCCCACAACATGGGGACGCGCAACAGACCGGGCCCGACGCAACGCAAACGCCACGCGAGATAGTGCAAGCCCGATTTGCGAGGAAAATAATGCAGTGCCGCAAGCGTGCTCACGAGTCCCACGGGCCCTAAATCTGTGCACGAATTGGCTCCCACGCGTCAAAAGCTGTGATAAAGTTGGCTTGACGGGGTGGAGGAGTGAGATGCAAGGCGCCTCTTGTTGGATTTGGGCTTCCGCGGCGGCAATCCTGCTCGGCTTGGCCGTCATCGCGCCGGCGCAGAGCGCGAGCTGGCTGGAAAAGCAACTCTATATGCCGGGGCAGGGCTACACCGGCCTGCTGCCGGACTGCGAAGCCGGCCTCGGCACCATCGCCTCGGAATTTGCCATCAAGGAAGGGCGCTTCTGGAACTCGTCGGCGCAAATTCTCAGCTTCGAGAAAGTGCGGGAAATCGCCTACAGCCCCTGGGCACCAAACACTATTCCGAGGCGCTTTTGCCGCGCCGTTGCGATCGTCAATGACGGGCGCAAACATGCCGTCAGCTACTCGATCGGCGAAGACACCGGCTTCGTCGGCGCCGGCTGGGGCGTCGAGTGGTGCGTGGTCGGCTTCGACCACAACTGGGCCTATAACCCGCGTTGCAAGATGGCGCGGCCCTGAGCGACCGCCACCCTTCCGTGGTCTATCTACGTTCAATTTATGTTCTTGATTTGTTCATGTTTCGACGGTACCGTTATGGGGAACCGTTGAGCTGCGTCAATTTCCGGTTTGTTCTGACCGCAGCGGGCTTTGACCGGCTGCCGGCATAAGGGGGCGTCCATGCTGTTTCATCGCATTCGCCGGGCGGTCGAGACCGCCGCCATTGCCTTCAGCTTCACGTTCGTCTTCGCGGTTGTCGCGCTCGCGCAGAATGCCGCGCCCGCCAAAACCGGCGAGAAGACCAGAGACTTCGATTTCTATGTGCTGTCGCTATCCTGGTCGCCCACCTATTGCGAGAACGCTAAGGAGCGCGCGAGGGAGCGATCGTCGAACCGCAGGCCCACTTTGCAATGTAGCGGCAAGCCTTTCGCCTTCATCGTGCATGGCTTGTGGCCGCAATACGCTCACGGCTATCCGACCAATTGCCAGCGGCCGGCGCCGCGCATCGACCGCACTTTGGTCTCGGGCATGCTCGATTTGATGCCGAGCCGGCCGCTGATCTACGCCGAATGGAATCGCCACGGCACTTGTAGCGGATTGGATGCGCAAGGCTATTTCGACACGGTGCGCAAAGCCCGCGCGGCGGTGAAGGTTCCCATTGCCTACCACCATCCGACCAAGACGTTGTCGATGTCACCGACAAGTGTCATTGCGGCTTTCGTCAATGCTAATCCGGGATTGCCCGCCAAGGCCGTGACGATCAGTTGCCGCAAATCACGACTGACCGAAGTGCGGCTGTGCCTGAACAAGGATCTTTCGTTTCGCGAATGCGGGTCGATCGGCCGCGCGTGCCGGCGCGGCCAGATCGTTATGCCGGCCGTGCGCGGCGAATGACGAAACTGGGTTCGCGTGCGGACATGGTTTGCGCGGTCGCGTTAAGCCATCACTAACGCTGCGGGCTGGCGTAATGTTGCGTCATGTGAAACGCCCGCTGCCTCGACGATTCGCGCAAGACTCCCGTAAGGAATAACCGCAACCCTCCTGCGCACGAACCTGCGGACGGGGGAAGGTGGTGATAAGTCGGGTCTCGGACTATGTCCGCTTTGTAACTTGGCTGCTCGGCATCGGCTATGTCGTGCTGTGGCCGCTGACCGCGTTCGATCACGGCCAGCCGTTTGGCGCACCGTTGCTGTGCGCCTACTCGCCGCTCGCCTTTCTCTGCGATCTTCCGCATCCGCTGGCGCTGCCGCCTGGCCTGCAACTGATCGGCCTTGCCGCTGCGGCCTGCGTGTGTCTGTGGCTGGCGTTGCGCGTCGTCGCACGCTGGCGCCGGGCGCGCGCGCAACGTATCGCAACATTGCCGGGCGCCCGCATCCCGGTCGTCATGCTGCACGGCGCGCGCCGCCGGCCGCTCGGGCCCCTGCGCCAGGTCAAGCCGCGCAGTCATTTCGGTCTGCGCGACACGCCACGCTGAACCGTTCTGTGGCATAAGGCGCTTTCGCTCGCCCTCTCTGGGCCTGCGTCAACCGGAGCCGCGCGCACCGCCCGTGAACTATCGCCACGCATTCCATGCCGGCAGTTTCGCCGACGTATTCAAGCACGCCGTACTCTGCCGCATTCTGTATCATCTGCGCGAGAAGCCGGCGGCCTTCCGCGTCATCGACACGCATGCCGGCCTGGGGCTCTACGATCTCACCGGCGTCGAGTCCAAGCGCAGTGGCGAATGGCACGAGGGCATCGAGCGCCTGCTCGCCGCATCGTTGCCCGCGCCGGTCGCGGCGCTGCTTGCGCCATATCTCGATGTCGTCGGCGCGCTCAACGAGCGCGGCAGCTTGCGCGTTTATCCCGGATCGCCGGCGCTGGTGCGCGCCTGGCTGCGCCCGCAGGATCGCCTCATCGCCTGCGAGCTGGAGCGGCAGGCCGCCGACACCCTGCAACGCAACCTGAGCGGCGATATGCGCATCAAGATATTGCCGATCGACGGCTGGACTGCGCTCGGCGCCTACGTGCCGCCGAAGGAGCGCCGCGGCCTGGTCGTGGTCGATCCACCGTTCGAAACGGACGCCGATTTTCACCGCCTGTCGCACGGTCTCGCCGCCGCGCACCGCAAATGGACGACCGGCGTTTATATGCTCTGGTATCCGATCAAGGATCGCGGCCAGCCGGACGCGCTGGCCAAACGGCTGCGCCGGCTCGGGATTGCCAAGACGCTGCGCGCCGAACTGACTGTCAGGCCGATGAGCGATCCCCGCCGTCTCAATGGCTGCGGGCTTATCCTGGTCAATCCGCCCTGGAAACTCGCCGACGAACTCGCCATCCTCTTGCCGGCGCTGGCGAAAATCCTAGGCCAGGGATCACAAACGGCCTCGCAAAATGGTTTCCGGCTCGATTGGCTGAACGCCGAGGCGGCAGCCGGCGGTTAGCGTTTGCTCTTTCCAGCGGTACCCAGTTGGTGGATAGTTCCATCGGTGGCAGTGACGTTCCGCCTTCCGGACGTTGGGGGGCCGGCGGAGTGACGGAAGCCGCGAGGGGTCGCGGCCGATGCTTTCCCCGCATGTGGATGTCCCAGCCGCGCCGCCGTGCCGTGGGGGCTGGCGGTAAGTAGCGCGGGGAGGGTTCAAGTTGGCGCAAACGGGTGTCGTGAAATTTTTCAATGGTGAGCGTGGCTACGGATTCATCAAGCCGGACGATGGCGGGCGCGACGTCTTCGTTCACATCACCGCGGTTGAACAAGCGGGCCTCAAAAGCCTCAACGAAGGGCAACACATCAGCTTCGATGTCGAGCCCGACAAGAAGGGCAAGGGTCCGAAAGCCGTCAACCTGGTGATCACCGGCTGAACGAACGCGCCTCGCGCGCCGTCCGCCGTTTTCGTTGTCAATCGATCGACCGGCCATCCGCGCCAGTCGTCAATCCTGATGTTGTCCCATGAAACTGCGATACTCACCGTCATCACCCTTCGTGCGCAAAGTCAGCATCGCTGCGCGCGTACTCGGCCTCGCCGATAAAATCGAAAACCAACCCGTCGATCTCAACGATCCGGGCGACTCGCTGCGCGAGCAAAATCCGCTCGGCAAAATCCCCGCCTTGATCCTCGACGACGGCACCACGTATTTCAACTCGCGCGTGATCCTGGAGTATCTCGATCACCTCGCCGGCGGCGGCCGCATCATTCCGCGCGAGGGGCCGGCGCGCTTTGCCGCGCTGCGCATGGAAGCGCTGTGCGACGGCGCGCTCGATGCGTCGGTGCTGATCGTCTACGAGAGCCGCTATCGTCCGCAGGACAAGCACGTGCAGAGCTGGATCGACCGCCAGCAAGGCAAGATCGATCGCGCGCTCGAGGCGCTGGACAAAGCGCCGCCCGCGCTGACGCCGGTGCCGGATGTCGGACAGATTACGCTGGCCTGCCTGCTCGGCTATCACGATCTGCGGTTCGGCGGCAGGTGGCGGCAGGACTATGCCAACCTTGCTCGCCTGGCTCGACGCCTTCGCCGCGCAAGTGCCGGCTTACGCTGAAACCACGTCGACCTGACAGCAGGCAAACAGATGTGCGAAAGCCCCGGAGCAAGCTCCGGGGCTCTGCATGTCAAGTCGTCGGTCAGAACCGGTAGTTGATGCCGGCGCGCACGATATCGGTTTGAAATTTTGCATCCGCACCGGCAATGGTGCCGCCGCGACCGAGATCAACGTGGAGATATTCGATCTTCGCGCTCCACGGTCCATTGAATGCGTATTCGAGTCCGCCGCCGGCCGTCCATCCAACTCTCGTGTCAGTTGTGCTGCCGAAACCCGGGATCGATGTCTTGATGTCGCCGAACGCCGCGCCGCCGGTAACGTAAGGCATGAAGCGTCCGGCCGCGTAACCGAGGCGGCCGCGCACGGTGCCGAGCCAGGTGTTCTCGGTGGTGCAGGTCAGGCCGCCGCATGCGGCCGAGCCTTTCATGAAGCTCGCGTCGATATCGCCTTCGATGCCGAGCACGATTTGGTCCATTTGATAGTTGTAGCCGAGCGTCCCGCCGACCAGACCACCGGATGTGTCGAAAGCGCCGGTGGTGAAGGGCGAGGAGAAATCCGAATGGCCCCAGCCGTAGCCGCCATTGATGCCGACATAGGGGCCGGTCCAGGTGAACGGCGGCGCCACATAGACCGGCGCTTCTCGGCGGCGGCGGGCGTCGCACGATATCGGCGGCAGATGCCGACGCAATACCAAACGCCAGCACGCTCACGCCCGCGAGTATCAATATTTTCATGGCCTGCCTCACTGCACGAGTACCGACGAGCGTGAACGGGCCCGTCCCCGATTATGCAGTGAACGCGGCGCACGGCTATATGGTTCCTCCGCTCGATACGCGCGCCCGAAAGCCGCCACAGAAATTGCCGGCCTGCCCAAATGAAAAACCCCGGAGCTTTCGCCCCGGGGCTTTAGGCCGCTTCAGGCTTTGAGGATCAGAAGCGGTAGTTCAGTCCTGCGCGCACGATGTTGGAATTGAAGTCCACGGTGGTGGGCGTGCCGCAAATTGCCGTGCCGCAAGTTTTGTCGCCGAGGTCGACATACAGATATTCGACCTTCGCCGTCCACGGACCGGTGAGCGCGAACTCGACGCCGGCGCCCGCCGTCCAGCCGACGCGCGTGTCGGTTTGGCTGCCGAGGCCGACCGCATTCATCTTCACGTCGCCGAAGGCGCCGCCCGCGGTGATGTACGGCATGATGCGATCGAACGCATAACCGACGCGGCCGCGCACGGTGGCGAGCCACGAATTGGTATCGGTTTCGCACGACGCGCCGAGACAGGGAACGGTGTTCATGCTGCCCTGGATGCCGTTCCAGTCGACGTCGCCTTCGACGCCGAAGACCACGCGGCCCATTTGATAATTGTAGCCGAGCGTGCCGCCGACCAGACCGCCGTCAATGTCGAAGCGGTTGGCGCCGGCCGGCGCACTCCACTGCGAATTGCCGAAGCCGTAGCCACCATTGATACCGGCGTAGAATCCGGTCCAGTTGTAGAAGGGCTCGACATAGGCCGGTGCCTTGGTCGGCATCGCACGCCGGCGCCCCATATCGGCTGCATTGGCCGCGCCCATCATCGCCACGATCGCGAGCGCACTCATGCTCGCCAGAACCAGACGCTTCATTCAGTAACCTCCGTCACAGGGCCCCAGCCCCATCGGTTGCGCGGAACGTAGTCCGAATTGGCGGCGCGTCTAGTGCTGAAAAGCCACAGGAGTCCATCTAAGTTATTGAAATTACGTACTTATTTTTGACTACGAATTGCCATCATGCCGCCGCAGAGATGACCGGGAACTTGCACAATGACGTTGCGACCAAAGTCGCGGGCGCCTCGCGAAGGGCTTATGTCGCAAAAGAAAACCCCGGGCGCTGGGCCCGAGGTCTTCCGCCACGCGAGTTAAGCGCTGCTCAGACTAGAAGTGGTAATTGACGCCGAAGCGCAGCATGTTCGACTCGAAACCGTTGTTGACGCCGGTGATCGAAAAGGCGCGGTCGCTCAGATCCATGTAGAGGTATTCGACCTTGGCCGACCAGTTCGGCGTGAAGCCGACTTCCATGCCGAGGCCGCCGGTCCAGCCGACGAGGGTCTTGTCCTCATCGAGGCCGGCGAGTTCGCCGGTAATGCCGCCGTAAGCGAGACCCGCGGTTGCGTAGACGAGAATATTATTGAACGCGACGCCGGCGCGTCCGCGCAAGGTACCGAACCACGGGTTGGAGAACTTCCACGGCGCGAAGGTGTCGTCGGCGCCCGATCCTTGAATGTCGGTCTCGGCGCCGACCACGAACTGGCCGAATTGCCAATTATAGCCAACCTGACCGCCGCCAAAGAGGCCGGACGGCTGCGCACCGTTATTGGTGATGTCGCCCCATTCGTAGCCGGCATTGAGACCGGCATAGAACCCGCGCCAGTTATAGGCGGTCGGGACCGGCGCCGGCGCCGGCGCATAGTAGTTGTTGCGCGGAAGATCGGCGGCCAAGCTGGCTCCCGACATGGCCGCGCCCGAAAGCACCGTCAGGGCCGTCAGGGTGATCCCCCGCATCGTATTCTTCATCTCAACCCTCCACTTCATTCCGCGCCCCAAACACGCCGGGCGGAACTTGTTGTCTTGCTTGGCCGCCACCGGCTGCCGCGCCGTTTTGCGAGACTTGATCTCGCAAAAGGGGTGCGACCGGGCCGGAGAACCGGCGGAAGTTCGACAATTTCGTGGAAGATTTATCGGGGATTTTACGTTAAGCGGTTATTACTCGGTAAGGATGACCAGTCGTTACACTTAAGAGAGTGTTAGCGGACGACGCGATCTTCACCATCCATTCACCACGACGCGGCGCAGACTGCGCATGATACCGGCATGGTGTGCGGCTGGCGGCCGCCGGTTCCACGGCGTATGACAAGCGCCGGGGACGTCCAAGGCCATGGCGCAAGACCGCACAGCATCGAGTCCAACCGCGCTGATCACCGGCGGCGGTCGCCGCATCGGGCGGGCGATTGCCCTTGCACTCTCACGCGCCGGCTTTGCCGTCGTGTTGCATGCGCACCGCTCGCGCGCCGAGGCCGAGCAACTCGCTGCGGAGATTGCAGGCAAAGGCGGCCGCGCCACGGTCGTGCTGGCCGACCTCACCGACGCTGAGGCGGTGCGCGGGCTCATCCCCGCCGCCGCGGCTTTCGGGCCGCTGACGCTTCTCGTCAACAATGCCGGCGCCTTCGAGCCCGACGAGATCGGCACGCTCGATCGTGCCGCCTTCGAACGCACGATCGCGGTCAATCTGGCGGCGCCGTTGTTTCTCGCGCAAGCCTTCGCCGCGCAGGCGCCGACGGGTGCCTCGATCGTCAACGTCACCGACCAGCGCGTGTTCAAGCCGACACCGCGCTTTCTCTCTTATACGTTGAGCAAGAGCGCGCTGACGACTGCGACCGTGACGCTGGCGCAAGCCTTGGCGCCGGCCATTCGCGTCAACGCGGTGGCGCCTGGTCCGACCTTGCCGAGCCCACGGCAGACGCCCGAACAATTTGCCGCACAGGCGGCAAGCCTGCCGCTCAAGCAGGGCCCGACGCCGCAGGATATCGCCGCCGCGGTGGTCTATCTCGCGCAAGCGGACAGCGTCACGGGCGTCACCATCGCGGTCGACGGCGGCCAGCATCTGGCCTGGCAAACGCCCGACAGCGATGTCGCGGAATAACGCGCGATTGATTATCTATTGGCCATGAACGGCGGCAAGAAAGACATCGATCCGGCGAGCGAAGACCTGCGCGAGGACGAGGAAGAAACCTCGCTGCCCGAGCTCGATCTCGCGGACGCCGCGCCCGGCACGCTGAAAGCCGGCCGCGCCGCGATCGCGCGCTTTGCCAAGCTCGCGCCGTCGGCGCCCGGCGTCTACCGCATGCTCGATGCCAAGGGCGAGGTGCTCTATGTCGGCAAGGCGAAGCACATCAAGAAGCGCGTGCTGAATTACGCGCGGCCGACCGCTTACGACGCGCGCATCGCGCGCATGATCGCGGCCACGGTGACGATGGAATTCGTCACCACCAAGACCGAAACCGAGGCGCTGCTGCTCGAGGCGAACCTGATCAAGCGCTTGCGCCCGCGCTTCAACGTGCTGCTGCGCGACGACAAGTCGTTTCCCTATATCCTGATTACGTCCGATCACTGGGCGCCGCAGATCTTGAAGCATCGCGGCGCGCGCACCCGGCCGGGGCACTATTACGGTCCGTTTGCGTCGGCCGGCGCCGTCAACCGCACCATCAATGCGCTGCAGCGCGCCTTTTTGTTGCGCTCCTGTTCGGACAGCTTCTTCGAAGCGCGCACGCGGCCCTGCCTGCTCTATCAGATCAAGCGCTGCTCGGCGCCCTGCACCGGCGAGATCGATTTTGCCGGTTACGGCGAACTGGTGCGCGAGGCGAACGCATTTCTCTCCGGCCGCAGCCAGGCGGTGCAGAAGGATCTGGCGCGCGCCATGGATGGCGCCTCCGCCGCGCTCGATTTCGAGCACGCCGCGGTCTATCGCGACCGGCTGTCGGCTTTGTCGGCGGTGCAGTCGCATCAGGGCATCAATCCGCGTGGCGTCGAGGAAGCCGATGTGTTCGCCGTGCATCAGGCCGGCGGCTACACCTGCGTCGAAGTGTTCTTCTTCCGCACCGGACAGAACTGGGGCAATCGCGCTTATTTTCCGAGGGCCGACCGCACGCTGGCGGCGGGCGAGGTGTTGAGTGCGTTCCTCGCCCAGTTTTACGACGACAAGCCGCCGCCGCGGCTCATTCTGGTGTCGCACGATTTCGAGGAACGCGCCTTGCTCAGCGACGCGCTCGGCACCAAAAGCGGGCGCAAGGTCGAGGTGTCGGTGCCGCAGCGCGGCGAGCGCAAGGAATTGGTGATGCACGCGCTCGCCAATGCGCGCGAGGCGCTGGCGCGCAAGCTCGCCGATACCTCCTCGCAGCAGAAATTGCTCGGCGGTCTCACCGCAACCTTTGGGCTGTCGCGGGCGCCGCGCCGCATCGAAGTCTACGACAACAGCCACATCGCCGGCAGCAATCCGGTCGGCGCCATGATCGTCGCCGGCCCCGAAGGCTTCCGCAAAAACCAGTATCGCAAGTTCAACATCCGCTCCGAGGATCTGACCCCCGGCGACGACTACGGCATGATGCGCGAAGTGTTGCAGCGGCGGTTCAAGCGGCTGCTGGAGGAGCATCCGCGGGCGGTGTCACCGTCTCCCGAAGAGAGAGAGGTGGCAGCCGACGGCGAGGCGGACGAAATCGAATCCGCCTGGCCCGATCTGCTGCTGATCGACGGCGGGCAGGGGCAGCTCAAGGCGGCGACCGAGACGCTCGCCGACCTCGGCGTCACCGATTTGCCGCTCGTCGCCATCGCCAAGGGACCGGACCGCGATGCCGGCCGCGAGACATTTTTTATGGCGGGCCGCAACCCGTTCAAATTGCCGCCGCGCGATCCCGTACTCTATTTCATCGAGCGCCTGCGCGACGAGGCCCACCGCTTCGCCGTCGGCTCCCACCGCACGCGCCGCAAGAAGGACATCCGCGAAGCCGGCCTGCAGGAAATCCCCGGGATCGGTCCCACGCGCAAGCGCGCGCTGCTGCGCCATTTCGGCACTGTGAAAGCCATCGAGCGCGCGAGCCTGCCCGACCTCGCGCAGGTGCCGGGAATTAATGCGGAGACCGCGCGAAAGATATATGAGTTCTTCCATGAGCAGTCGGCGCACTAGCGCGCGCGGGAATTGAGGAAACGAAAATGATCATCCAGCGGCAGGAAGACGTCACTCCGGCGGTGCTCGAAGCCTACGGCAACATCGAGGACCCGCGGCTGCGCGAGATCGTTGCGGCGCTGGTCAAGCATCTGCACGCCTTCGCGCGCGAGGTGCACCTCACCGAAGAGGAATTCGAGAAGGCGACGCAGCTCATCGCCAAGATGGGCCAGATGAGCGACGCGCGCCACAACGAAGTGGTGCTGATGGCCGGCTCGCTCGGCTTCTCCGCGCTCATCTGCCTGCTCAACAACGGCAACAAGGGCCAGACCGAAACCACCGCCAACATGCTGGGGCCGTTCTGGCGCATGAACTCGCCCGCGACCGAGAACGGCGGCTCGCTCGTGCGTTCGCCGACGCCGGGGCCGGCGATTTTCGTCAATGCTTACGTGAAGGACCAGAACGGCAAGCCGATCGAAGGCGCCGAAGTCGACGTTTGGCATTCCTCGCCGGAAGGCTTCTACGAGCAGCAGGATCCCAAGCAGGCCGACATGAACCTGCGCGGCAAGTTCACGACGGACAAAGACGGCCACTTCTGGTTCCGCAGCGTCAAACCCGCCGGCTATCCGATCCCGATCAACGGTCCGGTCGGCGATCTGGTGCGCGCCGGCAAGCGTCACAATTTCCGCCCCGCCCACTTACACTTTTTGATCTTCAAGGACGGCTACAAGACGCTGATTTCGCAGGTCTACAGCAACGACGACGACAAGTTGGAGACCGACGTGCAGTTCGGCGTCACCCGCGCGCTGATCGCGAACTACGTCCGTCACGACGGCAATGCCCCGGCGCCGGATGTGACCGGGGAATGGTACTCGCTCGATCAGACCTTCGTGATGGAGCCGGGCAAGGCCCGCCTGCCCAAGCCGCCGATCCAGTAGGCTTTCTTTGCCGTCGCGGTAAACGGTCCGTCAAATTGCGAGGCCGCGGTGAAAAAGTCGCGGCCGAAATGACGGGTTTCCGGCTGCGCCGGTTGACCTTGCCGCGGCGCGGGTGTTCCTTTGCGCCCATGAATTCCGTTAGTTCCACACGCCTGCCGGCGCGTCCGCTCGCGCTGCCGAATATTTTGACCTATGGGCGCATCGCCGCCGTGCCGGTGGTGGTGGGGTTGCTGTATTGGCAAAGCATCGTCGGCGGGGGTTTATGGTTGCGCTGGACGGCGCTTGCGGTATTCGCCGCCGCCGGCCTCACCGACTTTCTCGACGGATATTTCGCCCGCGTGTGGGGACAGATGTCGTCGCTCGGCCGCATGCTCGATCCGATCGCCGACAAGCTCCTGGTCGCGTCCTGCCTGTTGATGCTGGCCGCCGAGGAAACCATTCGCGGCTGGACGCTGCTCGCGGCCGTAATCATCCTGTGCCGTGAAATCCTGGTGTCGGGCTTGCGCGAATATCTGGCCGAATTGCGGGTGAGCGTGCCGGTAACCAGGCTCGCCAAATGGAAAACCGCCGGCCAGATGGTCGCCATCGGCTTTTTGATCGCTGGCGAGGCCGGCGACAAGCTCATTCCCGGCATCACCCACCTCGGCATCGGGCTGTTGTGGGCCTCGGCCCTGCTGACGCTTTATACCGGCTATGATTACATGCGCGCCGGCCTGCGCTATGTGATCGACGAATAGCGCATGATCCCGAAAAGTGGGAACCGGCTTTCGGACAAGATCATGCGCCAAGGAAAATTGGAATGAAGCTGCGTTATTTCGCCTGGGTGCGCGAGCGCATCGGCAAGCCGGAAGAAGACGTCGACCTGCCGGCGGGCGTGACCACGGCGGCGGAGCTCATGGCGTGGCTGGCCGGACGCGGCGAGGAATACGCCTATGCCTTCGAAAACCCGAAGGTGATCCGCGTCGCCATCGACAAAACCCATGTGCCGCCGGGCGCACCCATCAAGACGGCCTCGGAAATCGCCTTTTTCCCGCCGATGACGGGCGGTTAACCGCCAAAGCGGGTGCAATTCCACCCGGACGAAAACTGCACTAGATT
The DNA here is from genome assembly GCA_963720835.1 of uncultured Pseudomonadota bacterium. Lineage (GTDB taxonomy): Bacteria > Pseudomonadota > Alphaproteobacteria > Rhizobiales > Xanthobacteraceae > Pseudolabrys. The sequence goes on along the minus strand of CAVRHC010000002.1, from coordinate 324,486 downwards.
AAAGCCCATGAGCGCGATTGCCACCGTGCGCCTGCAGCGCGAGCCGTTCGACGTCGCCGCCGAAGCGGCGAAGCTGTCACGCGGCCGCGACGATGTCGGCGCCGTCGTCACCTTCACCGGCATCTGCCGCGGCAGTGAAGACGGCGCGCCGATCGCGGCGCTGACGCTGGAACATTATCCCGGCATGGCGGAAGCCGAAATCGAACGCCATGTGCAGGACGCGCTCGAACGCTGGCCACTCGCCGGCGTCACCGTCATTCACCGCTTTGGCCGCATCGCGCCGGGCGAAGACATCGTCATGGTCGTGACGGCATCGTCGCACCGCACCGCCGCCTTCGCCGCGGCCGAGTTCCTGATGGATTATCTGAAAACGCGCGCGCCGTTCTGGAAACAGGTCGAAAAAGCCAGCGGACAAAATAGTTCCAAGACCTGGGTCGAGGCCAAGGCCAGCGACGATGTCGCCGCCGACCGCTGGCAACGGCAGCGCCGCGAACAGGCCGCCGAATGACCATGCGCCGCCGCGTCGCGATCGCCGCCATCGTGCTTGCAGGGCTTGCGCTCGCGCTCGAACCGTCATGGGCCGCGCAAGCCTCTTATTACAACGTGACGCGCGGCGCGCATCCGCATGACGTCGCGCCGGCGCCGGATGGCACCGTCTGGTACACCGCGCAGCACCAGGGCGCGCTCGGCATGCTCGATCCGAAAACCGGCAAGGTGACGCAGTTGCCGCTCGGTGCGGATTCGGCGCCGCATGGCGTCATCATCGGACCCGACCGCGCGGCCTGGGTCACCGACGGCGGACAAAACGCCATTGTGCGGGTCGATCCCGCCAATCACAGCCTGCAGCTCTTTCCGCTGCCGAAGGAATTTCCCGACGCCAACCTCAACACGGCGACCTTCGACCGCAAGGGCATTCTCTGGTTCACCGGACAGAACGGCGTCTATGGCCGCGTCGACCCGGCGACCGGCAAGGTCGATGCCTGGAAGGCGCCGAAAGGCACCGGCCCTTACGGCATCGCCACCACGCCGAACGGCGACGTCTGGTACGCCTCGCTCGCCGGCGACTATATCGCCAAGATCGACACGGTGAGCGGCGACGCGCTGGTGGTGTCGCCGCCCAAGCCGGGCGTCGGTCCGCGCCGCATCTGGTCGGATTCCAAAGGCCAGCTCTGGGTGAGCTTCTGGAACACCGGCGAGGTCGGCCGCTACGATCCGATCGCCAAGGCCTGGATGGTGTGGGCGCTGCCGAAGAGCAATTCCGGCTGCTATGCCGTGTTCGTTGACGATCACGACAAGGTCTGGCTGTCGGACTGGACCAACAACGCCATCGTGCGTTTCGATCCGGAAAACGAAAAATTCGAAAGCTTCCCCAGCAACCGCCGCCGTTCCGACGTGCGGCAGATGCTCGGCCGGCCCGGCGAATTGTGGGCCGCCGAGTCCGGCACCGACCGGCTGGTGGTCATCCGGGATTGACCGCCTGTTCGATCTTCGCAGGATGGCTGAATGATTTGCGATTCATACGCGAGCCGCCGCGACGTGCTGGGCCTGCTTGCAGGCGGCGGCGCATTGGCGGCCGGCGTGCGTGCAGCGCCCGCGCGTGAAAGCCGCATCGCCAAGCTCATCGTCGAAGCGCGCGACCTTTCGGGGATCTCGCAGCGCATCGATTTCATATCTGGCGCGCTGCGCGGCAGCCGCTATCAAGGCCACACGCTGATCGGCGGCCCTCGCCAGCCCGAACAGTTCGTACTGCGCGACGACGGCTTCGATTGCGTGACCTATTGCGAGACGGTGCTGGCCGCTGCCCGTGTGCACGACATCGGGGCGTTTCCCGGCGAGCTCAGGACGATCCGCTATCACAACGGCGTGGTCGAATGGCGCGAGCGCAACCATTATTTCTTCGAATGGTGCCAGCACAATGTCGACAACGGCATCTTCCGCTGGCTCGCCATGACCGGCGCGGTCAAGATCAAAAAGCGGGTCGATTCCGAACGGGGTTTAAGCCCGCGCACTTTCACCATGACCGTCATTCCGCGCGGCGTGTTTCTCGCCAACACGAGCGCGTTGAAGGACGGCGACATCGCCGGCTTCGTCAGCCATCGCTCGGATCTGGATTATTTCCACACCGGCTTTGTCGCCTTCGTGCGCGACCGGTTGATGCTGCGGCACGCCTCCGAAACCCACCGTCGGGTGGTCGACGAGCGCATGGACGCGTTTCTCGCGCGCTATGGCGTGCGCTACGTCACGGTGGTGCGGCCGCAGGAGCCGAAGCGGGCGGCGTGAGGCTTACGCCGCCGCGGCTTTCGGCTTCACTTCGGCGGTGTAGTCGTCCATCAGCGTCTTGGTGATGGCGCCGGGCGTGAAGCGCCAGTTGGCGATCTCCGACACCGCGGTGACTTCCGCCGCCGAACCGGTGATGAAGCATTCCGCGAAATCGTCGAGCTCTTCCGGCAGAATGCGCCGCTCGATCACCTCGATGCCGCGCTTGCGCGCCAGGCCAATCGCCGTCTGCCGCGTCAGGCCGTCGAGGAAGCAGTCGGCGATCGGCGTGTGGATCTTGCCGTCCTTGACGAAGAAGATGTTGGCGCCGGTGCATTCGGCGACGCGGCCCTGCCAGTCCAGCATCATGGCGTCGGCATAGCCTTTCTTCTCGGCGGCGTGCTTGGAGATGGTGCAGATCATGTAGAGGCCGGCCGCCTTCGCCTTCACCGGCGCGCATTTCGGGATCGGGGCGGCGGTAATCGGCGAGGTCGAGCTTGATGCCTTTCAGCCGCTGCTCCGGATCGAAATAGCTCGGCCATTCCCAGGTCGCGATGGCGAGATGGATGGAGTTGGCCTGCGCCGACACGCCCATCATTTCGGAGCCGCGCCAGGCCACCGGGCGGACATAGGCTTCCGTCTTGCCGTTCTTTTCCAGCACCAGCTTTTTGGCGGCGTCGATTTCGGCGACGGAGTAGGGGATCTCGAAGTCGAGCACGCGCGCCGAATTTTTCAGGCGCTCCGAATGCGCGGTGCATTTGTAGATCTGCCCGCCATAGGCGCGTTCGCCCTCAAACACGCAACTCGCGTAATGCAGGCCGTGGCTGAGCACGTGCAGGTTGGCGCTATCCCACGGCACCAGCTTGCCGTCGTACCAGATCGACTCCCTCGAGCCGGTCGTAGGACTGCGCTGCCATCGTCTCCTCCTTCGTCCGCCCCTCAAGTCCCGTTTTTGTTTGCCGCCTTGATGGCGCAATTTTAGCGCCACTTCCAATACTTTGCGTTGATCGGCATCTGCCGGTATGAATGGGTCCGGAGCGGACCTATTTCGGTAACGCCCGCGTCGCGGGAGAAATAAGGGCCGTTTCGGTACGATCCTTTCGTCTGTGGTTCGATTTTTGTAACATAAAACCAAAATATGTCAACATGGCTGACATAAAAGTGAGTACTCCGGCAGCGACGGCGGTCAGCGGTCTGGCCGAGCGGTCGGGCGCGGCCTCTGCCGATGGCGAGCCTATCTGGGACATCATCGAGCTGTTGTTTTTCGCCTATCGCGACTTCGTCGGCGATCCGGACGAAGTGCTGGGCAAGCTCGGCTTCGGCCGCGCGCACCACCGGGTGCTGCATTTCGTCAACCGCAATCCCGGCATGAAGGTCGCCGACCTGCTCGACATCCTCAACATCACCAAGCAGTCGCTCGGCCGCGTCCTCAAGCAGCTCGTGGATCAGGGCTATGTGGTGCAGAAGGAAGGCGCTTTGGATCGCCGCCAACGCCTGCTCTACGTCACGCCCAAAGGCGAGGCGCTCTCGCTCAAGCTCGCCAGTCTGCAAACCGCACGTATCAAGCGCGCTTTCGGCGAACTCGGGGAGGGCTCGCACGACGCCGCGCGCCGCTTTCTCACGGCGATGATCGACCTGGACAATCGCGAAGGCGTGCTGCGGCTGATCGCGCGCGCCGATCGCGCCACCAAACCGCGAGGCTAGGGCGATGGCATTACCGCTCACCCTCGCGGATGACGCCCCCCATTTGCTGGTCGTCGACGACGACCGCCGCATTCGCGATCTGTTGTCGCGCTTTCTCACCGGCGAAGGCTATCGCGTCACGACCGCCGAATTGGCGGCCGACGCGCGCGCCAATCTCAAGAGCTTGAGCTTCGATCTGCTCATTCTCGACGTGATGATGCCGGGCGAATCCGGCTTCGACTTCGCCAAGTCGATGCGCGCTGCCGCCAACGACGTGCCGATCCTGATGCTGACGGCGCGTGACGCCGCCGAGAGCCGCATCAAGGGTCTCGAGATCGGCGCCGACGACTACTTGTCGAAACCTTTCGAGCCGCGCGAACTGTCGCTGCGCATCGCCAACATCTTGAAGCGCGCGCAGCCGGCCGAGACAACGGCGCCGGAATCGGTGCGCTTCGGGCCATTCCTTTATCACCTGGCGCGCGGCGAACTGCGCAAGAATGAGAAGCCGATTAAATTGACCGACCGCGAGCGCGAGATGCTGCGCATCCTTGCCAGCACGCCGGGCGAGACGGTGTCGCGCATGGATCTCGCCGGCAATGGCGGCAACGTCAGCGAGCGCGCTGTCGACGTCCTGGTGAACCGGCTGCGGCGCAAGATCGAACGCAACCCGGCCAATCCGCTTTATGTGCAGACCGTGCGCGGCATCGGCTACCGGCTGGTGACGACGGCATGACCAGCCTCGACATCGGGCACGGTGTCCGCAGCGTGCTGATGCGTCTGCGCGCGGCCTGGGAATGGTACGACGCGCTGCCGCCGATCCGCCGGATCCACGGCGTGCTCGGGCAGGTGAATAGCGGTTGGCGGCGTCTGAGCCGCTGGCTCAATGGCGTGATGCCGAAGGGCCTCTATGCGCGTGCGCTGCTCATCATCATCGCGCCCATGGTGATCCTGAATTCGGTACTCGCTTTCGTCTTCGTCGAGCGGCAGTGGAGCGAGGTGACCCAGCGCCTGTCGGCCGGCGTGGTGAGCGATATCGCCGCGCTCATCGACGTCTATCGCGGCTATCCGCAGGATACCGAACGCGCGCAGATCAAGCGGATCGCGCAAGAGCGCCTCGGCCTGGTGGTCGATTTTCTCCCCCTCGGCGACTTGCCGCCGCCCGGTCCGAAGCCGTTTTTTTCGCTGCTCGATTCCGCGCTGTCCAACGAATTGCGCAAGCAGATCGGCAAGCCGTTCTGGATCGATACCGTCGGCAAATCGGCGCTGGTCGAGATCCGCGTCCAGCTCGACGACGCGGTGATGCGCGTTTTCGCTCGCCGCAGCGCCGCCTATGCCTCCAACGCGCAAATCTTCCTGATCTGGATGGTCGGGACCGCCTGCGTGCTGCTGTTCATCGCCATCATCTTCCTGCGCAACCAGATCAAGCCGATTCTGCGCCTTGCCGACGCCGCCGAAAGCTTCGGCAAGGGCCGCGAGGTGCCGAACTTCCGCCCGCGCGGCGCGCGCGAGGTACGGCGCGCCGCCAACGCCTTCATCGAAATGAAGGCCCGCGTCGAGCGCGCCATGGAACAGCGCACCGCCATGCTGGCCGGCGTCAGCCACGACCTGCGAACCGTGCTGACGCGCTTCAAGCTCGAGCTCGCGCTGATCGGCGACTCGCCGGAAGTCGAGGCGATGAAGAAAGACATCGACGAGATGGCGCGCATGCTGGAGGCCTATCTCGCCTTCGCGCGCGGCGATCTCGGCGAGCAGCCGGAGCCGACTGACATGGCCGCCTTCCTGGAGGAGCTCAGGCTCGATGCCGAGCGGAACGGCCATAAGGCAACTGTCATCTTCCACGGACCGCAGATCGTCACCGTGCGGCCGGCCGCGTTCAAGCGCTGTCTCGGCAATCTCGTGTCGAACGCCGCGCGCTTCGCCAAGTCCATCGCGATTACCGGTCAGCGCGATCACCGTTGGCTTACGGTTACCATCGACGACGACGGACCTGGCATTCCGCAGGCCATGCGCGATGACGTGTTCAAGCCGTTCCTGCGGCTGGACGATGCGCGCAACCAGGACGAAGGCGGCACCGGTCTGGGACTGGCGATCGCGCGCGATATCGCCCGCTCGCACGGCGGCGACATCACGCTGGGCGATTCACCGCTTGGGGGTTTGCGGGCGACGGTGCGCGTGCCCGTCTAGGCCGCTTCGGTTTCTTCCTCGTCACGATGGCGGCGCGGCCGGTGACGCGCGCCGCGGCAGAGCGCAGCGGGGATGCAGCACAGATCGTCGAGAAAACCGGACCAGCGTTCGGCGCTCGACAAGCCACGGTCGAGCGCGGCCATGGTGCGGGCAAGCCCTTCGTCATCATCGTGGAGCCAGACGCCGAGGACGCGAGCAAACATCAAGGCGGCGCCTTGCGCACGCAACGCACCTTTCTTTCCGGCGGCGTTGATGCCGGCGGCTTCCAGCATCCAGGTCTGCGAGCGCACCGCCATGGCGTTGAGCGCGAAGGCGAGGCCGGGATTGCGCCGCGCCGAACGCAACATCGAGCGCACCGCTTCCTTGTAGGGCGCCATCGCTTCGATGCGTCGCATCAGTACATCGAACAGCCGCTCGCGCGGAGATTCATCCGTCATGTCCTCGCCGCCGGCGAGCACGATGCGATCGATGTCCTTCACGTGCGCAGCGAAGATGGCGAGCGTCGAGCCGAATTCGGCGCGCAGTTGCGACAGCTTCAAGCCGGCGCGCCCGGCGACCTCGGCAAGCCCGATATCCTCGAAAGGGTGTTCGGCGAGCAGCGCGATCAACGCGTCGATCGCCTTGTCGCGGTCGGATGTTCCGCGCGGCGGGGTTGCGGCCGGGGCTTTGCGTTCGCGTTTCGGCTTGCGGGCCATGGCGACCTCCATCGGTTGGCGGCTTGTCCTAATTTAGGACCGCAAACGCGACCGTTCTAGGGCGGGCCGGTTGCTCAGCCGGCCAGTTGGCGCGAGCGTTTTGTGGCCGCGGCGATGGCTTTCGTGAGCAATTCGTCGAATCCGCCTGGACCCATCAATACCTCAAGCGCTGCGGCCGTGGTGCCGCCGGGAGAGGTGACGTTCTGGCGCAAGGTGGCGGCGTCAAGTTCGGAGCGGTGCAGGAGTTCGCCCGAACCGGTGACCGTCTCGCGCGCGAGCCGCGCAGCCAAGTCCGCTGGCAGGCCGGCGGCGACGCCGGCCCTGGCCATCGCTTCGGCGAGCAGAAAGACGTAAGCGGGGCCGGAGCCGGACACCGCGGTGACCGCGTCCATCAAGGCTTCGTCCGTCACCCATTCGACGGCGCCGATGGCGGCCAGCAGATCGGAAGCGAGCTTGCGTTGCCGCGCCGAGACGCGCGCATTGGCGACGGCGGTGGTGATGCCGCGACCGATGGCGGCGGGCGTGTTCGGCATGGCGCGCACGATTGCGCCGCCAGACAGCGCCGCCTCGAGAAACGCGATGGTACGCCCGGCCATGATCGAAACCACAAGCGTGTGCTTTCCGACATGCGCCGCGATCGGCGGCAAGGCGTCCGGTGCAGCCTGCGGCTTGACCGCGATCACGACTGCGGTTGCCGCCGTTACTTTTCCCTTGGGGTTGAGCTTGAGCCCGCGCCGCGTCAGCGCCTTGGTCGATTTGTGCGGCTGCGGCTCGAGCACGATGACCTTGCGCGGGTTCAGGCCGCGCGTGAGCCAGCCATCGAGCATGGCCTGGCCCATCTTGCCGGCGCCGAGCAGCACGAGGTGGCCGGTGAACGTGGTGAGCGTCTTTTGACGGGCCGAAGATTTTTTCATGACACGATCATAACGGCATCCGAGCCGTCATGCTTGCCGGTCATGATGAGCCCTTACGCCTCGCCCGAGGTCTCGAACATGGCGGCTTCGAGCGCGTCCTTTGCGCTCTTGCCGGCCCAGACTACGAACTGAAAGGCGGTGAAATACCGCTCGCAAGCGTCGAGCGCGGTGCCGAGCAACGCCTCGCACTGCTTGCCGGAAGCTTCCGTGCCGCCCGCCAGCACCAGCGCATGACGGAACATGACGATACCTTCCTTGACCCAGAGATCGAAGTGGCCGACCCACATGCGTTCGTTGATCATCGAGATCAGCGCCTGCACTTCCGCGCAGCGGCGCTCCGGAATCCGCAAGTCGAAAGCGCAGGCCAGATGCAGCGCCTCGATATCGTTCATCCAGGTGTAGGAGAGCTGATAGTCGGCCCAGCGCCCGGTGACCAGAATGGTGATCTCGTCGTCGCTTGCGCGTTCGAACGACCAGTCATTCCCGGTCGCCAGGCGTTCCACCACGTCGAGAGGATTGAGTTGCGCTTCGTCCGTGTAATTGCCGAGGGACATGACGTCTCCAAATTGCCGAATGGAGCGATAGGAAACGCACGCCACCGCACGCGTTACGGTACCGTTGTCCGGAAACGCCCGGACCTTGAGTTCGACGCAGGGATTACGGGGACGCCTTGACGACAGGCACGAATCACTCGGTCAACTGACCTTAACCCATCCGATTCCGCCCGCCAAAGGCGTCTTTCGCGTGTTAATACGCAGTGATTTGCGACTCCGTGGCAACCGCGCCGACTCGAATCTCCACAGGCAAAGCTGCGTCAAGTTGAATCATCTGTGGATAATTTGGTCAGCCGAGTCCGGGACTATCCGCGTCGCCGTCTTTGAATTTTTTGTGACAGCTCAGTCGAACAGGCTCGACACCGACTCTTCGGAGGCCGTGCGCGCGATCGCTTCCGCGATCAGCGGCGCGATCTGCAGCGTTCGGATGTTGCCCGCTTCCCGCACTTCCTTGGTCGGCAGGATGGAGTCGGTGATGACCAGCTCCTTCAGTCGCGATTTGGCGACGCGCGCAACCGCGCCGCTCGATAGCACGCCATGACTGATGTAGGCGTAGACGGCCTTTGCTTTCTGCGCGAGCAGCGCATCGGCGGCGTTCACCAGCGTTCCGCCCGAGTCGACGATGTCGTCGACCAGCACGCACGTGTAGCCTTCGACCTCACCGATCACGTTCATGACTTCGGATTCGCCCGGCCGCTCGCGCCTTTTATCGACGATGGCGAGCGGCGCGTTGATGCGCTTGGCGAGCCCGCGCGCGCGCGCCACGCCGCCGACGTCGGGCGACACCACCATCACGTTGTCGAGTTCGAAGCGCTCCTTGATGTCGCGCACCATCAGTGGCGAGGCGTAGAGATTGTCAGTCGGGATATCGAAGAAGCCCTGGATCTGCCCGGCATGCAGGTCGAGCGTCATCACGCGATCGGCGCCGGCGCGCGTGATCAAGTTGGCGACCAGCTTGGCGGAGATCGGCGCGCGCGGTCCCGGTTTGCGGTCCTGTCGGGCATAGCCGAAATAGGGGATCACTGCGGTGATACGGCGCGCCGACGCGCGGCGCAACGCGTCCATGATGATCAAGAGCTCCATCAGGTGATCGTTGGCCGGAAAAGACGTCGACTGCACGACGAAGACGTCGGCGCCGCGCACGTTTTCCTGGATCTCGACGAAGACTTCCATGTCGGCGAAGCGCTTGACCACCGCCTTGGTCAGCGGCGTCTTCAGATAGTCGCCGATCGCCTGCGCCAGCGCGGGATTGGAATTGCCGGCGACGAGCTTGATCGCTCCGTTCTTGCCAGACATTCCCGTTACCCTTGTCTCACCGGCTCCCGCGCGGCGTGGTCATAACAAGGCGGGCAGGGACGGGCAATACGCGACCGAAACCGCTGTGCTTAACTCCGCCCGGCTCGCAAAACGCGCCGGGTTCAGCGGGCAACGCGTGCACGCAGGGCCGACAGCGTGACAGTTTCGCGCGCCGAGACCGCGGCGGAGGTGGCCGGGCGGTTGCGCGGAAGCGGAACCTCGGCGGTGCCGGTGGCCGAGGGCTCGGCAGGCTCGTCCGTCACCTGCGGCCTGAAAATGCGAAAGATGCCGGCGGCTTCAGGCGTCACGTCATGCCAGCCCAAAAAGGCAACGGGCTTGGATTGGGGCGCGGCGGCGACCGGCGCATTCGGCGTGACCTCGGGCGAGGTCAAAAACGTCGCAAGCTGGTCCATGCTGCTGTTTGCGATGCGCTTGAGCATCTCGTCACTGGCGGCAGGCCAGCCGCGCGGGCGGCTCTTGGCGGTTTCCGTGCCGGTGATGCGCAAGGCGCGATGCTCGTTTTTGTCGAACACGTCCCACACCCACGATACCTTGGTGTGGTGTTTCGTGATATCGGCGGAGAGGTAGCCGCGCACGCGGTAGACCGAGGGCTTGTCGCGGGAGACCACGGCCAAGTGGCGTGATTGCGCTTCGTCGTTGAGATCGTGGACCAGTTTTTTGAATTGCTCGGGCGGCGGTCCGTCGATGGATTCGAAAGCAACGGTCGCGCCCCGCGGTTGCTCGCCAACGATGCCCGGCTGGCCATTCGGACCGCATCCGGCGAGCATCAGCACGCAAACGGCAGCAAGCAATGGACTGACCACACGACCCGCCCCTGTGCGCAATGCACAGCGGCACAGACCCAACTCCATAAACGCCCCTGTCGACCGGAAATTTGTTCTTGACCCAACCGGACGGCCCTAACGGTAACGGCTTCGAGGGGGCGGAGTCCAGCCACGAAAAGCGGAGCGGGATTAAATTGTCAGTTGCTCAGGGCAATCGCGTTGATGTGGCGGCCATAGTCCTTCTCGCCGAGGCGCGTCATGCGGCGATAGCTGTAGAAGCGGTCCGGCTCATCGTAAGTGCACAAACCAATGTCGTGGAAATTTTCGATACCGGCACGCGCCACGCGATCGGCGATATAGCCGGTGAGGTCGAACATCGCGTGTCCGGCCCGATTTGAAGCCGTGAAAAAGCGGACATTATCGCCATCGGCGACCGTGAAGCGCTCGACGAATTCCGGACCAACCTCGTAATTGCGTTGCCGGATGGTGGGTCCGAGCGCCACCGCGATGCGCCCGCGTGAGGCGCCAAGCTTTTCCATGGCCGCGATGGTCGCCTCGATCACGCCGGTGAAGGCGCCGCGCCAGCCGGCGTGGGCGGCGCCAATCACGCGCGCTTCGGCATCGGCGAATAGAAGCGGTCCGCAATCGGCGGTCGATACGCCGACAGCGAGACCGGGTGTGCGGGTGACGATGGCGTCGGCGCGCGGGCGCTCGGCGGCCGGCCAGGGCGTTCGGCGACGACCACGTCCGGCGAATGGATCTGATAGGCGGTGAGCAGGCGCTCGGGCGCAACCCCGAGCGCGACCGCCATGCGCGCGCGGTTTTCCGCCACCTTGTCCGGCGCGTCGGCGGAGCCGGTGCCGCCATTGAGCGAGGCATAGACGCCTTGCGAGACGCCGCCGCCGCGCGTGAAAAAGCCGTGGCGGATGCCGGAAAGTTTGGCGAGCGAGGGAGCGTGCAGCATGGGTCTTGCGTCCGGGCCGATGATCGTCGGGTTGGCCGATAGATAGTGTGTTCGTGCCCGGGCGGCCACCGTCCTGCGAGCGGCCTATTCTTCGAACCCCGGGGGCACGCCGATGTCGCGATGCGCGTAGGCGGCGGCTTTGAACAGCGTGCCCATGCCGGTCGGTCCGCCGGCGGTCAAGCGCGCGAGCGCGGCATCGATGCTACCTGCGCGCGCGCCGGTATTTTTAGCCCGCAAGGAGGCGGCGCGCATATCGATGCCGAGCCGGCGCAAGAACTCGGCCTGCTCGATCGGGCCGAAGGCGTTGAGACCCATCGAATCCATGGCATTGGCCAGCGCCTCGAAATCCACATGCGCGGTCAGATCGATCGTGCCCGGCGCGCTCAAGGGATCGGCATAGGCATGCTCCCCCACCGCCTGCAATGTTTCGCCGGTCGCGCTTCGTGCATGACCATAGTCGATCACCAGCGCCGCGCCGCCGTCGCGGCCGAGCCGGCGCCCGATCTCGAGTGCGACGCTGTCGGATCGCCATTCGAATATCGAGGAGGCGGGGGCGTTGCGGATGGCCGGCGGCAAAACCCGATCGAAAAATGCGATTGGCGCCGGCGCAACGGTAAAGGCGAGATTGCCGTCGGCATCGATCGCGATGCGGCGTTCGTGCCAGCCGAGTTCGCTCTTCACCGCCTGATTGATCGGCAGCGCGTCGAAGAACTCGTTGGCGACGACGATGGCGGGTCCCGCCGGCACGTCGGCAAGCGCCGCGTGCCAGAAGGTCGGCACCGGCAATTGCTGCAAAAGCTGCTCCTGCATGGCCTGCAAGGTCGGGCTGATCTCGACCAGATGCAGCACGACCGCCGCGCGGAAGGACGGCTTCACCTTGGTGGCGCGCAGCGCGTCATTCATCATCGTGCCACGGCCGGGGCCGAGCTCGATGACGCGCACATTGTCCGGCTCGCCCATCTGCTTCCAGACCGCCGCCATCCACAGCCCGATCAGCTCGCCGAACATCTGGCTGATTTCCGGGGCGGTGATGAAATCGCCGCGTTGGCCGATCGGATCGCGCGTCGTGTAGTAGCCGTATTCCCGATCGCTCAGGCACAGCGTCATGTATTCGCCGACCGGCATGGGTCCGGCGGCGGCGATGCGCCGGCGGATTTCGGCTTCAAGCGGCGTGATCTCGGCCATGGTCGACACCGCGTGGCGGATGCGTGAAAGCGTACGCGATAAAGATGATCCCGACGACGATCATCGGCAGCGACAATACCATGCCCATGGTGAGGCCGTGGCTCAGCAGCGGCGGATCTGGCTCGCGGAAGAATTCGCTGATGATGCGGGCGATACCGTATCCGATCATGAAGGCGCCGGCGGTGAGCCCGCCCCGCTTGAGCGAGCCGGCACGCATCATCAGCCCCAATACGACAAACAGGATGATGCCTTCCAGCCCCGCCTCATAAAGCTGGCTCGGATGGCGCGGCAGCGCATCCGGCGCGCGCGGGAATACCATCGCCCAGGGCACGTCGGTCGGCCGCCCCCAGAGTTCACCATTGATGAGATTGGCGATGCGGCCGAGAAACAGGCCGATCGGCACCACGCCGCAGCACAGGTCGGCGACCGCAAGAAAGGGAATCTTCCGCATGGAAGTGAACAGGATGGTTGCGATGACGCAGCCGAGAAAGCCGCCATGGAACGCCATGCCGCCGTGCCAGAGCATGACGACCTCCAGCGGGTGCGCAGCGTAGTAGGAGAAATCGTAGAACAGCACCTGGCCGAGGCGGCCGCCGACGATGACGCCGAGCGTGATCCACAGGATGAGATCGTCGAAATCGAGAACCGTCAGCGGTGCCTTGCCGCCCCAAAGCTGCGGCCGCTTGATGATGGCGCGGGCATAGACCCAGCCGAGCAGAATGCCGCCGATGTAGGCAAGCGCGTACCAGCGGATGATAAGGGGCCCGAATTCCACCAGCACCGGGTCGATGTTGGGAAAGGGAATGACCAAGGGGGGCATCGTGACGACCGGATGTGGGGAACGCGGATTCGCGGGTGAATGGGACGCTATGTAGCACGCAAGGTCTTGCGGGCCGATTGTCCCTTCGCCATTGTTAGAGATGACCGGCGCCGGGAGGCGAAAAGATGACCCAGACCAGCAACCGCTTTTTCGACGAGATGTCACGTTTGATGAACGACGCCGCAGGCGTCGCGCAAGGGGTGCGCCGCGAGTTCGACACCCTGTTCCGGGCCCAGGCCGAGCGAATCCTACGCGACCTCGACGTGGTCCAGCGTGACGAGTTCGAGGCGGTCAAGGAGATGGCGCGGCTGGCGCGCGAGGAAAACGAGGCGCTGAAGGCCCGCATCGACGCGCTCGAGGGCAAGGCCGCGGCGAAGCCGGCAAGCAAGCCGGCCAAGAAAGCCAAAGGCGCCACCGAAACCGAGTGATTTCTTAGGTTTGCGGGCTTTCTTGCCCTTTGCGACCCCCGCCGCTATAACCCCGCCCGAAACGCGGTCCCCGGCACCCCTGGAGGCATACCGTGTTTGTGGGCGGCGAAATCGCCGCCTTTTTCCATTGGTTTAGATGAGGTTTTGACATGGCTACCGTCCAGCAAATGAAGGCGACGGTGCGCCCGAAAGGCGGCAAGGGGGCCGCGCGGGCTGCACGGTATTCCGGCCGCGTGCCGGGAGTGATCTACGGCGAGAACAAGCCCCCGATGATGGTGCTGCTCGAGCACGACGACCTGAAGAAGCGCATTTATGCGGGGCGCTTTCTCACCACGCTCTACGAACTCGACGTGGACGGTGAAAAGCATCGCGTGATCCCGCGCGACTTCCAGCTCGACGCGATCAAGGATCTGCCGATGCACGTGGATTTCCTGCGCGTGGCGGAAGGCGCCACCATCCGCGTCAAGATCCCGGTGCACGTGCTCAACACCGATCAGTCGCCTGGCGTGAAGCGCGGCGGCGCCGTCAACATCGTGACGCACACGGTCGACGTGAGCTGCCCGGCCGACGCCATTCCGGAATCGATCGATGTCGACATTACCGGTCTGGAAATCAGCCATTCCAAGCATCTCAATGACGTGGTGCTGCCGCCGAACGTGAAGGTGATCGGCCGCGCCGACATGACGCTGGTCACCGTGGTGCCGCCGTCCGGTTACGCGGAAGAGCTGAAGGCCGCCGCCGAAGCGGCTGCCGCTGCGGCTGCTGCCGCGGCTGCGCCTGCCGCCGGCGCCGAAGGTGCTGCTGCTGCTGCGCCGGGTGCTGCACCTGCTGCTGGCGCTGCGCCCGCCGGTGGTGCTGCCGCCGCGCCCGAGAAGAAGTGAGACGGCGCCTAAGCCGTCTCTTCGGCGTTCTGCAGATTGGGATCGCGCATGATCCCGAAAAGTGGATACCGGTTTTCGGACGCGATCATGCGCCAACGATAAATGGGCGGCCTTGCGGCCGTTGACGCCATGCTGCTTTTCGTCGGCCTCGGCAATCCCGGTCCGCAATATACCGGCAATCGGCACAATATCGGTTTCATGGCGGTGGAGCGAATCGCGCGCCGCCATGACATCGCGCCGTTTCGGCGCAAGTTTCAGGGTGTGGCGGTCGAAGGAACGATCGCCGGTGAAAAGCTCCTGTTGCTGTTGCCGGGCACTTACATGAACGAGTCAGGACGCGCGGTGCAGGAAGCCGCGCGTTTCTACAAAGTCGAACCCGCCGCCGTGATTGTGTTTCACGACGAAGTCGAACTGCCGCCCGGAAAAGTGCGGGTGAAGATTGGCGGCGGCAATGCCGGCCACAACGGTCTGCGCTCGATCTCTGCGCATATCGGCAACGACTATCGCCGCGTGCGCATGGGCGTCGGTCATCCCGGCGACAAGAATCTGATGGAACGCTATGTGCTGCAGGATTTCGCCAAGGATGAATGGCCCTGGGTGGAGGCGCTGTGCGACGTCGTCGCCGACAGCGCCGCGCTGTTGGTTGAAGGCCAAGACTCGACCTTCCAGAACAAGGTTCACCTGGCGATGGTCGCCAAGGGCTTCGCCAAGAACAATGACGAGGGGCCGCCCGGCTCCGACGATAACTAGCAACGAGACACGATCATGGGATTCAAATGCGGCATCGTCGGCTTGCCGAATGTCGGCAAGTCCACGCTCTTCAATGCGTTGACGCAGACCGCCACCGCGCAGGCCGCGAACTATCCGTTCTGCACCATCGAGCCGAATGTCGGCGAAATCGCCGTACCGGATCCGCGCCTGGAAAAGCTGGCGGCGCTTGCCAAATCGGGCGAGATCATCCCGACGCGCATTTCATTCGTGGATATTGCCGGCCTCGTGAAGGGGGCCTCGAAAGGCGAGGGGCTCGGCAACCAGTTCCTCGCCAATATCCGCGAGGTCGACGCCATCGTCCATGTCGTGCGTTGCTTTGAGGACGACGACGTCACGCATGTGGCGGGCACAATCGATCCGATCGCCGACATTGAAACCGTCGAAACCGAGTTGATGCTGGCCGACCTCGACAGCCTGGAAAGGCGCGTGGATGCGCTGGAGAAAAAGGCGAAAGGTAACGACAAAGAGGCCAAGGAAGCGCTCGATCTGGTCAAGCGCGCGCTCGTGCTTCTGCGCGAGGGCAAGCCCGCGCGTCTGGTCGAGCGCAAGCCCGAGGAAGAGACGCTGTTTCATTCGCTCGGCCTGCTGACCTCGGCGCCGGTGCTTTACGCCTGCAATGTCGAGGAGGCCTCCGCCGCCACTGGCAACGCATTCTCGCGCAAGGTCGAAGAACGCGCCAAGGTGGAAGGCGCGGTGGCCGTGGTGATTTCGGCCAAGATCGAATCCGAAATCGCCGTGCTGCCGCAGGACGAGCGCGCCGACTACCTCGCCGCCGTCGGCTTGCAGGAAACCGGCCTCGACCGGCTGATCCGCGCCGGCTATGCGCTTTTGCATCTGGTGACCTACTTCACCGTCGGGCCGAAGGAGACGCGCGCCTGGACCATCACGCAAGGCACCAAGGCGCCGCAGGCGGCCGGCGTCATCCATACCGATTTCGAGAAGGGCTTCATCCGCGCCGAGACCATCGGCTACGACGACTATATCGCCTGCGGCGGCGAGAACGGCGCCAAGGAAGCCGGCAAAATGCGGCTGGAAGGCAAGGACTATGTCGTCGCCGACGGTGACGTGATGCACTTCCGGTTTGCCAACTGAGCGGTTGAACGGGTTCGCCGTGCGGCGCGACTATTTTAAAAGACGATCCTTTACGGTCGTCTCGCTTTTGGGGGGTGCCTATGTCGTTTCGCTTGCTGCGCCGTCCGGGCGTCGCAATCGCCTGCCTTGCTCTCCTGGCCGTCTCGCCGGCCTCGGCGAAGATCAAGAAGTTCATGAACCCGTGCAAAGAGCAGATGCTCTGCGCGTTCTTTCGCGCGTCCGTCGCCGTTCCCGAAGGCTGGGTCGAGGACCAAGCGGCCACCCGTCATTTCGGTGCGGTAATCCTTCTCCAGAAGGGCGTCGCCTTCAACGATTCGCAGGCCACCATTTATGCGGTCGCTCGCTACAATCCGAAGCGGCGGCCGTTGTCCGAATTCGTGTCGGAGGCGATCGGCGAATTAAGCGGCGTCGCCAAGGGCGCCAAGGTAACAGTACTGCCAGACCAGCCGCGCGCGGCGGGCGAGCCGCCCTTCGCCCGCCATTCGCTCGAGGCGCCGAGCCAGACCGAGCAAGGCTACGAACTGCACGCGGTCACCGGCGATAGCGACGACGAAGGAAACCAATACGTCGTGACGATCACGCTGTCGGCCAATTCGAAGGCGGCGATGATCGCGGCCGAACCTGCATACCTGTCCGTCCTCAGCAAGTATTGAGTGCGCATCAGCTTTCGCGGATGATGCCGGCCGCATGAACGAAAAGCTCTATTGGGAAGACTTCCGACCCGGCGCGGTGACCGTCTACGGTCCGCGGCTGGTGACGCGCGAGGAGATCGTCGCCTTCGCCGCCGAATTCGACCCGCAGCCGATGCATCTCGATGAAGAGGCTGCGCGCAAGACACTGCTCGGTGGGCTGGCCGCCTCCGGCTGGCATACCTGCTGCGTATTCATGCGCATCATTGCCGACGGCTTCATTCTCAATTCCAGTTCGATGGGTGGGCCCGGCGTGGACGAGGTGCGCTGGCTCAAGCCGTTGCGGCCCGGAACGCGCGTGCGCGTGCGCGCCACCGTGGTCGAAACGCGCCCTTCCAAGAGCCGGCCCGAGATGGGCCTGGCCAAATTCAGTTACGACATGCTGGACGAGTCCGACGCCGTCATCATGACGCTGACGACAACGCATATGTTCGGACGCCGTCAGCCGGGAGCGGGCGCGTGAAATATTTCGAGGACATCCGTGTCGGCGACACTTATACGGTCGGCCGCCACACCTTCAACGCCGACGATATCAAGGCTTTCGCGGCTCGCTTCGATCCGCAACTTTTTCACCTCGACGAGGACGCCGCCGCGTCCTCGCATTTCGGTGCGCTCTGCGCTTCCGGCTGGCACACCGCGGTGGTGTGGATGCGATTGATGGTCGATAATTTCCGCCGCTTGGCCGATGAGGCGCGCGCGCGCGGTGAACCTGTTGCGAGCGTCGGCCCCGCGCTCGGCTTTCGCGAACTCAAATGGCTGAAACCCGTCTATGTCGGCGACACGATCGATTATGCCAACGAAGTGACCGAGGTTCGCGTCTCCAACAGCCGGCCCGGCTTCGGCCTGATGACCGTGCGGTCGACCGGGATCAATCAGAATGGCGAGGCCGTGATCAG
This sequence comes from uncultured Pseudomonadota bacterium, assembly GCA_963720835.1. Taxonomy (GTDB): domain Bacteria; phylum Pseudomonadota; class Alphaproteobacteria; order Rhizobiales; family Xanthobacteraceae; genus Pseudolabrys. Next base: position 306,393 of record CAVRHC010000002.1, on the reverse strand, counting down.
CCTTCTCAGCACCGCCTTCGTCGAGCGGCGGCCGGATTCGATATGACTTCGCCTTCGATCGATGGCGCCGCCGCTGCCGACAAGAGCGTCGAGCACCATACCATGGGCGTCGCTTGCAGCGCGCACGCGCTGCATGACGGCTATACCGATCTGATCTACGTATTGCTCCCGATCTGGCAGAGCGAGTTCGGTTTGAGCTACGCCATGCTCGGACTGATGAAGACGGTTTTTTCCGGCACGCTTGCGGGCTTGCAGATCCCCGCTGGGCTGCTGGCCGAACGTTTTGGCGTCCCCGTCGTGCTGGCGTCCGGGACGGCGCTCGCCGGCCTCGGCTATTGTCTTGCCGGCTTCAGCGCGAGCGTTCCGTTGCTGGTCGCTGCGCTTTTCGTCGGCGGGCTCGGTGCCAGTACTCAGCATCCGCTGGCGTCGTCGCTGATCGCTAAAACGTTCGCTGGCAAGCGCTCGCTCAAGGCGCTGGGCACCTACAACTTCGCCGGTGACATCGGCAAGATGACGTTGCCGGCGGCCGCGTCGCTGTTGTTCGTCGTGCTGTCCTGGCGCCACGGCGTGATGGTGCTCGGAAGCCTCGGCGTCCTGGCGGCGGTGGCGATCTTCGTCACTGTGCCGCGCATTGCCGCCACGGCGGTCGCGCCAAAGCAGACGGCCGATGCGGCCGGTGCAATGCGCAGCGTCGGATTTCCTCTGCTGCTCTCGATCGGCGTCATCGATAGCGCCACCCGCATGGCCTTTCTCACCTTCCTGCCTTTCGTGCTCACGTCGAAAGGCGCCAGCCTGCCGACCATCGGCGCGGCGCTCACGCTGGTCTTTGCCGGCGGTGCCGCCGGCAAGCTGGTCTGCGCATTTATCGGCGCGCGGATCGGGACGGTAGCAACCGTGTGGCTGACCGAGACGGTAACTGCGTTCGGCATCGTCGCGCTGCTGCCGTTGTCACTCGAAGCGGCGCTTGTGCTGCTACCCGTGGTGGGCGTGGCGCTCAACGGCACCTCGTCGGTGCTCTACGGTTCGGTGCCCGATCTGGTGGCGCCCACGCAGTGCCAGCGCGCCTTCGGCATTTTTTATACCGGCACCATCGGTGCAGGCGCAGTGTCGCCGGCGCTCTACGGCTTGCTCGGTGATGCCGTCGGCGTGCCCGTTGCGTTGACGGTGGTGGCTGCCCTCGTTCTGGTGACGCTGCCACTCACGGTCGCGTTGCGACCGGCGCTGCTGCGAAACGCGGATATATCCTAGCGTGTCGGCGTCCTGACCCGGACGTGCTTGACCATGGCGGCCGGCAGCACGTCGAGATAGGGGCCGAGCAGGAACGCCTCGCCTGAACCGTAGCCATACATGCGGTCGTGCGCATCGATCATCGCGCGCACCGACCGCTGACATGCCGCGATTGAATCGACGATCACGTCGTTCATGTCGTTCGTGCGCATGTCGGCCTTGTAGCGCGGATCGTCGGATGCCCGGCGCAGGATGCATTCGGTTGCCCGCTGAACCAGCGGCAACAGGGCGGCATCCTTCTGCTGCACCGACAGCTGCAGCCATGCGGCCGGGTCGGGAGCGGGGTCTTGGCTATCGAGTGAGACATTCAACACAAGCGACATTCCGAACAGCGTTTCGAGAATCATCCCTTGGGCCTCGGCGAATCAATGCTGTATTTTGGTAACGCAGCCCGAGTCACCGCGTCACGCAAAACTTGAATCGAATGCGAAGCAAGGTTGCCGGTGTGGAATCGGAGTCACAGGAGGCGAACGAGAACGAAAGGAGTCCGTTCACCACTAACCGATTCAAAAAACTCATAAATTAAGTCACAGAGTGGAACCGACAGCACCGGTCGACCGTTTTCGGTGGTGATGAAGCCGAAACAGCCAAAAGCCAAACCGACGGTCAAAGGCCGCCTCCAGCCGGTCCCCGTCACCGGCACGGTCGACACGATGACCTCCGAACAGGCGACGTTGCTGCGCGAGCTCGCACGCGACGGCTACGAACCCGACGCGTTCAGTTCGCAGCTAACGCGCAAGGAAGCGGCGATACGCATCGCCACGCTTCAGGCCAAGCTCACACTCCAAGGCAAGCCGCCGCACACGTTGTGACACTGCCGAGCCCGCACGTCGGTACGCGCGTGCCGCCGGATTCCCAAGCTGTTTGCGGTACCCGAAAAAGTTGCAGGCGCCGTGTGCGGCTAGGACTTTCGGGACATGGTTGTCAACCATTGCGGCGCAATGATTGGGTCGGTGATCGGCAACGCGGCGACAAGATAGCAGCTATGCAGCGAGCGTTCCGGTCCGCTCGGCACATTCAAGTTTTACGATGGCGCGTTTACCCTTTGTTGTGGCGTACACGCTGCTGCAACGCTGGATTTTCCTCGCTTCTCGGGCCATAATAAAGGGTGAGGAGTTTTGAGAATGTCGATGATTAACTACGACGCGCCGTCCGAGCTTTTTCCCAGCCGCAGCCGTAAATCGCGTCGTCCCATCGGATACAAGCGTTTTCCCACCGCGGCGGAAGCCATCCGCTTTGCGATCGAGGAATTGCCGCCGGAATTGCTGCTCGGCGCCTATCTCGAAGTCGAGGAAAAGCGTTTCGACGGCAACGGCATCCGCCGTCTTTATGACAGTGCCGACTATCCGCTGCCGCGCAAAGCTGTGAAAGCTCCCGCCAACTGATTTCATAACGCCGGCGCTTTTTATGCGCGCGCTCCTAAAGCGCGCGAGCCGTGCGACAATGAAAATAACCCCGCCGAAGCGGGGCCAAGTGATGGGGGAGGAGTGCTCGGGACGCGCTTGCGTCGGTTGCCTCGTCGCCGCAGGCGCGCAGTTCAACGGCCGTATGCGACTTTGGCCGCGTTCGAGCGACGCCCACATTAGGTTGTCGTGTTCGATGACAGAGGTAACGGACGGCTTTGTCCCACCTATCCACAACCGGTAAACGCCAGCGGCGGCGTTTACCCACCGAATTCACAGCCGGGGTGCTGCCGGGGCAAACCGGGCGTCATCAAATTGTGGGCGGCATCAAAGGGCGGCGACCCGCTCAACCCGCCGGCCGCCGGTCCTGCGGCGCCGGCGTGGGGCCGTCTTTCCACTGGTGGAGACTGTCGCCGATCACGCGCATCGCGGTCACGGCGGCGTGGCTAAGGTTGGCGTAGCCGGCGATTTCGTGGTTCACGCGCTCGCCTTCCTTGCGCAACATTTCGCGCACGCCTTGCAGCTCCAGAATGACGCGGTCGATTTCTTCCATGGAGGCGCCGGACACGCGCCTGATCAGCGCGTTCAGTTTGTCCGTGGCCGGCTCCTCCGCGGGTGCCACGTCGTTTCCTTGCCGGCGCAGATACGTGACGTCGCGGCGAACGAACTCGCGGATCTCGCCTTCGAACATGCTGGCTGCTTGATCGACGTCACTCAACTTTTGTGGCGTGCGCCGCGCCGGCGCAAAGTGTTCCACCTCGGCGGCTTGCCGAATGCTGTCGTCAGGAAGCCAATTCGGTCTGATGGCCGTCATGCTCAACTCCTGCATGGGCGCAAAACCGTTTGCGCTGTCGCTCCCCAGTCCATGGATTGCCGCATGCGAGTTGGGCGGTGATGGGGCGGGGCCAAGGCGGCTTCGCGGCAGCGGGCGGCCGTTCACCAGTTCAACTTGAACCCGGCGGTAATGCTCTTGCTGCTGGTGGCTTCGCCGACATCGGTCACCGATGTCGTCACGTGTAGCGGCCCGTAGATCCGCTGGTCGGCGCTCAGCGTGTTGTGGGTGACGGGGTCGTTGCTGGCCGTGGTGAAGCCGGCGCCGAGGGTGGTTCCGGTCGGCTTGATGTTCAGTTTCACCGAGCGGTCGTTGCCGAAGATCTGTGGGGGGGCCTGCGTTGTCGGCTCGGCCGGCGCCGCCATCAGCGGCAATCCGGACACCGTCGTCGGCGCAGGCAGTGGCGTGGCGTAAGTTTCGGTCACCGAATACTTGTCCTGCACCGTCACCGAGAAGTTGTCGCCAAGCGGAATCGACTGTTTCAGTCCCGCGCCGATCTTGTTTTGATCGGGGGCGGGCGACACGCGTGCCTCGAAAGAGGTATTGCTGCCGACGCCGAGGGAAGCCCAGACGGAACCGGAGCCGGCGCTATCGGCCGTCCCTGGAAGTGGCCGGTCGGGCGTGTAAGTGGTCGTTGGCGGCGCCGCGGTGTTGAGGTCGGCGCCGATATCGGCGTTCCAATCCAATACCGTCAGCGGTTTCTTCACCACGACCTTCGCGCTGCCATCCGGATTGTAGCCGCCGTCGACCGACAGCTTGCGCGGCTTCGACAGGGTCGGCAGCTTCAGCGCGCGCACCGGCGTATTGGCGGCGACCGTGACGGGATCGAACAGCAGGGCGTTGCCGAGTTTTGCGCTTTCCTCGGGTGTCAGCGGCGCGAGCGGCTGCGTCTCATCGGTCATGTCCGGCTGTGCGGCCATAGCGCCCGTCGTCGGTGCGGCGATGCGGATGTCCTGCGCCTGCACGGCCGGAACCATGGTCAGCACGCCCGCCAACGCGACCGCCGCCCGCAAGAGGCCGAAGGCTGCCGTGCCTGCACGCATTTTTGAATGACTCTCCGAACGATTGAACCGGCGCGCCACTGTTGGCGTGCACTGGTTAACCGATGGTTGCGATGTGCCAGACAACTTTGGCAAAGCCGTGGCGCGCAAGTGACGCAACCGGAACCCCGGCCGGTGCGTTGTCGGCGGAACCTGCTTACAAAAGGAGCAGACGATGCCTGCCATTTTGCCGGTTATGTTGGCCGCTTCGCACCTCGTGCTGGCGGCGCAAGAGGTGCCGCGATTGAATATCGAGCCGGGCTGCGAAGCGGCCGCGACCACCCAGGTCACCGAGACGCGCGACAAGGAAAGTTGCGTGAAAGAAGAAAATGCGGCGCGCGACACGCTCAAGCAGGAATGGGATCGTTACACGAGCGTGGAAAAAACCCGCTGCGTGGAACTCACCCGCATGGGCGGTCCGCCGAGCTACGTCGAAGTGCTGACCTGCCTGCAAATGGCCAGGGACGCGCGAGGCATGAAGGGCGACGGCTTCACCACCGGCATGGGGCGGTAGGCGAACCGCTCCCGCCGGCGCCGCTTACGACTTCGGCTTTGGCGGCGCGGTGCCCGGCGCGCTTTTGGCTTGCGCCGGCGCGTTGGCGGCCTTCATCTTGTCGTCGATGCATTTGGTGACGATGTCGGCGCGCTTGTCGAGCGACACGCTGCCGCCGCCGTGCTCGGTCGCCATCCAGCATTGCTTGGCCGCATCGGTATGCGTGAGTTTCGGCTTGGCGGCGGGCGCCGCCGCGAGCCCCGGCGTGCCGCCGCCGTCGGTGTTGCAGCCGGCCAGCACGAACACAGCGAGGCATGAAGCGATCAAGCGCAACGTCATGGTTGAAGCATTTCTCTGTCGGCGATAGCCACGGCGCCACTATTCAAAGCCGGCGGGCCTTTGCAAGCCCTTGCGCTTCGGCGTGGCGACGATGCCTTTGCGATTTGCGCCCGCCGCCGCCGGCTGTCGCGCCGCGTGGCCCTTGGCTAAAATCAGCGTATGACGCTCGACGGCGAGCAAGGGCGGTGCGCACATGAAATTCGTTCCCGACAAGCGGCCGCTCAAGGGCAAGAGCGGCGACCGGCCGCCATTGCCGGCGATGATCGTCATGGTTGGCGTCGTCATCCTGGTCGGCGCCATCTTCGCCATCGAGGACTGGAGCCCCGGCACCGTCCGCGCCCACATTCCCTACGCCAAGTCCGACCTGTTCTGGGTCGGGCTGATCTTCTTTCCCATGGTCGCGCTCATTGTCGTGGCCGTCGTCACCAAGCTGATCGAGTTTCGCGCGGCCAAGGGCTGGACGCAGACCACCGGCCGAATCTTGAGCTCCGGGACCGAGGTGCGCCGCCACCAGTTCGCGGGCGAGCCGGAAACCGTCAAGACCGTGCCGGCGATCACGTACGAATTCATGGCCGGCGCGCGCAAGGTGATCGGCAGCCGCATCGGCATCGGCGAGGACAGCGGCGGCCCCAATCTCGATGCCACGCTTGCGCGCTATCCGGTGGGCGCCAATGTCACCGTCTATTACGACGCCGACGATCCGACCCAATGCGTGCTCGAGCGCGACGCGCCTGCAAGGCATCAGCAAGCCCGAATTGCTCGGCGGCTGCGCCAGCGGCCTCGCCATCCTGGCGACGTTCGGCGGCGTCATCTACTGGATGTTCACTTACGGGCCGGATGTCATCGCCAGGCATTTCCCCCACACCAAGGCGGACCCGCGCTTTTCGATCTTCGCGATCTGCTTCGGGCTGGCGGCGCTGCTGATGTTCCTCGCCGCGCGGCGCACCTCGAAGCAGGCGTCGGCCTGGCCGTCGGTGCGCGGCACGATCGTCAAGAGCGAGGTCGAGCAATTCGAGGAGCGCGACAGCGACGGCCGCTACCGGAAAAGCTACCGGCCGGCGATCGAATACGCCTACGCGGTGCAGGGCCGCGAACTGCACGGCAACCAGATCAAGCTGATGATGCAGGTGAGCGGCAGCGAGGGCTTCGCCGCGCGCACGGTGGCGAAATATCCCAAGGACAGCGCGGTCGAAGTGCATTACGACCCGAGCAACCCGTCGAATGCGGCGCTGGAGAATCCGACCGGCGCGACCTGGATCATCGCCGTCATCGCGCTCGCCATGTTCGCGCTGGCGGCGTGGTCGCTCGGCGTGTTCGGCTGACGGGCAGACGGAATGGCAAACGGCCGCGACCTCCCGATCAGGCTGACCATGGGCGCCGGCCAGAAGCTCTTCGTGCTCGCGCTCGGCGCCCTGATGGTCGGGGCCAGCTTCCTTCTCATCGGCGATCACGGGACGACGACGGTCAGTCTTTTCCGCGGCGTTCCGAAGATTTACGTCGGCTACTTGATGTTGCTTGCCGGCGCCGTGGTGGTCGCCACGGTCGTGGTCCTGTTGGTTGCCAACCGGCCCTGGGTGATGCTGGAGGCCGGCGGCATCGCCTTCGCGCCGAACTTCGGCGCCGTGCGCCGGACCGCCTGGTCCGAGATCGTCGCATGCGTGCCCTACGACAGCGAGTACGGCAATGGCGTCAGGGTCCGCACGCGCAACGGCCGCACCCAGACCATTCCGGCGTTCAAGACCGGCGGAGACGAGCTGCGCGCGCTGATGCTGAAATGCGCCGCCGCCGCCGGCAATACGACCATCCGCGACGCGTGACGCGGTGGGCGCGCGCGCCGTCGCCCCTGTTCTTTGCGGCGCGGGGTGCGCCGTGATTTCCCCCGCGTGACGCGGGGCCTTCCGTCCGCCCCCGGCACATGCCGAGGGGATGGAGCGCCGAAAGGCGCAACCATCAGTCTCTCGCCATCGGGCGAGCCGCGCCCATAACGCGGGCGCGTCACCTTCCGGCGCTCCACCGCGGCTTCGCGCCTCCGGCCGAGGCCAGAGACACAGGCCCCGGGTCCGCGCTTCCTGGGACGAGGCCCTGCGGCCAGTCCCAGTCCAGCGAGCTCCTCGCGGAGGGGTCGTAGTGCCCCCCGGTCGGTGTCCCGGGCCTCCCGGGAGCGGGGGTACGAACCCCGCCCGCAGGCGCCGCACCCACCCCGCTGAAATGACGTCTCATGACAACGCCCTCGGTTGGGTGGGATAGGATGTGTATATATTCCTATAGGAATAATGTCAAGAATTGTTTCGAGGCCGTCCCGGAATGACGGCGGATTTGCCGCCTCACGCCGCCGCGTCGCCCGTCACGCGCTTGATCTTGGCGATTTGCTTGCCGATGGCGCGCTCGGCCGTCTCGACGTCGTAGCGGTTTTGCAGATTGAGCCAGAGCTGCGCCGAGGTGCCGAGCGCCTTAGCGAGGCGCAAAGCGGTGTCGGCGGAGATGCCGCTCGTTTCGGCGGCGATGCGCTCGACGCGCGTGCGTGGCACGCCCATGGCCTTGGCGAGCGCGCCGGCCGAAAGCCCGAGCGGCGCGAGAAATTCCTCGCGCAGGATTTCGCCGGGATGGAGGGGCGGGAGGCGGTCGGCCGGCTTCTTGGGCATTGTGAGGACTGACAACTATTTCTGTGCCGCCGTACGTTTGGCTCTCAGCGTACTCGTTGGAGCGATCCTCGCCGCATAGTAGGCTGGAAATCCTCCAATTACTGTTCCAGCGAGTTCATATAAATCCAAGACCTTGAAATGGCCGAACATACTGTTGCGGATCAAAAAACTTAGAGGAAACAGTAAGGCCAAGAGCCAAAATGCAAGCGCAGCCGTTTTCCAATATTCTCTTGAGACAATGAAAGTGCCAGCAAGCACTGAGCAAAACGTCGCGGCTGCAATCATCCACGGCGTCGCGTCCGATGGATTGCCACCGAATTTTTGCCACATCAATGCGCCGACAGTGAACACGATAAAATATATAATTAGAGCAATAACCACAGCACCGACCCAGCGCAAAATCCGCCTGACCCTGACCATCGATGCCCCCGCCGTCTTGCTTTGTAGCAACTCGCACACCGTCCGCGCGGATACCAAGATCAATCAGTGGTTGCCATCGGTCAAGACAGCGCAACGCCGATCGCGTTTACCGCCTCTTATTGCTCCTGAACCCACCTCGTTGCCCTGGCTTCCCGAGCTTCGAGCGCGGCGAGTTAGGCCGGCTGGGCGCGGCTTCGTGCCAGTTGCCGATGCCCATTTCGTCGAGCTCGGGCTTGTGCGGGCGCGAGCGCAGCCGTGCCGCCTCTTAAAACCCACACTCCACCTTCTGCTCCTTCTTTCCCGCCACCGTCCCCGCCCAATTGCACGGCGCCTTCCCCGCGCGGGTGACGGTCACGCTCACCTTCCCAGGCTTGACCAGATAGCTGGCCTTGGCCGTCGCCGGGCATGTCTCGCCGTTGATCGTCACTTTGTTATCGCGTGACAGGGGCGAACGGACGCTGAGGCGGAGCGTGGCGTACTGGTCGAAAAAATCCGAATAGGGCAGGTAGCCCATCGCGCGCCGGATCAAGCCGGCCTGCTCGATCGTCGTCACCGTGACGGAGCCATGCGGCGTCTTGAAGGTTTGCTGCCAGGCGCTGGCCTTCGGATTGACGACCGCGATGGTCGCCTCACGCAGGCCGCGCGCGATCACCCGCGTCTCGCGCGAGGTGAAGCCGGCCGAGCTGGCGGCTTTGGCGAACTCGCCCGCGCGCGCGTCGCCGAGCGCCTTGGCCACGGGCTTGGTGATGAACGCGCCCGCCGGCGTGAAATCTTTCGCCGACTGCGCGGCGGCCGCCGCGCACAGGCAAAGCAAAAAGGCCCCGGCCCACACGATCCGCATTGGAAGACGTAAACCCCTCGAAGGCAGTGTCGCGGGCGCAGCATACATCAACGGCCTGGCCGATTTGAATCCCGCCGGCGGCCGCTCAAAACATATCCGCCCACCACATCAGGGCGACAAGGCACACCACGCCGCCCAGCGCCGCGCCGACCAGCGCGCCGACAATGCGGTGGCGGCGCCAGAGCAGGGCGCCGGCGACGCCGCCGGCCGCCAGACCGGGTGAGGCAAACAGCACAGCGAGCAAGGCCAGGCTGGCGGGATCGTTGAGGATGCCGATGTCGGACACGCCTCAGCGCTGCCGGTTGCTCTTGAACCCGCCGCGTTGGCCCGGCCGCCCCATCTTGCTGCGCGGTGATTGACGCGACGGCTTGACCTCGTGCGTCACCGCGATGCCCATCTCGTCGAGGTGGGGCTTGTGCGGTCTTTCGATGGACGACGGGCCTCGCCCTTTTGCGCGCGACTGCAGCCCGCGGGTCTGCGCCGCCATCACGTTCTTCGCCGTCGGGTTGTCGAGCACCGCCATCTCGGTCTGCCGCAGCCGCTTGATCTCGTCGCGCAGGCGCGCGGCCTGCTCGAAGTCGAGATCGGCGGCGGCCTCGCGCATGCGCGTTTCCATGTCGGCGATCACGGCTTCGAGATTGTGGCCGATCGTGGCGGCGTCGGCGAATTCGCCTTCGCCCGCGTCGCCGGTCGAAATCAGCACGTGGTCGCGCTCGTAGACGCTGTTCATGATGTCGTGGATCGAGCGCTTGATGCTCTCCGGCGTGATGCCGTGCGCGGTGTTGTACTCGACCTGCTTTTCGCGCCGGCGATTGGTTTCCTCGATGGCGCGCTGCATCGAGCCGGTCAGGCTGTCTGCATAGAGCACGACGCGGCCGTCGACATTGCGGGCGGCGCGGCCGATGGTCTGGATCAGCGAGGTCTCGCTGCGCAGAAATCCTTCCTTGTCGGCGTCGAGAATGGCGACCAGCGCGCATTCCGGAATGTCGAGGCCCTCGCGCAACAGGTTGATGCCGACCAGCGCGTCGAAGGCGCCGAGGCGGAGATCGCGGATGATCTCGATGCGCTCCAACGTGTCGATGTCGGAGTGCATGTAGCGCACGCGAATGCCCTGCTCGTGCAGATATTCGGTGAGGTCCTCGGCCATGCGTTTTGTGAGCACGGTGACGAGCGAGCGGTAGCCGGCTTGCGCCACCTGCCGCACCTCGCCGACCAGGTCGTCGACCTGCGTGCGCGCCGGGCGGATGTCCACCGGCGGGTCGATCAGGCCGGTCGGGCGGATGACCTGCTCGACGAAGACGCCGCCCGACTCGTTGAGCTCCCAGGCGCCGGGCGTGGCGGACACCGCGACCGTCTGCGGGCGCATGGCGTCCCATTCCTCGAAGCGCAGCGGACGGTTGTCCATGCAGGAGGGCAGGCGGAAGCCGTATTCGGCCAGCGTCGCCTTGCGGCGGAAGTCGCCGCGGAACATGCCGCCGAGCTGCGGCACGGTGACGTGGCTTTCGTCGCAGAACACCAGCGCGTTGTCGGGCACGTATTCGAACAAGGTCGGCGGCGGCTCGCCCGGCTTGCGGCCGGTGAGATAGCGCGAATAGTTCTCGATGCCGGCACAGGAGCCGGTCGCTTCCATCATTTCGAGGTCGAAGGTGGTGCGCTGCTCGAGCCGCTGCGCTTCCAGCAACCGGCCGGCGGCGTGGAGCTGGTCGAGGCGCATGCGCAGCTCGGCCTTGATCGCGTTCATCGCCTGGATCAGCGTCGGGCGCGGCGTGACATAGTGCGAATTGGCGTAGACCTTGACGAATTCCAGCTCGTCGGTTTTCGCGCCGGTGAGCGGGTCCATCTCCTCGATCTTCTCGATCTCGTCGCCGAACAGATGCACGCGCCAGGCGCGGTCCTCGTAGTGCGCCGGGAAGATGTCGAGGGTGTCGCCGCGCACGCGGAACGAGCCGCGGAAGAAGTCGCCTTGCGTGCGCTTGTATTGCAGCGCCACCAGGTCGGCGATCAGCTGGCGCTGGTTCACTGCTGCGCCCTGCTTGAGCGTGAAGGTCATGGCGGAATAGGTTTCCACCGAGCCGATGCCGTAGATGCACGACACCGAGGCGACGATGATGACGTCGTCGCGCTCGAGCAGCGCGCGCGTGGCCGAGTGGCGCATGCGGTCGATCTGCTCGTTGATGGAGGATTCCTTCTCGATATAGGTATCGGTGCGCGGGACGTAGGCTTCCGGCTGGTAGTAATCGTAATAAGAGACGAAATACTCGACCGCGTTGTCGGGAAAGAACGACTTGAACTCGCCATAGAGCTGCGCCGCCAAGGTTTTGTTCGGCGCCAGGATCAGCGCCGGGCGCTGCGTCTCCTCGATCACTTTCGCCATGGTGTAGGTCTTGCCGGAGCCGGTGACGCCGAGCAGCACCTGCGTGCGGTCGTGGCGCTGCACGCCCTCGACCAGGTCCTTGATCGCCTGCGGCTGGTCGCCCTGCGGGGAGAACTCCGACTTGATGACGAGACGCACGCCGCCTTCGGACTTTTCCGGCCGCGGCGGGCGGTGCGGCGTCCAAACCTTCCCGTCACCTGCCACGGTGGAAAATTCCGGCCGGCCCTCGCGCAAGAGTTCTTCGAGCGACTCCTGGCTGGCGATGCCGGCTATGCCGCCTTTCTGCGTCGGCAGATCGGCGCGCGGCAGACGGTATTTGGCATCGTCTTTCTTCGGCGCCGGCGCGGCGGGTGCATCGTCGCCGAGGCCCAGCTCCTGCGCCAGGGCCGGATCGAGCCCGGTGATGGGCGAGCCGGCGTAGTCGGTTTGTGGCGCCTCGGAAAAACCCTGCGCCGATTTACGCGCGGTATGGGCGTCAGAAAAATCGCGCCGGCGATCCCAGGAATTGTCCGGCGGCGGCGCAAGACCGGAATTCTGCCCGGTGCCGGAGCCCAAGCCCGCGGTGCCCTTGTTGATCGCCGGGTTGAGCAGGTCGGCGAGTTCGTCCGGCGTCGCGGCCGAGTCCGGCCGGTTGGCCTTGGCGCGCGTCGCGCGCGCGGGGTCTTTGCGCTTTTTCGGAGGGGATTTCGCCATCGCCTGTCGAATATGGGGCGAGTCCTGTGGCGAGGAAAGGGCGTCCGGCCGCGCCGCATTGGCGGTGGCATTCACATCCGAGAATGCGCAAAATAGCAGCAGAGCAAAACAACAAGACGGGGGAGTCAGCGACCATGAGTGAGATCACCAAATATCTCTTGCCGGAAGATCGCATTCCGAAGGCCTGGTACAACATCGCGGCCGATCTGCCGACGCCGCTGCCGCCGCCGCTCAATCCCGGCACCGGCCAGCCGATCGGGCCCGACGACCTCGCGGCGATTTTCCCCATGGCGCTGATCGGGCAGGAAGTTTCCGCCGAGCGCGAGATCGAAATCCCCGGTCCGGTGCGCGAAGTCTATAAGCTTTGGCGGCCGGCGCCGCTCTACCGCGCCCGTCGGCTGGAGCGCGCGCTCGATACGCCGGCGCGCATCTTCTACAAATACGAGGGCGTCTCGCCGCCGGGCAGCCACAAGCCCAACACCGCGGTGCCGCAGGCCTTCTACAACAAGGAAGCCGGCATCACGAAGCTGTCGACCGAGACCGGCGCCGGACAGTGGGGCTCCTCGCTCGCCTTCGCCGGGCAATTGTTCGGCCTCGAGGTCAATGTCTTCATGGTGAAGGTGAGCTTCAACCAGAAGCCTTACCGGCGCGCGCTGATGGAGACCTACGGCGCCACCTGCATCGCCAGCCCGAGCAACCAGACCGACAGCGGCAAGGCCATCCTCGCCAAGTCGCCGGATTCGCCAGGCAGCCTCGGCATCGCCATTTCGGAAGCGGTGGAAGTGGCGGCCAAGAACGCCGACACCAATTACTCGCTCGGCAGCGTGCTCAACCACGTGCTGATCCACCAATCGGTGATCGGCATCGAGGCGATCGAGCAGATGGAGATGGCCGGCTTCTGGCCCGACGTGGTGATCGGTTGCGCCGGCGGCGGCTCGAATTTCGGCGGGCTCGCCTTCCCCTTCCTCGGCAAGAAGCTGCGCGAGAAGAAGGCGGTGCGCATCATCGCCGTCGAGCCGGCGGCCTGCCCGTCGCTCACGCGCGGCAAATACGCCTACGATTTCGGCGACACCGGGCATCTGACGCCGCTCGTCAAGATGCACACTTTGGGCTCGACCTTCATCCCGCCCGGCTTCCATGCCGGCGGCCTGCGCTATCACGGCATGGCGCCGATGGTCAGCCACATCAAGGAACTCGGCTTGATCGAGGCGCGCGCGGTCAAGCAGCTTGCGTGCTTCGAGGCAGCGGTGCAGTTCGCGCGCGCGGAAGGCATCGTGCCGGCGCCGGAATCGACGCACGCCATCCGCGTCGCGGTCGACGAGGCGCTGCGCTGCAAGCAGGAAGGCAAGGCGCAGACCATTCTGTTCAACCTGTCGGGTCACGGCCATTTCGACATGCAGGCCTATACCGATTACTTCGCCGGCAAGCTGGAAGACCGCGCCTACGACGAGGCGGAACTGCAGGCGGCGTTGGCCGCGCTGCCGAAAGTGGCGGCGTAAAGAGAGGTCAATTTTTGACGGACGAGCGCCGGCGGACAATGATGCCCGCCGGCGTTCACGCGCAATAGCGCATTCACCGCAGGAGAATTGCCATGCTTGCTTTGCGGCCCAATTGCGAATGCTGCAACAAAGACCTGCCGCCGGAAGCGATCGACGCCATGATCTGCACGTTCGAATGTACCTTTTGCCGCGACTGCGCCGAAACGAAGCTCGGCGGTGTTTGCCCGAACTGCGGCGGAAATTTTTCATCGCGGCCGATCCGGCCGGCGAACAAGCTGGCGAAATATCCGCCTTCAAAGGAGCGGGTGTTCAAGCCGCAGGGTTGCGGGCAGGCGGCATAGGGCAAGATCGCGTCAGCGTAAATCAGGCTTTGCCGCGAACTCGCTTCGGCCCGTCCAGTCGACGTCGGGTTTGTCCGACGTCGAACGCTCAAAAGTCGCGCCCGCACTCGGGTTCACCCGAATTCGCGTGGCAACGCCGCGACCCAAGTCGATTGATTGCTAGAACCCCGCCACCACTTCCTTCACATGCTCGACCGCGGGCGGCGCCGCAAAGCAATGGCCGACGAGGCTGCGCCATTCCTGGTAATCGGGTGAGCCGCGAAAATCGACTGTGTGGTTCTCGACCGTGTCCCAGCGCACGAACAACCTGTAGCGCTGCGGGTTCTCGTGCGAGCGCGTCAGCATCATGGCGGTGCAGCCTTTGGCGCGCTTGAAGATCGGTATGGCCTGCTTCACGCCGTATTCGAACTGGCTTTCCATTCCGGCTGTAATCTCGATCTGGGCGATTTCCATGATCATGGCGTTGTCTCTTGCTTGCGGCTGAATAAAAACGTGCGGCATTATGGTGCGCGCGTCAGCCCATGAAAAGAGCGCGATTTTGTTTCTGGTCTCACATCGTCAGAATGTGCGCATACGACGCAGCGCCCATAGGCTGACGATCACGGAGATCAGCGCCACCGCCAGTGCCAGCCACGTGCCTCCATGGGCATGTTGAAACGGCAGATCCTCAGTGTTCATGCCGAAGAAGCCGGTCACCAAAGTGGGCGGCAACAGGCAGGCGGTCAGGATCGACAGCGTATAAAGCCGCTTGTTGGTGACCTCGGTCATCTTGGCGGCCAGCTCGTCGAGCAGTAGCCGCGCGCGCTCGTGCAGCGAAGCGACCTCGGAATCGATGGCGTCGAGCTTCTGCGCCAGTGCGTCGACGACGATGGCGACGTCGGCATGATCGCGCACGAGCCGCGGCTCCAGCCGATGGAACATGGCACGCATCTGCGCGAGCTGGCGGTGCACGCGCACGGCCTGCAGGCGCACGCGGCCGATGCGGTGACGGTCGTCGGTCGGCTCCTCGTCCAAGACGTGATCTTCGAATTTGTCGAGTTCGTTGCCGAGGCCGTCGGCCATGCGCGCAATGGCGTCGGCGAATTGGTCGATGACGGCGTCGAGAAACGAGGCCGGGTTGGGAAATCGTTGGCCCGACTCGATTGCGCGCCGCGTGTTCTCGACCGAATGCACCGGGCGCTGGCGCGCGGTAATGACCATGCGGCCGGTCATCACGAAGCGAAGCCGCACCAGGTCGTCGCTGGCGCGCGTCAACTCTTGCTGAAGGTCGGGCACCACGCCGGTGAGCTCGTTGCCCAGGCTTTCGAGGCGCAAATGGGTATCCGGGCCGGTCAGAACCTCACGGGCAAGCTCGGACACCGGCGCATGCTGGCCGACCCAGTTGCGGCAGCGCATGTCGGCGAGCGCCAGATGCACCCAGATCCAGCCAGGGCCGGGATCGGCAAGCGCTGCATTGATGTCGTCATTGGGGATGGGCGCGGCGACGCCATCCGGACTGAACCGGAAAGCCCAGACGATGCCGGTAGCCGGGTCGGCGAGGTCTTTGCTGGTCAAATCGCTAGGGGGCATGGGCTCACATCCTCTCGGCTTGCAGGGAGCGAGAGGAGTGGGACGGTCACATATGACAGGCTGATGACAATGAGCTTTTGGAACGAGCCGGACTGAAGAGGCGAACGCGCGCTCGCGCCGGATCGCAATCAGCCCGGGTTGAGGGCCGGGCGCAGCGCGGCCGCCGGTTCGCTGCGCAAGCGCTGCACGAGATAGGCAGCGAATAAAGGCGCGATCAGCGCGGGGCCGGGAATATTCAACTGGCCGAGGCCGATCTGGATGAGCGGCAGCCAGTAGACCGGGCGCGCAATCCAGGCGCCGCGGGTGTCGAGCAGGCCGCCGGCAAGCAGAGCGAGCGCGGCAAACGTCAGCGCCAGCGTGTCGTAGACCAGGAGATAAGGCACGGCGGCAATCGAGCAGGCAACGAGCAGCGCAAATAGCAGGCGCGGGTCGGCGTCGGCGCGATAACGGAACGCCCAGGCGACCGTGCCGACGGCCGCAACGGTGAAGCACAGTTGCGCCGCCATCGCCGGCGCATAGCCGAGCCCGATGCCGTGCAGGTTCATGAACACGGTCGGATAGAACGGCGTGGCGATGCCGTCGGGATCGGACAGCACGATGTTCTGTGTCGGCAGGCCTTGCGTGACGAATGCGATCCAGCTTTGCGTGCCGAACAGCGCGGCGGCGAGCGCGGCCAGCGCCAGCGCCGTGACCGTGGCGGCGGCGAAGACGCGCCAGCGTCCCGACGCAATCAGCATCACCGGCAAGAGCACGCCGAGCTGCGGCTTTACCGTGAGCAATCCGATCAGCAGACCGGCGATCAGCGGCCTGCGGTCGAGCAGCGCGAAGCTGCCGATCATGGCGGCGGCGGTGAGAAACGAGCTCTGTCCGGACATCAGACAGAATGCCGCCGCCGGACATAGCATCAGCGCGATGAGCGCGCGTCGGTCGGCGATGGCGCGCATGGCGACGGTGAGGAAGATCGAAAGATTGAGCACGGTCCAGAGAAGCAATGCCGGCAGATAGCCGAGCTGGCCGAACGGCGCGGCGAACAGCATCACCGTCGGCGGATAGGACCAGTTCTGTCCGGGATAGCCGGGGCCGAGCAAAACCGCGAGCGCCTGCTGATAGGCGGCCGCGTCATACCATTGGCTCGGGTCGGCGTGCGTGGCCGCGCGGCCGATACATCCAGAAATTCAAAAAATCGCGGCCGACGACCAGCGTCGAGCCGTCGCGCGGGATCGCTTGTCCGGCGTGCAGGCCGTAGAGATAGATGCCGAGCGCGGCGGCGAAAAAGAAGCCGCCCAGGATGGCGAAAGCCTTGATCGCCGAACGGGTTTCTTCGGCGGCGTGCGGGTCGGCGGCGACGGCCATGGTCGGTTCCCAAGGGACGTGCCCAAGGTGAGGCGTCAGCCTTGCTATTTCCTTACCGGCCCATTGGCTTGGGCCGCGGCGGCCGCTTTGCGCAGGCAATCGGGGCACAGGCAGTCTTCCGACAGATCGGCCGCGAGCGGCAAACGGTAGGGCTCGGCCGCGCACCAGCACGCGCCGCCCAAGCCGCAATCGAACGACGCGCCGCAACGCGCGCAGGTGAGGCGGCGTTTCGGCTGTGGCGTGGCTGTCATCAAAGCGAGTCCGATCCGAGAAATTTGTCACATTCCAGCGACGAATCACCACTATGGCAATGTGCCATGTTTCCCCGTCTCATCGATCTGATCGGGGTCGTCGGCGCGACCCTCACCACCGTGTGCTGGCTGCCGCAAGCGCTCAAGATCCTGCGCGAGAAAGATACCGGCGCATTATCGCTGCCCGCGACGGCGGCGTTCACGTTCGGCATCGGCTTGTGGCTGATTTATGGGCTGGCGATCGACGACTGGCCGCTGATCGGTTCCAATGCCGTGACGCTCGCGCTCATGGCCGTGATATTGGCGATGAAATTGCGCTACGGATGAATTGTACCGATATAAGCCGATAGCGCGCATGGCCGCGGCAGCGCCACAGCGCGATCAATTTGATACCAAAATTGCGGAACCCGACGCAATGTCAGTCGTTGGGTCCACGGGAGCGACATTGAGCATGAGGCGTCATTCTCCGTGGCTGATTTTTCAAAGCTCAATCGCCGTCAAATCTTGTCCGCCGGTGTGCTGGTCGGTTCAAGCGTCGCGTTCGAAGGTGCGCATGCGCGTTCGATCTCGGGTGAAGTGCCGTGGCAGCCGAGCGAGGCCGACAAGCCGGACATCGTGCAGCCGGGCGGCTGGCAATTTTTCACGGGGCCCGAGCGCGATTTCATCGATGCCGCCATCTCGCGGCTGATCCCGAATGACGATCTGGGCCCGGGCGCGAAAGAAGCGAACGTCACGTTTTTCCTCGACCGCCAGATGGCGGGCCCTTATGGCAGTGGCGCGCATTGGTACATGCTGGGGCCGTGGAAGACGGGCGAGCCGACGCAAGGCTATCAAAGCCGACTGTCGCCGGCCGAACTCTATCGCGCCGCCATCAAGGCGACCGACGATTATTGCAAGGACAAGTTCGGCGGAAAGACGTTCGCACAACTTGGTGCCGAACAGCAGGACCAAGTGCTGCACGGATTGGAGAAGGGCGACATCTCACTGAAAAGCGCCGACGTCAAGCAATTCTTCACGCTGCTGCACCAAAACACGGTCGAAGGCTTTTTCTCCGATCCGATCCATGGCGGTAATCGCGACATGGTGGGCTGGAAGCTGATCGGCTTTCCCGGCGCCCGCTACGACTACCGCCCCTACGTCAAGAAACACGGCCAGAAGCTCAATCTGCCGGCGGTCGGCATCAAGGGCCGGCCCGGCTGGACTCCGTCTTAATCAGTGAGGTTTAGATGCCGAAGAAATTGCCGTCGGTTGACGTCGTGCTTGTGGGTTTCGGATGGACCGGCGCCATCCTCGGCCAGGAACTGACCGATGCCGGGCTGAAGGTGCTGGCTTTCGAGCGCGGCGGCTGGCGCGACACGTCCACCGATTTCGCCGTCAGCTTCGCGCAGGACGAGTTACGCTACTACTACCGGCGCGCGCTGTTCGAGGAGCCGGCGCGCGAGACGCTCACTTTTCGCAACAGCGTCAGCGACACTGCGCTGCCGATGCGTCATCTCGGCTCCTTCCTGCCGGCGACCGGCGTCGGAGGTGCCGGCATTCACTGGAACGGTCAGACTTGGCGCTTTTTGCCGTCGGATTTCGTCGCGCGCAGCCACAACACCGAGCGTTATGGGCCGCTGCCGGACGACATGACGGTGCAGGATTGGGGCGTCACTTATGATGAGCTCGAGCCGCATTACGACAAGTTCGAGTATCTCTGCGGCATCAGCGGCAAGGCCGGCAATTTAAATGGGCAGATCCAGCCCGGCGGCAATCCATTCGAGGGCGCGCGGACGCGGGACTATCCCAACCCGCCGCTCGATATGGTCTATGGCCCGACCTTGTTCGAGAAGGCCGCCAAGGAGACCGGCCATCACCCATTCCCGTGCCCGGCCGCCAACATGTCGCGGCCCTATACCAATCCGCTCGGCGTGCAGCTTGCGCCGTGCAGTTATTGTGGCTTCTGCGAAAAATTCGGCTGCGGCAACTACTCGAAATCGAGCGCGCAAACAACGATCCTGCCGGTGCTGCTGCGCAAGCCGAATTTCGAGCTGCGCACCGAGAGTGAAGTGTTACGCATCGAATATGACAAACGTGGGCGGCGTGCGACCGGCGTCGTCTATATCGACACGCAGGGCGAAGAATACCTGCAACCCGCCGAGATGGTGATTATGTGCGCCTACGCGACGCACAACCCGCATTTGTTGATGCTGTCGGGGATCGGCGAGCAATACGATCCACGCACCGGGCAGGGCACGCTCGGCAAGAACTACGCCTATCAGATTGTCAGCGGCGTCGATGTCTTTTTCGACGACAAGATCATGAACCCGTTCATCGGCGCGGGCGCGCTCGGCATCGGCGTCGACAATTACAACGGCGACAATTTCGACCATTCGGGACTCGGATTCATCGGCGGTGGCTATATCGCCTGCTGGAACACCAATGGCCGGCCGATCGGCTTTCACCCGACCCCCAAAAATACGCCGAAGTGGGGCAGTCAAGTGGAAGAAGGCAGTCGCCAAGAATTATCTGACCACCACCAGCATCTCGACCCACGGCGCGGTGATGAGCCACCGCAACAACTATCTCGATCTCGATCCGACCTATCGCGACGTGCACGGCCGGCCGCTGATGCGCATGACGTTCGATTTCACCGACAACGAGCACAAAATGTCGGACTACCTGACCGACCGTGCCGCCGACATGGCGAAGGCGATGAATCCGCGCGAGATCCACGCCAAGAAACGCACGGGCCACTACGACATCGTGCCCTACCAGAGCACGCATAATACCGGCGGCACGATCATGGGCAGCGATCCGAAGGCGAGCGTGGTGAATCGCTATTTGCAGCACTGGGATGCCGACAATCTGTTCGTGGTGGGCGCCAGCGTGTTTCCGCAGAATCCCGGTTACAATCCAACCGGCACCGTCTGCGCGCTGACCTATTGGGCGGCCGAGGCCATCACGACGCAATACCTGAAAAATCCCGGTCCGTTGGTGCAGGCGTGAGGAGGTGAAGCCATGCGCAACCTGACACGCTTCGCGCTCCTGTCGGCGCTTGCCGCCGGCCTGTCCTGGGCCGGCGCGCAGGCGGCCGACACCGAATATGCGCAAATCCAGCGTGGCCATGAACTGGTCAATGCCGGCGATTGCGTCGCCTGTCACACGACCAAGGACGGCACGCCATTTGCGGGCGGACGCGCGATTCAGACGCCGTTTGGCATTGTCTTTTCTCCCAACATCACACCGGATCAGGCGACCGGCATCGGCGCCTGGTCGCAGGACGATTTCTATCGTGCGATGCACAATGGCGTGCGGCCCGATGGCGCGCTGCTCTATCCGGCGTTTCCCTATCCCTACTTCACCAAGATGACGCGCGACGACGTCAACGCCGTCTTTGCCTATCTCCGCACGCTGCCCGCGGTAAGGAACGAGCGTCGGGCGAACAAGCTGCCGTTTCCGCTCAATCAGCGTTTCGCCATGCGCGGCTGGAATTTATTGTTCTTCGAGCCCGGCACTTATCAGCCGAATCCGCACAAAAGCGCGGAATGGAATCGCGGGGCTTATCTCGTTCAAGGGCCTGGCCATTGCGGCGGCTGTCATACGCCGAAGAACGCGCTCGGCGCCGATGAGACGAGCCAAGCGCTGCTCGGCGGCGCGGTGCAGAACTGGTTCGCGCCCAAGATCGCCGGCAATATGCACGACGGCACGGGCTCATGGAGCGTAGACGACATCGCCGAGTATCTGAAGACCGGTCGCAACAAGCACAGCGGCGCTGCCGGTCTCATGGCCGAAGTGGTGGAGAACTCGACTTCCAAACTGCCTGAGGCCGATTTGCGCGCGATCGCAACCTACATCAAGGATGTCGATGGCGGTTCGACGCCAACAGCGGCCACGCCGGACAAGAACGTGATGACGGCGGGCGGCGCGATCTTCGCTGACAGTTGCTCCGGCTGCCATCAGGCGGACGGCAGGGGCGTGCCACGCATGTTCCCGCCGCTGGCGCACGATCCCAACGTGCAGCAGGACAACCCGCTTACAGTTGTGCGCGTCATCCTCGAAGGCGCGCGGACGGCGGCCACCGATAAGGCGCCGACGCCGTTCGCCATGCCGGCCTTCGACTGGAAGCTGACTGATGCGCAGATTGCGGCGGTGGCGACTTATGTGCGAAACAGCTGGGGCAATTCCGCGCCGCCTGTCAGCGCCGCGACCGTCAAGGATCTGCGCGACACCTTGCGCCAGAACCTGCACGGCCACCCGCTCGGCCACTCATAGAGTCACAAAAAATTTGCGGTCCCGGGAGAGCAGGGTCAGCCGCACGGGACCGCAAAGGGTTTGTACGCTTTACTCAACACGACAGAAGCAGTTTCTCGATAGCGCATGGATATGACAGGACCTTGACACGCCGACGGGCTGTGGATGGCGTGTCATAACAGCGGCTACACCGGCCGCTTGTCCGCGCGAGCTTGCGCGTCAACCCGAGCGTCCCATCGAGTGTCCCATGCCGATATTCTCGCCCTACGCCCTGCCGGTTCTGCTGCTGATTGGCTCCAATGTCTTCATGACCACCGCCTGGTATTGGCACCTGCGCTACAAGGAAATTTCCCTGTGGCACGTCATCCTGATCAGCTGGGGCTTGGCGCTGATCGAATATTGCCTGGCAGTGCCGGCCAATCGTTATGGCAGCGCGGTCTACAATCCGGCGCAGCTCAAAACGATGCAGGAGGTGATTACTTTCTCGGTGTTCGCCGCGTTTTCCTATCTCTATCTGCGCGAACCGATTACATGGAGCCAGGGCGTCGGCTTCGCACTGATTGCGGCGGGAGCGTTCTTCGTGTTTCACAAGTGGTGAAAAGAGCCCGGTGGAGCCATCCTACTTCGCCGGCGACACGCGCAGGATGCGCCCCGAAGTCATTATCGGTGAGCAGGTAGAGCGCGCCGTCGGGTCCCTGGCGCACGTCGCGGATGCGTTCGTGCAGATCGTGCAAGATGCGCTCTTCCTTGAGCACCTTGTCGCCGTTGAGCTGGAGCCGGGACACCAGTTCGAATTTCAACGCGCCGTTGATCAGGCTGCCCTTCCAGCCGGGAAACATGCCGCCGGTGTAGAAGACCATGCCGGAAGGCGCGATCGACGGCGTCCAGTGCCAGACCGGATCGATCATGCCTTTGTGATGCTGCTTGCCGTCGCCGACCGGTGAGCCGTCATAGTTGACGCCGAAGGAGACGACCGGCCAGCCGTAATTGCCGCCCTTTTCGATGATGTTGATCTCGTCGCCGCCTTTGGGGCCGTGCTCCTGCTCCCACAATTTCCCGTCGGTGGGATTGAAGGCGAGACCTTCCGGATTGCGCAGGCCGTAGGCCCAGATTTCCGGCAACGCATCTTTTTTGTCGACGAAGGGATTGTCTTTCGGCGCTTTGCCTTCGGGCGTGATGCGCACGATCTTGCCGATATGATTGTCGAGCTTCTGCGCCAGCGCCTTGGATGCGAAATGATCGCCGAGCGAGACGAACAGGTTGCGGTCGGGCGCCTGCGCGATGCGGCAGCCGATATTGAGACCGCGCGAGACCGGTCCCTTCTGGCGAAAGATCACGTTGACGGCGACGAGGCGCGGATCGGTGCGGTCGACCAGGCGGTCGCCTTGCACCAAGCGGCCTTGTGCGACCGCGATGCGTCCGCCGCCATCGGACGGTTCGGCGTAGCAGAAATAGACGCGGCTGTTGCTTTTGTAGTCGCGGTCGAGGATCACATCCATCAAGCCGGCTTGGCTTGCTTGATAGACTTGGGGGAGTCCCGATATCGGTTGCGAAAGATGTCCGCCGCGCGTGACGATGCGCATGCGTCCGGGCCGCTCGGTGACCAGCATGCGCCCGTCGGGCATGAAGGCGAGCGACCAAGGATGCAACAGCCCGCCGGCGACCGTTTCGACCGAGAGCGGGCCTGCAGAAGAAGGAAATTGCTCGGCTGCCATTGCGGCCGGCGACGCCAGCAGCAGCGCTGCCAGCGCCAGACGATAATGCATGCCCCACTCCATCGCGTGCCGCGCCAACTGTGCGACACTGCAAGCGGTTCCGAAAGTCAATTTTCGCTTAGCGCTTTTTGGATCGGCCCGGCAGCAGCGAGACGCCGCTGATGCCGATAAACATCAGGCCGAGCAGGAGGGCGATGCCGAACAGGCTGCCTTCGTGGCCGATGACGCCATCGGCGACATTGGCGCGCGCGATCCCCGTCGTCACGACCGTGGCGACCACGATGGTGGAGAGCGCGAGCGCCACAATCGCCATCAGTTCGGCAAGCGCGGTGCTGCGGCGCTCGTGCCCGAGGGGATGACGGGTGGGCGGTGTAAAGCCGGTATCTTCCATGGGCATGCGCATGACAAATCTGTAAACGGCAAAGGAATCATTTTGTTCCAGGCAGCCAGAATCGCAGCGGAAACGGGCGGTCGTTCGGCCCGATTGAGGCAATCCCGGTAGCGAACCGGGGCGTTTTCGTGACGATGGTTAATGAAGGGTAAACGTGGCCGCGGGAGCGCTGCTATTGCGCCGCCGCCAGCGGTTCGGGCTGCCAGCTCATCGACACGTGGCCCGGTTCGGCGGCGACGCGGGCAAGCCAGGCGCGCACGGCCGGATAGCCGGCGAGGTCGAAATCGCAGCGGTCGGCCAGATGCGTATAAGCGTAGAGCGCGATGTCGGCGATGGTGAAATGTTCGCCGACGAAGAAGGCGTTCTTGGCGAGATGCATCTCCATCACGCCGAGCGCGCGATAGCCGTTTTCCATCCAGTCTTCGAGCGCGTGGCTTTGCAGATCGCGGCCGCCCTTGATCAGCGACAGCCAGAAATAGGCGGCGCCGATGTTCGGCTCCAGACTGTGTTGTTCGAAGAACATCCATTGCAATGCTTCGGCGCGCGCGATGCGGTCGTCGGGCGCGAGCGTCGAGCCGATGGCGACGTACCACAAGATGGCATTCGATTCCGAAATGTATCGGCCGGGCGCGACCTCGAGCAGCGGCACTTGCCCGTTCGGATTCTTGGCGAGGAATTCGGGCGTGCGGCTTTCGCCTTGCAGGATGTCGACCTCGACGAGGTCGTAAGATATGCCGAGCCGCGCCAGCGCAAGGCGAACCTTGTAGCTGTTGCCCGAACTCTGCATTGAGTAGAGCGTGTACATCGAACCCCCGGGCATGTTTGACGCCTCCGCTGCAAGGGGGCGCGCCAAGTCCGGCAATAGAAAGGCCTTCATATTACAATTTACGTACTCGCGCCGTCACGAATTCGCGAGCCACCGTGGAATAGCGCGTTCGTGTAGGTGCGAAATATGAAAATTATATTTTATTCGGCCGGCAGCCGGTGCGCCGCTGCTGGCAATCCGCCGTCGCCGATGGCGCGGCGCAGCAAAACCGCAAAAACCAGCAGCAACAGCAGCACCGCCAATGGTACGACGGTTGTTTGTGCAACCGAACGGGCGACCAGCGGCAACAGCCAGAGCGCGGCCAGCATCGTCTTGTCCCATGGTGCGAAGCCGCGCCGCATGCCGTCCGCCGCGAGCAAGGCGATTGCAGGCGCAAGCAGCATCAGGTCGTAGTCCAGCACGTAAGGCGTGGCGAGCACGGTGCCGATGAGCAAGGCCGCTGCTTTCATCGCAAACGACACGCGGCTGCGCCAGAGCCAGGAAAGCGCGACTGCAACAGCGAGTGTGACCGCGGCTTGTGCGGCGTAGGCGAGGCCGATCGCGCCGCCCCACATCCGCACCCACGAAAACACACTTTGAATTTTGTACCAGCCGGTGCCGCCTTGCTCGAGCACGACGTCGCGCGTGAACTTGGTCGAGGCCAAGAAGGCGGACCACACATCGATGCCGAAGACCATCGTGACGGTGAGCGCAAGTAAGGCGACCGTCACGGCGGCGGACGACGAACACGCGCCAGCGACCGCTCACCGCCAGCACGAGCGGAATGAGCAGGCCGAACTGCGGCTTGTAGGCGACGAGCCCGAACAGAAGACCGGCGATCAGCGGCCGGCGGTCGAGCTGCGTCAGCGCGCCGGCAAACAGCGCGGCGGTGAGAAAGCCGTTATGTCCGTGACCGAGATTGATGAAGACGGCCGGATAGGCGAGGGCGAGCAGAAGCCAGAGCTTGTCGCTCGCCAGCGATTGCGCACCTTCACCTCGCGGGATGAGTATTCCTCGCATGGCGAACAGATAAAGCCCGAGCGTCGCGCCTTGCCAGACCAGTAGCGCAAGCCAATAGGGCATCGCGGCAAGCAGCGCGGCGAGGCCGAGGAAGAACGGCGGATAGTGCCAGCCATAGAATTGCGTGTCTGCGCCGAAGATCGCCTGCTCGCGCTCATATTGCTTGTGCGGGTCGTAGGGCGCGGCGGCATCGCCCTCCAGCACGTAGCTGCCGGCGGCATAGACATTGGCAAAGTCGGTGCCGAGTGGGCGGCCGAAGCGGTCGTTGAGCCCGTCGGAGGTGATAGCGATATAGGCCGCGCCGAGAACCGAGGCGACCAGCAAAGCAAGCGCCACCAGCCGCACCCGCTCGCGGGTCAGCCAGCGTCCACTCCGCAGGGCCTCGCTCAATGTAGCCATATCGGCTGGTCTAGCAGCGCAGGCTTAAGGGAGGGTTGAGTGCCGCTAGCGCCGCGCTGGCGGGGTCGAAATGCAGCCGACAGTCGGACAATTGGGAGAAAAGCCGCGCGGATCGGGCAGGCAGGCGATCACCGACTCGCCGCGATAGGCCATGCCGTAGCAGGCCGGATCGGCCTTGCATGCGGCGACAGTGCGGTGGCGTCCGCAAGGGTCGCCGGGCGGGGCCGGACACCAGTCGCGCGGCGAAATCCCGCATGGGTTGCCGGCGGCTGCCGCCGCCTCGGCCACCGTCATGAAAATTGCAAATATCAGCGCGTTAAATGGATGGATCATGGTTTCACGCTTGCCGTAATGGCTGCAGGCCTTTACCTAGCACGCGTCCGTGTCTGCCGGGGATAATGGAGATTCTCATGGCCTTCCTCGCCGAGCACCTCAAGCGCATCAAGCCGTCGCCGACGATTGCGGTGACCGATAAAGCGCGCGCGCTGAAAGCGGCAGGCCGCAACGTCATCGGCTTGGGCGCCGGCGAGCCCGATTTCGACACGCCTGACAACATCAAGGAAGCGGCGATCAAGGCGATCCGCGAAGGACGCGCGTCGAAATACACGCAGGTTGACGGCCTGGCCGAGCTGAAGGAAGCCGTCGCCGCCAAGTTCAAGCGCGAAAACGGCCTCACCTACAAAACCTCGCAGATCACCGTCGGCGCCGGCGGCAAGCAGGTGCTCTACAACGCTTTCGTGGCGACGCTCGATCCGGGCGACGAGGTGATCATTCCGGCACCGTATTGGGTGAGCTATCCGGACATGGTGCTGCTTGCCGGCGGCACGCCGGTGCCGGTGGTCGCCGGCATGGCGCAGGGCTTCAAGGTCACGCCTGCGGCGCTCGAAAAGGCGATCACGCCGAAGACCAAATGGTTTCTTCTGAACTCGCCCTCGAACCCGACCGGCGCTGCCTATTCGCGCGCCGAATTGAAGGCGCTCACGGATGTGCTGGTGAAGCACAGCCACGTGCATGTCATGACCGACGACATGTACGAGCATCTCGTCTACGACGATTTCAAGTTTCATACGCCGGCGCAGGTCGAGCCGTCGCTCTATGAGCGCACGCTCACCATCAACGGCACATCCAAGGCCTATTGCATGACCGGCTGGCGCATCGGCTATGCCGGCGGGCCGGAGCCGTTGATCAAGGCGATGGCGATGATCCAGTCGCAGTCGACCACCAACCCGGCGGCCGCCTCGCAATGGGCGGCGGTCGAGGCGCTCACTGGGCCGCAGGACTTCATCGCCGCGCACAACAAGATCTTCAAGGAGCGGCGCGATCTGGTGGTGTCGATGCTCAACCAGGCAAACGGCATCAAGTGCCCGACGCCGGAAGGCGCCTTCTACGTCTATCCTTCCTGCGAAGGCACGATGGGCAAGACGGCGCCGACGGGCAAGAAACTTGCAAGCGACGAGGACTTCGTCACCGAGCTTCTGGAAGCGGAAGGCGTCGCGGTGGTGCAGGGCACGGCTTTCGGGCTTGGGCCGAATTTCCGCATCTCGTACGCCACCAAGACCGAAGACCTGGAAGAAGCCTGCCGGCGCATCCAGCGCTTCTGCGGAAATTTGAAGTAGCGTCAGCGAATCGCTGCTACATTCTTTAGTGTCGCGCGCATGATTTTGCGTGTGCTCGCGATTCTTATCGGCATCGGCAGCCTGTGCGCGACAGCGGTTGCGCAGGAACGCGTGACGGTCGCCACCACGCGCGAGATCGGCAATGGCGCGCTGTTCATTGCCGCGGCGCGTGGCGGCTTCAAGGCCGCCGGCCTCGACATTCAGATGGGCGCCTATCCGACCGCGCAGGCGGTGGCCGAAGCGGTCGCCTCCGGCCGTGCCGCGTTCGGGTTGGCGGCGTTGACGCCGGTCACGTTCAATCTCGCCGGTCAAGGCCGGCTCACGCTGATCGCCACTCAATTGCGCGAGAAGCAGGGCTACGAAGGCGACGAGGTGGTGGTCTCCAACGCAGCCTATAGCAAAGGCGTGCGCAAGTTCGAGGACCTTGCCGGCAAGGTGGTCGCCATCGATGCGCGCGGCGGCGCGCTGCACTATCAGCTCGCCCAGATCGCGCGAGTCAAAGGTTTTGATCTCGATGGCGTGGCGTTGAAAGCATTCGTCCGCTTCGATGCTGTGTCAAATGCGGTTGCCGCCGGTGAAGCCGATGCGGCGATCCTGCCGGCGCGCCATGCGCGCGACCTCATCGTCGCCAATCAGGCCAAGCTGATCGGCTGGGTTTCGGAAATCGACGAGCAACAGACCGGCGCGCTGTTCACTTCGCCGGCCATCATCGACAAACAACGCGCGACCGTGGAAAAATTCGTGCGTGCTTATGCCGGCGGCGCTGCAAATTACGCTGCCGCGCTGTTGCGGCACGACCGCTACGGCAAGCGCATCTCAAACGCGGCGTCGCAAGAAGCGGCGCGGATCATCGCCAGCTATGTCTTTCCCGGGCAACCGTCAGCGAAAGCGATCGTCGAGGCCACCGCTCCCTTCATGGACGCCAAGGCGCGGATTGACGTCGCCGATATCGAGCGCCAGATCGTTTGGTACAAGGCGCAAGGGTTCGTGGACAAGGCCGTGGATGCGCGTGCGGTGATTGATCCGAGCTTTACCGGAGGGCACTAGCGCGGCGGCGCCCTTTAGGTCGGATCCGGCCGGCAATGCAGGCGCTTCACGCGATGCATCGCGCCGGCTTGGCGCTATGTGGCTGTTTCGCCACACAGTTTTTCCAAATGTGACAAGCGGGAGCGGCCAACTATCGAGGGTGACCGCGATGGCATAATTTCACATGTTTGTACCGGCGTTTGTTTGCGCCCTTCGAGGCTGGGTAATGGGGTTCGTGCCGTTGCGTTCACTGTTGGCGTGCGCCGTGGTTGCGTGTGTCGCAAGTTCGGCGATGGGGGCGCCGTCGGCAATCTGTCCACAGGCCGTCGACGGCGTGAATGCCGAGCTCGGCGGACTCGGTGGTTCGCTCAACAACAAGTCCCTTTACGGTGCGACCGGTACCGCGGCTTTTCCGATCGCTTGCGGCATTGGCGCCCAGATTGACGCGGACGCGACCAGTTTCGACGGCCGTTTTCTTGGTTCCGTCGCCGGCCATGTATTTTGGCGTGATCCTGCCAAAGGCTTGCTCGGGCTGTACGGATCGTATGCCAACTGGGACAAGTTTGGTGGCATAGCGGTTTCTCACATCAGCCCGGAAGCGGAGTGGTATTTTGGACGTTTTACCCTGCGTGGCATAGCGGGCGTGGAATTCGGTAACGGCGCGTCGGCGATCGAGAACGGATATTTGACGACCTATGACGTGAAGACCCGCTTCTTCGATCAGGTCAATCTTGAGTATTTCGTCACCGACGATTTCAAATTGGTCATCGGTCACCGCTATCTCGGGGGAAAAAATGCACTGGCGCTCGGCAGCGAATGGGGTTTCCAGCTGACGAATGGTGTGATGGCCTCACTATTTGCAGAAGGCCGCATCGGCGAAGGCGACTATCACGGAATCTGGGGCGGCTTGCGTTTCTACTTCGGCCACAGCAACAAGAGCTTGATCCGTCGCCAACGCGAGGACGATCCGAACCATTGGGATTCGAGT
Source organism: uncultured Pseudomonadota bacterium (assembly GCA_963720835.1). GTDB lineage: Bacteria > Pseudomonadota > Alphaproteobacteria > Rhizobiales > Xanthobacteraceae > Pseudolabrys. The sequence continues at coordinate 276,823 of CAVRHC010000002.1, read as the reverse complement.
GTATTCCCCAGCCAGCAGACGCCGGTCACGATCCCGACGGCGGCTCCGCCGCCTGCCTCCGCCTGAGGAATAATAGTCTGACAGCACACGCCATCCATAACGCCTGAACGGCGCAGACAACGACCCACGCCCGCGCTGCAACACCGCATGCCTATCGTTTGGCACGGCTTTTTCCGCCCTTGCCAGTCACCCTCCCTGCTGCGACGATACCGTGACAGGGCCGGGACAGGTCCGACTCCCGGCCGGCCAGGGAGGAAAAAACATGGGACAAAATGGCGCGGGACCCAAGGGTCCCCGGTGCGTTGCACTGGTGGGCCCATTCCAAAGCGGCAAGACAACACTTCTCGAAGCCATTCTCGCGCGCACCGGCGCGGTTCAGCGCCAAGGCACAGTCGATGCCGGCACTTCGCTCGGCGACGCCAGCAAGGAAGCGCGCGCTCACAAGATGAGCGTGGAGGCGACCTTCGCCACCACCGACTTCATGGGCGACAATTACGTTTTTGTCGATTGCCCCGGTTCGGTTGAATTCATTCAAGACATGCGCAGCGTGCTGCCGGCGGTCGACGCCGCGGTGGTGGTTTGCGAGGCGGACGAAAAGAAAGTGCCGCAGCTGCAGCTGATCCTGCGCCAGCTCGAAGACCAGAACATTCCGCATTTCCTGTTTCTCAACAAGATCGACAAGGCCGACAAGCGCGTGCGCGAGACGATCAAACTGTTGCAGCCGGCGTCGCGCCTGCCGCTGCTGCTACGTCAAATCCCGATCTGGAATGGCGAGCTCATTTCCGGCTTCGTCGATCTCGCGCTCGAGCGCGCCTATGTCTACAAGGAGCACGCGCCGTCGGAGATCGTCGACTTGAAGGGCGAGGATGCCGACCGTGAAAAAGAAGCGCGCTTCACCATGCTGGAGACGCTGGCCGATCACGACGACGAACTGATGGAGCAATTGCTCGAAGACATCCAGCCGCCGCGCGACAAGGTGTTCGACGATCTCGCCAAGGAATTGCGCGACCGGCAGGTGGTGCCGGTGCTGCTCGGCGTTGCCACGCGCTCGAACGGCGTGCTGCGGCTGTTGAAAGCGTTGCGCCACGAAACGCCGGGCGTGAGCGAGACCGCGCAACGGCTCGGCCTCGCGCCTGGCGACGATGCGGTCGCGCTGGTGCTGAAGACCTTCCACACCGCCCACGGCGGCAAGATGTCGGTTGCGCGCTTGCTGGCGGGTCAGGCCGGCGACGGCACCACCTTCAATACGCCGGACGGCGAGGCCGGCCGCGTCTCCGGCGTGTTCAAACTGATGGGCCAGCATTTCGAGAAACGCGGCCCGGCCTCGGCCGGCGAGACGATCGCTTTCGGCAAGCTCGACGGCGCCAAGACCGGCGACACTTTGTCGGCCGGCAAACAGCCGCATGCCGCGCTTGCCGCGGTGACGCCCTATCCGCCGGTGCTCGCCACCGCGGTGCAGGCCAAGGAGCGCAAAGACGACGTCAAGCTCGGCGTCGCCTTCACCAAGCTTACCGAGGAGGATCCCTCGCTCACCGTCGTGCACGACGCCGAGAGCCACGAGGTGGTGATCTGGGGGCAGGGCGAGATGCACCTGCGCGTCGCCACCGAGCGCCTTGCCGATCGCTTCCAGGTGCCGGTGTCCACGCGGCCGCCGACCGTCGGCTACCGCGAGACCATCCGCAAGACGGTGTCGGTGCGCGGCCGCCATAAGAAACAGTCGGGCGGGCACGGTCAGTTCGGCGACGTGGTGCTCGAGATCAAGCCGCTGCCGCGCGGTTCGGGCTTCCAGTTCGAGGAACGCATCACCGGCGGCGTGGTGCCGCGCAACTACATTCCGGCGGTGGAAGAGGGCGTCATCGACGCGCTCAAGCACGGCCCGCTCGGATTCCAGGTGGTCGATCTGCATGTCGCGCTGGTCGACGGCTCCTATCACACCGTCGACTCCTCCGATCAGGCGTTCCGCACCGCCGGACGCATCGGCATCGTCGAAGGATTGCCGCAATGCCAGCCGGTGCTGCTGGAGCCGATCCACCTGGTCGAAATCGTGTGTCCGAGCGACGCCACCGCCAAGATGAACGCCATCCTGTCGGGCCGGCGCGGCCATATTCTCGGCTTCGACACGCGCGAAGGCTGGGACGGCTGGGACGTGGTCAAGGCGCAGATGGCGGAGGCCGAGATCGGCGATCTCATCATCGAGGTGCGCTCGGCCACCGCCGGCGTCGGCTCCTTCACCTTCAAGTTCGACCACATGGCGGAACTGACCGGCCGCACGGCGGATCAGATCGTGGCGGCGCGGCGGGCGGCGGAGTAGCGCAGGCGAGAACGCAATTCCTGAACGCCGCAGGAGTCTTCCGGTCGACGCGCGTGGGGTGCCACGTCTATGAGTTGACGGACACCTCCACGTCCATCCCCTGAAATGCGCCGGTCTCCCCGGCGAAACTGCCAGACACCGGCATTGCCTGCCGAATATCGCGTACGAGCGCGACCGGGATCAGGTTGGCGCCGCCGACGCTGCGGTTGGTTGGATCGAAGGTGATCCATCCTGCGCCGGGCACAAACACTTCCGCCCATGCATGGGTCGACCCGGCGCCAGTTGAACCTACGCGATCCTGATTCGGATTATGCAGGTAGCCGGAGACGATCCGCGCCCCGAAACCGAGACTCCGGGCCGCCTCGGCAAACAGCACGGCGAAATCGCGGCACGAACCCCAGCCGCGATTGAGCGTCTGGTTCGGCGACTGCGTGCCCTCGGCCTCGCGGTCCTGATAACTGATCCGCTCCGCAACGCCTACGCTCAAGTCCTTGAGCAACGATAACGTATCGGTCGGATTGCTGCGGACAAAGCTTTGTGCCCAGCCGCGCAAGGGCCCGGCTGGATCCGGATATTGAAGAACCGTCAACGAACCGAGGTCGGTCCATTCGTCGTCGGAATAGCGGAACGGAAAATAAATCGCCGAGGCGGCGATGTCGAATACCGGCCACGCGGCGGCGGAGAGTTGGATTTGTGCGACGCTGTCGAACACGAGCGTATCGGTCATCGTTGTGAATGTGGCCATAGCGACGGCATTGCCGGCGACGTCATGCGCCCACGTCACCGTCGCGACCGGTGTGATTGCCAAAGTGTGCGACGTCAGCCGCAGGTCGCGGCTTTCGCGCGGACGAAGCATCAAGCGGTGCGGCCCGAGGTTCACCGGCCGGTTGAAACGATAGGTTGTCTTGTGGTGGATTTCGAGCGTGACCAATGCGAGCCCTGGCATTGCCGCGACGAGGCGCTGTTCGCCGTCAGACTACGTCATTTCCGCGCGAAGTGCACGCGTCACGCGAAAATGCTGGTGCTGAGTGTGAGCTCGCTTTCGGGAGCGATCCGCTCATGCTTTTCGGAAATGTTTTTGATGCAGTAGCACGGGTCGCCGGGATCGCGGTCCGACGCAGGGACAAGACGACGAATTTCATAGGCCCCGGGAGCCGAAGTTCGAAGCACCCTGTGTTCGAGTTCAACGATTTGACCGATAATGAACCTGTGAGTCACCGGACTATTCCGTTCGCCGTGTGCGAGCCTGCAGCGTCGTCGACTGAAGTTTCGTCGTCTTTGTGATCATGCAGGAAACGCGCAATCTGCCCGCGTAGCGTTGACGTCTGCAACAAGTCGCCGACCGACCCGGCGGTATCGAACAATTCGCGCTGGAACTTCTTCGGAATCGTGTTCCACTGCATGATAACCGCCGCTCCGAGGCAGCGAAGGACATGCTCCTCGACTTCTGCGGTCGTTCTGCGCTCGACGTTTTTTCCGTCGACCTCGTCATGCGAGCGGACGTCCTGCGATTTGATGTTTTTATCGAAATTGTCTGCAAGCCAGACTTCGTTTTGCGCCAGCGCCTTGAAGCTTTGCGCCGATCGCTGAAGTGTTCGGATTTCGTTCGGAACATCAGTATGTTTGAGCAATTCGGTGCTTTCCGCCGCTTTTGCGCGAAATTTCTCTGCCGTGAACATGGGAATCTCCCTCCGTGACACACGAGCCGAGCGCTCTCCCGCTCGACGGTGCCGCAATGTCTGCTTATTGGCTGTTAAATGTATATGGGGACGAGCAGGTCGAATTGCGACGACGATTACGCGATTTCCCGAATTGGCTGGTCAGAGGCTGACTTGCTGGCCGGCTTGTTCGCCGAAGCGCGATGCAGCCGATCTATATTTCGAGCCAGCGATCATTTTGCCCCTGTGGTTACCGCTATTCATCACCATGTAAGGTTATAGTTTGGATGATGCACATTCAAATGATGTTTCATTGATATTTTGGAGATAATACTCATGAATTCCTCAACCTCGAATACCGCTTCGGCGAGCACCGGACATTCTACTGAGAACAAGCAGATCCTTCTCAAGGACATCGGCGCCAAGTGGAGCAAGTTTTCCGAGCAGGAACTCGGCGCGCTCAAGAACAGGGACGATCTCGTCACTCAGGTCGTCGCCAAGTACAGCATGGACAAGACGCAAGCGCAGCGTGACGTCGATGCCGTGATGAAGGGCCGCCAGATCTGATCTGGATGTTCGAACGCGAGGCCGCCTCTCCGGGCGGTCTCGTCGATTTCCGAAGCTCGATCTCGAGGGAAGCCCCGGTTTGCCCGCACTGGTTCTCGTCGTGGCGCTTCTGCGCCACTCTTGCGGCGCTTAACTGTGAAAAGGCCTGCCGTTCGGGTTGGCGACGGGTTTCCGGCCTCTGCGTTCGATTTTCGAAGCGTGCTCGCACAAGCGTGACTTGCCTGTGAGCGCAGGCCTGCCGTACGCCTGACGCAGGGGCGAATCGGAGGCCGAGCTTATGCACGTCATTCACCGTCGCGGCTGGGAAATTCCCGAAAGTCAGGCGACGCCGGAACATCTGGTGTTCAACCGCCGAAGCTTTCTCGCCGGCAGCGCCAGCGCGCTGGCGCTGATGCCGGGCGCGGCGCTGGCGCAGCGCGTCGAGGACGTTTCCAAGCTGGGCGACCCGACCGCCGACCTTTATCCCGCGAAGCGCAATGAGACCTTCAAGCTCGACCGGCCGATCACCGACGAGAAGATCAACGCCAACTACAATAATTTCTACGAGTTCGGTACGTCGAAATCGATCGCGTCGGCGGCGCAGCGGCTCAAGGTCCGGCCCTGGACGGTGAAGATCGATGGCAAGGTGGAAAAGCCGTTCGAAGTCGGCATCGACGATTTGATCCGGAAAATGACTCTGGAAGAGCGCACCTACCGTCACCGCTGCGTGGAAGCCTGGGGCATGGCGATCGCCTGGACCGGTTTCCCGCTCAAGAAGCTGGTCGATTTCGCCAAGCCCCTGGGCTCGGCCAAATACGTGCGCATGGAAACCTTCCTCGATCCCAAGATGGCGCCCGGGCAAGGCGTGACCTGGTATCCGTGGCCCTATGTCGAAGGGGTCACGATGGCGGAAGCGACCAATGAGCTCGCTTTCATGGTCACCGGCGCCTATGGCCATCCGCTCGCCAAACAGCACGGTGCTCCTCTGCGTCTCGCTCTGCCGTGGAAGTACGGCTTCAAGTCGATCAAGTCGATCGTGCGCTTCTCGTTCGTCGAGGAGCGGCCGAAAGGCATGTGGGAGCAGTTGCAGTCGTCCGAATACGGCTTCTGGGCGAACGTCAACCCGAAGGTGCCGCATCCGCGCTGGAGCCAGGCGACGGAAGAGGTGATCGGTACCGGCGAGCGGCGCCCGACACTATTGTACAACGGCTATAGCGAGTACGTCGCCGGCCTCTATGAAGGCATGAAGAACGAGCGACTGTGGATGTGAGGTAATTGCCAACCGACGTTTCGGCGTCATCGTCCGCATGCTATGATGCACGCTCGGACGGGTCCAGCCGGAGCGTTGCCATGTCATCCAGTCAGCCAAATATCCCTGAAATTCAGCGTGCCGTCAGCAAATCACTGCACGAGCACTGGAAGCTTTATCTGATTGAAGGCATCGTCCTGGTAGTGCTGGGCTTTGCGGCGATCGTCTTGCCGCCGCTGGCGACTCTGGCGCTGACCATCCTGTTCGGCTGGCTGTTCCTGCTCAGCGGCATCGTCGGTCTGATCACCACCTTCATGATGCGGCACGCGCCCGGCTTCTGGTGGTCGCTCATCTCGGCCGCGCTTGCGGTGATTGTGGGCGGGCTGCTGCTCGCCCGGCCGATCACCGGCGCGGTGTCGCTGACCATCGTGCTGGTGGCGTTCTTCCTGATCGAAGGCATCGCTTCGATCATGTTCGCGTTCGATCACAAGCGCGAGCTGACCGGCCAGTGGGGCTGGATGCTGGCGAGCGGCATCGTCGACCTGATCCTCGGCGTCATCATATTCGCCGGTCTGCCAGGCACGGCGGCCTGGGCGCTCGGGCTCCTGCTCGGCATCAACATGCTGTTCGGCGGCTCGGCCTTGATTTCCATGGCATTGGCCGCGCGCAAGGCGGCTTAGCCGCGGCCGAATGTTTCGGCCAGCCGCCGGTCGTAGGCGAGGACGGCCTGCAACAGCACTTGCGCGCCCGCCGCGCATTGCTCCTTCGATGAGAATTCGGCCTCGTTGTGACTGATGCCGTCCTTGCACGGCACGAAGATCATCGACGACGGCGCCACGCGCGCGACATAAGCCGCGTCGTGGCCGGCACCCGAGATCATGTCGCGGGTCGCATAGCCCGACACGTTCGCCGCCTCGCGCACAGCTGCGATGCAGCCGGTATCGAAGGCCTGGAACGGCTGCGTCCAGATATTCTTGATGGCGATGGTGAGCCCAAGTTCGGCTTCTAACGTTTTCGCGGCGTCGGAAATTTGGCTTTCCATGCGGTCGAGCACGCCCGCGTCGGGGTCGCGCATGTCGATCATGAAGAAGACCTCGCCCGGCACAACGTTGGGCGCGCCCGGTTTCACTTCCAGAAGGCCGACGGTCCCCACGGAGGTCGGATTGCGGAGCGCAGCGGCATTGACCGCCTCGACCAAGCGGGCGGCGCCGAGCAGCGCATCGTGGCGGCGCGCCATCGGCGTGGTGCCGGCATGGGTGTCCTGGCCGGTGACCGTTGCCTCGTACCAGCGCATCGCCTGCACGCCGGTAACGACGCCGACGTCTTTCCTTTCGGCTTCGAGATACGGGCCCTGCTCGATATGCACCTCGAAAAACGCCGACAACGCGTGTTCGCCGCACTTATGCGGCCCGCGATAGCCGATCTTTTCCAGGGCAGCGCCGAAGGTTTCGCCGCTGCGGTCGGTTCGCGCCACCGCCCAGTCGCGCGTGAACACGCCGGCGAAGACGCCGGAGGCGATCAAGGCCGGCGCAAAGCGGGCGCCTTCTTCGTTGGTCCAGTTCACCACTTCGATCGGCGCGAACGTCTCGTAACCGGCATTGACCAGCGTGCGCAGCGCTTCCACCGCGGCGAGCACGCCAAGCGCGCCGTCGAACTTGCCGCCGGTCGGTTGGGTGTCGAGATGGCTTCCCATGGCGATGGGCGGAATGTCGGCGCGCTGGCCTGCGCGGCGTGCAAACATATTGCCCATGTCGTCGATGGCGACGGTGCAGCCGAGCGCCTCGCAGCGTGCCTTGAACCAGTCGCGCACCTGGGCGTCGAGATCGGTGAGGGTGAGGCGGCAAATGCCGCCCTTCGGCGTGGCGCCGATCTGGGCGGTCTCCATTAATTCGTCCCACAGCCGCTCGGGATCGATGGTCAGATTTTTCATGGTGTGATGATCGGCGCAGGCGCCTTGCCGATCAAGTGGTGGGCTCGCCGGCTTCCGCCTCCGCCAGCTCGGCGCGCCAATCGCGGCGCTTGAGGGCGAACGAGAGTGCGGCCATCGCCAGCAAGCAAGCGCTGACCATCAGCAGCCCGGCCGAGATCGGCCGGTTGAGGAAGATGAAGTAGTTGCCATTCGACATGATCAGCGACTGGCGCAGGGATTGCTCGAGCAGCGGCGCAATCACCAGGCCCAGCACCAACGGTGCCGGATCGAATTCGAACTTGCGCAAGGCGTAACCGAGCGCGCCCATGATCAGCATGATCCAGACGTCGACGGTGGAGTGGTTCACCTCATAGACGCCGACGATGCAGAACATGATGATGAGCGGATAGAGATAAGAATAGGGAATGCGCAGTACGGTGACGAAAACACCGACCAGCGGCAGATTGAGCAGCAGCAACATCAGATTGCCGACATACATCGAGGCGACGAATCCCCAGAACAGATCGCGATGTTCGGTCACGAGCTGCGGGCCGGCCGGCACGCCGTGGATCATCAAGGCACCGATCAGCACCGCGGTGATCGGTCCGGTGGGGATGCCGAGCGCCAGCATCGGCACAAAGGCGCCGGTGGAAGCCGAGTTGTTGGCCGATTCCGGACCGGCGACACCTTCCACCGCACCGTGGCCGAAACGTTCCGGGTGCTTGGAGATGCGCCGCTCCAGCGCATAGGACAGAAAGCTCGATATGATGTGGGCGGATCCCGGAATGATGCCAATGACGAAACCGAGCACGCTGCCGCGCGCGATTGGCCAATAGGAATCGCGCCATTCCTGCCGGGTCGGCAACAGTTCGCGCAATTTCGGTGCGATCACTTCGCCGATCACCTTGTGGCTGGGTGTCGACAGGATTTCGCCCAAGCCAAACAGGCCGACCGCCACCGGGACGATGCTGAGGCCGTCGCCCAGCTCGTTCAAATCGAACGAGTAGCGAAAATGCCCGGTCATGTTGTCGATACCGATCATGCCGAGCATCAGCCCGAGGCAGGCCATCAGCAGTGTGCGTACCAGCGAGGTCGATGACATATAGGCGAGAAAGATCAGCCCCATGACCAGCAATGCGGTGTATTCGGGCGGACCGAATTGCAGGGCAATGGAGGCAAGCGGCGGCGCGATCACCGTCAGCACGACGATGCCAAAGGTGCCGGCGACCCAGGAGCCGACGGCGGCGATGCAGAGCGCGGCGCCCGCGCGGCCCTTTTTCGCCATGGCGTTGCCGTCGATGCAGGTCATTACCGAGGAGGCTTCGCCCGGAATCCGCATCAGGATCGAGGTGGTCGAGCCGCCATATTGCGAGCCGTAATAGATGCCGGCCAACATGATGACGGCTTCGGTGGCGTCAAGCCCGAAGGTCACCGGCAGCAGGATCGAGATGCCGGACAAAGGGCCGATGCCGGGCAACACGCCGACCAGCGTGCCGACCAGGCAGCCGATGAAGGCGTACCAGAGGTTATTGAGCTGGAAGGCGATGCCAAATCCGTGCGCCAAGCTTATGAGAGTGTCTTCCACCGCGGCGGCCTCAATAATAACCGAGCACGCCGGGCGGCAGCGGCGACTGCAACATGTGAACGAAGATGAGATAGGTCGTGACCGCGACAACGACGCTATAGAGACCGGCGCGGACGATGTTGCGCTTTTCGATAATGACCAGCAGCGCCACCATCATCAGCACCATGGTGATGATGAAGCCGAGCGTGACATAAAGCGCGACCGCGATCGTGGTGATGCCGAGGACGGCTGCCGCGTGCTTGCCGTCGTCCCAGGCGATCTCCGCGAATGGTTTGCTCTCGCGCGCGCGCAGAAACAGCGACAGGCCGAACACAATGATCAGCGCCGCCACCAGGAGCGGCATGAAGCCGGCGCCCGGCATCGACAGTCCGCCGAGAGGCAGGTCGCCGCTCAAGGCGACCACCAGCACGCCGACCGCCACGAAGAAGGCGCCCGCCACGTGATCGGCGCGAAGCGTCATGGTTCCAGTGTCCAGACGAAAATCCTCTCCCCGCGGATGCGGGGAGAGGCATTGACGCGATTAGCCCTGCTTACCGATCGCCTGGACGGCGGCTTCTATTTTGGCCGCGTCGTTGTCCCAGAACTTGGCGAAATCGGGCTGGTCCATATAGTCGAGTTCCTGGCCAAGATTGTTCATCGCCTTTTTGAACGCCTCGCTGTGCGCGCCCTTGTCGCAAGCTTCGCGCAACGTCTTGATCACGTTATCGGGCGTGCCCTTGGGCGCAAATAGACCGACCCACAAGTAGTATTCGACGTCGTAGCCGAGCTCCTTCATGGTCGGCACATCGGGCAGCGCCTTGGAACGCTTGGCGCCGAGTTGGGCGAGTGGCCGCGCCTTACCGGCCTTGATCTGCGCGAGCGAGGCCGAGATCGACGAGATCAGCACTTGCGAGTTGTTGCCGAGGAAGGCGGTGAGCGCCGGTCCGCCGCCGCGCGTCGGCAGATGGCGCATCTTGATGCCCGCCGCCTTCTCGAATTGCGCGGTCGGGATGTGCAGCGCGCCGTAAAGGCCTGACGACGAGAATACGATCTGGTCCGGTTTCTTTTTGGCGTCGTCGACGAATTCCTTCAGCGACTTGTAGGGCTGCTTGTCGTTGACCAGGAACACGCACGGGTCGGCGACGAATCGCGCGATTGGGATGAAGTTGGCGCGCGTAAACTTCGGCGTGCGGCCGAACAGCTTGTCGACTTCGGCGAAGCCGGAGATCGACGTGATGTGGATGAGCAACGTATAGCCGTCCGGCTTGGCCGAAGCGGCGTATTGCGCGCCGACCGCGCCGGCAGCACCGGTTTTGTTTTCGATGATCACCGGCTGCTTGAGGATCGGCTCAAGCACCGCCTTGAGCGGCTGACCGACTTTGTCGGCGGCGCCGCCCGGCGGAAACGGATTGATCAAGGTGACGGTGTGCGACGGGTAATTGTCCGCAGCGTAGCCCGGACGGATGGCGAGTGCGGCAGCCGCAGCAGCGGTGCCGCCGACGAAACGGCGTCTGTCCATGGTGTCTCCCCCTTGTTTGCGGGTTCGGTCGGCGCTTTTGTCGCCCGCCCGCGTGCTTGTTAGTTTGATGGTATCGTTCGGCCCACCCGGCAAGCAAGCACGATTCCCATTGCGCGCGCGTGGGTGGACCGGTGCCTGCCCATCAGGTTCAATGCGCATTTGAGAACACATTGCGTCAGGAGAATAAGAATGCCGGCTTATTGGGTTGCGCGCTCGAAGATCAACGATCCGGTCGAGTACAAGAAATATACCGATCTGGTGCCCGGCATTCTTGCCAAATATGGCGGCAAAGTGCTGGCGCGCGGGGGCAAATTTCAGATTATGGAAGGACCCGACAAATTCCATCGTTTCGTGGTGATCGAATTTCCCACCTTCGAGCAGGGGGTCGCCTGCTTCACATCGGACGAATACAACCGTGCTGCGACGTTCAGGCGCGGCGGTGCGGGCGAGGTGGAAACCATCATGGTGGAGGGGATTTAACCCACCTTTTAGTCAAAGCTGCCTCTAGCGTCGGCCGGCAAAAAACGCGTAAGATGCGTCAAAACGATATCTAAACGGGAGGAACAATATGCTTCGCAATCTGAAATCTCGGACAATTGCCTGGGTGGCTGGAGTGGCCCTCACTCTCACGGCCGGCGCAATGTTCGTCGTCAATTCGGCCAGCGCGCAGGACAAAAAGCCGATCAAGATCGGTTTCGCGATGTCGCTGACCGGCTTCCTGTCGGCAAACGGCAAGCAGGCGCTGCTCGCAACCGAGATCTGGCGCGACCAGGTCAATAAGGCTGGCGGTCTGCTCGGGCGCCCGGTCGAACTCGTCTATTACGACGACAAGAGCTCGGGCGCGGAAATTCCCGGCATCTACAGCAAGCTGCTCGACGTCGATCACGTCGACATTGTGCTCTCCGCCTATGCGACAAACGACATCGCACCAGCGATGCCCGTCGTCATCCGCAAGGGCAAGATGTTCATCAGCCTGTTCGGTCTCGACGTGAACGCCAAGTTCAAATATCCGAAATACTTCTCGATCCTGCCGACCGGCCAGGACACCAAGGGCTCGTTCACCGAAGGTTTCTTCCAGCTCGCAGCTGCACAGAAACCGAAGCCGAAGACGGTGGCGCTGTCCTACGCTGACGCTGACTTCTCGCAGAATGCCTGCGATGGCGCCCGTTCTAACGCCAAGAAGTTCGGCATCAAGATCGTCTACGACAAGAGCTATCCACCTCCGCCGAAGACCACCGACTTCACACCGATTGCGCGCGCGCTCAAGGCGGCGAACGCCGATCTCGTGGTCGTGTGTGCCTATCCAGCCGACTCGGTCGGTATGGTGCAGGCGGCCAGCGAAGTCGGCCTCACGCCCAAGATGTTCGGTGGCGCCATGGTCGGCCTGCAAGCGACGTTCTTCAAGAACAAGCTGAAGTCGAAGCTCAACGGCATCGTCAATTACGAGACCTGGGTGCCGGACAAGAAGCAGATGTATGACGGCACCGATGCTTTCTTCAAGGAATACCAGTCGCGCGCCAAGACGGCCGGCGCCGATCTGCTCGGCTACTATCTGGCGGGCTGGGGTTATGCCCGCATGGAAGTGCTGGAACAGGCCATCAAGGGCGCCAAGAGCATCAACGACGACAAGCTTGCCGCCTATATGCGCAAGGCCACCTTCAAGACCATCATGGGTCCGATCAAGTTCGGCAAAAAAGGTGAGTGGGCGGAAAGCCGCATGCTGACCGTGCAGTATCACGGGCTCACGGATGCCGCGGACCTGGAGACCTGGCGCGGCATGAGCTACCAGACCGTGCTGACGCCGGCCAACTTGAAGACCGGCGACATGATCTATCCCTACGAGAAGGCACATAAGTAATTAGGTAGGACGCTTCGCCAAGCGACCAAACGACGGCGGCGTCGCGGGAAACCGCGGCGCCGTTTTTTATTTGCGGCTGCGGGTCGCTACATCCCCAGATAAAACTGGCGGATCAGGTCGTTGTTGTTGAGTTCGGCGGCGGAGCCGCCTTCGAATTCGATCTTGCCGTGGACGATCACATAGCCACGGTCGGCGATACGCAATGCCTGCGTGAAGTTTTGCTCGGCCATGAGCACCGTGAGCTTGTAGTGGTCCTTGAGCTGCTTGATCGCCTCGATGGTGCGCGACACCAGCACGGGCGCGAGGCCGACCGATGGCTCGTCGATCAACAGAATTCGCGGGTTCAACATCAAGGCGCGCGCGAGCGCCAGCATCTGCTGCTCGCCGCCGCTCATGGAGCCGGCGAGCTGGCCGCGCCGCTCGGCCAGCCGGGGAAAGACCTCGAAGCAGAAGTCCAAATTGGTCCTGATATGCGGACGCGCCTTGCGGCGCGAGGCGCCGAGCAGCAAATTTTCTTCGACCGTTTGCCGCGGGAACAGCCGGCGGCCCTCCGGCACCAGCGCGATGCCGAGATCGACGATTTGTTCGGTGGTGAGGCCGACCAGGTTATGCGTCTCGCCGTCAATTTCGGCGGTCACGCTGCCCTGGCTCGGGCGCACCATGCCCATCACGCATTTCATCAACGTGCTTTTGCCGTTGCCGTTGGTGCCGAGCAGCACGACGGTTTCGCCGCTGCCGACGCGCAGCGAGACGTTTTCGAGCACACGCACCGAGCCGTAGGCGGCGTCGATATTCTCGACGGTGATGCTGTTGCTGTTGGTGCTAGGTGCCAAGATACGCCCCCACCACTTCTTCGTCCTTGATCACATCGTCGGGTTTGCCGTCGGCAATTTTTTTGCCGGAGACGAGCACGACCAGCCGCTGCGAGAAAGTCATCACCGCGCGCATGATGTGTTCGATCATGATGATGGTGATGCCGCGCTCGTTGAGCCGGATTAGCAAAGCAACAATATCCTCGACTTCCGAATGTGACAGGCCGGCCATCAACTTGTCGGCGATCAACAGCTTGGGATCGGCGGCCATGGCGCGGGCGAGCTCGAGCTTGCGCATCTCGACCTGGGTGAGATCGCGCGGGTATTGCCCGGCCTTGGCCTCGAGCGCGACCAGGCTTAAAAGCTCATGGCAGCGGTCATTTAATTCCGCATGGGACAGATGATGCGCGCCGGGGCGCGCGTTCACCGTGTAAAGCAGCGGCACACGGATATTTTCGGCGACGGTCATGCTCATGAACGGACGCGGGAGCTGAAAGCTACGCGCAAGGCCGCGCCGCGTGCGCTCGTGCGCGATCAGCCCGTTTATCTTCTCGCCGGCAAAGGTGACGCTGCCGGTCTCATTGTGCAGCGTGCCGCAAATGCAGTTCACCAGCGTGCTTTTGCCAGAGCCGTTGGGGCCGATCAGGCCCACGCGCTCGCCATCGGCGACGCTCAGATCGACGGAATTGAGCGCGACGAAGCCGCCGAAACGCTTGCCGAGTTGATCGACTTGCAGCAGCGTGGTGCTCATGACTTCGACCTCTTGCGCGTCCAGTCTTGCCACAGACCGACGATGCCGTTGGGCGCTACGATGACGAAGCTGATCAGCAGCAGGCCGACGATAAGCAGGTTAAGCACCGAGGAGATGGTCACGGTCGCGACTTGCTGCAACGTTCCGAGCAGGATGGCGCCGACCAGGGGCCCGACCCAGCTCGACGTGCCGCCGATCATCGGCATGGCGATCGAATTCACCGCGTAGGACAGATTGAACGCGGATCCCGGCTCCACATAGCCGATATAGAAGGGAAAGGGCGCACCGGCCATGCCCATGAGCGCGCCGGAAACGACGGTGGCGACGAGCTTCAGGCGCAATGTCGGCACGCCGCAGGCCTCGGCTGCCAGCTCGTCGTCGCGGATGGTGGCAAAGCCGTAACCGAGCCGCGAGCGCTCGATCATCCGCGCGGTGGTCAGGCCAACAACCGTCAGTATGAGCATCAGCGCAAAAAGGTACTGAATATAGGGGCCGAACACCGGTACGCTGGCGGGCGGAATGACGTAGGCGCCACGCGAGCCGCCGACGAAATCCCAATTCACGATCAGCGTCTCCAGCACGACCGCAAGCGCGAGCGTGGCGATGGCGAAGAACACGCCGCGCAGGCGCAGCGTGAGATAGCCGGTGCCGAGCCCCACCAGGCCGGCGACGATGCCGCTTAAAACAATAAGCACCGGCACCGGGACCGGGAAAATCACCCCCAGCGCGCCGGCGACCGATTCCGGAAACAGCTCGTCGAGGTTCTGGCCCACGGTGTAGAAGAACACGCTGGTATAGGCGCCGAGCGCGAAGAAACCCGCGCTGCCGAAGTTCACATAGCCGCAATAGCCGCCGAGGATATTCCAGGCGGTGGCCAGCACGATGTATTGCAACACGGTGTAGCCGGCGAAGAACCAGTAGTCGTTGCCGAGGTACGCGAGCAGCAGATAGAACGCGAGTCCGATGACGAATTGGATGGCGATGAAGAGTGGCGTGCGCACTGTACTAGCGTCCCATGAGGCCCGACGGGCGGACGGCGAGCGTCAGCAGCAGGATGCCGAACGACACCGCTGGCGCCCAAGACGGTCCGTAAAACGTCGCGGTCAGGCTTTCGATGACGCCGAGCAGCAGCGCCGCAATGAGGGTGCCCGGCAGGCTGCCTAATCCGCCCAGCACGCAGATCGCGAAGATGCGGCCGATATAGTCGCGGCCGACTGAAGGGATCACCGGCTGGATGATGATCAGGAACGCGCCCGCGAGTGAGGCGGTGGCGATGGAAATGCCGAAGGCGATGCGCTTGATGCGGGTCGGATCGACCGCCATCAGCCGCAAGGCCAGCGGATCCTGCGACACCGCCATGACCGCGCGTCCGATGAAGGTCCGCGACAGAAAGATCTGCAGCGCGGCGAACATCACCATGGACATGATAAAGGGCACGGTCAGGCGCAACGGGAATTCCATCACGCCGATGTTCCAGCTCGGCCCGATATAGGGCGCGTTGACCGAGCGGTAATCGACGCCGAACGCCAGCAGCAGGCAAACTTCGGTTACAAACAGGAGGCCGAAAAAGAAGGCGAGCCCGCGCAGCGATTCCTGCCCAAATTTTTCGAAGGAGACGTAGTACACTTGATAGACAATGCCGCCCAGAAAATAGAAGGCCGGCAGAACCAAGATACTGACGATGATCGGATCGATGCCGAGTTCAACATTCACGATATACGCGATGTATGAGCCGATCAGGATGAAGGCCGGGTGCGCGATATTGACGATATCGAGCATGCCGAATGAGATCGAAATGCCGGCAGTGACGGCGGCGTAGAAGCCGCCAAGCAGCAGCCCGGCGATGATCGCGTTGGTCAGAAGACTGAAATCCATGTCGTCTTGCCCAGCCAATCCATAACGGCAGGTCGCATTCATCTCAGGCGTGCTTCGCGAGGGCAAGCGCCCTAGAGATGAAAGCGGTCCGATCGAATGGCCGGTGTTTTCTCCCCGTGAACAGTTCTTATTTGATCGCGCCCCGCGGCTGTCCCCCGCACCGTGGTTTTTAGACCTCGGAATTGGGCGCGTCGATACAGTTTGCAGGAAGGGGAGGGTCTTGGCTAGCCCATTGATTGGTCAATCGAAGCGACCCACCCGCGACAAAAGGCAACGCCCGCCGCTCATTGGCGACGGGCGCAGAAAAATGTCCATGCGCGAATATTAGGCGGCGGCTTGTGGGCGTACGCCCTCCGGCAGCGGCATCGGCTTGTTGGCGCTGTCTTTGAACTCGACGGTCATGAACACCATTTCCATGTCGCTGAGGTTTTCAAGATCGTGCACCTTGAACTCGCCCTTGCCGTAACTCTCGTGCCGCGTCTCGCCGGGCTGATAGGTGTATTCGACCGTGGTGCCGTCGTGCACATGTTGCCGGGCACGACCGCCGGAGACCGAGGTCCAGAAATAGTCGAGCACGTGGCGATGAAAGCCGATACGCTCGCCCGGTGCGAGACGGATGATCCACACGCGCGTGCGTTCGTTTTCGGACAGCAAGGTCGAGCCGACGCAAGGGTTGGGATTTTTTGCCTCGCGCGCGAATTCAGCGGCGATTTCAGCCGGCCATGGTGCCTGATTTTTATTCTCGGCATCTTTTTCGATCATCGTCAAAGCCACGAGTAGTTCCTCCGGTGCAACTTCAGTGCCATATATAGCAAAAAAGACCGCACGAAAAGATTGAGGTGCATCAATTGGCCAGGTCCAAGGCAGGGAAGGCCGTCGTGATCGGCGGTTCCATGAGTGGCCTGCTGAGCGGGCTTTTGCTGCGCCGCGCCGGTTGGGACGTGAACCTCTATGAGCGGGTGGACAGCGAATTGTCCGGCCGCGGCGCCGGCATCGTCGCCCAATACGAATTGATCGAGCGGTTGCGCGGCTTGGGGCTCGCCACCGGAGCGCTCGGCGTTCACATCACGACGCGCAAGATTCTCGATGCGCAGGGACGCCTGACGCATGAAACGAATTGCCCACAAGTGCTCACCGCATGGGAGCGCGTCTACCGGCTGCTGCGCGATGCGTTTCCGCCCGAGCACTATCACCGAGGGCGCGGCCTTGCCGGCTTCACGCAGGATGCTACGGCGGTGACGGCACATTTTTCCGATGGCGAAAACATAACGGCCGACCTGCTCGTCGGCGCCGACGGCATTCGCTCGACGGTGCGCCAGCAATGCGCGCCCGATGTCACGCCGCTTTATTCCGGCTACAGCGCCTGGCGTGCGCTCATCGACGAAAGTGCGCTGCCGCCGGATGTGCATCGCGAACTCTACGAAGTGATGGCCTTCGGCCTGCCGCCCGGCGAACAGTTCCTGAGCTACCCGGTGGCGGGACCGAACGACGATCTGCGTCCGGGCAAACGCCGGACCAACGTGGTGTGGTATCGCCCCGCCGATGAGAAGACCAAACTGCAATGGCTGCTGACCGACGAAAGCGGCCGCACGCACGCGATCTCGATCCCACCGCCGCTGATCCACCGCGATGCAATCGCCGAGATGCGTGCCGATGCCGAGCGGCTGCTGGCGCCGCAGTTCCGCCAGATCGTGCGGTTGATCGAGGAACCGATTCTGCAGCCGATCTACGATCTTGAATCCTCGTACATGGCGTTCGGCCGGGTTGCGGTGCTCGGCGATGCCGCCTTCGTTGCGCGCCCGCACGTGGCGGCGGGCGTGTCCAAGGCGGCCGACGACGCGGCGGCGCTTGTGGACGCGCTCGGCGCGGAGCAGGATGTCGCCGCAGCGCTCAAGCGGTTCGAGGCGGCGCGGCTTACCGAGAACCACCGTATTATCGACTGGGCGCGTCATCTCGGTGCCTATCTGCAGGCGACTCGTACCGAAGAAGAGCAGGCGCGCGCCGGCAAGCACGAAACCGACGAGGCGGTGATCGAGGAAACCGCGGTGCTGGATTTTCTGTACGCTTAGCCAGTGTAATTGTAAGCACTGACGCGTACGGCTGGCATTTGCGGTCTGGAAACTTTACGCAATGACGACTCGCAATCCACCCTCCGCCGTGACGCACGTCATTGCCGCTCACACCGCTTTGCCACCGGCGGCGCGGCGGAGGATCTTTCTTTATCTCGGCGTCTTGACCGTTCTGCTGGCCTTCGGTCAACCGTCCGGCGGATTGATCGGCATTCCGATCAGCTTTTTTCTCAAAAACAAGCTGCACCTGACGGCGCAAGAACTGGCCGACTATTTGCTCGTCGCGGCTATTCCCGTCTATCTGTCCTTTGCCTTCGGATTCATTCGCGACATTTGGAGCCCATTTGGCATGGGCGACCGAGGATTCCTGCTCTTGTTCGGAGCAAGCACCGCAGGCATCTATGTTTTCTTTGCTTTTTTACCCGCTTCCTACGGCATGCTCCTGGCCGCGAATGTGCTGTTGATTGCATCATTTCTATTTGTCGCGAGCGCTCAGAACGGCCTGGCGTCGACTATCGGCCAGCAACACGCCATTTCCGGCCAAATCAGTACGGTGTGGAACATCTTCACGTCGCTTCCCAACGTTGCCGCGCTCGTTCTGGGTGGCAGCCTCAGTTCCTTGCTTGAAAGCCAAAACGCCGAACGAGCTATCCGTACACTTTTTCTCAGCGGTGCTGCGATCATGGCCTTGGTTGCCGCTTATGGTGCTTTGAGACCAAAAAGCTTATTCGACAACCTTCGTAACGAACGTGTCAGCGCTGTTGAGCCTGCAAAGCATATTCGAAAACTTGTTCGGCATTGGCCGATTTACCCCGCGCTACTGATTTGGTCTTTGTGGTGCTTCGCGCCCGGTTCTGAAACGCCGCTTCAATATTATTTTCAGGACACGCTCCATGCCAGCGACGCCGTATGGGGACAGTGGAACGCCATTTCAGAGGCATCCTATATTCCAACCTACATTTTGTTTGGATTGCTCTGCCGACGATTTCCGCTCAAGAGCCTGTTGCTCTGGGGAACCGTTGTCGCTGTCCCGCAAATGGTTCCATTGCTCTTCGTTCATTCGACGACGTCGGCGTTGATCGCGGCTGCGGTGATGGGACTCATGGGCGGCGTTGCGACTGCCGCCTACATGGACCTGATCATTCGATCCTGCCCCGTGGGCCTGCAAGGCACGATGCTTATGGCATCCGCTGCTCTTACCGTGATCGTCTCTCGATTTGGGGATGTGCTCGGAACATTCCTTTACCAGGAATTTGGTGGATTTACCGTCTGCATCATCGCGATCACGGTTGTCTATGCGCTGATCCTTCCGACACTCTTGTTGATACCAAAAGAACTTATTGTCACTGCCGATGGACAAAAGCTTCAAGTTGTCGACCAAATCAAACGCTAAAGGTAAGTGGTCCTAGATCGTGAGATTGCTCAAACTCACATTGCAGCGGCTGCTGATTCTGGGGCTGGGCATCCTTGCTGTCTGGCTCATCGCATTCGTTTTCAGGCTGGTGGACCGCGAGGTGCCGACATTGGTGGCACTGGGTCTCACTTACGCCATCGCGGCCTATTTCATCTTGCCGCGGATCGTTCGCACGGGCTTGAAACTTCTGCGGCGCAAGCGCATCCCCCGCTTCACGATCACCGGTGACGGGCTGCCCGGCGATCCGGTCAACCTGGTGCTGACAGGCACGCGCCAACAGCTTCAAGCGGCCTTCGAAGCAGCCGGTTGGTCAGGAGCCGATCCACTCGGTCTGGCAAGCTCGTGGGGCATGATCCGCGCATTCGTTTTTAACGCCCCGTATCCGACGGCCCCGTTCAGCACGCTTTACCTTTTTGGGCGTGGTCAGGATATCGGCTTCCAGAAGGCGATCGACAACAGCCCGCGTAAGCGCCACCACGTTCGCTTTTGGGCTTTGAGCCTCACGCACGCCGATTCCGAGCTGGGCACAGCGAGCTTCTGGTTGAACACGGACCGTCCGCCTGACGGCGCGCGCGTGCATTGGGTCGGCGCGGGGACGAAGGATACCGGTTTCTCATTGACCCGGCTGACGTTCCAGATCACCCACGCCACGGATGCGGATACGAATGCCGAGCGCGACTACGTCATTGACGAATTGAGAAAGAGTGGAGTGATCGGTGACGTCACTTCCTATCAAGCCGGCGCGCATCTCGGCACGAGCCAGGTCAATCACTACGTCACCGATGGCGAAGTGGCGGTCGCAAATCTCGCCGGGGATGCCGCATGATTTAGGCCGGCTGACGTTTCCGCAGCGCCTAAAGTCGCAATAGCGTCTTCAAATTCCCGCCCGCCAGCTTTGCTCTCGTCGTTTCGTCGAAGCCTTCGACCGAAGCGACATGCCCGATCGGATCGTATTCCATCATGTCGAAGGGATAGTCGGTGCCCATCAGCACATGGTCGGCACCGAACAGTTCGACCAGCGCCTTAAGCTGGTGCGGCGTAAACACAACGGTGTCGACGTAGATCTGTTTCAGGTAACTGGTCGGCGGCTTCGGCAGGCCGGCATTGCTATCCGAACGCGCGCCCCAGGCATGATCGATGCGGCCGGAATAGGCGCCGAGATAGCCGCCGCCGTGCACGGCAAGGATCTTCAGCTTGGGGTGACGTTCCAACACGCCGTCGAAGATCAAGTAGTGCAGCGCCATCGTGGTATCGAGAGGATTGCCGATGACATTATTGAAGTAATGCCGTGCAAATCGCTGCGGCTGTGTGAAGCCGCTCGGGTGGATCAATATGAGCGCGTCGAGTTCCTCGGCCTTCTTCCAGAACGGCGCGAAAGCCGGATCGGATAACTCCTTGCCGTTGACGTTCGTGAGAATCTCGACCCCTTTAAAGCCGAGCTGTTTCATGCCCCGCTCGAGCTCCTTGGCGGCTTCGTCGCCGTCTTGCATCGGCACGCCCCCGAGCGCAACCAGCCGGTCCTTGTGCGTGCCGACATATTCGGCGATGCCGTCATTGAGCGCGCGGGCGGCTTGAACGCCGACGTCGAGAGGCAGGTTATAATAGATTTGTGGTGGTGCCGGGCAGATGAGCTGCATGTCGACGCCCATTTCGTCCATCACACCGAAGCGCTCGTCTGTCGTGCTGATGCGTGAGCGGATGTCCGCCGCCTGTTTTGCCATCAGGGCCTGTGTCTCGGGTGTCGAGCTTTGAACCAGCGGATCGGTTACTTGCTTGAGATGCGGCCCGACGATCTCGGCGACGCGCGGCACCGCGACGTGGCAGTGGCAATCGATGGTCGTCGATTTCGGCCGCAGCTCGCGGCCCGGTTTGCCGTGCTTGCGCGCGGCGGTGTTGGCATATTTATTCCAGACGTCCATGTCGCTTGCCTCTTCAGGGAAAATGTCAAAAGACGCCGAGATGCTGATGCAGATCGACGCCTTCCTTGTTGAGCTCCGTCGGCGTCGACACCACGGCCACGTGGCCGCTGTTGAGGATGACGATGTCGTCGGCAACATCGAACACCAGCTTTGGGTTTTGCTCGACCAGCACGATCGATAGCCCGCTTTCCTTAAGCTGGCGGATAGTCGCCATCACCTCGGCAACGATCTGCGGCGCCAGGCCTTCCGACGGCTCGTCCATCAACAACACACGCGGATTTCCCATCAACGCGCGTCCGATCGCCAGCATCTGTTGTTCGCCGCCCGACAGATGCGCGGCGATCTGACTGCGTCGCTCGGCGAGGCGCGGAAACATCGTGAAGACCGTATCGGCCGTCCAAGGGTCGTGTTTCGGCGCGTGCTGTCCGCCGGACGGCTTACGCGCCGCCACCATCAGATTTTCGCGTACTGTCAGGCTCTTGAAGATGCGGCGGCCCTGCGGCACCAGGGCGACGCCGCGTGCCGCAATCTCTTCCGGCGGCTTGCCGGTCGCCGGTTCGCCGAACACACGGATCTCGCCCCGGCGCGGGGGCAACAGCCCCATGGTGACGTTCATGCATGTCGACTTGCCGGCGCCGTTGCGGCCGAGCAGGCCGAGCAGCTTGGCCTCGCCACAGGAAAAGGAGACCTCGTGCAAGACGTGGCTGTCGCCGTAATAGGCGTCGATCCGGCTGAGCGTGAGCGCGTCAGTGGCCAAGATAGACCTCCCGGGTGCGTGGGTCGGCCACGACTTCGGCGCGCGTGCCTTCGACGATCACCTCGCCGAAATGCAACAACGTGATGCGTTCGGCGAATTCGAGCGCCACATCCATGTTGTGCTCGATCATCACCACGGTGACATCGCGCGGGATGGCCAGCAGCAATTGATGCACGTCCTGGCGTTCGTCGATCGACAGTCCGGCGAAAGGCTCGTCGAGCAGCAGCACTTTCGGGTTTTGCGCCAGCGCCATGGCGATCTCGACGCGGCGGCGCTCGCCGTAGGAGGTCTGCGACAACGGCCGTTCGGCGATATGGCCGAGTCCGATGCGTGCGAGCGCATCATGCGCCTTTTCGGCGATATGCGCTTGCCGCTTCATGTCGATGAACGGGTTCCAGCGCAGCCGTGACAGGCCGAGCAGTGCCAACGACACGTTATGAACAATGGTGTCTTCGGGAAATAACGTGATGATCTGGTAGGTGCGCGCCATGCCCAGATGCGGCCGCCGCCGGCTCGGCACGCGCGTGATATCGTCGCCAAACAGCGACACCGAGCCGGAATCGGGCGAGAGCTCTCCGGTGATCAGATTGAACAAAGTGGTTTTGCCTGCGCCATTCGGGCCGATGATCAACCGGCGCTCGCCTGGCTGCACGTCGAGATTGACGCCGCGGGTGACGTGCAAGCCGCCGAACGATTTCGACAATCGGCTGACGGTGAGCGCGCTCATGACTTCACCTCGGACTTGCCGGCCTCGGGCGAGGCGGACGCATCGCGCTTGCGCCAGGCCAGCCGCCAAAGCCGCACCGTGCCTGGAACGAGGCCTTCCGGCATGAAGATGACGATGACGACGAAGATGGCGCCGAGCAGCATGTTCCAGCGTTCGAGGAACCCGCTGACCACGCTTTTGACCACGACCACCAAGGCCGCGCCGACGACCGGCCCGAGCAACGTGCCGGCGCCGCCGGAGATCACCATCAACAGGACT
Organism: uncultured Pseudomonadota bacterium; assembly: GCA_963720835.1. Classification (GTDB taxonomy): domain Bacteria; phylum Pseudomonadota; class Alphaproteobacteria; order Rhizobiales; family Xanthobacteraceae; genus Pseudolabrys. The sequence continues at coordinate 253,627 of CAVRHC010000002.1, read as the reverse complement.
TCGGCCGATGCCGTCAGGTCGACGGCCTGCGGGCTGATGAACTGCGTGTAGTAGACGAATAAAACGCCGGCAATCGCCGTCAGCAGCCCGGAGAACATGCAGGCCCAGAAGCGGATCGCCCAAACGTGATAGCCGAGCGCGGTCATGCGGCGCGGCTGGTCGCGCGTCCCCATGAGGGCCGCCCCCAGCGGCGAGCGCACGAAGACTGCCACCGACGCGAACGCCACCAGAAAGACGACCAATGTCGCGTTGTAGAAGGCGAGCGGCGAATCGATCGAAAAGCCGAAGGGATGCGGGCGGCCATGCAGGTTGATGCCGTTGTCACCGCCTGTGATGCCGTTCCAGCGATAGGCGAGACCCCAAATGATCTCGCCCAGCGCCAGCGTGATCATAATGAAGCCGATACCCGTCGCGCGCAGAGACAGCACGGCATAGAGCGCCATCGAGGCCATGCCGCCGACGAGCGCGGTGAGAATAGCGGTGCTGTGACCGTAGCCGGCCTGCAACATGTAGCCGGTGGCATAGGCAGCGATGCCGAGCAGCCCAGCGTGGCCGAGCGAAACCAACCCGCCGTAGCCGGCAAGGATGTTCAGGCCGAGCGCGAAGATGGCATAGAACAGAATCTGGCTGGAGACATTGAGGTAGTAGACGCCCGGAATCCAATACGGCAGCGTAACGAGTGCCACGAAGCCGACGGCAAGTGCGATGGTGCGTCCGCTCATGGCACGAATCTGCCGAACAAGCCCTGCGGCCGCAGCAGCAGCACCAGCAGCATGGGCAGGAACAGCACGAAATAGGACAGTTCCGGCAGCAGCGCCTGGCCGAAGTTGTAGATGACGCCGATGATAAGGCTGCCGACGAAGCTGCCGAGCAGGCTGCCCGACCCGCCGAGAATGACGACCACAAGCGCCAGCGGCAGCATGTCCTGATCGAGGCCGGGATAGACCGACAGGATCGGCGCACCGATGATGCCGGCAAATGCGGCAAGCCCGGCGCCGAGCGCGAACACGATCGTGAAGAGCTGTGAGACGCGAATGCCGACCACCCGCGCCATGTCGGGATCGTCGACGCCGGCACGGATCATGGCGCCAAGTCGCGTGCGGTCGAGCAGCAGCCACAGGCCTATCGCCGCCACCACGGCGATGACGATGACCGCCAGCCGATAATGCGGGAACACCAGCGGACCGTAGCGCACAAAACCCGTCAGACTTGACGGGGTGTCGACGCGAACCGGATCGCCGCCCCACACCATCAGGCAGAAATCGGCGACGATAAAGGATATGCCGAGCGTCACGAGCACCTGCGCCATCTGTTGGCCGGGCAAGCGGCGCAGCAGCAAGCGCTCGATCACGGTGCCGAACACCGCCACCAGCAGCGTTGCCAGCAGCACCGCGATCCAGAAATTGAATGTCACGCTCAGATAGCCGCCGGCGAAGGTCGCGCCGAAATAGGCGCCCAGCATGAACAGGGAGCCATGCGTCAGATTGGGAATACGCATCAGGCCGAAGATCAGCGAGAAGCCCGCCGCCAACAGGAACAAGAGGCCGCCGAAGGTGACGCTGTTGACCGTCAGCAGCAGCCAGAAGGTCATGTCCGCCGTCTTTCCGCTTTGCCAAACGCAAGAACCGCGGGCGCCCTTGCCGGGCGCCCGCGGCGTTCAGGTGCCGATCAGCACTTCACCGGCGGATAGTCGCGGGAATAGACCGGATGCGACAGGAACTCCTTCTCCGGCCAGGTCCAGAACTGGCTGACGTTTTCGTACGTCTTGACCGTCTTGTTCCAGAGTTTCAGGCCGTAAGGCGCGTCGGAGCGCTTCTCGCATTGGCGGACATAGAAGTTGCCCACCACGTTGCCGAGATGGTCGAACTTGATCGGACCGCGCGGCGTGTCTTTCAGGTTCACGGCTTTGAGCGCGGCCATGAGTTTGTCCTTGTCGTCGGTCTTTCCGCCCGTTGCCTCCAAGCCGGCATTGACGACGTCGCAGTTGACGTAGAGTCCTGCGCAGTAGAATCCGGGAACGACCTTGAACTCCTTTTGCACCGCGGCGACGAATTTTTTGTTGGCGTCGGTGTCGAGGTCGAGCGTGTAGGGGCACGCGCTCATATGCCCGACAGCCTCGTCACCTAACGCGTGCAACAGTGCGTCGTCGCAGCCCGTTTCGCCCGTGACCAACGGGAATTTCAAACCGAAGTTGGCATATTGCTTCAGGAAGCGCAGCGGAACGCCGCCTGGAAAGCCCTGACAGACGACATCGCAATCCTTGATCTGGGCGATGTAGGGCGTGTAGTCCGGCGTGCCCAAAGGCGTCCACAATTTGTTGACGACACAGCCGCCGTCCTTTTGGAACGCCGACTGGAAACCGCCTTCCTGCTCGTAGCCGAAGGCGAAATCCCAATCGATGGTGATGGCCTTTTTCTTGCCCATCTCCTTCGCCGCGTAGTGCCCCATCACATGCATGGCTTGTGACGAGGTCGCCGACGGACGCAGGAAGTAGGGGTTCGGCCGACGTTGCGTGAGGTCGTCGGCGCCGGCGAGACTGAGCGTCGGTGTCTTGTGCTGTTTGATGTAGTCGTCGATCGCCAGCAACTCGAAGGCGGCGAGCGGGCCGACGATGACATCGACCTTGTCGCGTTCGATCAGTTCCTGCGCCTTGGTCTTGGTGCCGGCCGGCTTGCCGCCGGTGTCGGCGGAGAAGAACTCCACCTTGCGGCCGGCCATCTTGTTGTCGTGCTCTTTCAGCCAGGTGAGAACGCCTTGTTCCATCTGGATGCCGCCCTGCGCCAACCCTCCGGTCTTCACGGTCAGCAGGCCAAGCTTGAACGGTGCGTTTTGCGCAATCGCCGGCATTGGGAACTTTACAGTCGCCAGCGCGGCGCCGGCGGCCGTAGTCGCCATAAACTTACGACGTGTCATCTTGCGAGACATTGCAATTCCTCCCTCTGTAGCCCCACTCGGGGCAATTGTTTGCATGGCACCTTTGCTGGCCATTTTTTTTGAGCGACCGAGTCGCTGTCCCATTCGACGCTAAGCGAGCCGCCGCACCCCTTTCTTCGCGGCCCGTCAATCCCACGCCGCTATCATCGGCCAATGTCTTCCATGCTGTAAAGCCCGTCCCCTCTGGCGCGCGAACGCATTCACCAACGGCGATGAAATGGCCGGCTTGGTACGGGCTGCTTTGAACCGATAACAAACCGCGCGGGATTGGCGCAAAGCGTTTTGCGGCTACGGCGTCGCGGGTGGCGGCGTCTGGAAATTCGAAGCAGCGATGATGTGTTGAGCGGCACTTGATGAATTCGCCGGGAGCCGGCGGGGAGGTTTGTTCAGATTATGAAATAAATAAACCTGTCGGCTGGGCAGTCAGCTAAAGATTTGTCTGGCCCAGTTGATGAACGCAATGAATTCATCGGGGTACACCAGGAAAAATACGATGAGCCCGATGGGTGTGAGCAAGAGCATCCAGTCGCGCATCGACGACCTCCTGCAAAACGCATTGCAGTATATCGCGGCCGTAAATCTTTGAGGTACGAAGATGCTCGCAGGGCTAACTCCGCTTTAGCGGCTGCCAAAAAACTCTCTAAATTTCGATTTACCAAGCGGCGGCTGATTGCGAATAACTATTTGCGGCGGCGCTGTTTTTTTGTTGCCCGCTTTTGTGGAGGAATGACCGGCAGCAGGACGTATGGTGCCTTGCCGCGGCCGAAATGCAGGGTGGTGATGCCGCTGAAGACGGCGGGCGGGCGGTCCTTCGGATGGTTGTGCAGGAAAGGACCGCAGCCGGTGAGCTCGTTCTTGAAGTTCGACAATTTGCCGCCGCTGGCGCCGCCATATTCGTAATCCTTGCCGCGGATCGACAGGCCGATGCGGTAGCCGGCGGGCACCACGATGCAGGTCGGCCAGATCTCGATGTCGAGTTCGACCACTTGTCCCTTTTTCAGCGGCTGCTTGCGGTCATGCGTGTGATAGGGCCGGTACGGCAGCGACAGCTTCTTGTCGAGCTTGCGGTGCGAGGCGCGCAGCCAGCCTTGTGCAACCGGCGTATGCGGGTCGATGGCGCCTTGGAAGACGATCTCCTTGAGATCGCCGGTGAAGACCCGCAGGACGATAAAGAGGTCGGCATCGCGCGTGGATGACGACGCGAACAGCTTGAGCGCCGACGGCCCTGTGATTTCGGTTTCCTCGGTGAGGGCCGGCGTCAGGAAGGTGAGGCCGTCGCCCATGGCTTGAAAGGACAGTTTGCCGCCGCCATTCGGCTTCTTCGTCGTCAGCGCCATGTCGGCCGGGTTGAGATAGTATTTCGTCCATTTGGTGCGCTTGAGCGGCCATTCGTTCTCGGCGCGGCCGACGAATTTTTCGCCCGGGTGGCGGATTTGCAGGAACACCTTGGGCTGCTTCGACCAGCTCGTATCCTTGCCGTGCAGGAAGTAGTCGAAAAAACGCAACTGCTGTTCGCGGCCGTAGTCGGTGTAGAAGTGCGTCCAGTGCTCGATGCCGTGCGCCTCCAGCCATTTCTGTTTGGACGCCGCGCGCACGAAGCCCTCGAAATTGCCACGCGGGTGCAGGCCCTGGCCGCCCCAATTGGCGGCTGAAAACAGCGGGGTTGTAATCTTGTCCCAGACCGGCGAGCGGTCGCGGTGATATTTGTCGTCGAGCGGATGCGCGAGAATTTGCCCGCCAAAATCGCAGCGGTTCCTGGCGAGTTCGTCTTCGCTCAAGGTTTCCGGTCCGCAGACCAATTCGCCGTGCACGCGGCTGCGCTTGCCGCGTTCGCCGGCGCCGTACTGCACGGTCTTGACCTGCATGTCGTACCAGTTCTCCCAGAAGGTGGAGAGAATGCCGCCGTGGTGCGTCATGTCGCGGTACCAGTCGGCGGAGCCTTCCCACACACACATCGCGGCGAGATGCGGCGGCTGCAGCGAAGCCACATGCCACTGGTTCATGCCGTAATAGGAAATGCCGTTGAGCCCGACTTTGCCGTTCGACCAGGGCTGGACGCCCGCCCATTCGATGCAGTCATAGAAGTCCTTTGTCTCGCGCGGCGAAAAATGATCGATCGTGCCCGGCGAGCAGCCGCAGCCGCGTGAATCCACGCGCACGCACACGTAATCGTGCGGCACCCATTTCTCCGGATCGACGACCTCCCAGTTCTGATACGCATTGGTCGAATTGGCGGTGACGTCAGGATGCTTCTCGGCCATGCGCTGCCACGCGCTCGGATAGCCGTCCTGGAAGGCAAGATTTTTGGCGTAGGGCCCGTAGGTCAGAAGGACTGGATACGCCCCATCTTTCAATGGACGAAAGACGTCGGCGCGCAGCACCACGCCATCGTCCATGGCAATTGGCACGTTCCAGTCGATCCGCATGCCGTCGCGGATCTCGGAGCGCTCTTGCAGCGCCGCCATCCATTCCTCCCCTGGAATATTTTTATTTTCCCGGAGGCTACAGAGGCGGCGCCGGAACGCAAGGGTGATGATCGCGGGTTAACGTTTGCCGCGTCTTACCTTGGCTTGCTTCTCCAGCACGGCGCAAACCGAGGCGGTGTCCTCCGCGCCGAAGCCGGATTTCTCGGCTTTCACGTAGACCGGCTTGGTGGCGTCGAACAGCGGCGTCGGCACACGGATTTTCTTGGCGTAATCGCCGATCACCTGCATGTCCTTGTCCCACACCGATATCTTCATGGTGGCCGGCTTGTATTTGCCTTTCACCATCATCGGCGCGCGCAATTCGAAGACGCGCGAATTGCCGGCGCCGGCCGTGATCAGGTCGAAGATCAACTGCGGTTTCAGGCCGGCTTTCATGCCGAGCACCATGGCTTCGGCGGAGGCGACGTTGTTGATCGCGACCAGCAGATTGGCGACGTATTTCATCTTGCTGCCGTTACCGAATTCGCCGACGTCGTAGACGTGGCGGCCGAAGGCCTCGAACATGGGCCTGAGGCGCCGGATCGCTTTGGAATCGCCGCTGGCATAGAAGACGAGGTCGCGCGTCGCGGCCTGCGAGCCGGTACCGCTGACCGGCGTATCGAGCAGCGTGTGGCCGGCCTTGGCGAGCACATGATGGGCCTTTTCTTTATCTGAAATTGCAAACGTGCTCATTTCCACAATGGTCTTGCGCGGCAGCTTGGCGGCGGCGATAGCGCGGGCCGTGTCCAGCAAGGCTTGCGGTTTGGGCAGGCTGGTCAGGATGGTCGGGGCTTTTTGAGCGACGCCGATGGCGCTTGGGGCGACCTCGACGCCGGCGCGTTCGGCGTCACGGCGGCGCGCGGCGCTGACGTCGTAACCGATCACGCGCCAGCCGGTGCGCACGAGGTTCTTCGCGAAAGCGCCGCCCATGATGCCGAGGCCGATGACGCCGACCGTGCCCTTGCTCTTCTTCTTCGCATTCTTGGCCGCCATGGAATTTCTCCCTGATGAAAGACGCAGTGGTGCGCAAGGCAGGAGAAAAATCTCTTAGGCGTTCGGAGGCGGTGCTGTCGAGTGGCATGACGAGCAGAACGGCTTTCAAGCCGTGACGCGATCGCCTATCGTTGCGCCAACGACATTCCGGGAGGAACCATGAAAGTCGGACTAGCCGGATTGGGCGCGATGGGCGCCAATATGGCCGCGCGCCTGATCGAAGTCGGCCACGATGTCACGGTCTGGAATCGCAGCGCGGACAAAGCCAAGCCGTTGGCCGAAGCCGGCGCCAAAGTCGTTGGCTCGCCGGCCGAACTCGCCGCCGCCTGCGACACGGTGATCACCATGCTCACCGACGGCGCCGCCATCGACGCGGTCTACAACGGGCCGAACGGTCTGTTGTCGGGCGACGTCAAAGGCAAGCTGTTCATCGAGATGAGTACGGTCGCGCCCAAGGTCCCGACCGAGCTCGCACCCAAGGTACGCGCCAAAGGCGCTGCAATGGTCGAATGTCCGGTCGGCGGTTCGACGACGCCGGCGCGCAAGGGGCAGCTTCTTGGCCTGATGGGCGCGGAGAAGGCCGACGCCGATCGCGCGCGGCCGCTGCTCGAGCAACTCTGCCGCAAGGTCGAGCATTGCGGGCCGGTCGGCACCGGTGCGGCCATGAAGCTCGCGATCAATCTGCCGCTGATGGTGGCCTGGCAGGCCTATGGCGAGGCCTTTGCCATTGCGACGAGCGTTGGCTGGGAGCCAAAGCGCTTGCTCGATCTGTTCGTCGAAAGCAATGGCGCCAACAACGCGCTCAAGACGCGCGCCGACATGATTGTGAAAATGTTCCAGCATGTCGATCCCGGGGCGACCACCTTCTCGATCGCCAATGGCGTGAAAGACCTGCGCACGATGGTGGCAACCGGCGAAACGCTCGGCGCAGACATGCCGGCGACCAAGGCGGCGCTGTCCGGTTTCGAAGACGCCGTGAAAAAGGGTTTCGGCGGCGGCGACGGCGCTCAGATGGCGGTGTTCTGGGCGGAGCGGAAGAAATAGGGTCACGCCGCAGGGTTTTTCAGGGGGAGGCATTGCAATGAAACTGTTTTCCTATTGGCGCTCGATCGCGACCTATCGCGTGCGCATTGCGCTCAACATCAAAGGCATCACGCTTGGCGAAGTGATCAACGTCAACTTGCACGAGGGCAGTCAGCGCGATCCCGACTACGCCAAGATCAACCCGATGATGGCGCTGCCGGCGCTGATCGAGGACGACGGCAACGTCCTCTTCGAATCGCTCGCCATCATCGACTATCTCGACGAGACGCATCCCGATCCGCCGTTACTGCCCAAGGAGCCGAGGGCGCGCGCGCGCGTACGGGCGCTGGCGCAGGTGTGTGCCGCCGACACGCATCCGCTGATCGTGCCGCGCGTGCGCGAATATCTGGCGAGAGAATTCAAGGCGGATGAGGCGGCGGTGACGAAATGGGGCAACCACTGGCACACGCAGTCGCTGAAGGCGCTGGAGGCCAACCTGGCCGGCTCCAAGGAAACGGGGCGCTTCGCGCACGGCGATCAACTGACCGTTGCCGACATCTGCCTGTGCGGGCAGGCGGCGGGTGCGGCCTATTTCAAGGTCGACCTCGCGCCGTTTCCGACCTTCAAACGCATCGTCGAGACGTGCAACGCAATCGACGCGGTCGCACGCGCCCACCCGCTCAAGCAGCCTGGCGCGCCGGCTTCGGCGTAACGCGAATGCTCAACACGGCGATCGTCGGGCTCGGCTGGTGGGGTCAAACTCTGGTCAAAGCGGCCCGCGACATCGGCGCGCCGCTCAACTTTACGCGCGGCGTGACGCTCGAGCCCGACGCAGTCAAAGACTTCGCCGCCGAGCACAAGCTTGCGATCGGTACCTCCATTGACGACGTGATTGCGGACAAGTCGATTCACGCCGTGGTGCTGGCGACGCCGCATACGAAACATCCCGCGCAGGTGAAGGCGATTGCCGCCGCCGGCAAGCAGATCTATTGCGAAAAGCCCTTTGCGCTGTCGAAGGCCGAGGCGGTCGCCATGCTCGACGCTGTCAAAAAGGCGGGCGTGCTGATCGCGGTCGGTCATCATTTCCGGCTGATGCCGTCGATGCGCGCGATGGCCGAGCTGAAGGCGCAAGGCGCTTTCGGCACCATCATGCATGTCGAAGGCAATTACAGCCATGACTGGCTCGCGAACATGCCGGCCGATAGCTGGCGCATGGCGGCGGAGGAAAGCCGCGCCGGCGGCATGACCGGCATGGGCATTCACGTGCTCGACTGTTTGCGCGATATGGCCGGGCCGATGAAGCGGATCGCCGCGCTGTCGAAATCCCGCGCGTTGAAGGTGCCGGCCGGCGACACCACCGCGGCGCTGATCGAATTCGAAAGCGGCGCCACCGGCGTGCTTGGCACCACGATCAAGACGCCGTTCCGTTGGCGCATCGCCATCTTCGGCGAAAACTGCTGGGCCGAGAGCGTGAGCGAGACGCGCCTGATCGTGCGCCGCGCCGGAAAGGAGCCGGAGGTGTTCGACTATCCGGCCGACAATCACCTCGGCATGAATCTCGACTTCTTCGCCAAAGCGGCGATGGGGCAGGGCACGTTCCCCATTCCGCCCGATGGCATTTTGCAGACGGCCGCGGCGCTCGAAGCCGTGTTCAAGTCGGCCGACGCCAATGGGGCGTGGATGGCAGTGTGAACGGGAGCGTGCTAGAGTAATGCTTGTCGCTGGAGGCGGCGGACATGTCGGCGCAGGAAGGCGGCTGTCTGTGCGGTGCAATCCGGTATGCGGCCACGTCGCCGCCAGTGCGGCTGACGATTTGCCATTGCCGGTTCTGCCAAAGGGCGACGGGATCGGCGTATCTCGTCGAGCCGATTTTCCAAAAGACCGACTTCGCCGTGACATCGGGCGAACCGAAGATTTACCGGCAGCGCTCCGAAGGCAGCGGCAAGATGGTCGACGTTCACTTCTGCGCTGAATGCGGCACGAAGCTGTTTCTGACGTTCGAGCGGTTCCCGGACATCGTCGGCGTCTACGGCGGCACGTTCGATGACCCGAACTGGTTCGACCGGTCGCCTGAGAATTCGAAACATATATTCCTGGGCGTCGCTCAACAGGGCACCGTCATTCCGGCCGGGATCAAATGCTTTGTGGCACATTCCATCACCAACGACGGTACGTCGATCGAGCCGCAGGTTTTTGACGAACCCCATGTGATCGGGCCAAACCGTTGAAAGGCAAGGCGACGTGGGCGCTCCGCTTATTCTTCAAATTTTATCGATCCCGAATACCCAATCTTGCCGGTTGCCTGCGATAATACCAAGCAGGAACTGTTGGGAGGTCGCTGTGCCGACGTATTTCACCGCACGCAATGTTGACGAGGCCAACATCGGGCTCAAGAAGGCCCATGACGCCAATACGACAGGCTTCGACGCCGGTATGGCGAAGCTGTTCGGAACGCAGGCGCCGCGCGCACCCGCAGTATCAGCGGCGAAGCCGGCCGGTCCGCATGCATCGGAAGGGGTGTCTTTGAGCCGCAAAAGCGAGCGCCGCTTCGGCCGGTGATTCCGACGCCGGCCTACGCCTGAGCCGAAAGTTTTTGCTTCTTTCGTCGCACAATCGCGGCGTCCCACACATCGTGGATGTGCGCGACCTCCTGTTCGAAGCGCTCGAGGAACAGCCGCGCCTGCGTCGATAGTGTGCGCCGTGTCGGCTGGATGACGACGAATTCGGCGTGCAGTTCGGGGCGGACGATCGGATTAACGATCAATTCGCCGCCGCCAATGTCGTTGACCGAGATCACGCTCGGCAGGATCGTTACCCAATCGCTGCGCGCGACGAATTCGAGCGTGGCGATCATGGCGTCCATCTCCAGCATCGCTTCGATCTCGACGCCGTGGCTCTGGAAATAGGTTTCCAGATTGCGCCGGCGGATGTTGTCGGGTCCCGGCACCACGATCTTCAGCGGCTTGCATTCGGAAAGGCGCAACGGCGCCAGCGGCGCAAAGCCGCGTTTGGGACCTGAGATCAGCATCTCACGGTCGCGTAACAGCAGCCGCGACTTCAAACCGATCGTGCCTTCGAAGGCCGGCACCACGGCGAAATCCAAATCACCGTCGAGCACCATCTCCGTGAGCAGATTGCTGTAGCCCTCGACGATGTGCAGGCGCACCTCCGGGCAGTGCGGTACAAAATCCTCGAGCACCGGCGCCAGCACCGCGCGGGTGAAGGTCGGCATCAGGCCGATGCGCAGTTCGCCGGTGACTCGTCCCGCAAAGGAACGTGCTTCCTCGGCGGCATGTTCGAGCGCGCCGACGGCGTCCACGCAGCTCTTGTAGTAGCGCAAGCCCGCCGGCGTCGGCGTCACGCGTCCCGCGGCGCGCTCGAACAGCTTGACGCCGAGTTTGCGTTCGACCGCGGAGACGTGTTGCGAGATGCCGGATTGGGTGGCGTTCTCGCGCTCAGCCGCGCGGGTAAAGGAGCCTTCCTCGCACACGGCGATGACGGCGCGGATCTGGCGAAGGGGGATGGGACGCATACACCACCACTATTAGAAAACTTAATGCGGAAGGCCAAATTATATTATTTCTTTCGAAGCCGCCATCCGCATAAGATTCCCTCCAATCAACCAATAAACGGCGCCGCCGTCGGCGCCGCCCGGGAGGACGGCCATGGGAACTGCGAATTTCGGCATCGCCGGTATGGATTGGCAGCAGCGGGTCAACTGGGACCGGCTGCGCGAATACCGCATCGAGCGCGCGCGTCAGATGATGAAGAAGCACGGCCTCGGCGCCATGCTCTGCATGTACGACGAGAACGTCCGCTACATCACCGGTACGCTGACGCCGGGCTGGAACCGGCTCAAGCCCGGCCTGCGCTACGCCATGCTGTGCGGCGACGGGCGGCCGATCCTGTTCGAGCAGGGCGACATCGGCTTCCAGATCGAGCGCCACGTGCCGTGGTTGCCGAAAGAGAACATTCGCCACTCGTTTGCGTGGATCAAAGGCGCCGCCGGTCCGGCCTCCACGCAGCAGGTCAACAAGTTCGTCAAGGCCGTGTTGCAGGCGATGAAGGACAACGGTGTTGCGGGCCAAAAGCTCGGCGTCGACTTCGTCGACATCAACATGATTCAGGTCTTCAAGGAAAACAAGATCGAATGGTTCGACGGCATGACGCCGATGATGGAGGCGCGCGCCGTCAAGAACGAAGACGAGCAGGAATGCTTCCGCATCGTCGGCGCGATTGGCGATGCCACGCATTGGGAGTGCATGAAGTTCCTGCGCCCGGGGATCACCGAGAATCAGGTGACCGCGCACCTGATGGAATATCTCTACAACATTCCCGGCATGGAAGACGTCGAGGACGTGATTGTGTCGTCCGGCCCCAACACTTGGCCGAACTGGCGCAACTTCTCCGATCGCATCATCCAGCCCGGCGATATCGTGTTCATGGATTTGGCCGCGCTGACGTGGAACGGTTACAAGTCCTGTTATTATCGAACCTATTGCGTCGGCAAGGAGCCGTCGCAGGAGCAGAAGGACACCTACGGCACCGCGCTCGAGTGGCTCTACAATTCGATCGGCGCGGTGAAAGTCGGCGCGACCACGCGCGACATCGCGATGAAGTGGCCGTCGGCGATGGAGACCTGGGGCTACGAGGACGAAGACCAGGCGGCGGCCAACCTGTGGGGCCACGGGCTCGGCTTGGCGCAATACGACCCACCGGTGATCTCGCGCATCTGGTCGCTCGACCATCCGGTCGAGATCAAGGAAGGCATGACCTTCGCGCTCGAAACCCAGCACGGCAAGAAATTCCGCTACGGCGTGCGCATCGAGGAAATGCTGATCGTGAAGAACGACGGCATCGAGATCGTCTCGAACTTCCCGGTCAAGCAAATCACCGTGGTCGATCCGCTGCCGGGTTATGGGGATCATGTGAAGTGACCTTTGCTTCACCTCTCCCAGTAGGGAGAGGTCGGCGAGCAAAGCGAGCCGGGTGAGGGGTTACGGCCAATCGAGAATCACTTGCCCCCTCACTCCAAGCCTCTCCAGTCGAAGTCGGATATTTCCGACTTCGACCACTAAAATTCCGAACTCGGGTAAACCCGAGTTCGGGTGGAGGAGAGGGAGCGCGCAATGCCACTGGCAACGCCAGGATTTCAAGATCGCATGACCGCCTTCATCGTCCCCCTCGACGACCCCGCCGCGACCGACGCCGATACCGTCGGGCCGAAGGCGGCGAATCTCGCGCAGCTCACGCAAAGCGGGCTGCCGACGCCGGGCGGCTTTGCCCTCACGGCGGACGCCTATCGTCATCAGGTCAAACATCTCGGTATCGAAGACTTGCTGCGCGCCTACAACGAGGCCGACGTGCCGACCTCGCGCAAACTGTCGGTGCAAGTTCGCCTCGCGCTCTATCAGCAGCCGATCGCGCCGGAGATTCTCGAGCCCTTGCTCGACGCCTGGCGCGCGCAACGCGCCGGTGGATCGCTTGGCGTCGTGCGCTCCTCCGCGCTGATCGAGGACCGCAAGGGTGCGAACTTCGCCGGCCAGTTCGAAAGCTTCCTTGGCCTTTCCGACGAAACCGAATTCCTCACCGCGGTGCGTGCCTGCTGGGCGGCGCTGTGGACCTCGCATGCGCGCCGCTACATGGACAATGCCGGCCTGTCACCGGCCGACACGGCGATGGGCGTGCTGATCCAGCCGCTGGTCGACGCGCGCGTCTCCGGCGGCGGTTTAAGTGAAACCGCCGAAGGCCAGATGTTAATTTCCGCGACCTGGGGTCTTGGTTCGGCCATTGCCCAAGGCGAAGTCGTGCCGGACCGCATCGTGCTCGCGAGGAACGGCTTTCTGCGCACGGTCGCCGCCGGCCGCAAAGGCCATCGTGATACCTGTGCGCATGGTGTATCGGCGCCGGAACTTGTGCCGAAGGATCAAGTGAACGAGCCGTGCCTGACGCCGGGCCAGGCGGTGACGCTCGGGCGTCTCCTTCGTAAGTGCGAAGACATGAATGGCGCGCCGGTCGAGATCGAATGGGCGATGGATGAGGCCGGCTTCAAGCTTCTGCAATCGCGCCCGCTGCATGTCGAAGCGCCGATCGTGCCCGACCAGCTCTGGCTGCAGCATCCCGGCCTCAACGGCCATCCCGCCGGCATCGGCTGGGGCTCGGGCCGCGCCGTGGTGGTCAACTGCGAATGCGAGCTCGCGCGCGTGGCGCCTGGCGACGTGCTGGTGACGCGCGTCGCCGGCCCGGCGCTCAGCCACATCCTGCCGCGCGTGGCCGGCGTGGTGGCCGAGCTCGGCGGCTCCACCTCGCATCTTGCTTCTCTTGCGCGCGAGCGCGGCATTCCCATGGTGCTCGGCGTGCTCGACGCCACGCAGCACATTCCAGACGGCGCGCAATGCGCAGTCGATGGCGTCGCCGGCATCGTGCGGTGGATGCGGTGAGCGGCAAGTTGGCCAATTTGCCGCGCATTTTCGTCACCCAGCCGGTTGCCGACAGCGCCATCAAGCGGTTGCGCGCGCTCGGCAGCGTAAAGGTCAATCCCGACGACAGCCGTATCATGCCGCACCGCGCGTTGATCGCCGCGGTGAAAAAGGCCGACATTCTGTTTTGTCTGCTGCACGACAAGATCGACCGCGCGGTGATCGCGGCCAATCCGAAGCTGCGCCACGTCGCGGCGCAATCGATTTCGCCCTCCAACATCGACGTCGCCGAGGCGACCAAGCGCGGCATTCCGGTGACCGTGGTGCCGCCGGTGACGACGGAAGCGACCGCCGATCTCACCTTCGGGCTGATGTTGGCGGCCGCCCGCCGCATGGTGGAAGGCGACCGGCTGGTACGCGCCGGCAAGTTTCCCGGCGGTCAGTCGCGCCATCTGCTTGGCGCCATCGTTCATGGCAAGACGCTCGGACTCGTCGGTGGCGGCGGACTGATCGGCAAGGCGGTCGCAAAGCGCGCGCGCGGCTTTGACATGCGCGTGCTCTACTGGACGCCGCGCCGCAAACCGGAGAGCGAGGAACACGAAGCCGGACTCATCTACGTGCCGCTCGATCAGTTGCTGCGCGAATCCGATTACGTTTCGATGCATTCGCCGCTCAACGCGCAGACCCGGCATCAGATCGGCGCGCATGAGCTCGGCCTGATGAAGAAGACCGCATTCATCATCAATACCGCGCGCGGACCGCTCATCGACGAGAAGGCGCTGGTGCGCGCGCTCAAAGCAAAAAAGATTGCTGGCGCCGGCCTTGACGTGTTCGAATTCGAGCCGAAGGTCAGCGCTGATTTAAAGAAGCTAAAAAACGTCGTGCTGAATCCGCATCTTGGCAGCGCAACGCGCGAGGTGCGCGAGCAGATGGCCAATATCGTGGTGGACAATATCGTGGCGCTGCTCGAGGGCCGTAACCCGGCCACCTGTGTCAATCCGGAGGTTTTGGGCGGGTAACTTGATTGCAATCGAGCAGCACCGGCGCTTCAATATGGACAACCGGCAAAGCCGGAGCGGGAGGACGAAAATGGCAGACTTACCGAAGCTCGACGTGGTGATCGGCAACAATTTCGGTCATCTGCCGATGTTCGTCGGCGCCGAGAAGGGCTTTTTCAAGCAGCACGGCGTCGACGCCAAGATGCTGATCGTCGACACCGGCACCGACATGATCAACGCCATGAACGAGGGCCGTGCGCAGATCGGCGATATGAGCACCACCAGCTATTTGAAGGCGGTGCACGCGGGCTCGCCGTTCAAAGTGATCGGCTTCATCATGAACGACGCCACGCGCGACAATTGCGACGATCCGCTCGCCATCGTTACCAAGAAGGGCCGCGGCATCGAGGCCGGGAAAATCTCGGACCTCAAAGGCAAAACGATCGGACTGGCGCGCGGGCAAACCTCCGACGAATATTTCAAGATGGTGCTGCGCCGGAACAACATGAAATACGAGGATCTCACCATCGAGAACATCTGGTCGCAGTTCGGACTGGCTCCCGCCTTGAAGGAGGGCAAGGTCGACGCGGTGGTGTCGTGGGAGCCTTATATCGCGCAGGTGCTCGCCACGGTTCCGGAGTTCTTCCCGGTGATCCGCGCCGGCCAATATATGTCCTATGTGATGGTGGCGACCGCGCATGAGCCGACCATCGAAAAGAGCCCTGAGTTGGTGAAGGCGATCGCCGGCGGGCTAGCGCAGTCTTCTCACTATACGCGTCAGAACCGCGAGGAGGCGGTGGAGATCTTCGCCAAGATGGTGCCCGGCACCGACGTCGCCATCGGCAAGAAGGCGGTGCATCACATCAGCTTCGATCCGCGCATGTCGCCGGCGGTGCTGCGCGCCTTCGAGAACGCCGAGGACGAGGTGCTGATGAACACGCTGAAAGGCGCGCCGCGGCTCGACGTGCCGAACCTGTTCCGGCCGCAATTCATGGCGGACGTCGAGAAGGAGCATCCCGAGTACTTCGCGGATTTGCCGCCGTTGAAAGAGTAAGGAGCTTCGTGCCCGGGGCGAAGCACGCCGCGACGTTGCGTGCGGCGCTCCGGCAAGCGGAGTGTCAGTATTCGACTCGGTCTTGATCGGTTGAGCGCGGATGTTTACGCCTTTGTTCGTGAGCTTCGCCGGCGTGCTTTCCCACAGTCCAGCCGATCGCCTGAAGATTGGCTTGCGCCCAATCGACCGATTCCTGGTCGGTGACCGTCGCGATCGAATTGTTCCATCGGTTGAACCAGCCGGCGAGGCTGATGACCGCAAGCATCTCGACAATTTGCCGATCGGAGTAATGCTTGCGCAGCTCGACGAAATGCGAAGGCTCGACGGCATTAGGCACGCTCGCGCCATCGCGCGCAAGCCGTAACGCCGCCTTTTCGCCTTCGGTGAACGCCGCGGATTGCTCGAACGTCCAGATATCGCGAATCCGGTCTGGATCGGCGCCCAACAAGTGCAGCGTATAGGCGCCGTGCGCTTGGCAGTGCTGGCAACCTCCGGCGATGCTCGCCATCGTAAACAGCTCGCTGCGAAGCTGCCGGGGAATATTATTCGGAGACACCATGACCAGTTCGATCAGATTCTGAAATATAGTTGTCAGCTCCGGCCAGCGGAAAAATTCGAGATTCTGTCGATCCTGGTATTTCCCGTCCGTCATTTCTGATTCTCCACCAAGAGTGGATTTGCAAACAGACCTCCTCTTGCATAAGGGGAGGCCCAAGAACGTCACTCCGCCGTCCAACCTCCGTCGAGCACCAATGCCGAGCCCGTCATCAGCGACGAGGCGTCGCTTGCCAGGAACACAATCGCGCCGGTGATCTCCTCAAGCCGGCCGAGACGGCCGAGCTTGATTTTCGACAAGACCTCGTCGCGGAACGCCTTGTTCTCGAAGAACGGCCGCGTCATCGGCGTTTCCAGGAACGTCGGTCCAAGCGAATTGACGCGGATGCTATGCGGGGCGAGCTCGATCGCCATCGCCTTGGTGAAGCCCTCCATCGCGTGCTTGGACGCGCAATAGACCGTGCGGCGGGCGGCGCCGACATGGCCCATCTGCGAGGAGATGTTGATGATCGAGCCGGGGAGCTTTTCCTCGACCAGCCGCAGCGCCACGGTCTGCGCCATGAAGAAGGCGGCGCGCACATTGAGGCCGATGATGGCGTCGAAGTCCTCGACGGTGACGTCGGGCAACATTGCGGGCCGGTTCATGCCGGCATTGTTGACCAGAACTTGATAGGGCGGCCGCCGGCCAAAGCGCGGTGCGCACGGCGTCGATGTCGGTGACGTCGAGCGTGAGCGCGTCGGCCTTTTGGCCGCGCGCGCGAATCGCTTCGGCGGCTTCTTCGATTTCCTGCGTCGAGCGCGCGGCGAGTGTCACCTGCGCGCCGGCGTCCGCCAGCGCGGCGGCCGCCGTGAGCCCGATGCCGCGCCCGCCGCCGGTCACCAGCGCGCGCCTGCCGTCAAGGCGGAAGGAAGCGGTCGGGGTGAGGTCCACGGACATTGTTCAGGCCATAGCTCAGCGCGGCGGCAGGCTGGCGTAATAGTCGGCGATGGCGCGCATGTCCGCATCGGTCATTTGCCGGCTCATATAGAGCATCTCCTTGTGCGGCCGCTTGCCGGCGCGAAAGGCGCGCAGCTGGTTGTAGAGATAGAGCTTCTGTTGGCCGGCGAGATGCGGCACGTCGGCCGACTTGGCGATACCGGCATCGCCGTGACAAGGCGCGCAGGCTTCCGCGATCAGAGTCGACGACGTCCGACGACGACTGCGCCAGCGCCGGTCCCGTGCAAGCGAGGCCGAGCATCACCAGCGTGAGAAAAGCGAGCCGCATCATTCCGCCGCCTGCGCGTAGGGCACGTTGCGGCCGCCGTAGCGGCGCACGCGGATATTGGCCTGCTCGGCGTGGCCGAGGAAACCTTCCAGCACGCACAGCCGCGAGCAATATTCGCCGATCATGGCGCTCGCTTCGTCGGTGAGCACCTTCTGGAAGGTGCAGGTCTTGAGGAACTTGCCGACCCACAGGCCGCCGGTGTAGCGCGCCGCCTTCTTGGTCGGCAGCGTGTGGTTGGTGCCGATCACCTTGTCGCCATAGGCGACGTTGGTGCGGGGACCTAAAAACAGCGAGCCGTAATTGGTCATGTTGTCGAGGAATAATGTCGGGATCGCGCGTCATCACCTGCACGTGTTCCGAGGCGATGCGGTCGGCTTCCTGCACCATGTCTTCGTAGAAGTCGCAGACGATCACCTCGCCATAATCTTTCCACGCTTGCCCGGCGGCGTCGGCGGTGGGCAGGATCGAGAGCAGGCGCTCGACTTCGGTCATGGTATCCCGCGCGAGCTTCTCCGAATTGGTCAGCAACACCGCCGGCGAGGTCGGGCCATGTTCGGCCTGGCCCAAAAGGTCGGTGGCGCAGATTTCGCCGTCGACACTGTCGTCGGCGATGATCAGCGTTTCGGTCGGGCCCGCCAACAGATCGATGCCGACGCGGCCGAACAGTTGCCGCTTGGCTTCCGCCACATAGGCGTTGCCGGGCCCGACGATCATGTCGACCGGCTGGATCGTTTCGGTGCCGAGCGCCATGGCCGCGACGGCCTGCACGCCGCCCAGCACATAAATCTCGTCGGCGCCGCCGAAATGCATGGCGGCGACGATGGCGGGGTGAGGCCCGCCCTTGAACGGCGGGGCACAGGCGATGATGCGCTTCACGCCCGCCACCTTGGCGGTGACGATGGACATATGCGCCGAGGCGACCATCGGATAGCGCCCGCCCGGCACGTAGCAGCCGATCGAATTCACCGGGATGTGGCGATGGCCGAGCACGACGCCGGGCAACGTCTCGACCTCCAGGTCGTGCATGGTCTCCTTCTGTTTCTGCGCGAAATTGCGTACCTGCGCCTGCGCGAACTTGATGTCATCGCGATCGCGCTTGGGCACTTCCGCGATGGCCTTCTCGATGTCTTGCGCGCTGAGCCGGAAATTCTGCGGCGACCACTTGTCGAATTTCTCCGACAATTCGCGGATGGCGGCGTCCTTGCGCGCGTCGACCTGCGCCAGGATGCCTTCGACCGTTTCGCGCACCTTGGCGTCGGCGGCCTTGATCGCGCTTGCGTCCATTCCGCGCTTGAGCCAACGGGGCATCGTGTCCTCCAGCCTTCGTTTCTTGCGGTTCTCGCTGCGCCGATGCGAATGGTGCTTTATGCGTTGCTTTGCATCGGCTCGGTGACTACGGCCGTTCCGTAGCACAAAACTTCGGCGGCGCCGACCATCGGGCCGGTGTCGTAGCGGACACCGATGACGGCGTTGCCACCCATCGCGCGGGCGTGAGAGAGCATGAGTTGAAAGGCTTCCTCGCGCGCCAATTCGCATAACGTTGCGAATATTCCGGCGCGGCCGCCGAACAAGGTCCGGATTCCACCGATGATGGTCATCGGCAGCGATCGCGTCCGCACGGTAATTCCGCGCACTACACCGAGGGATGCAGCGATGCGGTGACCGGGCAGATCAAACGCCGTTGTCGCCTGCATCATCAGCTCCGATCCAGTGACGTCCCGGACCATCGACATGTCAGTGCCCGGTTATTTTATCGCCTGCGGATTGATCGGCGAACCGGTGGCGCCGGTGATGACCAGCGGCGGGCCGCAGAAGAAAAACTCGTAGACGCCATCCTCGGCGCAGTCCTCGGCCAGTTCCTTCAGATAGAAAATTTCGCCCATGCACAGGCCCATAGCCGGGATCACCACCCAGTGCCAGGGCTGGTTGGCTTCCGAGGTTTCGTTCGGCCGCACCTCGACGCCCCAGGTGTCGGTGCAGATGGCGGCGATTTCCTTGTCCTGGCACCAGTAGCAGTTTTCGAACTTGACGCCGGGGGCGTCACCGCCGGCATAGCCGCCCCATTCCTTTTCCGCCATGCAGCGTTCCATCTGCCCGGTGCGCACGAGCACGAAATCGCCTTTACGGATTTCGACATTGGCGTCCTTGGCGCATTTGTCGAGTTCGTCGTTGGAGATCAACTCGCCGTCCTGCATCCATTCGACGCCGCGGAAGCGGGCGATGTCGAGCAGCACGCCGCGCCCCACCATCTTGTTCTTCGAATGCTCGATGCCGAGCACGGAAAGCCCGCGCGAGTCGATCAACTTGGCGTCGTGGCCGTTATAGGCCTTGTCCTCGTAAAAGATGTGGCCAAGCGCGTCCCAATGCGTGGCGCCCTGCACGCAGAGCATCAAGGTGTCGTCGGCGTAGCGGATCTTGTTCCAGTCCTGCTGGCCGGCGATGGCGTCAGTGCCGGTGGCGAGCATCTGGTGGATCGGGTTGAAACGGCCGCCGAACAGCCCGTTCTGCGGGCCCTCGCGGTCGAGCGGGATGCCAAGCGCGAACACCTTGCCGGTGCGGATCAGACTGGCCGCCTTGACGATGTCCTCCGGCGAGACGTGGTTGAGGGTGCCGATATGGTCGTCCTTGCCCCAGCGGCCCCAGTTCGAAAGCTTTTTGGATGCCTCGGCGATCGCCTGTCTGCCGACCTTGATGTTCATGGCGCGTGTCCTTCCCGTCCTGCCGTTTCTCATGCCGTTTCTTGGGCGCGAGCTCGCGACTTGCGATCGCTCCCGTCGAGACGATTGTGCGCGGCGGCCGGCATTTCAGCAAGCCGGCCTTTGCCGGCGGCGCCTTTTGCAACTCGACATTGTGAAATGTCAGCGCAACCTCACACCTTGCCCAACGCCGCGAGAATTTTTCCCGGCGTGAAGGGCATGTCGGTCAAGGCCTGCGCGCCGAGTGGGCGCAGCGCATCATTGATCGCGTTCATCACGCAGGCCGGCGCGCCGGCGGTGCCGGCTTCGCCGGCGCCCTTGGCGCCCAGCTCAGAGTCGGCGGTCGGCGACACGACATGGCCGCATTCGATGTCCGGCATTTCGACCGCCATCGGCACCAGATAATCGGCCATGTTGCCGTTGAGCATCTGCCCGCGTTCGTCATAGAGACACTGCTCGTAGAGCGCGGCGCCGATGCCCTGCACCACGCCGCCGCGGATCTGCTCGTCGACGAGCTGCGGGTTGATGATGGTGCCGCAATCTTCCACGCACCAATGTTTGAGAAGCGTGACGAAGCCGGTGTCGATGTCGACTTCGAGATAGCTCGCCTGGATGCCGTTGGTGAAGGCGAAGGGCCAGGCGCGCGGCACGTAATGGCGCGTCACCATCAGTTCGGCCTGCACGCCGGTCGGCAGCGTGTCGGGCCGGAAGTAAGCGACGCGCGCGAGTTCTTCCAGCGGCAGCCGTTCGGCGCCGCTGGCTTTGTCGACGACGATGCCGTTGCAAATGTCGAGATCGTCAGGTTTGGCCTGCAGCATGGCGCCGGCGACCACCAGGACATTGGCGCGCAACGCCTTGCCGCTCTGCCAGGCCGCTTCGCCTCCGATGCCGGCCGCGCGCGAGGCCCAGGTGCCGCCGCCATAGGGCGTGTTGTCGGTGTCGCCGGTGACCACGCGCACCTTCTCGATCGGCACGCCGAACGAGGTCGCCGCGACCTGCGCCAAAACCGATTCCGCGCCCTGGCCCTGTTCGGTGACGCCGGAGTGGATGACCAGTGCACCCTGCGCATCGAGCATCAGTGTCGCGCCGTCCTGCGACGTGATGCGCGCACCGCCGACGCCATAAAATGCGGCGGACGGGTTGGTCACTTCGATGAAGCTCGCAAAGCCGATGCCGCGATAAATGCCTTGCCCGCGCAGGCGCTTTTGTTCGGCGCGCAAGCCGGCATAGTTCATCATCGTATCGAGTTGCGCGAGCGCCTCGTGATGCGACAGCCTTTCGAGCTTGAGGCCGGCGGCGGTCTGCGTGGGATAGCCGTCGTCCGGGAAGAGATTGCGCCGGCGCAGTTCGAGAGGGTCCATGCCGATCTTGGCGGCGGCCAACTCGACCAGCCCTTCCGTGACCGCGACCGCTATCGGATGGCCGACGGCGCGGTACTGGCACATCACGTTTTTATTCTGGAACACGACGCGCGCGGCCGCGCGGTAGTTCGGGCAGGTGTAGGGGCTGCCGACGAGGTTGACCACCTGGTTGGCTTCGATGCCGGACGTGCGCGGATAGACCGAGTAGGGGCCGATGCCGGTCAGGTCGTCGATCTCAAAAGCGGTGATGGTGCCGTCATTCTTTACGCCGATCTTCGCCGTCACGCGGTGGTCGCGGGCATGAATGTCGGTGACGAAGCTCTCGATTCGGTCGGCGACGAATTTCACCGGCCGCTTGAGCAGCTTCGACAACGCGACGGTGGCCATCTCGTCGGCATAAGTGTGCACCTTGATGCCGAAGGAACCGCCCACGTCCTTGGTGATCACGCGCACCTGCTGGTGCTGCAAATCAAGATGTTTGGCGAACAGGTCCTGCATCATGTGCGGCGCCTGCGTGCCCTGGTAGACGGTCAGGCGCTGGTCGCCCTCGTTCCAGTCGGCGACGATGGCGCGCGGCTCGGTGGTGACGCCGGTGTGGCGGCCGAACAGGAACGTGGTCTCGACCACGGCGTCGGAGTCGCTAAAGGCCTGATCGGGTGTGCCGGCTTCCAGCTTGCGCTCGAAGCAGAGATTGTCGCCGAGCGAGGCGTGGATCACCGGTGTCTTCTTGTCGAGCGCGGTTTCCGGATCGGCGACAACAGGCAGGGGCTCGTAGCTCACGTCGACCAGTTCGCAGGCATCTTCCGCTTCGGCGCGGGTATGCGCAACGACGGCACAAACGGCCTCGCCCTGCCAGCAGGCGCGTTCCACTGCAATAGGAGCCTGCGGCGCGGATTTCAGGCCTTTCAAATGCGTGAGCACGCCGACCCAGGGCGTCATCACTTTCGCCAGCTCGGCGCCGGTGACGACGGCGATCACGCCCGGCGCCTTCTCGGCCTTGTCTTTCTTGATCGACTTGATTGTTGCGTGTGCGTGCGGCGAGCGCACATAGGCGACGTGCGCCATGCGTGGAAGTGCAACGTCGCTGACATATTGGCCACGGCCTTGCGTGAGGCGATGCAGGTTCGGCCGCGGCACCGAGCGGCCGATATAGGAGTTCGGCCGGTCGAGCGCGGTCAGCACGGGCGGGGAATCGCCGGTGATCTTCATGCTTTCCCTCCCGCGCGCGTTTTGTTTCGTTCTTGCGCCACCGATTCCACCGCATCGACGATGGCGTGATAGCCGGTGCAGCGGCAATAGTTACCGGACAGATACGCGCGGATGTCCTCGCGCGTCGGCACGCTTTTTTTTCTTTTGCGCGCCGTAAAAGCTCCTGCGCCGCCACCAGCATGCCGGGCGTGCAATAGCCGCATTGCAACGCGTTGCGTTGTTCGAACGCGGTTTGCAGGTCGGCGATTTCGCCGGTGTCCGACAGGCCCTCAATGGTCTCGACCGCGGCGCCGTCGCATTGCACCGCCAGCATCAGGCAACCGCGCACGATTTCGTCACCGACACGCACGGTGCAGGCGCCGCAGACGCCGTGCTCGCAGCCGACATGGCTGCCGGTCAGGCCCAAGTCATCGCGCAGGAAATCGACCAGCGTCTTGCGCGCATCGACGCGGGAGCTGACGCGCTCGCCATTGACGGTCAGCGAAATATCGAGAGCTGTGTCGCTCATGACGGCTGCTCCATCAACTGGTTGGCGACGCGGCGCAGCAGCACGCCGGCGAGGTGCTTCTTGAGCGCGGCGCTGGCTTGCACGTCGTCTTCCGGATCGAGATCGAGCGCGGCGATGGCGGCCTCGACGTCCCCGGCAGCCAGCGCGCTTTCCGCCTTTTTCGGCCGTACCGGCGTTGCGCCGACGCCGAAGTAGGCAAGGCGCACATCCTTCAGTCCCTTGCGGTCCGCCCGCGCGGTCGCGGCCAGACCGACAATGGCATAGTCGCCGTGGCGGCGCGCGAGTTCGGCAAAACCGACGCGTGTCGTCTTGTCGGCAGCGGGAAGGCGCACCGCGGTCAGTACGTCCTGCGGGCGCAAAGCGGTCTCGAACAACCCTTTGAAAAAGGCATCCGCCTTGACGACGCGCGTTCCGCGCGGGCCGCTGATGACCATTTCGCCGCCGAGCGCCAGGACGCAGGCCGGCAACTCCGCCGCCGGATCGGCAAAAGCGACCGAGCCGCCGAAAGTGCCGCGGTTGCGGATCGCCGCGTGGGCGATATGCGGCATGGCGAGCGCGATCAGCGGTGCGTGTTGGGCGATCAGGTCGGAGCGTTCGATCGCGCTGTGGCGCGCCAGCGCGCCGATCTCGACGACCTTGCCCTTTTTGGCATGCGATCGAGCCCCTTGATGCCATTGATGTCGATCAGCAGCGCGGGCGCCGATAGCCGCATGTTGAGTGTGGCGATCAGGCTCTGCCCGCCGGCCAGGAGCCGGGCGTCGTCCTTGTGCTTGACCAGCAGCGCCACTGCTTCTTTCAGCGTGCGCGCCTTGTGATAGGCAAATGGCGCCGGCTTCACGTCTCCCCCCACTCTTTTCTTATTCTCATTGTGACTGAGAACGCAGGTCCGTCAATGCGGCGTCATTCCCACTCGCCGTTTGTCGCATACTTGCGTATAAAGCGCGGCTTCAAAGAACCGGGAGGGACCCATGGCGGGAGCATTCGACGGAAAGGTTGTCGTCGTGACCGGCGGCAGCCGCGGTATCGGCCGGGCGATTGCCGTGGCTTTCGCCCGCGAAGGTGCGCAGACGGTGCTGGCGGCCTCAAACGCCGACAATCTTGCCGTGGGCGCCAAGGCGGTTGCCGCGGCCGGCGGGCCAGCACCCATCACGTTGGCTGCCGACCTGCGCAAGCTGGAGGCCTGCCAGCAGCTTTTTGACGAGGTCAAAAAACGCTGCGGGCGCTGCGACGTGCTGGTCAACAATGCCGGCGCAACCAAAGGCGGCAAATTCTTCGACTTGCCGGACGAAGCCTGGCTCGACGGTTTTGCGCTCAAGTTCCATGCGACGGTGCGGTTGACCAAGCTGTTCTGGCCGCTGTTGAAGGAGGCGCATGGCAGCATCGTCAACATTATTGGTGGTGCCGCGCGCTCGCCGGGACCGGACTTTCTCATCGGCGGTGCAGTCAATGCCGCCATGGCCAATTTCGCCAAGGGGCTCACCGCGCTCGGCAATCGCGACGACGTCAACATCAATGTCATCCATCCTGGCCAGACGCAGACCGATCGCATCGAGCAATTGTTCCAGCAATTCGCGAAGGCGCAGAACAAAACGGTCGAGCAGGTGCGCGAGGAGGCGCTGAAGAAAAGCGGCCTGCGCCGTATCGGCCAGCCGGAGGATATCGCGGAACTGGCCGTGTTCCTGGCAAGCAGCAAGGGCCGCCACATCCACGGCACGGCAATCGCCGTCGATGGCGGCGCCACGCCGGGATACTATTAGCGCGCGAGCTTTTTCACGATATCGATCGCGCGCCGCAACAGCGTCATCGACGCCTCCAGGGTGCGGAAAGCGGCATGCGAAGTTAGCGTCACGTTTTGCATGCGCGCGAGCGGATGCTCAGGTCTTAGCGGCTCCTCGTGGAAGACGTCGAGCGCGGCGTGGCGGATGTGACCGCTCTTGAGCGCCTCGATCAGCGCCGCCTCGTCGATCAGCGCACCGCGTGCGGTATTGATGAGGATTGCGCCGGGCTTCATGCGGGCGATGTGTTCGGCATTGAGGAAAGCCGCGCGTATGCTCATTGAGCGTGAGATTGATCGAAACGACGTCCGATTTCTCCAGCAGCGCGTCGAGTTCGGCGATTGGCACGCCGGCGCGGCGCGTGCGGTTCCAGCCGATGACATGCAGGCCGACGCCTTTGCCGATGTGCGCGACTTCGCGGCCGATGCCGCCGAGCCCGATCACGCCGAGTGTCTTGCCGTGCAACTGGACACCTTCTTGTGGCGTCCACACGCCGCTACGGACCTCGCGGTCCATGCGTGCGATGTCGCGGGCGGCGGCGAACATCAGGGCGATCGTGTGCTCGGCGACGGCGGTGTCGCCATAGCCCTTGATGGTATGCACGTGGACGCCGTGATGCTTCAATTCGTCGACGTTCATGTAGCTCGCGGCGCCTGTGCCGAGGAACACGATGTGTTTGAGCGACTTGCACTGCGTCACCAGCTCGGTCGGCATATAGGAGTGGTCGTCGAGCGCGATCGCATAGCCATCGAGCAGGCGCGGCAAGTCTTCGCGCGAAAACGGCGTCCGGTTGACGTCGATCGGCGGATCGCCGGGGTGGACGACCATGTCCCAGACCGGCGCGAGCTGGTCGTTGCAGTCGAGAAAAATCGTCTTCTTGCCTGGCAAGGTAAATCACCCCAAACCGGCGAGTTCGAGCCGGCCGGGCCTCAGGATGAGGTTGAATAGTTCCGCTTGCAACACCCTGGCTGTTGACGGCTCCGCAAGCGGCGAATACATGCGGGGGATGCGCTGCTGCGCTGCGGCAGCGTCTTGTTTGGACATTGCATGAATCCTGTGCCCGAGCCTCCCGTACCTGGTGCCGCCACTGAGAAACGCAAATCAGCCTGTGTTATCGCCTGGCCAGCCGCGCATTCGCGCTCGCCGCTGATTCACAACTACTGGATTAAACAACACGGGTTGAACGCGGAATATTGCCGCGAGGCGGTGCCGCCGGAGAAATTCGTCGACTTCGCCACCCATCTGCGCGATCACGGCTATGTCGGCGCCAACGTCACCGTTCCGCACAAGCAACCGGCGTTGACGGTCGCTGCGCCCGACGAACGCGCGCGCGCCGTCGGCGCGGCCAACACGCTGTGGTATGATGTCGATACGCTGCGGTCCACCAATACCGACGTTGAAGGTTTTCTCGCCAATCTCGATTCCGCCACACCCGGCTGGGATCGCGGCCTGGAAAGCGCGGTGGTGCTCGGCGCCGGCGGCGGCACACGGGCGGTTATCTTCGCGCTGCTCAGCCGCGACGTGCAGCGGATCTATTTGATCAATCGGACGCTCGACCGGGCGCAAGAAGTGAAGAAACAATTCGGCGCGCGGGTGCATGTGGCCGGCTGGGACGAGATCACCGGTCTGCTCGGTGGCGCCGGGCTGCTGGTCAACACCACGACGCTCGGCATGGTGGGCCAGCCTCCGCTGGAGGTGAATTTGCGTTGTCCGGCGTCGATGGTGGTGACCGATCTGGTCTACGATCCGCTGGAGACGAATTTGCTGAAAGTCGCGCGCGAGCGCGGCCTGCGTGTCGCCGACGGGCTCGGCATGCTGCTGCATCAGGCGGTGCGCGGCTTCGAATTGTGGTTCGGCATACGGCCAGAGGTGACGCCGGAACTGCGCGCGCTGGTGGAGGCCGACCTCGGCGTGTCGCCGGAACCGGCG
Organism: uncultured Pseudomonadota bacterium; assembly: GCA_963720835.1. Classification (GTDB taxonomy): domain Bacteria; phylum Pseudomonadota; class Alphaproteobacteria; order Rhizobiales; family Xanthobacteraceae; genus Pseudolabrys. The sequence goes on along the minus strand of CAVRHC010000002.1, from coordinate 226,443 downwards.
GCCGAAGAAAGAGTTGAACCGCCGCCAGTGAAGATCAAAAAGCCGAAGCGGCTGAAAAAGCGCGGCCAGCAGTCGGCGACCTAAAGTCGTCTATCCCGCCCGCCGCGTCGGCGCATGCGCGGAGCCGCGCGCCGGCACGTCGAGATCGGAGATGAGTTCCGGCATTTCGCGCATCAGCGCGACGAGCCGGTTGTGCCGGCTGCCTACGCTACGCGCTTCGCGATGATCCTCGATCGGACGGCGCACCTCGTCGCAGCGGGCAAGCCCGTCGATGTCGGCGCCGTGGTCGGCGAGGCGCGCGAGCCAAGGTGTGAGGTCCTCCAGTTGGTCGGCGACGACATGGATGACGCCCGCTTCTTCCTGCACGCGGCCGGTCACCAGCACATAGCGCGCGCTCAAGATCACCGGACGCACGCGCTCGAACACTTTCGGCCATATGATCACATTGGCGACCGCGCTTTCGTCCTCGATCGTCATGAACACGACGCCCTTGGCCGAGCCCGGCCGCTGCCGGCAGGTCACGAGCCCCGAAATGCGCACGCGTGCGTTCTGCGCCGTGCCGCGCAGCTTTTCGTTGCGCATAACGCCGCGCGTTTCGAGATCGGCGCGCAGGAACTGCGCCGGATGCGCGCGCAGCGACAGGCGCAGGAAACGGTAGTCGTTGATGACTTCCTCGCCCAGCGGCATGGGGGGCAAGGCGACGTCGGGCTCGCGCGCAACAAGACGCTCTGGCGCTCGAGCGGAGGAGGCAAACAACGGCAGATCGTCGTCGCGGTCGCCGACGCGGCCGAGCGCTTTCGCCGCCCATAACGCCTCGCGCCGGGTAAGCCCGAGCGAACCGAAGGCATCGGCATCAGCCAGCCGCTCCAGCACGCGCGGAGAGAGGCCGGTGCGCAGCCAGACATCGCGGATGGAGTCATATGAAACGCCGCGCTGCGCACCGATCAACTTCGCATCGTCCTCGCTCAGTCCCTTGATTTCGCGCAGGCCGAGGCGGATGGCGTGGCTAGCGCGGACGTCCTCGCGCATCTCATGGTGTAACGCGTGCAGGCGCCCGGCGGCCCGCGGTCCGGGCTCCAAGGTCGAATCCCACCGCGAATGATTGACGTCGGGTGGACGTACCTCAACTCCGTGCTCGCGTGCGTCGCGCACGATCTGCGCCGGTGCGTAGAAGCCCATGGGCTGCGCGTTCAACAGCGCCGCGGCGAAGACATCCGGATAGCGGCATTTGAGCCAGGCCGACGCATACACGAGCAGCGCGAAACTCGCCGCGTGACTCTCCGGGAAGCCGTATTCGCCGAAACCCTCGATCTGCTGGAAGCAGCGCTCGGCAAAGGCGCGTTCGTAGCCGTTGGCCAGCATGCCGTCGATCATCTTGCGCTGGAAGGTGCCGATGGTGCCAACGCGCTTGAAGGTCGCCATGGCGCGCCGCAACTTGTCGGCCTCGGCCGGCGTGAAGCCGGCGGCGACAATGGCGATCTTCATCGCCTGCTCCTGGAACAGCGGCACGCCCAGCGTTTTGTGCAGCACCGCTTCCAGTTCTTTCGACGGGTAGGAGACCGGCTCCTGCCCGCGCCGGCGGCGCAAATAGGGATGCACCATGTCGCCCTGGATCGGGCCGGGGCGCACGATCGCCACTTCGATCACCAGGTCGTAGAAGTTCTGCGGCTTCAGCCGCGGCAGCATGGTCATCTGCGCGCGGCTTTCCACCTGGAACACGCCGAGGGAATCGGCGCGGCCAAGCATGCGGTAGACGGCGTCTTCTTCGGCGGGGATGGTGGCCAGCGTCAGGCGTTCGCCGTAGTGCGCGTCCACCAGATCGAGCGCCTTGCGCAGGCAGCTCAGCATGCCGAGGCCGAGCACGTCGATCTTGAGAATGCCGAGGGCATCGAGATCGTCCTTGTCCCATTCGACGAAGGTGCGCTCTGCCATCGCCGCATTGCCGATCGGCATCACCTCGTCGAGCCGGCTGCGCGTGATGACGAAGCCTCCGACGTGCTGCGAGAGATGGCGCGGGAAGCCGACGATCTCGCGCGCCAGCGCCGCGATCTGCCGCATGCGCCGGCTCGTTGGATCGAGGCCGGTGCGTTTGACGGCGTCCTGCGAGACGCTGCCGCCGCCGCTACCCCAGATCGAGGACGACAGCGCGCCGATGGTGTCCTCGCTCAGGCCGAAGGCCTTGCCGACCTCGCGGATGGCGGAACGGCCGCGATAGGAAATCACCGTGGCGGCGATGCCGGCGCGTTCGCGGCCGTATTTCCTGTAGATGTATTGGATGACCTCCTCGCGCCGCTCGTGCTCGAAATCGACGTCGATGTCGGGCGGTTCGCGCCGCTCCGGCGAAATGAAACGTTCGAACAGAAGATCGGCGCGCTCGGGGTCGACCTCGGTAACGCCGAGGCAGAAGCAGACGGCGGAATTGGCCGCCGAGCCGCGGCCCTGGCAGAGGATGCCTTGGCTACGTGCATAACGCACGATGTCGTAGACGGTGAGGAAGTAGGGCGCGTAGGAGAGCTGTGCGATCAGTTTCAGTTCATGCGCGATGCCGGCGCGCACCTTGTCAGGAATGCCATTCGGGTAGCGCTGCTTGGCGCCTTCATAGGCCAGATGCGTCAGCGCCTCCTGCGCATTGCTGAAGCCTTCCACCTGCTCGTCGGGATATTCGTAGCGCAGTTCGTCGAGCGAGAAGGTGAGGGCTTCGTTTAAGCGCAGCGTTTCCGTGACCGCGTCCGGCGCGTCGCGAAACAGCCGCGCCATTTCCTTCGGCGGCTTGAGGAACCGTTCGGCATTGGCCGCCAGTCTTCGCCCGGCGCGGTCGATGGTGACCTTCTCGCGGATGCAGGTGAGCACGTCGGCGAGCGGGCGACGGTCGGGATGGTGCATGAGCACGTCGTTGACGGCGATCAGCGGCACCTGCGCCGCGCGCGCCGTCTCGGCGGTGCGTTTGAGCCGCGTCTTGTCACGTCCGGTATAGAGCATCGCAGCGGCAAGGCGGACGCGACCGGGGGCGGTGGCGTGCAGCCGGGTCAGCAATGACGCATCGCCGCCCATCACGACCAATTCCAACCCGAACGCATGCGCGATGAGGTCGTCGAGCGCGAGAATGCACTCGCCTTTTTCGCCGCGCAGATTGCCGACCGTCAGCAGACGGGTCAGCCGGCCCCAGGCGGCGCGGTCGCGCGGATAAACCAAAATGTCCGGCGTACCGTCGGCGAAGACGAGCCGCGCACCCGGATGATAGGCGAGCGATAAGTTCTGCTCGCGTTTGGCGAGATGCGCGCGCACCACGCCGGCGACCGAATTGCGGTCGCAGAGGCCGAGGCCGGCGAGGCCGATGCCCTGCGCCTGCATTATCAGCTCTTCCGGATGCGAGGCCCCACGCAGAAAAGAGAAATTAGAGGCGCAGGCGAATTCGAAATAACGCATAACTCATTCTCGAACTCACGCATACGTCCCGTGCAGGAACCAGGCGGGCGCGGCGGCACCTTGCACGAGGTCGCGATAGAGCCCGGCGCGGAACAGCCAGAAGCGCAGGCCGTGGCTGTCCTCGACGCGGAAGTAGTCGCGTGCAAGGTTTCCGAAAGAATGACCACCATGTTCGCTCCACCAAGCGCCTTCGATCCGCTCGGGGCCCTCGGCGGCGACAATCTCATGCAGCGCGCGTCGCCATCGGAACCGCAAGGGCGGGCCGTCCGGCACTTCGGCGACGGCCTCGATCGGCTCCGGCCGCGTCAGCAGACGCAAGGGCCGCGGCGCGAGGCCGGCGTTGCTGCGGTGATGACGAAAATCCGCCCAGCCGTTATCGGTGCCGGTCATTTGCGCGGGGATGCATGTGCCGGCGATCTCGGGGATATGGCTGTCCTGCACGACCGGCCGGCGCACGCGCTGGGCGCCCAGCCGCGCACTCAAGCGATCGGCCAGGCGGTCGAGTTCGGCCTGGTCTTCCGCGTTGCCGATACCAATTTGCTCAGGCGGGCAGGGCTCGGCCACCTCAACCGACAACCGCGCCATGTCGAAGCCGAAGCCGGGATCGAACGCGTCGGCAAGCGCGGCCAGGCGCTCGCTAAACAGCGCGCGGATGGCGGCCGGATCGCGCAAAGGACGCGACGTGCCGGCGGCGATCCGGCGCAGCGCGCCATCGGTGCGGAACAGTGTGAGTTCGAGGCGGCGGGCGCCATCGCCGCGCCGCTCAAGCGCAAGCTGTAGGCGTTGCGCCAGCCGCGCGACGCTCGTGAGCACGTCATCCTCGCGCGCGATCGGTTCGGCAAAGCGTTGCTCGGCGACATAAGGCGCCACCGGCAGCCGGGGGTTAAGCGGCTCATGCTCGTTGCCCAAGGCGCGGTCGAGTTGACGCAACAGATCAGAGTGGAAGCGGGCGGTGAGGGGGCTGCGCGGAAGATCGAGAATGTCGCCGATGCGTTTCAAGCCGACGCGGGCCAGTGCGGCCACCGTACCGCCGTCGAGCCGGAGCGCGGCAAGCGGCAGCGGCTCAAGCAAAGCGCGCTCCTCGCCGCTCATAAAGCGGCCCGGCCGGCCGTGATGCGCGGCGGCGTGGGCCGCACCGATAGTGCCGGCGATAGCAAGCGAATAAGCAAAGTCCGCCGTCTCCAGGCGGCCGGCGATATCCGCCACCAGCGCGTCTTCGCCGCCGTAAAGATGTGCGCAGCCGCTGATGTCGAGCAGCAAACCGTCGGGCGCATCGATAGCCACCAGCGGCGTGTAACGCAGGCACCAGTCGGCGATTGCTTCGAGCAGAGCCGCATCGGCGTCGGCATCTTCGGCGACCGCTTCGATACCCGGGTGCATGGCGCGCGCCTGTGCCAGCGCGAGGCCGGACGTAAGTCCGAGCCGTTCGGCGGCGTCATCGACGGCGGTGAGCAATTCGGCATTGCCGCGCTTGCCGTAGATGACGAGCGGCGCGGTTTGCTCTTTACGCGACCTTTTGATGCGGTCGGTCGGCAGCCGGTGCAGCCACAGGCTGAGCATGCGCTGCGAAGACGAAACGCTCATCGTTAGTGCTCCATTGCAAGGTCCAGGCGCCGCGCGGCCCGCGCCGGTTGCGCGTCAAACGCACGGTGAAACTTTCATGCAGTGCGGCGGACACGATCCAGCGCGTCGCCGCGGTGGAGGCGTCATGCGGCGGGGAGGCGCGCAACAGCAGCGCCAGCGCGCCGCTTGCGCTCGCCGCAAGCGAGAGCCTTCGCACCGCCACGCTATCGATCTCGCCGTGACGCAGTTCGCCGATCACCGTGCCAACGGCGCGGCAGCGCAGCGCTTCCTCCATCGCCCACAACAGGTCGCGGCCGTGCGCGGCGGCGACCGTCAGCAGCTTTTCGGGCCGAAGCCCGAAGGCATCGAGGCCGGGGCCATAAGGCGCGCCGCTCTCGGCCAATGCCATGTCCTCGGCGATCCAGACCAAGCGGGCGTCAGGGGGCATGAGCCCCAAGGCAAACCCCGCCGCGGCGGCGACATGGGCCTCGCCCGCGGCCGCAATCTCGTGCAGCGCGCCGCGCGCCAGGCCGCCGCCGAGCGTGGCGTCGATTGCCGCGATACCGAGAGGCAGGGGCCGAGCCTGGCCGTCGAGACCGGCCGGCTTTTGCAGTCTCTGCAGGTGTTGGCGGAGCGCGTCGATCATAACTTAACTCTCTGAAGACACAGGGAGAACGGGTTCGATCAAACCCGCTCCAGCATCTATTGTTCATGTTTTGTTCTAGTGTGTCCGAGGCGGTTGAGATCGTCAAGCCGCAAGGGATAGGGGGAGGAATGTGGGCGGCCTGGCAGCCCTTGATCCCTCTGGGGTCGTCAGTCTTTGCCGAGCTGTGCCCGGCCGCGGACGGTGAGCACCAGCCGCGATTCTTTCATGCTGGCCCCGTTTTCGAAGCGCACCAGCCCGCCGGCGATGGCGTCTTCCCAGATGGAAAGATGAGGACAACTGCGCCGCCAGGCTTCCGCGTCGGCATAGCTGCGCGGCGCCTCGTCGATCCAGGCGAGGAATTGCTGCGTCAGCGCGTGCGCGGCGGCGGTCGACATGGCGGCGGAAATTACACCTGCTCGGCTGCGCGCTCAAACGTGCGGATGCTCACTTCCGACGTCAGCGTCTTATGCACCGGACACTTGTCGGCAATCTCCATCAGCTTCTTGCGCGCCTCGGCGTCGAGGTTGCCTTCGAGGGTGATATTGCGGTCGATGCGGTCGATCATGCCGTCCTTGCTCTCGCACTCTGCGCAGTCCTCGGCGTGCACCTTCTTGTGATTGAGCCGCACGGTGACGCGCTCGAGCGGCAGCTCCTTGCGGTCGGCATAGATGCGGATCGTCATCGACGTGCAAGCGCCGAGGCTGGCGAGCAGGAGATCGTATGGGCCGGGTCCCGAGTTCGAGCCCGCCGAACGCCACCGGCTCGTCGGCAAGAAAACGATGCGGCCCGCTCATGATCTCCTGCTGATATTTTGCGGCGCGCGTTTCACGCACCGTCACCACGCCCGCCTCGCTTTGCGCTTCAGTGACGCTCGCCGGCGGATCGAGATAGCGTTCGGCCCAGGCCGCAATCACGTTGGCGACATAGCGCGCGTCGGCTTTCTTGCTCAGGAGGTGGTCGGCGCCGGCAAGCGACACGAAACTTTTCGGATGCTTGGCGGCGGTGAAGATGTGCGAGGCGTTATCGATTCCGACGAGATCGTCGGTCGGCGAATGGAAGATCAGCAGCGCCTTTTTCAGATGCGCGACGCGATCCATCAGCATCTGCTCGGCCACGTCGTCGAGAAACTCGCGCCGGATCTTGAACGGCCGCCCGGCGAGCAGCACGTCGACCTCGCCCTGTTCCTTGATGGTATTGACATGTTCCTTGAACAAACCGGTGACGTGCGCCGGATCCGATGGCGCCGCGATCGTGGCGACGGCGCGTACTTCGGCGATGCGATGGGCGGCGGCAAGCACGGCCGCGCCACCCAGGCTATGTCCGATCAACAACGTCGGCGCGGCCCGCGTCTGGCGCAAATGGTCGGCGGCGGCGACCAGGTCGTCGACGTTGGACGAAAAGTGCGTGTTGGCGAATTCGCCTTCGCTGCCACCCAAGCCCGTGAAGTCGAAGCGCAACACCGCGATGCCGCACATCGCCAGCCGTTCGGCGACGGTTTTGGCCGCGCGGACATCCTTGCCGCAGGTGAAGCAGTGCGCGAATAAAGCGAAGGCGGTGGGCTCGCCCAGCGGCAGATCGAGCACCGCGGCCAGTTTTTCGCCTTTGCTGTTGAGAAATTCGAACCGTTCGCTGCGCATGGCCGGCCTCGCTTATGTTGTCATGACCGGGCTCGTCCCGGCCATCCACGCCTAGACCGTTTATATAGTCAGCAAGACGTCGATGCCCGCGACAAGCGCGGGCATGACAGAGAATTTATCGGCGGGTGATTGCCGTTGTCACTCCGCCCCCTTGATATGTTTGCGCCTAATCCGCCGCATCAACCACCAGATGCAGAGCACGGCGATGGGGACGAATGCCGCGGTGGCGAGCGTAACATCGATCTCGACTCCTTTGTCGTGCAGGCCTTTCACGAGGTAGCCGAACAAGCCGACCACGTAATAGCTCACCGCCGCCACCGACAGGCCTTCGACCGTGGTCTGCAACCGCAGCTGCAGCCGCGTGCGATCGTTCATCGACTTGAGCAGATCGCGGTTCTGCCGCTCGAGCTCGACGTCGACGCGCGTGCGCAAGAGATTGGCAGCGCGCGCCAGTTTTTCCGACAGGTCAGCTTGGCGTTCCTCGACGGTGGCGCAGGTGCGCATGGCCGGCGACATGCGCCGCGCCAGAAACGACGACCAGGTCGGCAAACCCTCGACCTTGCGCTCACCAATGGTGGCGAGCCGCATCTGGACGATCTCGTTGTACGCGCGGCTGGCGCCGAAGCGGAAGGCGCTCGCCGTTGCGCCCGCTTCCAGTTCGGCCGCCAGCTCGGTCAATTCCTCCAGCAGGCGCTGATTGTCGGTCAATTCGCCGGCGCGCCGCATCTCGTCGGCGACTTCGGCCAGCCGGGTTTCGATGCGATTGATGGACGGAGTGAGTTGCTGCGCCTGCGGCAGGCCGAGCAACGCCAATGTGCGATAGGTTTCCAACTCGACGATGCGTTGGACCACGGCACCCGCCCGCTCCGGCCCGAGTCCGCGGTCGAGCACCAGTACGTGTACGAAGCCGGACGGATCAGGCTGGAAATCGGTTGCGAACAGCGCACTACCGTCGGAATTTTCCGCCACCGCCAGGCTGGCGCGGTCGAACAACTTTTCGAACGTGATCTTCTTCTTTTTATTGTCCGCCAGCAGGTGCAGGTCGAGCGCCACCAGCACCGGGCCCGGCTGCGGCAGGCTCGCCATCGGTGCCGCCAGCGATGACGCGGACGGATGGAATGGCACCACCTGCTCCGACGGCAGCTCCCAGGTGTAGGTGGTAAATTCGGAGTGCTGTTCCCAGCGCAAGGTCGTTGCGCCGAGCGTGACGCGGTGGTGCTTGGCGCCATCTTTCAAGAGATCGAGCCCGCGCCGGGCGCAGAACTCGGCCAAGGCCTTGCGGTCGAGCTTGCCGGCGTCGGCGCCGGTATCGAAGGCAAAATGCAGGATACGGCGCGGTGTCTCGATGGCCGTGAAGGGCCGCGCATGGACCTCGCCGAGAATCGCGGCGCGCAAGGGATGCGGAGTGAGCCGCGCACCCTCATTGATCGTCACATCCGCTGTCATGGGTTTTGCCGTGGCATGGGGCGGCCGCTTTGGCAAGCCGTCGGCGCAAGACTACTCCGCTGCAGCGGGACGGGATTTCCATTCATTCTTGATGCCGAGCGTCTTGATGCGCGAGGCGAGCGTCGTCGGTTTGACGTCAAGCAGTTCCGCGGCGCCGCCACGGCCGAAGACGCGACCGCCGCAGGCTTCCAGCGCAGCAATGATATTGACGCGGTCGCGGTCGCGCCGGTCCTCGTCGGTCAGAAAAGGCTGCTTGGACGCGGCGGCCGGCACCCGCTTGCGTGCGGTGAGCGGTGTGCCGATGTCGGGCAGATCGATGCGGATGCGGCCGTTGCGCGCGAGAATTGCGGCGCGTTCGATGGCGTTCTGCAATTCGCGCACGTTGCCCGGCCAGGAATATTGCGTCAGCCGCCGGGCGTCGGCTTCGGTGAGCCGCAATTCGCCGGTGTTGAGTTTGCGGCTCGCCTCGCCGAGGATGTGCATAGCCAGCAATGGAATGTCGTCGGTCCGCTCGCGCAGCGGCATCAGCTCGATCGGAAAGACGTTGAGTCGGAAGTAAAGGTCCTCGCGGAACTTGCCTTGCCGCACCAGCGTCTTGAGGTCGCGATTGGTGGCGGCGATGACACGGACGTCGACGCGGCGCGTGCGCTCCTCGCCGACGCGCTCGAACTGACCCTCCTGCAAGACGCGCAACAGCTTGCCTTGCAGCGCGAGTGGAATTTCGCCGACTTCGTCGAGAAACAGCGTGCCGCCATTGGCGAGCTCGAAACGGCCGACGCGGTCGCGCAGCGCGCCGGTAAACGCGCCTTTGACATGGCCGAAGAATTCGCTTTCGAACAGATCGCCAGGTATTGCCGCGCAGTTGACGCGGATCAGCGTCCGTTTCGAGCGATTGCTCGCGTCGTGGATAGCGCGCGCGACCAGCTCCTTGCCGGTGCCGGATTTGCCGGTGATGAGGACGCTTGCGTCGGTCGGCGCCACCAGCTCGATTTGCTGAAGCGTTTTGCGGATCGCGGCACTGCGCCCGACGATGCCGCGATGATCGCTGTCGAGACGGATTTGCTCCTGCAGATAGGCGTTTTCCAGTTCGAGCCGTTCACGCAGCGTGTCGACTTCCTTCAACGCGGCGCGCAGCTTGTCGTCTGCTTCGCGGCGCTGCGTAATATCGCGGAACACGATAACGGCGCCAATCAAGTTGCTGCGGTCGCGGATCGGCGTCGAGGTGTATTCGACCCAGAACGACGTGCCGTCCTTGCGCCAGAACAATTCATGCTCGACCCGATGCACGGCGCCGTCGCGGAACGCAGCGTAAATCGGGCAATCGTAGTTTTGGTAGCGCGAGCCGTCGGGATGGGTGTGATGCACCAGTGCATGCATGTCGCGCCCGACCAGCTCTTCCGCCTTCCAGCCCAGCATGCGTTCCGCCGCCGGATTGACGAAGGTGGTCTTGCCTTCGGCGTTGACGCCGTAAATGCCTTCGCCGGCCGCGCGCAGGATGAGCTGGTTTTCGCGCTCGATGTCGCGGAAGAAACGCTCGACGCGTTGCCATTCGGCGATGCCGCCACGCACGAAATTTTCCGCTTCGGCATCGACCTCGCGGCGGCGCCGTTCGATCAGGTCGCTGAGCCGGATCAGCAGCGTCTGGCCGCTCGCATTCGTCAGGCGGGTGGCGAAATATTCGAGCTTGAGCTCTTTGCCAGCGGCGTGGCGCGGCGTGAGCGAATGGGTCCAGAACTCGCCTTTCGCCAGCACGGCTTGTGTGAACACCACCAGCGCCGGCACCTGGCCGGGATGGAGTGCGCTGAACTTCATCTCGCGCAGCAGCGCGCGGTCATAACCAAGCAATTGGCAAGCGGCCGGATTGACGTCGAGGATGCGGTCGCCAAACGGATCGACAATCAGCATGGCGTCGGCGCTGATATCGAAGACTTGGCTCGTAACAACTTGGCTGGTGACGTGGGGACCGGAGTTGGTTTCGCGAAGGGGGCGATCGGTGACGTTCAACATCGCGACGCACTCCGATGACGGGCCGTTACGAAAGCTCGTAATTTGAACTACGAATTTTTGTGTATCACGACACTTCGTAGCGTTCAATTCGCAAATGCGAACACCCGCAGGCCTGGGCCGGTCATGTGATCAGATATCCCATATTTTATTGAGCTAATTGAGGATCCCTGTCACGACCACAAAATTGTGCGGTGCGAATTTCAAACGGTTCAGGGAGACGGAATTGCCCAATGGCGCACCAGTTCGTGCCCGCTAACACGCACAAGAAAGCGTGCCAATTCAATCGCCTTCAATGCGGTTGCTCAAAATTTGGACGCTGCTGCTCAGCAGCTGCGACCGTGCTGGGCAACGGTCGATTTCCCGACGCCGTCAGGCCCGGTTCCTCGGAATTGGCTTGGCACCGTTCTTGCTGATCTCTTTCCAACCGTTTGTGGTCTTGGGCGATGCAGTGGCGCCGATGGATGTCCGGCTGAAGGAGCCGCAGCGATTTCGTGCCTTGCTCGTGGATGCCGACCAGGAGCGTCACCGCTTTTTGCGGTCGCTTTTGGAAGATCGGGGGTTTTTGGTGGTGGCTTCGTTTGCCAATGTCGAGGCGATGCGTGCGAGCCCGCCGGGCATCGCCGACTTGCTCATCCTCTATGCCGCAACGCTCGACCACGACACCTGTGAACAAATCCGCGCGGCTCGCCAAGCAGGTTCGCTGCCGATCCTGCTGGTCTCGGAAGGTGATGCGCCGGGCGATGTCGCCGTTGCGATCGAGGCAGGCGCCGATTCCATATTGCCAATCGGAATTACCGCGGACCGCTTCCGCTGCGCCGCGCACAGCGCCATGGCGACATTCGCGCGCATGCAGGGGGCGGATGAGCAGATCGAAGCGCTGCAGCGTGAGCTCGAACACCGCAAGCTGGTCGAACGGGCGAAGGGCATTCTCATGACCCAGCGCCGCATCTCCGAACAGGACGCGTTTCGCGAAATTCAACAGCGGTCGATGGAACGCAACATTCCGATGCCGGATGTGGCGCGCTCGATTATCGCTGCGAAGGAACTCTTGGGTTAGGCGGCGGGAGCGCCGCCTGAACGAGACGAACCCCGATCGTTTGAGGACGAGCGGTTGGGGAATTGAACCGGTCCTTGGCGCTAATGGCGGCGCAAGGGATCAACTGGGCTGAGGACGGCCTGGGCCTGATCTGCGCGCGCGCAGATCGACATTTGGTGAACACACATGGGAGCTCTTAGCAATCCCTTCGATCCCAACCAGTTGCTCTGGGACGGGTTGTCCGTGCGGGCTGCATGCCTCGATGTACGAGCATCAGGTCGCGATGATGAATGGTCACCGCGACCGATCCGCGTTTTGCCGATTCCCGCTTCTACAGCAAGGCTGGCGCCAAGCCGATCCAGATTGTCGAGAAGCAGGAACAGCAGGCGGCCGCCCGAAGCCGCCGCGAACTCGACGAACCGACCTGGGACGATCAGGACGCCGTGCTGGCGCGTTGTGTCGAATCCGCAGTCATGAAGGGCCTGTTCGGTACCGACATGAACCGCCGCAACTTCCTGCGCGCGGTTGGAACCTCGACGGCGCTCGCCGCCATCTCCCAGTTCATCCCGCTCGACAAGGTCAAGGCGGCCATCGTCGATGCCAAGGGACCGCTGGAAAAGTCAAAAGCTGAACGTCGGTTTCGTGCCGATCACCTGCGCGACGCCGATCATCATGGCCCACCCGATGGGCTTCTATAAGAAGTACGGCCTCGACGTTTACGTCATCAAGACGGCGGGCTGGGCGGTGAGCCGCGACAAGTCGCTTTCGGGCGAATACGACGCGGCGCACATGCTGACGCCGATGCCGCTCGCCATCACGGTCGGCGCCGGTTCGGTGGCGCGGCCATGGACCATGCCGGCGGTGGAAAACATCAACGGCCAGGCCATCACTCTGCACAACAAGCACAAGGACAAGAACGACCCCAAGATGTGGAAGGGGTTCAAGTTCGCTGTGCCCTTCGAATATTCGATGCACAACTTCCTGCTGCGCTACTACGTGGCGGAAGCACGGCCTCGATCCGGACAAGGACATCCAAATCCGCGTCCTGCCGCCGCCGGAAATGGTGGCCAATCTGCGCGCCGACAACGTCGACGGCTATCTCTCGCCCGACCCGTTCAATCAGCGCGCGGTCTATGACGGCGTGGGCTTCTTGCACAAGCTGACGAAGGACATCTGGCCGGGTCACCCGTGCTGCGCCTTTGCGGCGAGCCAGAGCTTCATCGACGAATAACCCGAACACCTTCCTGGCGCTGTTCAAGTCGATTCTCGACGCCACGGCGTTCGCGTCCGACAAGGCCAACCGCAAGGATATTTCCGCGGCGATCGCGCCGAAGAACTATCTCAACCAGCCGGTGACGGTGCTCGAGCAGGTGCTGACGGGCCGCTATGCGGACGGTCTCGGCAACGTGAAGAACGTGCCCGACCGGATCGACTTCGATCCGTTCCCCTACCACTCGATGGCGGTCTGGATCCTCACCCAGATGAAGCGGTGGGGCTATGTGAAGGGTGACGTCAACTACAAGGACGTCGCCGAGCAGGTCTATCTCGCCACCGACGCAAAAGCGGTGATGTCGAGATGAAGCTGGGTGGGCCTTACGGCAAGCCGCCGGAGACCACGTACCAGAAGTACACCATCATGGGTAAGGACGTTCGATCCGGCGAAGCCCGAAGACTACATCGAAAGCTTCGCCATCAAGCGGACCTGACGCCTCAACGCGCAAAGTTTGGACATTCGGGAGCACGCAATGGATGAAAGTTTCGCTCAGGATGCGATCGGCCGTTCTTTCCGTCGTCCTGTTCGGCTTGTTCTTGTTCGTGTGGCATCTCTATGTGCAGTCGCAGAGCGGCCCCGCGGTCTCGATGGACCCCGAATACGCCAAGCTGATGGGCGCCACAGCAAAGGGGGCCTCGGCCATGCCGGGGCCCCTGGAAGTCGGCAAGGCGATCTGGAAGCACATCACCAATCCGTTTTACGACGTCGGCCCGAACGACAAGGGCATCGGCATCCAGCTCGCCTATTCGCTGGCGCGGGTGACGATCGGCTTCGTGCTCGCGGCACTTGTTGCCATCCCGCTCGGCTTTCCTCATCGGCATGTCGCCGGTGTTCGCAGCGCGCGCTCGATCCGTATATCCAGATTCTCAAGCCGATATCGCCGCTCGCCTGGATGCCGCTCGCGCTCTACACCATCAAGGACTCCAGCCTTTCTTCGATCTTCGTGATCTTCATCTGCTCGGTCTGGCCGATGCTGATCAACACCGCATTCGGCGTCGCCGGCGTGCGGCGCGAATGGCTCAATGTCGCCCGAACACTTGGAAGTGTCGCCCATCGCGGACGGCCTGGAAGGTCATCCTGCCGGCGGCGGCGCCCACCATTGTCACCGGCATGCGAATTTCCATCGGCATTGCCTGGCTCGTGATCGTCGCTGCCGAGATGCTCGTGGGCGGCACCGGCATTGGTTACTTCGTCTGGAACGAATGGAACAATCTGTCGATCACCGGCGTCATCAGCGCCATCTTCTTTATCGGGGTGATCGGCATGGCCCTCGATCAGATACTGGCACGCGCTGCACATCTGGTTGCCTATGCTGAATAGAGCAAACTCCGGCATCGAACTAATTCATTGGCCGAGACGGGACGCGCATGACTGAGAAATATCTGATCTCCGTTGAGGATCTCGCCAAGCGCTTTCCGACCCCGGACGGCAAAGGCGACACGGAAGTCTTCGGCGATCTCTGGTTCGGCGTCGAGGAAGGCGAGTTCGTTTGCCTGATCGGCCATTCCGGCTGCGGCAAGACCACGCTGCTGAACATCCTCGCCGGCCTCGACGCCGCCAGTTCCGGTGGCGTCATCGTCGACGGCAAGGAAGTGTCGGGCACGAGCCTCGATCGCGCCGTCGTGTTCCAGCACCACGCGCTGATGCCGTGGATGACGGCCTGCATGCCAACATTGCCTTTGCGGTGGAATCGCGCTGGCCCAAATGGTCGAAGGCCAAGGTGCGCGAGCAATGTCAAAAATATATCGACCTGGTTCACCTGACCGGATCCGAAGACAAGAAGCCCGCGCAACTGTCCGGCGGCATGAAGCAGCGCGTCGGCATCGCGCGCGCCTTTTCGATCGAGCCGAAAATCCTGCTGATGGACGAGCCGTTCTCGGCGCTCGACGCGCTAACCCGCGGCAGCCTGCAGGAGGAGCTGCTGGAGATCTGCGCCAGGACGCGACAGACCTGCTTCATGATCACCCATGATATCGACGAAGCGATCCTGCTCGCCGACCGCATTATCCTGATGACCAACGGTCCGGAGGCGCGCGTTTGCGAGATCGTCCAGAACACGCTGCCGCGTGAACGCTCGCGCCACGACATGCATCGGCACCCGAACTACTACCCGATGCGCAATCACCTGATCGAATTTCTGGTCAATCGCTCGGAGAGCTTCCAACAGAGAGATTACATCGAGTTCGTACGACCCGAAGCAGCCGCCGGTGGTGCGGCCGCAAGCGCGAAGAACGCAGAACGAGAGTGTGCGCGAGGCAAAACGCAAGGTTTCGTGAGGCAGAACAGATGAGAAGGACGGTCGCGTAACGGACGTAGAGCCTGTTGAAACGAGGGGACGGCGTCGCCGAGCGCGCCAGCAATCAAAGAGGAGTAAAAAGCATGACTTTCAAGCAACGGATCGTGGGTTTTGGCGCGGCTGTCGCGGCGCTGGCCGCCATCGACACCGGCGTTTGCGCATCACGTCATGGGCGGCAAAATGCCGGACACCTTCGCGCAAGGCTTCTTGTCGGGCATCGGCCATCCGATCATCGGCGTCGACCATTTCCTGTTCATCGTCGGCGTCGGCCTGCTGGCCGGCATCCTGGGACGCAAGATTCTGTTGCCGCTCGCCTTCATTGGCGGCACCTGGGCGGGCGCGGCGCTGCATCTGTTCCGCCTGAATATGCCCTTTGCCGAGGCCGCCATTGTTGCCAGCATTCTGCTGATGGCGGTTGCGGTCATCGCCAACTGTGCGCCTATCGGCGCCGCTGTTTGCGGGGCTCGTCGGCTTCGCCGGCATCTTCCACGGCTACGCCTATGCGCGAAAGCATCTTCGGCGCCGAACCGACGCCGCTGTATGCCTATCTCGCCGGCTTTGCCATCATCCAGTTCGTCGATCGCCTTTGCCGCGGCATCGGTGTTCGAACTGCTGCAGAAGCGTTCCGGCACACTGGCATTGCCAGCGCCGCGCGTTGCCGGCGGCGCCATGGTTGGCGTCGCGCATGGTCGCGATCAGCGCCATGCTGTTTCCGGTCCCTGGTAAGCAAACCGGCCGCGGGCGGAGTCCCGTCCGCGGCCCTCATCGTCGCCCGGGCTGTCGTAACGTGTGAGGTCATCGTTCAATGCTCGATACCACCAAAGTCCCGGTGACTCTGCTGACCGGCTATCTGGGCGCCGGAAAGACGACTCTGCTCAATCGGATTCTTACCGACCAATCACGGCAAGCGCTTTGCGGTGATCGTCAACGAGTTCGGTGAGATCGGCATCGACAACGATCTCGTCATCGGCGCCGACGAAGAAATCTTCGAAATGAACAACGGTTGCATCTGCTGCACCGTTCGCGGCGATCTGATCCGCATCATCAGCGGCCTTTTGAAGCGCGCGGAGGGTTTCGACGGCGTGCTGATCGAAACCACTGGACTCGCCGATCCGGCGCCGGTCATCCAGACCTTCTTTGTCGACGACGATCTGCGCGACCGCGTCGCGCTCGATTCGGTCGTGACCATGGTCGACGCGCACCATTTCCTCGATCAGGTCGATAGCGCGCATGAGGCCGAAGAGCAGATCGCCTTCGCCGACGTGATCGTCGATCAACAAGACCGATCTGGTCGATCGGCTGAAACGGTCGAGAAGATCGAGGCCAAAATCCGCTCGCTCAATAAGTTCGCGCGTATCCACCATGCGGTGAAGGCGACCGTGCCGCTCGATCAGGTGCTCGATCGCGGCTCGTTCGACCTCAAACGTCTGCTGGAGGTCGAACCGGGCTTTCTCGAGGAAGATCCGGAAGACCACGAGCATGACGCCAGCATCGTGTCGATCTCGCTGCATTCGGATCAGCCGCTGGAACCGGAAAAGTTTTCCGCCTGGATGCGCGAATTCATCATGCAGCGTGGCACCGACGTGCTGCGCAGCAAGGGCATCCTCTCGCTGAAAGGCCAGGACCGGCGCTACGTGTTCCAAGGCATCCACATGGTGATGGACAGCGACTGGGGCTCGCCGTGGTCGGCGGATGAGGCGCGCTCAAGCCGTCTCGTCTTCATCGGCCGCAATCTCGACGCCAGCCGAATTGGAAGGCGCGTTCAAGGCCTGTGTGGCATCATGAGCCTGGCTGAAACCAAAGCATCGATCTCGGCGCGCGGGTGGTGTCGCCGCTGCTCGAACAGGCAGAGCATCGTTTCCCCGCCAACATCACGGCGGTGACGTTGCTTGTCGGCGGTGACCGGGCGGCGTTTGCGCTCGGCGACGGCACGGTGCGTGTGCGCACCATCGAGCGGGACGGACGACAAGCCCGCATTCGGACCGGAAGAGGCGATCGCGGCGCGCCACACCGGCGCGGCTACAGCGCTGCTGCCGTTCCAGGACGGCTTCGTCAGCGCCGGACAGGACGGCAAGGTTTATCTGCGGCGCGGGCGGCCCGGCAGCCGGTGAATCGATTTTCAACTTCGGCGAGCTCTGGGTCGACGCGCTGGCCGCTCACTCCGACAAGGCGGTTGATCGCCGTCACGGCCGCACGCCGCCTTGTCGTGATCGATTCCGGCGGTCGGCTGCAATTCGAACATGATGCGTTTCCCGAGCTCGATGTCCGGCCTGAGTTTCTCGCCCGAAGGCCGGCGTCTGGCCGCCGCGCATGTCGACGGCCTGTCGATCTTCTCGGCCGAAAACGGCGCGCGCGAGCACCGGCTCGAATGGAAGGGCTCGCATATCGGCGTGAGCTGGTCGCCGGACGGCCGTTACGTGGTCTCCGCGACCCAGGAACGCGAGCTGCATGTCTGGGATCTGGTCACGCTCGGCGATCTGCGTCTGGGCGGTTACCCGCACAAGATCCACGGCATGAACTGGCTCACACCACGGACCGTTCCTCGATCTGCACCGGCGCCGATGTCATTACCGCCTGGTCGTTTGCCGACGGCGGTCCGGGCGGCAAGCCGCCGATCGAGATCGGCTACGTCTATAATGGGCTGGTCAGCGCGGTGGCCGCCAATCCGGAACGCCCATTGGTGGCCGGCGGCTATTCGACCGGCAGCGTGCTGCATTGGCGGCATTGTGAAAGGTGAAGCGCTGCTTGCGCGCGCGAGCCAAGGCGATGCCATCACGGCCGTGGCGTGGTCGTCGGACGGCACCCGGCTGATTGCCGGCACCGATGGCGGCAATGCCATTGTGGTCGACATCCCCGAAGAGCTGAGCATTCAGTAGGTCGCCATGTTCTCGCAACTGACATCTTCGGGGGCATCGCAGCCGGACGCGGACCGCGCCGCGCAAGACGCGTGCGTTGAAAGACATGGTTCGATCCAGTTTCGGTCTTGCGCCGGACGACAGTGTCTTCGTCGCCGAAATCGCTTGCGGCGAGACGGATTGCCCCGACGTCGAAACCGTCATCGCAGTTTTTCTCGGCGGTGTGCGTCGTGAATTCAAGATCCCGAAGCCGGTCGACAAGATCACGGCGCAGGATCTTACCACCTCTCGGCCGGCGGCGGTCGAAACCGACCACAGCCATTGCAGCTAGCGGGGGCGACGCAATGACTCACCCCTTCGGTCTGGAAGGCTGAGAAATTTCAATACACCTGCCAAGTGTCTCAAGAAAGGAAACGACGATGACACGGTCTGACCTCACTGAAAAACTTCTCGACATCAAGCGCGAGAAAGGCTGGACGTGGAAATACATCTGCGAGCAGATCGGCGGCATGTCGGCGATCCTCATCACGGGTGCGATTCTCGGCCAGATGAAACTGACCAAGCCGCAGGCGGCCAACGCCGCCAAGCTGTTCGGTCTATCGAAGAGCGAAGAAATCTTGATCAACGAAGTGCCGTTCCGCGGCACCGGCACGCCGATGCCGCCGACCGATCCGCTGATCTACCGCTTCTACGAGCTGATCATGGTCAACGGCCCGGCACTCAAGGCGCTGATCGAGGAAGAATTCGGCGACGGCATTATGTCGGCGATCGATTTCGATATGGACATTACACGCAAGGCCGACCCCAAAGGCGATCGCGTCAGTCTCGGCATGACCGGAAAGTTCCTGCCGTACAAATACTACGGCGCCACCGGCAATGACCTGGCTCTGGGTCTGAAAGAAACCTGAGCCGCTGGCAAAGTTACTTTCAAGGGGCCATGCGCGGGCTCGACCCGCGCAGGCACGGTGAGCATCGAAGGCGCATTGCGTTATCGCGGTTTTCGTTGTCGAGCGGCATCATGGATGGCCGGGTCTAAATGGCGTTCACGCTCGTCTTTGACAGCCTATGCCCGGCCATGACGGCCAAGGAGGCCCCGCCCTAACTCTGGGCCGGACGTTTTCGCTTCCTTGCCGCCGGCTTCTTCGTTTCGTCGGCGTCCGCACCGCCGACGATTACATGGCGTCCGATTTCGGCAATCGAGTTCATGCCAGTGAGCGCCATGGCGATGCTCAACTCGCTCTTGAGAATTTCGATCGCGCGGTCGACGCCCGGACGCCCGGCGGCGCCCAGCCCGTAGATGTAGGCGCGGCCGATCAGGCAGGCGCGCGCGCCGAGACCCAATGCGCGCAAGATATCAGCGCCTGTACGGATACCGCCGTCGAACAATACTTCGGTGTCCGAGCCGACCGCGTCGGCGATCGCCGGCAGCGCCGAAATCGAGGACGGCGCGCCATCGAGCTGGCGTCCTCCGTGGTTCGACACCACGATGGCGTCGGCGCCGAGCTTGGCGGCGGTGCGCGCGTCTTCCGCGTCGAGAATGCCTTTGATGATCAGCTTGCCGGGCCAGATCGACTTGATCCACTCGACGTCCCGCCAGGAGAGCGCCGGATCGAACTGCTGCGCAGTCCACGCCGCGAGCTGGTTGACGTTGTCCATGCCCTTCACATGGCCGGCTAAGTTGCCAAACGTTTTGCGCTTGCCGTTGAGAATGCTCCAAGCCCAACGCGGTTTGCTGGCGATGTCGATGATGTTCTTGATGCGAATTTCCGGCGGCACCGTCATGCCGTTCTTGATGTCGCGGTGACGCTGGCCGAGCACCTGGAGGTCGACCGTCAACACCAGCGCGTTACATTTAGCGTTCCAGGCGCGCTCGAGAATATCCTTGCTGAAGCTGCGATCCTTGATGACGTAAAGCTGGAACCAGAACGGACTGCCTGTCGCCTGTGCCACGTCCTCGATCGAGCAGATCGACATGGTCGACAGCGTGAAGGGGATGTCGGCGTCTTTGGCCGCCTGCGCGCTTAGGATCTCGCCGTCGCCGTATTGCATGCCGCACAGGCCGATCGGTGCCAGTGCAAACGGCGCCGACACCGGCTGGCCGACGATTGTCGTGGCGAGGCTGCGCGCGGACACGTCCACGAGGATGCGCTGACGCAGCTTGATCGCCTCCAGATCGGTCCGGTTGGCGCGATAGGTCTCTTCGTTGTAGGAGCCTGTATCGACATAATCGTAAAAGGCGCGCGGCACCTTGCGGCGGGCAAGCACGCGCAGGTCCTCGATGCAGGTCAGCCTCTTCATGGGGATAACTCTGGGGATGACAGTTAATCCCGGTAGCACAGGGGCCAATGCAGCGAAACTGCCGGAGCCGCTGTTAACCGCGCTTCGTAATGATTTCTCACGATTTTTGAAGTAAATCCACAGCCTTGGCTGTATTATGAAGTTTCCGGTAAAAGGCGGGCGCCGCCGCTAAGGCGTTGAGGCGTTAGGGCGGGATTGAGGGATATTCGGATGGTTCGGCGTTATTTCGGGACCGACGGCATTCGCGGCCGGGCCAACAAGGTCATTACACCCGAATTGGCGCTCAAGGTGGGGCAGGCTGCCGGTCTGGTTTTTCGCAACGGCGATCACCGCCATCGCGTGCTCATCGGCAAGGATACCCGTCTTTCCGGCTACATGATCGAAAACGCTCTGGTGGCTGGCTTCACCTCGGTTGGCATGGACGTGCTGCTGACCGGCCCAATTCCGACGCCGGCAGTCGGCATGCTTGCGCGCTCCATGCGCGCCGATCTCGGCGTGATGATCTCGGCCTCGCACAATCCGTTCGACGATAACGGTATCAAGCTGTTCGGGCCCGACGGCTACAAGCTCAACGACGAGGTCGAGAGCAAGATCGAGCAACTGATCGATTCCGATCTGACCGTTCAGCTCGCGACCAGCACCGAGCTCGGCCGTGCCAAACGTATCGATGGTGTGCAGGACCGCTACATCGAATTCGCTAAACTAACGGTCCCCAAGAGCGTCAATTTTGAAGGCTTGCGCGTCGTCATCGATTGCGCCAATGGCGCCGCCTATCGCGTGGCGCCCGGCGCGCTGTGGGAGATGGGCGCCGATGTGATCTCGATCGGTGTCGAACCCGACGGCTTCAACATCAACAAGGAATGCGGCTCGACCGATCTGGCCGCGCTCTGCCGCAAGGTGCGGGAAATGCGCGCCGACATCGGCATTGCCCTCGACGGCGACGCCGACCGCGTGCTGATCGTCGACGAGCGCGGTCATGTGGTGGACGGCGACCAGTTGCTGGCAGTGATTGCCGAGAGCTGGCAGCAGGACGGCCGTATGGCCAAGCCCGCCGTGGTCGCCACCGTGATGTCCAATCTTGGCCTCGAACGCCATCTCAAGAGCATCGGCCTGGAATTGATCCGCACGCCCGTCGGAGATCGCTACGTGCTGGAGCAGATGCGTGCCCACGGTTACAATCTCGGCGGCGAGCAGTCCGGCCACATCATCATGTCGGATTACACCACCACCGGCGATGGTTTCATTGCTGCGCTTCAAGTGCTGGCCATGGTCAAGCGCAGCAACAAGCCGGTATCCGAGGTCTGCCACCGGTTCGAGCCGCTGCCGCAGGTGCTCAAGAATGTGCGTTACCGCAACGGCAGGCCGCTGGAAAACGCCGCTGTCGTGTCCGCCATTACCTCCGCCGAGAAAAAGCTGGGCGTTGGCGGCCGGCTGATCGTACGCCCCTCCGGCACCGAGCCGGTGATCCGCGTGATGGGCGAAGGCGACGACAAAGTCCTGGTCGAATCGGTTGTCGCGGATGTGGTCGAGGCGCTGACCGAAGTCGCCGCCTGACGGACGTTTTCTTGGCGCCTTAAGCGTAAACGATTTCCTAACAAACGTGATTCGTTCAAACGGGTACGCATCGATGCGCTCGGGCGCATGAAGCATCGTGCGACGATTAAATTTCGTGGTTAAAAATCAAGGTTAAGCGCCACTTAAGACTTTCCTGCCATCGTCCCTCTCATGCTTCGCCACGTCGCCGTCAGCCGACCGGCGGATTCGAGAGGGATGATGCCATGTCTAGTAAGCGTTTCTTGATTTCGTCGCTCGCCGCGCTCTTCGTGAGCGCCGCCGGAACAGCGCACGCCGCAGATTGGTCGCCGCCGCCGCCCCCACCGGAGCCCTGCTGCAACAATTGGTATTTGCGCGGCTACGTCGGCGTCGGCATCAACGGTGATACGAACCTCGACTATACGACGGTCACGAACGCCACGCTTCAGCACAGCGACATATCTGACAGTTACTTCATCGGCGGCGGCGTCGGCTACAATGTCAACAATTGGCTGCGCCTCGAAGGCACCTTTGAATATCGCGCAAAATCGCGCGTCTATGCCTTGGTCACATATCCGCCCGGGGGCATCGATGAATATCAGGGTTATCTGAATTCCTGGCTCTTCCTCGCCAACGCTTTCGTCGATCTCGGCACCTGGGAATGCTTCACGCCGTTTATCGGCGCCGGTGTCGGCGGCGCCTACAATACGCTCGCCGATTTCAGCGACGTTAATCCGAACGGCGGATATGGCTTCGGCCGCAATCCGAGCGAGTGGAATTTCGCTTGGGCGGCTCTATGCCGGCGTTTCCTACGCGTAAGCAAGAACTTCAACATCGACCTGACGTACCGCTACCTCAACGTCGGCTCAATCACCGACACCGTCGATTGCTCTGTGACGTGCACGCAGGATAGCTTCAAGTTCAAGGACCTCACCTCGAGCGACATCATGCTCGGCTTGCGCTGGACCTGCTGCGAGGCGCCCGCGCCCGAGCCGCGCTACGTCTACACCCCGCCGCCGCCGCCCCCGCCGCCGCCGCTGCGCAGCCGTGGATAAGCGCGGCTGCCGCCGAGGGTGCGGGTTGCGCAAGCGAAGTGGTGTGAAGGAGCAGTCGTCATGAGTTGGTCAAAGATAGTGGTGCTCGCCGGAACGGCCCTGATGCTGTCGGGTCCGGCGGTCATGGCGGCCGACTATCCGACGCTGCCGCCGCCGGAGACGGTCGAGATCGCGCCGGTGTCCTTCACCTCCGGCTGGTACATTCGCGGCGACTTCGGCTACCGCTTCCAGGATGTCGGATCAGCGAACGACGTCGGCACGATCTATCCGAACACTTCGCTCGAATACGCCTATATGGGCGGAGCCGGCTTCGGCTACAAATGGCAATGGTTGCGCGTCGACGCGACCGGCGATTACGGCGGTCGCAGCAATCTCGACGGCTCGACCGCGTCCGGCGGGCAGAGTTTCAACGCCAAAATCGAAACCTACAGCATCATGCTCAACGCCTATGCCGATCTCGGCACCTGGTGGGGCTTTACGCCCTACATCGGCGGTGGTTTCGGCGGCGCCCGCGTCGGTGAGTATTGGTACAACACGTCGCCCTCGCAGCCCGCGTTGGTGCCGCCGGCGCATACATGGAATTTTGCCTGGGCGGCGATGGCGGGCTTCAGCTACGCCTTGTCGGACAACCTGTTGCTCGATGTCGGCTATCGCCACATCGATATGGGCCAGGTTCGTGGCGGGCTCGATGCCAATCAGGTCTTCATCGACGATTTGACCGGCGACGAGATTCGCATCGGCCTGCGCTACAATATCGACTGACATCCTCGCCGTTTTTGTTTTCATCCAACGTGTGGCTTGACGCCGCATGCGCGTCGGCCTATGTCCGCCAGTGGGACACCCCTCCCCAACGAGGGGCGCCTATCTGGAAGGATAGATGACATGACAGACGTGAAGCCCGGCGTGCGGCCGGTAACTCCGCACTTCTCGTCCGGTCCTTGCGCCAAGCGCCCCGGCTGGAGCCTGCAAGCCCTCACAGACGCAAGCCTCGGACGTTCGCACCGGTCGAAGATCGGCAAGGCGAAGCTCAAGCGCGCCATCGATCTCACCCGCGAAATTCTCCAAGTCCCGGCCGATTACAAAATAGGCATTGTGCCGGCCTCCGACACGGGTGCCGTTGAAATGGCGCTGTGGTCGCTGCTGGGCGCCAAGGCCGTGACGATGCTGACCTGGGAAAGCTTCGGCGAAGGATGGGTCACCGACGTTGAAAAACAGCTCAAGCTGAAAGACGTCACGGTGCTGAAGGCGCCTTATGGCGAACTGCCAGATCTCGCCAAAGTTGATTTTTCGACCGACGTCGTCTTCACCTGGAACGGCACCACCTCCGGCGTGCGTGTGCCCAATGGCGATTGGATCGCCGCCGACCGTCAGGGCCTGACCATCTGCGATGCGACCTCGGCCGCTTTCGCGCAAAAGCTCGATTGGCCGAAGCTCGATGTCGTCACCTTCTCCTGGCAGAAGGCGCTCGGCGGCGAAGCCGCGCACGGCATGTTGATCCTGTCGCCACGCGCGGTGGAACGGCTTGAAACCTACAAGCCGCCATGGCCGCTGCCGAAGATTTTCCGCATGACCAAGGGCGGCAAGCTCAACGAAGGCATCTTCGTCGGCGAGACCATCAATACGCCGTCTATGCTCTGCGTGGAGGACTATCTCGACGCGCTCGATTGGGCGAAAGCGGTGGGCGGTCTCAAGGCAACCGTCGAGCGCTCCAACGCCAACGCCAAGGCGCTTGCCGATTGGGTTGCGCGCACGCCCTGGATCGATCATCTCGCGCGCTTGCCCGAACAGCGCTCCAACACCTCGGTGTGCCTGAAGGTAGTCGATCCGGCGGTCACCGGGCTTGCCGCCGATGCACAGGCCGCCTTCGCCAAGAACCTTGCCGGCCTGTTGGAGAAGGAAGGCGTTGCCTACGACATCGCCAATTACCGCGACGCTCCGCCAGGTTTGCGCATCTGGTGCGGCGCCACGGTGGAAACAAGCGACGTCGAAGCACTTACTGCCTGGCTCGACTGGGCCTTCGCGCAAGCCAAGGCCGCGCTGCCGAAAGCGGCGTAACGATCATTGTTGTGCCCGCGCAAGCGGGCAACCAGTAATCGCAAGCGCCGCGGCTCCAAAGCGAACGTTTGCGAGTACTGGATCGTCTGCCTTCGCGGACGATGACGTCAGAAAATTTGCAACATTCGGATTGAATCCCATGCCCAAAGTTCTCATCTCCGACGCTCTTTCCCCCGCCGCCGTGCAAATCTTCAAGGATCGCGGCATCGAGGTCGATTTCCAGCCCGCTCTCGGCAAGGACAAGGAGAAACTTGCCGCCACCATCGGCGATTTCGACGGTCTTGCCATTCGCTCGGCCACCAAGGTGACGCCGAAAGTTCTGGAATGGGCCAAGAACCTGAAGGTGATCGGCCGCGCCGGCATTGGCGTCGACAATGTCGATATCCCGGCAGCGACCGCCAAGGGCATCATCGTGATGAATACGCCCTTTGGCAATTCGATCACCACCGCCGAGCACGCCATCTCGTTGATGCTCGCCTTGGCGCGCCAGATACCGGAAGCCGATTTTTCGACGCGCGCCGGCAAGTGGGAGAAGAACAAGTTCATGGGCGTTGAAATCTTCGGCAAGACGCTCGCCGTCATCGGCTGCGGCAATATCGGCTCGATCGTCGCCGACCGCGGCCTTGGGCTGCGCATGAAGGTGATTGCCTATGATCCCTTCCTGTCGCATGAACGCGCCAAGGATCTCGGCGTGGAGAAGGTCGAGCTCGACGAGCTGTTCAAGCGCGCCGATTTTATCTCGCTGCACACCCCGCTCACCGACAAGACCCGCAATATCATCGACGGTGCTGCGCTCAAGAAGACGAAAAAAGGCGTGCGCATCATCAATTGCGCGCGCGGCGGCCTCGTCGACGAGGTGGCAATTGCGGAGGCGTTGACGTCCGGCCATGTCGCCGGCGCCGCTTTCGACGTATTCGCGCAGGAACCGGCGACCGACAACCCGCTGTTCAAGTTGCCCAATGTGGTGTGCACGCCGCATCTTGGCGCGTCGACCTCGGAAGCGCAGGAAAACGTGGCGCTTCAGGTCGCCGAACAAATGTCGGAATACCTGCTGCGCGGCGCCATCACCAACGCGATCAACTTCCCCTCGATCAGCGCGGAGGAAGCGCCCAGGCTCAAGCCGTTCGTGGCGCTGGCCGAGAAGCTCGGCTCCTTCGCCGGCCAGCTCACCGAAAACCCGATTACCGAGCTGCAGATCATCTACGAGGGTGCGGTGGCGCAGATGAATACCCGGGCACTCACTTCGGCGGTGCTCGCCGGCCTGCTGCGGCCGATGCTGGGCGACGTCAACGTGGTGTCGGCGCCGGTGGTCGCGCGCGAGCGCGGCATGGCGGTCGAGGAGATTACCCGCGATGCCGAGAGCGATTTCGAGAGCCTGATTACCGTCACGATCACGACCGAAAAGCAGACCCGCTCGGTATCGGGCACGGTGTTCGCCGACGGGCGTCCACGCATCGTCAATATCAAGGGCATCCGGATGGACGCGGAATTCGCGCCGTCGATGATCTACATCACCAACCTCGACAAGCCGGGCTTTATCGGCACGTTCTCATCCACTTTGGGCAATGCCGGCATCAATATTGCGACCTTCCATGTCGGCCGCGAGACGCCCGGCGGCAATGCGGTGGCACTGATCGAGATCGACGGCGAATTGCCGGACGAAGTGCTCGAGAAGGTGCGGGCGCTGCCGCAGGTGCAGCAGGCCAAACCGCTGCATTTTTGAGATATTTTGACGTAGGATCAGGGACTTGTCGGAGCGCGGGTTGCGCTTCCCGCCTTGCCTCCGCGGCTCGCATCCTTTATCCGAGGGTGGACCTGGCCGGCGGCTTCCGGCGCAAGTGTCCGGGCGCGGCGCAGGGAAGCAGTCTCAATGGCCAATGTTGTAGTCGTCGGGTCGCAGTGGGGCGACGAAGGCAAAGGCAAGATCGTCGATTGGCTGTCCGAACAGGCCGACATCGTCGTCCGCTTTCAGGGCGGCCACAATGCCGGCCACACCCTCGTAATTGACGGCACAACCTATAAGCTGTCGCTGCTGCCATCAGGCGTGGTGCGCGGGGGCAAGCTATCGATCATCGGCAATGGTGTAGTGGTCGACCCGCAGGCGCTGATCGATGAGATCGCGCAGCTCAAGAAACAAGGCATCAACTTGACTCCTGACAATCTGCGCGTCGCCGAGAATGCTCCGCTGATCCTGCCGCTGCACCGCGAGCTCGAAGCGGTGCGCGAGGCCGACGGCGCCGCCACCCGCATCGGCACTACCAGCCGTGGGATAGGCCCGGCCTACGAGGACAAAATCGGGCGCCGCGCGATCCGCTTTATGGATCTCGCCGATCTGCCGGCGCTCGGACCCAAAATCGAGCGGCTGCTCGCGCATCACAA
Source organism: uncultured Pseudomonadota bacterium (assembly GCA_963720835.1). Classification (GTDB taxonomy): domain Bacteria; phylum Pseudomonadota; class Alphaproteobacteria; order Rhizobiales; family Xanthobacteraceae; genus Pseudolabrys. Next base: position 198,938 of record CAVRHC010000002.1, on the reverse strand, counting down.
CGCGTTGCGGCGTGGCTACAAGCTGGCGGAAATCAAGCCGGCCGACGTCTACGAGCCGCTGGCGGCGGTCGCGCCCATCGTGCTGCCCTATATGGATTCGGTGTGGTCGTTGCTCGACGACAAACGCCGCGAGGGCAAGCGCATCCTGTTCGAAGGCGCACAAGGCGCGCTGCTCGACATCGATCACGGCACGTATCCTTACGTCACGTCGTCGAATACCGTTGCGGCGCAGGCGGCGACCGGCTCAGGTCTCGGACCCAACGCCATCAACTACGTGCTCGGCATCTGCAAGGCCTACACCACGCGCGTCGGTCTCGGGCCGTTTCCCACCGATCAGATGGACAATGAGATCGGCGAGACGTTGGGCGAACGCGGTCACGAGTTCGGCACAGTGACCGGGCGCGCACGCCGCTGCGGTTGGTTCGATGCCGTGCTGGTACGTCAAACGGTGCGCACGAGCGGTATCGACGGGCTGGCGCTCACCAAACTCGACATCCTCGACGGGTTCGACGAGATTAAAGTCTGTACGGCCTATAAGCTCGACGGCCGAACCATCGATTATCTGCCGGCCGGCGAGCAGGCGCAGGCACGGGTCGAACCGGTTTATGAGACCATTGGCGGCTGGAAGGAGCCCACCGCGAATGCGCGTTCATGGGCCCAATTGCCGGCGCAGGCGATAAAATACGTGCGGCGAATCGAGGAATTGGTCGGCTGTCCGGTCGCTTTGTTGTCGACCAGCCCGGAACGCGAGGACACTATTCTGATGAAAAACCCGTTCGAGTGACGAAGGCGAAAAAAGGACAAGAAGCTGTTCCACGTGGCATGTAATGGCTGACTATCACGCGCTTATTTCCCGCGCCGTTGCCGGGCTCGAACACAATACGGGCGAGAATCGCCGCGTGCTGTATGATCGCGCGCGCTCGGCGCTGCTCAATCAGTTGCGTGGCGTCGACCCTCCGCTCGATGAGTCCGACATCACTCGCGAGCGGCTGGCGCTCGAGGAAGCCATCCGCAGGGTGGAAGCCGACGCGCCCACGCAGGACTGGCCGGAGCAAGAACACAATGCGCCGCAGGACGAACCGGAGCCACCGCGCGCCCCGGGACTGCAGAGCTTCCGCGAATCCGTTGCCGAAGCCGACCATCTAGGTGGGGCGGCGGCGCAGGCGCGCCGTTCGGCCCGCGAATTCTACGAATCTGTGCCCGGCGAAAGACCGTCACAAGAGCCGTCTCATGAGCGCTCGTATGAGCGGCCATTCGCCGGCGAAAGCGCGCATGTTTCTGACACGCGCGACACTCATTATTTCGAGCGGCCGGATTACGAGCATGCGCCGGTCAGCGAGCCGGAACTTGCGGAGGAGGCGCCGCCGCCACGGCCATACGAGATGCCGGAAGGCGCGTTGCCACCGCCTTCGTCATATGGAGCGCACGAGGATTACGTGCCGCCAGTGCGGCGGCCTTGGGGACGCATCATCGCTATCGTCGTTCTGGTCTTGGCGATCGCAGGCAGTGCTGGCGTCGGCTACTGGCAGCGCAACCAGATAGCGGCCATGGTGGCGAGCTTGCGCAGCACGACGCCGCAGAAGCCGCGGCCGGCGACGCCGGCGCCCGCTCGTCCGAAAATCGCCGACCGTATCGGTGAAAGCGAGGGTACGCCGAAGACCGCGACTGCGCCGGCTGGCGCGGTGGCGCAAAAGGTGGTGCTTTTCGAACAAGAGGCCGGCGAAAACCAAAGCAAGCGTTATGTCGGCTCCGCCATCTGGCGGACCGAAACGGTATCTCCGGGACCGGGTCTGGCGCCCGAATTCGCCGTGCGCGCCGACGTTGAGGTTCCGGAACGCCACATGCGCATGACCTTGTCGATGCGGCGCAATACGGACAAGACGTTGCCGGCAAGCCATACCATCGAGATTCAGTTCACCTTGCCGGCCGATTTCGATCAGGGTGGCATCGGCAACGTACCCGGCGTGCTGATGAAGTCGGGCGAGCAGGCGCGCGGCGTGCCGCTCGCCGGCCTCGCGGTGAAGGTCACCAACGGCTATTTCCTGATCGGTCTGTCCGGCGTCGATATCGACAAGCAGCGCAACATTCAGATGCTCAAGGAGCGCGACTGGCTCGACATTCCGATCGTCTATACCAGCGGAAAGCGCGCGATCCTTGCTGTCGAAAAGGGCTCAGCCGGCCAGCGCGCCTTCGAGGAAGCGTTCCGCGCCTGGGGTGAGTAGCTCCAAGCGGCCCTCGCGCTAGTGCGCCGCGTGCGCGACCGTCGCATGATGTTCGGCCTGGAATCTGGCCGCCTCATAGCGTTTGTTCAAGACGGTCCCCACCATCACGATGATGAAGACTGAAGCCACGAAACCGGCGATGCCGATCGCCATCCAGCGGTTCCGCGTCCGCGCTTGTGCGACCAGTGCGACGCCTGTCGTGGGCGGGCGGCGTTTCTTCGATGGGGAAGGGGGCGCGGTCAACGTAGACCTCTTAGCCTGACGCGCCCCTGTCCATCCTGTTAGACTGGAGAGGTCGGCAACGCAACGGCCGTATTTCCGTTGGGGCCGGATAAAAAAATGGCCGGGCGCAAGGCCCGGCCAGGTCGATGACGATGGTGACGTCGTCGTGAAACTTAATGCGCCGCGATAGCCGCCGCCTGTGGCGGCAGTTCCATGGCGGCGACGCGGCTCTTGACCGCCTTCTGCACTTTCTCGAAAGCCCGCACCTCGATCTGGCGCACGCGCTCGCGCGAAACGCCGAATTCGGACGCGAGATCCTCCAGCGTGATCGGATCGTCGGCAAGCCGGCGTGCCTCGAAGATGCGCCGTTCGCGATCGTTGAGCACGTCGAGCGCGTCGATGAGCGCCTCGTGGCGGTTATCCTTCTCCTCGTTTTCGGCAAGGATACGCTCCTGGCTCGGCGCGTCGTCCACCAGCCAGTCCATCCATTCGCCTGAATCGCCTTCCTCGCGGATCGGCGCATTGAGCGAGGCATCGCCGCCAAGGCGGCGGTTCATGTCGACGACGTCCTGCTCGGTCACGCCGAGGCGCTTGGCGATCAGCTTGACCTGATCGGGCCGCATGTCGCCTTCCTCGAGCGCGGAAATCTTGCTCTTGGCCTTACGCAGGTTGAAGAACAACTTCTTCTGATTGGCGGTGGTGCCCATCTTCACCAGCGACCACGAGCGCAGGATGTATTCCTGGATGGCAGCCTTGATCCACCACATGGCGTAGGTGGCCAGCCGAAAACCTTTTTCCGGCTCGAAGCGCTTGACCGCCTGCATCAGGCCGACATTGCCTTCCGAGACCACCTCGGCGATCGGTAGGCCGTAGCCGCGATAGCCCATGGCGATCTTGGCGACCAGGCGCAGATGGCTGGTGACGAGTTGATGCGCGGCGTCACGATCGCCGTGCTCACGCCAGCTGCGGGCCAGCATGTATTCCTGCTGCGGTTCCAGCATGGGGAACCGGCGGATTTCTTCCAGATAATGGGACAGGCCGGATTCGGCCTTGAGTGCCGGCAGTGCGGCTGAACGGGCCATGATAGCGCCCTCCTTAAAGTTGCCCCCGATTGCATCGGCAGGCTGGTTTCGCCGCCGCTCCCCGAGCCGACGGCTCTCTCACTTAGCATGTGCAGCATAGCGGAGGAGTCGGGCAAAAACTAGATACGCGCCCGTCACGTCGGCGTGACCCCCATTAAATCCCGGTAAGGAAATCAGAAGTCTCTGCTTTTGCTACACTATTTGCCTCGACCGCGTTCGCTCTGGCGGGCATCGGCGGTGAAGGCATCGTATAAACGACGCAGATCGCCCGGTAGTTCCGACTGGAACTCCAAGTTTTCTGCGGTTTCGGGGTGTTCGATAGCCAATAGATAGGCATGCAAGGCCTGTCTGCCAAGACCCTCCAGTGCGCTGCGGGCCTTCGGGCCTAAAAGCGCGGCCTTGGTCTTGAAACCGGTGCCATAAGTGGCGTCGCCCAGGATCGGATGGCCGATATGGGCGAGATGCACGCGGATCTGGTGGGTGCGGCCGGTTTCCAGATGGACTTCGAGCAGGCTTGCTACCGGCTTGGCGCCATCTTTGCCGGAATCATGGCCGGCAAAGCGCTCGCGCACCTGCCAATGGGTCACGGCATGCCGGCCGTTCTCGCGCACGGCACGCTTGTCGCGGGCATGCGGATGGCGGTCGAGCGGGGCATCGATGGTACCGCGCGGCTTGTCCGGCGCCCCCCAGACAAAGGCGAGGTAGCCTCTTTCGAGCGGGCCCTCGGCCTTGTTCTCGAATTGCTTGCTAAGCGCGCGGTGGGCTCTGTCGGTCTTTGCCACCACCATGAGCCCTGAGGTGTCCTTGTCGAGCCGGTGCACGATGCCGGGGCGTTTGACGCCTCCAATGCCGGAGAGACTCGCGCCGCAATGAGCGATCAGCGCATTGACCAGCGTGCCCTTGGCGTGGCCGGCGGCCGGATGCACGACGAGCCCGGCAGGCTTGTCGATGACGATGAGCGCATCGTCCTCGTAGACGATATTGAGCGGAATATCCTCGCCGCGCGGCACTGGCTCCTGCGGCGGCGGCAGGGTGACGGCGATGGTGCCGGAATTGACGCGCGCGGCGGGATCGCGGATCGTGCGGCCGTCGATCGCCACCTGGCCGTCGAGGATCAGCGCCTTCAGACGCGAACGCGACAGCGACGGCACGCGTGCCGCCAGCACGCGGTCGAGCCGGCCGCCGGCGTCGTCGGCGGTGAGGGTGATGGTCTCGCTGGCGCTGTCCGGCATAGGGTTTCCGATGTCCGACGATAAGCCTCTTAATCCCGAAGCCGAGCGCGCGATCGCCAAAGTGCGGCGGCTGATGATGATCGCCGGCCTGACCACTTTTCTCGCGGTCGCGGCTGTGCTCGTCGTCATCGGCTACCGCGTTTCGCAGCTAGGGGAAAGCACGCCGTCGGCGGCCGACGCCCTGGTCGATGTCACTGCCGCTTTGCCAGCCGGCGCCAAGGTGCTGTCGACCGCGCTCTCAAACGAGCACATCATGGTGACGGTCGAAACGCCCGGCGGCGTCGAACTGCTCACCTTCGATCCCGACACGCTCAAGCCGCTCGGGCGCCTGCGGCTTGCGCCCAAGCCCTAGGCCAAGCCCCAATCGCGAGTGCCGGGCGAAGCTTGCACCCCTGGGCGATCGAGGCTATTTCGAAGCTCTTGGCCTCAAGCTCCCTTCGTCTAGCGGTCTAGGACGCGGCCCTCTCAAGGCTGAAACACGGGTTCGATTCCCGTAGGGAGCGCCAACAACGCATCGTTTCGGGCGACAGGCTCGACGCTGGTCCCCGTGGAATGGGCTTACCGACAACGTCAATGCAATGGTGAAAATATGATCCGGGTGATTTCGTTCATTTTCGCGCTCTTCGCCGCAACAATTGGATATGCACAAAATTCGACGGCTGCCGACAGTCGTCTGGACACGATCAAGAGCTCAAAAACAATAAAGATTGCCTATCGCGCGGATGCCAAACCTTTTTCGTTTTTGAACGCGAAAAATGAAGCAACCGGATTCACGATTGAAATTTGCAAGCTTGCCGCAAAGTCGATCGCGCAGCAGCTGGGCCTTGACGATCTCAAAATCGAATGGGTGCTCGTCACGCTGCAGACCCGCTTCTCGGCAATCGCCGCCGGCAAGGCCGATATGGAGTGCGGGTCTAGCACGGTGACCTTGGGCCGCATGAAACAAGTCGATTTCTCTTCCTATGTGTTTGTCGAGAGCACGGGCGTGCTGGTGCGCAAGGACGCCAATATCCGGTCCTTCGCCGAAATGGGCGGCAAGAAAATCGCGGCGATCTCCGGCACGACGAACGAACAAGCCATCGCAAGGCAGATCAAGCAGAAGAATCTGAGTACGACCGTCGTCCCGGTGAAAAGCCGTGATGAGGGTGTCGAAGCCGTTGAATCCGGCAAAGCCGATGGATTTGCCAGCGACAAGCTGCTGCTGGTCGGCGCGCATATGAAGAATCCGGATGCGCTGACATTGTTGCCCGACGATTTGTCCACCGAGCCTTATGCGATTGCATTGCCGCGCGGCGATTGGGCCTTCCGATTGGCCGTCAACACCGCGCTTGCACAGATCTATCGCAGCGGGCAGATCGGGACCGTATTTCGCGCCTGGTTCGATCAGATTGGTTTGCGCATGGGCCCGGTCATGCAGATCATGTATGCGTTCGGGGCCTTATCCGACTAGACGCGTCGCGGCGGTCGCCGGCGAACCGTCGCATCCGCGCGTGGGCAGATGCCGGGCGGCATGACGCCCGGTACCGGCGGTCGTCGCATTCCGGGCAAAAGCAGGAACGAAGGCGCATGAACTTGCCTCGCGGGTGTGCGAAGGCCGGGCGGTGCCGATGTCCGCGATCGCGCCCAGCCCCTTGTTATTTTTGTAATTTTTTTCCACTCTTGAAAACCATGCATATGAGTGCCGGGCGTCTCCATGTTATTCACGACCTCTGAAGCGGCCGCCTATCTCCGTCTCAAGGAGCGCAAGATCTATGAGATGGTCGCCGAGGGTTCGGTGCCCTGCACCAAAGTCACCGGGCGCTGGCTGTTTCCCAAGGCGGAGCTCGATCAGTGGCTTGCGGCCAGTATCGTGCGCCCCAACGGCATGGCGCGGCCGGAACCGGCGCCGATCATCGCCGGCAGTCACGATCCGCTGTTGGAATGGGCCCTGCGCGAAAGCGGTTCGGGGCTTGCCACCTTGGCGGTCGGTAGCGAGGCCGGCTTTAATCGCTTCATTGCGGGTGAGACCATTGCTGCCGCCGTCCATCTTCACGCGCTGGAAGATGCGCAAGCCGACGCCAATGTGACGGTACTGCAGAGCCGCAGCGATCTGCAGGATGCCGTGATGATCGGCTTTTGTCGGCGCGAGCAGGGTTTCCTGGTGGCGTCCGGCAATCCGCTCGGGATCGCGTCGATCGAAGACGTCGCCGCCAAGAAGGCGCGCATGGCGTTGCGGCCGGATGGTGCCGGCGCGCAGCTCTTGCTGCTCGCGCTGCTGCACCGGGCGCAACTCGCGCTCGAGCAACTGGACGCCGCCAAGCCGGTCTGCCCGACCGGTCCCGACATCGCGCAGGCGATCCGGGCTGGGCGTGCCGATACGGGCATCGCCACGCGTGGCGTCGCCAATGCCGCCGGCCTCGATTTCGTGCCGGTCGTCTGGGAGCATTTCGATCTGGTAATGCGCCAGCGTGATTATTTCCATGCGCCCTTGCAGAAGCTCATTCTTTTTTGCGCACGGACGAACTGGCCACCCGCGCACTGGAATTGGGCGGTTACGACCTCGACGAGGCCGGCCAAGTGCGGTTTGTGATTTGACGGGCAGCGCTGTAAAAGCGGCGCCATGAACGAAACCACGAGCGACTCCGCAGACATCTGGCCAAGCGAATTGCGTCTGCACAAGGACCGCAAGACGCTGACCGTTAGTTTCGACGACGGCGTGCAGTTCGATCTGCCGGCCGAATATCTGCGCGTGAAAAGTCCGAGCGCGGAAGTGCAGGGCCATTCAGCCGAGGAGCGCAAGACTGTTCCCGGCAAGCGCGACGTCGGCATCATCCAGGTGCTGCCGATCGGCAATTATGCGGTGCGGCTGGTGTTCGACGACCTGCACGACACCGGTATTTTCGGCTGGACCTATTTGTACGAACTCGGCCGCAACCGCGAGCGCTACTGGCAGGATTATCTCGACGAACTGGCGTCGAAGAATCTCACCCGCGATCCGCCGAAGCTGAAATAAGCGTTACGCCCCGCGAACGCGGTCGATCACCAAGCCTGCCGGGGCGCGCGTATTTCACATCGCACCGCGGCCAGGGCCAGCAGCAAAGCTACAAAACTGAGCAGAAAGACAAGCCCGCGATAGTCCCAGTCGCGTAATGCGAAACGCAATGCCTGGCAGATGGCGATGCTGCCGATTGCGATGGCGCGCAGGCGTTGTGGCGTAGCCTCAGCAACGGCGACGGTGAGCAGGATCATGTAGGCCGGCAGCATGACCACGGCGTGGTAGGGAATGAACCAAGTGCTCAGCGGCAGCAGTGCCATCAATGCAACGCACATATCGGCGAGGCGCGCCTGTTGGCCGGCGCCCGCTTCGCTGAGCCGCGCGTGACGGCTGACCCAGTAGTACCACGCAACCAGAATGAGCCAGGCGGTTTGCGTGGCGCGCAGCGTAAGCGTCACGCTGGCCGCGGCGGGATCGGCCCCAAGCAGCGCCGCGACCGAGCGGATCAGCGACGCCGTGGTGCCGGAATGAACGGCCGCCGTGTATTCGATTTGCGCGAACCAGTCGGCCATGAGCTGGATAAAGGCCGCAGGTCCAAAAACGGCGGCCGGCAGCAACACGGCGACGAGGACGGCGGCGATGCAAGTTGCCGCGGCCAGCCGGTATTCGCGCCGCCACGCGAGCGCCAACGGAACAAGTCCGCTGTAGAGCTTCAAATTGATGCTGAGCGCGAGCAGGGCGGCGGCAAGCCATGTCCGGTTCGCGTACAGGCCGAGCAGAACCAGCGCGAGATAGACGAGATTGGTATTGTGGTTGCGGAAATCCCAGCTCAGCGAATTTTCCGATGCCAGCACGGCGGCCAGCGCGATCAGCCAGCGCGCGCGCAGCGCCATGGCGCCGCTCAAGCGCAAGCCTATCAACACGACGATGACGAAGGCCCCGAGTTGGATGAGCAGCCAGAGCGCAAAAGCCGGCATCTCGGGCGGCGCGCTCAACGGCAGCATCATGGCGGCCGCCGATGGCAGGTAAGGAAACAACGTGTGCGCCCAGTCGCCTGTGACGACCGCGGGATAGCGCAGATGGTCGGCGATGTAGCTCGGATTAAATCGCCAGATGAAGAAGTCGACCTGACGCGCCTGTTCGGTGAAGAGCACGTCGAAACGAAACGCGGTCAGGTAATAGAGCACAAAGAATGTCAGGCCGATCCAGGCGGCGGCGTTGGCGGCGATCCAGGCGCCGCGACGTGGAAACGCGCTTGAGCCGCGGCCATGCGCGGATGTGGCTCGTTGTTCGGTCATCAGCACGCCGGCGAAAAGGTCTGAGCAGTTGACGCTGGTGCAAGTCGAAGCTCGCAGCTTCCCCTGGAAACAAGGGAGCCCAAGCGGCCGCGACCGTCAACTTATTCGCGCGCGTAGCCCGGCATAAAAACCCGCCGCCATCATTCCGTAGAGCAGCCAGTCGAGGCCGCTGCTGATCGTCTCCGGCAGCACCAAAGCCGCGATACCGAAACAGAGCGAGGCCATCAGCGTCAGTTGGCGCCAGGGAATTTTGTAGGCCTGCCGGCGCGTCCGTCGCCATTGGCGCAATTCCTCATCGAGTTGCGCAACGGCCATATTGTCCGGCGGCGGAAACCTGCTCTCGATCGTTTGTTCGACAGCGGTCTGTGGAGCCGGTGGGTTTTCTTGCGAAGTTTCCTGTCTGCGCGTGGAGACGCCGCGTGGCGGCGGCGCGTTCCGGCGGCCAAACACTTTTTGCGTTGTCATCGCCCCACCTGCTGTCTGCAAGGCGATGCTCGGGCAAGTCCGTTAGCGAGGGTTTAACGGCGCGCGCTTTGGCGCGCTTTCCAAAAACCGGTTGAACCAGAAAAAATGGTGGGCGGTGTAGGGATCGAACCTACGACCCCACCCGTGTGAAGGGTGTGCTCTCCCGCTGAGCTAACCGCCCGGCCATTCAGGCCGGGCGATATAAGGAGTGCGTCGGAAGGGTGTCAAGCAGCGCATGATCTCGAAAAGCTTGTCCTCGACATGATCGGGGATGGACAGCGGTATTCGGAATCAGATCGTGCGCAAACGAAGGGCCCCTGACGGGGCCCTTCCTCGTCAATTCGGCTTGTCTTCGTGCGGCAGCCGCGAAGCGGCGGACTGCAGCGCGCGGATGCGGTCGGCGAGATTGCCGCCATTGGCCGGTACCTCGGCAAGCTTGGCTTCGCCGTTCTTGACCTTCTCCGGCTTGCGGTCGCGCACGGTCTCGGTCGCGAGGATGGCGTCGATCGGAGAATTGGGGCCTTCCAATGCGGAGGCGAGGCGGGCGACTTCCGCCGCGACGTCGTTGATGCGCTCGCGCAGCAGAGAATTTTCGACTCGCTCGGACTGCCAGGCTTCTTCGGTTTCGCGCTTTACGTTGCCGAGCTCGCGGTTGAGTCGGTCACGTTCGTCGCGGACGCGTTCGTATTCGGCCTGGAGCTGGGCTTTTTCCGCCTTGTAGCGCTCGGTTGACGAATTGGAGCGGGTGTCGATTTCGGCAATGGCCGCGCGCAGGTCACTTTCCGTCTTGTGCTGCGCCTCGTTTTGCGCACGCAACTGCCGGATTTCGATTTCGGCTTCGGTCAACAGCCGCGACGCTTCACCGAGGCGGCTTTCGAACTCCACGGCGCGCTTGCCGAGAATTTCCGCTTCCGTGCTCTGTGCGGCGAGTTGCTGCTCGAGCTCGCCGACGCGGCGGCCGAGATTCTCGACCTTGCCCCGCTCTTCGTCGAGCTGCTGGGTGGCAACCTTCAGTTCGGCACGTTCGGCTTCGCGGCGGTCTTCCGCCTCTTTGACGTCGTTACCTGCTGCGGTGAGGCGGTCCTTCAGCGCTTCGACCTGGGTCCTGAGCGCGACGATTTCGACCTTCTGGGCTTCGGAATGGCTCGACTGCGTGCCGAGTTCGCCTGACGCCTTGGCAAGCTCAGCTTCCTTGTCGGAGAGCGCGCGGTGCGCTTCGTGCATGGCGCCGGTCTTGGCCGCAATTTCCTCTTCGGTCGCGCGCAACTGGTCGCGCAGCGCCTTATCGCGCGCTTCGAGCGCGAAAATGGTGGCGGACTTTTCGCCGAGCTCGACCTTGAGCTTGTTGATGGCGTCGCCCTTCTTGCCGATCTCGGCAAGCTGACTGGTGGTTCTGTTCTTGAGCTGCTCGACGCTCATTTCGAGACGCCGCGTCGACATTGCGAACTCAGCGCGCAACTGGTCCTTGTCGGCTTGAATCTCCGCCATCGACAAGGGCGTTGCAGCTTCCAGCCGGTGCATCGTCAGCCGCACGGCGCGGCCATGGACGAGGGGGATTACGACGAGCCCGACCAGGGCTGCGACGAGAAACCCGATCCCGAAATACATGATCGGTTCGATCATTAATCGACGCCTCCAACTCACCCTGCCCGCGGTAACCCCAAAGAAACCATGACACGGGGGGCCAAGCAGTTCCAGCGCAAGCCAACATTAACCTAAACCCCCCGCGCGCGTCACGCGCGCAAGGCCAGGCACTCTCTTGCTAACGTTAAGCGTGGCGGCGGCTCAGAACGGGTTCCAGGTCGCCCGTGGGGTAAACTTGAGGTAGCCGATATTGGCACCCAGCCGGAAACCGACGCCGGAGCGGATCGGAACCACCACGATATTGTTCGCTGTCAGCGCAGTCATGCCGAAGCCGCCTATGAAATAGGCCGATCCGTCGATGCCGGCGAAACGCTGGTAGATCGCGTCGGTGGCCGGCAGATTGTAGATGAGCATCATGGTGCGCGCGCCTTCGCCGCCGGTATCGAACCCGACCGAAGGGCCTTCCCAGAACACCCGCCGGTCGCCGGCATTGCGGGTGTAGAGCTTGCCGTCGCCGTAGCGCAGGCCGACCACGAAGGCGCCACTGCCTTCCTGACCGAGCACATAGCCGTTGGGCTCGCCCCATTGGCTGAAGGCTTTTTCCACCACCGTCGCCAGTCCGCGCGAGACCGAGCCGAAAAACTGGTGGCCAGCGCCAATAATATCGTCGGCGGAGAAGGTATCGCGGTGCTGCTGCTGCGGCGGCGGTGCCGGACCGCGATCCTGGGCGGAGGCCGTACCGGTGCCATTAACAATGAGACAGAGCGCGAGAGCCGCAAGGCGCAAGGTCGTGCGCATCGGTTGCTCCATGATGATGGTTCCAGCCCCGCTTAACGGGTTGCTCATGCGCGCGGCGGTATTGTGGCGGCAACGGGCCCGAATCACTCTAAATCTCGGCAAGGACTATGACTTCAGCACGCCAGCAACGGAAGCCGCGTCTTGCCGTAGCGGTCCTAGTTTGGTTCGCCGCCGCGTGGGCGCCTCTCGCGCAGGCCGTCGAGAAGCCGATTCTGGTCGATCCCTATACCGGGCTCGCCATCAGCGGTTTCGATCCGGTCGCCTATTTCACCGACGGTAAGCCGGTTTTCGGCCGCCCCGACCTCGAATTGCGCGTCGAAGGCGTGATCTGGCGCTTCCGCAATGAGGGCGACAGGGCGGCGTTTGCCGATCATCCGGAGGTCTACACGCCGCGCTTCGGCGGTTACGACCCGGTCGCGGCGGCGAATGGCAAATCGGTGCCAGGTCACCCGCTATTCTGGGCGATCAGCGGCGAACGTCTCTACTTTTTTTATAGCACTGACGCGCGCGCGACGTTTCTCATCGATCCTGCGCGTATCATTGCGAGCGCGACGCGCAAATGGCCGGAGGTCGCGCGCACGGTTGCGCGCTGAGGCAGCCTCTCCCCGTCAAACGTTCACCGCCGCCGCCTTGCGTGGATCGCCCCAGGCGACAAAAGCCGGTATCCGGAAATTGTTCTCGGCATGTCCGAACGTCAGCGCGCTGCCGTCCGGTTTTGTCACGAGACCGCCGGCCGCCGCCACGACCGCATGACCGGCCGCGACATCCCATTCGCACGTCGTCGCAAGCCGCGGATAGATATCGGCCGTGCCATCTGCGACCTGGCAGAACTTGATGGCCGACCCGCTCGGCAAACGCTCGACCGGTTTCAGACTTTCGAGAAACTTTTCCGTGTCGGCGTCGAGATGCGAGCGGCTCACCACCGCGATGCCGACGTCGGGCCAGTGGCGCGTGCGGATCGCCGTCGGCCGATCGGCGCTATCCGCCGTGAGCCACAAACGCTCGGCCTTGCCGCCGACGATGCCGCGCCAGACGAGGCCGCGCTTGGGGGCCGCCACAATGCCAAGCACCGGCGCGCCGCGTGTCACGATGCCGAGGTTGACGGTGAATTCGTCGCGGCCGGCGATAAATTCGCGGGTGCCGTCAAGCGGATCGACGACGAAGAAACTGCCGTCGATTTTGGGCGGTGCCTGCCTGCTCGCCTTCTCCTCGGAGAGCACCGGGACGGCAGGTGCAAACCGGGCGAGACCTTCGAGGATCACCGTTTCGGATGCGATATCGGCGGCCGTGACCGGCGACTGGTCGGGCTTAATGTGTTGACCCGTCGCGGGCGAGATCTCGAGGATCAGCGCGCAGGCACGCGCGACAATTCGCGTCAGCTCATCGAGCATCTGGGCTGCCTGGTCGGGCAGAATGTCAATCGCTGACGTCAATTCGGACTCCTTTTCCTCGCTTTGCATCCTTGGCCGTCTCGGCGATGCGGTGTATCACGCCTAGCATCCGCGCGAAAATTGATTTGCCGGTTTGGCATTCTTGCTCGCTCAAGCGGAGACCCGTTCATGTCAGGATCGTCCATCGAAGCGCTCGACCTCGCAGCCTTGCTGTGCTCGCGCGTCTGTCACGATCTGATCAGTCCGGTCGGCGCGATCGTCAACGGGCTCGAGGTGATGGAGGAGGGCAAGGACGAAGCGACGAAGACCTTCGCCCTCGATCTGATCAAGAAAAGCGCCGTCACGGCTTCGGCCAAGCTGCAGTTTTGCCGCATTGCCTTCGGGGCGGCCGGGTCGGCCGGCGCCCAAATCGATCTCGGTGACGCCGAGACCATCTCGCGCGGGTTTTTCGAGGACGACAAGACCAAGCTCGCTTGGAATTTGCCGCGTGCGCTTCTGGCCAAGAACCGGGTCAAGCTGCTGCTCAATATGCTGCTGATCGCGGGGCAGTCCATTCCGCGCGGCGGCCAGATCACCGTCGATCCGATCGGCTCCGGCGACACGATGGGCTTTAAGGTCACCACGACCGGCACGAATGCCAAGGTTCCGCCGGCGGCGGCGCTCTTGGCCGGCGAGACCGGCAGTGAGGCACTCGATGCCCATCGCATCCAGCCGTTTTATGCCTCGCTGCTCGCCAAGGATTGCGGAGTCAAAACCGCCGTGGCGATGGAAGGTGAAGCGGTCGTGATCTCTGCTCAATAGTCGGGCAACGGCTGGCTGCGGCGGTTAACAATTCGTTAATGCCGCGCATTCCCTTACCAATTTGCAACCAAAATTAAACCCTTCGTCGACACACTGAAGCGGCTCCCGAGCGCGAGCGGCTGGCGGGTGGAAAGCCCGTGACGAAGGCGTTTTTCCAATGGATGACCTGCTGCGGGAATTCGTAACCGAGACGAATGAGAGTCTCGACGTGGTCGATAATGAGCTCGTGCGCTTTGAGCAGGAGCCGAACAACGCCAAGATTCTCGACAACGTTTTCCGCCTCGTTCACACCATCAAAGGCACCTGCGGATTTATCGGTTTGCCGCGCCTGGAGGCGCTCGCGCACGCCGCCGAAACGCTGATGGGCAAGTTTCGCGACGGCGCGCCCGTGACCAGCGACGCCGTCACGCTGATCCTCGCCACCATCGACCGCATCAAAGCGATCCTCAACGGCCTCGAACGTGACCAGCGCGAGCCGGACGGTGACGACACGGACCTGATCGGCGAACTCGAGCGTATGGTCGAACGGGTTTTGGGCGCACCTCAAAATTCCGTCGGCACACTTGTCCCTCAGACGCTCGAACGACCGTTGCGGCCGGGTGAGGTGCCTCTCGACGAGCTTGAACGCGTATTCCGCGAGACCGATGTCGACGTTCCGGTCAAACCCGCGACCGCGCCGCGTGAGGCCGCGACTCCTGAAGACGACGGCGGCCGCGCTGCCAACCAATCGATCCGTGTTGCGGTCGATACGCTCGAACAATTGATGACCATGGTCTCCGAACTGGTGCTCACGCGAAACCAGCTCCTGGAGATCGTCCGCCGCTACGAAGAATCCGAGTTCAAGTCGCCGCTGCAGCGCCTGTCCAACGTCACAGCCGAACTGCAGGAAGGCGTGATGAAGACGCGCATGCAGCCTATCGGCAATGCCTGGCAGAAGCTGCCGCGCATCGTGCGCGATCTGTCCAACGATCTCGGCAAGCAGATCGACCTGGAAATGCAGGGCGCCGACACCGAGCTCGACCGCCAGGTGCTCGACTTGATCAAGGATCCGCTCACCCACATGGTGCGCAATTCGGCCGATCACGGGCTGGAGACACCGGCCGAACGTCGTGCCGCCGGCAAGCCTGAACGCGGCCGCATCAGGCTCTCAGCCTATCACGAGGGCAGCCACATTATCATTCAGATCGCCGATGATGGCCGCGGTCTCAGCAGCGAGCGCATCAAGGCGAAGGCCATTGCGCAAGGGCTCGCGAGTGAAGCGGAAATCGAAAAGCTCACCGAAGCGCAGATTCAGAAATTCATCTTTGTTCCCGGCTTTTCCACCGCAGCCAAGGTTACCAGCGTGTCTGGCCGTGGCGTCGGTATGGATGTCGTACGCAACAATATCGATCAAATCGGCGGCGCCATCGACGTGAAATCGGTGGCCGGCGCGGGCTTGAATTTCACCATCAAGATTCCACTGACTCTTGCGATTGTTGCGGCGTTGATCGTCGAAGTCGGCGGCGAACGTTTCGCCATCCCGCAGCTCTCCGTGATCGAATTGGTGCGTCTGCGCAAAGGCGGTGACCATCGCATCGAAAAGATCAAGGATACGACCGTGCTTCGCCTGCGCGACAAGCTGCTGCCGGTGGCGCATCTC
The DNA here is from genome assembly GCA_963720835.1 of uncultured Pseudomonadota bacterium. Classification (GTDB taxonomy): domain Bacteria; phylum Pseudomonadota; class Alphaproteobacteria; order Rhizobiales; family Xanthobacteraceae; genus Pseudolabrys. Next base: position 183,230 of record CAVRHC010000002.1, on the reverse strand, counting down.
GACTACCTGCTCGGCGACGAGAAAAAGACCGATGCGACCAACGGCTTCGTCGTCGTTACCCAGATCGGCAGTCAGACCTTCGGCATTGTCGTCGACGCCGTCTTCCACACTGAGGAAATCGTTGTGAAGCCGCTGTCGAGCAAGCTGCGCCACATCGCGATGTTTTCAGGCAACACGATTCTGGGTGACGGATCGGTGATCATGATCATCGATCCCAGCGGCGTGGCGCAGGCCTTCGGCGGCACCGTCACCTCGCAGATGGTGGCGGCGAGCGAAGCCGAAACCAGTCATGCAAGCGACGACGAACAAACCACGTCGCTGCTGGTGTTCCGGGCCGGCTCCGCCGAACCCAAGGCCGTCCCGCTCGCGTTGATTACGCGGCTTGAGGAAATCGACGCGCGAAAGATCGAATTGTCGAACGGCCGCCACATGGTGCAGTACCGCGGCCAACTGATGCCCTTGATCAGCCTGTGCGACAAGGTGCGCGTGCGCGACGAGGGCGCGCAGCCATTGCTGGTCTTTTCCGACGGCAGCCGTTCCATGGCGCTGGTCGTCGATGAAATCGTCGATATCGTTGAGGATCGGCTCGACATTCAGGTCGCCGGCGATACACCCGGCGTGCTTGGGTCGGCCATCATCAAAGGGCACGCGACCGAGATCATCGACGTCGGTCATTTTCTTCCACTCGCCTTCGAGGACTGGTTCCGCCGCAAGGAGGAGCCGGCCGCGCGCCGGCCGCACTCGGTCCTGCTGATCGACGATTTACCCTTCTTCCGCAACATGCTGGCGCCGGTTCTGCAGGCGGCCGGTTATGCCGTGACGGCGGTGGCGTCTGCGCAAGACGCGCTCGCGCTGCTGAAGGAAAGCCAGGTGTTCGACGTTGCGATCACCGATATCGAGATGCCGGAGATGGACGGGTTTGCCTTTGCCGAAGCCGTCCGCGCCGATGCACGCACCGCCGAGTTGCCCGTGATTGCGCTGTCGTCCGTCGTGTCCGCTGAAGCGGTCGAACGCGGACGCCGCGCCGGTTTCTACGATTACGTCGCCAAGTTCGACCGCCAGGGGCTGATCGCGGCGATCAAGGAGCAGACCGACGTCGGTCGGGCCGCGTAACAATTGCCATGAGCACAGACACGACGCAGAACCTGAAGGAATTCGTCACGGTCATGATCGGCGGCCAGCTGTTTGGCCTGCCGATTTTGCGCGTGCAGGACGTCTTTCAGCCAGACCGTTTGACCCGCGTGCCGTTGGCGCCGCCGGAGATCGCCGGCGTTCTCAACTTGCGCGGCCGCATCGTCACGCTGGTCGACTTGCGCCAATGCCTCGGGCTCGAACCGCGCAAAGAAGGACGACCCGACCATGGCGATCGGCGTGGAGTTGGGCGGCGAATCCTACGGCCTGCTGATCGACAGCGTGGGCGAAGTGCTCAAGCTCGACGAGGCCGCCTGCGAATCCAATCCGGTCAATCTCGATCCCCGGCTGGCGCGGGTCTCCGCAGGTATCTTTCGTCTGGAAGGGCAACTGCTCATGGTCATTGACGTCGATCGTGTGCTCGCCAACGGCGACAACGCGGTCGCGGCATAAGGATTTGGAAACCGGAACATGCAACGCAATTGGCCTGTGAGCCATAACAGCGAGGACGTGCGATGAAAACGTGCTTGGTAGTCGACGATTCGAGCGTCATTCGAAAGGTGGCGCGGCGAATCCTGGAAGGCCTCGAGTTCGCAATCGTGGAGGCAGAGGACGGCGAGCAGGCGCTCGACGCCTGTAAGCGGCAAATGCCCGAGGCCATCCTGCTCGACTGGAACATGCCGAAGGTGGACGGCTACGAATTCCTGCGCATGCTGCGCAAGCTGCCGGGCGGCGACGCGCCGAAGGTCGTGTTCTGCACCACCGAGAACGACGTCGCGCATATCGCGCGCGCGCTGCATGCCGGCGCCAACGAATACATCATGAAACCGTTCGACAAGGAGATCGTCGAAGCCAAGTTTCAGGAAGTCGGACTGATCTGACGCCGCCGTTTTGCCGCTAACAGGAATAAAGGCGCGCGCCCGATGAATGTCGCCGTCGCTCCCAAGTTTTCCGCCGCGGTCAGCGGCCGCGTTCGCGTCATGATTGTCGACGACGCCGTGGTCGTGCGCGGCCTGTTTGCGCGCTGGGTGGAGGGTGAGGCCGACCTCGAACTCGTCGCCTCCCTGCGCACCGGCCGCGAAGCCGTCAATCAGATCGAGCGCGCCAATCCCGACGTCGTCGTCCTCGACGTCGACATGCCGGAAATGGACGGCATCGCCGCGCTGCCGCTGCTGCTTGCAAAGAAGCCCGATCTCGTCGTCATCATGGCTTCGACGCTGACGCGCCGGAACGCCGAGATCTCCTTGCGCGCGCTGTCGTTGGGCGCCAGCGATTACATCCCCAAGCCGGAAAGCAACCGCGACATCACAAGTTCGTCCGCTTTCCGCCGCGAGCTCCTGGAAAAAATCCATACCCTCGGCCAACGCGCCAAGCGTCTGCGTATCATCAGGCGCCTGCCGGAACGCCATACGCCGCCGTTGCAACCGGGCGCGACATCGAACGAACCGACCCCTGGCCTCTCGTTGCGGCCGATGCCGGCCACCGCGCCGCGCGTGCTTCTCATCGGCGCTTCCACCGGCGGTCCGCAGGCGCTCAACACCGTGGTCTCCGCAAATCGGTCGCGTGATGGACTGCGCGCCGGTGCTGATCACTCAACATATGCCGCCGACTTTCACCGCGATCATGGCCGAACATCTTGCGCGCGTCGTCAAGCGGCCGGTGCGCGAGGCGAGCGATGGCGAAACGATCAATGCCGGCACCATCTATATCGCCCCCGGCGGCAGGCACATGAAGGTCGCCCGCAGCGGTGGCGGCGCCGTCATCGCGCTGGAAGACGGCCCGGCGATCAATTTCTGCAAGCCGGCCGTCGACCCGCTGTTTTCCTCCGCTGCTGCCGTGTGGGGCAACAAGGCGATGGCGTTGGTGCTCACCGGCATGGGTCATGACGGGCTTGACGGCGCCAAGGCGATCGTCGCCGCCGGCGGCCACGTCATGGCGCAAGACGAAGCCTCAAGCGTGGTCTGGGGCATGCCCGGCCAGGTCGCGCACGCCGGTCTTTGCTCCGCCGTGCTGCCGCTGAAAGAGATCCCGAGCGAGCTCAACCGCCTGTTCGTGGGAGCGCGCGCATGACGCCCGACGATTTCGGCTATCTGCGCAAGCTTCTGAAGGAGCGTTCCGGTCTCGTGCTGGCGCCGGAGAAGCAGTATCTCGCCGAGAGCAGGCTTTTGCCGCTCGCGCGCAAGAACGGAATGACGACGCTCGCCGAGCTGGTGCAGCGCCTGAAGGCGCCGAATGAGACGAGCCTTACGGCCGACGTGGTCGACGCCATGACCACCAACGAGACCTTCTTCTTCCGCGACAAGCTGCCCTTCGATCATTTCCGCGACACCATCATGCCGGCGCTGATCGCCGCGCGCGGACGCGGCAAGACGATCCGCATCTGGTGCGCCGCCGCCTCGACCGGGCAAGAGCCATACTCGCTGGCGATGGCGCTCAAGGGTATGGGTGCCGCCCTTGCCGGCATCAAGGTGCAGATTCTGGCGACCGACCTCAACGCCGACGTGCTCGAGCGCGCGCGCGCGGGGATCTACAGCCAGTTCGAGGTGCAGCGTGGCCTGCCGATCCAGTTGCTGGTGAAATATTTCGCCCAGGTCGGCGAACGCTGGCAGATCGCGCCCGAGATCCGCGCCATGGTGCAATTCCGCCCGCTCAATTTGCTCGCCGACTTCCGTCCGCTCGGCACTTTCGACGTGGTGTACTGCCGCAACGTGCTGATCTATTTCGACCAGCAGACCAAGATCGGCGTGCTTGAGCGCATCGCGAAGCAGGTGGCCGACGACGGTTACCTGGTGCTGGGCGCGGCCGAAACCGTGGTGGGATTGACCGAGACCTTCAAGCCGCTTGCCGACAAACGCGGGCTTTACGTGCCGAACGTCCCCGCGCGTTACGCGCAACCGGCGCCGGCCGCCGCGAACAAAGTGTTGCAGTTCGCGGCCAAGCGGTGATCGCGCCCGCGCATCCTTGAGAAGCCACTAGCCAACGCTCCGCCGCCCCTGTTCTTTGCGGCGCGGGGGCGCCGTAACCTTTCCCCGCCCGAGGCGAGGCACTTTTCGCCACCCTCGAAAAGACCGAGGGCGCGCGGAACGCCGGGGCCACAACAGCCCCGCAGCCTCGTGTGACGTTTGAGTTTGATCACACGAGCTTCAGTCACCGCGAGGTGCCGGTTCCCCGGCGTCCCGCGCGCGGTGTTTGTAGGCTTGCTTCACGCCGCCCCCGGTGGACTGACCTTTCAGGCGACCCTGCCTCTCCTTGTTCGGATTGGAAGGCCGCTTTTCCACCGCTTCGGACCCAGACGGAACGCGACAAGCCTGTGACTGGCTCGCCCGCCCGTCGTCACGGGCTCCCCTGACGCGCGGCTGGCGCGCCGGGACGGGTCGCGACTTGGGCCGCCGGCCGCTTGCGCCGCATCTCCGGCGAAGCGTCATTGCCCGGCCACCGCGTCCCGCCCCGCATCTGAAGATGCTGATCAGACACCCCTCGGCAGGGGGCGGGATGCAATAGGACTATATTACTATAGGAATATTGTCAAGATGGGGTGCGACATTTTGTCCCCGCGCGTCAATTCGGAACTCATGCCGCGCTCGACTTCTTTCGGAAACATAGCGGACACTGTTGGCCGTGGATGCGAGGACGCTCGGTCGCGAACGACCGGATGCAGTTATCGGCTATCGTCAGCGAACGATCGGTGTACACGAGCAAGAATAACTGCCGACACAATCGCTGTGATAAATGCGCCACAACACCTCATATTTTATAAGCCGATGAGCGTTGCGCATTAGTCCGCGCGTGACTCTCTATGTAATGTGACATCGGTTTTTCATTGGGGTCACGACTAAAGCTAGGGGGCGTCGTTGAAAATCTCTTGTCCGGCGAGCGAAATTCAGAAGCGGATCGTTGGCTATTTTGCCGGTGCCGTCTTTTTGCTGTGCTCGCCAATCGCGCAAGCGCAAGATGCCGATCTCGCCAAGAAATTGTCGAACCCGATCGCAAACCTGATCAGCATTCCGTTTCAGTTTAATTACAATGACAAGATTGGTCCGCTGCACGCCGGCGAGCAATCTTATGTCAACATCCAGCCAGTCATCCCGATCCACCTCAATTCGGATTGGAACGTCATTTCACGAACGATCCTGCCGATCGTGAACCAAAACAATATTTTTCCTGGTGCCGGCCACCAGTTCGGGCTTGGAGACACCTTGCAGAGCTTGTTCCTTTCTCCGATCGCGCCTGGCCCGGGCGGCATCATTTGGGGCATCGGCCCGGCATTGCAGTTTCCGACGGCGACGGACGAGAAACTGGGATCGGGAAAATACAGCGCGGGTCCAACCGGCGTTATGCTCTGGCAAGCCGGTGGTTGGACCTACGGCATGCTTGCGAACCATCTCTGGTCATATGCCGGCGACAGCAACCGCACCGAAGTCAACAGCACGTTTATCCAGCCGTTCGTGTCCTACACCACCCCGGATGCCTGGACGTTTTCGCTCAATACGGAAAGCACCTACAACTGGGTTACCGATAAATGGTCGGTGCCGATCAACGGCACGATTGCCAAGTTGGTAAGACTTGGCGAGTTGCCGGTGCAAATCGGCGGCGGGCTTCGATATTGGGCAGCCAGCCCAGACAATGCAGGACCAAAAGATATCGGTTATCGTTTTTTCGTAACCGTGCTGCTGCCATCCAAATAATGCGCCGTTGCGATGTTGCTTAATGGCGCTGAGCGGACGCCAAAGATGCGCCCATACTCGCGAAGATGGCGAAGATCGGCATCGCACCCTGCAAGGCGTTTAACCTCACGGCCCTTGCTCCGGCCGCGCAAGCGGCGCTGAAGGACTTGCGGTAGCAGGCGCTGGACAAGATCGCCGCCAACAAGAACGCGCTCGGCACCGTCACGGATCGTTGGGTTATGACGACGGGTGTCGGCGCATACGGCACAGACGACATGAAGCGCGGAGTCATCGGCGCCTCCGGCTGGCCGGCGAACCTGCAGGGGACACACTGACCGTTGCCAAGGGGCAAGAGCCGCCAGTCGACGGCTTCTGGCCGATCACCATGTCCGAAGTCGATCAGGGCTGGTGGTTTGTGCCGACCAAGCTGAACAAGTTCACGGTCAGCCCGCGCAACAACCTCAAGGCCAATGCCGACGGTTCGGTCACCCTCTTTGGTTTCCGACGATTAAGCCAGATTACGCAGATACCTTTCGACCAAGTTGAACGATACCACTAACCGACCCGCAATCCGGCGCACAGCAGGATTGCCGCCGGGCCGGTTCGCAAGCCGTCGTCCTGGTCGCGCAACGATCGCCTTTCTTTGCAACAACCAGTCGCCTTGAGCCGTGCCCGCATTGCGTAGGAGGCGAAAGCACCAGTCAGCCAGAGAAGGACGCGAAAATGGCCGATAAAGCATCAATGTTGGGCGCCTGGATTGTCGTCGAGAACACCGAGCGTGGCGCCAACGAGGACCTCAATCTCACCGTCGGCGGAACGATCCACTTGACTACCGAAGCGCTCAGGCTTCTTGGCGGAAAACTACTGACCGTAAAGATCGAAGTGTATGACGCCGACAGTTTCTACGACGACAAGCTAAAGACCGATACGAGCTTTCAAATCGGCATTCACGACACGGGCTTTCACTGCTTTCACACCGGCGTCATCGTGCCCCACGGCATCCTGAACGATTGCGAATTCTGGAATGACGACTATGCGGAAATCTATGCGCTCGTGTCTGCGAGCGCAGGCGCCGTCAAAACGAACGGCGCGCGATCGCAGCAGGAAGACGTCAAGATCTATCCATAGGCCGTTCGGCGACCAATGAAAAAACCCCGGGCTCGATCGCCCGGGGTGAAGTTGGGGGGAGAGAGCCCGTGAGGGCTCGACATGGTACGCCACGCGGGAAGTCCGGGTCGCGTCGCAACGCGCTGGCAACGAAATTCCGAAAACCAGTGGCCGTTCTCTCAAGCGGCGCCTTTGCGCCTTAAAGCAAAACGGGGCGCCGAAGCGCCCCGTCCATATTTCAGTGCCGCATGACCTTGGCCGAAAACCGGTTCCCACTTTTCGGGGTCATGCGCATAGTCCCTTAAGCCGGAATGCGTTCTTCGCTTTCGGTCGGCTCGCGCAGCACGTAACCGCGGCCCCAGACCGTCTCGATGTAGTTCTTGCCAGAAGAGGCGTTCGCCAGCTTCTTGCGCAGCTTGCAGATAAAAACGTCGATGATTTTCAGTTCCGGCTCGTCCATGCCGCCGTAGAGATGGTTCAGGAACATCTCCTTGGTGAGCGTCGTGCCCTTGCGGAGCGAGAGCAGCTCGAGCATCTGGTATTCCTTGCCGGTCAGGTGCACGCGCTGGCCGCCAACCTCCACCGTCTTGGTGTCGAGATTGACCACCAGGTCGCCGGTGTTGATGACCGATTGGGCGTGGCCCTTGGAGCGGCGCACGATGGCGTGGATGCGGGCGATCAGCTCGTCCTTGTGGAACGGCTTGGTCATGTAGTCGTCGGCGCCGAAGCCGAGCCCCCGCACCTTGTCCTCGATGCCGGCGAGGCCGGACAGGATCAGGATCGGGGTCTTGACCTTCGACACCCGCAAGGACCGCAGAACCTCGAAACCCGACATATCGGGCAGGTTCAGGTCGAGCAGGATGATGTCGTAATCGTAGAGCTTGCCGAGATCGACGCCTTCCTCACCGAGATCGGTGGTGTAGACGTTGAAACTCTCGGATTTCAGCATCAGCTCGATGGATTGAGCGGTCGCGCTGTCGTCTTCGATCAATAAAACGCGCATGCCAGTCCCCTATCTCGCCGCAACCGGGCTATTTGGGTCACGCCGCAGGGAGCGGCGAGCTGCAAAAAAAACTACTGGGACAAACCGATTCGAAACTATCTCGGCATGGTTAACAAAACCTGATTCTCCGGTGCAAGCGCGCCGTAGGCAGACGCCCCCGAATCGGCTTAAGATATTGCCGGAGAGTGGTTTTTTGGCCACGATGCCCTTCAAGTTCCAGTTTAAGAGTCAGGGATAACTGACTCTAGTGACTCGCCCCTTTGTCCCGGCCGGGCGAATCAAATCGGCCGTGTCCCTTCTGGACGATGACCCAATGATTAACGACGCGGGTAAACACCGGGTTAAGAGCGGGTCTCCCACGGTAAGCCTACCGGGGGGTTACTGGCTGTCATGAAAGCCCTCGCCGAACAGATCACCGATATCGACGGCGTCGAGATCTATGGCCGCGTGGTCGGGGTGCGCGGGCTGATGGTGGAGGTAGCGGGGCCGGTCTACGCCATGTCGGTCGGGGCGCGGTTGACCATTGAAACCGGGCCGGGTGAGGGCATTCCCTGCGAGGTGGTGGGCTTTTCCGGCAACCATGCGCTGGCCATGCCCTTTGCCGCGCTCGACGGCGTGCGCCGCGGCTGCCGCGCCATCGTTTCGACGTCGGCTGGCAACGTGCGCCCGGCCGAGGCCTGGCTCGGCCGCGTGCTCAACGCCATGGCCGAGCCGATCGACGGGCAGGGCCCGCTGCCGGCGGGGCCGTCGCCTTATCCCTTCCGCGCCTCGCCGCCGCCGGCGCATGCCCGCATGCGGGTGGGTGCGCCACTCGATCTCGGCGTGCGTGCATTGAATACCTTCATCACCTGCTGCCGCGGCCAGCGCATGGGCATCTTCTCCGGCTCCGGCGTCGGCAAATCGGTGCTGCTGTCGATGCTGGCGCGCAACGTGAATGCCGACGTGTCGGTCATTGGCCTGGTCGGCGAACGCGGCCGCGAGGTGCAGGAGTTCCTGCAGGACGATTTGGGCCCGGCGGGCCTGGCGCGCTCGGTGGTGGTGGTGTCGACGTCGGACGAGCCCGCGCTGATGCGCCGGCAGGCGGCCTATCTGACGCTCGCCATCGGCGAATTCTTCCGCGATCTGGGCAAGGACGTGCTGGTGCTGATGGATTCGGTCACGCGCTTTGCCATGGCGCAACGCGAGATCGGCCTGTCGGCCGGTGAACCACCCACCGCCAAGGGCTATACGCCGACGGTGTTCACCGAATTGCCGCGGCTCCTGGAACGCGCCGGCCCCGGCACCGAGCAGGGAACGATTACGGGGATCTTCTCGGTGCTGGTCGACGGCGACGACCATAACGAGCCGGTGGCCGATGCCGTGCGCGGCATTCTCGACGGCCATATCGTGATGGAGCGGGCCATTGCCGAGCGCGGCCGCTATCCGGCGATCAACGTCCTGAAGTCGATCTCGCGCACCATGCCGCGCGCCGCCGATCCGGCTTACCTTCCGGTGATTTCCCGCGCGCGCCAGGTGATGGCGACCTACGCCGACATGGAAGAGCTGATCCGCCTTGGCGCGTATCGTCCCGGTTCCTCGGAAGAGGTGGACGAAGCCATCGCGCTGCATAAGCCGCTGGAAGCGTTCCTCTCCCAGCTTAAGGAAGAGTCAACCAGTATGGCGGAGGGGTATCAGCGTCTTGAGACAATCCTCGCCGGCGCGGCAACAGAAAACTAACGTTATTGCGCCAGTGTTCGCTCGTTGAAAGGTCCGGGACGCCTGGACGGGTCCAAAGAAATTGGACGCGGGCGCCTATTCGGGGCTTCGGGGGAGTATCAAGTCGATGAAGTCACGCGAAACCCTCATCCGCCTGAAGAAATTCCAGGTCGACGAGAAGCGGCGCAAGGTTGCGCAAATCGAGGCGATGATTGCGGAGTTCGAACGCATTGCCGGCGATCTCGACCGCGAGATCAAGGTCGAGCAGGACCGGGCCGGCATTCACGATCCCGGCCATTTCGCCTATCCGACCTATGCCAAGGCCGCGATGACGCGGCGCGAGAATCTCAAGCGCTCGGCCGATGAGCTCAAGGCCCAGCTCGACGACGCGCAGGCGATGTTGGGCGAGGCCTTCGAGGAACTGAAGAAGGTCGAGATGCTGGACGAGCGCGACAAGGCGCACGAGAAGGCGGAAATGAACGCGCGCGAACAGGCCGAACTCGACCGTATCGCGACGATGCGTTTCTCCAGTGGCGGCGCGCCGGCGTAAATCTTTCGTCTCATCAGGCGAATTGCAGCGAATAGCGCGGGCTTTGGTCCGCGTTCTTGGCGTGCGCGCGTGGTCTTTGACCCTTCGCGCTGGTCTATACTCCGGCGTGGCATTTCGCCGAGGAGGGGGTATGCGCGTCATTGTCTGCGCTCTTGTCGCAGTGGCCGTTTTGGCCGCGCTGCCGGGCCTCGCACGGGCCGATGCTGCTGCGGCGTTCTGGAAAGGCGTGCAGGCGCGCTGCGACGCCACCGCCACCACGCCGGCGAGCGATACGGCCAAGCGCATCGCGAAAATCGCGACCGGCGAACTCACCGGCTTCGACGGGCACGCCGTCGATTCCAACGGCCGCATGTTCCACTTCGGCCAGACCGAAGCCGAGCAGAGCAAAGGCAACGGCGGCGACCGGCCGACGCGCTTCGGCGATCTCGCCTGGTGGCAGGTGATGAAATACTGGCATGCGCTCTACGGCGACGACATCGGCGACAAGCTGGAGGCGCTCGGCTACGAGGATGCCTCCAAGGCGAGCGACGCGAACAAGGATGCCTCGATCGTTCGCGGTGACGTCGGCGATTTGCTGCGCGCGGTCGACGGCGTCACGGACCCGGCCCAACGCGAGATCCTGCGCGAAGCGATCCTGCGCGCCGTCGTCATCGACACGCCGTGGTCGGCGGCGTTCGTGAGCTACGTCGTCAAGCAGGCGGGCGTGCCGGCAAAGGCGTTCGAATTCGCCAACGCGCACCGCGTCTATATCTACGACGCGTTCGCCGTGAGCGCGGCCGAACATGGCAACGCGGCGCCCGACAAGCTCTACCGTGCTTGCCCGCTGTCGACGCGGCCGCGCGCGGGCGATCTGCTCTGCTTTGAGCGCGAGCCGAAGCTGAAAGACGCCAGCGATGCGGCGGTGCGCGAAGTTGTCCGCTCGGAACTCGGCGGGCCGGCCGAGGCGCGCACGGTGCGGCGCACCCACTGCGACGTCGTGGCGCATGTCGATACCGGCGCGCGCAAGGTTTATGTCATCGGCGGCAACATCTACCAGTCCGTCACCGTCAAAAAGCTCAATTTGCGGGGCGACATGACGGTCTCGGCGTTGCAGAAGGGCGATTGCGGCGGCCCGGGTCACTGGACGCTGCCCGAACCCGCGAGAGAAGGCGCGCGCCTCACCGAAAATTGCTCGCTCAACGACAAGAAATGGTTTGTGCTGCTGCAGGTCAGATGAGACATGGTTCGCACGGCGCCGGCCGGCGAGACGGAGCGGGGATGGCCAAAGAGGCTGCATTGGTTCCAGCACGCAAGCGTGTATCCGTCGGCGCGGTCGCGCTGGCGCTGATCGGCGCAGTCGTTTGTTCGGTGGACGCTCGCGCCCAAGGTACCTGCCCGGCCGCATCCGACATCGCGGTGCTGCCCGCGCCAGCGACGCCGTGGACGGGTACGCCATTTCGCATTCTCTTCGTTTCGGAAAAGCCGCTGCAGGGCGAACTGACGCTGACCGCGCCTGACGGCAGCGTGGCGGCGCGATCGAAAGCACGGCACGGCGGGCCGCCGTATTACTGGTACGCGGAGGCGAAATCGCCGGCGGCCGGCACCTGGCGCGTCAAGCTTGCGGGCGTGGGCGCACCATCCGGGTGCAATACGCTCACCTATGACATCGCGGTGCAGGCCGGCAAACCGCCGCGTCCGGGCGCAAAGGCTGGCAGCGTCTGGCCGATCCGCAACACCTGGAACCGGCAGACGGAAAACCTCTACTCCGCCTGGATCGAAAAGTTGTTCGATGCGCCGCTCGACGTCGACCTGTCATGGCCGGCGCTGCATGTCGGTTTGCGCGACCGCTCGCGCAATGTCCTGTTCGACTATCTCGGTCTCGGCGAAGACCAGATGAAGATGGTGATCCGGCCCGATTGCGCGGACCTGCCGTATTTCCTGCGCGCCTATTTCGCCTTCAAGCTGGGGCTGCCTTACGGCTTCTCGCGCTGCTCGCGCGGCGGTGGCGGCAAGGCGCCGTATTGCCCGAGTTTTGTGAGCATCCAGGGTGCCTCGGCGAATGGCTCGCTGGCCGGCGCATTCGGGCAGTATCTGCGCACGCTGGCCGACGGCGTGCACTCCGGCAACGGGCGCACCGCGCTCGCCGACAACAAGACCGATTACTATCCGGTGCCGCTGACGCAAAACGCGCTGCGCCCGGGCGTCACCTACGCCGATCCTTACGGCCATCTGTTGGTGTTGGTGCGGCGCGTGCCGCAGACGCGCGACGGCGCCGGCGTCTTTCTCGCCGTCGACGGCCAGCCCGACGGTACGGTTGGGCGCAAGCGTTTCTGGCGCGGCAATTTCCTGTTCGCCAAAGATCCCGCGCTCGGCGGGCCGGGTTTCAAGCGCTTCCGCCCGATCCTGGTCGGCAAGAACGGCACGTTTCACAAGCTGACCAACGCGGAGATCGAGAAGAATCCAAACTACGGCGATTTCTCGCTCGAACAAGGCAAGCTCAGCGTCGAAGAATTCTACGACCGCATGGACGACGTGATGTCGCCCGAACCGCTCGATCCCGTGCGCGCGATGAAGGAAGCGATCACCTCGCTCGACGAGCAGGTGCGCGTGCGCGTCACGTCGGTCGAGAACGGTCGCAAGTATCAGAGCCAGCGGCAAAGGCGAGATCAGCATGCCGAACGGCGCAGCGATCTTCGAGACGACCGGCGCCTGGGAGGATTTCTCCACGCCCGCGCGCGACCTGCGCCTGTTGATCGCGATGGACGTGGTGCGCGGCTTTCCCGACCGCGTCGCGCGCCGGCCCAACCGCTACGCCATGCCGGAGGACAAGACGCCCGCGCAGGTGAAGGCCGAATTGCAGGGCGTGCTCACATCCGAACTCGCCACGCGCAAATTCTCCTACAAGCGCAGCGACGGCTCGACGTGGACGCTGTCGCTCAAGGACGTGTTCGACCGCATGTCGGTGCTTGAGATGGCCTACAATCCGAACGATTGCGTCGAATTGCGCTGGGGCGCGCCGGCAAAAAGCACGGAAGCCGCAACCTGCCGCCACCATGCGCCGGCCGCGCAGCGGGCCAAGATGGCGCAATACCGTCCCTGGCTGCACGAGCGCCGCCGGCCGCCGCGGCCTTGAGGCGGCGCGCTCGGTTCTGCGCGCCGCGATTCTCGAGGCAATTGGTATGCGGTGCAGCGGACGCAGGTCCTTTGGCGCCTCCGCACGCTCCAAAAATTGACCTAACGAACTGAAATAAAACAATAAATAGAATCGACCCGTTTGTGACGCGCGTCACATCGCAAGTGCGAGAAGGAGACTAATTATCCTGCCAACACAGCAGACCAAGAGACAGATGGAGACGACAATGTTCGCTTATCCCACCCCCTACAGCCGCAGCATCATTGCGGCGCGTGCCGCCGAATGGCGCCGCCGGGTGCGCGACCGCTACGAACTGACGCTGGACGACGAGCGGCAATTCGACGACGCGCCGTTCGGGCCCGACGAGGCGCGCGCCGAAGCCGCCCGCTGGTTATGGCAGGCCTGACGCCAGCCCCCTTGTTGATGCGAGCCGCGCCCGGTGGGCGCGGCTTTTGCTTCTGGGGGGCGTGGCGCTGGCGTGATAGCATCGCGCTGGCATGAACGAGATCGTCTGGCGCGGGATGACGCGGGCCGAGCTTGACGCCGCCTACAACAACGGCGCGGCGGTCAAGAACAGCGCGGACAAGCTGGCCGAATGGACCGCGCGCAGCCGCCGCTTGCGCGCGCAGCGCCCCGAAATGCTCGACATTGCCTACGGGCCGCGACCGCGCAATACAATCGACATTTTCCGTTGCGGGCGCGCGCATGCGCCGCTGCTCGTTTATATCCACGGCGGGTACTGGCAGCGTAACGCCAAGGACCTCTTTGCATGTCTCGCGGAAGGCCCGCTGGCGCGCGGCGTCGATGCGGCGCTGATCGGCTACACACTGGCGCCGGAGGCGAGCCTGACCGAGATCGTCGGCGAGGTGAGGGCGGCCTTGCGTTTCCTGCGCGCGCAGGGACCAAGCCTCGGCGTCGCGCGCGGCAAGCTCATCGTGTCCGGCTGGTCGGCGGGCGGGCATTTGACGGCGATGACCTTGAGCGACGCGGACGCCGGCCTTGCCATCAGCGGCATCTACGACATCGAGCCGTGCCGGCTCAATTATTTGAACGAGAAGGTGCGCATCACGCTGGCGGAGCAAGTGGCGCTGAGCCCGATCCGGCAGTTGCCGAAAATTTCGCCGCCGTTGCTCGTGGCCTATGGCACGGCGGAGCTGCCCGAACTGCAGCGCCAGTCGCGCGACTATCACGCCGCGCGCAAGGCGGCCGGCCTGCCGTCCGAACTGCTCGCGCTCGACGGCCACGATCATTTTTCGATTTTGGAGGAGCTGGCAAACCCCGACGGCGCGCTTACCGGCGCCGTCGCGCGGCTCGCGCAAGGATAAAGATTGCGGCGCTAGGCGGTGGCAGGCGGGCGCTTGCGCAAATAGACGAACCAATAGACAGCGCCAACCATCAGGCTGCCGCCGACCAGATTGCCGATCGTTGCGATCGCGATGTTGTGTGCGGCCGCGCCAAGCGTCAGCGCGGAGTAGTCGGCCGGTGTCTGGCCGAGCGCCGTCCAAAAAGCGGGCGTGGCCCAGCTTTTGATCGCGAGCCCATAGGGCAGGAAATAGAGATTGGCGATCGAGTGCTCGAAGCCGGCAGCGACGAAGGCTGCGATCGGCGGCACGATCACCAGCACCTTGTCGGCCGCGCCGCGCGCGCCGAACGACATCCACACTGCAAGACAGACAAGAACATTGCAGAGCACCGCGAGAAAGAAGAGTTGTACCGTCGGCAGCGCGGCCTTGGCGGAGGCGACGGCGAGCGCGGTCTTGCCGACCGCCGCATGGTCGAAGCCGTGCTGACCGGCAAGAAAGACCAGGAGGGCGGTGCCGATGGCGCCGACGATATTGCCGACATAGACCAGCGCCCAGGCGCGCAGCAATGCGGCGAGCGAGATGTGGCGTCCGGCATAGGCGACGACCATCAAGGCGTCGCCGGTGAAAAGTTCGGCGCCGCAGACGATCACCAGGATCAGCCCGAGGCTGAAAACGAGTCCGCCCAACAGCTTCGCAACGCCCCAGGGCAAATCGCCCGCGCCCGTCAGCGTGATGGTCATGAAGTTCGCGCCGAAAGCGATGAAGGCGCCGGCGAGCACGCCCAGGATCAGCAGCGTGAGCGCATCGCGGTGCGCCTTGACCATGCCGGCGGTCTGGCAGGCGAGCGCGATCTCCGGCGGCAACAATGCCTGCATCGGCTGCGGTTGCCGAGAAAGCTTAGCGGCGACGCGCGATTTTGCTTCGGCCATGCGGAGCGAACGCGGTTAGTGCTGATGCACGTAAGTGCCCGGCGCCGGGCACAGCGGGCCCAGTCCTTGCGCCGGCGCGCCCATGGCAGGCGGCGCGACGCGTTGCGCGTCGCTGCGTTCGGCGAGCCAGTCGGCCCACTTGATCCACCACGATCCTTCCGTCCGCTGCGCGCGCGCGCGCCAGGTGGCGCTGTCGACGTAGCGGTCGCCGGGCGCGCGGGTGGCGACGTGATAGTGACGGCCGGCATGGCCGGGCTCCGACACGATGCCGGCATTGTGCCCGCCATTGGTGAGCACGAAAGTGAGTTCGCTGTCGGTGAACAGATGCAGCTTGTAGACCGAATTCCACGGCGCGATGTGGTCGGTCTCGGTGCCGACCGCAAACAGCGGCACGCGGATGTCCTTGAGTGCGATCACCTGGCCGTTCACCGCGTAGCGGCCCGCGGTCAGCCGGTTCTCCAGGAACAGCCCGCGCAGATATTGCGAGTGCATGCGGTAGGGCAGCCGCGTCTGGTCGGCGTTCCAGGCGGTCAGGTCGGTGGTCTGGTCGCGCTCGCCGAGCAGATATTCGCGCGCCATCTTCGACCAGACGAGGTCGTTGGAGCGCAGCGCGCTGAAGGCGGCCGCCATCTGGCGCGTGTCGAGCACGCCCTGGTCCCACATCATGTCTTCCAGGAAGGCGATCTGGCTTTCGTCGACGAACAGCATCAGTTCGCCGGCTTCGCTGAAATCGGTTTGCGCCGCCAGCAGCGTCGCCGACGCCAGCCGTTCGTCGCCGTCGCGCGCCATGGTGGCGGCGGCGATCGAAAGCAGCGTGCCGCCGAGGCAATAGCCGGCGGCGTGCACCTTGCGGTCGGGCACGATCTTGTCGATGGCATCGAGCGCGGCCATCACGCCCTTGGTGCGGTAGTCGTCGAAGGTGACGTTGCGGTCGGCGCTGGTCGGATTGCGCCATGAAATCATGAAGACGGTGAAGCCGCGCGACGACCAGATAGCGCACCAGCGAATGCTCGGGCAGCAGGTCGAGCACGTAGTATTTCATGATCCAGGCCGGCACGATCAGCAGCGGCTCGGCATACACGTCCGGCGTCTCCGGCCGGTATTGAATGAGCTCGATCAGCTCGTTGCGGTAGACGACTTCGCCCGGCGTCGAGGCAATATCCTCGCCGACGCGGAAGCCGTCCTTCGATCCGTCCGGGTCCATCGCCAGCAGGCGATAGAGGTCTTCCATGAAATTGCTGGCGCCGCGCGCGAGATTGCCGCCGCGCTCTTTCAGCGTGCGCTCGACGATCACCGGGTTGAGCCAGGGGATGTTGGAGGGCGAGACCACGTCGAGCAATTGCCGCGCCATGAAGGCGACGCGGTCGGCGTTCTTGTTGCTCTCGCCCCGCACCTGGCGCGTGGCGTTGCGCCACCATTCCTCCTGCGCGAGGAAAGCCTGCTGCCAGAAAAGATAAGGCGGCTTCTGCCAGGCCGGATCGGCAAAGCGCCGGTCGCCGTCGGCGGGCGGGAACGGCAAGGTTTGCGTCTGGCCGGTAGCCAGGCCGGCAAGGCGGCTGGCGAAGACGATCGCCTGCGAGGCCAATTCCATCTGGCGGCCGGGTGCGCGCGAGAGGTGGTAGAACCAGTCGGACCAGGCGGTGTACTGCGCATGCGGGGAGACGCCTTGCGTGAAACGCGCCGCCGTGGCGCGGAAAACGTGATTGAGCGTCTCGAACGAGGGCAAGGCGACGGGTGCAGGCGGCGTCGCAGCCGGCAGTTTGGTGACGGCCTGGCTCGGCAACTTGGTCACGGCCTGGTTCATATCGGATCGCTCCACGCTTGGTCCTTATGCCTGTGCGGGCACGTCCGCGACATTGATCGCCGTCAATTACAGGCGTGCGACCGAAGGCGTCACGGCAGCGCTACTTCACCGATAAAACCTTCACAAAAGGCGAAAACGGGGCACGGCGCCGGCTTTGATCCTAATCAAGTGGTGGGCCGTTACGGCCTTTACAATCATACCCATTGGGAGGGTATGGCCATGATCTCATTGGAGGATTGCGTGGCAATGTGCGGCCTCGATGAAAACGAGGTCGCCGCCATCGGCGAGCATGAGCATATTCCAGACATCGCGGCGACCGCGCTCGCCAGCTACCTGCTGCACCAGCCCAAGGGCGGCGAGGCGATCCGCTCGATGATCATCGACGACATCCACAAGGCGCTCGATAGCGGCAAGGTCAAGCACGCCGCCGAATTGTTCTCGGCCTTGCGGCATTTTCTCGCCGAGCATCCGGACGCCCGCGCTGGATTGGATTCTTAGAACGAATTAGTACGCCGCCGCCAACTCGCGCGCGCCGGGCGCGGCGCTTAAGGCGGCACTTGCGACGGCACCGATTTTCTTTTCGCGCCTGCGGTCGCGATCCAGATTCCCGCGAACACGGCGACCAGGCCGACCACCAGGTTGGGCGTGATCGGTTCGCCGACCAATTGCGTGGCCAGCAGGCTGGCGGCGATCGGATTGACGGTCATGGTGTTGGCGACCAGCGTCGGTGTCGTGCGCTGCAGCGCCATCACCCAAAGGATGAAGGCGAGTGCCCCGCCACCAATTCCGAGATAGATGCCGGCGGTCCATTGCGCGGCAGTGAAACCGGCGAGGACCGCGGCGCGGCCGCTCAGTATTCCGACCACGATCAGCACGGCTGCGCCGGCCCCCATGCCGACGCACAAAAACCCGAGCGCACTCGAACGCATGATGAAACGGCGCGACCAGACATTATAGAAGGCCATGCACAGCACCGCACCGGTCATGATCGCTTCGCCGCGCCAGGCGCCTTGCGGCGCCGCGCCGAGCCCGGACGCGAGCGCGCCAAACACACCGAGCATGGGGCCTTTGTGACGAGTGAAGCTAATACGCCGCCGCCAGTTCGCGCGCGCCGGGCTTCGCGGCGTTGCGGTCCATGTGCTGCTGGATCTCGGCGATGAGGCCGGCGACCACCTTGGTGCGGCGCGCGACCGGATTGCGCGCATAGCCGCGCGGCTGGAAGAAATTCGCAGTCGGCACGCGCTCGCGGAAGCTTTGCGGCATCATCACCATGTCGATGCCGTTACCGTCGCCGGTCAGGTTCATCAGTTCAAGCTCGGCGGCGGTGAGCGGTTTGTCGTAGCGCTTCATGCGCGCGAACTGCAACGAGTTCGAGCAGCTTCTGCACCTGCAAGAGCGGGCCGACGTCGATGTCGAGCACGGCGGCGTGGATGCCCCAGCCCTTCTCCGTGGTTTTGGCGATCTTGTCGTACTCGCGCCAGCTGTGCGGCAGACTGCGGCAATAGGCGATCATGCGCTTGAGCGCTGCAAGTTTGTATTCGAAGTGCTGGCGGGCGGCACCGCCGAGCGTGCGCGCCTTACGCTCGAGCACGGCCAGCATGCGATGCCCGTTTTCCGCAAACAGCGCGACCGTATTGGTGGAGAGCAATTGGTTGTAGCCCATCGCCGGCGAAATGGCGCGCTTGCCGGGACCGGGCGGTTCAAGCCCGGCCTGCGTGTCGTAGGAACCGCGTCCGCCGGTTTCGAAAGCGTAGACGCCCACGATCTGCGCCTGCGTGAGGCCGGCCGCGCGCGCGGCCTTTGCATAGGCGCGCTTGAAGTCGGATTTGTTGCGCGGCTGGTCCGGCACGAAGCCCCATTGCGCTTTGGCGGCTGCCAGGAAGTCGGCGGCGACGGGAATCTCCGGCCTGGGCGGCACCGGCGGCGGGGGAGGTGGCGGCAAGGGGCTGACCGGCCGCCGCGGGCCGCTGTAAACCGGCGGCTGCGCCAGCACGTAGTCGGTCAACGCGATCGCTTCGTGCTTGCGGCGCTTGGCGTTGCGGATCTTGCGCTTGTCGGAAACAGAATCCCAATAGGCCTCGTGCTCGCGCAGATAAGCGCCGTGGATGCGCTCATACTCGGCGAGTTTCTGCTGATAGACCGCGAGCGCATCGAGCGCGGCGCGCTCTTGTGCGCTCTGCGGCCAAGCAGGCGTTGCCGCAAGCAGGGCGGCGGCGGTGAAGCAGATCAGCTGCGAAGTGCGAAGCATGGTGGCCATTTTGGGCCACGGCTTAATGGCCGTTGTGTGATTCGGCTATGCGCACAATGACGCGCATGATTGCTCGGTCTCATCTGCAAAATTATCGGATCGGATTTTCCACAATGTGCAATGTCGTGCCCTAGCAGATGGCAGTCGCATATTCCTTGTGTGACAGGCCGTTTTCGTCGATCTGGGTCCCTTCATGGGCGGCAAAAGCTGGGTTAACATGCCTCCGGCAACCGCGCTGACCCTGTCGAGGTCGCGCAGGGTTGGCTTGGAAACTAACTAGCGAAGCGGGCGAACCAAATGAAATCGATGCTCGTCGGCGCGTGCATGCTTGCGTTGACCCTTATGTGTCAAACCGCCGGCGCCGGCACCACGTTGATCACGTCCAAAGAAGCGGCCCTGCCTCCCGTGGGCAGGACCATGCTTGCCAGCACGTTGCGCGGGATCACGCGCGGCCCGACGCTCGTTTTGCGCTCGCCGGAAGCGACCGTGACCTCGCCCTTCAACCTTCGATTCGAATTTCAGGCGCACGGCGGCAGCACGATCAAGCCGGAGTCCTTTCACTTGATTTACTTGAAGAAGCCGAAGATCGACCTGACGTCGCGGGTCAGGCCTTTCGTCACCGAGACCGGCGTCGACATGGCCGAGGCCGAGGCGCCTCCCGGACGGCACGTGGTCGAAGCCGAAATTACCGACAGCGACGGCCGAGCGACCTCGGTGATTTTCGTCCTCAATGTGATCAAATAGCGCACAGGTAATGCGGTGTCCTTATTGCGCTGAAGAAATTCAGGATGCCGCAATCGTGTGCCGCTATTGCGGTCGCGGTGTCGGTCAATCGGCGGAATTGATCGAGGACGCGAAGTCGCTTCGCGATGAGATCAAGGCGCTGCGCGCGGACATGGCGGAATTGCGCGCGCAAAGCGGGTTGCAGCAAAGCCGCGCAGTCTTGGCTGAGCGCCACGGGGCCGCATCGGCCAGGGCGGTTGCCGAAGAACTCGCGATCTACGGACTGGCGCCAATCGCGCTTCTTTTATTGGCTCATTTCCTGATTGTCTTGCTCTGGGATCTGCCGACGATCCATCTCCGCATCGTTTCGATGGTGCTTCCGGTGCCGTTCGGCTTTGCTTTGGTCTGGCGCGAGCATCGAACGGTCACCCGGTCCGTCGTGTTCGGCGTCGCCGTTGGCACGCTTGCGATCGCGGGCATGCTGACCGCGGTGGCGCTTCACGATCATGTGCCGATCTTGGCGGCGGATGCGCGGGAGTTGAAAGAGGATTTGCAATACATCACAAGCGTCGCGCTTGCCTTCATCACCGGCGGCTTGCTCGCAACGCTTTTGCGCAGCACGGCCTTGGCCAAGGCCTCAAATTATTCGAGCCGTTTGGCTCAGACGCTCGCCCGGTTGTTTGCGTCGTATCGCGAGGAAAGCCGCAAGAGCAAAGCGTCCCGCAAGTTAGCAATGCTCGAACGCGCGATCCTCATACAAAGAATCATAACCGCCGTCATCGTGACCGCCACAACGGCCGGCTCGATCTATGCGGGATTGAAGGGTGTGCTGTACTAACCGGCTGCGCAGGGGCCTAGTTCCGCCGCGACATAACGCGCCCGTTTTCCGACACGATTTTCGCGCCGCCAGCTGCGAACACCACCTGAAATTCGTAAGTGGCGACGCCCGCCGAGGTTTTCGCCGTGGCCGGATTGGCCACATTGAATTCAAGCTCGCCAGAGACGCGACAGGACGAACTGGCTTTGTTGCAGACAATGCGCGTGGTTTCAGGCTTGCGGCGGAAGCTGCGCTGCGGCCACTTCGTGACGTAGCGACGCTGATCGGCGGCGACTTTGCGGTTGCTCATGTGGTCGCCGAAATAGTCCACCTCGGTGGCATAGGTATTTTGAACATAGGCAAGCACCTCATCGAGGCTGCCTTCCGAGTGCCGCATGTAGTCGGCGAGAAAATTCTGCGCCAACGATTCCAGAGAGATCATGGGCGTGTGCGGTTTCGGCGCGATCGGCCGGGCCTGCGGCGAGACGTCGGCAAATTTGGTTTCGCGCCGCTCGTTGAGCTTTTGCTCCAGCGCTTTCAACCGCTCTTCCAGCGCCGCCACTTCGCGCTCGTTCATACCGGCGTCTTTCGCCGGCGCGGCCTGACCCGGGCGGCCGGCGAAATAGAAGTTGCCCGCGATCGGTGAACTCGACAGCCACGGCTGCTGAACGCCGCCGGTGGACCGTTTCACTTCGAGGCCGACTTCGTTGAACGTTTCGAACAGGCCGAGGCCTCGTTTGCGCATGGCGGCCGACAGCGCCTGGCTGAACGGGCTGTGCTGGCCATTGCCGTCCTGCGCGACATTGCCGGGCTGGGTGGCGAATGAAATGAGGGTGCCTTCCGGCGCCTGCATTTGCGCAAGCCCGGTGCTGAGCGCGCGGAGGCCGCGGCCGCCGAACGGATTGTTGCGGCAGGCGTCGAGGATGACGAGGTTGAGCCGCGTGCCGGCGCTTTCCATCTGCCGCAGCACCAGATTTGTATCGAGCATCTGGAAATCGGCGTCGGCCGCGCGCTTTGGGTTGGCGCTGATGGGCACCAGAAAGTTGGTGCCGTGGATCTGAACGCCATGGCCGGCATAGTAGAACAGCCCGACTTCGGCGCCCTGCAAGCGCGCACCGAAATCCTGCACCGCGCGATCGAAGGCCGCCTTGTCGAGATTGAGTTGGGCCTCGCCGCCGACCAGCTTGAAGCCGAGGGCCGCGAGCGTGTCCGCCATCAGCCTTGCGTCGTTTGCCGGATTGGCGAGGCTCGGAACGTTTCGGTAGGTCGAGTTGCCGACGACGAGCGCGACGCGCGTTTCCGCGTGCGCTGCTTCAAACGTGAAGGCAGCGACAAACGCAACGAGCAGGATAAACCGGACCGCCATGACCCGCGCCCCTCACAAGATGGCTTGCGACGGGCCTATTCTGACGCTGCCGGTGGTCACTTTCAATGACGCGTCCGGTCCCCGGCGAGAGGCTCCGGTAGCGCCCCAGGCGCGCTATCTCGTTTAGACGCGTCTGCGACGGCGCATCGATCGCGCCGATATCAGGCCGAACGTTCCCAGGCCTGACCCGAACAGCCACGCGGCGGCCGGCAGCGGCGCCGCGAGGAAATTGCCGACATCGAATTCAAGATTGTCGATGCCAATGTTGCCCCCGACCGTCGAGAACTGAATGTGAAAACCGTTGGCGCTGAAGATACTATTCGCATAGTGGGCGTGCGTGGTGCCGACCGCTATGTCCAGAGGTGAGGTCAGTTCAACCGTGTAATCGCCATTCCAGATGCGGACTTGAGGTGTTCGATCGACGCCATCCCACGAACCGAGATCGAATCCATAAAGTGTGATGCCGGCGGCGCCGGTTGGAAGCACGCCGATATCGCCGTAGGCACTACTAGAATAAGTCACGCCATGGAGATCGCTGAAATTGAGCGCCCAGACCGCCATGACGCCATCAATGTTGCCGCCACCCGGCGCAGAGGCGGTGCGTGCCTGCACGACTGAGCCGATGACGCTGTAGTTGTCACCGAACGCCGTACCGTTGCCGGCCGAGTACCAGAGATCGAGTGTCACCGCGCCCGCGGTTCCGCGTGGCGCGCACAAAAAAAACAAGGCAGCCGCGATTAGCGCGGTGCCAGTCCGCAAACGATTTAACATTGTCGCCCCCAGTACAAAAATTGCCGGCGCAAGAGTGGCCAGCAAATAGAAGTCTTCTGGGCGCGACGCTGCTTTGTCAAGTTTTCGCAGCGATACGGTGCGGAGACGGTAAGCAACGAAAACGCGCTGTGAAATAACAGCGCAACCGATTTGACTCGGAACTGGTGGGCGGCGTGGGCCTGCCCACCGCGATTGTAATCCATCGTCAAGGCGGGAGCGGCGAAGGAAAAAAGAAACGCGCGCCGGATACGGCGCGCAACATGTCGGGAAATTCCGGCTGTGACGTATCGGCTCGCGGTCGAGCGCGTCGTCAGCGGATGGTCGAGCCCTCGCGCGTCGTGAAAACGACCGGACCGCCGGCCTTGATCACGGTCGGGGCTTGGGCCGTCATAATGTCGGTGCCGAGGTTGAGCTCGCGCGCGGCGATGCCGATCACGGCGATCATCAGTGCAGCGGTCAGTCCGACCACCACGATCTTGAGGTGGGTGGTGCGGTCAGCTGTGTAAAGCGACCAGTTCATGGCACGTCCTCCAAGGTCATTCCTTTAGTCGAGGCGACCTCGCGTCAGGTTCATCTCTTGTTCGGAGGTAAACGTAGGGCGGGCGCCGACGTTCCACAGGGGGTCTCACGAAGCGTTGAATGGAACCCAAAGGCCGTTCAAAATTGACGCAAATCAATTGCGCCTCGTCGGCGTTTTTGTATAAAGTATTGAAAGTGCTATAGTTTTTAAGAGTTCTAAACTGGATAACTGCCGATGATTATCTGCTCCTGCAACGTTTTAACCGAGACCCAGGTTCTGGAAACGCTGAAACTCGGCCCCGGGCCGAAGTCTGCGGTGCAGACTTATCGTCGCTGCCTTGGCTGCGCGCCGCAATGCGGGCGTTGTTTGAAGACGGTGCGGGCCCTGGTGGCCAACGCTCACTTGGAGTCGCGCCTTGAGAACTGCCAGGTCGGCTGTGGGACCTGCCCCGCCGGCCACGACGAACTCGATCACGCCACAACAGAGGGTATTCGCGTCGAGGCGCCGGTCTTGACCGCAAGGAGCCTGTCATGAAGGGCGACGCGAAAGTCATCGAGTATCTCAACAAGGGCCTGCGCAGCGAACTGACCGCGATCAACCAGTACTGGCTGCACTACCGCTTCCTCGACAATTGGGGCTTGAACGAACTCGCCAAGAAATGGCGCGAGGAATTGATCGAGGAGATGCGGCACGCCGACCGTTTTGTCGACCGCATTATCTTCCTGGAAGGCTTTCCCAACCTGCAAATACTCGATCCCTTGCGCATCGGGCAGAACGTCCAGGAAGTGATTGAGGCCGATCTGGCGGCCGAAATCGGCGCACGCGCGCTCTACCAGGAGGCGGCCAATCACTGCCTCAAGGTGCACGATCATCCGTCGCGGGAATTGTTCGAGGATTTGATGGCCGATGAGGAAGGCCACATCGACTTCCTCGAAACTCAGGTCGATCTGATCGGGCGTATCGGGCTCGAGCGCTATACGCAGAGCCACATTGGCGGTCTCGGCGATGGCGGCACGCCGGGCTTGCGCGAAGAGAAGTAAGCGCCGAGCCTCACTCGCTGCGGCTGAGTTGATGTTCCTCGGCGGTACGCTCGAACGTCTCTGCTATGCTTTTGATCCGATAGGCGAGCCGGTTGTCGGCTTCGATCGGCAGCGTGCGGACGATCCTGTATTTGCCGCGCGCAGCCATATTGCCGTATGCGGGGCTGTAATAAACGTCCTGACCGGTCGCGAATTTGTGCATCATTGGGCTCGCCTTCTGTCGTTGAACGAAGCAGCGGAGCGGATTCGCCGAAGTATATAACAAAAACGCCCGGCTTTTAGGCCGGGCGCATGGTCAATTGAACGCTTTTCGTTCAGGCGTTTTGCAGATTCGACGCCGCCTGTTTGCCGCGCTCCGTCACTACTTCGTAGCTGACGCGCTGGCCTTCGTTGAGCGTGCTCATGCCCGAACGCTCGACCGCGCTGATGTGCACGAACACGTCGCGCGATCCGTCGCTTGGAGTGATGAAGCCGAAGCCCTTCTGGTTGTTGAAGAACTTCACAGTACCTGTAGCCATGTCAGTTTTCCTTGCGTTTAACGCTGCTTAGGTGTGATGCGCACGGGCGGTTGTCGTCCCGTGCGATCGAAACATCCGAGTTTTGGGGGGTGACTTGTTAAGCGCCCGAAACTGGGCAGCGCAGCAAGGCAAAACCGCAAACCTGGGTTTTCAACGCCGCTTACATAGGCGTTCTGCTGGATTCCGTCAATGTCTTCAAGCGGCTTGGGCTTCAAGCGGCTTGCTGTTTGGCCAGCTTCGGCTTCCGCAGCGGATAGCGCTCACTCTGATAGAGCGAGCGGATGTCCTGATGGCCGAGCCGCTGATCGTCGATCTGGATATAGGCGCCGAGCAGCAGCGCTTCAGGCAGTTCTTCGATTGCGAAGCGAATGGCGTCGGCGGCTTTATCGAAGCGGCGATATTTGATCTTGCTCACGACCTTGCGGTTGCGCGAGGGAAACAGCTCTGCCGGGGCGCTGTAATCGAATTTGGTCATGGTCTCCAATATCTCCGATCCAAATTAATGCTGACTTGCCAATGATATATGGGGACGCCAGTGACCAATTTTTAGAGGCCGCTGCGGCATTTTGTTGCAAATTTGACCTTTCGGGCGCAGCAAAAAACTGCGACAATTCAACAGCATCGGAGGTATTCTCGGTGCTCGCTGCAATAACCGCTTGGCGGCGTTTTTTTTGGGGGCGGCGAGCTCCGTTCAACAGGCCGCCGTGAAGGGTTAACGCGTAATGTCGGTTGTCGCAGGCGAGGCCAGACCCGAGCTCTTCCACTTCGTAATGATCAAGCCGACGCATTACGATGACGACGGCTATCCGATCCAGTGGTTGCGCTCGGCGATCCCGTCCAACACGCTCGCCTGCCTGAACGCGCTGGCAATGGATGCGCGCCGGCGGGAGGTGCTCGGCTCCGGCGTCGAAATCCGCTTACATACTTTCGACGAGACCAATCGGCGGGTGCGGCCAGACAAAATCATCAACATGATCCGCCGCGATGGCGGCCGCGCGCTGATCGGGCTGGTCGGTGTGCAATCGAACCAGTTTCCGCGCGCGGTCGATCTGGCGCGGCCTTTCCTCGACGCCGGATTGCCGGTGTGCATCGGCGGCTTTCACATCTCCGGCTGCATCGCCATGTTGCCTGAGATGCCGGACGACATCAAAGCCGCGCAGGCGATGGGCATTTCGTTTTTCGCGGGCGAAGCGGAGGAGCGCCGGCTCGACGGCGTGCTGCGCGACGCCTATGAAGGCAAGCTGCAGCCGCTCTACAACTATATGAACGATTTGCCGGCGCTCGCCGGCGAGCCGCCGCCGTTTCTGCCGAGCCAGCACGTCACGCGCACGTCGGGTTCGCTGTCGTCGATTGATCTTGGCCGCGGCTGTCCTTATCAATGCTCGTTCTGCACCATCATCAACGTGCAGGGGCGCAAAAGCCGCATACGCTCGGCCGACGATCTCGAGCACATCGTGCGCGAGAATTTCGCGCAAGGCATCAAGCGCTTCTTCATCACCGACGACAATTTCGCCCGCAACAAGGACTGGGAGCCGCTGTTCGACCGCATGATCCAGATGCGGGAGGGCGAGGGCATGAACATCGGCTTCACGATTCAAGTCGATACGCTCTGCCACAAGATCCCGCACTTCATCGAGAAGGCGACACGCGCGGGGGTTCGGCGGGTTTTCATCGGACTGGAAAACATCAACCCGGATAATCTGATTGCCGCCAAGAAACGGCAGAACAAGATCACCGAATACCGCGAGATGCTGCAGATGTGGCGCAACCACGGCGCCATCACTTACGCCGGCTACATCCTCGGCTTTCCCGCCGACACCAAAGAGTTGATCCTGCGCGACATCGAGATCATCAAGCGCGAACTGCCGATCGACATTCTCGAGTTTTTCTTTCTGACGCCGCTGCCGGGCTCGGAAGACCACAAGGTGCTCTCGGCGAAAGGGATCTGGATGGATCCCGACATGAACAAATACGACCTCAACCACCGCGTCTCGCATCACAGCGGTGCAATGTCGGACGCGGACTGGGAGCAGGCCTATCGCGCGGCCTGGCACGCCTTCTACACGCCCGAGCACATCAACACGATCCTGCGCCGCACCTGCGCGGCGCAAAATCTGCGCCCCGGCACCACGCTGTCGACCATTCTCTGGTTCTATCTGATGATCCTGTTCGAAGGCGTGCATCCGCTCGAAGGCGGCGCGCTGCGGCTGAAAGCGCGCCGCGACCGGCGTCACGGTCTGCCGCTGGAAAATCCGATTCTCTTCTATGCGCGCTATTGGGGTGGCACGGCGATCAAGGCCTGGCGCTATTTCAAAGTCTACCGGCAATGCAAGGCGATGCTCGACGCGGCGAAGGCCGCACCCGACCGCTGGACATATTCCGATTTGGCGATTGCGCCGCCGAAGGCCGACGAATTCGACGCGCTCGATCTGTATCACGCCACCACGGGCGGCGAGGCGGCGCTCAAGCGCAAATATCGCGACGATGCCATCCGCGCCAAGAGCGGGCATGACGAGGCGCCGATCGTGCCAGCGGTGCCGGTGGAGGCGGCGGAGTAAATGCGCCGAGCGAGGGCGCGTGCGCACAAAATGCGGCCGATGAGCAAAGGTTAGCCAATGTCAGCTTTGGGCCTGAACGCGATACCGCTCCCGACATTTTAACGCCCCTTTCTTGTTCTTGCGCATGAAGTTCATTGACTTGGAAAAGCTTGAGGACGGCAGTTCGATCGAAGCCGACCTATGCATCGCCGGAAGTGGACCAGCCGGAGCTTCCATCGCAAAGGAATTTGCAGGGTCGAAAATCCAGGTGCTGGTCATTGAGGGCGGAGGGACGGAACAGACGTCCGCCGATCAGGCCCTCTATGACGTTGAGAACGTGGGTGTCGTTCGCACCACACCGCAGGATCTCGTTCGAAACCGGATTATCGGCGGATCGTCGCACACCTGGAGTGGTCGTTGCGCTGCATTTGACGACATCGACTTCGCGTCCAGGGCGTGGATTCCCCATTCGGGATGGCCGATCAATCGGGCTGATATCCAACCATTCCTGGAGCGGTCCAAAAAATATCTAGGAATCGGACCGAATATCTACGATGACCCACTATGGAAAGAGTTGGCAATCTCACCGTCGCATCGAAAGATCGACTCGGCTTTTTTAAAATCTCAATTTTGGCAGTACAGCAAGGACGCGCACGATTTTAGCGAGCCCACCCGCTTTTCGCGGACGCTCGCCGGGATAAACGCGCCCAACGTAAGATTGCTGATGCATGCCAACATTACCCACATCAACACGAGCGAAGATGGAGCGCGGGTTGAATCGCTCGAGGTGCGCACCCTTGGCGGTCGGCGCGCGCAAGCAAAGGCATCCGCGATTGTTCTGGCATGTGGTGGGCTAGAAAACGCGCGCCTTCTCCTCGCCTCCAACAGGGTCACGCGCAACGGTGTGGGAAATGCGCATGACCTTGTAGGCCGGTTTTTGATGGACCATCCTGGAACTACATTGGGCTGGTTTGATCCGCGCCGCTCCGCCGCGGTTCAACGTCAATTTGGGGCTTATGTACTGGATCACGACGACGGACGAAATGTCTATGTATTCGGCTTGACGATTAGTCCGGAGATTCAGAGAAAGGAGCAGTTGCTGAACTGCGCGGCGTTTTTGAATCAGTCGCCATCTGTCGATGAATCATGGCACGCATTGACGCGCTTGATCAGGCCGGGCGCTCACCGACATCGCATCAGCAAGGCTAAAGATGCCTCGGTTGTGATCGGGAACATGCCGAGATTACTGAGCAACGCCTACGGACGCATTGTGAGGCGGCAAGTACCAATCCCAAAAGCCGACGAACTTTCCTTATATTGTTTAGTCGAACAGACACCGGACCCCTCGAGCAGAGCAACCTTGGCACAAAAAACAGATGCGCTTGGCATGCCGCTTTTGCGCATCGACTGGCGTATCGGCGAGCTTGAGCGACGATCCGTGGTGCGCTTAAGCGAGCTCATTAGATTGGAATTACGGCGTGTGGGGTTGCCGGTTCATTTCCGCGCTAATCATGCATTGCAAGGCGCCAATTGGCGATCCCAATTTATCGACCGGGCGCACCCCGCGGGAACGACGCGCATGTCGGATTCTCCGAAACAGGGCGTTGTGGACCGGAATTGCAAGGTTCATGACGTTGCGGGCCTTTACATCGCAGGCAGCAGCGTGTTCCCGACATCCGGTCACGCCAATCCGACATTAATGATCGTCGGCCTTGCAATCCGCCTCGCGGACTGGCTCAAGCTCCACGAGTTTTCGCAGCTGTTCATCTAATCGGCGGCGCGCTGCCTTCCCGCCGGTCTCGAACCGTGGCGGCTACTGTTTGCTGCCTTCGAGGGTGAAGGATTCCAAACGAAGGAAATCCGGCGGCAAGTGGTGTTCGTTTTCCAAATTGCGCAAAGCGGCATCGTTGCTTTCATGCTGGTCAAATTTTGCGATCGCCGTGAAGCCTGCGTTCTGCAGGGCGCCGCGCAACGTGTTTTCATCGTAGATGAAAGTGTGTCCCCAATTTCTCACAAAATTGTTGATGACGAAGACTTCGTTGTCGTCCGGCGCGCCGGGAATGAAGCTAGTCGCCGCCCATTTTATGTATGCGCGCTGCAAGTCGGATTTGTCAGGCCTGGTGAGATCGACGAGAAAATGGAGGTCGGGCGTCGATATTCGTATCTTGCCGGGGCGCTTGAGAACCCGGAAACACTCCGTCAACAATCTGAGGCCGTCCCCGTATGAAATGTGTTCGATCACGTGTTCGGTGTAGATATAGTCGAATGTCTCGTCCTGGAACGGAAATCGTTGCCTCATATCAAGATGCACAGCCGTCCGAGACGCAGGGTTGTAATCGGTATTGAGCCAGCCGGGCAGCTCGCGGCCGCCCCATCCGATGTTCAGTTTCGGCGAACGTGATTCGGCCAGGTAGCGCGCCAGAATGGCGCGGTCCGAAGGTTTGAACGGGTGCTTGATGCGCCGCCGCAGCCGGCGTGCCGGTTCCAGCAGGTTGAGTTTGGTCAAAGCGCGTCTGGCTGCGGTCTTCATCGTCGCCGTATATCACGTGCTCGGCCGGAACGCTCGCTTGCGCCAGACGTTCTCCGCGGTCTTCAGTCCGGCGGACAGATGAGCTTTCCGCGGCTCAAATACTCCCCACCGTCTTCAGCCTTGCCCGTGGATGAATCTCGCTCTGCGACAGAACCGGGGTCTGCGCGCGGAAGCGCTCGACGATGCCGCGCACGAAGGGGCGGATGCCGGCGGACGTGACCAGCACGGGCGCTTCGCCTTCGCGCGCCGCCGCCTCGAACTTCTCGCGCACCAAGGTGATGAACTCGGACAGCTTCGACGGCTGCATGGCGAGCTGGCGCTCGTCACCCTGGCCGACCATCGATTCCGCAAAGCTCTGTTCCCACTGCGCCGACAGCGGGATCAGCGGCAGGTAGCCGCCGGCGGCGGTGTGCTGCGCGCAGATCTGGCGCGCGAGCCTTGAGCGTACATGCTCGGCCAGCAGCAGCGGATTGCGCGTGGCCGAAACGCCCTCGGCGATGCCTTCGAGGATGGTGGCGAGGTCGCGGATGGAGACGCGCTCGGTGAGCAGGGTCTGCAACACGCGCTGGATGCCGGAAATCGTGATCAGCGAGGGCACTAGGTCCTTGACGATGTCGCCTTGCTCCTTGGGCAGGTCCTTGAGCAGCTTCTGCACCTCGGCATAGCCCAGGAGCTCCGCCATGTTGGCCTTGAGCAGTTCGGTGAGGTGCGTCGACAAAACCGTCGCGGCGTCGACGACGGTCAAGCCCTTCATCGCGGCGTCTTCTTTCAACGCCGCATCGACCCAAGTGGCCGGCAATCCGAACGTCGGCTCGGTCGTATGCGTGCCCGGCAGGTTCACCTGGCCGCCGGCGGGGTCCATGACCATGTACTGGTTGGCCCACAGCTTGCCGGTGCCCGCTTCGACTTCCTTGATCTTGATGCAATAGGTGTTGGCGTCGAGCTGCACGTTGTCGAGCAGCCGCACCGCCGGCATGACGAATCCCATTTCGCCGGCGAGCGAGCGGCGCAGCGCCTTGATTTGCTCGGTCAGGCGGTCGCCGCCGTCGGGCGAATTGACCAGCGGCAGCAGCGCATAGCCGAGCTCGACCTTGAGGTCGTCCATGCGCAGCGCCGTCGTGATCGGCTCTTCGGCGGCTTCGGTCTTGGCTGCGTCGTCCACCTTTTTGGCTTCGGTCGAGATGACGAGCTTTTGGCGCTTGTCGATGATGAAGGCGAGCGCGGTGGCGCCGCCGCCGAGCGCGAGGAAGGGGATCATCGGAATGCCGGGCAGCAGCGCCATTACCAGCATCACGCCGCCCGACATGCCGAGCGCCTTCGGATAGCCGGAGAGCTGACCGAGCAGCGCTTTGTGCGCAGCGCCGGAGATGCCCGCTTTCGAGACCAGCAAGCCGGCCGCGGTCGACACGATCAGCGCCGGGATTTGGGTCACGAGGCCGTCGCCGACGGTGAGGATCGTGTAGGAGCGCGCGGCCTCGGCAAAGCTCAGGCCTTGTTGCGCGATGCCGATGATCATGCCGCCGATGACGTTGATGAATACGACCAGCAGGCCGGCCACGGCGTCGCCACGCACGAATTTGGAGGCGCCGTCCATGGCGCCGAAGAAGCCGCCTTCGTCCTCGAGCTCCTGGCGGCGGCGTCGCGCTTCCTTCTCGTCGATCATGCCCGCGGAGAGGTCGGCGTCGATCGCCATTTGCTTGCCCGGCATGGCGTCCAGGTGGAAGCGGGCGGCGACTTCGGCGATACGGCCGGAACCTTTGGTGATCACCACGAAGTTCACGATGACAAGGATCGTGAACACGATAATGCCGATGACGAAATTCCCGCTCATCACGAAGTTGCCGAAGGCCTGGATGACGTGGCCGGCGGCATCGGTGCCTTCGTGGCCGCGCGAGAGGATCAAGCGCGTGGAGGCGAGATTGAGCGAGAGCCGCAGCATGGTCGAGATCAGCAGCACGGTCGGGAAGGCGGAGAACTCGAGCGGCGCATGGATGAACAGCGACGTCATCAGGATCAGCACCGAGAAGATGATCGAGATGGCGAGCGCGAAATCGAGCAGCAGCGGCGGAAGCGGCAGGATCAGCACCACCAGGATGGTGAGCACGCCGATGGCGAGGCCGATGTCGCCGCGGCGCACAAAGGCGCCGATCTCGCCCAGTCCGGGCAGCCGGAGGCCGCTTGCTGCGCTCGGAGCGTCGGTTGCGGTGGTGATGTCGCTCATGCCTGCCGGAAAAGGGACAAGGGCCGGGCAGTACCTACCCGGGTGGCGGTGCGCGGTGGAGGACTACCCCTCCCCGGTAATATTTGCCGGGTTTATGGTTAGCGGGGGGTTAACACGCCGCCGTGGCACGAGGCGGTGCGGCTTCGGCTTTGATTTTGCCGGTAATATTTGGCCAATCACCACCGTTCGGCGGCGTTCACCTGACATTATCAGGGCTGCGACGAGCGGCTCCTTCCAATCTGCGCAAATAAAGCCCAGAGGGTTATACGGCGTTTATGCAGCAAATGCCTAAACGCGTTAGGAGACTTATAATGATGACAGTTTCGTGCCGCGCGGCGCGCCAGGCGGCAACCTTGCTCGGCGGCGCCATCCTCGTGTTCGCGCTTTTTGCCGCGGGTGCTGCAAACGCGCAGACCTGCGCCGACGAAAGTTCGATGAAGTCGGCGCAGGCCGGCACCGCGGCGGTCGGGCTGTCGTTTCGCAATGCGTCCAATGAACGCCGGCGCATCTACTGGCTCGACCCGAACGGCGAGCGCAAGCTTTACGGCATCGTCGAACCGCAACATGTTTTCGAGCAGTCGAGTTTTCCGGGCTTCGCCTGGCTGATAACAGACGACACGGAGAAATGCCTCTCGATCGTCACCGCCACTACCGAGGCACAGACGATCGATGTCGGCGACCCGTCATCGGCTCAGTTGGCGCCGCCGGCGCCCGGCGAACAGCAGCCGATCGCGCAAGTTCCGGCGGCTGCGGCCGCCGAACCGCCGCCGCCGGCTGACGCGGATCAGCCGCAGCAGGCCGCCACCGCGGCCGATGATCTTCCGCAAGTCAACCCGGTCGAGCAGTTCGATCTCAAAGGCGCGTTCCATATTGTCCCGGGCAACGAACCCATGAAGGCGCTTAACAGCGAAGACAGCGGCGCCATCGAAGTGATGCACGTGAAGCCGCAATGGGACAGCGGCCAATGGTCGTTCGTGCAAGTGCCGAACTCATCCTTCGTGCGCATCAAGAACAAATGGAAGAGCACCTATCTCGCCGATGTCCGTGGCCGCGTGCGCGCCGTTCGCGCTGGTGAGGATTCCGAGGAGTCGTATTGGAGTTTCGAGCCGGTGGACGGCACTGACTTCGTGCAATTGCGCAACCACGCGACCGACAAGTTTTTGTTGACGGTGGGTGGCGAAGCGGCCTTGGCCGCCGACCTTCCGCCCAAGCGCGAAAACCGCAGCTATTGGAAAGTCATATCCGCGTCGCAGGTGGATTCGCAACCGCAGCCGGTCGCCGCGATCGACAATGACTACACGGAGGCGCTGGCCGACTGCCGCGCGATCGGCGGTATCTGGACCGGTTCGTCATGCCGCGCGCAGCGCGAGGAAGTGCTGACCTGTCCGCGCGGCTGGCGCTGGTCGCGTCGGTCCGGTGAATGCCAATGGGCCGGACGTGGCGATTGCCCGCCCTGGCAAAGGCGCAACGGGCGCTGCCTCACGCAACTGACTTGCCGGGGCGGCGTGGTGCGCCAGTCCGGCCGCGGCCTGTCCTGCCATTGCCCGCCCGGCATGGCGGCCTGGGGAAACTATCCTCATTTGAAATGTGTGCCGTCGCTGGCGCGCATTGTGCCGCTGCTGCTGCAAGGCGCTGTCAACGGTGGCAACCGGCAGGGGAATGGGAATTGGCCGGGCAAGTTCGGCGGCAAAAATCAGCTTGGTGGCGGCAAGGGTCAGGGAAACGGGCCAAACCAAATCAGCGGCAACAAAGGCCCGTTCAACGGCAAGAACGGGTCGCCACAGCAAGGTGGTACGCAACAAGGCAACGGTAAGACGACGACCACGGTCATCGATCCGAAAACCGGCAACAAGACCGTGACGCAAACCACTACGAATCCGAAGACCGGAATTGTCACGCGGGTTCAGGTCGTCCTCGACAAAAATGGAAGGCCATTGTCGATCAAGGGCGCGAATACCCAGCAAACCGCCGCGCCTCCGGTCGTGAAGGTGGTGCGTCCGCAGAACGGCAAAAACGGCAATGGCGCCGTGCAGCCGATCACTTCGAACAATGCCGCGACGCTGAAGGCGCAGCAGGATGCTGCCGCGAAGGCTGCCGCGATCAAGGCGCAGCAGGACGCTGCAGCGGCCGCACTCAAGGCCCAGCAGCAGGCGGCGGCTGCCGCCGCAGCCGCAAAAGCCGCGGCGGCGAACGCCAAGGCCCAGGGCAGTGCGAAAGCCAAAGCCGACGCGATCAAGGCGCAACAGGACGCCATTGCCAAGGCCAACGCCGCGGCCAAGGCGGCCGCAGACGCGCAAGCCAAGGCGAATGCGATCAAGGTGCAGCAGGATGCCGCGAAGGCGGCCGCGCTGAAGGCGCAGCAGGATGCTGCGGCCAAGGCGAACGCGATCAAGGCGCAGCAAGGCGCGGCCGCGAAAGCGAACGCGATCAAGGTGCAGCAGGATGCCGCGAGGGCGGCGGCGCTGAAGGCGCAGCAGGATGCTGCGGCCAAGGCGAATGCGATCAAGGCGCAGCAAGGCGCGGCCGCGAAAGCGAACGCGATCAAGGCGCAGCAGGATGCCGCGAAGGCGGCGGCGCTGAAGGCGCAGCAGGATGCTGCGGCCAAGGCGAATGCGATCAAGGCGCAGCAAGGCGCGGCCGCGAAAGCGAACGCGATCAAGGCGCAGCAGGATGCCGCGAGGGCGGCGGCGCTGAAAGCCCAGCAGAATGCCGCTGCGAAGGCTGCGCAAATCAAAGCGCAACAACAGGCGGCGGCCAAGGCGCAAGCGGCCCAAGCGGCTGCGGCAAAGGCTGCGCAGATCAGAGCCCAGCAGGCGGCTGCGGCAAAGGCTGCGCAAATCAAAGCGCAACAGCAGGCGGCGGCCAAGGCGCAAGCGGCCCAAGCGGCTGCGGCAAAGGCTGCTCAGATCAGAGCCCAGCAGGCGGCTGCCGCGAAGGCGGCGCAGGCAAAAGCACAAGCGCAGAAAAAGGTCGTCTGTCCGAACGGCAAGAAGCTCGTGAACGGACAATGTCAGTGATCGAGGCGCTAGGCCGCAGCACCTGACCGGATCGTCACCGCTTCGTCGCCGATCAAGTGC
This sequence comes from uncultured Pseudomonadota bacterium, assembly GCA_963720835.1. GTDB lineage: Bacteria > Pseudomonadota > Alphaproteobacteria > Rhizobiales > Xanthobacteraceae > Pseudolabrys. The sequence goes on along the minus strand of CAVRHC010000002.1, from coordinate 147,563 downwards.
AGATCGCCGCAATCGGCGCAGCGAAGCTTGGCCTGCGGCCGGGCAAGCCAAGCCAATGTCGGCTCATCGGTGACCAGCACGTAGCTGCCGGTGATCGGGCAACGATAGCGCAAGCTGCCGCCCGCGCGCTGGTCGGTCTCGACCGGCTGCAACAGGCGGCGCACAGGATCGCGGGCGGAGCTGCCTACGGTGCTCCACGGAAGATTTTCAAACGCCATGTTTTTGGACTCGCCTCTGTTTGACGCCGAACAGCAACGCTTGGCCAGCGCACAGGTTCCTGGAACAAGGCGATTTTTCAGCATTGCAGTGGCGGAAAGGCGTGACGGCCGTCGCGGCCAAGAGGTAACGAGGTGACGTTCATGACCGCCGCCAGCGCCAGCGGGCCGTAAAGGTGCGGGAAGAGAGCACCGCCGCGCGAGGGCTCCCATTTCAGTGCCGCGCCCAGCCGCTCGCCATCGACTGCGATCAGTAAGAGGTCGTCCTGGCCGGCGAAATGTTTGGCGGCGGTTTCTTCGGCCTGTTCGGCGGTGGAGAAATGAATGAAGCCGTCGCGCAGGTCGACCTCCGAGCCGCGGAAGACGCCGGCCTTCTCGGCCTCGCGCCAGAGCGCGGCGGGACAGATTTTATACAAGACGGTCATCGGGGACGTTCGCCTAATTGGTTGGGATACCAACGATTATCGCGTTGTGCAGGCATGCATAGCGCCATGCGGAAAACAACCTTGAATTGTCTAAAACTCTATGCATATCCCGGGTCAAATCATTTCACGGAGATATCATGGCGACGAAGACGGAAGAGTATCTGATAGAAACGGCGGATCGCTGTACGAGTTTGGCGCGTCGCGGGCGCGAGCTCATCGAGCAACTCGAGTCATTGGGCAATGAGCTGATGGCCAAGGCGGTCGAGCTCGATACCGAACGCGACAAGGACGAAAACGGCGGCCGGAACGCCAGCGCGGTTTCATCCGACTGATTCTGTTGTGGTTTTGGTTTGGAAAAAGCCCGGCTCGTGAGCCGGGCTTTTATTTGGTGCTACGCTGCTCCACGCATCGGCTCGCTGCCGCCATTGGCCGGCGGGATGGGCGCGCCGTCGGCGGCGTATTCGTTGAGTTTGTTGCGCAAGGTGCGGATGGAAATGCCGAGGATGTTGGCTGCATGCGTGCGGTTGCCGAGGCAGTGCTTGAGCGTCTCCAGGATCAGATCGCGCTCGACTTCGGCCACGGTGCGGCCGACCAGGTTGCGCGTGACCTGTTCGGCGGCCATCGCCGCATGCGCGGCGGCGCCTGTGCTGCGCGCGGAATTGAGCCGGGTACCGTCGGGCGAAAGGATGCCGTCGACGCCGATCTCCGGCCCGGTGGAGAGCAACACGGCGCGATGCAACGTGTTTTCCAGTTCGCGCACATTGCCCGGCCAGCGGTTGGTATTGAGCGCGCGGCGTGCTTCCGCCGACAAGGGCCGTACCGGTAGATTGTTGGCGGCGGAATACTTCTTGATGAAGTATTGCGCGAGTTCGCCGATATCGGCCGGCCGCTCGCGCAACGACGGGATCTTCAGGTTCACGACGTTGAGGCGGAACAGCAGATCTTCGCGGAATTTTCCTTCGCGCACCGCGTCGGCGAGGTTGCGGTTGGACGTCGCAAGGATGCGGATGTCGACCGGCACCGGGCGGTTGCCGCCGACGCGGTCGATCACGCGCTCCTGGATCGCACGCAGGAGCTTGGCCTGCAGCCGCACATCCATTTCAGAAATTTCATCGAGCAGCAGCGTGCCGCCGTTTGCTTCCTCAAACTTGCCGATGCGGCGCGCGAGGGCGCCGGTAAAGGAGCCTTTCTCGTGGCCGAACAATTCGGACTCGAGCAGATTTTCGGGGATAGCCGCGCAGTTGACGGTGATGAACGGCTTTTTCGCGCGCAGCGAACGCGCGTGCACGAAGCGCGCCAGCACCTCCTTGCCGGTGCCGCTTTCGCCGGTGATCAGGACGGAGGCTTCGGAGGTGGCGATCTGCTGGGCGAGCTTGACCACTTTTGCCATCGCGTCGTCGCGATAGATCAGGTCGCGCGCATCGTCGGCGACCGCGGCAAGCACCGCCGCGATCAGCTCCGGATCCGGCGGCAGCGGAATGTACTCCTTGGCGCCGGCATGGATCGCCCGCACCGCCGCGCGCGCGTCGTTGGTGACGCCGCAGGCGACGATCGGCACATGGATGCGCTCGGCGTCGAGCCGCGTGACCAGATCCCGAATGTCGAGGGCGACGTCCACCAACAGCAGATCGGCGCCGCGGCCGGAGCGCAGCACGGCGAGCGCCTGGTCGTTGGAGTCGGCGTGCGTGACGGAGGCGCCCTTGTCCATTGCGAGCTTGGTCGCGCTCGTCAGTTGGCCTTGCAGCGTGCCGACGATCAAGAGACGCATGGCTTTGCTCCGTATTCAAATTGGCGGGCGTGTCGCATCAGTTCCGCTCCGCCTTGATGATTTCCGTCATGGTCACGCCGAGCTTTTCCTCGACCAGCACGACCTCGCCGCGCGCGACCAAACGATTGTTGACGTAGATGTCGATGGCCTCGCCGACCTTGCGGTCGAGTTCGAGCACGGCGCCGGGACCGAGCTTCAGGAGGTCGCCGACTTCCATGCGCGTGCGTCCGAGCACGGCGGAGACCTGAACCGGCACGTCGAAGACGGCTTCCAGATCGGCGGCGCCGCGGTTGGTCGGCCCGTTGTCGTCCGGCGCCAGCGGGGCCGCGTCCTCCACGGCCTGCATCTCGCTGCCGGTCTCGAGGTCGGGGAGTGGAACCTCTTTGTTATCGCTGTCTGACATGTGCTCGGTCTCCACGTCCCTAATGTGTCGCGCCGGCGCGGGCGGCCATGTAGCGGTCGACGGCTTCGTCGATGAAGCCGCGGGTGGTGGCGGCATCGCGCGCCAATCCGCCCTCGGCCCATTCGACTTCGGCAGTCACCCGTCGCCAGCGCCTCGTCGGCAATCACCACCAGGCGTCCCTCGAAGCCGCGCGCACGGGCAATTTCGTCCAGCTTGCCGCGCGCAATTTCGAGAATTTCGGGGCTGACATGCGCGACGATGTGCGGGGTCTTCACCAGATGGCGGAAACAATCGGTGGCGAGCGCGGAAATCTCGGCAAAGGGCTCGTGCGCGATCAATTCAGGCGCGAGCTTGCGGGCAACGGCGACCGCGACATCCACCGCTTCGGTCTCGAGCCGCACTTCGATGCCGGCGAGCGCGCGGTGCAGACGGTCCATGCCGTCGGCGATCACGGCCAGCGCCGCGGCCGTGCGTTCGGCGGCGTCCTCCCGCGCCTTGGTCTCGCCGGCGGCAAAGCCATTGCGATAGGCCTGCGATTCGGCGTCCGCGCGCCGGCGCTCGTGCTCGACGATCGAGATCGTGGGCTTCTCGCCGGTGGAGAAGTCTTCATCGAACATGAATTTGGCGGTCGCTTTCATTCACTTTCCCTTGCGCATGATCTTGTCCGAAGGCCGGGGCCGACGTCCTGGGATCGTGCGTGTTATGCAATCATCTCTTCGTCGCCGCGGCCCTTGGAGATCAGGATCTCGCCTTTGGCCGCGAGGTCCTTGGCGATGTTGACGAACAGCGCCTGCGCCTCGTCGACGTCGCGCAGGCGTACCGGGCCCAGTTGCTGCATGTCGTCGACCAGCATCTTGGCGGCGCGGCTCGACATGTTGCCGAAGAAGAACTGGCGCACGGTTTCCGAGGAACCCTTGAGCGCGATCGCCAGCTTGTCCTTGTCGATATTGCGCATCAGCGTCTGCGCCGACGGGGTGTCGAGTTTGACGAGATCGTCGAAGGTGAACATCAACGCCTTGATGCGTTCGGCGGCGTCGCGGTTGTCCTCTTCGAGCGCGGTCATGAAACGCGTTTCGGTCTGGCGGTCGAAATTGTTGAAAATTTCGGCCATCACCTCGTGGGCGTCGCGGCGCCGCGTCTGCGACAGGTTGGACATAAATTCGGTGCGCAGCGTCTGCTCGACGCGCTCGATCACTTCCTTCTGCACCGATTCCATGCGCAGCATGCGTCCGATCACGTCGAGCGAAAGCTCCTCCGGCAGGATCGAGAGGACGCGGGCGGCGTGCTCGGGGCGCAGCTTGGACAGCACCACCGCAACCGTCTGCGGGTATTCGTTCTTGAGATAGTTCGCCAGCACCTCTTCCTGCACGTTGGCGAGCTTTTCCCACATATTGCGGCCGGCAGGCCCGCGGATCTCGTCCATGATGCCGTGCACGCGCTCGGGCGGCAGATATTGCTGCAGCAGGCGCTCGGTGGCGTCGTAGTTGCCGAGCAGCGCCCCGGAGGCCGACATGCGCGAGACGAACTCGAGCAGGAGGTTTTCGACGACGTCCGACTCGATGGTGCCGAGCGAGGACATGATGATCGAAATTTCGCGCAGTTCGTCGTCGTCGAGCAGGCTGAAGATCTTGGAGCCGTATTGCTCGCCGAGCGCGAGCATGAGCACGGCGGCGCGTTCCGGGCCGGTCAGCTTGCGCTGGCTGCGCGACGTCTGCGGACGGCTGGCAAGCTCCGCCACCAACCCGCTGAGGTCGTCGCGCGCCTCGTTTTCCCTGGCTTTGCCGGAATAGGCTGAGGGCATGGCTTAAACGGCGTTCCGTTCGGTTTGCATGGCTTGGTCCGGCATCAGGCGGCGTCCTCGTGCAGCCAACTGCGGATGACGGAGACCGCCTCGTGCGGGTTTTTCTCGGCGAGCTCGCCGACTTTCTTCACCGACTGGGCGTGCACCTGGCCTTGCACCTTGGCCACGTCGATCATGGCGGAGGTGCGGTTGGAGATGGCGACTGCCTCGTCGCTGCCGATGATGGAGACGTTGGGGCCGCCGGACTCGGTGATGCTGCCTTGGTCGCCATGCGAGACCCTGACCCCGTCCGGACCGACCGCGCCATCGGCATAGCCGATCGCGCCGGCAACGCCGGCCGCGCCCGCCTGGCCCGCGAAGGCCGCGCGGTCGGGCGTCACGATCCGCCGCACCAACGGGCGCACCACCAGCAGCAGCACGACCAGGCCGAGGATCATCATCACGCCGAGATTGGCGGCGCGCATGATGTCGTCCTTGGTAAATTGAAAATAGCTCATCCAATCGGTCGGCTCGCCGATCGGTACCGCGGGCGACTTCGGCAAAACGCAGATTGACCACCTCGAGCTGGTCGCCGCGCTTGGCGTCGAAGCCGATCGCCGAGCGCACCAGCGCAGCGATGCGATCGAGCTCCTCCTTCGAGCGGGGTTTGTAGACCGCTTCGCCCTTGTCGTTTTTCGTATAGGTGCCGTCGACCAGGACCGCCGCGGAAATGCGGTTGACCCGGCCGGCCTCGATGACCTCGGTCTTGGTGGTGCGCGAGATCTCGTAATTGACGATTTCCTCGCTCTTGCTGTTTTGGTCGCGCGGGTTGGACGAGTTGCCGCCCGAGGTCTTGCCGGCGCCGGGCAGCTCGTTGCCGACCGAAACCGTGCCGTCGGGACCGCTGGCGGTGGCGGATTGCTCTTCGCGCGTCTGGCTTGAGCGCAGGACGCGCCCGTCGGGATCGTATTTGTCTGAGGTTTGCGTGATGCGGTTGATGTCGAAATCGGCGGTGATCTGCACGCGCGCGCGGCCGGGCCCGACCACGGAGCCGACGATATTTTCGACCTCCTTGCGCAGCCGGTTCTCGTAAGCGACCTTGCGCTCGTCGGCGCTCGCGCCGTTGAGGGCATTGTCGTCGCTGGCGCCGTCGGCGAGCAGCTTGCCGCTTTCGTCGATGACCGAGACACGTTCGGGCTTGAGCCCGTTGACCGCGCTCGCCACCAAGTGACGGATGGCGCGGACCTGGGCCGGCTGCAGCGCGCCATTGACCTTGAGGACGATGGAGGCGGTGGCGTCGACCTTGTCGCGGGAAAACAGTTGGCGTTCCGGCAGCACCAGATGCACACGGGCGGCCTCGACCCGGTCGAGGCTGCGAATGGTGCGGGCGAGTTCGCCTTCGAGTGCGCGCAGGTGATTGATGTTCTGGATGAAAGTGGTGGCGCCGAGCGCGTCGGACTTGTCGAAAATTTCGTAGCCGACGCCGCCGCCTTTGGGCAAGCCGGCCTCGGCGAGCTTCATGCGCAACCGACCGACATTCTCGCGCGGTACCATGATAGTGGCGCCGTCGCGTTTGATTTCATAGGTGATGGCTTGGCGCTCGAGGTCTTTGACGATCGACGCTGAGTTCGTCCAACGACAGATCGGTGAACAGCGGCACCATCTGCGGCGCGCTCATACGGACCATGACGAACGAGAAGAAGCCAATCAGCGCTAACGTCACCGCGGCCATCGCCGCCATTCGCGCAGCACCGAGAGACTTTACGAAATCGAAGAAGCCTTGCACCGTGTGACCCCGCCCAATGGGGCGCCAACGCGCCTCACCCGGCAAGATTTGCCCAGTTTAAGGTTAGCGTCCGGTTAACGCGATGAACTGGCAATGTTTTTTCGCGCAAGACGCGACCGCGCCGAATTCGGACTCGCGCAGCGTGATGGAGAGACGAAAACGCCGGCCGCGTGGCCGGCGTCGAAAAAGGCAAGGGGGGCGGACCGGTTACTGCCGGTACTGCTGGATGCGCGTCGTACGCAAGCCGGCGAGTCCGTGCTGATCGATCGAGAACTGCCAGGAAAGGAATTCTTCGACCGTGAGCGTATAGCGCGCACAGGCTTCCTCAAGGGACAACAGCCCGCCACGCACGGCGGCGACCACCTCGGCCTTGCGGCGGATGACCCAACGCTTGGTGCTCGGCGGCGGCAGGTCCGCAATGGTCAGTGGGCTGCCATCCGGCCCGATGACATACTTGACCCTCGGGCGCTGGGGTTCGCTCATCGTTGTACTCACAAAACTCAAAAACACGACTGACAGATACCGAGGCAAACAATTACAACGCCCGGCTTAAAATTTACCTAAGCAACGCGGGCAAAGGGGCAATTCATTGCCCTGTTTTCGCTAACCTTTTGGTTACAGTTTGAGAGGGCCCCGGTACCGCCATGGGAGTTCTTTAAGCGCTAGAAGTTGGTTTATGTTGAAGTTGGCCCACTCAAAGGGGGCGAGATTGCAAGAGCTCAACGCCAGCAAAGCTTCGCGGTGGCGCACAATTTGCGCATATATTTTCTCCCTGCTGCTGGTGGGGGCCGCTTATTTCGTCTTCGCCAAAGTTGGTTTGCTGCTGGCTTCGATCAACCCGAGTGTCAGCCCGATCTGGCCGCCGACCGGGATTGCGTTCGCCGCCGTCTTGCTGGGCGGGCCGCGCCTGTGGCCAGCCATCTTCGCCGCTGCATTCGCCGCCAACGCCACCACCGCAGGCACGCTGGAGACGTCGGCGCTCATCGCGACCGGCAATACGCTGGAAGTTGTGGTCGGCGGACTTCTTATTAGAAGCTGGTCCGGGGGCCCCGGTACCTTCAGCAGCTCCGCGCAGGTGGCCAAATTCGCGCTGGTTTGCATGGGCGTTGCGGCGGTCATCAGCGCCACGATTGGCGTCGTGACACTTTCGGTGGCGGGCCTTGCACAATGGGATCATTTTGCGCCGATCTGGGTGACCTGGTGGCTGGGGGATGCCGCCAGCGCATTGGTGGTGACCCCCGTCATCGTCTTGTGGGCGCGGACCGACTGGCGCGCCTTCGACCGGCGCGAGGCCTTGGCGGTTCTGGCAGTACTCGTTACGGGCGTCGTTGCCGGCATGATCGCGTTCCATCCATGGCTGCCGCGCTTGGACTATTCGAGCCCGCTCGCCTTTCTGGCGATTCTCCCGCTGGTGTGGGCGGCGCTGCGGCGCGGCCCGCGCGACACCGCCACCATCAGCGTGATCGTGACCGCCATTGCCGTCTTTGCGGCGCTGAAAAACACCGGCTCGTTCGAGCTGTTCAGTTTGAACGAATTGTTCCTGATGCTGCTCACCTTCATGCTCAGCCTGTCGCTGCCGAGTCTGGCGCTTAGCGCCGACGTCGCAATGCGCAAGCGCACCGAAGAGAACCTACGCCGAATCCAGGCCGATCTCGACTGGCGCGTCAAAGAACGCACCGCAGCGCTCGCCGACGCCAACATTCAGTTGAAGGAAGCACAGCGGATCGCCAATCTCGGCAGCTGGTCCTGGGATATCGATAAGGACCGCGTCACTTGGTCAGATCAGCTCTATGAGATCTATGGCCTCCGGCGCGAGCAATTCAGCGGTACCGTCGCCGAATTTCTGAATTTTGTGCATCCCGATGACCGTGCCGTGGTGGAGCAACGCCTCGAGGCCGCGCTCAACGCGCGCAATGAATTTTCCCACGAGGAGCGTATCGTGCGCCCGGATGGGAGCATTCGGTACATTCACAGCATCGGCGAGGTGGTGCGTAACGACAACGGCGCGCCGGTTCGCATGCTCGGTGTCTGCCTCGACGTCACCGAGCGCAAGCAGGCCGAGCGTGCGCTGCGCCAATCCGAGCAGAACTACCGCCTGCTGCTTAAGGGCGCGCGCGATTACGCGATCTACATGCTGGACCTCGACGGCCGCGTGCGCACTTGGGATGACGCCGCCGAGCGCCTCAAGGGCTACAAGGCCGAAGAGATTATCGGCCGACATTTCCGTGTTTTCCTACCCGAGGAAGTGCGGGGCAGCGATCTCTCCGACGAAGCGCTGATTGCTGCGGCCCGTGAGGGCCAGTTCGAGGGCGAGCTCTGGCTGGTGCGCAAGGACGGTTCGCGTTTCTTCGCCTCAATCGTGATGGACGCCATCCGTGATGACAGTGGCGACCTGGTCGGCTTTTCCAAGCTGGTACGCGACATCACCGCCCAGCACGAAGCGCAGATGGCGCTGGAAGAGGCGCGGGAACACATGACGCAAGCGCAGAAAATGGAAGCGCTCGGCCAGTTGACCGGCGGCGTCGCCCACGATTTTAACAATCTCCTGATGATCGTGTCCGGCTACGCGCAAATCCTGCAAGGACGGCTGAATGACGCCAAGGACAAGCAGGCGGTGGAGGCGATCCGCGCCGCTACCAATCGCGGTGAAAAGCTGACGCGGCAACTGCTCGCTTTTTCGCGGCGTCAGCAATTGATGCCTGTGCCGGTCGACCTGCGCGACCGTATCGGTGCCATGCGCGACATGCTGGTGCCGTCGTTGCGCGGCAATATCGAACTCATCTGCGATATCGAGGACAGGATCTGGCCGGTCGAGGTCGATCTTGGTGAATTCGAACTGGCATTGGTCAATATTGCGGTCAACGCGCGCGACGCCATGCCCGAAGGCGGCACCATCACATTGCAGGCACGTAACGTGGTGCTGCAACCGGGTTCGGCGGCGGGAGCGTTGGCAGGCGATTTCGTCGCGCTCACTATCATCGATACTGGCCTGGGCATGCCGGCCGATGTGGTCGCTCGCGTGTTCGAGCCGTTCTACACCACCAAGCCGGTGGGCAAGGGCACCGGCCTCGGTCTGTCACAGGTGCACGGGTTCGCCATGCAGTCGGGTGGGGCTGTGACGGTGTCGAGCGCGCCCGGCAAGGGGACCGCGATCACGATCTATCTGCCACGCGGCCGTGCTGCGCCGTCCGCGGCTATTGCAGACGGCGAGCGCCCACCGGCCGGCGCGACGCAAGGCACCGTGCTGCTGGTGGAAGACAGCCGCGAAGTTGCGGATGTGACGTCCACGTTGTTCGAACAACTCGGCTTCCGGGTGGTGCGGGCGGAGAACGCCGCCGAAGCGCTGCGCCATCTCCAGCAAGGCCTGCATTTCGATTTGCTGTTCTCGGATATCGTAATGCCGGGGCCGATGAATGGTCTTGCTCTGGCGCAGACCTGTCGGGAGAACTATCCGGACATTCCGGTGCTGTTGACTTCAGGCTACAGCGATGCGGCGCGGATGGCCGACGGCCGTTTCGACATTTTGCGCAAGCCGTTCGAACTGGCGATGCTCGAGCAAGCGATCGAAGCCGTGATTGGTACCAGGCGGGAAAAGCGGCGCGCGCGCGCCGTGTGAGCGCGCGCCTCTAGCGACTGACGATGCGCTTGATCTTGTCGAGCGTGTAATTCTGCCCGCTGATCGTGAGCACGGGAGGATTCTGGGTGAGGTCCACGGAGTCGACTGTCGCCTGCACCTCAGTCGAAATAGCAACCGATTGTTGATTGGCGTCGAGCGCTGTGGCGGTCATCGTGTAATTGCCGTCCGGCCAGACTTTACCGTTGGTGCCGACGCCGTCCCAGACAAATTGCTGGTTGCCCGGATTGACGCCGAACGTGCCCGAGTAGGCGGTTTGGCCGGTCGAATCCTTGATGTTGATGGTGGCGGTCGACGGCTTGGTGACGTTGAGCGTCCAGGTCGCGCCGCCATTGGAGAGCGGGCTGGTCGAGCCGTCGACCACGACGGTCGAACCGACATAGGCGAGCGCTGTGGTCGCCTGCGCGCTTTTTTCGAGCGACACGAGGCTGGAGAGCTGATCGTTTGATTTGATCTGCTGTTCGACCTGTGCGAATTGCACGAGTTGCTGCGTGAACTGGTTGGTGTCGAGCGGGTCGAGCGGGTTCTGGTTCTTCAATTGCGTCGTGAGCAATTGCAGAAATGTCGTGAAATTGCTGGCAATCATCGTGTTGTCGACGGTGCCGGAAACACCGGAGGAGCTGCTTGCACCCGAAGTAGCCGCGATCGTGCTCATGGCGTTGTATCCTATACTCTGATGTCGAGGCCGCCGCGCAATTGCGCGAGGCGTGCATAGGGGCTGGAGGCCGTTTCGATCGGATCCAGCGTTTCATCTCGAATGATGATCTGCGCGGGGCGACCGCTGGTGTCGTCCTGTTGGCGGTTTGCCGACTGGTCGTGCAACGAGAATTGCAGGCCGTTGTCGGCGGTCTTGAGGCCGGCGTCTTCCAATGCGCGTTGCAGGCCGGCGGCGTCGCGGCGCAAGAGGTCGAGTGTTTCGGGCCGATGCGCGACCAGTTGCGATGTGACCTTGCCATCCTTGTCGACGTCGAGACGCACTTCGATACGGCCGAGCTCCGGCGGGTCGAGCCGGATCTCGAAACGGTTCTTGCCTTCCAGCGCCTTGGTGGCGATGGCAACAGGCAGGCCGGCCAGCGGCACCGGCGCCGCCAGAGTTTGCGCGGGCGGCATTGCCGCCGCAGCATTGGCATTCGACGCGGCGTTGCCTTGCGCGGTCGGGTTGAGCGTGAGCGTCTGCGCGACATCGGTGGCGGGCTTGGTGGCGGGCGTCGCGCTCGTCGGCGCGGCTGTTTGTGACGACTCCGGTTTCGAGGCGATGTGATCCTTGCCTCGCTTCACCTCGTCACCGAATTGCGCGACGGCCTGCTTGTCGTCGGTGTTCGGCTTTGCGCCGGTCTGCGCGGCCGGCGCGGTGTTGGCCGGGCTATCCGTTTTCGCGGCGGCGTCACTTGTGTCCGCATTTTGCGGGGCGGACAGCGAAGACTTTTCCTTGGATTTTTCGTTTGAATCTGTATCGGCTTTGATCGCCAGACGCGCCGCCTGCTTGAGTGTCCCTTCTGCGGGCGCCAGCGCAATGGCGGTCGTCACCGGCGCAGCTTGCTCATCCGCGGCAGGCGTGACGGCGCTATCGGCAGGGATCGGAGGCGGTGCTGCCGCCACAGGGACCGCCGGTTTGTCCGGGGTGGGCGTCGCAGCGCTGGTGTTTTGTGCATCTTGTGCATCTGCCGTGGCGTCGCCGGTGCCGTCACCGGCGTTCGACTTGCCGTCGCCATCGGTTTTATCGGCGCTCGTGTCGTCGCTGGCGGCTTGTCCTTGCGTGGCGGCGGCGGCCGCAAATGCTTTTTCATTGTCCACGCCGACCTCATCCGGGACAGCGGCCGTTTGCTCGCCGTTCTGATCGGCGGTGTCTGACTTTTCGGTGTTGCCGGCGTCCTGAGCCGTGTCGTTGCGGTCGGCGCGCTTGGCTGGCTTGCCAGAGTCGCCGGGCGCGCGTGGGCGGTCCGGTTCGGCCCGCTCGGACTTTGCCGTTTTCGGCGGCGGGGCAGGGGGCGCAGCGCTTTGCGCTCCGTCGTCCAGCAGGCGTTCGAACGGCGTGGCCGGCGCGCGCTCCGATGAGGATTGCGGACGGGGCGATTGAGGGGTGTGAGGCTTGATGGAATGGGTATTCGGCTCAGACGCAACTGACGGCACGGTCGTAATCCTCCGGATATCCGCCATTTCATCTGCAATCGTCAGGCCAACGGGACCTTGCGCAAATGGCTCGACGAAACAATATGTTATGGTCGAATGGGGCGGATTGCAGCGGCCCGGGCCGGCATCGGCTGCGTGATCGGCCGGCAAATTTTGCCGCGTTTGAGCGGTTCCAAACTGCCGTCGTTGCGTGATGGTGGTCGCACCCTGTAGTAAAAGAACATCATGCCCAACAGCCTCGATTTCGACGATCGCCCGCAAGATACCCGTGTCGTCGTCGCCATGTCCGGCGGCGTCGATTCGTCGGTGACGGCTGCGCTGCTCAAGGCCGAGGGCTATGACGTCGTCGGCGTGACACTGCAGCTTTACGATCACGGCGCGGCGACGCACCGCAAGGGCGCCTGCTGCGCCGGTCAGGACATCTACGATGCCCGTGCGGTCGCCGAGCGCATCGGCATTCCCCATTACGTGCTCGACTACGAGAGCCGCTTCAAGGCAGCGGTGATCGACCGCTTCGCCGAAAGCTACATCCAGGGCGAGACGCCGGTGCCTTGCGTCGACTGCAACATGGCGATCAAGTTTCACGATCTGCTCGACACCGCGCGCGAACTGGGCGCGCGGGCGCTGGTTACCGGCCACTATGTTGCCTCGCGACGGTTGCCGTCGGGCGGCCGCGGGCTGTTTCGCGCGCGCGACGAGGATCGCGACCAGAGCTATTTCCTGTTCGGCACCACGCGCGAGCAGCTCGAGATGCTGCGGTTTCCGCTCGGCGAGCGCTCCAAGACGGAGACGCGCGCGCTCGCCCGCCAGTTTGGCTTGGGCGTCGCCGAAAAGCACGACAGCCAGGACATCTGCTTCGTGCCGTCAGGACACTATGCCGACGTGATCGAACGGCTGAAGCCGGGCGCGGCGGAAGCCGGCGAAATCGTCGATATGTCGGGCAAGGTGCTGGGCAAGCACAACGGCATTATTCATTTCACCGTCGGCCAGCGCCGCGGTCTGGGCCTTGCCACCGGCTCGCCGCTCTACGTGGTGCGGCTCGATGCCGAGCGGCGGCATGTGGTGGTCGGCCCGCGCGATGCGCTGTGCATGAGCCGTATCGTGCTGCGCGACGTCAACTGGATCGGCGACGGTACGATTGGCGATGCAATCGCGGACGACCGCTGCGAAGTGTTCGTGAAGGTGCGTTCGACCCGCCCGCCGCAGCCCGGCTGGCTGCGCGCCGCCAACGGCGTCTACGAGGTGGAACTGGCGGACGGCGAGCATGGCGTGTCGCCGGGGCAAGCTTGCGTGTTCTACGACGCAGGCAGCGGCCAGGCGCGCGTGTTGGGCGGCGGCTTCATCAAGGAGGCCGCTGCCGCTCTCACGACGGCCGACCAGCGGCTCCTGGCACAAGCCGCCGCGCGTTAGCCGTGCGCACTGGGGCGTCGCGCGTGATTCCGAAAAGCATGTCCTCCACCCCGATCGGGGATGGGAAGCAGTTTTTGGGCAAGATCATGCGCGGGCGATAAATGCCGGACATCGACAAGCACAGTGTCGAGCGTGCCTATGCGCGCTGGGCGCCGATTTACGACGCGGTATTCGGCAAGGTGTTCGACGCCGGCCGGCGCGCCTCGATCGCGGCGGCCGAAAGCGCTTGCGGTCCGCAAGGCGGGCGCATTCTCGAAGTCGGCGTCGGCACCGGCATTTCCTTGCCCGACTATGCCCGCGTCAATCGCCTGGTCGGCTGCGATCTGTCCGAGCCGATGTTGCGCAAGGCGCAAGAGCGCGTCATCGAGGGCAAGCTCACCAATGTGGAAGCGCTGGCGGTGATGGACGCGATGCGGCTCGCGGTGCCGGATGAGTCCTTTGACGTGGTGGTGGCACAATATGTCATCACCGCCGTGCCGGACCCGGAGGCCACGCTCGATGAATTCGTGCGGGTGACCCGGTCTGGCGGCGAGATCGTGCTGGTCAATCACATCGGCGCCGAGGGCGGGCCGCGCTGGCTGTTCGAACAATGTTTTGCGCCGATCGCGCGCCGGCTCGGCTGGCGCCCGGAGTTTCGCTATCGGCGCCTGAGCGACTGGGCCGCAAAAGAATGGCGTCGTGCGCGCTCATCGAGCGCAAGCCGATGCCGCCGATGGGGCATTTCGCGCTCATCCGCTACCAGCGGCTGTGATAGCCGGGGAACCCGACCTTCCGCCTGGCCGTTATCTCCCGGAACAGCAATGGGAGGCACGCCATGAATTGGCGAACGATAACTTTTATGATGACGCTTGCCGTCCCGGCGGCTGCTGCGGCGCAGGCACCGCCCGACGCCGCGCCGCCTCTGTTACCGCACGTTGAGACGAGCACCACCACTCCCTGCGTGACGCGCTCCACCGTCGGCCAAGACGGCGGCGACATCGAGGTCAAAACGCCGCAGGACAAGACACTGAGCCAGAAGCTCGCGCAATCCAACGGCGTGATCTGCCCGCCGCCGCATGTCGATCCCGACATGCATCATCCGGCGCCGGCGGGCGGCCCGATGCCGGTCATCCCGCCCAAGGCGGTCACGCCGGACGCGCAGGCGAAATAAGGCTTCCGGACGGTGCGGTCCTGCCTTGCTTGACAGCGTTTACCGCGGCTCCCTATATCCGCCCGTCCCTGCCCGAACCGGCGGGGCCCTCAGGTGGCGGGGTAGCTCAGTTGGTTAGAGCAGCGGAATCATAATCCGCGTGTCGGGGGTTCAAATCCCTCCCCCGCTACCAAAAAATTCCATACAGAGGAACAGGCCCCGCGGGGATCGCTCCGGCGATCGTGCCGTACGGCCTGCCGGAATGCACCCAATGCGAGCGGCCGCGCAAACACATCTTCAATGAATCCGCTACAATGCTGCTCGATTGTTCGCCGATCCGTGAAAGGAAAAAGGGATGCGTACCAGGCTCATTCTGTCAGGCGTTGCTGCCGTCCTCATGCTGGCGTCGTCCGCTCACGCGCAAGTCACGATCGACATCGCCAAGATTACCTGCAAGCAATATCTGACATTTGCCGTCGCCGATCCGCGCGACATTGCCATATGGCTCAGCGGCTATCTGCACGGGCAAAAGAGCAGCACGGTTCTGCAGCCCGAAGACCTGAAGAAAAATGCGGACAAATTGAAGTCGGCCTGTTTCCAGATCGACAATGCGGACTTGCCCGTGATGCAGGTCGCCGAGAAAATGTTGAGTGAGAAAAAATAGGTGATGGACCGGCCTTCACCCTTTTTTCAAGGGCGAGGGCGCAGCGTCCGAACCTTCGCCGGTTCGATTACCCACGCATGATGCGGTCCGGATCGCGCAACACGACGTAAATCGCCGGGATCACCAGCACCGTCAGCAGCGTTGACGATGCCAGACCGAACAAGAGTGAGATGGCGAGACCCTGGAAGATCGGGTCGAGCAGGATGGTGGCGGCGCCGATCATGGCGGCAAGCGCGGTCAACAGGATCGGCTTGAAACGCACGGCACCGGCTTCCAGCAGCACCTCGCGCAAGCTCTTTTCTCCGCCGCCGCCGTGGCGGATGAAGTCGACCAGCAGAATCGAGTTGCGCACGATGATGCCGGCAAGCGCGATGAAGCCGATCATCGAGGTGGCGGTGAACGGCGCACCGAACAGCCAGTGGCCGAGCACGATGCCGATGAGCGTCAGTGGGATCGGCGTCAGGATCACCAGCGGCAGCTTGAAGCTGCCGAATTGCGCGACCACCAGAATGTAGATGCCGACGATGGCGACCATGAAGGCGGCGCCCATGTCGCGGAAGGTCACGTAGGTGATCTCCCATTCGCCGTCCCACAAAATCGAGGGCTTGGCTTCGTCGTCCGGCTGGCCGTGGAACCGCACGGTCGGCGTGCCGAGCTTGCCCCAGTCGTGCGCGGCGATCTTGTTGTCGACGTCGAGGATGCCGTAGATCGGCGCTTCGAAAGCGCCGGCCAGCTCCGCCATCACCATATCGGCGAAATGGCCGTCGCGGCGGAAGATGGTGGGTGAACCCATTTCCTTGGTCACGCGCACCACATCGCCGAGCTCGACCACCTTCTTGGAGCCTGGCAGCGCGTTGGCCGGCACCGGCGTTGAGGCGAGCAAATCGTTCCAGGAGAGATTGCGCTTCGGCAATCGCACCACGATCTCGATCGGGTTGCGGCCTTCGCCGCGGTGCGAATAGCCGACGGTGATACCGCCGAACAAGGTCTGGATGGTGTCGTAGACGTCACGTTGTTCGACGCCGAAAAACTCCAGACGGTCCTGGTCGATGGATATGCGCAGGCGTGGGCGCGGCTCGCCGATCGAATTGTCGATGTCGACGATGTAGGGCACCGAGGCGAAGATCTTTTTCATTTCATCGGCGACCGCGCGCCGGGTCTTGGAATCCGGGCCGTAGACTTCCGCGAGCAGCGTCGCCAGCACTGGCGGTCCGGGCGGCACCTCGACGACGCGGGCGACCGTGCCGGCCGGAAGCTTTACGTTTTTCAGGCGCGCGCGCAGATCGAGTGCGATCGCGTGACTCGAACGGCCGCGCTCGCCCTTGCCGGCCAGGTTGAGGTGCAGTTCGCCGAGCTCGGGCGCCTCGCGGATGTAGTAATGCCGCACCAGCCCGTTGAAATTGAACGGAGCAGGGGTGCCGGCATAGGTCTCGATCGAGCGGACCTCCGGCAACTGCCGCGCCACGTCGGCAATCGCGAACAACGAACGCTCGGTATCTTCCAGCGTTGCGCCTTCCGGCAGATCGATCACCACCGACATTTCCGACTTGTTGTCGAAAGGCAGCAGCTTGACCGTCACGTCTTTGGTGGCGAACAGGATGCAGACGAGCAGCGTCGCGACACCGACGCTGATGAGGAATATCCAGGCATTCTTGCGCGTGCGCACGATCGGCGTCGCGAAGCGACGGTAGAGCTTGCCGAGCGCGCCTTCGCCATGCGCGGCTTCGTGTTCGTGCACCGGTTTTCCTTCCGGGTGCAGTTTGACCATCAGCCAAGGCGCGACCACCATGGCGACGAAGAAGGAGAACAGCATGGCGGCCGAGGCGTTGGCCGGGATCGGCGCCATGTAGGGCCCCATCAGGCCGGAGACGAACAGCATCGGCAGCAGCGCCGCCACCACGGTCAGTGTGGCGACAACGGTCGGGTTGCCGACTTCGGCGACCGCTTCGATCGCGCCCTGCAGACGCGAGCGGCCGTCCTTCATCGCCCAATGGCGGGCGATGTTCTCCACCACCACGATGGCGTCGTCGACCAGGATGCCGATGGCGAAGATGAGCGCGAACAGGCTGACGCGGTTGATGGTGTAGCCCATCACATTGGCGGCAAAGAGCGTGAGCAGGATGGTGGTCGGGATGACCACCAGCGTCACCAGCGCCTCGCGCCAGCCGATGGCGAAGGCGATGAGCACCACGATCGAGACGGTGGCGAGCGCCAGGTGGAAGAGCAGCTCGTTGGCCTTGTCGTTGGCGGTCTCACCATAGTTGCGGGTGACCGTGACGTTGACGTCGTGCGGCACTAACCGGCCCTCGACGGTCTTAAGTCGCGCCAGCAGATCCTCCGCCACCACCACCGCATTGGCGCCGGCGCGCTTGGCAAAGGCGATGCTGACCGCGGGCACGCGGTCCCAGTGGCCATCCTTGCCCGGCTCTTCCATCCAGACGCGGTGCTCGCGCGGGCTCGGACCGATCACGACCTTGGCGACGTCGCGCACATAGACGGGACGGTTGTCGCGGGTGGTGACCAGCAGCAGGCCGATGTCGGGAATGCCGGATAGCGTCTGCCCGGCGGCGACATCGCGCATGGTGCCGTTGTCGCGCACGGCGCCCGCCTGGAACGAGCGGTTGGCGTCGCGCACCTTCGCGACCAGTTGCTGCAAGGTGACGCCGTAGAGCGCGAGTTTCTCCGGATCGGGCTCGACCCGGATCTGCTGCGCGTTGCCGCCGGAGATGTAAGTGAGGCCGATATTGTCGGTCTTGACCAACTCGTAGCGGAGCTGTTCGGCGATCTGGTAAAGGTCCTTCTCGTTATAGCGCGCGGCCGCTTCCGGCTTGGGCGAAAGCGTGAGCACCACGACGGCGACGTCGTTGATGCCGCGGCCGACGATCAGCGGTTCCGGGATTCCGACTGGAATGCTGGCGATATTGGCGCGCATCTTCTCGTGCACGCGCAGGATGGCGTCGTCGGCATTGGTGCCGACCTTGAAACGCGCGGTCACCATGACGCGGTCGTCGACCGTCTGGCTGTAGACGTGTTCGATGCCGTCGATGCCCTTGACGATCGTCTCCAAGGGCTTGGTCACCAGCTCGACCGCATCGGCCGCCTTCAAGCCGTCGGCGTTGACGCGGATGTCGACCACCGGCACGCTGATCTGCGGCTCTTCCTCGCGCGGAATCGTGAGCAGCGCGAGCAAACCAACCGCCAGCGCCGCCAACAGAAACAGCGGCGTCAGCGGCGAGCGGATGGTGGCTTGGGTAAGACGCCCAGACAGACCGAGTTTCACGGGTGCACCAAAACGTCGCCGGCCTTGAGACCGGACAGGATTTCAAGCGCGTCGGGCATATCGGGGCGCGGCTGGGCACGGCCGCGCTGCACCGGCACGTCGATTGCCGTGTTGCCCTGCTTCACGCGCGCATAGTCGATGCCGAAGCGGGTGACGATGAACGAGGCGGGGATGATGAAGCTTTCGCGCTTGCCGCCGGACACCCAGACGCGGATGCGCTCACCCACGAAATAGTCGCCGAGGCCCTTCACCTGCGCGTCGGCGACGACGCGGCCGTCTTCGATCTGCGGATAGACGAGCTTGATGGTGCCGAACTTTGCGCTGTCGGTGCCGAGCTCTTCGCCGTCGATGCGGATGGTGTCGCCCTTTTTCAGGAAGCGCGCATGGCTTTCCGGTACGCGCAGGCGCAGCACGAAGTTCTTCTCGGCGATGCGCGCCACCGGCTCGCCGGCAAGGATGACGCTGCCGGCCGTGACCGGCACTTGCAGGACGCGACCCGCGGTCGGGGCCAGCACTTTGCCTTCCGACAACTGCTGTTCGACCACCGAGCGCTGCGCAACGCGCGCACGCTGGGCGTTCGACGCGACATTGAAGGCGGTGCGCATTTCGTCGAGGCGCGCCTTCGGAATGGTGCCCTTGGAGAACAGGTCTTCGGCGCGGCCAAGATCGCCTTTCGCCTGGGCGAGCTGCGCGTTCAAGCCTTCGATCTGCGCGTCGAGCGAGGTCAGCTGCAACACGAGTTTTTCGTCGCCGACGGTCGCCACCACCTGGCCCTGCTTGACCTCGTCGCCTTCCTTGACGTTGAGCTCCGCCACCGTGCCCCCGATGCGCGCGCGCGCCGGCACGACGTTGGCGCTCTCGACGGTGGCGAACACCGCCTTTTCGTCGGCGACGGGTTTCGGCTCGACGGTAAAGGTTGCCTGCGCGAGCGCGGGGCTTGCGAGCAGGACCAACAGAAGTGTCGTCATCGCGGCGTTACGCATGGCTTCGTCCTCATGGTGCCGGAGCGCGGGGAGGCTGATCAGATCAGGCCTTGGTGACGGCTCCGGTACGGCCGATCATTGATGTGGCTCAAGCTTGCGGCGGCGCGCCGGCTTTCGCCGCGTCGCGGGTACGTGGCAGTAGGCTTGATAGAGCGTGCGCACAATGTCGCGGGCGGCGTCGCTGCCGATCGAATACCAGACGGTCTGCGCATCGCGCCGCGCGCTGACGACCCCGTCTTTGCGCAACAGCGCGAGGTGCTGCGAGACGGTGGAATCGCGCAGCTTCAGAAGTTCAGCAAGCTCGCCCACCGAGCGTTCCTTTTCGATCAACTGGCAGACGATGAGCAGGCGGTGCCGGTTGGCGAGCGCCTTGAGCATCGCTTCTGCCTCGTCGGCGGCGGCCAGCATGTCGGCGGCTTTTATTTTCATACTTGCGTATATACGAAGTATCGTATATATCGTCAAGCAGCAAGTAAACAGGGAGTCCCCATCATGAATATCGATCGCGCCGTGCTCGCAATGGCCGGCTCCATGGTGCTGCTGAGCGCCGCTTTGGCCTTCTGGGTCAGCCCCGCTTGGCTGCTGCTCACCGCCTTCGTCGGCGTCAATATGCTGCAGGCGGCTTTCACCGGCTTCTGCCCGGCAGCGCTGATTTTCGGCAAGCTCGGCCTGAAGGACGGCACGGCTTTCCCCTGTTCGGCGGCCGCCAAACGCGGTTGAGGCAGATCAATGCGGGCACCAGTCCGCATTGATTGAGATAGCAAAAAAATTGCGCCCGGGACGGGCGCCAATAACCAAATTTAGGAGGACGAGATGGCCCACATCGTTGTGCTGGGCGGGGGCATCGGCGGGGTGTCCTGCGCATATGAAGTGAGGGAAGCGGTCCGCAAGGAAGACCGTGTGACCCTGGTTTCGAACAAGCCGTTCTTTCAATTCACGCCGTCCAATCCCTGGGTGGCGGTAAACTGGCGCAATAAGACCGACATCATCATCGATCTCGCGACCGTGCTGCCCAAGCATGGCGTTGAATTCAGCGCGGCGGGTGCTACGCGTGTGCATGCTGAGGAAAATCGCGTCGAACTCGGCGACGGCAGTTCGCTCGCCTACGACTATCTCGTCGTGGCGACAGGGCCGGAACTCGCCTTCGACGAAATCGAAGGGTTCGGTCCGGAGGCCAATACGCAGTCGATCTGCGATGTTGATCACGCGACACACGCCAATGGCGCTTGGGAAAAATTCTGCAAGGATCCCGGCCCGATCGTGGTCGGCGCAGTGCAGGGCGCGTCCTGCTTCGGTCCGGCCTATGAATTCGCCATGATCATGGACACCGACCTGCGCAAGCGACGCATCCGTGACAAGGTGCCGATGACCTTCGTCACGCCGGAACCCTATATCGGCCATCTCGGCGTCGGCGGCGTCGGCGACACCAAAGGCGTGCTCGAATCCGAGATGCGACAGCGCCACATCAAATGGGTCACCAACGCCAAGGTCGATAAGGTCGAGCCCGACAAGGTGATCGCGACCGAGATGGATGAGGACGGCAAGCCGAAGAAGACGCATGAGCTGCCGTTCAAGTTTTCGATGATGATCCCCGGCTTCCGCGGTATCCCGGCGTTGCGCGGCATTGAGGGGCTCGCCAATCCGCGCGGCTTCGTCATCGTCGACAAGTATCAACGCAATCCGAAATACCAGAATGTGTTCGGCGTCGGCGTATGCATCGCCATCGCGCCGCTGGAAGCGACGCCCGTGCCTTGTGGCGTGCCGAAGACCGGCTTCATGATCGAATCCATGGTCACGGCCAGCGCGCTCAATATCGGCGAGTTGGTGCGCGGCAAGGCCGCTAAGCACGAGGCGACCTGGAATGCCATTTGTCTCGCCGATTTCGGCGACGGCGGCGTTGCCTTCGTCGCCATGCCGCAAAACCCGCCGCGCAACGTCAACTGGGCATCCAGCGGCAAATGGGTACACGTCGCCAAGGTGGCGTTCGAGAAGTACTTCCTGCACAAAGTGCGTGCCGGCACCACCGAGCCGTACTACGAGAAGGCGGTGATGAAGTTTCTCGATATCGGCAAGATCAAGCGGCCGGCCGCCTGAGCGAGCGGCGCTTTTTGAGCGAGCGGCGTTTGTTGGCTAGCGGCGCTTGGGCCGTTGCGCGGGGGTACGCACGCGCGACGGCTGCGGCGAAGATTTAATCAAATTATATAATTCGCGTTCGGCCTGCGTGATCGAACGCTCTTGATGGCGCAGCACAAAGAATTGCCGCTTCGGCAAATCAAAGTCGAGCGCAACGAGCGAGCCGGATTCCAGCAGTGCCGCGACCACCAGCTTCGACAGCACGGCTGCGCCGGCACCGTCGACCACGGCGGCAATGACGGCTTCGTTCGACGGCAATTCGAGCAGAACGTCGAGGTCGGAAAGGTGCAAGCCCGCTTTCGTCATCGCGTCCTCGAACAATGCGCGTGTTGCCGATCCTTTTTCGCGGCAGATCCACTGCATTGCTTTCAGATCGTTCGGCAAAATTGAGCGCCGCTTCGGATAGGGCAGCGCCGCGCTGACGACGAGGACGAGTTCATCCTCGGCGACCGGCGTCACCGACAGCGCCGGATCGACGACCAGTCCCTCGACGAAGCCGAGATCGGCAAGGCCGTCGCGCACCGCGGCCGCCACCTATTTCGGTGTTGCCAATCGACATGTGCAGCGTGATGCCGGGGAACCTGTCGTGATAGCGGTGCATCAGCGGCGGCAGCCAGTAATTGCCGACGGTCTGGCTGGCGGCGAGCGACAACGAGCCGCGCTTGAGACCGGCAAGCTCGGCGAGCACCGTTTCGGCCGCAGCAGCGCGTGCGAGCACGGCGCGCGCTTCCACCAGAAACACTTTGCCGACCTGCGTCAGTTCGATGCGCCGGCCGATGCGGTTGAACAGCTTGGTGGCGTAGCGCGCTTCCAGCGCCGCGACCGCCGCGCTGGTCGCCGACTGGGTCAATCCGAGATCGGCGGCGGCGCGGGTGACGTGCTCGCGTTCGGCCACGGCGGTGAACACCCGCAGCTGTTCGAGCGTCATCGCCAAGGCACGTGGCTGGGTGGGATGCTCGTGATCGGCAACGGCGGTGCGCATGGGACTGCCCTCGCAGCGGCTCCTAATCGACCGCTTTCATCAGTATAGCAGTAACGTTCTGTTTTGCCGATTAAATCAGCGCCGTCCAGGCCGCAGCCACTGATGTGCGGAAGCCGCAGTTTTCGAAGAAAGCCATAAAATTGGGCACAAGTACTTGACGATGGAACCGCTGTCGTATCGAATTATGCGAATATATAAGAATGAAAATATCAGGAGGGCGTGAGGGTTTGGGCTGGGTCGCGGTGGGTCCGATAACCGCCTCGATTTGGTGGGCTGCCGAAAGACATCCCTGAGCCTGACCGAACGTGATGGCCTTCGTCCGGGGGGACGTAAGGGCCACTCCTGTCGTGAGGTTGCGGCGTTTGCCGCTGGGCAGGGAGCGGGTCTGATGAAGCAAGGGTGGTTGAGGCGGACTGCCGAAACGGCAGCCGTATTTGCCGTTTGTGCCGGTTGGTTGGGCAGCGGCCCGGCGCAGGCAACCGAGGGTTATTTCCAATATGGCTATGGTGCGCGGCAGGGCGCGCTCGGTGGGGCAGGCGTCGCCAACTCGCGCGACGCCATGGCGTTGTCGCTCAATCCCGCCGGGCTGGTCGATGTCGGCCGTCAATGGCAGTTCGGCGCGTCGCTGTTCATGCCGTTCCGTAGCTATGACGCGACGCGAGGGCCTTTGGCACCGGGAGCAATTTCAGCTTTGCCCGGCCGGTCAAATGACAGCAACGACAATATACTTCGTCATGCCCAACATTGCCTACAACAACCCGATCGATCTCGATTCGTCGTGGGGCTTCGCCGTGTTCGGCAATGGCGGCATGAACACCAATTGGCCGAACATGGCCAATCCGACGACTGGGCTGCACCTTCGGCGTTCGCGCCGGTTGGCGCGCGGGAATCAGCGTGTTTTGCGGCAGGCACGCTCGCTGTCGATCTTGATGCAGGCTTTCATTGCGCTCGGCTATGCACGGCGCTTCGGTGCATTTTCGGTCGGCATCTCGCCGGTGATCGCCATTCAGAGAATAAAGGTGCAGGGCATTAGCGCCTTTGCCGGTATTTCCTCGGATCCCGACGAATTTTACCAATAATGGCTACGATTGGTCATATGGCGGCGGCGTGCGCGCCGGCTTTCAGTGGAGCGTCGCGCCGAATCTTCCGTATTGGCTTTTCCGGTCCAGACCCCGATCTGGATGACCAAGTTCGACAAATATGCCGGGCTTTTTGCGGAAGAGCGGCAGCTTTGATATTCCCGCCAATATCACAGCGGGTATCGCTGGGACGTGATGCCGACCGTTGACCCTGATGGTCGACTACAAGCACATCTTCTATGGCAGCGTCGATTCGATCGCGGAACCGTCCGACGAATCGTCGCTGGGATTGTCTCGGCCAATCCAAGGGACTGGCTTTGGCTGGCACGACGTCGATGTCTTCAAGGTCGGCGCCGAATGGCGCGCCTCGCCGATGTGGACTGGCAGATCGGCTATGCCCACAACACCAACCCGATTCAAGTCCACAAGACGTGACGCTTAACATCTTCGCGCCGGGTGTCGTCACCGACCACATCACCGGCGGTTTTGCCTACAAGCCGGATGCAACACCAGACATTTGAGTTCGCGGCAGCTTATGTTCCTTCGCATAGCGTGTACCGGTCAACGAAATGTGCTGCACCGCCGCGCCGCCGCTTGCAGTCCAGCCCGGTGGCGATATCGAGATCAGCATGCACCAGCTAGCAGTTCTCGCTCAGCTATACATATGAGTTTGCCGAAGCGCCGGCGCCGCGTATGATACGCCATTAAGTTTTTGGCGCATCGCGAGGCGAAATGGCTGAGCTGGGCGTGACCACGATCATTGGCCTTGGCGGCTTTGCCGTTGGGGTCGTTTTTGGCGGCGTCGTGCAGAAAACCAATTTCTGCACGATGGGCGGGCTGTCGGACCTGGTGCTGATGGGCGACGGACGCCGTTTCCGCGCCTGGCTGTTGGCGATCGCGGTGGCGATCATCGGCACGCAAGCGCTTCATTTTGCCGGCGCCATCGACATCAACAAGTCGATCTACCTGTCGGCCAATCTCGGCTGGCTCGGCGCCATCATCGGCGGGGCGATGTTCGGCTTCGGCATGACGCAGACCGGCGGCTGCGCCAGCAAGACGCTGGTGCGGCTGGGCGCGGGCAATCTGAAATCGCTCATCGTCATGATCGTGCTCGGCATCTTCGCCTATATGACGCTGCGCGGGCTGTTGGCGCTGGCGCGGCTGCAGATCGAAACGACCAATATCGATCTCGCCGCCCGCGGGCTGTCCAACCAAAATCTGGGCGAGATGGCCGGCGCGGCGATCGGGCTGCCGGCCGCGGTTCGCGCGCCGTCGTCGCCGGCCGCGCTTGCGATCCTGTTCCTCGTCATCTGCTTCAAGGATACCGGCTTCCGCCGCAGCGCCAACGATATCATCGCAGGCGTCGTGATCGGCCTCTGCGCCGTGGCCGGCTGGTTCGTGACCGGCGTGCTGGCGGCCGACGAATTTAATCCCGTGCAGCTGTCTTCCATCACCTTCGTCGCGCCGGCCGGCGAGAGCCTGCAGTACCTGATGACGTTTACTGGCGCGTCCATCAATTTCGGCATCGCGCTTGTGGCGGCGTGATCGTCGGCGGCTTCCTGATGGCGGTGGCGACCGGTTCGTTCCGCGTCGAGACCTTCGTCGACCGTCAGGATCTCACCCGCCATTTGAGCGGCGCCATGCTGATGGGCGCCGGCGGCGTCATGGCGCTCGGCTGCACGATCGGGCAGGGCATTTCCGGCATGTCGACGCTCGCGCTCGGCAGCCTGATCGCCTGGCTGTCGATTCTCGGCGGCGGCTATCTTGGCCTCAAATATCTCGAAGAGGGCTCCTTCGGCGGTGCCCTTCGCGCGGTGTTCGCGCGCGGCTGAGCGGGCCCAGCGGGCAATAAAAAAACCGGCGCCGCAGGGGGCGCCGGTTTCGTTTTGTGCACGCTTTTTCGAAAGCGTCAGCCGCTGCCGGACCGCGCCTGCAGCTTCGACGAGAAGGCGAGCAGGAAGGCGAGGCTCTTTTGCGTTTCCGGCTTCGATAACAGCGAGACCGCCGCCATCAGGCCGCCGCGCGGCGCGGCGCCTTTGGCTTCCTGCGCGGCCTCTTCCAGCGCGAAGCGCGTGTTCTCGGCGAGTTCGCCCATTCCCTCATTGCCGACGGTGTTGATCATGTTCTCGGCGAACATGAACAGGCGCTCGACCATGTTGTCGGTCAGCGCATTGCGCACCGCATGCAGCGTCATCGCCAGATCGCACACCGTGTCGAGCGCGCCCACTTTGTGCATTTCGGTGAGGCGGTCGATCAGGCTGTGCACGGCTTCGCTCGTGTCCGGATCGTTGAGGCGGTCGAGCAGTTCGAGCGCGTTGCCGCCCATGGTGGCGAGCCGCTCGACCATGTTGTCGGTCAGCGCCTCGCGTGCGGCGAGCGTGAGACGCTCCATTTCGCCGAGCGGCGGTTGGTTAGACATGTCGTTCATCACTCGCCTCCGTTACAGCAAGCCGCGGGCCGAGAGCCAGTACATGCGGTTATAGGCGAGCTTGAACCAGTGGATCATCTGCGACGGCGGGCCCGGATTGGGCGGCGTCGTGTAGTTGAACCAGACATAGGTGCCGGTGTTCATACCGGTTTCGACGAAGCAAAACACCTTGCCGTCGTAGTCGCGCGCCCAGCGGTCTTCCTTGATGAGCGAGGACAGGTTGTCGACGATGGTGTCGGCCTCGAAATGCGCGGTCGACCCGGCCTTCGAGATCGGGATGTTGGTCGTGTCGCCGACGATGAAGACGTTGTCGGAGCCTTCCTTGAGCAGCGTGTTCTTGACCGTCGGCACCCAGCCGCCGGCGCCCAGGTTCGAAGTCGGTGATGACCTGCTGGCCGCTGTGCGGCGGGATGGTGATCAGCAGGTCGTAGGGCAGGGTCGAGCCTTCTTCGGAGGTGATGGTCTTGGCCTTGGCGTCGACCGACTTGGTGTTGAAGAAGGTCTCCGACTTGATGCCGGCCTTGCTCGAACGCGGGCACCGTCCAGTGCGCCACCGGCTCGAGCGCATGCAGGCGCCCGATCGGATAGGTGTAGGTGATCTCGCTTTTGTCGAGCAATCCCTTGCTGGCGAGATGATCTCGCAGCATCAAGGTGATTTCGAGCGGCGCCACCGGGCATTTGTGCGGTGCGTTGACGTTGACGACGATCTTGCCGCCTTTGAACGCGGCGAGCGCGTCGCGCATCTTGCGCGCGCCTTCGAGGTCGTAGAACCAGTGTCCGCCCTCGGTCATGCCGGGGATATTGTCCGGGCGGATGCGGGACCCGGTGGCGATGACCAGGAAGTCGTAGGTGTAGGACTTGCCCAACTCCGTGATGACCGTCTTCTTGTCGACGTCGATGTGCTTGGCCGGGTCGATGATGTAGGGAACGCGGCGGTCCAGCACCTTGCGCTGGTCGCGGAAAAGCTCGGATTCACGCATCTTGCCGAACGGCACGTACAGCAGACCGGGCTGGTACATGTGCTTGTCGGTCGCGCCGATCATGGTGATGGTCACGCTGCCCGAGGAAAGCTCCTCGCGCAGCTGCCGGCACAATCCGTTGGCGACGATGGTGCCGGAGAGACCGCCTCCGACGATGAGAATCTTCTTGGCCATTATTGTCTCCTCCCCTTTCGGCGTCGCCCTTTCGGACAGGCGCTATTCGTTATTTGGCTTTGCGCACCACAATACTCCAGTAGCCGTCTTGCTGCGTGATACCCACCATCTCGTGGTGGACTTTCTTGACCCATTCCGGGATGTCGTTGGCCGAGCCCTTGTCGCTCGACAGGATTTCGATCTCGTCGCCGACGTTCACCAATTTGAGCTTGGCGATCAGCTCCATGAGCGGGCCGGGACAGAAGGCCCCGCGCGCATCGATTTGTTCTCTCGCCATCCGGTCGTGCCTTCGTCTCTTACAGGGTTACGAATTGTCCGGTCTCGGCGTCGGACAGGAATTTGGTGAGCCCGAGCGCGTCGTCGAACAAGCCGTCTTCGAGCTTGTCGAGCTCCCAGCCCTGCACGTCGAGCGCCATGGAGCAGGCCCACAGCTTGAGGTCGCCCAGTTCGCGCCCCTGCTGGAACAGCATCATCGCGTCGGGCGCTTTCTTGTCTTTGAGCAATTTGGAATACGCGCCGCCGTAGTAGCGCTTGTCGGCCGGTACGCCCTTGGCGAAGGCATTGATCGCGTTCATGCTGACGAACACCTCGACCGGACGCTCCGACACGGCGGCAACCGACGCCATCATGGCCGCCATCTGGACCTTCTCATGCTCGCCCGAGCAGAGCAGAATGTACAATGTGTTCGACGCCATCGCCTAACCTCGTGCGCACCGCTCCTTCTTATCGAAGCTCATCTTATGCGAAGTGCGGGGAACCGCTGTTTGATCTGGCTCAAGCCGTGCGCTTGATCACGAAACTGAAGATATTGTTGTCTTGCTTGGATTCGAGCAGCTCGTTGCCGGTGGTGCGGCAGAAAGCCTCGAAGTCCTTCACCGCGCCGGGATCGGTGGCGAGCACCTCAAGAGTGGCGCCCACCGGCACGTCCTTGAGCGCCTTCTTGGCGCGCAAAATCGGCAACGGGCAGTTAAGTCCTTTCACGTCGAGAACCTGGTCGGCCATGTCACTTTCCTCGGATGTCTAACGCAATCAAATAAACAGGTTGATGTCGCTCTTGGTCGCGGTTTCGATATAGGTGGCCGCGCCGCCGAGCACAGGGCCTTCGATCATGTCCTTCGGCGTGTATTCGAACAGGTCCATGGTCATCTGGCAGGCGATCATCTTCACGTCGGCCTCGAGTGCCATGCCGCGCAATTCCTCGATCGAGGCGACGCCTTTCTTTTTGATGAGATTTTTCATCATCGCCGACGCCGCGGCGTCCACGCCGGGAATGGCCGAGACGATGTTCGGCATGCCGATATGCATGCCGAACATCGGCATTTCCATCGCCGGGTTGCCGAGCGTGGTGACTTTGAGGTCGAGCTTCTTTTTCAGCAGCGAGAGACCGTAGAACGTAAAGAACATCGTCACGTTGAGGCCCATGGCGGCCGCCGTGGTCGCCAAGATAAAGGGCGGATAAGCCCAGTCGAGCGAGCCCTTGGTGACGATCAGCGACATGCTTTTGGTGTTGGTGTCGGTAGCCATAGTCAGCTCCATGCCCGCCTCACGCGGGCGATCACTCGCAGCCGGCGAAATTGTCGGCTGTCATCTTCGCTTCGTAAGGACCGGCGACCGCGCTGCCGGGCGTCAGCTTTGCCTTGCTGGCGGCCCAGTCGGCCGGCTTGACCTTGATCATCCAGCCTTCGCCATAAGGATCGGCATTGGCGGTCTTGGGTGTTCCCACCAGCGCGTCGTTCACTTCGGCGATTTCGGCATCGAAAGCGATTTTCGCCGGCCCGACCCATTTTCCGGATTCGACGGTGGCGCAGGACTTGCCGGCGTCCACCTTGCGGCCGGCCTTCTTGGCGGTGAAGGCGACGAGCTGGCCGGCCATGGCGGCGGCCACCGCGGTCATGCCGAGCGTCACGGTGCCGTCTGCGTTCTCGCGGTACCAGATATTGTTCTCGACGTCGTAGAGCAGCTCGTCGGGAAGGTTGCAGCCACGCACTGTCGGCATGAGGTGTCTCCTTAGATCTTCACAATGGTTCGGCGGCGGCCTCGTTTTGCCGCAGCGGCCGGGCCGAGCAGCAGAACTCGCCGAGGCCGGCGACTTCGAGCTTACCACCGATAAACAGCGCCAAATGCCGCGCCACCATAGCGCCGAGCCGCAGGCGGTGCGAGGTTTCGGCGTGCGCGGGGTCGATCCGCACGAGGTTGTGATGATAGACAAGCTCGCGGCAAGTCTCGCGGCAGGCATTGAAGGACGGTTCGCCGCGCGCGCCCTGGCGATGCAGCGCGAGCAGGCGGAAGCCTTCGACCTCGCGGTCAGTCGGCGTTTCACCGCGCGCTAGGACCCAGGTTTCGAGAATGCCTTCGCCGAGGCTGAGTAATTCGTCGGCACGCTCGGGCGCATGCGCGTGCAAGGCGTCGTCCGATTCCGCGGCGATGGCGTCGATGCGTCCGCCGATCTCGTCGAGGCTCATGGTGTGCATGTCCGGCATTAGCCAAGCCCTTTGGCGCGAATGAGATCGGACGAATCCGACATGTTCTCGTGCACGCCAACCTTGCGCGGCGACAGACCCAGCGCCATGCCGAGCAATTGCGTGAAATAGAGGATCTTCACGCTCGTCTTGCGGCCGAGGACTTTTTCCGCGCGCATCTGGTGCATTTCGAGGCCGGTATGGCAGGTCGGGCATTCGGTGGCGATCACGTCGGCGCCGCAGGCTTCCGCCGTGGTAAGCAGGTTGAGCACCAGCTTGGTCGAGGTGTCGGAGTCGGAGAGCGTATGCGCGCCGCCGCAGCAGGCGGTCTTGAGCGGATACTCGACGTTCTCGGCGCCGGCGGCGGCCAAGAGATCGTCCATGAAATGCGGCTTGGAAGTCGATTCCGAGCCCGGCCCCTGGTCCTTTTCCGGAAAGATGTGGCGCGGGCGGGTGTACATGCAGCCGTAGTAGTTGGCGACCTTCAGGCCTTTGAGCGAGTTCTTAACGCGCGCCTTCAGACCTTCCTCTCCGATTCCCTCCTTGATCCAGTCGAGCGCATGGATGGTCTCGACTTTGCCGGATTCGTAGACGCCGTGGCCGGCCTTGGTGGCGATGCGCTTGTTGACCTCGCGCGAGGACTCATCGTGCGCGAGATCGTATTCGGCTTTTTTAAGATTGTGGTAGCAGCCATTGCACGGCGCCATCACGGTGTCGAAGCCCATATCCTCGGCAATCGAGAGATTGCGCGCGGAGAGATATGTCTGCAGCTTGGGGTCGACGTTCTTGACCTCCATGGCGCCGCAGCAGTTCCAGTTCTTCAACTCCGTGAGCTCAAGTCCGAGCGCCTTGCCCAATTCCTTGGTCGAGCGGTTGTAGGCATGACCGGTGCCTTCCAGCGCGCAGCCGGGATAATAGGCGACCTTCTTGTACTTTCCGCTCATTACTCGGCTCCATGCGCGTCGAGGTGAAGCGCGCGGGCATCGGCCGCGTGCCGTTCGGCAACGTATTCATCGATGGCCTTGCTGGCGCGGCCCCAGCCGCTCGTGCGCGGGTGGAAGAAGGTGGCAAACCCCATCTTCATCAGCAGGCTGACCGGCATCCGCAGGATGAAGCCGCGCAGCATCGCCACCAGCCAGTCCTGGAACAGCGACTGCTTGGTGCGCGCAAAGAACTGGCGCAGCACCTTGCCGTCCTCGATCTTGCCGGTGGCGAAGACCTGCTCGGAGAAGGCGTCGTCGAACACCGTCGACGGCTTCTTCTCGGTGAAGCCTTTCAGCTCCAGCCAGTGCGCGGTCGCCTTCATCACGCCTTCGGGAAAGACGTCGCGCGGGCATGCATAGGTGCATTTATTGCAGGACACGCACTGCCAGATGATGTCTTTATCGCGCAGCAATTCGTCCTGCATGCCGAGACGGATGAGATAGATCCAGTAGCGCGGGTTGAAATCGGGATTGATGGCGTTGACGGTGCAGGAATTGGTGCAGGAGCCGCATTGCCAGCAGCGGTGGATGAATTCGCCGCCGGGAAGAGCTGCGATCTCCTCCTCCATCTGCTCGTTGTAGTCGGTCACCGCGCGCGAATTGATGAACGTGCTCCAATGCCCGGACACGTCCACGCCTTCGATCTCGAGATGCTCGTGGACGACCAGGTTTTCCGGCCGGATCAGCGATTTTTCGTGGATCGGCATCGGCTTCCTTTAATGAGTGAGGCGGCGCTGGTCGCCCAGCACGTGCGCTTCGCCGTCGATCAGCTTCAGGCGCGTGCGCCCGGTTTCGGTGTCGACCGCATCGAGGCCGAGCAGGCGGCGCGTATGCGCCATGGAATCCTCCTTGGTCTGCCCACAGAAATCACCGCGCAGATACTGCCCGCCTTTGTCGTTGATGTAGCCGGCATAGACATGGGCGCAGAGCAGGTCGACGTAGAACGGCATTTCGCGGAACACGCCGTTGTCGGCGAGGAAGCCTTCGAGTTCCTCGCGCAAAGTGGCGAAGGTCGCGAAATCGTCGGCGACCTTGATCGCGCCAGCAGGGACGCCGTTGTCATCGTGCCAGATCTCGCGCAGGACGCCGGTATTGACGCGGGCGTCCCACATCCAGCGTGTCATCAGCGGATAGCGCTCGGGTGCGGTAAAATGCAGCACTTCGGCGCCGAGATCGCGCACCCAGCGGTGATCGCGGTCGGGCGGGAAGCCGCCGGCAAAGGCGGTCATGCGGTCGTCGGCGGTCGCGGTATCGGACCAGCCTTTGAGCAAGTCTTTCAGCCGTGCATGCAGTGACGCAAAGCCGTTGTGGGCGAGCCAGGCGCCGATCTTGCGGCGCGCCGGCGTCACGAACGAGGCGAGGTCGAGAAACTCGGTCTCGGTCAGTTCGTCGACGCGGCCCTTGCCGAGCATTTCCTCGAACAGCGAATTCTTCAGCGCCAGTGCGCCGACATAGCGTTCGACGCCGCCGGTCGGCTCGGCCGCATCGACCAGGTTCTCGAAGGCTGCGCGCAGTCGCGGGCCGGACAGATGCAGCACCGGCTTTGCCTTTGCCGGCGCCTTCTGCTTATGGGCCCGCAGCGCCCACATTATTCCGCCGCCTCGCGCACCGCGCCTTGCGCGGCGGTCAGCGCCGCCATCGCCGCCGATTGTCCCTGCGCGATCGAGTCGTCGATCGTCTCCGGACCGGTGGCGGCGCCGGCGACGAACACGCCGGGACGCGAGGTCGCCGACATGCTGGCGTAAGTGGAGGCCTTGGCAATGTGGCCGTACTTCTCCAGCTTGACGTCGAACACGGCGGACAGCGTCATGTTGTCGACGTTCGGGTCCATGCCGATGGCGTGCACCACCATGTCGAAAGGAATGGTGATAGGCCGCTTCACCAGCGTATCCTCGCCCTTCACGATCAGCCGCTTGCCGTCGGAGGTGACTTCCGCGATGCGCGCCTTGATGTATTTAACTTTGTGCTTTTCCTGACTTTCCCAATAGTACTGGCCTTCGTACAGGCCGAAAGTACGGATATCCATGTAATAGATGTAGACGTTGCACTTCGGCAGCTCTTCGCGGATTTCCATGGCGATGTTCGACGACACCGTGCAGCAGATCTTCGAGCACCATTCGCGCCCGATCTGGCGGTCACGCGAGCCGACGCAGAGCAGGATGGCGACGCGCTCGGGCTCGCGCCCGTCCGAGGGGCAGCGCACGCCCTTGCCGGAGGACAGCATCTGCTCGACCTGCGTGGTGGTGACGACATCCGGATAGGTGCCGAAGCCCCATTCCGGCTTGTTCACCGAATCGAAATGCGTGAAGCCTGTGGCGAGGATGGCGGCGCTCGCCGCGACCTTGCTGCCGTCCGACAGCGTGGCGGTGAAATCGCCGGAATTGCCGGTGAAGCTTTTCACCGTGACGTTTTTCTTGATCTCGATGAGTTTGTTGCCTTCGACGCGCTTGACCATGCCGCCGATGGCGTCTTTGGCCCATTCGCCCGACGGCACCAGCTTGGCGTAGCCGGACTGGATCGGCGCGCCGCCGAGGATATCGGACTTGTCCACCAGCACGACGTTCTGGCCGGCCGCGGCCAGCGCATGGGAAGCGGACAACCCGGCGGGGCCGGCGCCGACGACGAGAACCGGACGGCTCATTACTCCGCACCTCCGGATTGCGCGGCGAGGGCGGGTTGCGGCTTGACGTAGCCGGGGCCCGACGTGATCGCGCGCTTGGGATCATAAAGCGTTTCGATGCGGCCGGCCTTGACCTCCTCGAGATAGAGCTCGAATTCGGCTTGGCCTTTTCCCAGTCGATGCCGAGCTTCTCCAGCAGGCTTTCGAATGGAGAAGCGTGCCAGTGAAGTTGCGCCAGCTTGTAGGGATGGGCGCCGAGCGCGAGCGCCGCGAATTGGCAGTCGGCCATCACCGGTAGCGCGTAGACTTTGTCGACGGCCTTGCCGATCCACTGGTTCTTGTCGAGCGTGGTGATGCAGCCGGTGTCGTGGCCGATCATGACATCGGAGCGCGCTTCGTCGACCGCCACCTTGATCTTGCGGTCGATGGCGAACGAGCGGGTGAATTCGCGCTCGCCGATGATGTGGCGGAAGCCGAAGCCGCAGCAGTCGTACCAGGTCGAATAGTCGATGACGTTGGCGCCGAGCGTCTGCATCAGTCCGGTGGACACGGCGACGCGATTGCCATCCATGACAGTGTCGTCATAAATCACGTCCTCCGGCACCATCTTGTAGACATGGCAAGCCGGATGGATGGTCGCGCGGATCTTGCTGACGTCGACGACCTGGCGCTCCTTGATGCGGTGACGCATCACGTGCAGCCATTCCGAATAATGCACGACCTCTTCCGGGATCAGCAGCTTGCCGTCGACCAGGCGGCCGAGCTTGCCGAGAATCTTCTTCACCTGCTCACGCAATTCGGCCGACTGCATCAGGAAGATGCGCATTTCCTTGTAGTTGCCGAAGGAGGTGCCGCAGTGCACGAGCGGAAAGTAGGTACCTTCCGGCAACCCTTGCGACTTCGCCGACATGTAGGCCTGGTGAAAGTTGCGCAAGAACACCGCGGCGAGGCTGACCACGTTCCCGATGCCGGAGCCGTGATAGTTCCAGGCGGTGCATGAGGTCTGGTCGGTCTCGTCGAGATACGTCACGCCCAGTTCGTTCATGAGCCAGAACACGGAGGATGGATAGCCCGGAATATTGCCGCACTGGCCGCAGGACTTGTGCTGCCAGAGATTGGTGGTGGGGATTTTCTTTTCCCAGCCATAGAGCGTACGTGCGGTGACCGGTTTGTGCTGGTCGCCGATGCGGTGGACGATGATCTCGCCGTCCTTTTCGAGCTGCCACATGGCGTCGCGCACGTCCGCGACGCGGTCCTTGTTGGTCAGCATCGAGCGGCGGTCGATCTTGGCTTCGACCCAGGCGGTGGCGCGCTGCGCCTCGGCCGGCGTCAGGTTCGACGGCTTCCATTCGTTGCCGTGACCGGTGAAGGTCGTTTGGTTATCGCCGGGCTTGTTCATGGCGTTCTCCGTTAAGTCATCGCCGACTTACTCGGCCGCGTCCTTTTCGTCGTCTTGCTCTTCCAGCCACTCATTGTACTCGTCGCGCTTCTCGTCCATCACGTCGTTGACGACGTCGAACAGGTTCTCGTCGACCTGCTCGAGCTGGTCGAGCACGCCGGTCGCTTCCCAGATGGTATAGAGCTCGACCGAGGTCTTCAGATTGACTTCCCAGGCCGTGTCCATGGTGTGCATGGTCGGGACGGGGATGGCCTTGCGCAGAATGTTGAGCGGGGCGTCCACCTTGGTGACGTTGGGGCCCCAGTCGGGGAAGGCGTCTTTGGTGATCATGTTGGGCGCGAGCTGGTTGCCGGTCGAAATCACCTTGAGCAACACGCGCGAGAACGGCCGCAGCACGTCTTTGGCCGACTGCATGCCGTGCTTGATCGCGGTCTCGCGCATGATCATGACGAGGCCGCCGGGCGAATTGTGGAAGGGGCAGCGCGCCGCACAGGTGTAACACTGGGCGCAGGCCCAGATTTTTTCCTGCATGGCATCGTAGATGCCCTCGAGATTCTCGGTCCACAGCAACTGGACGATTTCGCGCGGCGAATAATCGTAGTAGTGCGCGGACGGGCAGGTGGCGGTGCAGATGCCGCAGTTCAAACAGCCATAGAGTTCGTGGTCATACAGAACGTGCGAACGGATGTCCTCGAAGACCTCTTCGAGTTTCTCGTAAGGGACGACCGGCTTTTCGGATGTCGGGTCGCTGATCGCAGGATGTTCCGCCGTCGTGTGCGCCGTCATTTCCACCTCGCGCTTAAGAGCGTCAGTAGGTCAGCACCCGTGCCTCGTCGTCTTCCATGACGTCTTCGATGACCTTGGCGCCGCCGACGATGCCTTCGCATTCGGGGATCAGGTCCTCTACCGTCATGTCGAACAAATCGAGGTTGGGGGAGCAGCAGTAAAACTTCACGCCGGCGTCATGGGCGTCCTTGATGAAGTCGTAAACGGTCTTGGGCGAGCCTTCCTTGACCACCAGCTTCTCGGCCACGCCTTTTTTCATCAGTTGGCCGGCGGTCGCCGTACACACCACCTCGACCTCGTAGTCCATGGCCGCGGCGACGGTCGCCTGGAAAAACGGCGCGCCTAATTCCTCGCCGTTGCGCGGGTCGGTGTTGACCATGATGATGATGAGTTTCTTCGCCATGTCCTCGCGCTTCCCTTTATCGACTGTCGATTATTTTTATGCGCGCCAGAACCCCCGCACTACCGGGCGGGCGCGACCTTTGCCAAAGACATATTCTATTTTATGAATTTATACCAGAGCAAAAGTGTCAAAAATCTTGCTGTGTGGGGAAGGATTTGTCTAGCCAAGAGCCTGCATGAGGCGGGTTTTTTCGATGAGGCCCACCATGATGTCCCCAAGCGCGGCGGCGATCTCGCCCTGAACGCTGCGCATCTGTGCCAGCGTCTCGGCCGTTCCGTCCGGAACTTCGTCGAATTCCATGATCAGGTCCTCGATCATGGCCGATTTGGCTCCGGGATGCCCGACGAAGCCCAGGCAATTGTCACCGATCTGAAAAACCAGAGGCTCGCCTGTCCCACTTTCCGCCAACACCGTGGCGCCGGTGGGCAGGACCGGGCGGTCGCGCATGTAGACCGCGACCGGAAAGCGCTGCGGCAGATGGCCGCTGAGGGCGTCGGGTACGACGCGCTGCGCCGTCTCCACGGTGAAGCGCAAGGGTGCGTCGTCGGCGCCGCCACCGGCCGCGCTCGTGAGAATGCAGGCCCCGATACCGAAGCCGACGACCGGCAATTTTTGGTCGAGAAAGTCGCGCGTCAGCCGCAACTCCGGTGCCAGACTGGGGATCAAATCGCCGCTGACCACGCCCTTCGGCCCGGCGCCGAGAATCACGAGTGCGGCGAATCCTTCGGCGCTTGGTGGCATCAGGGTTCCGGGCGTGAACGGCCGCAGGTATTGGAAGCGGATGTTGCGGCCCTCGAAATGGTCCTCCATGAGGCCGAGATATTCAGCTTCCACATGTTGTAGAACGCAGATCGTTTTCATCGCGGGCCGGTGTTTTGTGAGCGGGGCGCAGCAGTCATACTAGCCGAGGGCGCCCGACACATATATAATTTCTTATATATATGAAGAGGCGAGGAAACGATGGCCTGGTTCGACCTGCTGCAAGATATCGAGCCGCTGGAGGATTTGCCGTTCGACCGGCCTATGGTCGACGCACTTGAGGCGGCGGCAAGCGAGCGCGCGCTCGCGCCCATGCGGTTCTACACGCCGACGTTTCGTTCCTACGCAAGCGAAGAGCTGAATGGCTGCGGCAAGGCGAGCTTTCCGGCCTTTTCGATCACCGCCGGAGCCTGCGCGCTTAATTGCGATCACTGCCAGGCGAAGATTCTCGAGCCGATGATTGCGGCAACCAAACCGGAAGAACTCGACCGCAAGGTGCGCGATCTCGTGATGCTCAAGGATCTGGGTGGTTTCCTGTTGTCGGGCGGTTCCAACCGCCGCAACGAAGTGCCCTATGAGCGCTTTTACCCCACGATCGAAAAGCTCAAGCGCGACTTTCCGCACTTGCGCATTGCCGTCCATTCCGCGCTGCTCGACGAGCGCAGGGCCAAGCTCATGGAATCGGCCGGGGTCGATGTCGCCATGATGGACGTTATCGGTGCGCAGGAGACGATTCGCGACGTCTACCATCTCGATCGTCCCGTTTCAGATTTCGAGGCAACGCTGGCCGCTCTAAGCGCCACCAAAATGGAAGTGGTGCCGCATATCGTCATCGGTCTGCATTACGGGCGGTTGCTGGGCGAGGAAAACGCGCTCGACATCATTTCGCGCTATGAAGTCGCGGCATTGATCCTGGTGGTGGTGTCGCCGATCTACGCGCCGGCCGACAAGCCGTTCGCGACCATCAGCACGGACGACGTCGCCAAAGTTTTCGTCGCCGCGCGCCAGCGCGTCACCAACGCGCCGGTGCAACTCGGCTGTATTCGTCCCGCCGGCCTGCACAAGCTGATGACGGACGCTTATGCCGTCATGGCCGGCTTCGACGGAATCGCTTATCCCGCCGACGGCATCGTGGCGCTGGCGCGCGCCATCGGCCGGCCTGTCGAGCAGGAACATGCCTGTTGCTCGATTTCGCTCAACGGGCTCGCCGGAAGGCGGGCCTGCGCCGCATGAAGGACCGCGTGAGCTTGGAAACGCCCGACGTCTTGGTGGTGGGTCTTGGGCCGGCGGGCAGCCGCGCCGCGGAAGCCGCCGCGCGCGCGGGGCTAAAGGTTATCGCGTTGGAAAAGCGGCCCGAGCCGGGTACGCCGGTGCAATGCGCCGAGTTCGTGCCGTCGATGATCGAGCGCGACGTGCCGCGAATCGACGACGTCACCGCGCAAAAGGTCGAGCGCATGCTGACCTTCGTCGAGGACGACGAGCGCGCGGAGGAAACACCGGAATTTCGCGGCCGCATGATCGACCGTGCCAAGTTCGACCGTTTGCTCGCCGACAATGCCGCCAAGGCCGGCGCCGACTGCCGCTATGGCGTCACCGTGCTCCGTATCGAGCGCGACGGCACGCTGCGGACCGGGCAAGGCGATTTCAAGCCGCGGGTATTGATCGGCGCCGACGGGCCGCGCTCGCGCGTCGGCAAGGCGATCGGGCAGGTCAACCGCGATTTGGTGGAAACGCGCCAGGTCACCGTGCCGCTGGTACTGCCGCACGATGCGACCGACATTTATCTCTCCGCCGATTATCGCGGCGGTTACGGCTGGCTGTTTCCGAAAGGGGCGGTGGCCAATGTCGGCCTCGGCATCAGCGTCGACGGCGCGCTCGTCGAAAAAAGCACGCGCCGCGGCTTGAAGGAAATGCTGCTGGCGCTGTTGCAGCGGCTGGCGAGTGAGCGGCGCATCGGCACCAAGGCTTCCGCGCTGACCGGCGGCGCCATTCCGGTGGGCGGGCGGCTGCGCGCGATCGGCACGCTCGGCGACACGGCGGTGCTGCTCGCCGGCGACGCCGCCGGGCTCACCAATCCGGTCACCGGCGCCGGCATTGCCTCCGCCGTGCAGTCGGGAACGATGGCGGGCAAGACCGCGATCGAATTCATCAATGGCCGCGCCTCGGCGCTCGACGATTACGAGGAAGAGCTCGGCGACATTTTCGATGCCGCACTCAACCGCGCGCTCAGGCGGCGGCGCGAAGTGCTCGCCTGCTATCAAGACGGCGGAAGACCGGATGCCCGCGCGCTGGCCGATGGCTGGATCGGCTCGCCGCGTTACTGGCGGCCGGAGCCGCATGAGAAAATCGAGGAGAGGACGCCATGAGCTGCCTGGAAGGCCCACGCCAAGCGGTGCCTGATTTTCTCAGCGGCGTGGAGCGCGCGGTCAACGACGCCAAGACCATGCAGCCGCGCGTACCGGGCGCCATTCCCGCCGACGCGCGCAACGGCGGCCGCGTGAAGACGCAGGACGTCGCGCCGGAAGGCTTTTACCGCCCGAACTACAATGTCCTCACGCCCAATATGCGCTCGCCCGACTATGTGCAGATGTCGACCGCGGCGGCGATTACTTTGGGCGTGATGAGCGGGTACATGCATCGCACCTCCTGCACGCGCTGCCTCAATCTGCTGCTGACCTATCCGGAAGGCTGCCGCGCCAATTGCGCCTATTGCGGGCTGGCGCGCCACCGCGAGGCCGAGCGCAATTACGCCGACCGCAATTTCATCCGCGTCGACTGGCCGGCGGTGCCTTACGACCAGGTGATCGACATCGTCGCCAATGGCGGCGACGGCGGCCGCTTCCACCGCATGTGCATCAGCATGATCACGCATCCGCGCTCGGACGACGATACGCGCGTGGTGTTGCGCAAGTGGACCGAACGCATCAAACACGTGCCGGTATCAATTCTGTCCAATCCCACCACCATGACGCGACAGGACGTGCAGGAGCTGCACGACCTCGGCGCCGACATCTTCACGGTGGCGCTCGATGCCTGTAACCCGGACGTGTTCGACCGCACGCGCGGGCGCGGGGTGCAGTCGCCGCATAGCTGGGACAAGTATTGGGACATCCTGCGGGCAGCGAAGGAGATCTTCGGGCCGGAGAAATTCGGCGCCCATCTCATCGTCGGCATGGGCGAAAGCGATCACGACGTGCTCACCCAAGTGCAGACCATCCGCGATATGGGCGGTCACAGCCACATGTTCGCTTTCTTTCCCGAGAAGGGCTCGCTGATGGATCACCTGCCGCCGGTGCCGCGGCCGCAATGGCGGCGCATCCAGGTCGCGCGCTATCTGATCGATTACCGCGAACACCGCCTTGAGCGCATGAAATTCGACGAAGAGGGCATGTTGACCGATTTCGGCCTGCCGCAGGATGAGATCGACGACGTGATCAAGGCCGGCACAGCGTTCCGCACGTCCGGCTGTCCGGGCAAGGAAGCCGAAGACGTCTCCGCCTGCGACCGGCCTTACGGCGATTTACCGCGTGCGCGACATCGCGTCCTATCCGTTCAAGCTCAAGCGCGACGACATTCGCAAAGTGCGCCGCCAGCTCGACAAGGGCATGCCGCGTTAAGCGGCGTGGCGGTCGGGGGAATCATGTCGGGTAAACCGTTCCGCGTCATCGATACGGGAGTGCGTGGCGGGCGCGCCAACATCGCCTTCGACCAGGCGCTGATCGACGCGCGCAAGGCGAACCGGATTCCGGATACCGTCCGCTTTTTACGCTTCAAGCCGTCCGCGCTTATCGGCATCCACCAGATCCTCAGCCAGGAAATCAAGCTCGATTACTGTGCGGCCAACGACATCGAGGTCGTGCGCCGCATCACCGGCGGCGGCGGCCTCTACTTCGACGAAGGCCAGATCGGCTGGGAACTGGTGTTCGACCGCGCGACGCTCGGCATTACCGAGCTCGCCGAAGCGACGCGGCGCATCTGCGAATTGGCGGCCCTCGGGCTCAACAAGATCGGCGTGCCGGCGCGCTATCGTCCGCGCAACGATCTCGAGGTCGACGGCCGCAAGATCAGCGGCACCGGCGGCTTTTTCGACGGCAATCTCATCTTCTATCAGGGCACGCTGCTCATCGATTTTGATCCGGCCAAGATGGTGGCCTGCCTCAACATCCCGGCCGAGAAGCTCGCCAAGCGTGCGCTCGACAGCGCCGCCCAGCGCGTCGTCACCATGCGCGAATTGATGGGCGACAAACTGCCCGACCTGAAGACGATCTATGAAGGTTTGCTGGCCGGCTTCGCCGAAGGCCTCGGCATCGCTCCGCAATGGGGCGAGATCACAGCTTACGAGGAAGAGCTGGCCGACAAAGCCTTGCGCGAAGAGATCGGCACCGATGCCTATGTCACGATGATCGATCAGCCCACGTCCGACGATGCGACGGTAAGTGCGTCGTTTACTGGAAAAGGCGGGACCGTGCGCGCGGACATCCGTCTCGAAGGCCCGCAACGCAACCTCATTCGTGAGGCGCTGATCACCGGTGACTTTTTCGTGACGCCGCCGCGGGTGATCTTCGATCTGGAAGCGCGTTTGCGCGGGCTCGAAGTCGATGCCGTGGACAAAGCGATCGACGACTATTTCGCGCACACGCCCGCCGACTTTCTCAGTCTCGGGCCGGATGACATCCGCAAAGTCGTCGGTATGGCGTTAACTGCGCCGTAACGCCACAAAATCACGTTTGTGTCAGCCTGTGAGCAGCGGGCGTTTGCGGGTTGCCCAGGCAGACGGACAATGGAACAATCCGGCTCTTCGTTCGTATCTGTATCGCGCCGGATCGGCTGACTAACCCCTGTGACCAGCGATATGGAGGCCAAGTATGGCGCACACAGCCGTTTCGTCTCTCCCGCAAAATAACGCCAAGAAACCGGCTTCCGGGTCGGCACAATCGCTCGACGAGGCCCGCGCGAGCTGGCTGGCCGCGTTTCGGCGCGTGCGCGCGGAAACCGAAGCGCGCGCGTCGCGTCTGTCGGCCGAGGATCAGATCGTGCAGTCGATGGCGGATGCCTCGCCGACCAAATGGCACCGCGCGCACGTGACCTGGTTCTTCGAGACCTTTCTGCTCCGGGAGCATGCGCCGGGATACACGATTTTCGACGAGCGGTTTCCGTTCCTGTTTAACTCTTACTATGTCGCCGCCGGCCCCCGTCAGGCGCGCCCGCAACGCGGTTTGATCACGCGGCCGAGCGGAGACGACGTGACCGGCTACCGCGCGCATGTCGACAAGGCGGTCGCGCGCTTGATCGAAACCGTGCCGGCGGACAAGGCTGCCCGCGTTTTCGAAATTCTCGAAATCGGCCTGCACCATGAGCAGCAGCATCAGGAGTTGCTGATCACCGACATCCTGCACGCCTTCGCACAGAACCCCACCAACCCGGCCTACGACGCGACCTGGCAACCGCCGCAACCGACGCAGGGACCGCGCGGCTTTGTCGATGTGCCGGCCGGCATTCATCCGGTCGGCCATGATGGCGACGGCTACTGTTTCGACAACGAGACGCCGCGCCACGATGAACTCATTCCTGACATCCGTATTGCGCGGCATCTTGTGACCAATGCCGAATGGCTCGAATTCATCGCCGCCGATGGTTACGCGACACCGTCGCTGTGGCTGTCGGATGGCTGGGCCACCGTGCAGGCGGAAGACTGGCGCGCGCCCGGATACTGGCGGCAAACGGATGGGGATTGGTTTTCGTTGACGCTGGCGGGCTTGAAGCCGGTCGATCCGGCCGCTCCCGTCATGCATGTCAGCTATTACGAGGCGGACGCCTTCGCGCGCTTTGCCGGTAAGTCCTTGCCCAGTGAGGCGGAATGGGAGGTGGCCGCGCGCAACAATGTGATCGCGGACGCCTTCGGCATCGCTTGGCAATGGACCCGCAGCGCCTATCTACCCTATCCAGGCTACCGGGCCGCCGAAGGCGCGCTCGGCGAATACAACGGTAAGTTCATGGTCAATCAGATGGTGTTGCGCGGCTCATCGCTGGCGACGCCACAAGGGCATGAACGCGTCAGTTACCGCAATTTCTTTTACCCGCCGTCGCGCTGGCAGTTCACCGGCTTGCGGCTCGTCGAGTTCAGTTAAGGAAAGCTGGAATGGTTGCCGCTGCTGCACGTTCTCGTCGATCGCTTTCGTCGGACGCGGGCGAACCGGGTAATACTTTTGCCGCCGATGTGGTCGGCGGACTGCAGGCGACGCCCAAGCGCGTGCCGGCGAAGTATTTCTATGACGATACCGGTTCGCTGCTGTTCGAGCGCATCACCGATCTGCCCGAGTATTATCCGACCCGTTGCGAGATGGGTACCCTGACGACGCATGCGGCCGATATCTGCAAGCTCATTCCGGATGGCGCGGCGCTGGTTGAATTCGGCGCCGGTGCCAGCAAGAAAGCGCGCATCCTGCTCAAGGCCGCGCCGCAGCTTGCGGCCTATGTGCCGGTCGACATCTGCGGCGAGATGATCGAGCGTGAA
The DNA here is from genome assembly GCA_963720835.1 of uncultured Pseudomonadota bacterium. Classification (GTDB taxonomy): domain Bacteria; phylum Pseudomonadota; class Alphaproteobacteria; order Rhizobiales; family Xanthobacteraceae; genus Pseudolabrys. Next base: position 104,257 of record CAVRHC010000002.1, on the reverse strand, counting down.
GCGGCCGACCTGCGCCCGGACTTTCCCAATTTGAAAGTGTTGCCGGTCACCGCCGACTTCACTCAAGCCTTCGATCTGCCGCAGGAGGTACGGGGGATGCCGCATGTCGGCTTCTTCCCCGGTTCCACCATTGGCAATTTCGAGCCACACGAGGCGGCGGGCTTCTTGCGCCATGCCGGAAAGATCCTCGGGCCCAAAGCACGGCTGATCATCGGCGTCGACCTGATCAAGCCGGTGGAAGTACTCAACGCGGCCTATAACGACGCCTCGGGCGTCACCGCGAAATTCAATCTCAATCTGCTGACCCGCATCAATCGCGAGTTGGGCGGAACTTTCAACCTTGACGGCTTCGAGCACCACGCCTTCTACAATCGCGAGCGTCACCGCATCGAAATGCACCTTGCCAGTCTCAAGCGGCAAAAGGCGAAGGTGGCCGGTGAAACGATCGAGTTTCGCGCCGGTGAGACCATCCATACCGAGAACAGCTACAAGTACTCGATTGAGAAGCTCGGCGCATTGGCCCGTGGAGCGGGCTGGCGCCCGCTCGAGTCATGGGCAGATGAGAACAACTATTTCGTCATCCAGGCGCTCGAATTCGCCGACGAAACGCCGCCCCTGCGCGCGGCGGTGTGACCTTTCCGAAAGTGCCGTCCTGCGCTAAGCCATGCGCCGCTTGGCCGCTCCGGCCGGGCGCGTCGTTTTTGCGAGGACAGAGCGCATGAAGATCGTCGGTTTTGAAGCGGATAATGGTTTGCGGCTGGGTGTGGTCGAGGGCGACGCCGTCGTCGATTTGCAGGCGGTCGATGCCAGCCTGCCAGGAGATCTCGGTGAAGTTCTCCGCCGCAACAAGGGCGATCTCGAGCCGCTCGCCGAACTCGCCAAGAAGGCTCCGGCCTCTGCGCGGCGTCCGCTCGCCGGCCTGAAATTCGCGCTGCCGGTCGCGCATCCCGGCAAAATCGTCTGCCTTGGCTTGAACTATCTCGATCACGTCAAGGAAGGCCCGATGCGCGACAACGTCCCGAAATTCCAGTCGATCTTCTTCCGCATGCTGTCGTCGCTGACGCCGCATGGGCAGCCGCTGATGCGGCCGAAGAAGTCGATCCAGTTCGACTATGAAGGCGAACTGGTCGTGATCATCGGCAAGCGCGCCAAGCATCTCACGCTCGACAACGCGGCCGATTGCGTTGCCGGTTACACCATCGGCAACGAAGGTTCGATCCGCGAATATCAGCGCCACACCACCCAGTGGGGTATGGGCAAGAACTTCGACAAGTCCGGCAGCGTCGGTCCCTGGATGGTGACGGCGGACGAACTGCCGCGTGGTGGCAAGGGTCTCAAAATCGAAACCAGGCTCAACGGCAAGACCATGCAATCGTCCAACACCGATCACTTCATGTTCCCGGTGGCGGAATCGCTGGTCTATTTGACCGAGGGCATGACATTGGAACCGGGCGACCTGCTGTTTACCGGCACGCCCTCTGGTGTCGGTCACGCGCGCAAGCCCGAGCCGGTGTGGATGAAGGCAGGCGACACCGCCGAAGTCGAGATCGAAGGCATCGGGACCTTGCGCAATCCGATCGAAGACGAGAAGTAATGTGAACCCTGCGCAGCCGGACACGTTGATGCGTGACCACCAGTGAGGACGTGATGACCGATCAATTGACCGTGCTGGTGATCTGCGGATCGCTGCGCAAAGGCTCCTACAATGCGGCGCTTGCGCGCGCGCTGCCGGCGCTGGCGCCGCCCGGGATGAAGCTCGTATCGGCGCCCGCCTTCGATAATCTGCCGGCTTATAGCGCCGACGTTCAGGAGGCATCTGGGTTTCCGCCGGCGGTCGAGCAACTCGCTGCCGCCATTCGTGCCGCCGATGCCGTCTTGTTTGTGACGCCCGAGTACAATTGGTCGATGCCCGGCTGGTTGAAGAACGGCATCGACTGGGTCTCGCGTATCAAGGACCAGCCGTTCCAGGAAAAGCCGGTGGCGATCCAGTCCTGCTCGCAAGGCCCACTCGGTGGCGCGCGCATGCAATATCACTGGCGCATGACGATGACGTTCCTGAAGGCCTACATTTTCGGGACGCCGGAAATTTTCGTCGGCAACGCGGCGAGCAAGTTCGACAAGAACACGCTGGAGCTGATCGATCAGCCGACCAGGGACTTCGTCAAGACGCAACTCGCGGCGTTTGCGAAGTTCATCCAAAAAATGAAAAGCTGATTTGCGATCTGGAATTCGAAATGGCCGGGACGAGCCCGGCCATGACGATCGCGAGTCATAACGATCGCGGCTGATGCTCAGCCCGCCGCCTGCGCGCGTTTCGGGAAGATCTGCGGCCGCAGCTTCGGGTGGCAGGCCATCATCTTCGGCGCATAAGCGGTTTCGTCGCCGAGCTCCTCGGCGGCGTGCCAGGCCCAACGCGGATCGTACAGGGCGCCACGGCCGATGCAGATGAGGTCGGCCTTGCCGGCCTGAAGGATGTCCTCGGCCTGCCGGGCATCGGTGATGAGGCCGACCGACATTGTGACGATGCCGGTTGCCTTCTTCACCTGCTCGGCGAATGGCACCTGGTAGCCCGGTGACAACGGAATCTTCTGTTTGGGCGAGAGCCCGCCGGTCGACACGTCCATGTAGTCGAGGCCACGCGTCTTCAGCTCTTTCGCCAGCAGCACAGTTTCTTCCGGAGTCCAACCGCCGTCGACCCAGTCGGTGGCCGACACGCGCATGCCGATCGGCTTGTCCTGCGGCCACACGGCGCGCACGGCTTCGTACATTTCGATCAAGAAACGCATGCGGTTCTCGGTCGAACCGCCGTATTCGTCGGTGCGCTGGTTGGAGAGCGGAGACAGGAACTGGTGTCCGAGATAACCGTGTGCGCCGTGCAGCTCGATCACGTCATAGCCGATGCGATCGACGCGCTTGGCGGCGGCGGCGAATTCGCCGATCACACGCTTGATGTCGTCCTTGGTCATGGCCTTCGGCACCGGCCAACCCTCGTCGTAGGGGATGGCGGAGGGCGCTTCCGGTGTCCAGGCGTCGGGGCCATCCAGGATCGGTTTGCCGCCGGCGCCTGGCGGCATTTGCGGACCCTTGCGGCCGGCATGGGCAAGCTGCACGCCGAGCTTGGCGACGCCGTATTGCCGGCAAAAATCATGCACGCGCTTGAGTGCCTTCTCGTTGTCGTCCGACCACATGCCGGCGCAGCGCGGGGAAATGCGCCCCTGCGGACACACGTCGGTCATTTCCGTCATCACCAGACCGGCGGCACCCAGCGAAAAGCCGCCGAGATGCATCAGGTGCCAATCGTTGGCCGAACCGTTGTCGGAATTGTACTGGCACATCGGCGAGACCACGATGCGATTGGGCAACGTGAGCCCCCGCATGGTGAGCGGAGAGAACAGTAGACTTGCCATATTCGGGATTTCCTTTTCGAGACGCTCAACGGGACAGGTAAATCAACCGCCCATATAAAAGGCGTGCATGCTGACCACCAGACAGCAGATTGCCCAGAACACGCAGTATTCGATGCCGCCAATCACCCAGATCCAGCTTTTAGTCAACTTGTAGGTGGCCGCTGCCGCAACCAGCAGATGGATGAAGGCGATGAAGCCCACATACGCCGTATAGACGCCGAAGATCAATCCGATCGCAAGCACGGTTTCGATCGTGCCGGCGATATACATCCAAGTTGCCGGCGGCTTGAAGCCGGCCTTGGTGAAAAACTCAAGCGTTGCCGGTACCGTGATCTTGCCGACGATGTGCGGAATGAAAAAGAGACCGCAGATGATGCGTAGCAGGTTGAATTCATTCAGCAGATTGAATTTGTCGGCCCACGACATGGTTACGTTCCCCGGTTTGCTGGCCGGCGTTTTCGGTGCCGGTATTATTTGCTAATGCAAGCATTTATCGCGCGGTGCGCCAAGCCCTCGTCCGAGCCCTAGCCGGCGCGCGCCGATGGCTTCTTTCCTCTGAGCCAATCAGCCCCCGAAGCATAAAGCGTTTCCAGATCCGGCCCCTCGTGGCCGGGAAGGTCGAGTTTGATGGGATAGCCGATCTTACTTTGGAGATAAGCGAGATGCCGGTAGCCCTCCGGAAATTTGGCCAGGTGATCGCGGTCGAGCGTGAGTTTCGCGGCGGGGTCGACCGGATCGATACGGTCCTTCTCGTAGGCAAGCCGGCGCAGAACGATGCCCCAGCGGCCGCGGCGCTTTTCGAGAAAATCGTAGAAACGTCCGGTGCAGACCACGTCGCACAGGACGCCTTCGACATCGGCGCGTTGTGAAATCGTCATCTTGCTTTGGGCGATCGCACGCTTGTCCTTGATGTCGATGCTGGTGCCGCCGAGCATGTGCATGATGCGCACGCCGCGGTCGAAACCTTGCTGGCTGACGTCGATGAACTCCTCGTAGGAGCCCTGAAACCAGGTCGCCCACATCTGCCCGTCTTTGTGCCAGAGCGTGCGGAAGCGGTCCCAAGCGCGAGCGTCGCGCCAGACCACCCAGTTGTCGATGATCTCGCGAATGGCCAGCCGGTCGGCGGTGTCGCGCGGCATGTTGTTCTTCTCCCCTCGTACGCGCTTGTCGCGCGCTTCGTCCCGTTGCAAGAATGATCGATGGAAATGGCCGCCACAAGGCCATGCAAACGGGAGAAACGGCATGGCCCGGCTTTCAGGCAAGGTCGCACTCGTCACCGGCGGCGCGCGCGGCATTGGCCGGCACTATTCGCAGGCGCTCGCGCGCGAAGGCGCCCGTGTCATGATCGCAGACATTGAGGACGGTAGTGCACTCGTCAAGGAGATCGGCGCGGACGCGGCGAGCGCCGTTTGCGACGTCAGCGACGAAAAGTCGGTTGAGGACCTGGTCAAGCGGACACTCGACCGCTTCGGTCAGATCGATGTCCTGGTCAACAACGCCGCCCTCTACGCCAAGCTGACGCCGCGCAATTTCAACGAATGGGACACCGCCACCTGGGACAAGGTAATGGCGGTCAATATCCGTGGCCCCTGGCTGATGGTGAAATATGTTGCGGCGCACATGATGGAGCGGCGCTCGGGCAAGATCATCAACATCGCATCCGGCGCGGCCTACAAAGGCATCCCGCGCATGTTGCCTTACGTATCCTCCAAGGGCGCGATGATCGCCTTTACGCGCGCGCTCTCGCGCGAGCTCGGCGACTACGGCATAGCGGTCAATTCGCTCTCGCCCGGCTATATTTTATCCGACACCGGCCTGGAAAACACCACACATGTCGAGGAGGAACGGGCGCCGGTGCGTAATTCGCGTGCCTTCAAGCGCGACGGTTATCCGGACGATCTCACCGGGACACTGATCTTTCTCGCCTCCAGCGACAGCGATTTCGTGACCGGACAGTCGATCGTGGTGGACGGGGGATCGGTCAACAACTAGAGAATATTGTTCTATGGCGGGCGATCTGGCAGGATAAATGTCCTTGCAACGCGTGGGCTCAGGAGCTGCCGCCATGACCTACAGCCTCGATCAATACGTGGCTGACCTGCGCATGATCGCCGCGCAAGAAACCGACCCTGAAAAGATCACCGAGCGCGTCGCGCCGCTCGCCGAGGCTTTCGCCAATTCGCCGGGCTGGTTTAAGCCGGAATATCGTGAATGCGACGCACAACAAGGTTTCAGCCTGCATATCCTGCACGAAGAGCCCAACCACGACCTCGCTATATTCTTGATCTCGTGGCTACCCAATCGTGGCACGCCGCCGCACAACCACAAGACCTGGGCCGTGGTCGTCAGCATGGAAGGTGACGAGCAGGAAATCAGCTACGAGCGGCTCGATGACGGCAGCAAGCCGGGCTTTGCCGATTTAAAGCGCGGCGAGGCCCACGTCATGAAGTCGGGCGACGTCGCGCGTTGCTACCCCGAGCACATCCACAGCGTCTGGAACGTCGGCAAGGACATCGCGATGTCGCTGCACACCTATGGCCGTCACATCAACCACACCGGCCGCTCCGAATTCGATCCGGAGACAAAGGCCGAGCGGCCCCTCAAGCTCAAGATCGAGGAAGGCGAACTGGCGAAGACCTAGGTCGCGTACTCACAAAGCCGGTGCTGTAAGCACCGGAAACGGACATTGGCCGCCTGTCCGACAACCGGTCATCATGTAGCGTCCGGCTTTCGTTTCTGACCGAGCATCGCTAGCGCTCTTTGAAGCAGACGGCGCGTGCGTTCCTCGTTTCTTGGTTGATCGCATCGAGATCGACGAAAATTTCGACGCCTGCCGCTTGCTCGCGGAGCACATGCGGGTTGCTTTTCATCCTCAGCCAGCCCATCGACCGCGTAAGGCACAACTTCGCGACTGATCCCTTTCATGGTAATCGGGGGAAGCGGATGTGCTCGCACGACGTCGCGAACGAGCGCATAGGATTCGTAAGACATCACAATGCTGCCGGGCTCGGCAATTTGTTGCAGGCGCGCCGCCAAATTCGCTTCGGCTCCGATGATGGTGTAATCCATCCGATCGGTGCTGCCGAAATTACCGACATTGCAATAGCCGGTGTTGATGCCCATGCGCGCGCGAAATGGGTTCTCGATACCGCGCCCCCGCCATTCGATATTGAGCTTCGTCAGCCGATTTTGCATGTCGATCGCCATTTCGAGGCATGCGCGCGCATCTTCCGCCGCCCCTTTTGTCTCCGGGTCGCCGAAGAACAAAAGCATGGCGTCACCGATGAACTTGTCGATGGTTGCGCCGTGGCGGGTCGCGATATTCGACATCTCGGTAAAATATTCATTTACCAGCTCGGTTAGGTCTTCAGGTTGCAATCGTTCGGTGATTGAAGTGAAGTCCTTGATATCGGAGAAAAAGATCGTAAGGCGCTTGCGCTCGGTCGCGATCGCTACATCGCGTTGGCCGGAAAAAATACTCTTATAGATTTGCGGGAGAGATATATTTGGAAATCTTTGTCGAAACTGAAGAAAGAAATTCGCTTGATTCACGAAGCTCGCTCGTGCGGGTTTCGATTTTCTTTTCCAGGTCGGTATGCAATTCCTGCAATCGGCCGGCCATGTCGTTGAATTGATCGGCCAGTGTCTCCAGCTCGTCCCCCGTATGCAGCGAAATACGCTGCGCCAGATTGCCTGTGCCGAACCGTGCCGCGCCCTCGCGCAAGGTTCTGATCGGCACCACCATACGGCGCGCCAAAACAAGCCGCTGAGCAAAGCGAGCACGAGACCGCCGGCAAGGAAGCCACCGGTTCGTTCGAGCGAGGCATACAAGGGAGCATAAGCTTCGCTGCAGCGGCAATTCGACGAAGACCAGCCAGCCCAGCCGCTCGACCGGCGCGTAAGCGGCCAGCACCGGCCGCCCTTGTAAATCGGTCGCTTCGTCCACGCCTACTTCCCTGCCGTCCGTCCAAGCCTGCACGCTCGCCATCTTGACCTGTTGCAGATGCGCCAGATTGCTGTTGCGCAACACTAGGCTGATGTCCGGATGCGCGATCAGGCGCGATTGCTGCGTCGATGACATAGGCCTTGCCGTGCTTGCCGACCTTTATCTGCGAAACTACGTCCCAGATGAATTTCGAGATTGACTTGGGCGACGCTGACGCCGGCGTCGCGCCGCTCGCCGGCGAGTGCGAGCGTCATGTACGGTTCGGACCCGCGCCGGAAATATACCGGCCCGTAGTAGACCTTGTTTGCCACGGCCTCGATGAACTTTGGGTCATTGGAGTAATCGATGTTGCTGGCGGTGACGTCCATGGCCAGACGCGATACGCGCAGCTGCTCGTGGCCGGTCGCGTCAAGCTCGGTGATTTCCGTTATGGCGGGCACTTGCCGCAGCAGCCGCAAGCAATCGAACCGGCGTTGCTCCAGCATGCCGGGCGACCATGGGAACTGAGTGGTCCAGCCAAGCTGGTTTTGGATTTCTACGATAAACTAACGCAATCTTCGCCGCGGCCGCCGTCGCCTGTTCCTGCTGGATGCGGATGAGTGAAGCGTTGTGCTCGCGATAGGAAAACCAGACCTCAAACGCGCCGCTCGAAATAAGCGCGATGGAGACCACGGCCGCGAATAGCGCGACATATTTCGCGAACAGACGCCCGCGCAGGCGTCGTTCGCTGGCGCCGGGTTCGGAAGTGCGCGGGGTCGCTCGACCACCTCGTCGGTGCGGACGAGCAGCGACGGCGGCACGGTCAGGCCGAACTCTTTGGCGGTCTTGAGGTTGATGACCAGACGGTACTCGGTCGGCTCCTGGAACGGCAGATCGGCGACCTTGGCGCCGTTCAAGATTCGATCGACGTAGACTGCGGTGCGTTCATATTCCTCGCCCACGTCGCTTCCATACGACATCAGCGCGCCGTCTTTTACCTCGAAGCCATAGCTGTGCATGGTGGGTAAATTGCGAACGAGACTTTCATCGATGATCGAGCGGCGGTTCCTGATGGTCAATGGATCGGCGCCCACGATGACGGCCGCTGCGTGCTCGTTTTCCGCCTTCTCGATCGCAAGCGAGATATCGGCAGCCGTCGTCACCGGAAAAACCAAAAGGTCGACCTTGAGCGTCGCGGCCGCTCGGCGCGTACGTTCGACGATCAGCCGATGCTGCGCATTTGTCGGAACCCACAAGAGCGCCACTTTGTCCGCCTTAGGGATCATTTCGCGCAGCAATTCGAGCCGTTTGCCGGCCACCGTATCGTTGCCGGTCGTGAAGCCGGTGACGTTGCCGCTCGGGTGGGCAACACTGTTTGTGAGCCCGAGACCGACCGGGTCCCCGATCAGTGATAGTACAATCGGGATATCCCGTGTTGCATCGACGAGTGCGCGCGCGGCTATCTCAGTTGCGGAGACGATCACGGCCGGCTGCCGTGCGACCAATTCTCGCGCAAGCTGAGGAATCCGCTCGACCTGGCGGTTCGCGACACGAATGTCATAGGCAATGTTGGCGCCTCTGACATAACCGAGCTTCGCCATGGCATCGATCAGGTTGCGGGCGCCGGGTGTATCGCCGGCCGGGAAAAGCACGCCAATATGCTGTATGCGGGATTGAGCGTGCAGCGCCGGGCTCCGTGCGGCGAACGCTAGCGCGGTCGCCGCAGTGCCGCCGACAAGCGTGATGAAATCGCGCCGCCTCATGTTGCCGTCATCCAATGCTTCAAAAGCATGGCGTCGACCAAACTATAGCACGTTCGGAGATGCCGGAATGGGGGGTGTCGCGGCAGGATCAAGCGATGAAAGATGCAATCGATTGCTGGCGCGTATGTCAGCGACCGGTCATTGGCAAAAATCGACCGATGTCCGTTAGGTATCAATCGCGGCCAATGCACCGCAGCGCGACAGGGCAAAAAGCAAGACCGCCCTGCGGCGGTCCTTCCGAAATCCAATCAGGCGATTTGATCAGACTGCTGCATTAGTCGCAGCGTTCTTCCGCTTTCTGCGCCAGCGGAGCAGACCAAATGTTCCCAAGCCGGTGACGAACATTGGAAGCGTGGCTGGCAGCGGCGTTGCAACCGAACTTCCTTCGAAGCCTGAGACAAACGCCAAGTCGAATCCAGGCGAGGCGCCGCCAGCATCCAGTCCGACAATTTTCACGGCGTTCACGTGCCCGGTGTAACCGATGGTGTCCAGGTCGAGTGCAGTCAAAGTGTTCCCATATGCTTTTCCGAGAAACGTAAAGGTTAGACCGAAGTTCGACGAAACGTAGACGTCGGCGACTTCGAGACCGTCTCCCGGCTCTTCGATATAGATATCGTTGCCGGGCCCGTTGAAGATGTAGCCGGTGACGAAGCCCAGGGTCATATAAGAGCCGGTCGGAAGCGAGACGAATGTGCCGGCGTAGCCATCCGCCGCATAAGAAAGCGGAACGGACTTCGGACCCGTCGTATCTCCGCCGTAAGGGCCCGCTAGAGGACCAGCGCCCGAATCATAAAAATCGATCACCTGAGTTGCGTAAATCGTCGTCGCCCGCGCAGACGAGAACGCAAGGGTGAATACCCCTGCCAGAAATAGCGCCAACGCGCGCATGATTGCCCCCAATATCAACGCCACGGCAGCAATCAAGCACAAGGGAGTAAAGCAAGTTGCGAAAAAGTTGCGAAAAAATTGCGAAAGGCACCCTCTCATGTCGACTTCACCTTCGGCAACGAGCGCAACGTCTACGTCTGCCCCGCGGGCAAGCAGTGCACGACTTCAGGCAGCATCGGCCCCGACCATGGTCGGCGCTGTCGAGCAACAATCTTGCCTGTAGCAATCGTGCGTCCGATCGCGTTTGGCGACTTGCCTACGAGTCAGGACACCTCTGGAAGACGGTTGGGCCGTCGCGGCGCGTCGGCGCACCCGAAGCCATTGGCGTAGCAAAAGATATTTAGTTACAACTATTTGCGCCTGACCGGCGCGCACCATATTCCGTCCATGCCCAATCCGCCCTATATTGGTTGCAAATAGAACGATTATTCTCAAGGAGGCACGTCCATGGCAGTCGCAGCAGTTCAGGAACCCGGGTCCAAACATAATATTCAAGGAGCCCGGCAGGCGTATTACGACAAGATCTCCAAGTACCATCTCGCGCCGTTGTGGGAGGTGCTGAAAGGTCTGGTGACGCCGGAGCCGACGACCCAGATGATTCCGGCGCTGTGGAAATTTCCCGAGGTCGAGAAGCTGATGCTCGAGGCCGGTGATGTGATCACCGCCGAGGAGGCCGAGCGCCGCGTGCTGGTGCTGGAAAATCCCGGCGATCCCGGCAAATCGCGCATCACCAACTCGCTCTTCGCCGGCATCCAGCTCATCATGCCGGGCGAGATCGCCGAGGCGCACCAGCATGTCGCGTCCGCCATCCGCTTCGTCTTGAAGGGCAAGGGCGCCTACACCGCGGTCGAAGGCGAGAAGTCGCAGATGGAACACGGCGACTTCATCATCACCGCCAACTGGGCGCCGCACGACCACGGCAATCCCGGCAAGGAGCCGGTGATGTGGCTCGACGTGCTCGACATGCCGACCATCAATCACTTCCAGACGTCGTTCGCCCACCACTTCGACGAGAAGATGCAGAACGTCAATCACGAGGACGGCGACTCGTTCGAGCGCTACGCCATGGGCGTGCTGCCGGACGGCATGCCGGCGGTGACGAACCGCACGCCGGTGATCAACTATCCGTACGCCAAAATGAAGCCGATCCTCGAGCGGCTGAAGAAGACCGGCGACGTCGACAAGCGCCACGGCGCGCGCGTGCACTACGCCAACCCGATCAACGGCGGGCCGGTACTGCCGACCATGGGCGCCTGGCTCGCGCTCCTGCCCAAGGGCTTCAAGGGCGCGCCCTATCGCTCGACCGACGGCACCGTGTTTGCCGTGGCGGAAGGCAAGGGCAAGACGGTCGTCGACGGCAAGCCGCTCGAGTGGGGCGTCAACGACGTCTTCGTGGTGCCGCCGTGGAAGCAGTATCATCACGAGATCGGCGGCGAAGACGCCGTGTTATTTTCAATTTCCGACCGTCCGGCGCAGGAAGCGCTCGGGATCTGGCGGGAGGGCGAGTAGCGCGGCGGTTCGCATCAGACGAGGTTGACGCAGCCGATCCGCCACCCTTGTTCCAGGCGGTCGATCCGCGTCAGTGACAGAGGGTCGATGACGAACCGCAACACATGATCGGGTATGGCGTCGAGAGCGATCGCAAGCGCAGCCCGCACGGTTCCTGAATGCACGACCAGAATGATGTCGCCGGCCGGTAGTTTGGCGAGCCCTGCTTTAACTCGGCTGATCTGCTCCGTGAAGCTTTCTCCCCCAGGCGGACGCTTGCTGGCCACGTCACGCCAGAATTCGCGGTAGGCGGCGCCTAATTCCTTTGCCAGATCGTCATGCTTGCGGCCGATCCACGCGCCGAAATTTTGTTCCCGGAACAGCGGTTCTTCCTTGGGATCGAGCCCAAGTGCTCGCGCGGTTTGCATCGTACGCCGCGCCGGGCTTGCGAACGCCACCGCCGCCGCGGGCAATCGCGCGCGCAGTGCGCCGATGGCGGCCATGTTGTCGAGGTTGGCTGCTGCATCCGGGCCGTGGATGACTCCCTGCGGCGCCGCGACCGGCGCGTGCCTGATCAGCCAGAGGCGCGTCTCGCCGCTCATGCCAGCCGGGCGGCCAACAGAATCAGCACCGCCAGCTCTGCGCATTGCTCAGCCGCGCCGAATGTGTCCCCGGTCATGCCACCGATCTGCCGCCATGCCAGAAACGCTATGGTCGACGCCGCCAAGACGGCGATCATCACCGCAAGCACAGCATCCCGCCACGGCAGGCACAGCAGTGCGACGAATATCGCCAACGCCGCGGAGGTCGCCGCTATGGCCGGCTCGGGGCGGCCCGCCGATGACGCCAGCCCGTCCGGCTGGGCATAGGGCAATGCGCGCGCCAGCGATGACAAGGTTCCGCGTGCCAGCGCATGCGCGGAAACCAGCGCGGGAATGATCGCCCACGTTGGCATGGCCGCGAGCGCCGATGCCTTGGCGGTGAAGCCAATGACGAGAATGAGCGTGCCATACGTGCCGATGCGGCTGTCGCGCATGATTTCCAGTTTCGACGGCTTGTCGCGTCCGCCACCGAAGCCGTCCGCCAGATCGCCGAGGCCGTCTTCGTGCAAGGCGCCGGTCAACAGCGCGCCGGCGCCAAGCGCCAAAGCCGCTGCCGCCAGCGCGGGAATGTTGACGGCCTGCAGCGCCAAACAAACTAGTCCGACAATCGCGCCAATCACCGCGCCGACCAGTGGAAAAAGCCGATGCGCGCGGGCAAAGTTCGGCGGATGCGGACCGTCCGGATGCGGCACCGGAATCCGGGTTAAAAACGCTATGGCTACGCGGAGATCGTCGAGCCAGTCTTTGAATTGAAACACGGCTGTTGGCCTGCTGACTGTCCGGAGATTCCCCATTGCGTTATTCCAGTCTAGATGACCTGCGTGCCGCCTGTCGCGATATTCCGCTAGGTGACGCTGTTGCTGCCGCCGCCGCCGCCGAGCGGCAGTTAACACTGACGAAACCCATCGGCAGCCTGGGCCGATTGGAGGAACTGGCGGTCTGGTTTGCGCGCTGGCGCGGGCGGACCGCTCCGGAATTGAAGCGAGTATCGGTGCTGGTGTTCGCGGGCAACCATGGCGTAACAAATCAAGGCGTATCCGCTTATCCGCAGGCCGTGACCAAGCAGATGGTCGCGAACTTCGGCGCCGGCGGAGCGGCGATAAACCAGATTTCCAGGCTCGCCGCGGCCGAGTTGGACGTAATTCCACTCGATCTCGACCGGCCGACCGCAGATTTCACCCGTGCGCCCGCAATGGACATCGATGAATTCCTCGCCGCCATCGATGCTGGCCATCGGGCCGTTCGTAGCGACGCCGATTTGATCGCGGTTGGCGAAATGGGCATCGGCAACACGACCGCGGCCGCCGCGCTTTGCGCGATGATCCTTGGCGGCAGGGCGGTGGACTGGGTCGGACGCGGGACAGGTATCGACGACGCCGGCTTGAGACGGAAATGCGCGGCCGTCGATGCGGGCTTACGCCGTCATGCGTCGTTGGGCGATCCGCTTAAAATTGCTGCCGCGTTCGGTGGCCGCGAACTGGCCGCAATAGCGGGTGCGGTGCTGGCGGCGCGCATGCATCGAATTCCGGTCTTGCTCGACGGCTTCGTGGCGACTGCCGCAATTCTGCCTTTGGTGCGGGTGAATGGCGCGCTGCTCGATCATTGCCGCGCGGCGCATGTCTCGGCGGAGGCCGGGCACCGGCAATTGTTGAGCCGGCTGGGAATGCCGCCGCTTCTGGATCTCGAAATGCGGCTGGGGGAAGCGTCGGGAGCGGCGCTCGCTATCCTGCTGTTGCGCGCATCGCTTGCCTGTCATGCCGGCATGGCGACGTTCGCGGACGCCGGCGTATCCGAAACGGGGAACTAGGAGGCCCTCGGCGCCGTTTGCTAAAGCGACCGGCATCTACCGGAATTCGGGATCGCGACGAATGTAGAAATTTCGGCTGCGCCGGGCTTGCGGTCCGACCGTTTGTCTTTTAGCGGAACCTCGCGGGTCGCCCGTCATTGATGGCGGAACGCAAGAGGTTGAGGAGGACGCGAAATGCAGATGCAAGAGCTCACCGCCGGCCACGGCGCGCTGACGGCGGTGCGGACAGGTGAGGGCCGCGATCTGGTGATCCTGCATTCGCTGCTTGCCGACCGTCACGCTTTCGATCCGGTTTTGCCGGCGCTGGCCGCAAAACACCGCGTCACGCTGATCAATCTGCCGGGTTTCCACGGCTCGCAGCCGACCCCTCTGGCGCTGATGGACTCCTACGTGGCGGCGGTCGAAGATGGCTTCGACGAATTCGACATCGGCACCGATGCCATCCTCATCGGCAACGGTTTCGGCGGCACCGTCGCGCTCGCGTTCGGCATCGCGCATCCCAAACGCATCGCCAAGCTGGTTTTGAGCGATGCCGCCGCCTGTTTTCCGCCCGAAGGACGGCAGGCCTTCGCCGCGATGGCGCAGAAGGTCGCCGAGAACGGGCTTGGCGCGGTTGCCGAAATTGCCGCAAAGCGCGTGCATTCGCCGGACTATTTGAAGACACATCCGGAAGCCATCGAGCAACGCAAGCAGGTTTTGCTCGGTATCGATCCGAACGGCTTCGCAGCGGCGTGCAAGATTTTGCAGGAAACCGATTTGACACCGCTCCTGCATCACCTGCACGTGCCGACTTTGGTCGTTTGCGGCGAACTCGACCAGGCGACGCCGCCCGCGCTCAACAAGGTGATCGCCGAGAAGGTCGCCGGCGCGCAATACGTCGAACTGCCCGGTTGCGGACATTGCCCGCCGCTCGAACAGCCGGACGCATTCTTGAAGGCGATCGGCGACTTCGTGGAGCTTTAGCGCTACGGCGCGGCAATGTGCGCGTTGCGCCACAAGGCGATAGCTGAAAACAAAGCGGCTGCGTCAACGCGAAGGGCCGAGTGTGAAAGCCGCCGTTTATGAAAATTATGGACCGCCCGATGTGGTGCACATTCGGGAGGTTGCCAAGCCCGTCATCAAGGACGACGAGGTCTTGATTAAGGTTCGCGCGACCACCGTTTCGTCAGGCGACTGGCGCGTGCGCGGCCTCGCCGTGCCGTTCGGGTTCCGCCTGCTGGCGCGGCTGATGTTCGGCCTGTTGCGTCCCAAGCAGCCGATCCTCGGCGCGGAGTTTGCCGGTGATGTCGAAGCCGTCGGCAAGGCCGTGCGAAAATTCAATGCCGGCGATGCCGTCTTTGCCTATCCCGGCGCCGCCATGGGGGCGCATGCCGAATACCGGGCGATGCCCGAAAACGGCCCGGTCGCGCTCAAGCCGGCCAATCTGGACTATGCGCAGGCGGCCGCGCTGTCGTTCGGCGGCGCGACCGCGTTGCACTTTCTCAGGGACAAGGGGCACATTCGGCAAGGCGACAAGGTGCTCATCGTCGGTGCCTCCGGCACGGTCGGCAGCGCCGCAGTTCAACTCGCCAAGCGTTTCGGCGCCGAGGTGACCGGCGTTTGCAGCACCGCCAATGCGGAGCTGGTGAAGGCGATCGGTGCGGACCGGGTGATCGATTACACAAAGAGCGATGTCACCAGGAGCGGCGAGACCTACGACATTATCCTGGACGCCGTCGGCACCATGTCGTTTCTGAAATGCAAGCATTTGCTCACGGACAACGGCCGGCTTCTTCTTGTCGTTGCCGGGTTGCCTGAGATGCTGCAGATTCCCTTGGCCTCGATGACAAGCAGCAAGAAAGTGTTCGCCGGTCCGGCTCGTGAACGGGCCGGAGATTTGATCGTGCTGAAAGAGCTGGCCGAGATGGGACATTTTAAGCCGGTGATCGACCGGCACTATCCACTCGCGAAGATCGTCGAGGCGCACGCCTATGTCGATACCGGGCACAAGAAGGGCAGCGTCGTTATCGATGTTGCATAGATCGGCGCTCAATCGAGTGCCTTGAGCACGGCACCGGCAATCGCCGCCGTGCCGTCCGTGCCGCCATATTCCATCGGTTTGAGACCGCTTGCGTAAGCTTGGTCCACTGCGCGCTCCAAGCGCAGCGCGGCGTCCGCCGCCGGCGGATGGTCGTGTTTGTCAGCGAGCCAGTCGAGCATCATGGCCGCCGACAGGATCATCGCGGTCGGATTGGCCTTGCCTTGGCCCATGATGTCGGGCGCGGTGCCGTGGCAGGGCTGGAACACCGCATGCGTGTCGCCGACGTCGGCCGACGGCGCGATGCCGAGCCCGCCGATCAGGCCGGCGGCGAGGTCGGACAGAATATCGCCGAACATGTTTTCCATCACCATGACGTCGAAGTCCCAAGGTTTTTTCACCATCATGGCGGCGCAGGCGTCGACATAAAGCTTTTCGGTCGCGA
The DNA here is from genome assembly GCA_963720835.1 of uncultured Pseudomonadota bacterium. Lineage (GTDB taxonomy): Bacteria > Pseudomonadota > Alphaproteobacteria > Rhizobiales > Xanthobacteraceae > Pseudolabrys. The sequence continues at coordinate 87,915 of CAVRHC010000002.1, read as the reverse complement.
TATCGGGAAACTTCGCTGCGCGCGTGTTGAATATGTCGCGCTGCCAGTTGAAGGCCTTGAATACATTGGCCTTGTCGACCAAGGTCAGCCGGCCGGGTTTGCCGCGCTTCTTGCGCCGTTCGGTCAGCCGCAAACAGAAATCGAACAGCCGCTCGGTGGTCTTGCGGGTGACGACCAAGGTCTCACGCGCTTCGTCGTGGGTGGTGACGCCTTTGCCCATCGAGGCGAATAGGCCTTCGGTCGATTCGCGAACCAGCACGAAGTCGATGCCGTGCGTCTCGGCGTCGACAATCGGCGAAGGCACGCCCGGTATCAGCCGTGCCGGACGCACGCCAGCGTAGAGATCGTAGATGAAGCGCAGCTCGACCTGCGGCATGATCTCGGTGTTGTCGGGATAGCGCACACTCGGAAGACCGCACGCGCCGAGCAGGATGGCATCGGCCTGTTCGCACAGCGTGATCGTCGAGTCCGGCATCGACCTGCCGGTCTCCTTGTAGTGGCCGGCGCCGGCGGCGCCTTCGGTAAAGCGGAAGGCGAGGCTGGGCGTCGTTTCCTCGATGCGCTTCAAAATCTCGAGCGTCGGCGCAGTCACTTCCGGCCCGATGCCGTCGCCCGGCAAGACGGCGATGTGGAAGGCTGTGTTGGCGGACATTTTCGGTTCCTGGGTGGCGCTCGGCGGGGCGGGCGGCTAATGAATACGCCCGCGTCCCGTCGCGCAAGGGAGCAAGCGATGCCTCGGTTTTCGGCTCACCTCGGCTATCTTTTCCCCGACCGTCCGCTGTTGCAACGCATCGATGCCGCCGCCGCGGCCGGGTTTAGAGCGGTCGAAGGCCGCTTCCCGGACGGCGTTCCTGCTGCGGACTTCAGGCGCGCGCTCGAGCGCAACAAGGTGAGCGCGCTCGGCATCAACACGCCGACGGGCGGCGACGACGACTTCGGCTATTGCGCCGTGCCCGGCCGTCAGGACGACTGGAGACAATCCTTCGCCGACGCGCTCGATTACGTCGCCGCCGTCGGCGCCAGCGCCATTCATTGTCTGGCCGGCAAGGTCGACGCGGCCGCGCGCGCCGAAGCCGAGACCGTGTTCGTCGAGAACCTGAAACGCGCTGCCGATTTGGCGGCGGCAAAGAACATCAAGCTCTATATCGAGCCGATCAATCCGCGCGACATCCCCGGCTATTTTCTCAACGACGTCGAGCACGCCGCCGCCATCATCGCCAAGGTCGCGCGGCCGAATGTGTGGCTGCAATATGATTTCTATCACGTCCAGATCGTCAGCGGCGACCTGATCAAACGCTTTGAAAAGCACCAGAAGATTATCGGCCACATCCAATGCTCGCAGGTGCCGGTGCGGCATGAACCTGACGGTGACGGCGAGATCAACTACCCCTTCGTGTTCGCGGAGATTGACCGGCTCGGCTATGACGGCTGGATTGGCGCCGAATATCGCCCGCGCGGGCGTACGGAGGACGGACTGGCTTGGGCAAAGCCCTATGGCGTTTTTCCCGGCCGGCCCAGCATTGATTTGAAGGCTTGATCTTTTTTGCTTTGCCGCGGTTCGGCGCGTTGCTAGATTCAGCGTCATGTTCGGACGGGGTCGAAAACCGCAGGCGGACGTGCCACAGGCGCCCAACGCGCTGAAGGACGCCGTACGTGAGGCCCGCATCGAGGCGGCCGAGCGCTCCGCCGTGGTGGTCGACCTGCGTGACGCTGAAGTCGCGCGGCTCGAATTGCTCAACGAGGCGCTCGATCCGGTTTTCAAGGATATCCCCGCCGACGTCGATCTGTTCGACCGCGGCATCAGCCGGGGCGATGTGCCGCGGCTGTGGGTCGACGTCATTGCGCATGTCGAGATGGGCCGCGACAAGCGGCAATACCGCTTCGTACAGGACACCCGGTATGGCCGTGCCGTGCTGGCGGAAGCGTACGATATCCCGGCAATCGTCCATGCGGTGACGCGCTATGTAGCCCGCCGGATCATCGAGCGCGAGCGTGCGCTCGCCGACGATACGCCGTTCGGCCAAGCGACCGCGCAGAAGATGGTGGAGCAGGCCGAGCGGCGCGGCCGCATGCGGGCGCTCCGCACGTTTGTCTTTGGAGTGATCGTGGGTGTGGCTGCGATTATCGCGTTCGCCGTGTTCACCCGCCCTAGCCCCTAAGTCAGCATCATCCGCGTCTGTTCGCCGACAGCACCGGCCGCGTCGACGCCGCGCGCGATCATCTCGCAGCGCCAGGCGCCGGGCGTTCCGTCAACGCGATAGAGATTATAGCCGGCGGCATGTTTGCTCGTACCCGGCGCCGCCGATGCTGACGGCACGCCGATCGCGGGCACCCGCGTGCCGCCGGGGCCCTCCAGCCAGTTGAGCATGGCGAGGTGATCGTGGCCGTGCAGCACAAGGTCCGCGCCTTGCGCGGCGATGACGCGCCGCAATGCGGCGGCATCACGCAAGCGCCGGTGGCGCTTGGCCTCGCTCATCGGCGGATGGTGAATCAGCACCACGCGAAACACACCATCGTTCTTGAGCGAGCCGAGCAGGGTCGCGAAGCGGTCAAGTTGGCGCGCGCCGACCAGGCCAGTCGCCATCAGCGGCGCCGTCGGCACGGCGCTCGACAAGCCGATCAGCGCAAGCGGCCCGCGCCGGCGCAGATAGGGGAATTCGTTTTTGCCATCGTCGCCACGCATGTGGTCGCCCCACAATTCGGCCGCGTAGGCGCTCGCACGTCGCACATAGATATCGTGATTGCCGGGAACGAAGCTCACGTCGTTTGCGCTGCCGAGCGTGTCGAGCCAGGCACGTCCGGCGCGGAATTCGGCGGCGGTCGCGATATTGGCGATGTCACCGGTGACGGCAATGTGATCCGGCTTCCGCGCTTTCAGATCGACGACGATTCTTTCCAGCGTTCCGGCATCGTGAACCAAATGCCGTTTGCGCCGCCAGTTGAAATAGCCGGTCGCACGCTTGCCCACCAGTTCGGACCAGTGCGGATTGGGCAACGGCGCCAGATGCGGATCGGACAGGTGAGCGAGAACGTACGCCATGCGGCGCAAGCGTACTACGAACTCCCGATCAAAATCCCAGCGATGAAGACCAGCGCGCCGCCGAAGGCAATCTGGAAAGCGGCGGAGACAAACGGCGTGTCCATGTAGCGGTAGCGGATATAGGAAATGGCGCCGAGTTCGATCACGACCACGATGGCCGATATCGCGGTCGCCGTCCAGAAATGCGGAATGAGATAGGGCAGGGTATGGCCGAGCCCGCCGACCATGGTCATCAACCCGCAAACGGCGCCGCGCAGCCACGGCGCTCCGCGGCCGGTGAGTGAGCCGTCGTCGGAGAGTGCTTCCGCAAAACCCATGGAAATGCCGGCGCCGACCGAGGCGGCCAAGCCCACCAGGAAGGTCGCCCAAGTATTGTGAGTGGCAAAGGCGGCGGCGAACAACGGCGCCAGCGTTGACACCGACCCGTCCATCAGGCCGACCAGACCAGGCTGCACATATTGCAGCACGAACATGCGCCGCGCCGTCTCTTCCTCGACCTCGCGGGCTCCCGGTGTGAGGATCGTCTTCTGTAGCTTGCCGGCCAGATGCTCGTGGTCGGACTCGGCTTCCGCCAGCTTGATCAGCAGCTCCCTCATCGAGGCATCGCGCGCGTGTTCTGCCGCCTTGCGGTAATAGCGTTCGGCCTCGAATTCCATGTTCTCGGCGAACTTGCGCACCTCCTCGAGCCCGAGCGGGCGCATGAGCCAGAGCGGCTGCTTCGGGTTGCAGGAACCCTTTGACGTCCTGGCGTCGGATCAGCGGAAGGTACTCGCCGAATTTCTCGCGATAGAGGTCGTAGAGCATGCTGCGATGGTGCACCTCTTCCTCGGCCATCTCGTCGAAGACCTTGGCCGAAGCGGGAAACTGCTCGCGCAAACCTTCCGCGAACCCGCGGTAGATGCGGCTGTCCTCTTCCTCGTTGGTGATGGCAAGCGCCAGCACTTCCTGTTCGGTCAGGTCGGAGAAATTCTTCACGGTGTCCTCAAATCCTGCAGAGCTGCTGGCCTATATATTGGAATTATTCTAAATCACAAACCCCACGGTAATAGTTTTGCTCGCATTTTGAACCATGCTCTCGAGCATCAAGTCGCCGGGACCTCAGCATGCGATTTAATCGACTCAGACGGACCTTCGAGCCGGTCATCCGGCGGGTGATGCATTTTTACTGGCGGTTTGCGCGCCCGGCGACGTTGGGCGCGCGCGGCATGGTCATTGACGGCAAGGATCGCATCTTCCTGATCCAGCATTCCTATATGGAGGGCTGGCATCTGCCGGGTGGCGGCGTGGAAACCGGCGAGAGCATGCAGGAGGCGTTGGCGCGCGAACTCGTCGAGGAAGGCAATATCAAACTGACGGCGACGCCGCGCTTGCATGGGGTCTACTTCAACAAGCGGACGTCCCGGCGTGATCACGTGGCGCTTTACGTCGTGCGCGAATTCGTCCAGGACGAGCCGCCGCGACCCAATCGTGAGATCATCGCACACGGTTTTTTCGCACGCGACGCACTGCCGGAAGACGTCAGCCGCGCCACCCGCGCACGCATCGCCGAAGTGTTCGATGGCATTACGATCAGCGAGTTGTGGTGAACGCGTCCAGAACGCGGTGAACTTGAGGTGATCGATGCCGGTCAAGGATTGGCTGCCCGCTGCCGTCCATTCGGCGGCCATTGAGCGGACGCTGAAATCCGGAGACATCTTGTTTCGTCTCGGGGACAAGACCGCCGGACTTTATGAAGTGCTCGCCGGCCGTGTGCGGCTTTCGCGCGTCGACCGAAGCGGCCGCGAAGTTGTCCTTTTCGTCGCCGGAGCCGGCGACACCATCGCCGAAGCCTCGCTGTTCTCGCCCGCTTATCATTGCGACGCGATCGCTTCGAGTGACGCGACGGTGCGCCTCTATCCGAAAGCGGCGGTGCTTGCGAGCTTCGAGAAGGACCCGAAGGCCGCGCAGACGTTCACCGCCACGCTGGCGCGCCAGGTGATGAACCTGCGCACGCGGCTCGAGCAGCGCAACATCCGTTCCGCGCGCGAACGCGTGCGGCATTTTCTCGCGCTCAATACCGGCGCTGACGGCCGCACGGTCGCACTGCGCGACTCCTTGAAGGACCTTGCCGCCGAACTCGGCCTGACCCATGAGGCGTTCTACCGTACGCTCGCCACGCTCGAACGGGCGGGCGAAATCAGGCGCGCTCGCGGCAAAATCACGCTCTTGCGCCGGAAGCGTACCTAATTGCGTATGATTAAGATCATACGGGGTGCGGGGACGGATCGCCTAAACTGCGCGCGCAATCATGCGAGGATGCGATGAGCCGTTTTGGCGCGTGCATAGGATTGATCGGTATTCTAGTCGGGTCGCAGGCAGCGACCGCTCAGAGCGACATGCATATGCAACATATGCAGCAACCGGCCCCTCCAGCCGCAACCGCGATACCACAGGGCAGGGGAGACGATTTACGAGAACTCGTCCGTCTGCCGGAGCCCATGCAAGAGCACATGCTCGGCAATATGCGCGATCATCTCGTCACCTTGAGTGAAATCATCGGCCATGTTGCCGACGGCAAATTCGATGCGGCGGCCAAGCTATCCGAGCAACGCCTGGGGATGAGTTCGCTTTCGTTGCACGATGCGGCTCATTTGGCGCCGTTCATGCCGAAGCCGATGCAGGACGCCGGCACCGGTATGCACCGGGCCGCCAGCCGGCTGGCGATCACGCTGCAAAATGCGGCCGTGTCGCCCTCGCTCGATACGATGAAGGAGGTCAATCGCGGCCTGCACGACGTAACCATCGCCTGCACCTCCTGCCACGCCAGCTACCGCATTCGCTGAAATGGGCGGCGGGAAAGTGCCTTCACCAAAACGTGAGTGTGCCGCGTTACTGACCAGCATAGCGTTTGACGTAGATCATAATGGTCCGTGCGCGTCGAAGTAATTTCGCCTAAATTGGCGGGCAAGCATCGGGTGGCTTGGCAGGCGTGATCAAATGTACCGCTTGAGCATTTGGCTGATCGCGATCGTCTTCGTTTTCAACGGAGCGGCGTCGCTGGCCTTGGTGGAATTGCCCGCGCTACCAGCATTAAATGCTCACGAACATCATGCCGAACACGCAGGTCGTACTGCTGATGCCGCCGCGCTGGATCACGATCACGATCACGACCAAGACCACGCCGGCAATCACAAACACAACGACAATTGCCTTAAATGTTGCGGCATATGTAACGTCGCCAATCTGATACCCGATATTGCGGCAACTCCCATCATGTTCACCTATGCGTCCATAACGTTCAGTATAGGTCAGCACGATCTCGTTGGTTTTCTCGTCGTTCTCGACCCCGATATTCCCAAGACGGTCGTCTGAAACTAACCGCATCGCCCGCGCGGTGCGGATCACACGGCAATTGTTGGGGGCACGAAACGAAGGAGTCTCGCTATGCGCAATTTGCGTAATGGAATCTTTGCTACAGCCGTCACGATCGCGGTCACTGGCCTGATGAGTCCGGTCGATGCCCAGCCTTATGGCGGCGGTGGTTACGGGCCGGGCTACGGCATGATGGGCGGCGGCTACGGTCAAGGCTACGGTCCCGGCTCAATGATGGGGCCGGGTTACGGTCCAGGGATGATGGGTGGAGGCTATGGCCCGGGCATGATGGGCGGCGGTTACGGGCCGGGCTGGGGCGGCGGCGGACCGGGCTGGATGATGCGCGGTTATGGTGGCGGCTACGGCCCCGGACCTGGCATGATGTACGGCTACGGTCCCAGCAATCAGGGCAACCTCAACCTCGGCGTCGATCAGGTGAAGCAGTATTTCGAGCGGATGATCCGCAACCCGAACCTGAAAGTCGGCGAGGTGAAAGAAAAGGATGCCAACACCATCGTGGCGGAGATCGTCACCAAGCAAGGCAATTCGCTGGTGCAGCGCCTCGACGTCAACCGTCACAACGGTTTCATTCAGCCGGAGCAATGACCATGGGTTACGGATACGGATACGGCCCGGGCATGATGGGCGGCGGTTGGGGCGGCGGCTACGGTTGGGGCTACGGCCTGATCCACGCCGCCGTGTCGGTCGCGGTCATCGTGGCGATCGTTCTACTCGTCATTTGGGCGGTGCGTGCGATCACCGGCGGCGGAGCGCATCCTATGCATGCGCGGCGCTCGACCGGCCTCGACGTGCTCGAGGAACGCTACGCCCGCGGAGAGATCGAACGCGACGAATATTTGCAGAAGAAAAAAGACATCGGCGGCTGATGCTAGCCTAGCCGCGCGCGATCGTGTGGCGCCGAGAAGTCGAGCTGTGGCCCGACCGGGACGATCCCGGTCGGGTTCACTTGTCTTTGGCTGCCGTAATAGTGGCGCTTGATCTGCGCGAGATTGACCGTCTCGGCGACGCCCGGCTGCTGATAGAGATCGCGCACGTAATTCGACAGGTTCGGATACTCGGTGATGTGCCGCCAGTTGCACTTGAAGTGCGAGTAGTAGACGGCATCGAAACGGATCAGCGTGCAGAACAGACGCCAGTCGGCTTCGGTGATTGTGTTGCCGATCAGATAGCGATGCTGCGACAGGATTTGCTCGATCTCGTCGAGCGTATCGAAGACATTGCGGAAGGCCTGCTCGTAGGCGTCCTGCGAAGTGGCGAAGCCCGCGCGGTAAACACCGTTATTGACATTTTTGTAGACCAGGTCGTTGAGCCGGTCGATGTCGGCGCGCAACGGTCCCGGATAGTAGTCGGTGTGCACATTGGTGAAGGCGTCGAACGCCGTATTGAGCATGCGGATGATTTCCGACGATTCATTGTTGACGATCGTCTTGCGCTTCTTGTCCCACAGCACCGGCACGCTGACCCGGCCGGTGTATTTCGCGTCGGCCATGAGATAGATCTCGTAGAGCTTGCTCTTGCCGTTGACGGCGTCGCCGCTCGAGCCGGTCGCCTGATCGAAGGTCCAGCCGTCCTTCAACATGTCGGGCGAGACGCTCGACATCGAGATGACGTTTTCCAGGCCCTTCAGCTTGCGGAAAATGATGGTGCGGTGCGCCCAGGGGCAGGAATAGGCGACGTAGAGGTGATAGCGCCCGCTTTCGGCGGCGTAGCCGCCTTCGCCGCTGGGACCGGGGCTGCCGTCGGGGGTGACCCAGTTGCGGAAGCTGGTCGCCGGCCGCACGAACTGCCCGTCTTTGGTGCGCACACCGTCCTGCTGCCAGACGCCATCGACTAAGAGGCCCATGCCGTGCTCCCTCTTGCTCCACCCCCGTCATTTAGGCTGTTGGCAGCCAAATGGCCACCGCCGATGGACCAGAATCGGGCCAAATGCTAATCGGCTCGGTTGAATGAGTGAGCTTTCCCTGACCATCCTGCCGGAGACGGCTGACGACGCGCTCGCGATCGACCGGCTGCACGAGCGCACTTTCGGGCCCGGCCGTTACGCGCGAAGCGCCTACCGTTTGCGCGAGGGGCGCGGGCATGTGCTCGATCTGTCCTTCACCGCCCGCATCGGCACGCTGCTGGTCGGCTCTGTGCGGCTGACGCCGATCTGCATCGGCGAGGCGCCGGCGTTGCTACTCGGCCCGCTCACGGTCGAGCCGCCGTTTCGCGAGCGCGGTGTTGGCACAGCCTTGATCGCGCGCGCACTGGACGACGCCAAGGCAGCCGGGCACAAGCTGGTCGTGCTGGTCGGGGACGAGCCGTTTTACGCCAAGAGCGGCTTCAAACGAATTCCCAAGGGCCAGGTGAAATTTCCAGGTCCGGTCGATCCGGCGCGGCTGCTGGTGGCCGAACTCGAGCCAGGTGCCTTCGACGGTGTGACGGGCATGGTGTGGCCGGATTGGGACGCCTAACGGCCTTCGTGCGCCACAGGAAAGTCATGTCGTGGGCTTCGCGCGCCACAAGACGGTCGCGTCAGCAGGCTTCGCGCGCCACAAGACGGTCGCGTCAGCAGGCTTTGTGCGCCACAAGAAGGTCGCGTCAGCAGGCTTTGTGCGCCACAAGAAGGTCGCGTCAGCAACCTTCGCGCGCCACAAGAAGGTCGCGTCAGCGACCTTCGCGCGCCCAAGTGGCCGCGAGCGAGCCGACCAGCAGCAACAGGCCGAGGAAGCCGGCGAAGATCGGCAGCACGCCGATGCCGCGGACCACCGAGACGTCGCGCATCTTCAGGCCGATCCAGTCGTCGCCCTTGAACGTCGTCGAGGTGCGCACCGGCACGACGCGCGGAATGGCCAGTGAATTGCCACTCGCCAGCCGCCGCGCGCTGCCGCCGGTGGCGTCGGTGATCGTGCTCAGGACGTTCGTTGTCGATGTCACTTCGGCGAACTCGCGCGGATTGGCCGGTCCCACATTGGCGAGCGCGGTGAGCTTGCCGTCGGTGGCGCGCCACAGGCCGAGCTCCTTGGCCGTGAACGAAGCGCGCCACAAGCCGGGCTCGACCGCCGCAAGATTGAGCGTTGAGCGCTTTCCGGTCGGTGAGGTAAGCGTCACTTCGTTGACGGTATCGGCCATGGTCTGGCGCTGGACGGTGACGTCGCGCCCGCGCACGATCAGACGCAAGGCCTCTTCCTCAAGGTCAGGCTGCTTCATCAGCCAGTGCGACAGCCGCCGCAACAGGGCGAGATGCGGACCACCACCTTCGAAGCCGCGCGCCCATAGCCAGATGTGATCGGAGAGCAGCATGGCGACGCGGCCTTTGCCCTCATGCGCCAGTACCAGAAGCGGCTTGCCGTCGGGCCCTTCCATTACGGCCGAGCCGTTGGTGCGCCTGGCGTCGACCAGGCGGAACCATTGGCTCCAGTGCGGCGGGTTGCTGTCCGAGCCCTTCAGCCCGCGCGTCACCGGATGACGCTGGCCGGAGTCGGTCAGCCGCGCTCGGAAGCTGCGCTCTGTGACCTGGCCGCTCGGTTCCGCCGGCAGGATCGCATCAAGCGGCGTGCGCCAGATGCTGGTCTGGCTCGCGTAATCGGGCCCGGCCGCGATCAATACCGCACCGCCATCGCGCACATATTTGGCGATGTTGTCGAAATAGATCATCGGCAGCACGCCCTGGCGGGCGTAACGGTCGAAGATAATGAGCTGGAATTCCGAGATCTTCTGCTGGAACAGTTCTCGGGTCGGGAAGGCGATCAGCGACAATTCGTTGATCGGCGTGCCGTCCTGCTTTTCCGGTGGACGCAGAATGGTGAAGTGAACGAGATCGACCGAGGCGTCGGACTTGAGCAGGTTACGCCAGGTACGTTCGCCGGCATGTGGCTCGCCCGACACCAGCAGGACGCGCAGTTTGTCACGCACGCCGTCGATCGACACCACCGCGCGATTGTTGACCTGCGTCAGTTCGCCCTCGATCGGCGCCGCCTCGACCTCGACGATATTCGGCCCGGCATGCGGGATCGGCACCTTGACTTTGATGTCGGTGTGCACGGTGACGACGCGCTTTTCCAGCACGTCGCCGTCGCGCCGCACGATGATCTCGGCCGCGCCGACCTTGGCGCCCTGGTCCTCGATACGGAAACCGATGATTTGCGATTGGCCGACGATGCCGAAGCGCGGCGTTTGCGTCAGCACGACACGGCGGTCGATCTCGTCGGCGTGTCCGGTGACGAGCGCATGCAAGGGTGCGGCAAAACCGAGCGCAGACGCGTTGGCCGGCACGTCGTGAACGCGCCCATCGGTGATCATGATTGCGCCGGCAATACGGTCGGGCGGCACGTCGGCGAGCGTGGACGACAGCGCCGAAAACAGCCGCGTGCCGTCGTTTTCGCCGTCCGCTTCGCTTGCGTCGGCGGTGCGCACTTCGAGGCCGCGGATGGCCTTGAGCCGTTCCTCGATCGCCTTGACAGCAGCGTCGGTCTGTTGCGCGCGATCGCCGAATTGCTGGCTCGGGCTCTTGTCGACGATGACGGCGGCGACCGACGGGATTGGATCGCGGTCTTCTCTCGTCAGAGACGGGTTGGCGAGCGCCAGCACCATCAAAGCTAACGCAATCGCGCGAAGCAAAGCGCCGCGGCTGCGCACGAACAGCAGCAGCAGCGAGATCAGCACCGACACGCCGAAGGCGGCCCAGACCACGTAGTCGGGCACCAGCGGGGCGAATGAGACGCCGAGGTTCAAAACGTTACTCCTACTGTCCCAGCCGCTCGAGCAGCGCCGGGATGTGGACCTGGTCGGCCTTGTAGTTCCCGGTCATGGCGTACATCACGATGTTGACGCCGGCGCGGAAGGCGAATTCGCGTTGGCGCGGCTCGCCCGGCACCAGCGGCAGCATCGGCTGGCCGTCCGCCCGCATCGCCCAGGCGCCCGCGAGATCGTTTGAGGTAATGAGAATCGAGGATACGCCGTCGCCGGCGCGCGCCGGCCGGTCGGCATCATCTTTGTCGTCCACCGGCAGGGCTTCGACCCAGAGCTGCCCGGTCGTGAAGCGGCCCGGGAAGTTGTGCAACAGGAAGAAGGTCTTGGTCAGTACGTGATCGCGCGGCACCGGCTCCAATTCAGGAATGTCGAGTGCGGACAGGATCGAGCGCAATGCGACATTGGCGGGCGTCTGTTCGCCGCTTAGTCCCGGCGTGACATCGATGGCGTCGCGCGTATCGAACAGAACGGTGCCGCCGCGCTTCATATAGGTGTCGATCCGTTCGAGCGCGGCCTTGCTCGGCTTCGGCGCGTTCGGCGACACCGGCCAATAGATTACTGGAAAAAAAGACAATTCGTCGCGTGCCGGGTCGAGCCCCATCGGTTCGCCGGCCTCGAGTGCGGTGCGCTGCGCCAAAAACAATGTGAGCCCGGTCAAGCCAGCCTTGCTGACGGCGTCGACCTCGGCATCGCCGGTAATGATGTAGGCGAGGTGGGTTTTCGCAGTTGCCTTCTTGGCGAACGCTTCGGCCTGGGGCGAGAGCGGCGGCTGCGGCGGTTGCTGCGCATATGCCGGCCTGTACAGACCAAGCGCGGCAACAAGGCCGATCGCGATCAGCATGTTGGCCGCCACCCGGCGTCGCCGCAGCAGCGTGTTGGAAAAACCGCCGGACAGATAAATGACTATCAGCGCATCGAGCACCAAGAGCGCGAGCGCGGCGAGGAAGATCGGTCCGCGCAGGTCGCGCGGCTCGCCATGACGATAAACGTCGAAGCGGGCGTTCAGGCCGGAGAAGTCGAGTGGTGCCGGCTTGTCGTCGGGTGCGAGCGTGTTCACGGCGACCAGGCCTTCGGGCGGTCCATAAAAGCCGGGCGGATGATCGGCGTTGGCGCGACCGGTAAAGTTCGCAGGCACTGGCTTGGCCGTCGGCGGCGGCACCGAGAATGCACCGAAGCCGTCGAGCACGCGGGTCGGCGGCACGAACTGCGCCGGCCGGCTCTCGGCGGCGCCGCTTGCAGTGCTGGCCGTTTCCGTCGAGCCGGCCAGCGACACGACGTGTCTGAGCATATCGACGAACGCGCCCGACAACGGCAGGTCCGACCAGCGGGTGTCCGCGGTGACATGGAACAGGATGAGCAAACCCTTGCCGCGGCGCTGCGCGGTAACCAGCGGCGTGCCGTCGGCGAGCGTTGCCCAGGTGCGGTCGGTCAGCAATGCGTCGGGTTCGGCCAACACCTGGCGCGTGACCGTCACGTCGTTCGGTACCGCCATTCCGTTGAACGGGCTCTCGCGCGAGAAGCTGGTAAGCTTTTGCGGTTTGTCCCAGCTCATGCTGCCGCCCAGGATGCGGCCGCCGCGGCGCAGCTTGACCGGCACCAGATCGTCGTCGGTGCGTGCAAGATGCGGCCCCGCGAAGCGAACCAGTACGCCGCCGTTCTCGATCCACTTGACCAACTCATCGCGCGCTTCGGCGACATTGCCGACGTCGGCAAGAATGAGCATCGGCAGATGCTGATTGAGAAAGCGCGAGATGGCTTCAGCCGGCGCCACCGGTTCGGCGACGCGCACGTCGGCGAAGGGGTTGAGCGCGCGTGACAGATAATATGTGGCGCCGAGCAGCGGCTGCGAGCGGTCGGCATCCGAACCGGACACGATGCCGACGGTGCGCCGGCGCCAGCGCTTGTCGAGCAATTGCACGCCGCCGGCCGAGCGTTCGCCTGCGATTTCCAGCCGCGCCACGTCGTTGCGGATCTCGACCGGCAGGTCGATCGAGGCTTCGGCTTCGCGATCGCCGGGACTGAACGAGAAGGGTGCCTCGCCGAGTGGCAGGCCCTTGAGATCGATCGCCCGCACCATGCCGCTTTCCGCGTTGCCGGTCTCCGGACGGAGAACCTTTACTGTCAATGCACCGGCTGCGTTGTCGGCGCCGGCGAGCGCGTGCGGAATGGCGACGCCGCCGGACACCACGGTGAGCGGATGATCGCCGAGAACTTGTTTGAGGCCGGCGATGAATTCAGCGCCTTTGCCGAGATCGACGCCGTCCGACAGCCAGACGACTTCCACGTCCGGTGCGCCTGTCAGGAAACGGCGGATAACCGGAAACGACTTCGGCACGATCGAGACTTTGCGGCTTCGGCTTGAGCTGTTTGACCTGCACGCGCGCGGCGCCGGCGGTTTGCAATGAGACATCGCGCGCGGTTTCCGACAGCGGCAACACGGCAACGCCGCGGTTGTCCGCATCGGCGCGTGCGATCAGTTCGTCGGCGGTGCGCAGGCGCTCATCCCAGGCCGCGGCGGCAGCCCAGCCGTCGTCGATCAGCATCAGAAGCGGCGCGCTGCGGTTTCCGGTTGCGATCGACGGATTCCACGACGGACCGGCGGCCGCGATGATGATGAGACCGGCTAGCGTCAGCCGCAGCAGCGTCAGCCACCAGGGCGTGCGTGACGGTGTTTCTTCCTTCGGCGCGATCTCGAACAGCAACCGCGTCGGCGGAAAGTTGATGCGGCGCGGCCGCGGCGGCACCAGCCGCAACAGCCACCACAGCACCGGCAGGCTGAGGAGGCCGAGCAGCACCAAAGGCTGCGCGAAGCCGAGCGGCAACCAGGATATCATGTGGGCGCATCCACCACGTTATTGGCGCGGCGGCGCGGCTTGAACGCGGCGGCCGCACCGGCGCCCATGCGTCCATGAATGGCAAACAACAGCTCGGTCGGCCCGCGATCGGTGTGATGCACGGTGAAGGTCCAGCCGAACTGCTCGCATTCTTCGCGTAACGCTGCGCGGTGATTGGCAACGAGAGCCTGATAGTCGTTGCGCCAGGTTTCGGCTCGGCCGGCGGTAATGGAGCCGGCACCTTCCGGCTCTATGAATTCGATGCGGCCGGCATAGGGGAAGCTCTCTTCCGCCGGATCGACGATCTGTACGACGTGGCCGCGCGCGCCGTTGGCCGCGAGCTGGCCGATGATGCGGCGGAAATCCGCGATCGGGCTCCAGAAATCGGACAGCAGCAGCACTTCTGAAAATGGCGCCGGCGAGAAATTAGGCGGCAGGCTCGCGCGCTCGCCGGAGTCGTGCACGATGGTTTGCGCAATCTTTTCGATAACGTTGCGGTTGGCGGTCGGACGCATCAGTTCGGGAATGCCGACGCGCTCGCCGCCTTGCACCAGCACTTCGGCAAGCGCGAAGGACACGACCAGCGCGCGGTCAAGCTTGCTCCACTCGGTGAGCGACGACGTGAAATCCATCGACGGCGAACGGTCGGTCCAGAGCCAGATCGTGTGCGAAGCTTCCCATTCGCGTTCGCGCACATAGAGATGATCATCGCGCGCGGAGCGGCGCCAGTCGATGGCGGTCGACGGTTCGCCGCTGACGAAGCGGCGGTACTGCCAGAAATTCTCTCCGGGGCCGGCGCGGCGGCGGCCGTGCAGTCCGTGAATGACGGTGGCCGCCACGCGGCGCGCTTCCAGAATGAGCCGCGGCAGCCGCGCGGCGAGCTTCCTGCTCTTGCCGACAGCCGCCCGTACCGCTTCCGGTTCATTCTCGATGCGCAGGGGCTCGGCCATTTGCCGTTATCCGATGCGCGTCTTCAGTCGCGCGATGACGTCGGGGATTGTTTCGCCCTCGGCGCGCGCGGAGAAGGTCAATGCCATGCGATGTTTGAGGATGGGCTCGGCGAGATCGATCACGTCGTCGATCGATGGCGCAAAGCGCCCGTCGAGCAGCGCACGCGCGCGCACCGCCAGCATCAAGGATTGGCTTGCGCGCGGTCCCGGGCCCCAGGCGATGAGCTTGCCGAGATCGCCGCCTTCCTCGCCGGGACGCGCCGAGCGCACGAGTTGCAGGATCGTCTCGACCACGGACTCGCCGACCGGCAGCCGGCGCACCAGCCGCTGGGCGGCAATCAAGTCGTCGGCCGTCATCGCTGATGCGGCGCGCGCGGCTTCGGCGCCGGTGGTGTCGAAGAGAATTTTTCGCTCGGCCTCGAGGCTCGGATAGTCGACGTCAATTTCCATCAGGAAGCGGTCGAGTTGCGCCTCGGGCAGCGGATAGGTGCCTTCCTGCTCAAGCGGGTTTTGCGTCGCCAGCACATGGAACGGCTTGGGCAGATCGTGGCGTGCGCCGGCGACCGTGACATGCTGCTCCTGCATGGCTTGCAGCAACGCCGACTGCGTGCGCGGGGATGCGCGGTTGATCTCGTCGGCCATCAGCAACTGCGCGAACACGGGGCCGGCGATGAAGCGGAAATTGCGTTTGCCGCCGGCGCCTTCCTCCAGCACTTCGGAGCCGAGAATGTCGGATGGCATCAGGTCGGGCGTGAACTGAACACGCCGGCCATCGAGCCCGAGCACCGTGCTCATTGTGTCGACCAGCTTGGTCTTGGCGAGGCCCGGCACGCCGACCAGCAGCGCGTGGCCGCCGGACAGGACGGTGATCAATGCGCGTTCGACCACGATCTCCTGGCCGAAGATGACGGCGCCGATCGCTTCCTTGGCCGCGCGTACATGGGCGGCCGTCGATTCCGCCGCGCGCACGATCATATCTTCCAACTTCTCAAGGCTTTCGCCGCTTGCCGCCGCCATGACCTTTGGTCCTTTCACCGGGCGCTTTGCGATCTGCCCGCGAGTTCGCGAATTAGCTGCTTCAGCGCCTTATGCAACAAACACATGCAACAAACACACCAGAGCGGTTTCGATGCACAGATCGGGCCGAATTTGCCTCATTTCCAGCCAAGCTTACGCTATCTTCCTCGCCCCGAACGGCTTAATCACGAAGATGCGAACAGGCGCGTGCCTGCTGATATCGTAGGCAAACAATGGCGAAGACAGGGCAAGGCGCGGGGATTGGCGGGCTGGAAGCGATCACCGCATCGCTGCCCCGCGAAAAGGGCAAATTACCGCCGGTGGAGCGGTGGGACCCGCCGTTTTGCGGCGATATCGACATGAAAATCGCCGCCGACGGCACCTGGTTCTACCAGCAGACGCCGATCGGCCGGCCGGCTTTAGTCAAGCTTTTCAGCAGCATCCTCAAGCGCGAGGGTGAACGGTATGTGCTCGTCACCCCTGTGGAGAAGGTCGGCATCATCGTCGTAGATGCCCCCTTCCTCGCCGTCGAACTCAAGGTCGACTATGACAATCGGCAAAAGCTCGCCTTCCGAACGAATGTCGACGACTGGATCACGGCCGGGCCCGGCCACGCGCTCAAATTCGTCCCCGAAGCGGCGACCGGCGGCCTCAAACCCTACCTGCATGTGCGCCGCGACCTGTGGGCGAAGGTGACGCGCGCGTTGTTTTACGACCTGGTGGAGCTGGGCGAGGAACGCGTGGTCGACGACAAGCTCATGTTTGGCGTCGCTTCAGGCGACGAATTTTTCGCCATGGCGGACGCGGCCGCGCTCAAGGAGTTTGCCTGATGCGGCCTGCGGCGGCGGCGCTGTCGGGCGCTGAATTCTATGACCGCGTGCGCGCGCGCCTGACCCTCGACGTGCCGGACGCCTTGACCGACCCCGACATCGCGCCGACGCGCGGCGACCATGACGCCGATCCGGTGATGCGCAAGATCGCCGAGGTGCGGCCGATCCGTCCGGCGGCGGTGCTGGTGCCGGTCATCGATTATCCGCAGCCGACGGTGCTGCTCACCCAGCGCGCGCAGCATCTGCCCGACCATCCGGGCCAGGTGTCGTTTCCCGGCGGCAAGATCGACAAGGACGACGCCAGCCCGCTCGCGTCTGCGCTGCGCGAGGCCGAAGAGGAAATCGGGCTAGCGCGTTCCTTTGTCACACCGCTCGGCTATCTCGATCTCTATATGACGACGCTCGGCTACCGCATCGTTCCGGTGATCGCGCGCGTGCGGCCGGGGTTTACGCTTACGCTCAACATGGGCGAAGTGGACGCCACCTTCGAGGTGCCGCTGGAGTTTCTGATGAACCAGGACAATGTCGAAACGCATTCACGCGACTGGCAGGGCGTGATGCGGCATTATTACGCCATCACCTTTGGCGAGCGTTACATCTGGGGCGTGACGGCGGGAATCTTGCGCAACCTGCACGATCGGATTTATCGGTGAGGTCCGGGTTGTCACAATGATTCGGGTGGGTCTTACGGAAATCATCCTGTTCGCGATGCCGTTCGTGCTCTACGCCGTCTTTCTGTGGGCGACGCGGGCCGGTGTCATGGATCCGGAGTCGTGGCCGGTGTCGCGGCTGATCACGCTCGCCATCGTGGCGTTTCTCCTTGTGATCGGCAGCTTTGTCTATTTCGTCAATTACACCGGCGCGCCGCCGGGCTCGACCTATGTGCCGGCGCATATGGAAAACGGGAAATTCGTGCCGGGGCAGGTGAGATGACGCCGGCGGCGGACGGGCGCACCGAACGCAGTCTCGCCAACCTCGTTTGGCTCAGCTCCGGTCCGCTGCCGCGCCTGCTGGCGGTGCTCGACCGCGACGGCGAGGAAGCGCGCGTGGTCGGCGGCGCCGTGCGCAACGCGCTGCTCGGTCTTGCCGCCGACGAAATCGACGTCGCCACCACGGCAACGCCTGAAGAGGTCGTGCGCCGCGTCGAGGCCGCCGGCTTCAAGGCCGTCCCCACGGGAATTGCGCACGGCACCGTCACCGTCGTCACCGACAAGATTCCCTACGAGGTCACCACGCTGCGCCAGGACGTGGAAACCTACGGCCGCCACGCCAAGGTCGCGTTCGGCCGCGACTGGAAAGCCGACGCCGAGCGGCGCGATTTCACCATCAACGCGTTTTCCGTTTCTCCCGACGGCACGGTCTACGACTATGTCGGCGGGCTTGACGATCTTGAGGCGCGGCGCGTGCGCTTCATCGGCGATCCGAAGCAGCGCATCGCAGAAGATTATTTGCGCATCCTGCGCTTCTTCCGCTTTCACGCCGCCTACGGCACCGGCGGCCATCCGGACCGCGCGGGGCTCGACGCCTGCATCGCCGGCCGCGACGGACTCGACCAGCTCTCGCGCGAGCGCGTGCGCATGGAACTGATGAAATTGATGGTGGCAAAGCACGCGACGCCGACTTTGATCGCCATGAGCGATGCCGGTTTGACACTGCGCGCGCTTGGCGGCGTCTCCTATCTCGCTTCTTTCGAGAACATGGCGAAGGTGGAAGCCGCGATCGGCGCAAGCCCCGACCCGGTGCAAAGGCTGGGCGCGCTCGGCGTCTGGGTGGCGGAAGATGCCGAGCGGCTGTGGCAGAAGTTGCGCCTGACCAATGCCGAGCATGCGCGGCTCGCCTCGATGGGTGACGGCTGGCGGCACATCTCGCCGGCACTCAGCGAAAAGGCGCAACGCGCGCTGCTCTACCGGCTGGGCCCGCTGCATTTCATCGACCACGCCTTGCTCGCCTGGGCGCGCTCGTCCGCGACCGCGCATGACGAGGCGTGGCGCGCGCTTGCCGCGCTGCCGCAGCGCTGGACCGCGCCGGCCTTTCCCTTGCGGGCGGACGATTTCATCAAGCGTGGCGTGGAGAAGGGCCCGGCGCTCGGCGCGGTGATGCGGGCCGCAGAGGAAGCCTGGATCGCGGCGGATTTTCCGGAGGATGCGGTCAAGGTGACCGCGATCGCCGTGGTTGCCGTAAACCGCAAGTAACACCGAACATTTGGTAACCGGCTTGCTGCGTGCCGGATATTATAGGCCATGAGCGAATATCGATCGCCGCCGAACATGTACGCATTGCGCTGAACCCGATAAAATGCCAATTCGCCGCAGCCGGCGCGCGCCGTGAAACCAATTAGCAGGGCTGCAGATAGAGCTAGCGGCGACATGGTAGCCGCATCGCATTTGCTATTGCGCGATTGCCGTGCGTTGGCGTCTCCAGCCCATCACCCAAACCGGCAACATGCGAATTTCGGACCTTGTTATTGCGAAGACGTTCGCGGGCCCCGACGCCTGCGAGAGCAGGATGGCGAACTTTTCGCGGGGGTGAGCAATTCGGGACAGAAATGGAGCCCGAATATGCAAATGTAGAGCGACGCCCGTGTTGCAATAGGTGTTATGGTACCGCTGCAACGGCTCGGGGCGGACCCCAACAGAGAGAAGTGAGATATGACGATTTAGAAAGATGAATTCCAGCCGGAGATCGAGCGGATAAAGAATTTACTGGACACGTCGGTCGACGAAGCCGAGCGGAAAATCATTCGCAAGCTGCTTGCGGAGGAAAAAATCGCAAGTGGATTGCAGGCATCCGACTCGAAAAAGAAATGAGCGTTTTGCTCATTGGATAACCTCTTGTTATCTTGATTTGCAGCGCTCGCGAATATCTTCTTTTTGCCAGTGATTTAGTGCATCAGTGACATTATGAAATCGGACGTCACGCCCCCGTCAGAAGCTGGGCTATTATGACGAGTAAACCGAAGCAGGCGAAACTTAAATCAGCTGCGTTTAATCCCGAGGAGTTTTTGGCGCGGTTGGCGGGCGGCATATTGATTGTCTGACTATGGCAAAGACGACATTATTTACCGCCAGGGCGATCCAGCCGATTCTCGGCTATTATCTGCATAAGGGCAAAATCAAGATCACCGTTGTTTCCCCGCAAGGCAAGGAAGCGGTCGTCGCCGTGCTCAATAAAGGCGATTTTTTTGGCGAGGGATCCATGGCCGGACAGAATTTGCGTCTGGCAACGGCGTCCGTCATGAGTGACTGTTCTGTTTCGCGCATCAACAAGTCCACGTTCGTCGACATTATTCACAACGAGCCGGCTTCGCCGACTTGTTCATCTCGTATCTATTGGCGCGCAACAGCCGCATCGAGGCGGATCTCGTCGATCAACTGTTCAATTCGAGCGAAAAGCGGCTGGCGCGCACGTTGCTGCTGCTGGCCAATTTCGGCAAAGATGGTGAGCCCGAACCGGTATTGGCAAAAATCAGCCAGGAAACCCTGGCGGAGATTGTCGGCACCACGCGCTCGCGCGTCAGTTTTTTCATGAACAAATTTCGCCGCCTCGGCCTGATCAACTATAATGGCCACATCGAGGTCCATCGTTCCCTGCTGAATGTCGTTCTGCACGACAATCCGGAAATTGCGGATTGAACCGGGCGCGCACGGATGGCGCGCACCACCTGACGACGCGCGAAATCGTTGGCGGCCGTCCGGCCCCACGGCAAACGTCAGTTTTCACTATTTATATTTGCAAAGGGAAATGATTCCTTCGGTCAAAAGGAGGCATCACGACCGCGAATTTTCGACGCCTGATTATCAGCGCAAAGCGGCCTTCGGCGACCCGCGCCAAGTGATCCGAATGGGCCCGGCACCAGCGTGCGCGCCCACGCACGCCTTTGATGGTATCCGGCAACGTATTTCGGCGTAAAATGATTGGTAAATCATTTACGGTTCCGACATCTTTTGAGCGCCACCTAGCACCAACCACAAAAACGAATCTCGGCAGAGTGCGTGGCCGCAGTTGCAGTGCGGCCTTTCAATTCAACGGTGATAAAAATGCGTTCTGTAAAAACCGCTATTTTTCCTCAGAAATCGTCCGCGACCTTATTGGAAGAGGCAGGCGAGTGCTTCGACGTTGCCAAAGTCCAGCATGATGCCGCCGATGTGGGGCAAGAGAGTGCGGTGGAGCAACACAAGAACGCAGAGCAGCAACACAAGAATGCTGAGCAGCAGCACAAGAATGCTGAACAGCAACACAAGAATGCAGAGCAGCAGGTCGAGAATGCCGAGCAGCAGCACGACAATGCCGATCAGCAATCCGACGACGCCAATCGGCTAAGCGTGAACGCCGATAAACTAGCTGTTCTCGGGCGAAAGTTGACTGATCAGGCCGTCGTCGCCAAGGCTGATGAGGATACAGCTGCCGGCCGGGGTGTTCATCCGGCATAATCATTACGTTTGCGGACTCATCCCCGATGCAGAGCGGTTGGAAATCGCGGATCAGGCGGCGAAAGAGCCGCAGCGATCGTACGCTCCAAGAAAGCCGCGCGTTCTGGCCATAGTAGCCGAGGCCGCCAATCCGGCGGCCTCATTGCTTTTTTACTCAGTGCTGTTTTGCCTGAGTGCGGTGCTTCTTTTTCGTCTTGGGCTGCTGCGGCTGCTGGAAGAAAAACGGCACGCCGCACCAGGACGCTTCTTCCTGGGTGAGTTCCCGATGCTGTTGCGCGGCCGCGGTCAATGCCGCAACGACCGTTGCGAACGGACAGACCTGCGCCGAAGCGCTCGTTGATGCCGTCCCGAGAACCGCCACGGTCATGGCCGCGATGATTAGTTTCTTCATCTCAGAGCCCCCCATTCAGGCAATCGCCCATATAAAAGAATAGGGTCAATCCCTTGCCGTTGGCAATTGCATTTCCGGCCGGTGCGACAATTCGATTGTCCGGACGGCAAAGCCCCGGGCTTGAAAGTCCGGGGCAGCCGTGACCTGCCGCTGAGGATGGTCTCAGAATTTGTAGCTCAGCCGGGCGACCACCTGGTGGATTTGCGGTTGCACGTCGAAGGCGTAAGTGCCGGCGCCGCCCGAGACGTTGTAGTTTTTCGATGACAGGTCGATGAAGTCGTATTCGACGCCCACGATCCAGTTCCGCGTGATGCCGTATTCGACGCCGCCGCCGACGGTCCACCCGCTCTGCCAGCTCGAGGCGTTGCCCGAGCCTGCCGGGTCGGTCACGCTGAAATTCACGTCGGCACCGGCATAGCCGCCTTTGGCGTAGACGAGCCAGTTGTCGAAGGCATAGCCGACGCGGCCGGTCACCATGAGGAGGCTGTTGATCTTGGTCGTGAACAGGTCGTTGGCCGCGCCGAACGCGGTGTTGTTGACGTCGCCCTTGATGCTGGTGCCGGCAAAGCTCGCTTCGAGGCCGAGTACCCAGCTATCGATCTGGTAGTTGCAGCCGGCCTGACCGCCGCCGATGAAACCGCTGTTGGTCTGGCTATAGCCTTGCCCGGGCGCCAGATCGCCGAAGGCGGTGGTGTTGGTCGTGTTGGTCCAGTCGGTGACCGACCAGCCGCCGCCGGCATGGACGCCGAGATAACAGCCGGTCCAGTTGTACGCGACAGGCATTGGCGGCGGCGTATAGAGCGGCGCGCGCGGCAAGTCCGCGGCTTTGGCGACAACGCTCAAAGCCGTTACGCCAACGAACGCGGCGACGACACGGCGCATGGTTTTTCTCCTTTGACGCATCCCATATTCGATGGGCGTGATCATGCGCATGTGGATGTAAAAATTTCGATTATCCGTGAGACCGGTCGCGGTAACGCGATGGGGAAACAGCGTCGCCCGCCACGAAATTGCGGGCGCGAAAATCAGTTAACGCTAAAGAAGTCTTGCGCTATCGGCCGAACAGCACGCTCAAACGCGCCATGACGGAATGAAGCCCGATGTCGCCGTCGGTGACCGGCGTACCGAAGCCAATAGCCGCGCCGCATGCGGACCGGATGACACTTTCTCGGTCGAGCTGAGGTCGGCGTGGCCGTATAATGCACTCCCTTTTCAGAATAATACGGCCGCGTGCCGTACATTATTATCGGCGGTTAACTATAGAGACGCGCAACGGCAGGCGATCCGATTTTGTCGCGTCCGCGGCGCTTGTTTGAACTGGTTTCGGCTTTTTGGCGGTATTAGGCTATCGCAGATGAGCAGCTATCGACGCCCCGCCGATCTCGCCAGCCGCATGGCGGCACGCAGCGCCACCCGAACGCAGCATGCGCGCGCGTTCCGGCGCGAGACCTTCGCGCTGCCGCGGGAAGCCGCGCGCGCCAAGGCGCGCGAATTTTTCACGCGTTATCCGAAAGCCGCCTACATGACCGAGATTGAAAGCTGGCGCGAGTTACCGGACGACTGCATCGAATTCACCATGCGGCGGCTGCCGAGCGCGGATTAGACAACAACAGACAAGGGACGGAATGATGCGTGGTTTCTGGCGTAGCGTTGCGATGTTTCTACTGGGCGGCATTCTCGGCACCTGCTTGGGTGTCGCCGCCGGGTTTTTTCTGTTTCCCTTCGTGTTTCCGCCGCCGGCTGCGGTCGAGCAACTCACCGAAGCCGACGTCGCGCAGCCGGTCGCCAGCGGACAATTCGTCCACGTCAATCCGTCCGATCCGATTCACTACGGCAAGGGCAAGGTCAGCGTTTTCCGGCGCGCTGTCTTTCTCGAACCCGATTTCGAGGTCGGGCCGGGGCCGGCCTATCACGTCTATCTGGTGCCGAAAGCGAATGTGCGTGACGCCGGCGCGGTGAAGGACGCGATGTATGTCGACCTCGGCCAGTTGCGCGCCTTCAAAGGCAGCCAGCGCTATCCGGTTCCCAAAGGCGTGGATCTCGCCAAGTACCAGAGCGTGGTGATCTGGTGCGAGCGTTTCGGCGTCCTCATTTCACCGGCCGATCTGGCGGAGAAGTAGGCGCGCTTGCTCCCCCGCGCCGGCCCGCGGCATTTTCGCTTCATTCGATTCACGGCGTCGAAACCTGTTTGCCCTACGGTGCCGGGTCACCAATCCGGGTGCCCGCATGTCAGGTTCCATCGCCGCGCTTGAAACGCGCGGCCTTTGCAAGCGTTATGACCGTCCGGCGGTCGATCATCTCGATCTCACCGTGCGCGGCGGCGAATTTTACGCGCTGCTCGGGCCCAACGGCGCCGGCAAGACGACGACGCTGCGCATGGTTACCGGATTGTTGAAGCCCGATGCCGGCGCGATCTCGGTGTTCGGCATCGACGCGCTGGCGGACCCGGTTGCGGCCAAGCGCATCATGGCCTGGGTCTCCGACGATCCGATGATCTACGACAAGCTGACGCCGTTCGAATATCTCGAATTCGTCGCGCGGCTGTGGAATGTTGAGGCGAACGCGGCGCAATTGCGCGCGCATACGCTGATCGAATGGCTCGATCTGAAAGAGCACGCGCATGAGCGTTGCGAGAGTCTGTCGAAAGGCATGCGGCAGAAGGTGACGCTCGCCGGCGCACTGGTGCACGATCCCAAACTCATCATTCTCGACGAGCCGCTCACCGGGCTCGACGCCGGCTCCGCGCGCCAGGTCAAACATGTCTTGCGCGAGCGCGTCGCCGCCGGCGGCAGCGTCATCATGACCACGCATATTCTCGAGGTCGCCGAGCGCATGGCCGACCGCATCGGCGTCATCGCGCAAGGCCGCCTGATCGCGGAAGGCACGCTCGAAGAGCTCAACCGCAAGACGGGCGTACGCGGCTCCAGCCTGGAAGACACTTTCCTTGCGCTGGTCGCCGAGGAAGCCGGCGAGGCGGCCGCGGCGTGACGGCGACGGCTGCGACAGCGACTTGGTTCGCGGCCCACGAGTTTCGGCTCGCCTGGCGCGACTGGCTGTCGATGATGACGGCCGGCAAGCGTTCGCGCGAACGCGTCGTCGCGGTCGTGCTCGCGCTCTTCGTCGTCTTCATGCATTTGTTCGCCTGGTTCATGGTCGGGCGTTTCGCGCAGGTCGGCGCCAGTCCCGACAAGGCGGCGTTGGTGGCGGTCACGGGCAGCGGGCTGTTGTCGTTTTCGCTGATGCTGTCGCAGGCGATGGAATCGGTGACGCGCGCCTTCTATGCGCGCTCCGACCTCGAACTGATTCTGTCGTCGCCGGTCGACGTGCGGCGCGTGTTTGCGGTGCGCATCGGCGCGCTGGCGGTGTCCACCGCGCTGCTCGGGCTGGCGCTGGCGGCGCCTTTCATCAACGTGCTCGCATTCTTCGGCGGCGTGCGCTGGCTCGCCGCCTATGGCGTGGTGGCGGCGATGGGGCTGATCGCGGCGGCGCTGGCCGTTGCGCTCACCGTCGCGCTGTTTCGCACCATCGGGCCCAAACGCACGCGGCTGATTGCGCAGATCGTCGCGGCGGTGATCGGCGCCGCTTTCATCATCGGGCTGCAGATCGCCGCCATTCTCTCTTATGGAACACTGTCGCGCTTTTCCGTTTTGGAGTCGGATGCGTTCCTGCGCGTCATGCCGGGCCCCGACAGCCTTCTGTGGTGGCCGGCGCGCGCCGCGCTCGGCGATGTGCACGCGCTTGTTGCGTTGCTGGCGCTTGCCGTCTTGACGATGGCGCTCACGGTGGCGGGTTTCTCCGGCCGCTTCGGCGATCATGTCATCGCCGCCTCCGGCATCGCGCAGGCGCACCGGCGCCGGCGCGGGGCCCGCAACTTCCGTGGCGGTTCGCCGATGCGCGCGCTGCGGCAGAAGGAATGGGCGCTGCTCCTGCGCGATCCGTGGCTGGTCTCGCAGTCACTGATGCAACTCCTCTATTTGCTGCCGCCGGCGCTGATGTTGTGGAAGAGCTTCGACAAGGGCACCGGCGCGCTTGTTCTTCTGGTCCCGGTCCTCGTGATGGCGGCGGGGCAATTGGCGGGCGGGCTTGCCTGGCTCGCCATTTCCGGCGAGGACGCGCCCGATCTGGTGGCGACCGCGCCGGTTGCGCCCTCGGCGATCGTGCGCGCCAAGGTCGAAGCGGTGATGAGCGCGATCGCGCTGGTGTTTGCGCCGTTCCTGCTGCCGCTTGCGGTGATCGCACCCTATTTCGCCGCGGTTGCCGTGCTCGGCATTGCCGTCGCGGCGATTTCGGCGACGGCCGTGCAGTTCTGGTTCCGCACGCAGGCGAAACGCAGTCACTTCCGCCGGCGGCAGACGTCGTCGCGCTTTGCGACCTTTGCGGAAGCGTTTTCGTCGATCACCTGGGCGGCGACCGCGGCGCTCGCCGCCGCCGGCACATGGCTGTCGATCGTGACCGGGGTGATCGCGTTGGCGGTGCTCGGCGTCACGCGCGCGCTGGCGCCGCGCGCGTGAGAGCTTTTAGGGCGCAGGCGCCGGCACGGGGATATTGAAGTTCACCCCGAATTTCAGGACATCCACGTCATCGGAGATCGTCTGCACGAAATTGCCGCCAATGCCACCGCTGAAGTCCACGGTCGCGGTGCCGAAATCGAAATGCAGGAATTCAACAAAGAGACTCCACTGCGGCAGGAAGAGATATTCGAAACCGCCGCCGAACACCCAGCCTGAGCGATTGCTCGAACCGGCGCCGTTCAGCGGCGAACCGGCGACCGTGGTGTCGAAGTCCTGGTACTTGAAGCTGCCCCAGGCGCCACCGCCTTTCACGTAGATCACGAAGTTGTTGTTGATGACGTAACCGAACCGGCCGGTCACGGTGGCGAGCGATTCAATCTTGGTGTGCAGGTCCGACAGAACGGCGTCGACGTGATTGCCATAAATGTCGGTGAAACTGCCGGCGCCTTCGACACTCAGGAGCCAGGGGCCCATTTGCCAGTTAAAGCCGATTTGGCCGCCACCGAGCCAACCAGAGATGTCATGCGTACCCAAAACCGAGCCGCCAAATCGCGGATCGTCGACCCAATAACTCGAGCCCCAGCCGAAACCGCCGTGGCCGCCAATGTAAAGGCCGGTCAAGTTTGTATAAGGCACAGGAGTTGCTGCAAACGCGCCCTGTACGAACGTAAATATTGCAACGCCAATGGCGAAAAGAAGCCGTTTCATCGGATGCCCCCAAGCAACAACGCAACCATCTTCGCGGCGCAATTTCCGCGATATGCCTCGTCACTTCCCCCAGAATTACTGCATAAATTAATATGCAGGCCAATATATCCCGCTCCGGTTGCTGTGAGCTTGTTGCAGACAGGCAACAGGACGTGTCGGGCTAACCGATTGAATCTCCAAGCGTCAGCTTTGGCTGTGCGGTCTTGCCGCTGGGCGATGAGAGGCGGTCCTGCCGCCGCCTCGATTTCAGCCGCCGCGCGTGGGCATGCGGAAATCGTTCAACTTGTGGATCAGCTCGGCCATGCGCCGGCAGCGGGTCTTTTCCTTTCGACTCGAGCACGACACTGAGCGCCGGATATACAATAACCTTCGATCCGGCGGCGTTTGGCCTCCGGCCTTGAATTTATTGTCACGGCCACTTCACCACCGGCGGCATGGACGACAGGATCGAGTCCACATTGCCGCCGGTGCGCAGGCCGAAAATGGTGCCGCGGTCGTAGAGCAGGTTGAATTCGACGTAGCGGCCGCGGCGGATCAGCTGCTCCTCGCGTTCGGCCTCGTTCCATGGTTTGAGAAAATTCGCGCGCACGAGCGCGGGATAGATCGCGCGAAAACTGCGGCCCACCTCCTGCGTGAAGGCGAAGGTCTGGTCCCAGTCGGTTTCCAGATAGTCGTAAAAGATGCCGCCGATGCCGCGCGGCTCGTTGCGGTGCTTGAGGAAGAAATAATCGTCGCACCATTTTTTGAATTTGTCGTAGGGCGCGATTGCGGGATGGGCATCGCAGGCCGCCTGCATGGCGGCGTGGAAGGCTTTTGCGTCGGGATCGTCCTGCGTGCGACGCGCGTCCAGCACGGGCGTCAGGTCTGCGCCGCCGCCGAACCAGGCTTTGCTGGTGACGACATGACGGGTGTTCATGTGTACCGCCGGCACATGCGGGTTGTGCGGATGAGCGATGAGCGAAATGCCGGACGCCCAGAAACGTGGATCGTCCGCCGCGCCGGGAATCTCCTTGCGAAATTCCGGCGCGAACTCGCCGAACACGGTCGAGCAATGCACGCCGACCTTTTCGAACACGCGCCCGTGCATCATCGCCATGACGCCGCCGCCGCCCGGTGAGCCGGTATGATCAGTGCGCTCCCAGGGGGTGCGCACGAAGCGGCCGGCGCTCGTTGCGGCCAAGCGGCGCATCGTCGGGCAGGGCGGTTTCCAGTTCCTCGAGCGCCGCGCAAATATCGTCGCGCAGGGTCTCGAACCAGGCGCGCGCGCGCGATTTGCGCTCCTCGATCTGTCGGCTCACGTCAGTCGTGCCCTATGTTGAGCCGCGCTTTGGCCGCATCGAGGTGGTCTTTTCGAAAGCTGCCGGTACAGTCGCGTTCATAGGCTTTGATGCCGTCTCTGAAGCGAGCGACCTGGGCACGATAGACCTTGGTGTCGCGGTCAAGCAATTTCTGCAACTCGGCAAGCTCGGCGATGCCTTCATCGTACTGGGCGCGCATCTGCTTCTCGGAGCGGTCGGGGCGCGGCAACTGCGGGCGGTCTCCGAGACTGCGCGAATAGGCGACCCGCGAGGTGGTGTCCTGGATCACAATTGTCTGCTGATCGAGCAAGCCTCCCAACCTGTCGAGATCCCGTGCGCTGCGCAGACAGGCCTCGATCCGTGAGGCGTCAAGCGTCGGTTGGCTTCCGGGAGCGACCGGCGGGCGCGCCAAGAACTCTTGCAGCAGATTGCGATTGACCCATGCGGCCTCGGTGACGGTAGCGCAGGCGACCGCAAAGAACAGCATCGTGCCGGCCGGTAGCGCCGATCGGAGCCAAGGTGTTGTCATTGCGAAAGGGAGACTACCACCCGGTAGCGGCCCCCGTCTGCCGCAGCGCTTCGCCCGCCACCATGGCCGCGGCCATCGCCACGTTAAGAGAGCGCATGCGTTCCCGCATCGGGATGCGCAGGCGCGCGTCGGCCGCCCGATGGACCGCATCCGGGACGCCGGCACTCTCGCGGCCGAACAGAATCACCTGGTCGGTCCCAAAGCGATGGTCGAGGTAGCTGCGCTCGGCGGCGGTGGTGATCAGGACCAGCGCCAGGCCTTGGCCCCGGCGCCAGGCCTCGAAGTCCGCAAACGAGTCATGCCGGGTGAGGGTAACCTGGTCGAGATAATCCATCCCGGCGCGGCGGAACGCCCGGTCGGTCACCGGAAAGCCGGCCGGCTCGATAATGTGAGCCGCAAGGCCCAGGCAGGCGCACAGCCGCAATATAGTGCCGGTATTTTGCGGGATGTCCGGCTCGTAGAGGGCGAGTTGCATGGTCGGTATTACGCTTTTCTCGGTTCCGCCGGTCCCAGACCAATGATTAAGTGTGGGCCGCAGCTTCTGGAATGTCGGCGGGCTTGCACTCACACCGCAAGGGTGCCAATAAAACGCCACCGAAGCGCCGTCTTGCCTTGACCAGGACTGCCGCGCCGGTCCGCCCAGCCGCCCATTGGACGATAATGTCTGGGGGCTCCAGCCGCGAGCGGATGACTAACCAGCCGGAGGAGAGGGCTTAAGACGTGACGACCGTGTCTTCGGCGGAGCAGCACTCACGCCGCGATTTCCTTTATATTGCCACCGGTGCGGTGGCTGCGGTGGGCGGTGCGGCGGCGCTCGTACCGCTTGTCAGCCAGATGAACCCGGACGCCTCGACGATTGCCGCCGGCGCGCCGGTCGAGATCGATCTCGCGCCCATCGCCGAGCATCAGATCGTCAAGGTGTTCTGGCGCAGCAAGCCGATTTACATCTACCATCGCGACGCGAAAGACATAAAGCTGGCGCAGGACGTCAAGTGGCAGGAACTGCCCGACCCGGCACCCGACTCCGAGCGCGTCCAGAAGGGCCACGATCAGTGGCTGGTCGTGATCGGCATCTGTACCCATCTCGGCTGCATTCCGCTCGCTCACCAGGGCGAATATGACGGCTGGTTCTGCCCCTGCCACGGCTCGCAATACGACAGCGCCGGCCGTATCCGCAAAGGCCCGGCGCCGAAGAACTTGTACCTGCCACCTTACGCTTTCCTCTCCGACACCAAGATCCGGATCGGCTGATCCGCAAAAGAATTGTCTTCCAAAAGGTTCGATCATGAGCGGACACGCCACCTTCCAGCCGCAAAATAAAATCCTGCAATGGTTCGAGAAGCGGCTGCCGATCTTCGGATTGATGCATTCGTCGTTCATTTCGTATCCGACGCCGCGCAACCTGAACTATTGGTGGACGTTCGGCGGCATCCTCACGATGATGCTCGGCATCCAGATCATCACCGGCATCGTGCTGGCGATGCACTACACGCCACACGTCGACATGGCCTTCAATTCGGTCGAAGGCATCATGCGCGACGTCAATTACGGCTGGCTGTTGCGCTACGTACACGCCAACGGCGCCTCGATGTTCTTCCTGGCCGCCTACATCCACATGTTCCGCGGCATGTATTACGGCTCCTACAAGGAGCCGCGCGAGGTGTTGTGGATCCTCGGTGTCATCCTGCTTCTGTTGATGATCGCCACCGGCTTCATGGGTTATGTGCTGGTCTGGGGGCAGATGAGTTTCTGGGCGGCGACCGTGATCACCAACCTGTTCTCGGCCATCCCCGGCGTCGGTGAAACCATCGTGACCTGGCTGTGGGGCGGCTATGCCGTCGGCAACCCGACGCTCAACCGCTTTTACTCGCTGCACTACCTGTTGCCGTTCGTGATCGCGGGCTTGGTGGTGCTGCACATCTGGGCGCTGCACGTGGTCGGACAGAACAACCCGACCGGCGTCGAGCCGCAGTCGGACAAGGACATGGTGCCGTTCACGCCCTACGCGACGATCAAGGACGGCTTCTTCATGGCGGTGTTCCTGATCCTGTTCGCTTGGTTCGTGTTCTATATCCCGAACTATATGGGCCATGCCGACAACTACATTCCCGCCAATCCGGCGGTGACCCCGGCGGAGATCGTGCCCGAATGGTACTACCTGCCATTCTACGCGATCCTGCGCTCGATCCCGGACAAGCTGATGGGCGTGATCGCGCTGTTTGCGTCGATCGCCATTCTCGCCTTCCTGCCCTGGCTCGACACTTCGAAAGTGCGCTCTGCAAAATACCGTCCGCTCTACCGCCAGTTTTTCTGGTTGTTCGTGATCGCCTGCATCGGGCTCGGCTGGCTCGGCTCGAAACCGCCGGAAGGCATCTACGTCATCGTTTCGCGCCTGCTGACGCTGTATTACTTCGCCTACTTCCTGGTCATCCTGCCGTTGCTCGGCATTTTCGAGAAAACCAAGCCGCTGCCGAACTCGATTTCGGAATCGGTCTTGGGCGCGAAGGCGTGAGGGGGATGACCATGACTATGAAACACGCGTTCTTCGCTTCCGTCGTCGCCGGCTCGCTCGCGCTTGTGGCCGCGCCGGCCGGTGCGCAGGAACATCAGGTCCCGCCGCCGGCGCAGACATGGTCGTTCTCCGGTCCGTTCGGCCAGTACGATCAGGCGCAGCTGCAACGCGGCTTCAAGGTCTACCGCGAGGTTTGCTCGAGCTGCCATTCGCTCAACCTGGTTTCGTTCCGAAACCTGGCGGAGCCGGGCGGCCTCGGCTACACGGAAAAGCAGGCCGAGCAGATCGCGTCGGAATACAAGATCGCCGACCTCGACGACACCGGCCAGCCGACCACGCGGCCGGGCCGGCCGGCGGACCATTTCCCGCCGCCATTCCCGAATGAGAAGGCGGCAGAGGCCGCCAATGGCGGCGTCGCCCCTCCCGACATGTCCACGCTTGCCAAGGCGCGCACCTATCAACGCGGCTTCCCCTTGTTCGTGGTCGATATGTTCACGCAATATCAGGAGCAGGGCCCCGACTACATCGTCGCGCTGATGCAGGGCTACAAGGACCCGCCGCCGGCCGGCTTCAATCTGCCGGCGGGCGCCCACTACAACGAATACTTTCCCGGCCACGCCATCGCCATGCCGAAGCCGCTCTCCGACGGGCAGGTGACCTATGACGACGGCTCGCCGCAGACGGTCGAGCAATATGCCAAAGACGTGGCGGCCTTCCTGGAGTGGGCGGCCGAGCCGCACATGCTCGCGCGCAAGCGTATTGGCTTTCAGGTGATTGTGTTCCTGATCGTGTTGTCGGGCCTGCTCTACTTCACCAAGAAGAAGGTGTGGAAGAACATGCACGCCTGAGGCGGAGACAAAACGTCTTGACGCGAGGGCCCCGAATGGGGCCCTTCGCATTTAGGGCGAGAGAGGTGGACGATGACCAAAGCGGTGCTCGGCATCATCGGCGGGTCCGGTATCTACGACCTGCCGGGTTTGAGGAACGTGCGCGAGCAGCGCATCGACACACCCTGGGGCGAGCCCTCGAGTGCGCTGCGCATCGGCGACATGGCCGGCCTGCCGGTGGTGTTCTTGTCGCGCCACGACGTCGGGCACAGGTTGTCGCCTTCCGACATCAACTACCGGGCCAATATCGACGCCTTAAAACGCGTCGGCGTCACCGACCTGGTGTCGTTGTCGGCCTGCGGGTCGTTCAAGGAAGAGCTGCCGCCCGGCACCTTTGTGCTGGTCGATCAGTTCGTCGACCGCACCCACAAGCGTGAGAGTTCGTTCTTCGGCAAAGGCTGCGTCGCGCATGTCTCGATGGCTCACCCGGTCAGCCCACGCCTGCGTGCGCGCATCGGCGAAGCGGCGCTGAAGGAGGGCATCGATCCGTTCTTTGGCGGCATTTACGTGTGCATGGAAGGTCCGCAATTTTCGACCTATGCCGAAAGCATGACCTACAAGCAACTCGGCTATTCGGTGATCGGCATGACCAATATGCCGGAGGCCAAGCTCGCGCGCGAAGCCGAAATTTGTTATGCGTCCGTCGCCATGGTGACCGATTTCGACTGCTGGCATCCCCAGCACGATGCGGTCACGGTCGGCGACATCATCAAGGTGCTGATGGACAACGCCGACCGCGCCAAGCGGCTGGTGGCGCGGCTGGCGGCCGATTTTCCGCACGAGCACGAGCCATGTCCGATCGGTTCCGATCGTGCGCTCGATACCGCGATGATCACGGCGCCGGAAGCGCGCGATCCGGCGTTGCTCAAGAAACTCGACGCGGTGGCGGGCCGGGTGCTCGGGCGTTCGGCTTGATCGTTTCGGCGGTTACGCCGCCGTTGCAAGCCGGCGGTCGAGGCCATACTGGGCGAGTTCACTCGCCAGCGAGAGGACCTGCTCGGCGGTCAATAGTCTTGGATCGAGTTTGCCGCCGCGTTTATATTTCGGCAAGCAACTGCTCGCTCGCCGCGCCATGCAGCGCGCCAAGGCCCATCCACCAATTCGCAAAAAGACGATCCTCGATCGGCCGCGCGTCCATGACCGTGAGGGCGTCGTTGCGCTCGTCACGGAGGATCCGGCGCACCGTCGCCGAGACCGCCTCTCGTCCGCCCTCGAGGATCTGGATGAACCAGAGGGAGTTCGAACAACAACGCGCCGGTAATGCCGTCGCGCTTATTGTTGCGGTTGGCCGCGTCCATGATGGCGTTGAGACCCGGAATCACCCTGTCATCTTCTTCCGCACCGAGGTGGTTTTCGGAGTAATAGATGAGGCGGAAAAGCATGGGCCGGCTCCTCGCTGTGAGGCTTTCGAAGCTAGGTTTCATCAGTTACGGGCGCGTTAAGACGATCGTGACGTTACTCCGTGTTTATGCAGTGGATATTCGCGCCGTTCGCGGCTATGGAACCTGCATTCCGCACTACTCGAGTACTGTCCAATGACCACTGTCGAAAACGACCTCGCCGCCACCGTTCGCTCGATCCCGGACTATCCAAAACCCGGCATCGTCTTCCGCGACATCACCACGCTTCTGGGCGATGCGCGTGCCTTCCGCCGTGCGGTCGACGAACTGGTGCAGCCCTGGGCCGGCATGAAGATCGACAAGGTGGCCGGCATCGAGGCGCGCGGCTTTATCCTCGGTGGCGCGGTAGCGCATCAGGTTTCGGCCGGCTTCATCCCGATCCGCAAGAAGGGCAAGCTTCCTCATAAAAGAGTGAGCGTAACCTATGCGCTGGAATACGGCGAGGACGAGATCGAGATGCATGCCGACGCGCTGGTGAAGGGTGAGCGCGTCGTTCTGGTTGACGACTTGATCGCCACCGGCGGCACGGCGGAAGCGGCGGTGAAACTGTTGCGTCAGTTGGGGGCGGAGGTTCTGGCCGCTTGCTTCGTCATCGATCTGCCCGAGCTCGGCGGCGCCGAGAAATTGCGCAAGCTGGACGTGCCGGTGCGGACGCTGGTTTCGTTTGCGGGGCATTAGGCGAGGCATCCCCACATAAAAGACAGTGATAAGCCGGCGTGGTGACGGCCGCGGGCGTCGGCAAAACATTCTGACGCAGGTCAGAAGACCAACGCGCTGAGTTGATCCAAGGTCTCGCAAATATGCTAGCCTGAGCCGAGCGAATGCATTGCCCCTCACACGGATCGGCAATCCGCCGCTCATCTGCGGACTCGTAAATCGGTTCAGCGTAGTACCCATGTCGTATAGCCGAGTCATGTACCAGCGGTTTCGGGAACGGGCGTTGCGCCGCCGGATCGTTGCGGCGATCTACGTGCTCGTCATGATCGTTTATCTGGGCTGGCGCGTCACGATCATCAATCATAATGCGCTTGGTCTTTCGCTGATTTACTTTACCGCCGAGACTCTCGGATTCGTTCTTGGCCTTACGACGATTTTCTGCTCTTGGACCTATCGACACCGCGAGCCAAAACCGGCGCCGCGCGGGCTGACCGTCGACGTCTTTATTCCAACCTACCGAGAGCCCGTCGAGATCGTGCGATGGACCGCCGTCGCCGCGAAGGAAATTGCCTACCCGCACCAGACGTTTCTCCTGGATGACGGCAACCGACCCGAACTAAAGGCGCTGGCTGAGGAACTCGGAATTCGCTACCTCGCCCGCGAACAGAATACCGGCGCCAAGGCGGGCAATCTGAACAATGGGCTCGCACACAGCAATGGCGAGTTCATCATGGTGTTCGATGCCGATCACATCGCCATGCCGCACGCGCTCGACGTATTGCTCGGATTTTTCTCAGACGAACGCGTCGGGCTCGTGCAAACCCCGGAAGAATTTTACAATATCGACGCCTTTCAATATTTCAACGCGCGGCGTTCCGGAGGTCTTTGGAACGATCAGTCTTTTTTCTACGGTTTTACTGAACCCTGCAAGGACGCCATGGATGGCACATCATGCATCGGAACGGGTGTGGTCTATCGGCGATCGGCATTGGAACAGATCGGCGGAATACCCGTCGAAACCGTGACCGAGGACGTTCACACGTCCCTGAAATTGCACGCGGCCGGCTTTAAAGTGGCTTACCTGAACGAGCCTGTGGCCTACGGGCTCGCGGCGGCCGACCTGAATGACTTTTACAAAACACGGCACCGATGGGCGCACGGCAACCTCCACGTCTTGCGCCGCGAAAATATATTCACAATGAAGGGGCTGACGCTCTGGCAACGATTGTCATACCTGACGCTCGGCATTGTGTATTTGGAAGGCTGGCAGCAACTTATGTTGATTGCCGTGCCTATCACATCCCTCCTTTTCGGTTGGGCGCCGTTCGAAATCACGGTGTTGAACGTTCTCATCGTTCTTTTATTTCCGATCCTGACGCTTTTGCTGCTGCAGGAAATTGGCTGCGGGTTGGCGCGACCCTGGGCCAATGAAGTTTTCAGTATGGCGCGCTTTCCGGTCCATATCGCCGCCTGGGCGGCGCTTGTCGTGGATAAAATTCCGTTCCGTAGTTCGACGAAAAATATTCGCGGCCGCGTCGACTGGTTGTTGATGGCGCCGCAGTTGGGCCTCATGACGATCAGTCTCGTTGCGTTCGCGATCGGTGTCATGAGCCTCGCATTGAACTTCAAGATTGGCCCGTTGGGATTCGCCGCAAGCGATCTGCTATCTGGCCGCGCCGCGCATATCGATTGGAACCAGCGACTCGATCAAGGATATACGCTTGAACTCGTCATCGTTGCGGGATTTTGGGCGCTCTTCAATGCAGCCAAGGCGTTCGCGTTGATTTCCAAGGCGATTGCCAATGCCCGCCGGTCAACCGACGAATACCGGTTCGACACGCAGATGATTCTCGAATTTGATGACATGCCCGGACGGAATCTTGCCTACGTCGACCGTGTGTCGGGAAGCTGGGCTTCGGTCCGCTTGCACGGGCAGGCGCCACTCGCCGGCAAATGGTTTGCGGCTCGTTTGCATCTTCCGACTGGCGAGTTACCGGTCGAATGTGTGGTGACGCGCAGCAATCGTGCGCGTGACCACACTTTGAAATTTGGCCGCCACGCGATCACGGTCACTGCCGGCGCGCCCTTGGAAGCAAGGTTTGAATGTGAGTTCATCTGGTCCGACAAGCGGGGTCGCGATAGACTGCTGCGAAGTTTGTATTCGGTCGACTGGCGCCGTGAATACGTCAACCGCACCGCATTTTTTTCGACGCCGATTGATGTTTTGACGCGGCTTGCCCGTCTGCGTGCGCCGTTCGATAACGCCCGGCTGAATTGGTCGCCGGCGCTTTGTCACGACGCTGGACGCAGTTCGCGACGCTACGCCGTGGTAGCGTTGCATCCCGGTCAGACGTCAATGAGCATCATTGCCTTTCAGGCTATCGATGCCGGTACCGTGCTGGAATTCGAAATCGTGACGGTGAATGGTTTGGTGTCCCGGTTCGTCCGCATTACCGGACAGGCCGAAACTCATTCGCTGGGCTCAAAAGGTCTGGATGGGTCGGAGGTCCGGAAATATCATGGGCAACTGGTGCCGCCGTCCTGGACGGAAGACGCAATCGGTGTTGATGCTGCGGGAAAAGGGCGGGTTTCAGCGATCGCGGCGGAATAGACGGTCGCGTCGCCGCAGGCGGGAGATTTGTGAATAACCCGGCCCAAGTCGGCATGGGCCACGGTAGCTATCTGTAATGGCTGCACAATTTTATGTTGCGAGGTCGCGCAAGATTGTGTTTTCGGTGCAACGCCGTCTCTAATTGTTGCGGATTTCGATCGATTTCAATAGCCGCCATTCATTGGCGTTGTTAGCATCAAACAATCCATTCTGCATAATTCGGGCGTTGTTTATTTTCGGATCATTGGCATGTGGCGTCCAATCGCGTTTGTAATTGTGACGGCTGTGGTCGGCGCAAACATTGGCGTGGCCTCGGCCGCCGATATGCCGGTGAAAGCGGCACCGATCGCGCCGGTTGCCGCAGGGCCTTGGGCCGAGGTCTGGTCGGGCGCTGACGTCACCAAGGATAGCGTTTACGGCTACGGCGGCGCCGTATTTGCGCTCGGCGGCAATCTCTCCCGCGATGGGTGGCTCTTCCGCGTTTCCGGTGGTGGCGGCCATTACGATTACAATCGCGCTGTCGGACTCGGCCAAGGCGTAGACTTCTGGAATGGCGACTTGATGGTCGGCTACCAGACATTTCTGGGGCAGACGCGTTTGACCGGCTACCTCGGCGCCTACCTCCAAGACGACAACAACCCGGATCCGGCCGCGACCGTTACGGGCACCAAGGCCGGCTTCAAAGTCCAGGGCGAGATTTACGCGCCGTTCGGCGGAAATTGGTACCTGTCGGCGCTTGGCAGCTACGCGACCGCATGGAACACCTATCTTGTGCAAGCCAAGCTTGGCTATCAGGTGACACCGTTGATTTCGATCGGCCCAGAAGCGATGGCGATTGGCAACGATCGGTTCGGCCAGGATCGCGTGGGCGGATTTATCGCCTTCAATATTTTTACGTCGGCACAGCTCATTCTAGCCGGCGGATACGCGTGGGATACGCGTACGGACATCCTGAACGATCATAGTGGTGGATACGGCTCGCTCCACGTCCGCTGGACCTTCTAAACGCGCGCTTCATTCGACGACTAATTTTCGCTATTGCGCGGCGGCTTGGTCTTCCGGCGGACCATTCGGTTTGAATGTCCAAATCAACCGGCGCGATCTTGTGCTCGGCCTTTCGGCGCTCGCCGGCGAACGCGTCGTGTAGGCGACGATTTGATCGCCACCGGCGGCACGGCGGAAGCCGGTGCGGACGCTCATTTCATTCGCAGGGCATTAAGCGAAGTGCGCACATATCGTCGATCGGCATACAAAACCGGCCAGGTAGCGAATTCCGATTGGGCCGACGAATTTTGGAGCGACAAACGCATGTTGTGTAGGCTGATGATCGTTGTAGCGGTGCTTCTTTCCGGCGTCGCCGACGGCCAGGTTGCGGCGCAGGAGGCGATCGGCGCCGTCACCCGCATACAGGGAAAGGCGAGCGGAACCCACAATGGCGCCACTGTGGCGCTCGGCCTCAAGTCGTCCGTCTTTCTCAATGAGGTCGTGTCGACCGCAGACGCGGCGCGGCTGCAAGTCACCTTCACGGACGGTACGCAGTTGACGCTCGGCGAAAAGGCGAAGCTGACACTCGATACGTTCGTCTTCGATCCGGCTGCGGGCCGGGGAACGATCAAGTTCGGGGTGGTCGGCGCGTTCCGGTTTCTTTCCGGGCAAGTGACGAAGCTGGCAAGCTCTGACGTCCGTGTGACAACGCCTGCCGCGACACTTGGTATCCGCGGGACCGAATTCTGGGGCGGGCCGATCGACAATCAGGCGCTTGGGGTGTTCTTGATCGTGGGTGTGGTGAACGTTTCGAACGCGGCAGGCGAGCAGACTTTGAGCCAGCCCGGACAGGGCACCAATATCGCCGCGGCGGGCAGCGCGCCTGGGCCTGTCACCTTCTGGCCGCAGGCGAAAGTCGATCGCGCCATCGCTACCGTGACGTTCCAATAGCCAGACACGTGGCCAGCGGAGCGCTAGCGTTTGATGCAGCGGTAGGTTCGCTTGATCCTTTTCGTGCCGCCGACCTCGACGTGGTTGCCGCCAGTCACTTCCTTGATTTTTCTCGGCCCGCAACTTCCGTCGTCGACCAGAACCCGCTGTCCTTCACGCAAGGAGCCCATTGGTGGTTCCTTTTTAAGGACGTCGGCGTGAACGGCCGAGATGAGTTGGCAATAAGCGGCAAGGGTGCTCGCACTCAACAATCCAATCGTCTTGCGGTTCGTCATGATTGAACCCTCACGTTTGCCGCGGTCCCCACGGCCCGGGCGGGGTCGCCGGCCCCCAAGGACCTTGCGACGGCGTGCCTTGTGACGGCGCGTCTTGCGACGGCTGCGGCCCCCACGGGCCCGATGGTGGCGCGGGCTCTGGAGGCTGATCGCCCCAGGGGCCTTCCGTCGATTGATCCTCGAGCTGCGGCTGCTCGTCCGTTTCCAGCGCGAGCGGGCCGGGATCGTGGCCGCCGGCAAATTTCACGATTGCCGCAATGCGCGAGTCGATCGAAGGGTGGGTGGCGAAAGATATCGGAAAAGCCCTGGCGCGGATTGTCGACGCACATTTCCATCACCGCGGAGGTGGCGGCGTGTAGCTCGCCGCGCCCTTCGATCTTGCGCAGCGCCATGATCATGGCATCGGGGTTTTTGGTCAGTTCCACCGATCCGGCGTCGGCCAGATATTCGCGCTGGCGCGAGAGCGCAAAGCGGATCACCACCGACAACAGCCAGACGACCACGATGATCACAATGGCAATCAGAATGGCGATCCCGGCGCCGCCTTTGCGGTCACCGTCGCCGCCGCTGCGCCGGGAGCCGCCATAGAAGCCGCCCTGAAAGAACAGCCGGAACACCATTTCGCCGAAGAACGAGATCACGCCGGCGATCACCATCGCGATCACCATCATGCGCACATCACCGTTGCGGATGTGGGTGAGCTCGTGGCCGAGCACGGCCTCCATCTCCTGATCGTTGAGCGCGTTCATCAGCCCGCGCGTCACGGTGATGGAATATTGCTTCGGATTGAGGCCGGTGGCGAAGGCGTTGAGCGCGTCGTCCTCGGCGATGCGCAACGTCGGCATCGGGATGCCGCGCGAGATGCACAGGTTTTCCAGGAGGTTGTAGAGGCGTGGCTCGTCGTTGCGTTCGACCGGATGCGCGCCGGTGACGGCGTCGATCATCGCCTGATGGAACCGGTAGGCAATGGCAACCCAGACGACGGCGCCGACGGTGGCAAAGGGGGCCGCCTTCACCCAGTCATAGGCGGCTGCGCGCATCAGATAATCGAGCGGCGCGTTGACCGTGAGCCCTTCCGCCAGCAGCGCGCCGGCAAACACCATCACGTAGACGAGAAAGAACAGCCCGATCAGCAGCGCGACCGAGCGGCGCTTGTTGGACTGGATATGCGTGTACAGACCGTAGGCGGCCATGCCGACCCATCTTCAAACCATCATGGGCGGGATTGTCCCGGCCATTCACGCCTTTGACATAAAGTCGCGGATGCCCGGCACAAGGGCCGGGCATGACGAGGACAAATCAGAACTTCACGCTCGGCGCCTGCTCGAGTTGGCCACGGGTCTCGCCGCCAAGATCGAAGAACGTGTGCGGCTGGAAGCCGAACGAGCCGGCAAACAGCGCGGCCGGGAATTGCTGGATGCCGGTGTTGTATTCCTGCACCGCGTTGTTGAAGAAGCGGCGGGCAGCGGCGAGCTTGTTCTCGATGTCCGCGAGCTGCATCTGCAACTGCTGGAAGTTCTCATTCGCCTTCAGGTTCGGATAGGCTTCCGACAGCGCGAACAACTGGCGCAGCGCGCCGGTCAGCATGTTTTCCGCCGCCACTTTCTGGTCGATGCCGGGCGCGGCGATGGCCGCGTTGCGCGCCTGCACGACGGCTTCCAGGGTGCCGCGTTCATGCGTGGCATAGCCTTTGACGGTTTCGACCAGGTTGGGGATGAGGTCGTGGCGCTGTTTGAGCTGAACGTCGATGTCGGCAAACGACTGGTTGACGCGCTGGCGCATGGCGACCAGCCCGTTGTAGACGGCGATGATCCAGATCGCGGCGGCGACAATGACGCCAAGCACGACCAAGGCGGTGGTGGACATTGATCAGGCTCCTATGGGGAAACGTCTAAACCCACGATAAGCATCTATTAGATGGCCCGCATCCGAGGCAAGCCACAAATCGGTACACGATTTGCCCGACATTTTCTGATGAACGACCGGAGTTTACCGGGAAAATGTCAGCAACCTCCAGGCGGCATACCGCTGACGACTTTCGCTGGAATTCCGGACACGGTCGTCCCGCCCTCAACTTCGGCTAAAACGACTGCGTTTGCGCCGACTCTCGCATGGGCACCGATACGAACCGGCCCCAATATTTTTGCACCCGCGCCTATATCGACATGACCTTCGATAGTCGGAACGCCCGGTTTGCCCTGCGTGCCGATCGTGACCTGCTGGAAGATCAGGCAATTAACGCCAATTGTCGCCTCGGGATGAATGACAATTCCGTTGGGGTGCGGGATTAACAAGCCACCGCCAATCCTGCAGTTCAGGGGAATGTCCGCGCCGGTGACAATGCTCCAAAAGCGATAACGGACGATAGCAAATTTAGTTGCTCCGCGCGCGAGAATTCCACGGCGATTGTGCCAAGCCTGATAGCGACGAATCGCGAGCAATAGCTTGCGGCCGGGATCCCAAAATCGCCGCGGGATTTCACGGGTCCAATCCGGTGTTTCCGCGCTAATCACTGGTTTTTCGTCGGCCCGGGCGGCGGTCATCGTTGCAGAATCCAAATTGACCTAGGATTGGTCAATCAAAGCTACATTGGCCCGTTGCCGCTTAAAAATCTGCACGACGCGGGAAGAAATTATATTCTTGTCCACCGGGACACGTCTTGAGGCACAGCGGCCGGGCTGCAGCTAACCACTTGATCGGACAAAAAAAGACCCCAAGCCGAGCTTGGGGTCTTATCGCCAGACGGCTATTCGGGGGGTAAGGGGGGAGCCGCCCGACTTGTGGATGGCTGATTAACGCGCCCGTGGCGGGTTGGTTCCGCGGCGGGTGCGACCTGTCACAAAAATATTTTTGGAGCGGCCGGCAATCCTTCGGTCCGCCAGCCGACGGTTAGCTCGCTTCCTTGAAGCGAACCGCGGCTTCCAGATCGACCGAAACCAGTTGCGAGACGCCGCGCTCGGCCATGGTGACGCCGAACAGGCGGTTCATGCGCGCCATGGTGATCGGGTTATGCGTGATGATGACGAAGCGCGTATCGGTCGAGCGCGTCATTTCATCCAGCAGGTCGCAGAAGCGTTCGACGTTGTGATCGTCGAGCGGCGCGTCCACTTCGTCCAGCACGCAGATCGGCGCCGGATTGGTGAGGAACACCGCGAAAATCAACGCCAGCGCGGTCAGCGCCTGCTCGCCGCCCGACAAAAGCGACAGCGTCGAGGGCTTCTTGCCAGGCGGTTTGGCCATGATTTCGAGACCGGCTTCCAGCGGGTCTTCGCTTTCAATCAACTGCAGTTCGGCGGTGCCGCCGCCGAATAGCTGGGTGAACAGGTGCTGGAAGTGCTTGTTGACCTGTTCGAAGGACGACAGCAGCCGCTCGCGCGCTTCGCGGTTGAGGCTCTGGATGCCCAGGCGCAGCTTGGAGATCGCGGCCACCAGGTCGTCGCGCTCGCCAGTCAGCGAGGTGTGCTGGGTTTCGACCTCGCGCAATTCTTCTTCGGCGCGCAGATTGACGGCGCCCAGCCGCTCGCGTTCGCGGCGCAGCCGTTCCAGCCGCTCTTCGATCTCGGTCAGATCGGGCAGGGCTTCGCCTTCCTTGATCTCAGCGAGCTCGGCGGCGGCGGCCGGCTCGATTTCCAGCATGTCGCGAATTTCGCGGCCGATGTCGTCGAGCCGGCGCTTGGCGGCTTCGAAACGTTCTTCCGCGCGGGCCAGTTCCTCGCGCGCGAGGCTTGCCGCTTCGAGCGCGGCGCGCGCGTCGCGGTCGGCTTCGGCGAGCGCGTTTTCGGCGTCCTGAAGTCGGTCGGCGCAGGCGGTCCGTTCGCCTTCGGCCGTTCGAATTTCGCTCATCAGCCCCGAACGCTTTTCGGCGAACATCTGCGGAGCGTTTTCGAGCTCGGCACGGTCGCGCTTGGCTTCCTCAATGCGCTGCTCGAGGGTGGTGATTTGATTGCGGGCGCCGGTCAGCCGCTCGTTCCAGCCGGAGCGGTCGGACGAAAGCTGAATGAGACGGCGGTCGGCTATTTCCGCATCGCGCACGATGGCCTGCTGTTCGGCGCGGACTTCGGCAACCTTGGCTCTCTTGGCCGCAATATCGTCGCGCACCGTATTGAGCTGGCCTTCCAGCACGGCGACCGAAGCGAGTTCAGCCAGCGCGCTTTCGGCCTGCGCCTTGCCAGTCTCTGCTTCGTCGCGGCTGGCCGTGAGGCGAACGCGGCCTTCGGTCAAAGCCGAAAGGCGAGCGGCGTGCCGGTTGACCTCGCGCTCGGCCGCCTCGTGCCGGTCGCGGGCAGCATTGGCTTCGCGCTGGCGGTCGCGGGCGGCATTGCGCGTCTGCGCTTCGGCCGCAGCCGCTGTCTGCAATGCGGCTTGCGCTGCTTCGACCACGCCGCGGGCCTGTTCGGCTTCGCCGCGGGCGGTCAGCAATTCGCCTTCGATATCGGCGAGGCGGGCCCGTTCGGCAAGCCGGCGTGCGGCGCCGGTGGGCGCGTGGGCTGCGGCGGCAAAGCCGTCCCAGCGCCAAAGGTCGCCATCGGGTGAGACCAGCCGCTGGCCGGGCTTGAGCATGCCGGCGAGCCGGGTGCCGGTGTCACGGTCGACGACGCCGATTTGGGCAAGCCGGCGCGCGAGTTCAGCCGGAGCCTGCACCTTGTCGGCCAGTCTTTCCACACCGGCCGGCAGTGCCGGATCGGCGGGATCGA
The DNA here is from genome assembly GCA_963720835.1 of uncultured Pseudomonadota bacterium. Lineage (GTDB taxonomy): Bacteria > Pseudomonadota > Alphaproteobacteria > Rhizobiales > Xanthobacteraceae > Pseudolabrys. Next base: position 44,303 of record CAVRHC010000002.1, on the reverse strand, counting down.
TGGCCGAGCCCACCCAACGCATGGGCGCGGACGGGTCGACTGGAGCGTCGAGGTCGTCGCCAAGGGCGGCGCCGAGTGCCTTCTCGTAACCTTTCTCGACCGTGACGTTGTCCATCACCGGCGGCCACAGATTTTTGGTCTCGACCGCGAGCACCTTGGACAGCGTCTTGGCTTCGGTCTCCAGCCGCTGCACCCGGCGCTCCGCCTCGCTGAGCGGCAAGCGGGAGGCCTCGAGGGTGACGCGCGCAGTGCCGTGTGCGGCTTCCGCTTCGAGCGCGGCGGCTTCGGCGGCGGCAACGGCCGCCTGCACGTCTTCAACGGCGGCGGCGAGCGCGGCGACGTCGGGTCCGCCGGTTGCCTGCAGACCTTCGAGTTCGCGTTCGATTTCGGAAATTTCGCCCACAAGGCGGACGGCGCGTTCGCTATGGCCGCGTGCGGTGTTTTCCAACTGGTTGCGCTTGGCGGTGAGGTCGGCCAGCGCGGTGGTCAGATCGGAGAAGATTTTCTCAGCGGCAGAGAGTTCGCTGTCCGCTTCTGCAAGGCGTGCATCGACGCCACTGCGCCGGCCCGCGCTTTCGCGTGCCTCGGCGCGGATGGTCTCTTCCTCGGTCGCGAGCCGTGCGATGGCCTCGTCGGCGTCGGCGGCCATCTTCTGCTCACGTCCAATGTCGGCGGCAAGTTGCACGAGCCGCAGATCGAGTTCGGCGACGCGGTCCTTGGCGCGCTGCTCCTCGCGATCGAGTTCCTGCAAAGCAACGTTGAGCCGGTGCAGGGCAGCGCCTGCGCGCGCTTCCGCTTCCCGCAGGTCGGGAAGCGCCGCCTGTGCCGTGGTCTGGCGCGTCGACGCTTGGGCTTGGGCCGCGGTGCGGTCGGCAACCTCGCGCACGCCGATATCTTTTGCACGTTCGGCGTCGGCGACCTCGCCGGTGGCCGCCGTCCAGCGCAAATGAAAGAGGGTGGCTTCCGCCTTGCGCACTTGGCCCGAAACGGTGCGGTAGCGGATCGCCTGCTTGGCCTGCTTCTTCAAGCCGTCCATCTGGGCGGCGAGCTGGCCGATCACGTCTTCGACGCGCAGCAGGTTGGATTCCGCCGCCTTCAGCCGCAGCTCGGCCTCGTGCCGGCGCGCATGCAGGCCGGAAATGCCGGCGGCTTCTTCCAGCACCCGGCGGCGCTGCTCGGGCTTGGCCTGGATGATCTCGCCGATGCGGCCCTGGTGCACCAGCGCCGGCGAACGGGCACCGGTGGAGGCGTCGGCAAACAGGATTTGCACGTCGCGGGCGCGCACCTCGCGGCCGTTGATGCGGTAGGTGGAGCCGGCCTCGCGCTCGATGCGGCGTGCGATATCGAGCGACTCCTGATCGTTGAAGGCCGCCGGCGCCGAACGGTCGGCGTTATCGATCAGGATCGCCACTTCGGCATTGTTGCGCGCCGGCCGGCTGGTGGAGCCGGAGAAGATGACCTCCTCCATGGAGGAGGCGCGCATGGATTTGAAGGAGGATTCCCCCATCACCCAGCGCAGCGCTTCGACCAGGTTCGACTTGCCGCAACCGTTCGGACCGACCACGCCGGTCAGGCCCGGTTCGATCAGAAAATCGGTCGGCTCGACGAACGACTTGAAGCCAAGCAGGCGCAGTCGGGTGAGCTTCATATGTGGGGCCTCATCGCATTCCCGTTGGCGCGACTAGCATTTCGCGCGCAATCGGGAAACGCGTAAACTTCCGTTGCGTTGTTCATTGAGGGTCGTCAATCCGCTCCGGGGTGTGGCCCGGACAGAGTTGGGTACCGCATGGCCAGGAGAATGAATTGCCACGTGGTCTTGGGCAACTGCCGGACGCCCGGAAGTTCGTGGTTTTCCAGACCTTTCGGCGGCAGGCCGCAATCAACTTAGCTGGAACCGGAGTCCTAAAAGCCAAAAATCCCTTACCCTGCCTTGAGATAGGGGTCGATCGCCTTGCTCATCTCCTCGATCGTCAAAGCCCCCACATGGCGGGTTCCATTGATGAAAAAGGTCGGCGTCGACTTCACCCTGAACTCGTCAATGGCCTGCTGGCGGACTTTCTGGATGTCGTCGAGCAACTTCTGATTCGCCAGACAGGCGTCGAATTTCTCCTTGGTCAGGCCGGCCTGCTTGGCGATGGCGAGCAAGGGCGGAAGCGGCTTGGCCACCGCCCAGGTCTGCTGCTGGCGGAACAGGGTATCGACCATGGCGTAATACCGGCTCGTATCCGTCTCGCCGGCGCAACGCGCCAGCATGAAGGCGGCTGCGGCCAAGGGGTCGAGCGGGAATTCACGCAGGATGTAACGCACTTTGCCCGTGTCGATGTACTTCTTCTTGAACTCGGGAAGGGTCTTCTCGTCGAAATGCGCGCAGTGCGGGCAGGTCATCGAGGCGTATTCAACGACGGTGACCGTGGCCTTGTCGCTGCCCATGACCATGTCGGTCAGGGCTTGCGGCTTCATCAGCGCCGTTTCGGGGATGTCATCGTCCGCCCGCGCGGGAAAGGCCGGCAGCATTGACGTGCCAATGGCGGCGGCGAGCGCAAGGGTAGCGGCTCCCTGGCAAAACTGGCGGCGATCGATCGGCAAAGGCACCTCCTCAACTCAAAAAACGCCCCCCGCGGAGGGGTCAGTTAGCTGGATATCATGAAAGTGGCAATGGCGGGCCTGTCCATGCCTTCACTTTCGCTTGACGGCCGCTCCCAGCCGCGCGAGCGCCGCCCGTAAGGTCTCGTCCTCGATCATCCGGCAAGCTGGCGGCGATGCGCGCTGCCTCGGCCGGATCGGGCGACGGCATTGGCGTCTGCTCGCGGCGGCGCAAGGGCGCCTGCCGCAAGGCGATGCGGCCGATCGCGTGCCAGCCGAAGAAGCGGTTGACCCGCTCCAGGATCACGCCCGACAGGTGCTGGATCTCGATGGCCGCGGGGCCTTCGACCCGCAGCACCAAAGTGGCCGGTTCCGACGCGCCCTCGTCGCCATCCTTGGTGCGCGGCCAGTTGATCTTGGCGGGCTCCGAGTGGGCGGCGACTTCGGGCCCGGCAATCTCGGCCCAGCGCGCAATAATCTCGGTCGAGGCGAAACCCTGGCGTTTGAAGGCATCGCTCAGGGTCGCGCCGGCGAACTGCGAAAGCGGCCGGGGAAAACTGCGCGAAGGCTTGTTCATTGTGAGTTTTCCATGCGCATGATCTTTTCCGAAAACCGGTTCCCACTTTTCGGGATCATGTGCGTATGACCGTAGCAGTCCGCTTGCCGTCGCGAAAGAAAGCCGCCGCACCTGAGCCGGTCGCGTTGCTCGCCTGGTACGACCGCCACGCCCGCGTGCTGCCGTGGCGCGCGCGCAGGGGCGAGCGGATGGAGCCTTACCGGGTCTGGCTGTCGGAGATCATGTTGCAGCAGACCACGGTGAAGGCGGTCGCGCCGTACTACGAACGGTTCGTTCGGCGCTGGCCGACGGTCGAGGCCTTGGCAGATGCGAGCCTCGACGATGTGCTGCGGGCATGGGCGGGGCTCGGCTATTACGCGCGCGCCCGCAACCTGCATGCCTGCGCCCGCGCGGTGGTCGAGCGACATGGCGGTGTCTTTCCAACCGACATGGATGCATTGCGTGCGTTGCCCGGGGTCGGCGACTACACGGCGGCGGCCGTCGCGGCGATCGCTTTCGACAGACCGGCGGTGCCGGTCGACGGCAATGTCGAGCGGGTGGTGACGAGGCTGTTCGCGGTGGAAGACGAAATGCCGGCGGCCAAGTTTGAGATCAAATTGTTGGCGACGTCACTTTTGCCGCCGCGTCGCTCGGGCGACTTCGCGCAAGCGATGATGGATCTCGGCGCCACCATCTGCTCGCCGAAACGGCCAGCCTGCGCGCTATGTCCGTGGACCGATGCCTGTCTCGCGCGCATCCGTGGCGATCAGGAGACGTTTCCGCGCAAGGCGCCCAAGCGCGAAGGCAAATTGCGGCGCGGCGCGGCCTTCGTCGTTGTGCGCGCCGACGGTCGCGTGCTGCTGCAAAGGCGTCCGGACAAGGGCCTGCTCGCGTCCATGACCGAAGTGCCGGGCAGCGGATGGACGCACGATTTCGATGTGGGTGACGGGCTGCGCCATGCGCCGCGTTTCGGCAAGTTGAAATGGCGGCGACTGCCTGGCGTCGTGCGGCACGTCTTTACGCATTTCCCGCTCGAACTGACGGTTTTTACGGCCAGCGCCCCCAAGGCAACGCGAGCCCCGAAGGGCGCGCGCTGGGTCAGGTTTGCCGACTTGCCAGGCGAGGCGCTGCCAAATGTGATGCGCAAGGTGTTGGCGCACGCGTTCGACAAGGATACTAGCCCAAAACCGGAACGCCGGCCGCAGCGGTAAGGAAGGCGTTCTCCGCGCGTTCAACCTCGTCGGGCCGCGGCTGCTTTTTGCCCCGCGTCAACGCCTTCTTGTTGATCTTGCGCTTGGCGATGCCGTTCAACTTCTTGTCGGTCGCTTTTTCTTCTTTGAGATTGGACTCCAGAAGTTTGGCGACGTCGGGACGACCCAGCAGGCGGGCCCAGGCGGCGAGCGTGCCATAACGAGTGATCTCGTAGTGCTCGACAGCCTGCGCGGCCGCGATCAGCGCAGCATTGAGCACCATCTTGTCGTCGACTTCACCGGCGATTTCGTTGGCTTCATCGATAATGCCGTCGATGGCCGGGCATTTGGTGCCCTTCGGCTTTTTCTGCAGCTTCTTGAAGGCCTGGTCGAGCCGCTTGATATGGCCCTTGGTCTGTTTGAGGTGGGTCTGGAAGCCCTTCTTGAGCTCCGCGTCGGACGCCTTCTTGACCATGTCCGGCAGTGCCTTCTCGATCTGGTGTTCGGCGTAGTAGATATCCTGCAATGTATGCAGGAATAGGTCGTCCATGTTTTCGATATCGGATGAAAACCAGCCCATTGTCGTCTCCCTTGGCGTAATGGTTCATGCAATAAGCCGCGGGGAGGCCACAGGTTCCCCGGTTGGGCATCAATTGACAAAGGGAAAGAGGCGCAATGACCATCGAACGAAAGGAAGTCGGCCCGCGTATGAGCCAGATCGTCGTGCACGGCGACACCGTCTATCTCGCCGGCGTCGTCGCGCAGGCCAACAAGGGCAAGAGTGTCACCGAACAGACGAAGGAAATCCTCTCAACAATCGACAAATATCTTGCCGCTGCCGGGAGCGATAAATCGAAACTGCTGTCGGCTACCATCTACATCACCGATATGGCGAACTTCGCCGAGATGAACGCGGTGTGGGATGGGTGGGTATCGCCCGGCAACACGCCGGCGCGCGCCACTGTCGAGGCCAAGCTTGCCGCGCCCGACTACAAGGTCGAAATCATGGTGGTGGCGGCGAAATGACGGTCAATGGCTTCGGCAGGAACGAATGAATACCGGTGCAAAAAATAAAGTCCGCCGTTCGATCGAAACCGATTCCGGTAGCCGCTGCGTGGATATTTTTGTGCGGCCGGACGGGTCGTTTGGATTCGAAGAATATCGCCGCGACAGCGAAGACGGCCGCGGCTGGTTTCCGGTCGGATTTTATTCGGCGCATGTTTATGCAAGCGAAGCTGTGGCATTCGATGCCGCACTCGAAGTCGTTTCCTGGCTGCGCGAAGTGGTCGCGGCGAAGTAGCGCTACGGAGGAGGCGTCATGGCGTTCAATTTCGAGCCGCTCGTTCCAGCCGATGCGCCGGCGCCGGCCGCGCGCTGGACCGGCTGGGCCAAATACAACTTCACTTTCGGCAACAACGACCCGGATGGGATTGCGATCGACGACCTGAAGGCCGCGGTGGACGCAGCGCTCATGCGCGATGGGCGCAGGCTGGCGGATTATCGCCTGCTGATGGGACCGCAGGGCTATAAGCCGCTGCGCGAATTTCTGGTCAAGAAGCTCAAGCGCGATGCCGGCATCAACTGCACCGCCGACGACATTTTGATTACTTCAGGCTCGCTTCAAGGCCTCGATCTCGTCAACGCCGCGCTCACCGAGCGCGGCGATACTATTATCTGCGAGCGCGACTGCTACGAAGGCACGCTCAACCGTTACTTCCGGCGCGGCATCAACGTTGTCGGTATCCCGCTCGACCAGGGCGGCATGCGCATGGATGCGCTGGAAGCAACGCTGGCAGAGCTCAAGAGCAAGGGCGTGCGGCCGAAATTTATCTACACGATCCCGACGGTGCAGAATCCGACCGCGACGATTCTCGATGAGGACCGCCGCAAAACGCTACTCGCTCTCGCCGAGCGTTACGGCGTGCCGATTTTCGAAGACGACTGTTACGCCGATCTGACCTGGACCGGTGAGCGCCCGCCGGCGCTATACGCGATGAGCAAGTCGCAGAATGTCATTCACATCGGCTCGTTCTCGAAGACAATCGCGCCGGCCTTGCGCGTCGGCTTTCTGGTTGCGCCCTGGGCTGTGTTGTCGCGCCTGTTGCCGCTGAAGACGGACGCCGGCACGGGCGGGCTCGAGCAGATGATGCTGGCGGAATACTGCGAGGCGCATTTCGCCGCGCACGTTCCAAGATTACGCAAGAGCTTCAAAGCCAAGCTCGACACGCTGGTGGCGGCGCTCAATGAACAGTTCGGCACCGCGGCCGAGTTCGCCTATCCGCCGGGCGGAATTTTTCTCTGGGTCAAGCTGCCCGACAATGTCGACACCATGAAACTGCGTGACGCGGCGCTCGCCGCCGGTGTGCAGATCAATCCGGGCCCGGAATGGTCGATCGACAAGGCCACCAGCAAGAGCCGTATGCGGCTGTGCTTTGCCAGTCCGACGCATGACGAAATCCGCGAAGGCATCAAGGTGCTGGCGGAGGTTTGCCGCCGCGAGTTCGGCGTGCCTGCGCGCAGCGCCAATGTCGAGCGCGGAAAGGTGTGAGTGGTATGAGCAACTACGGCGTCCTGGCGATCTGGAACGACTGCCGCGCCGGTCACGAGGCCGAGTTCGAGACCTGGTTTCAAGGCGAGCATTTGCTGGAACGGCTCGCGGTGCCGGGTTTTCTGTTCGGCCGGCGGCATAAGGCGATTTCCGGCTCGAGCGGCTTTTTCAATTTTTACCTGACCGAGACGCCGGCGGTGCTTACGTCGAAGCCGTATCTGGAACGGCTCGACAATCCGACGCCGATGACGCGGTCGGTCATGTCGGACATTTTTATCAACATGAACCGCACCGTTTGCCGGCGCGTACTACGGCGCGGTGCCTTTCGCGGCGCCTACGTCGTGACGGTGCGTTTCAGCGCCGCGCCGGATGAAACAGCGCTCGCCGCCGAAATCGATGCGTTGATGGCCGATCCCGCGAAGGTGGCGAATGCTGAAATCTGGATCGCGCTCGATCCGGCAGGCATGCCGGTGTCAATGGAAGAGCAATTGCGCGGCGGCGACAAGAAAATCGCCGGCTGCCTGATGATCGACACGTTGCGCCAGGTCGATGCCGAGGCGATCGGCGCCGCTCTTGCCGGGAAATTTCCAGGAACCGACGTCGGCGTGTTCCGCGTGCTCTGCCAGCTCGGGCGCGGCGACCTATGAAATCCATGCAGCCGATAGCGGAAAAAATCGCTGCGAGCCTGATCGAGCGCAAAGAAACGGTTGTCGTTGCCGAATCCTCGACCGGCGGCCTGATCGCTGCGGCGCTGCTCGCGGTGCCCGGCGCGTCCGCTTATTTTCTCGGTGGAGCGGTCGTCTATACGCGCACATCGCGCGCAGCCCTGCTTGGCATTGGCGATACCGACATGCGGGGCTTGCGTCCTTCGACCGAAGCGTACGCGCTAATGTTTGCGCGCCGCATGCGCGAGCGTCATCAAGCGACCTGGGCAATCGGCGAAACCGGCGCGACTGGGCCGACCGGCAATCGCTATGGCGACGCCGCCGGTCACAGTTGCATCGCGGTGGTCGGGCCGCAGGTCGAGCGGGCGATCACGCTGGAAACCGGCAGCGCCGACCGGCAGGCAAACATGGACGCCTTCGCGCGGCGGGCGCTCGAGCTTCTGTTCGAAGCGGCAACAGCCGCAGTCTAAGGATTGGTGCCGCAACCATAAGACCAACCCGTACGCGCTGCTTACGAAAGTCCGCTTTTTGGGAAAAGACGGACATTCGGGCTGTGTGCGCGTTTGTCCGTTTTTGAGGCAGGGCGGATGGGCCGCTCGGCGTGTTTCTGGACCGTGCTTCGAAGCGACTTGGATTGATGGCGAGCCTACTCCGCCGCGTCCGCTATCTCGGCGCGCACCAACGCGCGCAATTCGTCGATCAGCCGCAGGCCTTTCGGCGTTTCCACGTGCCAGAAGGTCCAGCCGTTGCAGGCTTCCAGACCTTGCACCATGGCGCCGATCTTGTGGATCGAGCCGACCGCACCGTCGAACGACACCGCGCCGTCGGCGCGCACCAAAACTTTGTGCCGTTTTTTTGCGTCGACAAGCTTGGCGCCGGGCGAAACAAGTCCGCGTTCTATCAGCGCGGAGAATGGCACGCGCGGCGCTTCTCGCGCGGTCACGAAGGGCGCAATCGTCGGCGCTTCCAGCGGCGTCACGGCGGCAATGCGTTTCTCGGCGGCTTTCGCGTAAGCCGGATCGCGTTCGATGCCGATGTAGCGGCGGCCGAGATGCTTGGCGACCGCGCCGGTGGTGCCGGTGCCGTTGAACGGGTCGAGGACCAGGTCGTCAGGCCGCGAGCTGGACAGGATGACGCGCGCTAGCAGCGCTTCGGGCTTCTGCGTCGGATGTAGCTTCTTGCCGTCGCGGCCCTTCAGCCGCTCCTCGCCGGTGCACAGCGGCAGCGTCCAGTCGGAGCGAACCTGAATGTCTTCGTTGCCGGCTTTCAATGTTTCGTAGTTGAAGGTGTAGCCTTTGGCGGCCGGATCGCGCGACGCCCAGATCAGCGTTTCGTGCGCATTGGTGAACCGGCGGCCGCGGAAATTCGGCATCGGGTTCGACTTGCGCCAGATGACGTCATTGAGGATCCAGAAGCCGAGATCCTGCATGATCGTGCCGACGCGGAAAATGTTGTGGTAGGAGCCGATCACCCAGATAGTGCCGGCGGGCTTCAACACGCGCTTGGCAGCAGCAAGCCATGTTTTCGTAAATTCGTCATAGGCGGCGAAGCTCGCGAACTTATCCCAATCGTCATCGACGGCGTCGACGCGCGAATTGTCCGGGCGCTTTAAATCGTTGGCGAGTTGGAGATTGTAGGGCGGGTCGGCGAAGACCAGATCGACCGAACTTGCCGGCAGCTTCGCCATCTCGTCGGCGCATTCGCCGACCAGAATACGATGAAGTTGGGTGGAGTCTGAAACTCCACGGGGCGCCCGTGAGGGCGCCCCGCGACGCGACACAACCATGACTCAGAACTCTGACTTCACGTGACGCGGCCGGCGACGCGGGACCTACAACCGACAGGCCTGCATCATGATTGCTCAAGGTAAAAAACGCGTTAGCGAAGGGACCTTTTCGCTAGGCAAAAAATGCCTAAGAGCGCATGAGTTTCAGCGACTTATCGCGGCGTTGCGAAGAGCGATGGACAGCGCGCTGCGGCCTTGGCAATGATCTCGCAGGTATCCGTGGAGGGTTTTGCGAATGCGTTGGGACGACTTTCGCCGCAGCGACAATATCGAAGACGACCGTGAGAGCAGCGGCGGCATTGGCGGCGGCGGCATGGGTATCCCGGTCGGGCGCGGCGGCCTCGGCATCGGTACGGTCATCGTTCTGGGTCTGATCGGCTGGGCGCTCGGCATCGATCCCAGCATCCTCATCGGCGGCGCCGAGATCATCCAAGGCGGCGGCACGCACTATCAGCAGCCGTCTCAGCCGCAGAGCCGGCAGACCGGCGCGCCCAAGGACCGGACCGGCCAGTTCGTCGCCGCCATTCTCGGCAATACCGAAGACGTCTGGACCGAGATTTTCCGCGGCGGCGGACGCAGCTACAGTCCCGCGCCCATACGGTTGTACCGTGGCGGCGAGCAGGGCGGCTGTGGCTTTGCGCAAGCGGCAATGGGGCCGTTCTACTGTCCGCGCGACCGGCGCATTTATCTCGACACCTCGTTCTTCCGCGAGATCGAGGTGCGCTTCAATGGCTGTTCGGGCAAGGCCTGCGAGTTTGCCGAGGCCTATGTGATCGCGCATGAGGTCGGCCATCACGTGCAGGATCTGCTCGGCATTTTGCCGAAGGTGCAGAGGGCGCAGCAGGTATCCGGCAGCAAAGCGGCCGCCAACCGGCTGCAGGTGCGTGTCGAGTTGCAAGCCGATTGCCTGGCCGGCGTGTGGGCGCATCATTCCAACCAGAAATGGAATTCGATCGAGCCGGGCGACGTCGAAGCGGCGCTGCAGACGGCGGCCGCCATCGGCGACGACCGGCTGCAAAAGCAATCGCGCGGCTATGTGGTGCCCGACGCCTTCACGCACGGCACCTCGGCGCAGCGCCAGCGCTGGTTCACGATCGGGTTGAAGGAGGGCAAGGTCTCTTCTTGCGATACGTTCGCCGCGGCGCAGCTTTAAGGACAGTTTGCAATGCCGGGCATCGACGAGAGCAGACAATTCGTGCCGCTGAAGATCGCGGTGCTCACCGTATCGGATACGCGCGAGCTTGCCGACGACAAGTCGGGCGCCACATTGGTCGAGCGTATCCGCGGGGCCGGTCACGTGCTGGCCGAGCGCTCAATCGTGCAGGATGACGTCGAGACGATCCGCCGCCGCGTGAAGGACTGGATCGAGGATAAATTCATCGACGTGGTGATCACGACCGGCGGCACCGGCTTCACCGGGCGCGACGTGACGCCGGAAGCGGTCGAGCCTCTGTTCGAGAAGAGGATGGATGGCTTCGCCACCATGTTCTTTCTGGTGAGCGAGAGGAAGATCGGCACCTCGGCGATCCAGACCCGCGCCACGGCGGGTGTTGCCAACGCAACTTATGTCTTCTGCCTGCCCGGCTCGCCCGGCGCCTGCAAGGACGCCTGGGACGAAATCCTGCGCTTCCAGCTCGATTACCGCTACCGGCCCTGCAATTTCGTGGAAATACTGCCGCGGCTCGACGAGCATTTGCGGCGGCCGAAAGCGAAGGGTGCGACGACTTAATCTTACCTGCGATGACACTCCCGCCTCTGCGTCGACATTTGCCAGGCTCGACGCGTGAGTTTGGCGCGCGGCAGAAAACTACAAATCCAGATCCCAATATTCCGCCACCACGTCCTTGCTCCAGCTGCGCTTGTTTTCGCTGGCGGTGAGGGTGAAGCCCGCCTTCTGGTAGACGCGGCGGGCGGCCGTGAGCTCCTGGTGGGTCCACAGCGTGACGCGCTTGTATCCGGCCTTGCGCGCGAACTGCACGCATTTATCGACGAGGCGGTGGCCGAGCCCGAGCCCGCGCGCTTTCGGATCGATCAGCAGGAGACGAATGCGCGCGACGTCGGGCGAATCCTTTGCCAGTAAGATGCAGCCGACATTCTCGCCGTTCATCTCCGCGATCCAGCAGCGCTCGCGCTTTTCGTCGAACTTGTTGACGAAGTCGGCGACGATCTGCGCGCACAGGCCTTCGAACGGTTCGGTCCAGCCGTATTCTTTCGCATAGAGTTCGGCATGGCGGGACACGATCCAACCGAAATCGCCGTGCCGCGGCGCGCGAATGGTGTAGCTGCGCACGTCCGGTCCGGATGGCTCGCCAAGCAGCGTCTCGATCGTGTGCATGGCGTCGACCAGCCGCGTCTGCTGATCGGGCTTGAGCTTGCCGAGCATCGTCGCGACGAAATCCTGCGAGCGCTTTTCGTAAGGCGCAAAGATCTTGGCCCCGCGCGCGGTCATCGCGATATCGCTTTGACGCGCGTCGGCGCGAGACGTCTTGCGGCGGATGAAGCCGCGCTTTTCGAAATTGCGCAGCACGCGCGAGAGATAGCCGGCATCAAGATCCAGCGCACGGCCGATCTCGCTCGCGGTCTTCACGTCGTCTTGCGACAGCTCATAAAGCACGCGCATTTCGCCGAGCGTGTAGGGGCTGCCGAGATAGTCTTTGCGCAGCACGCCGATTTGCCGCGTGTAGAAGCGGTTGAATTGGCGCACCGCCGCGATGCGCTCTTTGGCTTGCCCGGCACCCATGGCGCGCGAGGCTCGGCCAATTAGTTGACTAAGTCAAGTATTAGTCGGGCCTCTGGCGCGGCGCCGCCGCCGCACTCGAAAGCATGGCGATGCGCCGGCGTCCGAGCTTGCGCACGAATGCCACTTCCGCCTCGGCGTCCCCGTCATGGCCGCCGAGCGCCTCGTAAAGGCGGCGCGTGATCAGCAGGCCTTGGTCCGGGCTCGGGCCGCCACCGAGCGCACCGCGCAACCAGCCGAGCAGTTCCGCCACGCCCGGCCGCATCAGATCGGCGCCGCTCTTCGGGCGAAAGACCGCTGCCCGGTCCTTGCCGTCTATGTTCGCTGCCTGAATGAAACGCTCGACCGCCGCGGTCCAGCCCGGCTCCGGCACGCAACCGGGGCGCAGGAACATCAGCCACGGCGTGCGCGTGCTCAGCGCCGCCGACTTTAGCCGCGCGCCCAGAGGTTCTGACGAGGCGACGAAGCGACAGCCGGCATAGTCGGCCACTTTCGCGGTTTCGTCCGCGGAACCGGCGTCGGCGATAATCACTTCGGCCAAAAGCCCGGCGATGGCGCCGGATACCAGCGCCGCCAGCGTCGGCACCAGGGCGCGCTCCGATTTGCGCGTGGCGATGACGATGCTCAACATGGACCCGGGCACCGAAAACCAACGTTCACCATATCGTGTGGCGTCACATTCCGTGGCCACGAGATCAAGCCTGGCAAATGCTGAAATTGTGGGCTGATATAAATGTTCTTGTTATGTTCACAAATGCTGATTAGGTTTCCGCCATGACGCGAACGACCACAGCCCTGAAGCACCCGCCGGCGTCTCCGCTGCCCCGGACGCCGGCGGGTGAATACGTGGACGACGCTACCGGTCTGCTCGGCCTCGTGGTCGACCACGAGCGCCGACGCGGGCGCGGCGCCCAGAGCAATGCGTCCGGCCGCTATGAGCCTTTGGCGCGCATTGCCTTCGACGACGGTTGGCAATCGCTCGACGAACTGCCGCCGTTCAGGACGCAGGTGACGATCGATTCCACGCGCAAGATCATCACCCGAAACGACAGCCCCGACATCGGCTTCGATCGTTCGATCAATCCCTATCGTGGCTGCGAGCATGGCTGCATCTACTGCTTTGCGCGCCCCACGCACGCCTATCTCGGGCTTTCGCCGGGCCTCGATTTCGAATCCAAGCTTCTCGTCAAGCCGGAGGCAGCCGACCTCCTTGAACGTGAACTCTCCGCGGCGAACTACCAGCCTCGGGTGATTGCGATCGGCACCAATACCGACCCGTACCAGCCGATCGAGCGCAAATATCAGGTGATGCGCCGCATTCTCGAAGTACTCGACCGCGCCGGACACCCGGTCGGCATCGTCACCAAGTCGGCCCTCGTTTTGCGCGACCTCGACATTCTCGCGCGCATGGCAGAGCGCAATCTGGTGAAGGTCGCGCTGTCGGTGACGACGATGGACGGCGCGCTTGCGCGCAAGATGGAGCCGCGTGCGGCGACGCCGATGCGGCGGCTGGAAGCGCTGCGTCAGCTAAGTGCCGCCGGCGTACCGACGGCCGTGATGGTGGCGCCGGTGATCCCCGCGCTCAACGACATGGAGATCGAGCGCATTCTCGACGCCGCTCACGCCGCCGGCGTGCGCGAAGCGGGCTACGTGCTATTGCGGCTGCCGCTCGAGATCCGCGATCTGTTCCGCGAATGGCTGAAGGAGAATTTCCCGCATCGCGAGGAGCATGTCTTCAAGCTCATTCGCGACATGCGCGGCGGCAAGGACTACGATGCCAAATGGTTCGAGCGGCAGAAGGGCAGGGGCCCCTATGCCTGGATGATCGGCCGGCGTTTCGAAATGGCGTGCGAGAAGCTGCGGATGAACGAAACGCGCGCCCAGCTCACCACCGGGCATTTCCAAAAGCCGAAGAAGAACAGCGCACAACTCAGTCTGTTCGACCAATGAGCGCGCCGGATGCAATCCTCTCGCTGGTGACGCTTGGTGTGTCCGATCTGGAGCGCAGCATTGCTTTCTATGAAAGCCTCGGATTTGTCCGCAAGGCCAAGAACGCCGGTGGCGTCGGCTTTTTCAAGGCGGGCGCAATGGCTTTCGCAGTATGGTCTGCGGGCGAACTTGCCAAGGATGCAAAAACCGAGGCGGGAGACGCGTCATTTTTTCGTGGGGTGGCGCTCGCATGGAATTGCCGCTCGCAAGAGGAGGTCGACGCAATCATAGCCCGCGCCTGCAGCGCTGGCGCCAACCTGCAGAAGCCGCCGCAAAAAACCTTCTGGGGTGGTTACGGCGGCTATTTCACCGATCCCGACGGTCACCTCTGGGAGGTCGCGCATAATCCACACTGGCCGCTCAGCGAGGACGGGCAGCTGATGCTGCCAGACTAGACGTTCACATTTCCTCCTTGATGCCAGCGCGGATCAGCCACCAGTTCACCGGATAGCTGGTGACGAAGCCCGCCAGCATCGCGATCTGCATGGTGAACCAGAATTCGACCGTGTTCACCTCCAACAATTTTCCGAGCAACGGTTTGAAATAGAGAAACTGCGCCAGCGCCATGAAGCCGTACATGCCGACCTGCCAGGCGGTTAGCGACAGCGTATCGGCTTTCAAGGCGGCAACGATGCCGTCGCGCAAGCCGAGACCGCGCATCGGCGCGATGGCGAAATACTGGAACACGATGCCAAAGGCGAAGGCGAGGATGAAGTCGACGATCCAGACCGCGAACATCTTTTCCGCGAAGATCGACTGAAAACCGAACCAGACCGCGATGACCGGTACCGCAAAGCAGAGCCATTCCGCCACGATGTCGCCGAGGGTGCAGCCGGCGCCGCAATGGGTGGCGCCGATTCCGACCGCGGCGAAGAATGGCTTGCCGTGTTCATGGCCGCCATGCCCGGCTGCACGGCCAAATTTGTAATAGCCCCATAGAGCCAGCGGCCCCGCGTAAAGGCCCGTGATCGGCCATACGAGGTCCATGATCCCCATATGCTGGGGATGTCGACGGACGTCGACAAGCAGAATGACCGCGCTCGCCGCACCAACAAGCAGTGCGGCGATGGCCAGTGCGTGCAGCCAGTCCGGAATCATGCCTCAGCCCTTGGTCCGCCGCATTCTTGAGTGAAACGCGACGCGGCATTCTGAGTTCCGCCCCGGCAATCCCCGGTTTTCACAAGCCCCTTGCGCGCAATTGACTTTCCAATGCCCGCACTCGCATCGTGGCTCATGGCCAATAAGGCAAAGCCCGCAAAACCCGGCAAGGCCGCGCAGCGCCTGCCGCTCAAGGAGCCCGCGCTGAAGCCCAGCTTCCGGCGCGAAGGCTATGCGCGCGGCAAAGGCATCTGGCCGATCGCCGGCTGCGACGAGGCGGGCAGGGGGCCGCTCGCCGGTCCCGTCGTGGCCGCCGCGGTGATCCTCGATCCGGAACGTATTCCGCGCGGGCTCAACGATTCCAAGAAGCTCGACGCCGCTGCGCGAGAAAAGCTCTACGACAAGATTTGCGAGACGGCGCAGGTGGCGGTCGCCTTCGGCTCGATCGCGCGCATCGACCGCGACAATATCCTGCGCGCTTCGCTGTGGGCGCTCACCCGCGCGGTCAAGTCGCTGCCGGTCAAGCCCAAGCTGGTGTTCGTCGACGGCAATAACCGCATCGATTGCGGTTGCGAATGTACGGCGGTGGTCTCCGGCGACGCGTTGGTCTCCTCGATTGCGGCCGCGTCCATCGTCGCCAAGGTCACGCGCGACCGGCTGATGACTCAGCTTGGTCTCGCCTATCCAGGCTATGGCTTCGAGCGCCATATGGGCTACAGCGTGCCCGAGCATTTCGAGGCTCTGGCCAGGCTCGGCCCCTCGATCCACCACCGCAAATCCTTTGCCCCGGTGGCGGAAAGGTTGGCGGAACAGGGCGGCGGCTCCGACGAAGCCATTGCCGCGTTGTTGCCTCTTTAGCCGGCCTTCTTTATTGCTGCCCAGCGCGCAAGATCCCGAAAAGTGGATACCGGTTTTCGGATAAGATCATGCGCAAAGTGTAAATGTTTCCTGCCAAGCGCACCCGTCCGGGCCGATGCATTACGTCTCCTTGATTATCGAATTCTTGCGCGGTCGCCCGTCGGTGGTGTTCTGGACCGTGGCGCTGACGCAGGCCTTTCTCTGGACGATCATTCCGGCGCTGTTTTATAGCGCGCCGCCAGGGGAGGCGCCGCTTCTTCTCGCCATCGGCCACGAATTCGTGCTCGGCAGCTATCTCGGTCCGCCGCTGGCGTTCTGGTTGGGTGAGCTTGCCTATCGCATCGCCGGCGCGTTCGGGTTCTATTTGCTGGCGCAGGCCTGCATCGTCATCACTTATTGGGCTGTGTTCACGCTCGGCCGCGCGATCGTCGGCACGCGCCATGCGGTGCTCGCGGTTCTTCTCATGGTTGGCGTTGCCGCTTTTGCCGTGCCGACTCCCGCCTTTGGCGCTGCGGTAATGGCGTCACCGCTATGGGCATTGGCGCTGCTGTACTACTGGCGCGCGGTGGGTGAGAGCCGGCGCGGCTATTGGTTCCTGTTGGCGCTCGATCTCGGCCTGCTGCTGCTCACGAGCTATGCCGGGATCATCCTCGCCGTGTTGATGGTCGTGTTTACGCTTGCAAGCGCGCGTGGCCGTAGCGCGCTGCTGGCGCCTGAGCCTTGGGTGGCGCTCTTGCCGCTCGCCATCGTCGTCTTACCGCATGCCGCCTGGCTGTGGAGCGAACGGACGCTCGTTCTCGGCGGATTTAACGAGACCGCGGCTGCTGCCGGCGCGCTGTCGCCGACTTTTCGCCTTCTGCTGCTGCTGCTGCTTACGCATCTCGGCCTGCTGCTTCTGATTGCTCTCGGCAGCGGCTGGCCGCGCCAACCGCGTGAGCGCGCGCCGGAGATCGACCGCAATCCGACTGAAGGGCTTGCCCGCGCCTTCATCTATGTCTTTGCGCTCGCGCCGGCGCTGATCGCGGTCGTGTTCGTTTTCGCAACCGAGCGGATCGGGCCATTCGGTCATGTGGCGCCGCTGGTTGTGCTCTCGGGGCTTGCGGTGGTGGTGCTGGCCGGCGACCAAGTGCTGCTCTATCGCGAGCGTCTGGTGTCGTCGGCCTGGCTTGGGCTTCTGATTGCGCCGCCGATCATGGTCGTGATCGGACTTGCGGTGTTGCCGTGGGTCGCAGGCACCGATCTGCAAATTGCCCAGCCGGCCAACAGTGAAGGCCGCTTCTTCGCAGACAACTTTGAACGCCGCACCGGCAAGCCGCTGGATTATGTCACCGGCGATGCACGTATCGCGCCACTGGTCGCGCTCGGCAGCCCCAGCCGGCCGCACGTCTATTTCGATTGGGCGCCGCAGCGCAGCCCTTGGGCAACTGTCGCCGACATGCGCGAGCACGGCGGCCTTCTGGTTTGGCCGGTCGGTGAACGATCCGCCACGCCGCCGGCGACGCTGAAAGCGCAATTTCCCGATCTGGTACCGGAAGTGCCGCGTTCCTTCCCGCGCGCGGTGCAGGGCTTTTTGCCGCTCATTCGTCTTGGTTGGGCGGTGGTGCGGCCGGAGCCGCGTCAGCAGCCCTAGCGGCTTGCGCGTTCAGTGATGATAACTCTCGCCCTCGCGCACCTTGCCGCGGAAGAGCCAGTACACGAACGCGATATAGCCGAGGATCATCGGCAACAGCACCAGCGTACCCAGCAGCATGAAAATCTGGCTCGCCGGCGCCGCCGCGGTATCCCAAATCGTCAGTGACGGCGGCACCAGATAGGGGAAGTTGGAAATCACCAGCCCGAGATAACCGAGCAGGAAGAGCGCAACCGTCGCGAAAAAAGGCGCTACTTCGCGGCCCTTCTCAAGCCAGCGCCACAACAGGAACGCAATAAGCGCGGTCACCAGCGGCACCGGCCACAGATAGAAGATATTGGGCGTAGAGAACCACCGCTCCGCGATCCGCGGCTCGGCCAGCGGCGTCCAAAGGCTGACCGCCGCCATGAAGGCGAGTACAGCCAGCAGAAAAACTTTTGCCTGTCCGCGCGCGCGGCGGGTGACGGCGCCTTCCGTTTTCAGCGTCAGCCAGGTGGCACCGAGCAATCCGTAGCCCGCAATCATGGCGAAACCGCAGAGAATTGCGAAGGGTGTGGCCCAATCGAGCGGGCCGCCAGCATATGCGCCATTGGCGATTGGAACGCCTTGAATGAGGGCGCCGAGAATAACGCCTTGTGCAAAAGCGGCGATGGTCGAACCGAGTGAAAAAGCGACATTGAGCCAACCCTTGCTGCGCGAAACGGTGCGGAATTCAAACGCCACGCCACGAAACACCAGCGCCAGCAGCATCACGATCACCGGCAAGTAAAACGCCGGCATGATCACGGCGTAAGCTTGCGGAAATGCCACCCATAGCCCGCCGCCGCCGAGCACGAGCCAAGTCTCGTTGCCGTCCCAGAATGGCGCCACCGAGCGCATCATCTGGTCGCGCTCGCGTTCGCTGCCGGCGAAGGGAAACAGGATGCCGATGCCGAGATCGAAGCCGTCGAGGATAACGTACATGGCGACGGCGGTGCCGATCAGCGCGGCCCAGATCACAGGAAGATACCATTCCATGATGCAGTCCTCCGCGCTTAGCGGTGCAATGGTTCGCCGCTGCCGCGGGCGGCCGTGATGGGTGCGCCAACCAAGGGCCGCCGCGTCTGCGGTAGATTTTCCGGCCCGCGCTTGATCAGGCGGTTGATGTAGTAGATGCCGAACGAGAACACGACGCCATAAGCGAGTACAAACAAGATCAGAGTCACAAAGATACTTTCGCCGATGACCGGTGAGGTCGCATCAGCCGTGCGCAGGATCTTTTCGACGATCCACGGCTGGCGCCCGCTCTCGGTCGTGACCCAGCCGGCGATCACCGCGACAAATCCGACCCACCAACCTTGCGCGACAATTTGCAGATACCAGCGCGTTTCGAACAACGTGCCGCGCCACCAAAGAAACGCGCCATAAAGAGAAGCTGCGATCATCAAGAGTCCGAGGCCGACCATGATGCGGAAGGCGAAGAACACAACGGCTACCGGTGGCCGATCTTGCGGCGGTACGCTCTTGAGCCCCGGGAACAGGCCATTGAGGCGGTGTGTGAGGATGAGCGAGGCGCCGTTGGGGATCGAGATGGAAAAGCGGTTGGTTTCCGCTTTCTGGTCGGGCCAGGCAAAGATTTCGAAATCGCCGGGTTTCGATCCGTCCCAATGTGCTTCCATCGCCGCAATTTTGATCGGCTGATGCTTGAGCGTGTTGAGGCCATGCTGGTCGCCGATGATAAGCTGCAAGGGCGCCAGCACCGCGGTCAGTCCGATCGCCATGCGCAGCATGGTGCGGCCTTCCTCGATGTGACGGCCGGCGAGCAGATAGCGCGCGCCGACCGCCAGCACGACGAAGCCGGTGGTGAGATAGGCGGCGTTGACCATGTGTGCGAAGCGGTAGGGGAAGCTCGGGTTGAAGATGGCGGCGAGCCAGTCGGTCGGAAAGGCGACGCCGTTTTTCAACTCATAGCCGGCCGGCGTCTGCATCCAGCTGTTGGCCGACAGAATCCAGAACGCCGACATGGCGGTGCCGATCGCGACGAAGGCGCCCGACAGCACATAGAGCCAAGGCGGCACGCGATTGAATCCGAACAGCAGCACGCCGAGGAATGTCGCTTCCAGGAAGAAAGCCGTGAGAACTTCATAACCGATGAGCGGCCCGACCACGTTGCCGACGGCGAGCGAGAAACGGCTCCAGTTGGTGCCGAATTCGTAGGACATGACGATGCCGGAGACGACGCCCATGGCGAATGAAACGGCCAAGATCCGCGTCCAGAAACGCATCAGATTATGATAGCGCTGCGCGCCGGTGCGTACCCACAACACACCGAGCGTGGCGATATAGGCCGATAGCCCGATCGTGAAGCTGGGAAAAATGATGTGGAATGTGACAGTAAAGGCGAACTGCAGGCGGGCTAGGAAGACAGGATCAAATTCCATCGCGAGCTCCGGCCGATTCCCCCATGCGCAATCATATTCCAAATTTCAGTACCGTGGGAACCGGCAGCGCTCCCGATGCCCTGGGTGCGGTATCGGCGCACGGCGTGTTCTCCATACCTCTCCACACGCGCTCAACGTCGCGAGAGCAAACGCCGTGCGCGCCCGCGTTGTTTCGTGAAAAGTACTACGATTCTAAGACAGGAAGGTTGTGGTGAACGCATGAATTTGGCGTCGAGCTGGCAGTTTTGGGCGCTCCTTGCCGCTGTTTTTGCGGCGCTGACGGCGATTTTCGCCAAGATCGGTGTCGAGGATATCAATGCCGATTTCGCAACTTTTCTTCGCACCATCGTCGTTCTTGTCACACTCGGCTTTATCTTGGCCGCCACCGGTCAGTTTCAGGCGCCGGATTCGGTTTCCGCGCGCAGCTATCTCTTTCTGCTTCTATCGGGATTGGGGACCGGCGCGTCCTGGGTCTGCTATTTCCGCGCGCTCAAAGTCGGTGAAGCGGCGAAAGTCGCGCCCATCGACAAGTTGTCGGTGGTGCTGGTTGCGGTGTTCGGCGTGGTGTTTCTGGGGGAGCGCTTGAGCGCACCCAACTGGCTCGGAATTGCACTGATTGCAATCGGCGCCGTGCTGGTCGCTTACCGCTAATACCGTCAGTGCGTTGGCGTAGAGAGCGTGAAGCCGAAATAGTCCGGCTTCAGCTCGGATGGCTTTTCCGGCGTAATGTTGCGATTGAGCTGTCTCTGATCGGCGGCGTCGATGCCGACGCGCGGAATCTGATCGACATCTTTGCGATTGGTATCGAGGCGCAATTGCGCGGCGCCAAGTTCGATCTTGGCAGGTGATTTGAGCCCGGAGTCTTTTTCGGGCTGCGGTTTAATGCCATCGGATCGCTCAAATCCCGGCGCCGGTGGCGGCAGTGCGTCGAGGGAAAGTGGCGCAGCGTCAGTGTCCCGCCCTTGCGCCGCAATTGGTCCGGGTAGCGCGAACGCAAAGAGGCTCGCGGCCAAAACGATGGTTTTCAGAAGCCCGTATGTCATGAATTTCCAGCCGGCGATCGAATGGTTCGATCCTTCAGCCGGCAAGCGCCTTTTTTATGGCCAGGAAATCGCGCCAGGCAAACCGCTTCTGCAGCGGGCTGCGCAGCAGAAATGCCGGGTGGAAGGTCGCGATGGCGCGGATCTCGCGTTTGCCGGTGTCGAAGGTAAACCAGCGCCCGCGCGTCTTGGTGATGCCCTCCTTGATACCGAGCAGCGTCTGCGCCGAGGGGCCGCCGAGACAGACGAGGATGTCGGGATCGCAAAGCTCGATCTGGCGCAGAATGAAGGGCAGGCACACTTGCAACTCCTGCGGCGTCGGCGTGCGGTTGCCGGGCGGCCGCCACGGCACGATGTTGGCGATGTAGACCTGAGCGCGGTCGAGGCCGATGGCCGCCAGCATACGGTCGAGCAGTTTGCCGGAGCGGCCGACGAACGGCAGGCCCTCGATGTCTTCATCGCGGCCGGGCGCTTCGCCAACGAACATCACCCGCGCGTTTGGATTGCCGTCGGCGAAGACGAGCTTCGTGGCGGTCGCTTTCAGCGAGCAGCCGTCGAAGCGTTCAAGCGCCGCGCGCAGCTCGTCGAGCGTCTTGGCGTTTTTCGCCGCCTCGCGCGCTGACAGCGCGGCTTCATCCGGAGCGAGTGGTGCGGCCAAAGGCGGCGCGGCGCGGCCCTTGGTTTCGAGATCGGATGGCATTGCCGCCGGTTGCCGCGCACGCATCGCGGGCGGCGGACTGGCCGTGTCGGCAAAACGGTCGACGGGTGCCTCGCCCAACACGGCATCGACGCCTGCTTCGCGGTAAAAATCGAGCAGGTCGCCGAGCGGTATTTGGGGCGTGGGCGTCATCGGCGAACGAAACACCCGCGCCGCGCCGCAGGCAAGTCTGGCCGGTGGATTATTCCGCCGCTTGCGCAGGCAAGCTCACGACCTCGCCGCGGGCCGGATAATTCTTCTCGGCGATGAAATCGAGGGCCGCCAGCAGGTCAGCGAAATGCGGGCGCGCAAACGGCATGGTCTGTACGCTGGCGCAGTAGAGCGTGCGGTCTGGCTTGATGAGGAACAGCCCGGGCTCGTTGAACAACGTGGTTTCCTCGATGCCAGCCGACGTCTTGCCGCGGCTGGTCGAGATCCACAGGCCGAAGGCGCGCGCGCTGCTCATCGGAAGGCCGTAGCCGATGCGAAGGGTCTTCAGCCCCCATTCGGGCTTGGTCCGCTCGGCGCGCTCTTGGCTGTCGGGCGAAATCGCCACCACGGAGACGCCGCGCTTTTCGAATTCCGGCAGCTTCGCGTCCAGGTCGGTGAGTTGCTTGCGGCACTGCGGGCAATGCAGGCCGCGATAGAATACGACAAGTGTAAATTTCTCGGGAGTCTCGGCCGCCAGATCGAATTTGCCGCCGCTCGCAAGCGGCACGGTGAGCGGGGGAACCGGCTGGCGCGGAATGAGCGGCGTGATATCGGACATGGCACTCTCCTTAGGCGACGGCGGCAAGCATAACGGCCGCATAAGGTCTGGCCAGAAGCCGCGTCATCAATCTTCAGTGAGAATGCCGCCTGGCGAAAGGACGGCGCGAATGCATTGTCACGGCAGCCAAATCGTGGAAAACATCCAAACGATGATCGTTCTACAACAGATCAAGTTTGGAGAAGAATTTTGCCGGCTCCCAAGATCGGGTGCGGCGCAAGCCCGGGCAGCCAGCAGGTAAGCGCATGAGCGAGCAAAATCCCCCCGCCCGCGAGTCTATGGATTTCGACTGCGTCGTCGTCGGCGCTGGACCGGCGGGGCTTGCCGCCGCCATCCGCCTCAAGCAGGTCAACGCCGACATCAATGTGGTGGTTGTCGAGAAAGGCTCCGAGGTCGGCGCGCACATTCTTTCCGGCGCGGTCGTCGACCCGGTGGGTCTCGACGCGCTGCTGCCGGAATGGCGCTCCGAGGACACGCCGATCAAGACCGCGGTCAGCGACGACCGTTTTTATTATCTCGGCGAAAGCGGCAACTTGCGATTGCCGAACCTGATGATGCCGCCGCTGATGAACAATCACGGCAATTACATCGTCTCGCTCGGCAATGTCTGCCGTTGGCTTGCGGGCAAAGCGGAAGCGCTCGGCGTCGAAATCTATCCGGGCTTTGCCGCCGCCGAAGTTCTCTACGACGACAACGGCGCGGTCGCCGGCATTGCCACCGGCGACATGGGCGTCGGCAAATCGGGTGAACCCAATGCCAGTTTCACTCGCGGCATGGAACTGCGCGCCAAATACACGCTGTTCGCCGAAGGCGCGCGCGGCAATCTCGGCAAGCAATTGATCGCGAAATTCAATCTCGCCACCGGCCGCGAGCCGCAGAAATTTGGGCTAGGCCTGAAGGAGCTATGGCAGGTCGCGCCGGAGAAACATCGCAAAGGGCTGGTGCAGCACTCCTTCGGCTGGCCGCTCGATAATTCGACCGGCGGCGGTTCGTTTCTTTATCACTTCGACGACAATCTGGTGTCGGTCGGTTTTGTGGTGCATCTCAATTACACGAACCCTTATCTGTCGCCGTTCGAGGAATTCCAGCGCTTCAAGACGCATCCTCTCGTGCGCGACACATTCGCCGGAGGAAAGCGCCTGGCTTACGGCGCGCGCGCGCTGACCGAAGGCGGCTACCAGTCGGTGCCCAAGCTCGACATTCCCGGGCGGCGCGCTCATCGGCTGCGATGCCGGCTTCATGAACGTGCCGCGCATCAAAGGCAGCCACAACGCCATGCTGTCGGGCATGATGGCGGCGGACAGCGTCGCCGCCGCGC
This sequence comes from uncultured Pseudomonadota bacterium, assembly GCA_963720835.1. GTDB lineage: Bacteria > Pseudomonadota > Alphaproteobacteria > Rhizobiales > Xanthobacteraceae > Pseudolabrys. Next base: position 20,419 of record CAVRHC010000002.1, on the reverse strand, counting down.
TCGCCGGCGGCCGCGGCCATGACGAACTCGCCGATTACAACGAGGCCTGGCGCAAATCCGCTATCGGCAAGGACCTCTGGCGCGTGCGCAACGCCAAGCCGCTATGGTCGAAATTCGGCACGCTTGCCGGCATCGCGATCGGCGGGCTCGACATGTGGAGCAATACGTTCGGCTTTTCGCTGTTCGGCACGCTCAAGCACGGCAAACCAGACTATGCCGCGCTCAAGCCGGCGTCCGAATGCAAGCCGATTCCCTATCCGAAGCCGGACGGCTCGCTCACCTTCGACCGGCTGTCCTCGGTGTTTTTGTCCAATACCAATCACGAAGAGGACCAGCCGCCGCACTTGGTGGTGAAGGATTTGGCTCTCCTGAAATCGTCCGAGCATGACGTCTTTGCCGGCCCTTCGGCGCGTTATTGCCCGGCCGGCGTCTATGAATGGGTCGAGGATGGCGGCGATCCGAAGTTCGTCATCAACGCGCAGAATTGCGTCCATTGCAAAACCTGTGACATCAAGGACCCGAATCAGAACATCACCTGGGTGCCGCCGGAGGGTGGCGGCGGACCCAATTACCCGAATATGTGATCGGCGCTGGCCGGTTCCGGCCACGATGCCGCCTATTTCACCGGCTTAAAGCGCACAGGACGGCTGCATGTGCTGTTCTTGCGGGGGCGGCGCAAAAAGGCCATTCTCGGCACAACCTGGCGGCGTCTCGCGTAAATCGCTGAGCACCGCCCTCATTGGAGCATCGCCAGTGTCCTCTTCGAGCCTCGCCCGTTGGATCGCGGGCAGCGCGCTGGCCGCCATTGTGGTGGCGGCCCCGATCACGCTCGCCGCGCAGGCGCCGTCGCCGCAGGATTTGCGCGGCCTGACCGCCTCGGGCAGCTATCTCGCTGCGCGTCATGCCGGTCAGATGCGCGATGCGCTGGCGGCTGCCGCCTATTATCGCGCCGCTCTCAAGCGCGACCCGAAGAACACCGAGTTGCGCGACCGCGCCTTCCTGTCGCTGCTGGTCGGCGGCGACGTTCCAGGAGCGGTGCAGCTTGCCGAACGTATCGTCCAGTCCGACAAAGGCGACCGCGTCGCCCAGCTTGTGCTGGGTGTGCATTCAATCGAGCAGAAGCACTACCGCTCGGCGCGCCGCCAGCTTTCGCAGTCGGTGCGCGGGCCGATCACGGACCTGACCGCGACGCTGCTTGCGGCCTGGAGTCAATATGGCTCCGGCGATGCCAAAGCGGCCGTGGCGACGATCGACAAACTCACAGGGCCCGACTGGTATGCGATCTTCAAGGATCTGCATGCTGGTATGATCCTCGACCTGGCGGGCAACAAAGCCGAGGCCGGCAAGCGCTTCGAACGCGCCTACAAACTCGACTCCTCGGCGCTCCGCGTGGTTGAGGCTTATGCCAGCTGGACCTCGCGCAACAAGTCGCCGAAAGACGCGGAAGCAATCCTCGAGTCCTTCGAAAAACGCTGCCGAACCATCCGTTGATCACGACGGATATGGAGAAGCTCAAGAAGGGCGAGAAGCTGCCGCCGCTGATTGACTCCGCCAAGAGCGGCGCCGCCGAAGCGCTCTATGGTCTCGGAGCATCGCTCGGCCGCCGCGGCGGCGAGGATCTCGGCCTCGTCTATCTTCAGCTTTCACTTTATCTCGTGCCCGATCATCCGTTGGCGCTTTTGTCGCTTGCCGATCTCTACGAGTTGCTGAAGAAGCCCGATCTCGCGATCATGGCCTATGCGCGCGTGCCGAAATCGTCGCCGCTGCACCGCAATGCCGCGATCCAGATGGCCTCCAACCTCGACTCGCTTGATCGCGCCGACGAGGCCGAAAAGCAGCTCAAGGACCTGATCAAAACTCATCCGAAGGATCTTGAAGCGATCGTCGCGCTCGGCAACGTTCTGCGCGGACACAAGAAGTTCGCCGAATGCGCCGACGTCTATTCGCAAGGCATCGACACGATTGCGAACCCGACGAAGGCGAACTGGGTGATCTTTTACTTTCGCGGCATCTGCAACGAGCGCTCGCATCAATGGCCGAAATCAGAAGCCGATCTCAAGAAGGCGCTTGAGCTGTTTCCCGAGCAGCCACACGTGCTCAATTATCTAGGCTATTCCTGGATCGATCAGGGCGTGCACCTCGACGAGGGCATGGACATGATCAAGCGCGCCGTGCAGCAGCGCCCCGACGACGGCTACATCGTGGACTCGCTCGGCTGGGCCTATTTCCGCACGGGCAACTACGATGAAGCGGTCAAACAGCTCGAGCGTGCCATCGAGCTAAAGCCGGAAGACCCGACCATCAACGACCATCTCGGCGACGCCTATTGGCGCGTCGGGCGCACGCTGGAGGCGCGCTTTCAATGGGCGCATGCGCGCGATCTCAAGCCGGAACCGGAAGAATTGCCGAAGATCGAGGCCAAGCTGAAAAATGGCCTGCCCGACGAGACGTCCTCGCAGGCCAAGGCAGTCGACAAGCCCGAGAAGAAGAGCGGCAACGGCGGCTGACGGTCGCCGTCCGGGGGGCTTAGCCGCGTGACCGAGCTGCTGGTCGAGAAGGCGCGAGCCAAGATCAATTTGACATTGCGCGTGCTTGGCCGCCGCGAGGACGGCTATCACGAGCTCGAAAGTCTGGTCGCCTTCACCGATCTTGCCGACACGCTCAGCCTCGCGCCGGGCGCAAACACCTCGCTCGACATCTCCGGTCCCTTTGCGGCGGCCTGCGGGCCCGTTGCCGACAATCTTGTACTGAAAGCCTATGCCAAGCTCGGCGAGCGCGTTGGCTCCTTGAAAGGCGGACGCTTCCGCCTGGAAAAGAAACTTCCGGTCGCGGCCGGCATCGGCGGCGGCTCATCCGATGCCGCGGCGGCTCTGCGCCTGCTGGCTGAGATCAATGACATCGCGCGTGACGATCCGCGGCTGGCTTCGGCTGCGCTCGCCATCGGCGCCGATGTGCCGGTGTGCCTCGATCCGCGCACCCGCATCATGCGCGGCGTTGGCGATCTGCTCTCCGAGCCGTTGGCGATGCCGGCCATGCCGGCGGTGTTGGTCAATCCGGGCGTGCCGTTGCCGACGCGGGACGTGTTCGCGGCTTTTGCCGGCCGCGAGGGCAGCAAGGTGCAGGTTGGCATGCCGCCCGCGCGAGCGCGAAGCCGCGTTCGATTTCCTCGCCCGCTACGACAACGATCTGACGCAACCCGCCATTGCTTGCGCGCCGGTCATTACCGAGGTGTTGATGGCGTTGCGAGCCTTGCCGGGCGCACGGCTTGCGCGCATGTCGGGATCGGGGTCGACCTGTTTTGCCTTGTTTCCGTCGCCTGGGCGAAGCGGGCGCGGCCGCGCGCAGGTTGCAGGCCGCGCACAAGGACTGGTGGGTCGCCGCAGCGGTGATTGGGTAGGGGCCCTTGAAATTGCCCGGATTGCTTTTCACGTTGCGTTTGGTCCGGCACTTTGGGACGGCGCTTAAGGAGATGCGAGATGAGATTCGTTTGGCTCGCTATCGCGTATCGCAATCGTTGCCATTGCCATTCCCGCAGCCGACGCCGCGCAGGCGCGCGCCAAGCACAAGCCGCGTTCAGCCCCAATGTGTTGACCGGCCTGTGCATTTTTCGCCGTGGGGCTTTCTCACCAATTCGGCGCCCGAGCCGAATGGCTGCGCGCCGCCGGTTTATGACAATAACGGGCTGTATGTCGGGCAGGATCCGGACCCGAACATCCGCTACCAACTGCGCCGCGATCCGTTCACCGGCTATACGTCCGGATATTATTGAGGCTTTGTCGGCTCGCGTCAGTGCGCGCGGGCGATGCAGAACGCCACCGCTTCTTCCAGCGCGGTCTTGATTTCCGAGGACGGCACCAGCGCCAGCGCATCGGTGGCGATGGCGCCGTAGTGGCGGGCGCGGCCGACCGTGTCCTCGATGGCGTGATGCTTGGCAATGAGCGCAATCGCGGTATCGAGATCGCCGTCGCGGACGTCGCCTGCGCCGAGCGTGCGGTTCCAGAACTCGCGCTCGCTGTCGGTGCCGCGCCGGAACGACAGCACCACCGGCAACGTGATCTTGCCCTCGCGAAAATCGTCGCCGACATTCTTGCCGAGCTTGGCGGACTTGCCGCCGTAGTCGAGCGCATCGTCGATAAGCTGGAAGGCAACGCCGAGATTCATGCCGAAGGAGCGGCAGGCGGCGAGCTCGGCCTTGTCCTTGAACGCGAGTGCGGGGCCCACCTCGCAGGCGGCGGCGAACAGTTCGGCTGTCTTGGCGCGGATAACGCTGAGATATTCGTCCTCGTTGGTGGCGGTGTTCTTGGCGGCGCCGAGTTGCATAACCTCGCCTTCGGCGATCACCGCGGCAGCCGACGACAAAATCTCGAGCGCATGCAGATTGCCGACCTCGACCATCATGCGAAAGGCCTGACCGAGCAGGAAGTCGCCGACCAGCACGCTTGCCTCGTTGCCCCAGAGCATGCGGGCGGCGAGCTTGCCGCGGCGCATGTCGCTCTCGTCGACCACGTCGTCGTGCAGCAGCGTCGCGGTGTGCATGAATTCGACGGCGGCGGCGAGCTTGATATGACCGTCGCCGCCGTAGCCGGCAGAGCTTGGCCATCGCCAAAGTCAGCATCGGGCGCAGCCGCTTTCCGCCCGACGAAATCAGGTGGTTGGCGACCTCCGGGATCATGGTCACTTCGGAGCCGGTGCGGGCCAGGATCGCCGCGTTGACTCGCTCCATGTCCGGTGCCACCAGTTCGGCGAGGCGATCGAGTGAGGGGGCCTGCGGACTTTCGAACGGTACGACGACGGCCAAAACGCTTCTCCTGGTCGACAAGGGCGGCCAGCATAGAAACGCTGCATTAACGCGGCAAGTGCATTAGTCGTTCGATCCGCAACGGATGCAAAGGGCAGGGGCTCTCTGTTGGCAAAAAGCGTTGCAAAATCGGCGGCCGCAAAGGCCGGGCAGCATGGCGTGCACAAAATCGCCGTGCTAGTGCCTTGCTACAACGAAGAAGCGGCAATCGCGAAAGTTGTAGCAGATTTCCGCGCGGCCCTGCCGGATGCCGCGATTTTCGTGTTCGACAACAATTCCACCGACCGGACCGCGGAAGTCGCCCGCGAGGCCGGCGCCGAGGTGTTCAAGGAAAGGCACCAGGGCAAAGGCTTCGTTGTGCGGCGCATGTTCACCGACGTCGAAGCCGACCTGTACGTGCTGGTGGACGGCGACGCCACCTATGACGCGCCGAGCGCCACGCGCATGATCGACCGCCTGCTGACGGAACGCCTTGACATGGTGGTGGGCAGCCGCGTCGATCGCGAAAAAGAAGCCTATCGGACCGGTCACCGCATCGGCAACCGCCTGCTCACCGGTTTCGTCGCCTCGATGTTCGGGTCGGCCTTCAAGGACATGCTCTCGGGCTACCGGGTGTTTTCGCGCCGCTTCGTGAAATCGTTTCCGCTGCTGTCGGCCGGCTTCGAGATCGAAGCCGAACTCACCATCCACGCGCTTGAACTCGGCCTGGCGGTTGCCGAGATCGACACGCCCTATTACGCGCGGCCGGAAGGCTCCACGTCCAAGCTCAACACCTGGCGCGACGGCTTTCGCATCCTGTCGACGATCATCAAGCTTTATCGCGCCGAGCGGCCTTTGGCGTTTTTCACCGGCATTGGATTGGCGCTGGGCATTGCTTCGATCGGCTTTGCCATCCCGATCTTGGTGACCTATGTGCAGACCGGGCTGGTGCCGCGCCTGCCGACCGCGATACTCTCGACCGGCCTGATGCTACTCGCCTTCCTGTCGATCGCCGTCGGCCTGGTGCTCGACACGGTGACGCGCGGGCGGCGGGAAACGAAGCTGCTTGCCTATCTTTCGCATCGCGCGCCGGGCGAGGAACGCCGGCGCGGGGCATGATCCCGAAAGGTGGGAACCGGTTTTAAGGTAATGCGCCACGCGAAAATATCAGGGCGGCGCGTCGATTTACCAAGGCAGAGACCGGCGTGAAAGAGATCGTCCGCACCAACAATGCGGTCATTGTTTCCGTGATCACGGCGCTGCTCGACGGCGCCAAGATTTAACACATGGTGCTCGATCAGAACATGAGCATTCTGGAAGGCTCGGTCGGCATCATTCCGCGGCGCATTATGGTGTCGGATGAGCAGGAATTGCGTGCGCGGCAATTGCTCGAAGACGCCGGCCTCGGCCACGAGCTGCGTTCCGATGGCGGCTGAACGCGATACCTCCGCGGTCAGCGAAGACGCCGTGCTCGGAGGCCGCCTGCGTCTGCGCCAGCCGCTCAAAGGCCACCGCGTCGGCCATGACGCCATCCTGCTCGCGGCCGCGACGGCGGCCCGTGCCGGCGAGCGTGCCGTCGATCTCGGCGCGGGTGTCGGCGGCGCCGGGCTTGCGCTCGCGGCGCGCGTGCCGGGGCTCGAGGTGACGCTGGTTGAGATTGACGCCGGCCTTGCCGGCCTTGCCGCAGACAATGCACGGCTCAACCACATGGACGAGCGCGTCAGCGTGCTGACCTGCGACGTCGAAGATCGCGCTGCGCTGGCGGCGGCCGGGCTGGCCGGGGGCGGCGCCGACCGTGTCCTGATGAATCCGCCGTTCCATGATGCGCGCCGCCACAACGTATCGCCCGATGCGCGCCGCCGGCTCGCTCATGCCGGCGGCTCCGGTTTGTTGGAACGGTGGGTGGCCACCGCGTCTTTCCTGCTCAAGCCCCGCGGCATGCTGACGCTGATCTGGCGGGCCGACGAGCGCGCGGACGTCCTCGCCGCGCTCTCGTCCGATTTCGCCAATATCGCCGTGCTGCCGGTGGCGCCGCGCGCCGGCGCCGAGCCTGTTCGCATCGTGGTGTCGGCTAAAGCAGGCGGTGGGCTGGCGCCGATGGACTTGCCGCCGCTGATCCTCAACGATGCGCAAGGCCGCCCGACGCAGGCGGCCGAAGCCGTGCTGCGCGAAGCGCAAGCCCTGCCGCTTTCCGAGGGTTAAGGGTTAAATGAGTGAGACGCCGATCGGCTAGATTTTGCGCCGCAGGCGCACCAGATTGCGCCAGCGCCTATTGACCGAGGGCTCTCGCGCCCGCGGCATCGACTCATCGCCGAAATTGGACAGGACAACCACCGTGCCGATGAGCAGGAACAACAAGGTTAGCTTGGGATCCATAGATCGGCCTCTCTTACGGAGCCACCAGGTTCGGCGGTCTTCAACGCAACGTAAAACCTGCTCCGCGGCAAAACGATGAGCGGTTTGTGGCGCTTCCGGGACATCCATGGTGATGAATTGTTAACGCTTTGACTCCGTTCCCAAGGCCAGAGTAACTGGCGCATAAATAATGAGGCACATTGCACCATGTTGGACCTATGGCGAATTTCATGACCCGCACATTCGACCGATTGCGCATGCTGCTGCCGGCGCGCTTGCGCGCGGACATTCCGATTGTCCCGGTGGTGCAGCTTGAGCGGCGTGATCGGCGTGGTGACGCCGCTGCGGCCCGGGTTGTTGCTGTCGAGCGTCGCCCGCACATTGGAGCGCGCCTTCGCCGTATCGAACGCGCGCGCGGTGGCGCTGGTCATCAATTCGCCGGGCGGTTCGCCCACGCAGTCGAATCTGATTTTCCGCCGCATCCGCCAGCTTGCGAACGAAAAGAAAATTCCCGTGCTCGCCTTCATCGAGGACGTCGGGGCCTCCGGCGGCTACATGCTCTCGTGCGCGGCCGACGAGATCATTTGCGATCAATATTCCATCGTCGGTTCGATCGGCGTGATCGGCGGCTCGTTCGGTTTTCCGAGACTGATGGAGAAGCTTGGTATAGAGCGCAGGCTTTACACGTCCGGTGCGCACAAGGGGATGCTCGATCCGTTTCTTCCCGAGAATCCGGACGACGTTGAGCGGTTGAAGGCTGTGCAGAAGGACATTCACGAGAGCTTCATCGCGCTGGTCAAAGAGCGGCGCGGCACAAAGCTCAAAGGCGCCGACGACGTCCTTTTCACCGGAGAGTTCTGGTCGGCGCCCAAGGCGATCGAACTCGGCCTCGCGGACTTGATCGGCGACTTGCGCTCTGTCTTGCGCGCACGCTTTGGTGAGAAAGTCCGCACGCCGCTGATCGTCGCCGAGCGCAACCTGTTCGGCCGCAGCAAGCCTGGTGTTAGCCTGACGCAAGCCCTTGCAAATGCGCCCGGTCTCGCCGACGATTTGATTTCGGCGCTGGAAGCGCGGGCGCTCTGGTCGCGCTACGGGCTCTAGGCGCTGCCGCCAGGTCGGCGCAACGTCGCCGACAAGCCGTGAAATTGCCGCGATTGGCTGCGAAATAATGTTTCTTGGCTCAGGAGAAGGAGCACCGTCATGCCGCCGTTTCTGCTCTCGCCGTTGGTGAAGTGGGCGCTCGCCGCCGTGGGCGGCGCCATGGTCGTGCATTGGGCGGTGAGGGAAGCGCGCCGCGTCAACGACGAGCTTGAGCGTGCCAGGCGCGCAGCGAAGATTTCCGACCGCGAGGTCATGCCGACGCTGCGCCGTGATCCGGTTAGCGGCGAATATCGGCCCTAGCGTTTCGACGAAAATTCGTGCGAGCGCATGGCCGCGCTAGCGGCTGACACTCCGTCCGTTAGTGACGAGCGCGCCGAAGAACAGCATGAAAATCACCGCGCCGACCATTTCAAACGCCAACATCCTCGTTCGCCCCGCCAATTTATTGTCTCTGGATGTGGGTCGCTTAAATAACAGATACGGTTCAACGCGCAGTAAATTGCTACCGCCTTGACCCCTTCCGGAGCCGCCGATAGGGTCCGAATTCATTTCCGTACTTAACAATCCGTAATCTCACCGATGGCCGACGCCGATCTTCTCGCCAGGGACCGCTCGCGTCAGGGCAGTCTCGATCCCGCGCGGTCCTTTCAGGGATTGATCCTGACGCTACAGCAGTACTGGGCGAATTTGGGCTGCGTCATCTTGCAGCCTTACGACATGGAAGTGGGCGCGGGCACCTTTCACCCGGCGACCACGCTGCGCTCGCTCGGGCCGAAGCCCTGGCGCGCGGCCTATGTGCAGCCTTCGCGCCGGCCGAAAGACGGCCGTTATGGTGAAAACCCCAACCGCCTGCAGCACTACTACCAGTTTCAGGTGACGCTGAAGCCGTCACCGCTCGACATCCAGGAGCTTTATCTCGAATCGCTAAGGACGATCGGCATCGATCCGGCGGTGCACGACATCCGCTTTGTCGAGGACGATTGGGAGAGCCCGACGCTCGGCGCCTGGGGGCTGGGTTGGGAGTGCTGGTGCGACGGCATGGAAGTGACGCAGTTCACCTACTTCCAGCAGGTCGCCGGCTTTGAATGCGCGCCGGTTACCGGTGAGATCACCTACGGGCTCGAGCGCCTCGCCATGTATGTGCAGGGCGTCGAGAACGTCTACGACCTCAACTTCAACGGCGGCGAGGGCGACGCCAAGGTCACCTATGGTGACGTGTTCCTGCAGGCTGAGCAGGAATATTCGCGGCACAATTTCGAGTTCGCCGATACGACGATGTTGTTCGAACAGTTCAAGATGGCGGAGGCGGCCTGCAAGAAATATCTTGGCGACGGCTGGAGCAAGGACCACAAGCGTCACCTGATGGCCTTGCCGGCCTACGACCAATGCATCAAAGCGAGCCACGTGTTCAACCTGCTCGACGCGCGCGGTGTCATCTCCGTGACGGAGCGGCAGAGCTATATCTTGCGCGTGCGCGAGTTGGCGAAGGCCTGCGGCGCGGCTTGGCTTGCGACCGAAGGTGGCGGGGCGGGCTGACCCGACTTCCGCTATACTTGCTCTATAATTGAACCTTCCGATTGGCGGGCGACGAACGGTCATGCTGTCCTGGATCATCCTTGCGGTTGTGGCGGTGACGATCGTTTACGCGGTCGTCGTCTATAACGGCCTTGTGCGCTCGCGCCAGATGGCGAACGAGGCCTGGAGCGGCATCGACGTCCAGCTCAAGCGCCGTTCCGATCTCGTGCCCAATTTGGTGGATAGCGTAAAGGGTTATGCCGCCCATGAGCGCTCGCTGCTCGAAGACGTCACCAAGAAACGCGGCGCCGCGGTTGCCTTGCCCGAAGACGCCGTCGCCGCGCGCGCGCAGGCGGAAACGGCGCTGTCGACCGCGCTCGGGCGGCTGCTCGCAATCGCCGAAAACTATCCCGACCTGAAAGCCAGCACCAATTTTCTCGAATTGCAGCAGCAGTTGAGCGAGCTGGAGAACGAACTGCAAATGGCGCGGCGCTATTACAACGGCGCGGTGCGCAATCTCAATGTGCTGGTGCAGTCATTTCCCAGCAATCTGATCGCCGGAGCGTTCGGATTTCGTCCGCGCGAATACTTCGAATTATCGGATGCGGCCGAGCGCGCGGTGCCGCAAGTCAACTTGGCGACATAATGAGCACCATGGCGATATCGTGCCGAAAATGGCGTCCCGTTCCGCCGCGCGCCCTTTGCCTGTTATTCGCGGTCGTATTCGCCGGCTGGCTCGGCGCAGCGGCGCAGGCCGCCGAAGTCATTCACACATTCAATTCCGACATGCAGGTCGCCAAGGACGGCGAACTTACCGTCACCGAAACCTTGCGGGTACGGGCGGAGGGACGCGCCATCCGCCGAGGCATCTTCCGCGATATTCCGCTGACTTTCCGTGACGCTGCGGGAAAATTGCACGACGTCACCTTCAGCCTTCTGAGCGTCGAACGTGATGGCAAGCCGGAGCCCTATCACACCTCGCGGAGCAGGAATTCCATTCGCATCTATGCCGGCAGCAAAGATGTGTTCATTCCGCGCGGCGATCACGTTTACGTCTTTCGCTACATCACCGGCCGGCAGGTGCGCTGGTTCGACGGCAAGCCGGAATTAAACTGGAACGTCACCGGCAATTTCTGGGATTTCCCGATCACCGAAGCGACCTACCACCTGCATCTGCCAGGCGGCGCGCGGCCGGTGCGCTGGACGGCCTTCACAGGCAAGCGCGGCGCGCGCGGAACCGACTGGAAAGGTGACATCGAAGCGCTCGGCACGCTGACGGTGATGACCACGCGCACCTTGGCGCCGGGCGAGGGGCTTACTGTGGTCGCCGAAATCCCGCAAGGCGTGGTCGAGCCGCCGAGCACGTCGCAGTTATTCTGGTGGGCCGTTCGCGACAATCGCTCGTGGATCATCGCCGGCGGCGGATTCCTGCTGATCCTGGCCTATTACCTGGTGGCCTGGACGGCGGTCGGCCGCGATCCCAAGCGTGGCATCATCATCCCGCTCTTCCATCCGCCGAACAACTTGTCGCCCGCGCTTGCCAACTACGTCTACAACTGGGGCTTCGGCCGCGACAAATGGCGCGCCTTCACGGCGGCGGCGCTGTCGCTCGCTGTGCGCGGCCTCGTCCGCTTCGATCAAAACAGCACGACGCTCAGACTGAAATCGACCGGCAAGCAGATGAAGGGTGGCTTCACCGCGCTGCCGCCCGGTGAAAAGGCCATCATCACGTGGCTCAATGGCCAGGGCGGCGACGCCAAGATCGACAGCGACCATGGCACGGCCGTGGCCAAGGTCGGCAAGAGTTTCACCGAGAACATCGAAGCGGAATGCCGCGACCGCTTCTTCCGCCGCAACCTCGGCTACGTTACTGGCGGCCTGGTGCTGACCGGAATTGTCGTGCTTCTGACTTTTATCTTCGGCGGTCTGGGCGAACAGGACATCGGCCTTTTAATGGGAATTGCCATTGGCGGAATATTCTTCGGTCTGTTCGTGGTGCCGGCACTCAGTGCGATTTTCAGCAGCTTTGGCATCCATTCGCTGGTGCGTGGTGCATCGTCGCTGATCATGATCGTCGTGGTTGCGATACTGATCTCCCAAACCGTCGGCAAAATGTTTCCAAACGGGCTTACCAGTGTCCTGCCGGTCATGGGCACGACGTTGACAAACTTTCCGTTTCCGTTCGTGCTGGTGGGGGCGTTCACCGCACTCAACGGAATCTTTCTTTATCTGATGCGGGCGCCGACCGCGCTTGGCCGGCCGATCATGGATCGGCTTGCGGGATTCCGGCTCTATCTCGAAACGGCGGAGGCCGATCGCCTCAACTATCAGGCGCCGGAGATCACCGCCGAACGCTTCGAAGAGTTGTTGCCCTATGCAGTGGCGCTCGACGTCGAAAAGCCGTGGGCGGACGCCTTTGAGGCCGCGCTGCGGCGCGCCCATCCGGGCGAATCCGAACCGATGAATAATTACCACCCGACCTGGACCAGCAGCGGGTCGCGTCTGGTCGGCCGGCGATTTCGGTAGCGCGGTCGCGGCCAGCGTCGGCAGCGTATCGAGCGCGCTCGCGAGCGCGGTGCCTGTGTCGTCGGGCTCGTCCGGCTTTTCGGGCGGGGGCGGAGGAGGCGGCTCGGGTGGTGGCGGTGGAGGTGGTGGCGGCGGCGGCTGGTGATCGCTTCCACGTGACAGCGGGCGGCCTCCTTGCTAGGCAGGCACCGAATTCGCACCTCGCGCCTGTTCTCAAATTTGGCCCTCCATGCCAGACCTTCTTCTTGAATTCTTGTCGGAGGAAATCCCCGCGCGCATGCAGGCGCGCGCCGCCGACGATCTGAAGAAAATGATTACCGACCGGCTGGTGGCGGCGGGCCTCGTCTACGAGGGTGCGTCCGCCTTTGCGACGCCGCGCCGGCTGGCGCTGTCGGTGCATGGCGTCCCCGCCCGCCAGCCGGACATTCGCGAAGAGAAGAAAGGCCCGCGCGTCGGCGCGCCGGAGAAGGCGATCGACGGTTTCCTCAAGAGCGCAGGGCTGACATCGATCGGCGAAGCGAAGGTGCAGGCCGACAAGAAAGGCGACTTCTATGTTGCGCTGATCGAGAAGCAGGGCAAGCCCGCGATCGAGGTGATCGCGGACATGCTGCCCGACGTGGTGCGCACGTTCCCGTGGCCGAAATCAATGCGCTGGGGCGACGGCAAGCTCAACTGGGTGCGCCCCTTGCATTCGATCGTCGCCACTTTCGGGCCGGAAACTGAGGACCCGGACATCGTTCCGTTCAAGATCGAGGGCATCATTGCCGGCGACCAAACGCGCGGTCACCGCTTCATGGCGCCCAAGCCGTTCAAAGTGCGCCGCTTCGACGACTATGCGACCGGCTTGCAACAGGCCAAAGTCGTGCTCGATGCGTCGCGCCGTGCCGAGATGATCCAGCACCGACGCGCGCAACCTCGCCTTCGCACAAGGCTTTGAATTGGTCGAGGACGAAGGCCTGCTCGCCGAAGTCGCGGGGCTGGTTGAATGGCCGGTCGCGCTCATGGGTGCGTTCGACCAGGCGTTCCTGGCGATCCCCGACGAGGTGATCCGCTCCACCATCCGCAACAACCAGAAATGCTTCGTGCTGCGCGATCCGCAGACCGCCAAGCTCGTCAACCGGTTCATCCTCGTTGCGAACGAAGAAGCCAGTGACGGCGGCAAGGCCATCGTTGCCGGCAACGAGCGCGTCATTCGCGCGCGCCTGTCCGACGCAAAATTCTTCTATGACACCGACTTGAAGACGCCGCTGGAAGCGCGGCTGCCGAAATTTGAAAATATTGTCTTTCACGAAAAAATCGGCACGCAGGCCGAGCGCATCACGCGCATCACCGGTCTGGCGCAGGACCTTGCCGACATCATCGGTGCCGACCCGGTCAAGGCCGGCCGCGCGGCAATCCTAAGCAAGGCGGACTTGCTCACGGAAGTGGTCGGCGAGTTCCCCGACCTGCAAGGGCTGATGGGGCGCTATTACGCCGAGGCGCAGGGCGAAGACGAGGCCGTCGCTCACGCCATCGAAGATCACTACAAGCCGAAGGGGCCGGACGACTTGGTGCCGGGCGACCCGGTCGCGATTGCGGTTGCGCTCGCCGACAAGATCGACACTTTGGTCGGCTTTTGGTCGATCGGCGAAAAGCCGACCGGCTCGAAGGATCCTTTTGCCTTGCGGCGCGCGGCCCTCGGCGTCATCCGCATCGTACTAGAAAATGAATTGCGGTTGTCGCTGCGCGCTTTGCTGTGGCGGCATTTCGGCGTGGTCGGCCGGGACGAAGCGCTTGCCGAAGCGGTCGCGCTCTTGCATCCGCTGCATGAGGACATCGTCAAGCTGAGCAAGACCGACGTCGAGTTGGCCATCAAGCTTGAAGTGCTGGTCTCGGAAAAAAGCCGCCAGGTGACCGGGCCGATGCTGGTGCAGGCGCATGCCTTTCTGCACCAGACGCCACGATCTGCTCGCCTTTTTCGCCGACCGCCTCAAGGTGCAGTTGCGTGAGCAGGGCGCGCGCCACGATCTGGTCGACGCCGTTTTTGCCCTTGGCGGGCAGGACGATCTCCTGATGGTCGTGCGCCGGGTCGAGGCGCTTGGAAATTTCTCGACACCGACGACGGCAAGAACCTGCTCGCCGGCGTCAAGCGCGCGACCAACATCATCCGCATCGAGGAAAAAAAGGACGGCCGCGATTACGCCGGCGCGCCCAACCCTGCGCTTTACCGGCAGGCGGAGGAAACGGCGCTCGCCGAGGCCATCGCCGCTGCCAAGGACGATGCAGGCGCGGCCACGTCCAAGGAAGATTTCGCCGCCGCCATGAGCGCGATCGCGGTACTGCGTCCGATGGTCGACGCCTTCTTCGACAAAGTCACCGTCAATGTGGACGAGGCGCCCGTGCGCGAGAACCGGCTCAAGCTGCTCAACGAAATTCGAGCGGCCACGCGCGCGGTGGCCGATTTCTCGCGCATCGAAGGCTAGGCGCCGCCTACAGGTCTTTGAACAGCGTGCCGATTGCCAGCACGACATAGGCCGCGAGTGCAAGCCAGAACTGGTAGATCGCCAGGGCCGGCACATGCGCGAAATGGCCGAGCAGGGCCAGGATGAAAAGGACGGCGGAAATCAGAAAGACCACCTGGGTCGGTGCCGAGAGTTTCATGGGTATCCCCTTGTTGCCGGAAATGGCGACATTCCGGTGTTTCTGCTTGTGTAAAGTTTAGCGTGAACGATTTACCCGTGTGACAATCCGGGATAGTTTCCAGCGCGTCACTTCCGCGGCCACTGGAACCTCCGCGGCGCACTATAGTTTTCCATCCATAGCCAATCCAGGTGAAAACCATGACCATCGGCATCGCTCACTTGCAACCCATCGTCGCACTGATTGCAGGCGTTCTCATTCTCATCTTGCCGCGCTTGCTCAACTTTATCGTCGCGGCCTATCTGATCCTGGTCGGGCTTTTCGGCCTCGGCATTCTCCACTAGGTCCGATCCGGGCTTGCGTCACCACAGTCGGACGTGTTCATAGGGGCCGTCGCCCACATTTGATCCATTGAGCCATGGCCAAAAACAAGTCCAAACGCGTCAGCACCAAAGCCAAGAAACAAGCGGTCCGCCGTGCATTTGTGCGCAAACCGGCCGCTGCAAGGCGCAAGGACAACGGCAAGCCCGGAAGCGCAGCCATCCAAGGCAAAATGGGTTTATGCATTCGGCGGCGGCCGCGCCGATGGCAAGACCTCCATGCGCGACCTGCTTGGCGGCAAGGGGGCGGGCCTCGCCGAAATGGCCAATCTCGGCCTGCCGGTGCCGCCCGGCTTCACCATCACCACCGAGGTCTGCAGCTACTACTATGCCAACGACCAGAAATATCCACCGAACCTGAAGGCTCAGGTCGAGGAGGCTTTGGCCAAGGTCGGGCGCATCACCGGTAAAACATTCGGCGACAAGCAAAACCCCTTGCTGGTCTCGGTGCGCTCGGGTGCGCGCGCCTCGATGCCCGGAATGATGGATACCGTGCTCAATCTCGGCCTTAATGACGTGACCGTCGAGGCGCTGGCGAAAAATTCAGGCGACCGGCGCTTTGCCTTCGACAGCTATCGCCGCTTCATCACCATGTATTCCGATGTGGTGCTCGGCGTCGGCCACGAGCATTTCGAGGATTTGCTCGACCAGCACAAAGAACGCCAAGGCTATCACCTCGACACCGACTTGAACGCCGACGATTGGGCGGCGCTGGTCGAGCGCTACAAGACGCGCCTCATGCAGGAGCGTGGCGAACCGTTTCCGCAGGATCCGCACGAGCAATTGTGGGGTGCCATTGGCGCCGTGTTCGGTTCCTGGATGAACCAGCGCGCCATCACCTACCGCAGGCTACACAGCCTTCCCGAAAGCTGGGGTACGGCGGTCAACGTGCAAGCCATGGTGTTCGGGAATATGGGCGAAACTAGCGCCACTGGCGTCGCCTTCACCCGCAATCCGTCGACCGGCGAGAAAAAGCTATACGGCGAATTTCTCATCAACGCGCAAGGCGAAGATGTGGTCGCCGGCATCCGCACGCCGCAGGAGATCAGCGAGGCGGCGCGGCAAGAGTCCGGCTCCGAAAAGCCGTCGATGGAAAAGACGATGCCCAAGGCTTACGCCGAGCTCAGGCGAATTTACAACATACTCGAGCGCCATTATCGCGACATGCAGGATCTTGAGTTCACCGTCGAGCAAGGCAAGCTGTGGATGCTGCAGACCCGCAACGGCAAGCGTACGGCGAAGGCCGCGCTGCGCATCGCGGTCGAGCTCGCCAATGAGGGCCTCATCTCCAAAAACGAAGCGGTCTTGCGCGTCGATCCACTCTCGCTCGACCAGCTTCTGCATCCGACCATCGACCCGCGCGCGCACCGTAAGGTGATCGCCACCGGCCTGCCGGCTTCGCCAGGCGCGGCCTCCGGCGAAATTATCTTCTCGGCGGACGAGGCCGCGCAGCTCAAGACCGACGGACGCAAGGTGATCCTGGTGCGGGTGGAAACCTCGCCGGAAGACATTCACGGCATGCACGCGGCCGAAGGCATCCTCACCACCCGCGGCGGCATGACCTCGCATGCGGCCGTGGTGGCGCGCGGCATGGGCAAGCCCTGCGTGTCCGGCGCCGGCTCGATCCGCGTCGACTACGCGGCCAAAACAATGACCGCCGGCAGTCAGATTTTCCGCCAAGGCGACTATATCACCGTCGACGGCTCCACCGGTCAGGTGCTCGCAGGCAAGGTCGACATGGTCGAGCCGCAACTGACCGGGGAATTCGCCACGCTGATCGGCTGGGCCGACAAGGTGCGCAAGCTCGGCGTGCGCGCCAACGCCGATACGCCGACCGACGCGAATGCGTCCGTTCGCTTCGGGGCCGAGGGCATCGGTCTCTGCCGCACGGAGCATATGTTCTTCGAGGAGGGGCGCATTCAGGCGGTGCGCGAAATGATCCTCTCCGATGACGAGACATCGCGGCGCGCCGCACTCGCCAAGTTGCTGCCGATGCAGCGTAGCGACTTCCTCGCGCTGTTCGAGATCATGGGCGAGCGACCCGTGACCATCCGCCTGCTCGATCCGCCGCTGCACGAATTTTTGCCGCATGGCGACGAGGAGATCGCCGAGGTCGCGGCCGCCATGGGCGCCGATCCGCGCAAGCTTGCGCACCGTGCGAGCGAACTGCACGAGTTCAACCCGATGCTCGGCTTCCGCGGCTGTCGCATCGCCATCGCTTACCCGGAGATCGCCGAGATGCAGGCGCGCGCGATCTTCGAGGCAGCGGTGGAGGCGCAAAAGCGCATCGGTAAGACTGTCAAGCCCGAAGTGATGGTTCCGCTGATCGCCTCCAAGGCCGAGTTCGATCTCGTCAAGGCGCGCATCGATGCGATGGCCAAGGCGGTCGAAAAGGAATCCGGCGCCAAGCTCGACTATGACGTCGGCACCATGATCGAATTGCCGCGCGCAGCCTTGATGGCGGGCGAGATCGCCGAAAGCGCCGAATTCTTCTCCTTCGGCACCAACGATCTCACCCAGACCACTTACGGCATTTCACGCGACGATGCCGCGAGCTTCCTCGGCATCTACACCCAGCGCGGCATCCTGCCGGCCGACCCTTTCGTATCGATCGATCAGGAGGGCGTCGGCGAGCTGGTCAAAATCGGCGTACAGCGCGGACGCAAGGTGCGACCGAAACTGAAAGTCGGCATTTGCGGCGAACACGGCGGCGATCCAGCCTCGATCGCTTTTTGCCACGAGGCCAAGCTCGATTACGTGTCGTGCTCGCCGTTCCGCGTGCCGATTGCCCGGCTGGCAGCGGCGCAAGCCGCGCTCGGCAAGACCGCGGCGAACCAGGCTTAAATTTACACTGCTACTTTGGCGAGGAAGTCTTCCACCTCGAGGCGCAGGTCGGAAACCGCGGATTCCACCGCTTGCGACGCGTCACGCACGGTCTCGGCCGATGCGCGCGTTTCGGTGGCGGCGTTGGTCACCCCGCTCAGCACCGCCACCACGTGGCTGGTCGAATTCGGCGGCGCCGGCGACGTTGCGCGATATCTCGCCGGTCGCCGTGTTTTGCTGCTCCACCGAGGTAGCGACCGCGGAGGTGTAGCGATTGATCTCTTGCATGCGTTCCGCGATCTGTCGCATCGCGTCGACCGCGCCGCTGGTCGAATCCTGCACCGCAAGAATATGATTGGCGATCTCTTCTGTCGCCTTGGAGGTCTGCACTGCCAGCGATTTGACCTCACCGGCAACGACCGCAAATCCCTTGCCGGCTTCGCCGGCGCGCGCGGCCTCGATCGTGGCATTGAGCGCCAAAAGGTTAGTCTGCCCGGCGATGTTGCGGATGAGCGTGACCACGTCGTCGATTTTCTTGGCGCCGTCGGCCAGCCCCGCGATTTCGCCGTTGGTCGAGCGCGCCTCCTCGGTCGCCAGCACGACGACGCTGCTGGCGTGCGCGATCTGGCGGCTGATTTCGGCGATCGAGCGCGACAGTTCGTCGGCGGCGATCGCCGCGGTTTCCACGTTGGCGGAGGCCTCGTTGAACGCTTCGACGGCGCTGTTTGCGCGCCGCGTCGTCTGGTCGGACGAATGTAGCAGCGTGCCTGCGGTTGTGCGCATTGCAGCGGCACTTTCGCCGACGCTCGAGAGCAGATTTTCCACCTGCGGCCGGAATGAGGCGATGCTGGTATCGACGGCCGTGCGCCGGTTTTCTTGTTCCTGTGCTGCCGCGCGCTCTTGTTCGGCTTGATGCTGTTCGGTGACGTCCTCGTGCGTCGACAGCCAGCCTCCGTCCGCCAATGGCACGTTTTTAGCGAGCACGATGCGGCCATCGCTCGCCGGGACGTAAATCGCTTTTATTTCTCCCGAGCGCACGTCGTTCAAAATCTGTTTGCAGTAGGCGTCGACATCGCCCGTGAATAACCCGGTATTCTTGCGGTGCTGGATAAGCTCTTTGAGCGTACAACCGGGCTTCACGATATCCGGGGACAGGCCGTACATTTCCAGATAGCGGCGATTGCGTACGACGATGCGCGTCTGCGGATCGAACATGCACAGGCCTTGCGACATGTTGTCGAGCGCTGTTGAGAACAGCCGGTTTTTTTTGCCGGCGCGCAAATAGGCAAAAGCGGCAAACAGCAATACTGAGAGGCTGAGACCCGCAACGAGCACTGCATGGCCGGTCGCATCGGCTGGCAAGCCAAATGTGGGCATGGCGTTCCCCGAAGCTCGAAAGACCGCCACTATCGCCTTTGGCCATTTCGATATCGTTAACGTTTGATTCAGGGTGTTCGGAAGGTTTGAAGGTTTTTCGGCGCCGGCAAGATCGGATTTTGCGCCCCCGCGGCGATGCCTGCTTCCCGGTCATCAGGCGGTTAACGCCATCGCAAGGTTAACCGGCTCATAAGAAAATCGATCGCATTGTCGTGTTCAGGCGGCGGCGGTATGAGCTTGCGGTGTAGCGTTGAGCGTATTCTTTGCAGTTGCGCACAGAGGGCGACGGCGAGATTGGGCGTTGGCCGGATTGGGCGCCCTGATCGTCGCGCTCCTTCCTAACGCGATCGGCAACGACGAACTCGGCGCGCTGCTGGCGCGCCAGCCGGGCGTTGCCGCGCGCGTGCGCGCGCATATGATCGCGTCGCCGTTCGGTACCATTCACGCCGCGACATTTTCGATGCCTCGACCGGTCGGCACGATCATTCCGCATCCGCCAATCTACGCGCTGGCAAATTTCGATCCCGGCGCCATCGCAGCCTCGATCGGCGCGCAGTTACTCGGCGATCCGGGCGCCCGATCCAGTTTCCCGCCGTCAATCGCAAAGACAAGCGCGACTCGCTGATCTCGCGCGCGCGCACGCCGTTGCCGCCGCTACCGCAGACTTGCCGATGAGCCGGTCCCCGACGCGAAAGCGGATGCCGCACTGCAAGCCGACAAAAACGAAAGCCGCTTCGATCCCTATACCGAGTATGAATTTGCGGTTGTGCCCGAGACGCCCGAGGCCATCCCGCAGGCTGCGCCGCCAAAGCGCGCGCCCGAAAAGCAAGTGACGGCACCAACGCTCAAGACGAAAGTGAAGACGAAAGAGGACGTGTTCTTTGGCGCAACGCCGATGGCGGCAGGCGAAGAACAGGCTGAGATTAAGCCGTGGGCGCCGGGCCCG
>CAVRHC010000001.1:0-9898 GCA_963720835.1 uncultured Pseudomonadota bacterium | reverse complement strand
TGGTGTTCGTAGTGAAACGAATCGTGCTCGACGATTTGCCCCAGCGGCTTGCCTTCGCGTTTCGCGATGTAGCGCAGCCGTTGGTCCACCTGCTCGATCAGCTTCAGATCGATGCCGGTTTCATAGCCGTGCCGCGCGATGTTATCGACGAAGGTTTCGGTTGCAGGATGCGAGGCGCCGTTGGCGAGCGCTGAGGTCGCGGTGTGCACGGCGTCTATGCCGAGCAGCACCGATTCCACGGCGACGTAAGGCGCTAAGCCGGTGAGGCAATGCGAGTGGAGTTGAAGGGCGAGATCGCCGCAGGCCGCCTTGGCGATCGGCACCAGCGTTGCCGCGCGTTCCGGCGTCAAGAGCCCGCTCGGGTCCTTCAAGAAAATCGCATCGGCGCCGAGCGCGACCAATTCCTTGATCTTGCGCGCGTAGTATTCATCGGTGTGAACCGGGCTGACGGTATAGACCACGCCGGCATCGACATAGAGCCCCGCCTTTTTGCCCGCTCGGATCGGCACTTCCATGTTGCGCATGTCGTTGAGCGCGTCGTAAGGCGTGTGATAGCGGATGCCGTTGGCGAAGATGCGCTCGGCGGTCAGTGCGACGATGTCGTCGGGAAAAAATTCGAAGGTGAACAGGCTTTGCCCGCGCGTCATCACGATCAGCGGTGTCTTTTTGACCCAGGAGCTGACGATGCGCATGCGCTCCCAGGGATCCTCGCGCAGATAGCGCACGCAGACGTCGAACACGGCGCCGCCGACCAGATCGATCGCCTCGAAACCGGCGCGGTCGAGCAGTGGCGCGGTCTCCGCCATCATCGCCGTGGTCATGCGCGTCGCCCACAGGCACTGGTGCGCGTCGCGCAAGGTGACGTCGATCAGCCGCACTTTTTTTGCGCCGCTCATGCCAGCATGTCCCTCTCGACCCAGCGCGTATCGGCGCTGCCGTCGCGGAATGCGGACGCAGACAGCAACTGGCGGTGAAACGGAAGGGTGGTGGCGATGCCGGCGACCGCGAAGCGGTTGAGAGCAGCTTCCGCCGCCGCCAGCGTCTCATCTCGCGATCGGCCGGAAACGATGAGTTTTCCCAAAAGCGAATCGTAGTAAGGCGGCACGCTGTATCCCTCATAGACGTGGCTGTCGAAGCGAATGCCTCGCCGTCCGGCGGCCGCCATTGGCTCACCAGACCAGGGCTCGGCCGGAACCCTGCATTCGGGTCCTCGGCATTGATGCGGAATTCGATGGCCGCGCGCCCATTCGGAGGCGCCGGCTGGGCAATGGACAGTCGTTCTCCCGCGGCGACCTTCAACTGTTCAGCCACCAGATCGACCCCGAACACTTCTTCAGTCACCGGGTGTTCGACTTGGATGCGCGTGTTCATCTCGATGAAGAACCATTTGCCGCTGTCGAGATCGTAGAGAAACTCGACGGTGCCGGCGCCTTCGTAACGCAATTCGCGCACCAGCGTCACCGCGGCCTCCGCCATCTCGCGGCGGCTTGACGCATCGAGCACGGGCGAGGGCGCTTCCTCGACGAGCTTTTGGTAGCGGCGCTGGATGCTGCAATCGCGCTCCCACAAGTGGATGGCGTTGCCATGCGCGTCGCCGAAAACCTGAATCTCGACATGGCGCACGCGCGGGAAATAGCGCTCGAGATAGACGTCCGCCTGTCCGAAAGCGGCGGCGGCTTCGGCCGAAGCCTGCGTGAATGCGGCGGCAAAGTCTTCCGCCGCTTCGACGATGCGCATGCCGCGCCCGCCGCCGCCGCCGGCCGCCTTCAGCAACAGTGGATAGCCGATGCCATTCGCCAAAGCTGCGGCCTCGTCCGCCTCGCGGTACGCATTCTCACTGCCTGGGACTAGCGGGATGCCGAATTTTTCTGCAGTGCGGCGTGCCGCGACTTTGTCGCCCATCATGGCGATCACATCGGGGCTCGGGCCGACAAAGATCAATCCGGCTTCGCGGCAATCGGCGGCAAATTTGCTCTTTTCGGAGAGAAAGCCGTAGCCGGGATAAAGTGCGTCGCAACCGCACCCGAGCGCGGTGGTGATCAGCGCTGCGCCATTCAAATAACTTTGGCTTGATGGCGCCGGTCCGATGCAAATGGCGCGGTCAGCGGCCCGCACATGCATGGAAGTGCGGTCGGCGTCCGAATAAACGGCGACCGTTTCCAACCGCAGGCTGCGGCAGGCCCGCACCGCGCGCAAAGCGATCTCTCCGCGGTTCGCAATCAGCACTCTTTTCACCGTTTTACGCCCCTTGGTTGCAGATCCTGCGCGAGTACTGTGGCAGAACAAAAAATCATCTTGCAACACTCTTTTTTTCAGTTTCTGATAATTGGCATGATACGTGACCCCAAATATCGGACAGCAGCCCGCTTCCACCTACCCCCGGCGCAAGGGCGCGGGCTGGGGGTGCGCCATCCGGCCCGGAGAGCAAGGGCGGACCAGCTTTAAAAGTGTTCGCGGTTCTTGAAGCCATTGCTTCGCAGCAGCGGCCGCTCGCCATTTCCGAGCTGGCGGTGTTATTGGGTGTGCCCAAGCCGACAATGCACCGCATCGTTCGCCAGCTCGATAGCGAGGGTCTTTTGCAGCGCGAGCCGAACCGCCGCGTGTACGGCCCGGGCCCGCGCCTCCTGAGTTTTGCGCTTGGCACAGTGCGCTCCTCGATGCAGTCGGCGCCGCGTCACGCCGTTCTCGAAGCGCTTTCCGCAGCGGTCGGTGAAACCTGCAATTTCGGAATGATGACCGGCAACGCCATCGTTTATCTCGACCGCGTCGAGGCGTCCTGGCCGTTCGGTCTGAAATTCGAGCCGGGCTCGCGCGTGCCGTTGCACTGTACTTCGGTCGGCAAGCTGCTGCTCAGCGTGCAACCGCGCAGGCGCCGCGATGAATTGATCGGCGCGACGACGCTGGCGCGCTACACCGAGAACACAATTACCGATCCCGATGCGCTGCGTCGCGAGCTCGATGAAATCCGCAAGCGCGGTTACTCGATCGACAATCAGGAATTTCTGGCGGGCGTCGTGTGCCTTGCCGTACCTGTGCGCGACAGCAAGGGCGTGATCTGCGCCGGTCTCGCGATTTCGGCACCCCATGCGCGCATGACGGTGGCCGAATGCATTACGCATCTGCCGACGCTCTCGGCGGCGTCGAGTCAGCTAGCCGCTCATCTCGGTCAAGACTGACGCGGGGCACGCGGGAGCGAGTGTATGGGGCTGAGTTATGACGAGGTCAGCGAAATCCTCAAACTCATCGACGGCAGTTCGCTCGATGAGTTTGTTCTCGAAACCGACGACATCAAGCTGGTGGTTCGCCGTCATGGCGCCGGCAGCCAGGCCGTTATTGCAAGCGAACGCGAAAACAGGATTTTCGCCGGCCCGTCCGACCGGCCTCAGCCGACGGTGCGCGCAGCCGACAGCGAACTCCCGGCGCATGCCGTCACGGCGCCGATGGTCGGCACTTTCTACCGGTCGGCCGCGCCTGGCGCGCCGCCTTTCGTCGACGTCGGCAGCAAGGTCAACGCGGGAGACCCGATCTGCATCATCGAAGTCATGAAGCTTTTCACCACCATTCAAGCCGAGTGGAGCGGAACCGTAAAAAAAATCGGAGCGGAAAACGCGACGCTTGTTGAATACGGTCAGATGCTGTTCGTCATCGAGCCGGAGTTGGGCAGGAGCAGTAGAAAAGTCGGCCGTAACATCGTAAACCGACCGCACTTCCAGCCGCATGGCCACCGGCTGATCGGTCAAAAGTCATAGACTGCAGCGAAGAATCAAAAACGACACGCTGTTCAATCAGGGAGGAATAAATGGTTGTTCGAATCTTAGGCCGTTGCCTCATCGCCCTCGTGGTGGTCGGCGCGTCCGTCATCGCGACTGCGCCCGCTCGCGCGCAAAACCCAATCATCCCGATGCTGATTTGCCCCTTCGGTTGCGGCAACACCGAAGGTTACTCGGTGCTCGGCAATCTGATCGCCCGCGGCAACGAGCCGATCACGCTCGCGCCGCAAGAAACGCCCGGCTACATGTACAACATCCGCGCCATGGGCGAGGCAACGCCGCTGGAAGAATACTGTGTTCGGCACCGAAGACACGATCGTGCTGCTGGCGCCGGAAGGCGGACGGCCGGAATTCAAGGAATTCTTGCCGGAGCCGGTGAAAGCGCCTTTCAAGCTTCTCTTCGGTGAAGCGCTCTGGGGACAAGGCAAGTATTTCATTTCGCTCGACCCCAACATAAAGACGCCGGCTGATCTCAAGGGCAAGCGTATCGCGCTTGGTCTGCGCACGCAAAGCGACTTCGGTTTCTTCGCGCGCCTCATTCTTGAATACGGCTATGGCGTGACGCCGAAAAATTCGGACATTCGCCATGTCACGCCTGACGCCGCGATCCAGCAATTGATTGATGGCAACGCTGATGCCGCGGTCGCCGCATTTGGCACCGATCCGACCTACAAGGAATGGTTAGTCGGCGGCCCGCTACGCAAACTCGAAGCGGCCGGCCGCAAGATCAACTACATCGGGGTCGACCAAGCCGCAATCGATAAGGTCAACAATCAGTGGCACACCGGCTTCCTGACCACGACAGTGCCGGCGAAGACGCTGCCATTGCAGGAAAAGCCGTTTATGTCGGCGCTCAACCGCGGCTACATCGCGGCGAACCCGGCGCTGCCTGACGATGTTGCCTATCATCTCGTCAAGGCAGTCGCCAAGTACGGCCCGGAAATGGCCAAGCTGAACGCGCTGTGGAAGCTGTGGTCGCCAGCCATGATGCTGGACGGCCTCGACGACGCCAATGTGCACCCCGGCGCCAAGAAGGCTTACATCGAGCTTGGCATTTGGGACGAGCACAAGAAGTATCCGCCGGTCGTCTTCTCAAAGGTGCAATGAACGAAAAGGCCGGACCGGCGCGGTGACTCCGCGCCGGTCGACGTCCTCGTCGGCATTTTTTCAAGACGTGCGGAGCGCAGGTGAACTCGCTTTCTCCGTTTCACAAGTGACGGCGCTAACGCGCTGTTCTGGATATTCGGACTCGGGCTGAGTCTCTACCTCGCAGGCACAGCGACCGGCCTGATCCGCATGACGTCGTCGTCGATATACTATTCGACGTTCATGTTCGGCGTGATGTCGATGGTCGGGTTCATCACCCTGCATGAGCTTGCAGATCAGCGACTAAAGGCGCCCAATTCCGGCGGCCGCGCCTACTGGGCCTTTCGTTTCAGCCTGGCCGTGATCGCCACCATCGCGGCGATGGCATCGTCTGGTTATGTCCGGCTCAATGCCATTCATCTGGAAACGACGCAGCCGTTCTTCGACGCATTCGATTTCAACGTCGGACTTGTACTTGTCGCTTCCGTCCTTTTGCTCAATTGGTTTCATTGGGGAAGCTTGCTCACCTGCATCATCGCCGCCTCCGTCGTCTACTTCTTCTACGGCTACCTCATTCCATACCCGCTGCTCGCGACACCGCGCTATGACCCTGAATTCGTCATGAACTATCTTGGCCTCGGCACCAACGAGGGCCTGTTCTGGTTTTTGCGCGAGGCAGCAGACAGTATTTGGTTTCTCGTTATTTTCGCCGGCGCTTTGTTTGCGGTCGGTACGCTCAAGATGGTGATCGAAGTCGGCAAGGCTGCCGGCAATCGCGTCGCCGGCGGCGCGGCATTTCCAGCCATCATCGGCAGCGGCATCATCGCTGCGATCATGGGCACAGCGGTGGCGAACGTGGTCCTCACAGGCCGCTTCACCATTCCGATGATGAAGAGCAAGGGATATAGCGCGTCTATGGCTGGCGCCATCGAGGCGACCGCCGGAACCGCCGGCCAGATCATGCCTCCGGTGCTCGGTCTTGCGGCCTTCATCATCGCTGCCTTGCTGAACAAGCCTTACGTCGACATCGCGCTCGCGGCGGTCATACCGGGACTTCTCTACATGACCGGGGTGACGTCCGGCGTGATCGTGTACGCCCGTCGCAACCGACTGCCAAAACTGAGCGAGCAGGTCGACGTGCGGCTGGTCTTGCGGATGTTGCCGACCTTTCTTGTCTCGTTCGGCGCGGCGATGTACATGCTGCTCGGCTATTACACGCCGTCCTATGCCGGGCTGGTAGGCTCGATCATCGCCCTCACATTCGGCATGTTTCAGGGAAAATACCGGCCGCGCTGGTCGGAGGTGGTCAGCGCATTCCGTGACGCGTTATCGATGGCGGCCATATTGTCGCTGCTGCTGATCGCGATCGGCCCGCTCGGACAGGTGTTCCTCACTACGAACTTGTCGAACCGGCTCGGCACGATCCTTATTTTGATCCTACCCAATTCCGAGCTGCTGCTGCTGATCGGTGCCGCCATCCTGGCCTTATTCCTCGGTATGGGGCTGCCGACGCCGGTTGCTTATATCGTCGTCGCGCTTGCGCTGGTGCCGTTCCTTCAGCAGCTCGGCGTCGACCCGCTGATGGCACATTTCTTTGTGTTCTATTTTGCGTGCTATTCCGCGCTCACTCCGCCAGTCGCCGTCGCGGCGTTGGCGGCCGCCAAGATTGCGCAGGCGGGCTTTCTCGAAACTGCGCGCGACGCGATGAAACTGATGCTGACGACATTCGTTATTCCTTTCGCATTCGTCTATTACCCATCGCTGATGAGCTTCCCCCACCTGCATTGGGAAGTACTGGTGCCGATCATTACCTGCCTGCTATTGCAATGGACCGTGTCGGTCGCCTGTTACGGATACTTCTGGCGCGATCTCACGGCATTGGAGCGCTGGCTGTTCGGCATCGTCTCGCTGTCAGGTTACGGCGCGCTATGCGACCGTGGCATCTACTCCAATTTGTTGTTCGGAGCGCTGCTCGTCGCCGTCGTCGTCTACATCCAATTGACCAAGCCGCACACGCCCCCCGTGTCAAAACCGGCTGAGCGTGCCGCAAAGCCGGACACGGTGCTTTCCGAGACGCCGCTGTCCGTCGAGGGCCGCTTCGAGTAATCCGCTATAGCATTTGAAAGGTAATGCGCATGAAGCCGAACCTGACCAATCCCGGCAAAGTCATTATCACAATCGCGACCACCGGCGGCTTGCATGGGCGCGAATCGAATCCGGCGCTGCCGGAGCAGCCGAAGGACATCATTCAAAATTTCCACGATTGCTATAACGCAGGCGCCACCGTTGCGCACATGCACGTTCGCGACGGCGGCGGCGTCACCACCGCCAGGCCCGAGGTCTATGGCGAGGTCATCGAAGGCGTGATGTCGCGGTGCCCCGGCATGATCACTCAGGTCGGTAACGGCATCGGGCTGCGCTACACGGACCCGAAGGCGGAAGGCGAACCGTTCACGCTGGAAGAGCGGATGAACTTGCTCAATATCCGGCCGCAGCCGGACCAATTGACGCTTAATTGCGGCACCTTCCATTTCGAGCACAAGAACACCGAGTTCCTGTTCCCGAACTCGAAAAAATGGAACGCGGAATTCGTCGACGGCTGCAAGCGGCGCGGCATCCGCAACGAACTCGAGGTCTACGATCTGAGCCATATTCAGAACGTGCTCGATCTGGTCGAACGCGACGCGTTGAAGCCGCCACTTCATTTCAGTTTTGTTCTCGGGATCAAAGGCGCCATTCCGGCAACGCCTGCCAACCTCCTGGCAATGATCGACGCCATTCCGGAAGGCTCGTCCTGGCAAGTGGTGAGCATCGGGAAATACCAGCTGCCTCTGAGTACGATGGCGCTGGCGCTCGGCGGCAATATCCGCGTCGGCATGGAGGATAATGTCTATTTCAGCCACGGCGTTTTGGCGGTCAGCAATGCCCAACTGGTCGAGCGCGCGGCGCGCATCGTGCGCGAGCTAGGGCGCGAAATCGCCACGCCAGAAGAGGCGCGCGAATTGATGCATCTTGGTCCCGCGCCGCAAACGCCGCCGGCCGCAAAGACAAATTGATCGCAAAAATGGCCGACGCACTATTCGATGTTGATGGCCGTTCCATCCTGGTCGCCGGCGGCGCCGGCGGTCTGGGCGCGCCGCTGGCGCAAGCTTTAGCCCGGCGCGGCGCCAAGGTTCTGATCGCCGATATCGACGCCAAGGCGGCCTATAACGTCGCCCAGGCGCTGCAGCGCGACGGTCACCAGGCCAGCGCAACGCAGATCGACGTTGTGAGTGCGACATCTTGCGCCGACGCCGTCGGGGAAACGGTGCGGCTGTGGGGCCGGCTTGACGGTTTGCTCAATGCCACCGGCATCTATCGCGTCGCCGATGCGCTCGAATTCGATGACAAGGCCTGGCAGCAGACCATCGACGTCAATGTCACTGGCGCGTTTCGGCTGGCGCGCGCGGCCGGCCGGGTGATGGTCGCGCAGCGCGCCGGCGCGATTGTCACCCTGGCCTCGGTGTCGAGCGTGGTGTCCAATCCGCGTTACGCCGCCTATGCCACGAGCAAGGCGGCGGTCGCGCAGCTCACCCGCGTGCTCGCCGTCGAATGGGCGACCTATGGCGTCACGGTGAACGCCATAGGGCCTGCCGCGACGCCGACACCTTTGGCGGCGCCGATCTTCGACGACGCACAACAGCGCGCCGCGGCCTTGGCGCGCATCCCGATGGGCCGCTTCGCAACGCCCGACGATCTCATCGGCGGCGTGATCTTTCTCTTGTCTTCCGCCGGTGCGTTCGTCACCGGGCAAACCATCTATATCGACGGCGGGCGTACGCTCAGCTAGCGGCGAAAGGCTTCATGTGCTGGTGAATTTGGCCGGCCGCTTGGCGTGGAACGTCTCGACGCCCTCGCGGATTCCGATCTTGGCGGGGCTGCATCATCAATACGTCCGGACGTGATTTTCGGAAGGGACGGGGCCACGACAGCTAAAATATTTCTACACGCCGAATTCGCGGAATGAGAGGCTATGGAACGGAAGCGCCAGCCGCCGATGGCATCCGCCAGCGTCCGAGGCATTTGTCGTCAGGATGGTTTTGCCAGCTCCACGAGCTCGATCAGGACGTTGCCGGTTGATTTCGGGTCGATAAATGCGATCCGTGAATTTGCATGACCGACGCGTGGCTGCTCGTCGATTAGTTTGACGCCTTTTTGCGTCAATTCACCCAAGGCCGCCTCGATGTCTTCGACCTCAAGACAGATGTGAAATAGCCCCTCGCCATGTTCGGCAATCCAGCGCGCAGTCTCCGTGTCGTCCGCATAGGACTCCAATAGTTCAATATAGGTCTGCCCGACAGGATACATGGCCAGCCGTGTCTTGTACTGTGGAAGGTATTCTTCGTATTCGAGGTTGAAACCTAACGTCGTTTCGAATATTTCCGAGATTGTGCCATGCTCTTTACGGCAATCGCGATGTGCTCGATACGCTTGATTTTCATGGAGCGCCTCACGGTAGGCTATTGTATCCGTCAGGCTACGGTAAAATGCCTTCTTGCGAAACCGGTTTAAACGAATGACCAAGTCCCATCAACCTGCAGTAGTGATTTGGTGGCCTGAGTTTGAAATCATTCACTCATAACTCAAAGCGCGCGATTTTCCGACTGGGCAGCGCTTGATAAACGAGCGCAAACAATCATAGCCGAGACCGCGTTTGATAGAACTTGCAAACTCGAACCGCGGCTGCACGCCTTCGTCGAAATTCAACGTCCGGATATCCGTTCGTCAGACAGCGGTGTACTTTCGCTCATTCCCTATGCGGCCAAGGATTTGTTTGTTGCACCAGCACATCATCCGAAGGGCGGCCTGGCCGATGTCTTGGATTTCGGTTTGCCTGGCTATGCCGATGTTTTGCGATGTCTCGACGATGCCGGCGCATCCGCCTTGGCTTCACGGCGATGACCGAGCTTGCCTACGAGCCGTCTGGCTACAACGCCGTTTCACCTTACCCGCGGAACCCGTGGAATCTTGATTTCATCACTGGCGGATCCTCATCGGGATCG